>JAUXYA010000016.1 GCA_030684405.1 Burkholderiales bacterium | reverse complement strand
TGGAATACCTGCTTTGCCAAATCCAACCCAATTCGCTTAATCTTCATCTCGGACTCCTTCCCCTTTTGTCTGGTGGTCACAGCCTCCAGTCTGGCGCATCGACGCCGTCAGGTGGGAGGAGTCCATCCCATTGGGCTACGGGATAGTTGTAATGCCACCATAGTCATTTCGGAAGCGCAAAGCGCGTGGCGGAATCCGGAGTCGTGTCGACAGTGTCGGCTGAATTCCGGCGTTCGCCGCAATGACGTGCTGAGGTAGTTGGTTTCGGTCTTCACTCATCACTCATCACTCAGCGCTGAAGCTCAGTGCTGTAGCCCGGATGAAGCGAAGCGTAATCCGGGGAGAAGCACCGTGTCGGGTTATGACGTCGTGTATTCCCGGATTCCGGCCTGCGGCCTTCATCCGGGCTACGGGATAGTTGTAATGCCACCATAGTCATTTCGGACGCGCAAAGCGCGTGGCGAAATCCGGTATCGTGTCGACAGTGTCTGCTGGATTCCGGCTTTTTCCGGAATGACGTGCTGAGGTAGTTGGTTTTCGCTCATCGTTCATCACTCCGCGCTCATCGCTGCCGTTCAGTGCTGTAGCCCGGATGAAGCGAAGCGTAATCCGGGGAGAAGCACCGTGTCGGGTTATAACGTCGTGTATTCCCGGATTCCGGCCTGACGGCCTTCATCCGGGCTACGGGATAGTTGTAATGCCACCATAGTCATTTCGGACGCGCAAAGCGCGTGGCGAAATCAGGTATCGTGTCGACAGTGTCTGCTGGATTCCGGCGTTTGCCGGAATGACGTGATGAAGTAGTTGGTTTTCGCTCATCGTTCATCACTCCGCGCTCATCGCTGCCGTTCAGTGCCCGCCCGCCCCGAAATGCCCCTGCAGTTCCTCGTCGAACTGGCCATCGACCAGCACGTAGAGCATCAGCACCGGCTTGTCTGAGCGGTTGCTCCAGGCGTGGTTGGTGCCGCGCTGAATCACCACGTCGCCTTCCTTCAGCACCACGTCCTCGTCATCGAGCAGCATCGTCACTTCGCCTTTCAGCACCACGGCGTAGTCGATGGTTTGCGTGCGATGCATAAAGGGGTGGCGGCCTTTGGCCGAGCCGGCGGTGGTGGCGTTTTTGTTGCCCATCGCTTCAAACACCGCTTTTGATTGCTCGGGGCTGATGTTGCGGATGGCTTCGGTCTCGGGTGCGATCTCGCTGATGCGAAACACCGTGCCGCCGGGCAGGGGATGGATCTGCTTCGGACCACCGGTCGGGTCCGGCTCGGTGGCGTGAAGGATGTGCGGCGTGGCGGCGGTTTTCCACATGTCCACCGAGATATGCCCCGGACGCAGCGGGTTGGTGCGTACCGCGGGGGCAAGGCCGTCCTCAATGACGATGGCCTTGCCGTTCTTGTCGTGGCCGGTGACTACGCGGCGGATTTTTCCGTTCATCTACTGCACTCCTTCGGTTAATCGAATAATTTTTATCTATGATTTCTCGCGGGCCGAATTTAATCAGTTGTCTCCATGATTCGTTCCAGCGCAATGATAAGCGGTGGCACATTGTCCGAGGCCGCCTGATGCAGCAACGCAGGGTTGATGCGACCGTACTCATGTGCCAGCAGGTTGCGCTGCCCGATCAACGCCCGTCACGGAATTTCGGGGTGCGAAGCCCGCGCTGGAATGCTGACGCGCCCCGCTGCTTCACCCGGCAGATCAAGCGTGCGCTCCAACGCGCGCAGCTGTAAGCGATCCGCCATGAATGCTTCCAACGAAATGCCTTGCACGATGACGTGCGCTTCGCGTGCAGCAGCGAGCATGTCCCACAGATGTGCGGCATCACGAGGATCCGTCGGCATACAGCGTCATCAGCTCCGGCAGTATGGTTTTTCGCCGGAAAGGGTTATCGAGGATTTCCGGTGTTGCGACATCGACCTTGCGGCCGCCGAAAAGCGCGGATAGCTCTTCCTGCAAAGCAGGGATTTCGAGCAGCGATGTGTTGTTGCCGGGTTCGAACTCGATCAGCAGATCCACGTCGCTGGCCGCACTCATCTCGTTGCGCGCAGCGGAGCCAAACAGGCTCAATTTGCGGATATGGTATTTGCGGCACAGCGCTGCGAGCTGGCCGCGGGGAATGTGCAGTTTCTCTCGCGGTTTCACGCGATACGTCGCGGCCGGGCTGTGCAATACGCGGGCGTCCGGTGTGTGTGTTTGAGGTGCTGGCATGACGGCATCGCCGTCACGCAGCAATCCGGTCAGCGCCTCAAACACCGGGCATGCAGAATTGGCCCGGTAATGCACCTGGTGGCCAACTGCCTCCCGTAACAGCAGCCCGAGTGCCGTCAGTGTGCGCAGATCCCGGTGCAGCGAGCCGGGTGAAGCGCCGGTCACGCGCGCGAGTTCCCGCACATGTAACGCCGTGTCTGGCTGCAGCAGCAGGGTGCGCAGCACCGCGGCGCGGGTATTGCCCAGCAGGAAATTGGCGATGGATTCAGGGTTTGGAGACATTATCGTTCTCTTTATTGCTTCAATTGTAGCAATAAAGAGAACGATTGAGAAATTATCTAACTATTTGTTTTAATTTAATAATTAGCATAAGCCTTGGTTGGCTGCGGGACCAGTTCGGCCAGTAGTCAAGCCCGACTCCCCGACAACTCGCCATCGTGCTCAATCACGGGCTTGCTCACATCCCGCCCAATCAGCATGGCGCTGATGCGTACGGATGCGCCGTTGTAAAAACCGGTGGCCAGTTTGGTTACGGTTTTCGGGTTGAGGAAAGTGCCGAACACCATGTCCCACAGCGGCAGGTCGGCATAGTTGTAGCGATGGATGCCGCGGGCGTGGTGCACGGCGTGCATCTCCGGGCGCTGGATGAAATAACCCAGCCACTGCGGCGTCTTGATGTTGGCGTGCTGGAACATCGCGTTGAAGGTCAGGAACAGCGTACCGATCACGCCGGATTCGGTTGTCACAACGAGAAGTGGGAAAAACAATAGGCTGCCGATGGTGGTGAACATCGCTGCGTCGAGCGGGTGCAGGTAATAGGCACCGAAGGCATCGAGGCTTTCCGCGCTGTGGTGCATCTGGTGACCGGCGCGCCACAACCAGTTCGACTGGTGCGCGCTGCGGTGATACCAGTAATGAAAAATTCATACACCAGCACGCCGGCTACCGCGCCGCCGATGACGCCGAGGCCGCTGAGATCAAACAGGCTGATGCCCTGGAACAGCTCGCCCCACATGCCGGCGACCCAGCTGGTGAGGACAAAGATCCCCACGGTGACCACTAGTGCACGCGGCCGCCAGAAGCTCGGGGTCTCGAAGCGGGAGACCTTGCACGCTGGAGCACGCTGCTGCAGGAAAAATTCGAACTGATCGTGAAGAAATATCCGCCAAGGAATCCCGTCAGCCCGTCACAACTCGCCGACGGATTCACCGTGGTGCTCAAAGGCGCGTTCATACTCGCCAAAGCCATGAACGATGCGCGGATGGCGAGCGAACAACTGCGGCTCTACCGCAACTACATCGAACTGCTGTTCGCCGCGCCGGCGCAGATGCGGGCGGCGGCGTGACCCATATACCTAACCTGGAAAATCCAGTTCGCGCTGGTGGCGGAGCGACAGTATCCGAATCTGCTCCGTAGCCGGAAAAAAACGATACAGCGCGACGTAACCGGTCTTGCCGTAAGAAATCACCAGTTCGCGCAGTTCACCTTCAACCCGGCGGCCTGCCAGCGGATGTGAAGCTAGCATTTCAACGGCGCTGCGTATCGCGGCGGCTGAATCCCCCGCGATGTGAGGGTCGTGCTCAGCAAGGAACCGGAACAGGCGCTCAAGATCATCGAGCGCGCCCTCTGAATAAAGAATCTGCGCCAACTTTTTGCGTAACGCTTATTTGCGCAGGGCTTTGGGTCGTTCAGCTGTTCCATCACGCGCCAGGCGTTCCAGCCAGCTGTGAACGTCCCCCGCGCTGTATACATCCGCGCCCGCGTCGATCGCTTTATCGGCAGCCTGCGCATCCTTCAAGAACTTTCTGTAGCGCTCGGTGCGATCAACCTCACGCTCGATGGCTTCGACCATCACGCCGTGCGGTGAACGGCCGGATTCTTTGGCGATTCGCGCGACGCGGGCTTTGAGTTTTTCCGGCAGCTTGAGGGTAGTGGAGGCAGTCATGCGGGACTCCAGGGTGGTTTCAGGATCAAGGTGTCACCATGGTAACACCTGTTAGTCCCCGCCCCGATATGTCGAAATTTTCAAATTTTTCCGACATGTTCCGGCGATATGTCGAGGCGATCGACATATCCCATCTATAAAAATATCAATAAAATTAAATACTTATCGACATGTAGTCCCGTTGCACAAGGCGCGAACCGAATTCCGGTGTGCCCTGCGCATCACGACTCACCAATCACCACTCACTCCGGCACATACCCCGCCAGCTTCACCATCTCCGCAAACCGCTTCAACTCGGTTTCGATAAAAGCGGTGAACTCCTGCGGCGTATCACCCACCGGCGTCAGACGCAGGCCGGCGAGGCGCTCCTGAATCTGCGGGGTCTTCAGTGCCTTGGCGATTTCGGCGTGCAGCTTGGTGGTGACTTTCGCCGGCAGCTTCGCCGGGCCGAAGACGCCGTACCAGCTCATGTTGTCGAGTGTTACGCCCGGTGCGCCGGCTTCGGCGATGGTCGGAATCTCGGGCATGAAGGGCGCGCGCTTGGGCCCGGTGTAGGCGAGCGGGCGGATGCGCTTTCCTTCAATGTGCGGCATGCCCAGCGGCGTGGTGACGAACATCATCTGCACCTCGCCGCCGACCAGCGCCGCCATCGCCGGGCCCGCGCCCTTGTAGGGCACATGCACGATGCGCGTGCCGGTGCGCGCGTTGAAGAGCTCACCCGCGAGATGCAGCGTGTTGCCGGGGCCGGCCGAAGCGAAGGCGAGTTTCACCGCGGGATTCTTGCCCAGAGCAATCAGCTCCTGCACCGTCTGCGCCGGCACCTTCGGATGCACCGCGAGGAAATAACCGCCGCCCGAGGCCACGTTGGTGATCGGTGTGAAATCGCGGCGCACGTCATAGGGCAGCTTCTTCTGCGTGAAAGGATTGGTCGCAAACGAGGCCGAAGTCAGCAACACCGTGTAGCCGTCGGGTGAGCTTTTAGAGACCAGCTCCGCGCCGATGATGCCGTTGGCGCCGGGGCGGTTGTCGACCACCACCTGCTGCCCGACCTGCGCCGAGACCTGCGCGCCCACGAGCCGCGCCACCGTATCCGGCGCGCCGGGACCGAAACCGACGATCATGCGGATCGGGCGGGTGGGGAAGTCCTGCGCGAAGGCAGGCGCGGCGAAAGCGAGTGCGGCCAGGCTGAGGATGGCGCGGGCGAACATGGAAAGACTCCTGATATTGTTATCGATGCGAAGGCCGATTTTATCAGCCCGACTTTGTAGCCCGGATACCGACGTTGCAGTGGTAGCCCGGATGGAACGCAGTGAAATCCGGGAAGAAGGCCGACCAAGCAAGTGGCGGAACTCTGCCCCCGGATTCCGGCCTGTGGCCTCCATCCGAGCTACGGGGTTGCAGGTCGGGAGCGCGGATTGATCGCGCGCAGGACGCAGATCACCCGGAGCCTGATCCCGGGACGCGTTATGCTGGAACGCTGATATCCGCAGTTCACCGCACAAGGAGCCATCATGCCCACCAAACCGAAAATGCCAGAATCGTTCAGCAAGAGCGTCGATCACATGGCCGACCGCGCATTTGCCGCACTCGATCTGGACCCCGGCGTTGCGAGCATGATCAAGGCCTGCGAAGCCATCATCGAAGTCAACTTCCCCGTCCCCATCAAAGGCCGGCTGGAAATCTTCACCGGCTGGCGCGCCACCCATAGCACGCACCGGCTGCCGGCCAAAGGCGGGCTGCGATTTGCGCCCTTCGTCAACCAGGATGAAGTCGAAGCACTCGCGGCGCTGATGACCTACAAATGCGCGATCGTCGATGTGCCCTTCGGCGGCTCCAAAGGCGGCCTGATGATCGACCCCGCCAAATACGACCGCGATGAATTGCAGCTGATCACCCGCCGCTTCGCGCGCGAACTGATCCGCAAAGGCTTCATCAGCCCCTCGACCAATGTGCCGGCGCCCGACATGGGCACCGGCGAGCGCGAGATGGCATGGATCGCCGATACCTACAAGCAGCTCAACCCGGAAAACCTCAACTATGCTGCCTGCGTCACCGGCAAACCGGTGCAGCACGGCGGCATCGCCGGCCGCATCGAGGCCACCGGGCGCGGCGTGGTCTACGTGATGCGTGAATTCTTCCGCCACGCCGACGACGTCAAGGCCGCGGGCATGAGCGGCGGACTCGGCGGCAAGCGCATCGTGCTGCAGGGGCTGGGCAATGTCGGTTATCACGCCGGCAAGCTGCTGCAGGAAGAAGACAAGGCGAAGATCATCGCCCTCATTGAAAAAGACGGCGCATTGATCAATGCCGACGGCCTGCCGATCCAGCAGGTCCGCGAATACATCAACGCCCAGAAAACCATCAAGGGTTTCCCCGGCGCCGGGTTTACCGAGAATGGCAGCGCGGTGCTCGAAATGGAATGCGACATCCTGATCCCGGCGGCGCTCGAAGCGCAGATCACCGACGAGAACGCCGGCCGCATCAACACCAAGCTGATCGTCGAAGCCGCCAACGGCCCGGTGACCTTTGAAGCCGACGAGATTCTGCGCGCGCGCAATATCGCGATACTGCCCGACGCCCTGGTCAATGCCGGCGGGGTGACCGTGTCGTACTTCGAATGGATCCGGAACCTCTCGCACATCCGCTTCGGGCGCATGGAGCGCCGCTACGACGAGATGCGCGGCGAACACCTGATCGCGGCAATGGAAAACGTCTCGCAAAAGCAGGTGCCGGACTGGATGCGGCAGGAAATCGTCAAGGGCGCCGCGGAACTCGACCTGGTGCGTTCGGGACTGGACGACACCATGCGCCACGCCTACCAGGAACTGCGTGAAGTCCTGCGCAGCAACCCCAAGGTCAATGATTACCGCACCGCGGCCTATGTGGTTGCGATCAGCAAGATTGCACGCTCGTATTTCGACCTGGGGACGTACTGATCCACCGCTAACCGCGGCCATGGCGATCACCAAAGGGCAGGTCAACGGCTGGACGTTTTGAATGACGGATGCTGGCGGCTGATTATCCAGGCGCAGGTGCCATTTAAAAAATAATAAATAAAAACAAATACTTACATGCAATCAGCGTGAACCATGGGCAGGAGCCGTCGGAGTGGGTTCTCTGGTCAGTTTGTGTTGGCTCGATCCTGATTTTATAGGCTTAAACGGGTATTTTCAGCCTCTGTACACTATTGATGTACAGTTATTAAAAATGTACAAACCTTAATATTCATTATAAATCAATATATAAAAAACAAAAAAACATAGATTATCGAAAAATCGCCTGTACACCATTGATGTACAGTTTTGAATAATGTACAGTTGAGCACATGAAAAATGCTGCCCCCATTCATTTGCCCAAGGTTGAAATCCTCGAAACTGGCCTGCAGACCTTGCGTGAACATGGATTGGCCGCCCAGATCGAGGAGCGATTTTTGGGCGCTGGCCCGAATCGCGGGGATGCGCGCGTCCGTCTCGGCTATGGCGGGCAGGTCGGTGTGGTCTATACCGTTGAATGCAAGCGCTGGATTACGCCGAAGACTGTGGGGGCGATTGCTGCGCGTATGCAGGAACTGGGCACCAATGCGCTGTTGATTACCGATTACGCAACGCAAACAGTCGCTGAGCAACTAAAGGATCAGGGGGTTGCGTTTGCAGATACTGCGGGCAACGCTTACCTGCGCGGTGCGAATTTTCTGATCTGGGCCAATGGGCGGAAACCGCTTGCAGGGCACAAGGCGCCGCGCGCCGGCCGCGCGTGGCAACCAGCCGGGATCAGAGTCATCTTTGCGCTCTTGTGCAACCCGGATTGGATCGACCTTGGCTACCGCGACTTGGCTGCACGTGCGGGTGTCGCTAACGGCACGGTCGGTTGGGTCATGCGCGAACTCACTGAGCAAGGTTTCGTGGTCAAGCCGCGCCGCCGCAAGCTCAAGCGTCAACTGGTGCAGCGGCGCAAGCTGCTCGACCGGTGGGTGGAGTTTTACACCGGTACATTCCGGCAAACCACGCTGCTGGGACGTTACAAGGCCGACCACTTTGATTGGTGGAAAACGCTCAATGCCAGGAAATACGCCGTCATGCTTGGCGGCGAGACGGCGGGCGCGATCCTGACGGATTTTCTCAAGCCGGAAATCGTGACTTTGTATGGCCGGGATATACCACCGCAGTTGATGATTGAGCATCGCCTGCGCAAAGCGCACGACGGCAATATCGAAATCCGCCAGCGTTTCTGGACCTTCGATTACGACTGGAATCATCCTGATCTGACTCCGCCAGTACTGGTTTATGCCGATTTGCTGGCGACCGGCGATACCCGCTGCATCGAAACCGCGCAGAAAGTCTACGATGGCCACCTTGCTGGACTTGTCGCAGAAGGGTGATCGACTGCTGGGCGCGTTGATCGGCCGCATCAACGCGATTGTCGGTGATGCGCCTTACCTGCTGGCAGGAGCTACGGCGCGGGATTTGCTGCTGCAGGCCGCGCATGGCATTGATACCAGGCGCGCCACGACGGATGTTGATCTCGCGTTTCTGGTCGGCAACTGGGACGAGTATCTCGGGTTGAGAAACAAGTTACTGGCCTCTGGAGACTTTGCCGAAATGCCCAAGGGCGGGCTGAATAAACTCCGGTTTCGCGGCAATCTGGAAATCGACATCCTGCCGTTTGGCGGCATTGAACAGCCCGACCGATCGATTGCATGGCCGCCCGACGGCGACACCATCATGACGGTGTTCGGATTCAGGGAAGCGCTGCGCTCGTGCATCACCGTGATATTGCCGCCCAAGGAGCGCGTACAGGTCGTATCGTTGCCCGCGCTGGCGATACTCAAGCTCGTGGCCTGGAAAGAACGTCGCTTCGAACAGCCCGGCAAGGATGCCCATGACCTGACATTGATTGTCAGAAGTTACCCCGATGCAGGCAATCACGCACGGCTGTACAGCGAAATCCCTGATGCCGGCGACTCGCCATTCGATTACGAAATCGGCGGCGCACAGCTGCTCGGCAAGGACATGGCGCAGTTGCTGGATGCAACAGGTCGTGAGCGACTGGCGCAACTGATCGCCGAAGAAACGGATGAGCAGGGCCAGTTACGCTTGGCGGGCGACATGATGCGTAGTGATCCGGAGCGTGCGCTTGAACTGTTGATCGCGCTTGAGAAGGGATTCGTCAACCTTCCGAAATAGTGCGGCGAGGCTGAGCGTGACGAGGCGGGTGAACATTGGTTCCTCCTGATTTTGTTATGGATGCGAACGGCCCGATTCTAACAAGCGGCTCATCACCCGCAGTATCGTTGTTCAGTAGCCCGGATGGAGCGGAGCGAAATCCGGGTCCGCGAAGCGGACGATATGCCGGCGTGATCGCAAACCGTAACGACTCATCCCCCGGATTCCTTCCGGCCTACGAAGTATCCAGCCCATTCGAAGCATCAAGCGCCCGTGTCACCAGCGCGACGCACTCATCAAAGCTGCGTTTGTAGTCCAGCGTTTCCAGAGCGTCAAAAACTTCGCGCAATCCCGCGCCGTGCTGCGCAATACGATCCAGTATGACTTGCCGTCGATCGCGCAGTATCGGCCGGATGGCGACCAGCGCTTCGGGTTCCTTTTCGGCCACCATTGCCAGATCGAAAATATCGCGGGCCGTGAATTCGATGCCGCGGTGCCAGATTTTCTTGGCAACGATTTCCGTCGAAGTTTCGACCCGCACATCATGGCCGAACAGATTTTCAGTGATGGTCGGGTTTTCTGTCAGCGGGCCTGAGGCGACAAAATCGATCTCGCCCTCGGGGAAATACAGTTTCAGAAATCCCGATTGCTCCAGGTAGTGCGTGGTCAGGGATTCCGCCTTGCTGCTGATGCGCGGGTTAAACAGCCCAAGATATTGCGGATCCGGTACAAAGATATCGATGTCTTTGCTGAATCGATGATGATGCCGCCGCATCAGCACCGTGTCGCCGCCGAAGCTCCAGTCCTCCAGTCTCGCGCCACCGGCATTGGCCGAATCGAACAGTTCCAGCGCGCGCTGGAACAGCACTTCCCAGATTTTCAGGCGGTCTTCAGCCATTCGCCGATCTCGCGTTTTGAGTTGATTTCCTTGGCAATCATGCCGAGATTCTTCTCCAGCCGTCCGGGTTTGGTCCAGCGACCGACTTCCTCCGCCAGACCTTGCAGCAAGGTGGGCGTAGCTTCGTCGAGTAGCGTGCGGAAATGTGGACGTCTGCCAGTGGGGATTTTGCCGGTGAGCAGTGCGCGGATGAGTTCATCTTCCGACAGAGAATCCCGGTAGCTGACGTTCGCGGTGGTGCAGGCCATGCGCACGAAATCCGGCGCAGCGGTTTTCTCTGCTGGCTGAATAGCCAGTGCCAGTCCCACCTGATCCAGTATGGCCCAGAGTTTTTTTATACCCAGATCGGGGAACAACCCGTTTTCAAGCTGGTTCAGCGTCGTGCGTGAGACTTTCGCCGCATTGGCGAGCTGTGCTTGTGTCAGTTCCCGCGCAATTCGTGCTTGGCGGATCTGGTAACCAATGTCCTGTAGCCTCATAAAAAGCTGTTAAAATGTTTAATATATTGAACATAATAATGAGATTTTATGGAAAATCAAGCTCAACCTAAGGGCGTAAATAGAATAACTTGACAGTATTATAGAACTATAGAACTATTATGGTGTCATGGCTAAAAAGGAGATTCCCATGCGCACCATAGAAGTTGATTTCGACGTATTCAAGGCGCTGACCATGCGCCGCCCCAGTGAAAGCGTGACTGAGAACGATGTATTGCGGGAGCTGCTGGGGCTGTCGTCCGGAGGTCCGCGCCAAATGGTGAAGACTGTCTTGATACCCCCGCTGGACCCGGACGGCTGGATTAGCAAAGGCGTGCGTTTCCCGCCGGGCACGGAGTTCCGCGCGCATTACAAAGGCGTAACTCATCTTGCGCGCGTAGAGAGCGGCGCGCTGGTGCTTAACGGCAAGCGCTACGACACGCCCTCAGCAGCGGCGATGTCGATCACCGGCAGCCCGGTCAACGGCTGGACGTTCTGGGAATGCCGTGTGCCGGGGAGTGCGGCCTGGCAGATGATCAAGACTCGTCGGCCGCAGAAACCATAAAACATCAATAAAATCAATTATTTATGTGAGTCCGACGAAATGCCCACGGTATTGCCGCCCGGCCCCGATGAACATCTACCCATTGAGAACAGGGAATCAGCCCGCGCATGTGCTGTGTTACAAACGAACATCGCCCGCACACCGGCGCGGCCGCAGAAAGGGTGGGCAAAGCAAAGCGTGCCCACGCGAACACCAGTCAACACAACAAGGAAAAACAAAAAAATGAAAGCCGTTTATTTCATGCAAAACGGAGGCCCCGAAGTCCTGCAGTACGGCGAGCAGCCCGACCCCGTCGCCCATGAGGGCCAGGTCGTGGTCGACATCTTTGCTGCCAGCGTCAACGGCGCCGATTGGAAAGTCCGCTCGGGTTACAACGGGCCGACGCAAAAATTCCCGCACATCCCCGGGCGCGATTTCTCCGGCATCGTCAGCGCGGTCGGGAAGGGTGTGACGGATTTCAAAGTGGGTGATGCCGTATTCGGCGTATCGGTGCACAGCGATGAAAGCTGCTATGCCGAGAAGGTGGCGATCAACGCCGCCATCGTCACCCAAAAGCCCGCGCAATGGAGCCTCATCGTAGCCGACGCGCTGGGGCTGATCGGGCTCACCGCCATTGTCTCGATAGAAAACGCGCTCCAGGTCAAAGCCGGCCAGACCGTGCTGGTGCAGGGCGGGGCGGGCGGTGTCGCGAGCTTCGGGCTGCAACTGGCCAAACACCTCGGCGCGCGGGTCATCACCACCTGCAGCGCAGCCAACGCGGACTATGTGAAGAGCCTGGGTGCGGATCAGGTGATTGATTACAACAAGGAAGATTTCACGAAGGTGCTGAAAGACTGCGACGCCGTATTCGACACCGTGGGCGGCGATGTCGCGAAAAACGCCTTCAAGGTCATGCGCCCCGGCGGCCGCGCCGCCTTCATCAACGGCCCGGCACCCTTACCGCCCAGCGCGGACTTTGCATCACTGAAGCCGGACGCCACGCGCAAGCGCGAACACCTCGACCGCATTGTTTCATTGGTGACATCCGGGGCGGTGAAACTGCCGCAGATCACCACCTATGCGCTGGCGGATGCGCAGGCTGCACATCGGGTGAGTGAGGGAAGGCATTTGCGGGGGAAGCTGGTGTTTAAGGTGAGGTAGTTATCGAGATTTGCATTTGTAACTCAAATTCAGTTCGCGGTTCTTCAATGCTTTTTGAATGCGAGTTTTATTAATAAATGTAATCTTGAACACTTAATATCACGATTTTTTCGGTTTTTCCGTTTCATGCTCACAGTCCAACTCACCAGTGAAGTTGAGATGCGGTAAAGGAGAGCGGTGGTGCTACGAGACATTATTTACGAGGATGATTACCGGTCTGGAGAGCACAATATCCTTAATGAGGTTTTTAGGGCTTCATTGCGAGTATCTACAATATATTGGAGGGCAGTCGGTTACTTTTCAAGTTCAGCGTTGGAGGCGCTCGGAGCACCTTTGTCAGAGTTCATAAGGAATGGTGGGTCGATTCGATTAATTACGTCCGTTGAACTGATGCCTCAAGATATTATTGCCATAGAAAAAGGCCTGAGTCGGCGAGATGTATGTGCGCAAAGAATTGAGCAAACAATTGAAGAGCAGTTCTTTGGGGCTATTGGTGATGGGGTATCTGCGCTAGCAGCCCTTCTCGAGATTGGGCGCCTCGAAATCCGTATTGCAGAGCCTAAACACGGGTACGGAATTTATCATGAGAAGGTAGGTATATTTTTCGATGGTCATGACTATGTGGCTTTTTCAGGGTCAACAAATGAATCAGCTAATGCATTTAAACAAAACTATGAATGCATAGATATATTTTCATCATGGGAAAGCCCACGTAGAGCGTTACGAAAGCTCAAGCATTTTGAGGCTTTGTGGGAAAACGAAGATCCAGGTGCGACGACCTATCCATTTCCTGATGCGGCAAAGGCTAAGCTGATTCGGGTGTGTGCAAGGGAACCAGGTAGCCCTGAATATGCAATTAGTGATACGAAAAAATTAGTTCCTTGGGCGCATCAGAACGACGCTCTCGTTGAGTTTATTAAGCGCGAGCGGGGTGTTCTTAACATGGCCACAGGTACGGGAAAAACTCGTGTCGCCATGAATATCATGGAAGCGTTAGATGTAAAGGGATTGCTTGAATCTATCGTTGTTGTTGTAGATGGTAACGATTTGTTGGATCAGTGGTACCGACAGGTATTGAAGTTCGCTTTAAGTGTTCCCAATAAATTTAGTGTCTTCAGGCATTTCGGGCCGTACAAAGAAATTGGCGAGTATTTGCTCAGGCCTAAGCGAGGAATCCTCGTTTGTTCTCGTCAATATGTTGACCTTGCTCTTCGGCGTATTCCACCGGATTTGGCTAGAAAAGTATTGCTAATACATGACGAAGTTCATGCGCTCGGAAGCGCCGGAAATAGGAATCGATTGACCGGGCTTTCTGATCACATTCGATTTCGCCTTGGCCTTAGCGCAACGCCAGAACGGGAATACGACGAAGAAGGCAATAGATTTATCGAAGAACATATCGGTCCGGTTATATTTAATTTTGAGCTGGAAAACGCTATTGAAAATGGAATCCTCGTTCCATTTAATTACTTTCCATTGGAATACATACCTACCGCAGAGGATCGTCAGCAACTTGCCAATGTTTATAAGATGAGATCTGCCCGAGCGGCAGCCGGAAGCCCAATGTCGGATCAGGAGGTGTGGACGGCCATCGCAAAAGTTTATAAAACATCAAGGGCAAAGTTGCCAATTTTTTCCGAATTTATAAAGAATCATCCCCATTTGTTAACGCGTAGCATTGTTTTTGTTGAGACTCAAGAATTCGGTGAGGAAGTATTAGAAATAATCCACAAAATTCACCCGCACTTTCATACATATTTTTCTGGTGAAGAGCAGGAGACTCTGAAGAGGTTTGCTCGAGGTGAATTGGAATGTTTAATCACTTGTCATCGATTATCTGAAGGGATAGATGTGCAGTCATTAAGCTCGGTAATTCTTTTTTCGTCCGATCGTGCGCGTTTGGAGACAATACAACGAATGGGGAGGTGTTTGCGTCGTGACCCGAATTCGCCAAATAAGATGGCTAACGTTGTCGACTTTATTAGGGTAGTAGATGGTGAGGTCGAGGCGAATACAGATCAGCAACGTCGTGATTGGCTAAGTGAACTTTCGAATCTTCGGCCGAAGGAGGGGAAATATGCTTGATAAAACAATTCAAGAAGCGATTAATTCTGCGGTTAGAGATGCTGGTCAAAAAAAACAACTGAGTAACAAGCTTCTTGCTTGGGTTGAATCAGTTGTGTCAGGAAATGAAGATATCCATGACCCAGATTCATCTATCCGTCATTTGGAGCTGCTGTTTGATGCGGTGGAATTAAAAGATGCTGAGGAGGGGTAAATAATCATGCCGGCGATTTTAAGGATACTCGGCTGGAGTTCGATAGGTTTGAGATGTCCGGACCACGAACTAAACGTTTGTGATGACTCTGGACGTCCAGGTGTGGTCACGCTCGTTCAAATGCCGAACGGTACTGGTAAGACAACTACGTTAAAGCTCCTTCGTGCCGCGTTGTCAGGCCCTGGATATAGAAGTGGTTGGTCTGAAGAGGAGGTTGCGGAATTTCGGAAGCGCTCCCCAAGGTCAGATTCGGGGAGATTTGAATTGAGGCTTTTACTAAATGATAAGCGTGTAACTATTATTCTTAATTTTGATTTCAACGCAAATCGAGTGTCATACAAAACGACGCGTGGCAGTGGTCAGCTAGATGGGTTTGATCCACCGCAAGAGTTCAGAAGATTTATGAACGAAAATTTTGTGAACTTCTTTGTGTTTGATGGTGAGCTCGCGGAGAATTTACTGAGTAAGGCGCACACCGATGCGGAAGCTGTTGTTGAGAGCTTGTTTCAGATCAATATACTGAAAACATTGTCACAAAAAGTTGCCGCTTATTGGGATGACTACACGCAACGGGTATCCGCAACTGAGGAAAGAGGGTTATCGAGGCGTAGAAATCGCCTAAAAAGTCTTAAGGATCGACTTAGTCAATTGATAAAGCAGCGTGATGAATTCCTTGTTGAAAAACGACATACCGCTGAACAGATGGCTAAATGGCGTAATCAGTTCGAGAGGCAAATAAAGAAGGAAAAAGACAGGGCTGCTCAAATCGGAGAGGCTAGAGAGAGTGTTCAGGCGTTAGAAACATCTGTTAGAAGATGCGCGGTCGCTGCGCTCGATCACTTTAGAGAACCGCATGCATTGTCGACTATTTTTGCTGAGAGTATCCATGATTTAAAACTTGGTTTGGATCGAGTAAAGCTGCCTGAGAGTGCGGCGCGCGAGTTTTTTGAAGAGCTTGCCACAGAAAAAGAATGTGTTTGCGGTCGACCGATTGATGGGCATATTAGCGATGTGATTAGAGATCGTGCTAAGCGATATCTCGGGTCTGACGATGTTTCGCTTTTGAATGCGATGAAAACTTCAATTGATGAGGCCGTTGGGCGGTCCAGATTGGAGCCCGAGAAAAGTCTTAACGAGGAGCTGCTTTCACTTGATCTAGAAGGGCAACGTCTAAGGGAGGCTAGGAATGCACTGGATATGCTGACTATTGCTGCCGAAGAAACGGACCCTGAGATAAAACATGCAAATCAAGAAATCCATCGATTGGAGTTGGAGGAGACTCGCATTAAGGGGTTGCTTGATAAGTTTGATGATAAAGATGACTCATTGGGTGATGAGCATACTTGTGGAATTGGGGTTATCGAGCGGCGCATTTCTGATGCCGAAAGAAAGCTCGCCGAGGCAACTAAGACTCTGCAGTTACGGGAAAAACGAGACATCTTAGCGACTATCCTTAATGCGGCGCAGGAGCGCGCTTCTAAGCAAATTAGTATTGAGATTTGCAATGAGGCAAATATGCATATTCGTACTATTCTTCCGCACAATAATATTAGTATAAGAAAAATAGAAAAATGCCTGGTTCTTCAGGGGCAGGGCGGGGGTAGTGCGGGAGAGACCTTGTCAATTGGTTATGCGTTTCTTTCAACGCTATTTGATCGGGCAGAACATGAGCTGCCATTCGTCGTTGATAGTCCTGCCGGTCCAATTGATCTTGAGGTTCGTCCGAAAATTGGTGAGTTAGTGCCAAAGCTTTCAAAACAGTTTATCGCCTTTACAATTTCATCTGAACGTGAGCGGTTTATACCCGCATTGGAAAAAGCATGTAATGACGTGAAATATTTAACTGTATTTCGCAAAGGCCCAGCAGAGCTCGGGCGAAGGGCGCGGGCAGAAAAGGATTGCGCCGAGACTATGGATGGTTTTCTGGTTACCGGAAAAGCGTTCTTTGAGACGTTTCAAGTTGAGACGGAGGAAATGTAATGCCGTTTCGTATAAGAGAAGATGCGAGGAAGTGGTTTAAGGATTTGCGGGAAGATGGATTTTCGACAGATTTTGATTCTTTTTATTTTTGCTTTATTGCAGGAATTTCTAAAAGTCAAAAACGTGACGTTCCTATATCGGAAACTGGGGAGCTTGTTGATTATTACCCTGACCGTTATAGGGATCGAGGTAGATTGCTAGTCTCATTATTCCTTGCATCGGAGCTCCGAGCTCTTGGTGTTGGAATGACAGAGAAAAAAATAGTCCACAGCGAGATATCAAGGCTCGTTAAGCCTGATTCACCGAGCTATCTTAGTGATGATGGAATGAAAGAATTTAATAAATACGCGTTTGGAGGTTTCGATATTCTGATCGAGTGGTTTGATGATCGCCCTCGAAATTTGGAGACATTTTTGAGCGGGTTTAAATCTAGGCTCGATGAGGTAGCATAATGCGCATCATGAGTGAATAAGTATTCAATGAGTTAGATTCCGGGGTTTCTTGGGCACACTTTTATGTGGCTATCTTGCAGGTGAATTAGTAATTACCTTCCCTCGGGGCCTAACGTGGTGTCAATTATTAGCTGACGATACTTAATATTCTCATTTGTTGCCTTTATTGCGTATCGGAGGCCCTCCGAAATTTCTTGTGCAATCACCAGGCCGTGAACGGTGTTGTTGTTGGCCATGTTATTTTTTACCCATCCCCAGTACCTGCATAACTGTCCAACAGTCTGATCGTCACTTTGTCTTTTAAGTTCAAGGATGACGTAGTCGCCTTTTTCCGTCTTAAGTAGAAAATCCATTTCTCCGACGATCCGTGTATTAAATTTTCCTTGCTTTGCATCTTGTTGTAATGGATCTACCAGAGATAGGGGTCCAAGGTTGAGATTTGTTAATCGATTTTGTTGAAGATTTTTGTAAATCCAACGCTGTAATTCTTGTTCAAGAAACAGGGACGAGTCGAGTCCGGTTTCGGCTTTGCTAATGGCATCGTCCAATTCAACATCTTCGTTTGTAGATGCATCGAGGGTTTCCAGCAAACCATAGGTTGCAGGCCCCGCTCTATAAAAAACAGTTGGATCTGCGGGTTGATAGGTCATTACCCCTTTGCAATGTCTATCTATTGCAACGCCGAGCGCGCGAAGTGGATCTGTGGCGCCGAACTGGAAGTAGCATTTCTCTTCGATATGTCGATGAATATCCCGAAGATGAGCAGGCCTTTTTAAGTCCCGCAACGTCTGCTCAGCCGCTTGGTAGATCTGCATTTTTTTCCTCTTTTTAAGCTATTTTGTATGTGTTGACAATTATTAATGTTTGTTATATTTTTAACAAACAACTGATAGATTGTTAAAAATGGCTGAAGCTAAATTTGAATATGTATTCCCAGCAATAAGAGGTATTCAAGCACAAAGAGAGTATTACGTTTCAATGTGCCCTCTACGGCTAATACCGAAGATCTTTCTATTTGATGAAGTTGAGCTTGTGCCGGAATTTCGTGCGCAGCGGATTCTCAACAAGGCAAGAATCCCGGAGATTTCTCGGTACATATTGTCAAACAGAAAGGGGTACGTGTTTTCAGCGATTACTGCATCTGTTGATGGGGAAATCCATTTCTCGCCAATGGGGACCGCTGGTGAAGCAAGTCGGCTCGGCGCCTTGCATGTCGATATGTCGGCTCGATTCATCATAAATGACGGGCAACACCGAAGGGCAGCTATTGAGTCTGCTTTAGCGAATGATCCGACCTTAAGCGATGAAACAATCGCCGTAGTTTTTTTTGTGGACCGTGGCTTGGAGCGAAGTCAGCAGATGTTTGCAGACTTAAACAGGCACGCTGTGAGACCAAGTCGATCCCTTGGGCTGCTATACGACCACAGGAGCGATTTGTCTAAGCTCGCGAAGCTTGTTTCGCTTAAATCAGAAGCGTTTAAAGATGTTGTTGAAATGGAAAGAAGTACTTTATCGGAGCGATCTAGGAAGCTTTTTACCCTAAGCTCGATTTATACGGCATGCGCAGCGTTGCTTGAAGGTGCGGAGATATCGGATGGTGAGCATGCTGCGCAGATATGCGCCGCATACTGGAATGAAGTTGGTAAGCGCATACCGGAATGGGGTTATGTTCGCGAGTCAAAAATGACGGCAGGGGAAGTTAGGCGCGATTTTATTCATTCCCACGCGATAGTTTTGCAGGCGCTTGGAGTGGCTGGCAGAGAGCTAATCCGTTTGCCTGAAAATACTTGGAAAAAAAGACTTCATTCCCTCTCAAAAATTAACTGGGCAAGGTCGAATGCAAAAGTGTGGGAGGGGCGTGCCATGGTCGGAGGACGAGTGTCAAAATCTTCACATAACGTCACATTGTCTACAAACGTCATTAAGCGATGCCTCGGGTTGGAATTGGGACCGGAAGAAATTCGAGTGGAGAAAGCCTTTTTACGAGGCCGTGCAGAATAAATTATTGAGGCTCTCTAAATGAAAAGCACTTTTGATGATCCTGTAAACGTAATTCTAAAAAATACACAAGATCTTTATCTTAGCGATGAACTTCCGTGGGTTATTGGATACAGCGGAGGCAAGGATTCCACTGCAACGTTGCAATTGGTTTGGATGGCAATATCGAAATTACCGTCCGAGAAAAGAAATAAACCGATTTATGTAATTAGCACCGATACATTGGTGGAGAATCCAGTTGTATCGATTTGGGTTCGAAATTCATTGGCAGCGATGAGACTCGCTGCCGCACGCGAGGAGATGCCGATTGATCCGCATCAATTGACGCCAGCGCTCCGAGATCGATTCTGGGTGAACCTGATTGGTAAGGGGTATCCGGCACCGCGCCCTAAGTTTCGTTGGTGTACAAGTCGGCTGAAAATCAGCTCTTCAACCCGCTTCATTACAGAAGTTGCTGACAGGTATGGAGAAGCAATTCTGGTGCTGGGTTCGCGTAAGGCTGAAAGCGCCGCGCGCGACAAGGTTCTCCAGCGCTATGAGAAGAGCACGCGAGAGTTATTAAGCCGAAACGGAGATGCAGGTCTGGACCGCGTATGGATATATACCCCTGTGTCGTCTTGGTCGAGTGACGATGTGTGGGAGTTTTTGATCAATTACCCGAACCCTTGGGGTTATGACAATCAGGAGCTATTCAATATCTATCGCGGGGCCACCCCGGATGCCGAGTGCCCCTTGGTTGTAGACAAAAGCACGCCCAGTTGTGGCGATAGTCGATTCGGCTGTTTTGTTTGCACCATGGTCTCGGAAGACAAGTCCATGCAGGCCATGATTCAGAACGATGAAGAAAAGCGTTGGATGAAGCCGTTGCTTGATTTTCGTAATAATTATTTGAAAACGGAGGGCGACCGTGCATATCGTGAATTTACTCGGATGTCTGGTCACCTCACACTTCACGATATGGAGGCGGGGAAAAGTGAGCCTAATGAGCCGTCTCGAGATATGGTTATTGATGGGAAATTACGTTCAGTTTGCTTGGTGCATGGACCCTATACCCAAGATCGTCGCCAAGAAATTTTACAAGCCCTTTTAGCCGCGCAAGAGCAAGTTCGTTCAGAAGCGCCTAAGCAAGTCGATAATTTTGAGTTGATCTCGATAGAAGAACTTGAGGAAATTCGTAGAATTTGGGTTAACGAGAAGCACGAATTCGAAGATTCATTGCCCGATATATACGAGCAAGCGACAGGTCGACCGTATCCGAATCCAGACTTGGACGAAGCGACGCCATTCCGGCCTGCTGATGTACGTCTACTTAGGGAAGTCTGTGAGCAACAGGCTCTAGAGTGTGGGTCAAAGGGTTCGCAATCCCCGCAGTTCCTGCACTTTCGGATGCTGAGAGATTTATTGCATGTGCAGCATAACTACCGTAGCGCGATTCGACGGGTTGGATTGATCGAGGACCTTGAAAAAGCGGTTGAAAGTGGCTCATTCGAGAGCGAAGAGGCAGCGCTGGATTTTGCCATTCGAAGTCGTGATTCTAATCAAGGTAAAGACTTCTTCGCAAAACAGGAAAGCCCGCTGTACGTCGGTGAGTTAGCGGCCCAAGAGGAGCTGGAAATATGATTTTTGAGGAGATTGTTCTTCACAATTTCGGCGCCTATCGGGGTAGGCATCTTGTGAATCTTGAGGTTACCTCTGAAAAGCCTGTGGTTTTGGTTGGTGCGCTCAACGGCTCGGGTAAAACTACTCTTTTGGATGCAATGCAGTTGGCCTTGTATGGGAAAGGTGCGCATTGCTCTGGACGTGATCGGATGGGCTATCCCGACTATCTAGAATCCATGATGAACCGGGATGCTGAAAATGGTCATCAGGCGGGAGTCGAATTTGCCTTTCGTGCGCGAACTGGTGGGCATGACTCAAAAATTCGCGTTCATCGCACTTGGGAGAAGCGCGGTGCTGCCGTTAGAGAGAATCTCGATATATATCGTGATGGCACCTTAGATAAGGTGGCTTCGGAGCGTTGGGCGGAGTTTGTCGAGGATCTAATGCCGCTGCAGATTGCAGATTTGTTCTTTTTTGACGGAGAAAAAATAGAAGGCCTTGCTGATCCAGTTCGATCTTCGTCTCTGCTCAGGGTAGGAATTCACTCGTTACTTGGTCTTGATTTGGTGGATTCGTTAGTTAAGAGTCTGCAAGTCCTTGAGAGAAAGAAGAAGACATCCGGTTTGGCCGAAGTAGATCGCCAAAAATTGGACGCGCTTGAGGCGGATCGAAACCAAGCCCAGTTTTCAATTGAAGTGCTCTTGCAGAAGCGTGCTGCGCAGCAGGTCATTTTGGACAATCTGAAGAAAGAAGAGATTGTTGCGAACGATTTCTTTAGACGTGTTGGTGGGGATTTATACGTCCGGAAACAGCAACTTGATGAGGAGAGGGCGCGTCTTCTACGTCAAGAACATGACTTGAATAGTGAACTACTTGAAAGTGCTGCAAGTGGACTGCCTCTCTTAATGGCCAGTGAAGTCATCGATGAGGTATTAAAGAAGGCTGAGCAGGCCGATCGGGCCCGTAACCACCAGCTGTTAAAGTCAGAGGCATCCAGGAGAGATGCTGAGATCTTGGCATTTCTCAGGAAAATTAAGACTGAAAAGAAGGTTCTTTCAAAAGTTGAAGAATTTTTAAACGGGGACCTTAATTCTAGGTATTCCGTTGAAATTACTGACTTTCTTTTGCCAGATGGGGTTAAAGCGCAGTTTGGTGCTTTAAATCTAAGTCACGTCGTTGAGGCGGCCCGGAAGCAGCTCGATTCGATGAAAGAGGTTCGCGAGCGGCTTGAAAACGTAGAAAAGAATATAGGTGCCATGCCTTCTGAGGACGTCGTGGCGCAAGCTCAGTCGGAAATTGATCGTTGCAGAAGTGAATACGCAAGAGCAAGTGCAGTCGCGACGCTTCAGGACGAGGAGATTGAAGAGGCGAGAAAGAAACTTGCACGTCTTCAAAGGCAAATTGAACTAGAGGCGTCGGACTTAGGGCAAACACTTATTCAATCTGAAAAGACAGTTCGCGTGATGACGCATGCATCAAATGCTCGTGCGACTTTGGCGAAATTCCAAGAGCGGCTGTTGCGTGAGAATTTGCAGCATTTAGAGAAGACAATACTTGATTGTTTTCGGACGCTTGCGCGCAAAAATAAGCTTGTCACAGGAATTGCAATAGATCCCTTGAGTTTTCAGTTATCAGTTATGCAGGACAGTGGGCGGGTGGTGCCGGCGCATAGGTTTTCTGCAGGCGAACGTCAGCTATTGGCGGTTGCGACTTTGTGGGCTTTGGCTCGTGCGTCAGGGCGACATTTACCGGCTGTAATTGATACCCCATTAAGTCGCTTAGACAGTAAGCACCGCGGTACGCTTGTTAAAGATTATTTCCCTAGGGCTAGTCACCAAGTCATATTGTTATCGACGGATGAGGAGGTTGTGGGGCGTTACTATTCGATGCTAAAGCCGTATTTGGCGAGAGAGTATTTAATTGAACATGACGAGTCTGAAAAGACGTCGCGGATTGTATCTGGTTACTTTCATGACCAGGTGGCTCGGGAGGCGGCATGACATACATTGATACCGTTCGTGTCTCAGAGAAGGCGCGCTCGCAGTTGATTAACATGAAGCGGCGAACTGGAATTCAAAACTGGAATGTTTTGTGCCGCTGGGCGTTTTGTATGTCTATCGGACAGCCATCTAAGCCCCCCGACGAAAATATTCCTGCAGACAGTTCGATCGAAATGACTTGGAAAACGTTTACTGGCGGCGCTGACGATCTTTATTGGTCAATGCTGCTTGTCAGGGCGGAGCGTGATGGCGTTCCTAACGAGAAGTCGGCGTTATCTAGTTATTTCCGCTTGCACTTGCATCGCGGAATTTCTTATTTAGCAGGCCCAAATGGTGCAGCTGATCTTTTGACGTTAATTGGAATGACTAGCGGCTTAAAGTTACCTGCTGAAAGGGGCGTGGAACGCGAACCCCAGGTTTAACTTCCTGCATTCGGAATGCTGATCTGGATTGATCGGGGCCATAGCTTACGTGGATTGGTTTGTCTGCACCGTAGTAGAAAAGCCGGTCAAACGGAAGGTTTTCAATAATCCATTGAGCGACTTCCCCCATGTTTTCATGAGCCACCAAAAAATCGACTGCTGCACCTAGGCGTTGACAGATTGCCCGCCCATTTTTCGCGAATTCATGTGACGCGTGTTGGTCTAACTTTGGGGCAATTCTGGCTGGAATCTCTTTCGCTAGCTTGGAAGAGCAGAATCCATAGGTCAGTTCAATCATTCCGAAGTAATCTATTATCGGGTCAATTATCTTTGTTGCCAGCTCGTAGAGCGCTGTGTAGCTGTCCGCTTCCGTTGGAAGATTAGATATTCCGGTTTTTTTCTGCGTCTCTCCGCATTCGATTAGATCCCGATATGTAAAAGTAGCGCCGCAGGGGGTATCTAGGTCGGGAATAGTTTTAGATCTTATTAACTGCATGCCCTGAATCACCCATCGGTGCTTTTCCAGTGCAATATCTAGGTTTTCCGGTGTAGGTCCGTATCCCGAGAGATCAAGGAACGGAAAGCTGGCGAGTTGGTCATCGAAAGCTACTTGCTCCGGATACCCGGGAAATTCTTCATTGATATACCGGGATTTGTTATAGAGAAAAGGCGGAGCGAATTCCTTTTCATATAAGAAGTAATCGATATCTTGTTCTCGTAGGTTGATTTTCGTGCGCTCAACCATGCGTGGGAGCGGCTTTCCAGTGAAGTCATCAAACCGCATCAAGGTGAGTTTTCCGGAACGTATGTGTATCTTGACCAGATCGGCACTTGAAACATCGCCATACATTGCTGTTCCGCACGCGATATACGCGCGTATCTCCGAGGGTAACTGCGGCACAAGGCTGCTGTGTAATTGGAGAAAGTCGCTGGGCTCGTACCAGCCAACACCCCTTGAGGAGGCCTCGGCGCACGCCTTGTCGATTACCTCAGGCTGGGCTAACCGAAATAACAGTTCGCGGCCCGCGAGTGTGGCTGATTTGTAATCTCCGAAGAAAGCGCGTACGTCTTTTTGCAGCTGTGGTTCAAGTTGCCGGTAAGGCTTTTTCTTCTCGAACTGTAGTTGAGCGAAGTAAACGGTTAAATCTTCAATGCGTCCGCGACGAGATTCTTCGAAATACCTGTTGGCAGATTCTTTGGTCGAGAAAATGAACCGGATTGCAGCTTTGATACTTGTGAAGTGCTGCTTTATATCATCAAGATTGGAAACTTCTTCGTTATCTGGAGCGCGACCAAGTTCCAGGCAGCGCTGCCAGAGGTTCTCTAGTAATTCCCGGTGTTCCTCATATTTGGCTAGCGCTCGATCTGTGCGTGTCGGCTTTGGGGGGCGTGACAAGTATGCAAGTCGTAGCAGCGCGCGGCGATTCTCCTGTCGCCCATACATGAAGCGCTGTTCGGCATCTTTATCCTTGAAAACATAGATGATTCCCGGGGCAATCGGGATTGGTGATTCCTCAAGGACGCCAGCGATGTAATTTCGAAGTTCATCCTGTGAGTAGTACTTTTGAAAAGTGCTACGCGCGGTGAGGACACCATCGCCGTAAGGCACGCCATTAACGGACTCTTGGCTGGATAGCATTGCTGATACTACAAGCAGCTCTTTTGCCAATGCGTAGGCCCCTTGTAGAGCTTCTGCGCGTTCGTCCCGATTTTCTATGACGTTGATTACAAAACCTAGATTGACAATGTCGGCTTGCTGCTTCACTTTGTCCGGGGCGTAGTGCGGGTCCCAGCCGGATGCGGGTATTTCGTTTGCTGAAAGGATCCTTAGATCATCTCCGCGTCCGCATCCATAGTCGAATACCGATTTCGACCCATCCAGAAAGCCAAATCGTGCAAGCGTCTGCATTGGAGCAGAAAAGTCGTAACGGGTAAGTGCCGTTCGATGTCGTTCTACACGCTCGAAGGCAGAGATGGGCTCATCAATCGCACCTGTCTCGTCATTGCCTATTGGCAGTAGCTCGTGATCGACAACCTTGAAGCCTTTTAGAAGTAACAGTGCGTCCCAAGCCGCTTTAAAGCCGATACGGTTTGTGTCATCAAAGAGACCTATTTGCTCAGCTGCGTGTGTTAGCGCTTCGTATTTGCTTCTTTCAGGATGGTTCTCTGCTATTAAGAGTTCTTTTCGATGAAGGATCGGTGGGTTGACGGACGTTTCATACGTGCGGGGACGAACCAAGCCTGAGGCCAGATCTACAGTCCAGGCGCCCTTCAAGCGCGGGAAGGCATCTGTAAAGTAGTCGACATAGTCCAATAGCGAAACTGCTGTTCCGGACGCATCCAGTTTTACAACGTTGTAATCGATTTCAGGCTGTATGTTTGCCAGTTGGCTTGCCTGATTTACCAGCGCTACATCTGATGAAGTTAACTCTGCCAGTTGGCTGACATGAAAATAGGTTTTATCGCCGATGCGCTTGCCGGAGCTGGTCATAGTCGATTGGCTGATCTATGGGTAAGTGCGGAAACCCGAAGATACCAATATTGGAGCGCAGCTATTTGCACTTCCGCACCAACTTCATCAATGCGCAATATTGATCCTGGCATTTTCCTTCGGGCAGAGGGGTGACCGCGCTGGTGACGCAGATGGTTGATCCCGAGACCAACTCGCTGTTGCTGCTCTATGACGATGCGCAGTCAATCTATGGCGGCAAGACCCGGCGCAAATTCAGTTTTTCCAGTCTGGGTGTCCAGGCGCAGGGGCGCACGACCATTCTGCGGCTGAATTACCGCAACACTGCCGAAATCCTCGGCACCGCTTACGAATTCGCCAAGGAATACATCCGCCCCGAGCAGGCCGAGGAGGATGGCGTGCCGCTGATCCAGCCCGAAAGCGCTGGCCGCCGCGGCATGCCGCCGGAGCTACGGCAGTTTCCGACGCTGGCCAAGGAAGGCGCTTATCTGGCAGAGCACTTCCGCCGGCACAATCATTCAGGCCGGCCATGGCGGGATATGGCGATTGTTTATCGCACGGCTTTTATTGGTGAAGAAATGGCCAAGCAACTCAAGATGGCCAAGATCCCCGTGCAATGGCTGGGCGGCCCCGGCGGCAAGAAGCGTTTTGATCCCACAGAGGACAGCGTCAAGGTGATCACGATGCACAGCAGCAAGGGGCTGGAGTTTCCGGTGGTTGCGATTCCCGGGCTTGGTTACATGCCGCACCGGGATTACGGCATTCACGAGGAAGCGAAGCTGCTGTACGTAGCGATGACGCGGGCGATGGACCAATTGATACTGACATCCAGCAAGGCGTCGCCCTTCGTTAGCCGGATTCAGCAGGTCAGTCAGGCGGCCAAGCCGGGTGCCGGTAAAGGCATTGTTTCCGGGATATTGGGATTTTTGGGGCGGTAGGCGGGAGGAGTAGTTATTGCGGCGACGGCGCCGAGATCGTTTCCTGGCACGATGCGCGTCCGCCCGCATTCCTGCCTTACTTCCGCACCAACCCCACCATAGATCTTGGCGTCTTCCGCCAGATGATTGCCGGCAATGGATCAACAAGGCGCGACTGCGTCGCGCATGACAACGGCGGACCGGCGGGTAACGCCGCTGCGCGGCTCACCTGTCCTACAGGAGTGGTGATTAAATAAGTTATTGTTTTTATTGATATATTCTTATACTTTGGTTTGTTTTTACTGCCATTGGCTCAATTGAATTGAGTTTTTCAGCTACTTTATAAACTTGCGGTTGGTTTGAATATTACCTATATTGCTCAGTATGGCTGAGCTTAATCGTGAAAAACTAAACCTGCTGCAGCAATTGCTGCCGGATGGCCTGCTGGTGGATGCGGCTTGGCTGCGCGGCCGTGGCTATCGCAGCAATCTGGTGGCGTATTACGTGCAGCGCGGCTGGCTGGATGCGCCCGCGCGTGGTGTTTACCGGCGGCCTGGCGCGCCGCTCAAGTGGCAGCAGGTGGTGGCGTCGTTGCAGAACTTGCTGGCGTTGCCGGTCCATGTGGGCGGACTGACCGCGCTCGAAATCCAGGGCAAGGGCCATTTTGTGCGCCTGGGCGCCGGCCAGCCGGTGCATTTGTATGCGCCCGCGGCGTTGCCGGGGTGGTTGTTCAAGCTGCCGCTGCAAGACCGGTTCATTCACTATCGCGCGCGTTTGTTCAATGAGACGGCGGGCGCAGCGCCGGTTGTGCCCGTACCGGTGGCAGAAGATCCGGCGCGCCGTGCCGGGCCGCAGGGCATCGGGCTGACCGAGATCGTGTGGGGCGGTTACGATTGGCCCTTGAGTTGTTCGACGCTGGAGCGGGCGTACCTGGAATTGCTCGATGAGATTGTGAGCCATGAGGAGATCACCCATGCCAATCTCATCATGCAGGGGCTGACGACATTGAGCCCGCGCCGACTCAAGGATTTGCTTGCCGTCTGCCGCAGCGTCAAGGTGAAGCGCTTGTTTTTTGCGTTGGCCGAGCACAACCGGCACCCATGGCTGGGCGAGATTGATTCCGCAGCGTTTGATCTGGGCAAAGGCAAGCGCCAGCTCGCCCCCGGCGGCAAGCTGCATCCCAAATATCTGATCACGCTGCCGCAGGATTTGGGTGATGCGTACTGACAGCCGTTATTTCCAGCAGGTGCGCTTGCTGGTCGAGGTGTTGCCTGCGGTGGCGGCGGAGGATTGTTTTGCGCTGAAGGGCGGCACGGCGATCAATCTGTTTCTGCATGACTTGCCGCGTTTGTCGGTGGATATCGACCTCACCTATTTGCCGATCACGGGGTATGAGGCCGCGCGCGTGGAGATCGATCGCGCGTTGCGCCGCATCCGCGATCGTCTGCTTGGCGGTTCGCCGCCGTTCGAGGTGGCGGCGGGGCGCGGTGGTGCCGCCGCGGCGCATATTGATACGCTGGGTGTCAGCAGGGGCGGGCTGGACGTCAAGATCGAGGTCAATCCGGTGCTGCGCGGCGCGCTGTATCCCGCAATCCCGCAGCCGATCCGGCCCGCGGCGGAAGCGCATTTCGGTTTTGCGCGCATGCCGGTACTCGCGCACGATGATCTGTATGCCGGCAAATTGATGGCCGCGCTCGATCGGCAGCATCCGCGCGATCTGTTTGATGTGATGGTGTTGCTGGAAGGCGCGGGAATCACCGATGCACTGTTTCGCGCGTGGCTGGTTTATCTGATCGGTCACAAGGGCAACATGGCGGATACGCTCGAACCCAGGCGCAAGGAGTTGCGCATGCTCTACGAGGGCCAGTTTCTGCAAATGGCCAATCGTGAGGTCAGCCTGGAGCAACTGGAGGACGCACGCGAACGGATGATCCGCGAATTGCATCGGCATCTTGGCGACCGGGAAAAACGTTTCCTGCTGTCGGTGAAGCGTGGCAAACCGGATTGGGATTTGTTGGGCATGCCGGGTGTGGATCAACTGCCGGCGGTGAAATGGAAGCTGCACAACATCGGCCTGATGCCGGCGGCCGGGCATGCGCATGCGGTGGCCAATCTGGAGAAAGTGCTGTCGGAGATAGGGTCGTGATTTTTCTGGGCGACGGCGGTTTTAGTTAACGGAACCGGAGTCGATTTTCTTTTTTATGAACATGCCAGTTTCCGATTGACTTCAGCTGCGGCTCTACAACGTGGTGATGACGATGCACAGCAGCAAGGGTCTGGAGTTTCCGGTGGTGGCGATTCCCGGGCTGGGTTACATGCCGCATCGGGACTACGGGATTCATGAGGAAGCGAAGCTGCTGTATGTGGCAATGACGCGGGCGATGGACCAGTTGATCCTGACGGCCAGCAAGGCGTCGCCCTTTGTCAGCCGGATTCAGCAGGTGCATCAGGCGGCCAAGCCGGGTGCCGGCAAAGGCATTGTTTCCAGTCTGATGGGGTTTTTGGGGCCGTAGACGGGCAAGGGCGGCCTCGGAAGAATTGGCTTGGTCTTTCAGGGCCTGTAAAAAATATAATAAAAACATATATTTAAAAAATATATCGCCTAGAATCGTGCCTTAAAATAGCACGATCATGCCAATAATAAGCACGATCATGCTAAGCTCCCGCCATGTCGATCAGCACCGCCCTGTTTTCTGAAGCCCAGTCCCGCGTCTACCGCTGGGTATTCGGCCAGCCCGCGCGCGAGTTTCATCTGAGCGAGCTGCGCCGGCTTACCGGCCTCGGCAGCGCGTCGCTGCAGCGCGAGCTCAACGCGCTGGCCGATGCCGGCCTGGTGCTGTCGGAGCGCGTAGGCAACCTGCGCCGCTTCCGTGCCAATCCGCAAAGCCCCGTGTTCAATGAACTGGTCGCGCTGACGCGCAAGACGCTGGGCGCCGAGCCGCTGCTGCGCGATGCATTGCAGGCGCTGGCCGCCGATGTCGAAGGCGCATGGATCTATGGCTCTTATGCCAAGCAGACCGATACCGCTGACAGTGATATCGACGTGATGATCGTCGGCAGCAAGCTCACACTCGCGCGGGTGATCGAGTCACTCTTGCCGGCGGAAGAGCTGCTCGGCCGCAAGGTCAATCCGGTGCTGTATACGAAGGCTGAATTCAACAAGCGCCGTGAAGAGGCGGATTCTTTCGTCAATCGCGTGCTGGCGCAGCCGCTGCTGCCGCTGATCGGGAATCTGCATGAGTCTGCCCGCGCTGGATAACCTGCTGCGTATCGGCCAGTTGAAGGCCGAGCCACGCAACGATGCCGAACTGGCGCGTATGCCGATTAAGTGCCGGAGTCGATTTCCTTTTGCATGGGCATGCCAGGTGATAAGGTAAATTGATCCCGGTGTGTCTTCGGGTTCTGAAAAGTCTTGCCCAGGCTGGCTATAAATTCTATGGGGATGGCTTGTGAAAAAAGCCGGTCGATATGATGTTTCCGGACTGGTCGAGGCTCAATTCGAGTCTGGCTCCGACGAGCGGGTGCTTAGGAACCGACTGGGCATCCAGTCGCCGATGGAGATGGATGTCACAAAGACACGAGCGCTGGAAACGGCGATGGTTGGGTTCGTGGGCAGGTTCGATGAGAAACATTGCTTTGTTGCAGCGGATATCCGTGAAATCCACAGGTGCTGGCTCGGCGGAATTTACGAGTGGGCGGGTGAGTATCGGCGGGTCAACGTGAGCAAGGGCGGCATCCCGTTTGCTGCGGCTGCCCTTGTGCCGGACTTGATGGCGGAATTTGAATCCGGAATATTGGCCCGATATACGCCGTGTAATTTCAAGGATCGGGCAGCAATCGCCCGTGCGCTGGCGGAAACGCACGTGGAACTGGTGTTGATTCATCCGTTCCGCGAGGGCAACGGACGCGCGGCGCGTGTGCTTTCAATACTGAGGGCGCTGCAAGCGGGCTTGCCGCTGCTGGATTTCAGTTTAATTGCCGAAGAGAAGAAGCAGGACTACTTCGCCGCGGTGCAGGCGGGGCTGGACAAAGACTACGCGCCGATGGAGCGGCTCTTCGCGGAGATTATCGAGCAGAGCCTTGCGTCGATGTGAATGGCTTGGCCACAGCGGTGTCTTCGAGCATGCGCGCAATGGAGGCAACGCTGGCGCCGGTCTCGATCGCGGTGGAACTGGCAACGCTGGTAATCAGCGCTTTCCGGAATTTCTCGGGGTCGCGCAGATAGGGGTTGGTCTCGATAAGAGGTTTTGTCAGCATAAATCAAGAATACCAGCAAACGTAGATACCGTTATCCGAGTCAAGCGTGATGTAACGTTGGATCGAAGGGCTTGCCGGACTTGAGGATGGCCTGAGCGATGGCAACTAGCTTGCGCATCAGCGCCACGATGATCACCTTGGGCGGTTTGCCCGCCGCTTTAAGCCGTTGCACGAATGGCGCGAAGGCGGCACAACGGCTGTAGGCAACCAAGGCGGGCATATACAGTGCGTGGCGCAGGTCTGCATGTCCGGTCTTGGCGATACGGGTTTTACCGCGCACGCTGCTACCTGATTGCCGCGGCTTAGGACACAGACCGAAGAAGGCAACCGCACGCTTGGCGCTATCGAAGCGCTGGCCATCACCCAAGTAGGCAATTAACCACGGGATGGTGTGTTCACCCAAGCCCGGCACGCTGTCGAGTAAGTCACGCCGGCCACGCAACTGGTCGTGGTGATCGATATGCTGCTCGATCTTCTTCCTGAGCTGCTCAATCTCGTGTGCAAGGAACTGCAGATGGCGCTCGATGCGCTCGCGCACGCTGGGGTGCGCACTATCCAGCCGGTTGGCTTCTGCCTGCCGCATCGTTTGTAAATCCTGCAAATCCCGCAGTAAGGCCAGGAGGAGTCGTTCCTCGGCCGGCGGCGGCACCCATGGCTCAGGCCGCTCGCGTTCGCAGTAACGCAAGATCAGCCGTGCATCCAGAGCGTCGGTTTTCGCGCGCGAGAGCTGGGACTGGGCATAGGCCGCAATCTGTGCCGGGTTGGCCACGCTTACGATATGCCCCTGTTCATGCAGGAACAGCGCTATTGCATCGCTGTAGGTCCCGGTCGCCTCGCAGCACGCATGAACACGGTCTGCACCGTATTTGATCAGCCACTGCGTCAACGCATTAAAGCCTTCCGGGGTATTCTGAACCACTTTCGATTTCACCTTGTTATTCAACAACAAAGCGCAATCCACTTTGGCCTTGGATACGTCCAGACCGAGATAAGATATTGTTACCGGGTCCATAGTGATCAACCTTGTCAATGCGGGCTTGCGGAAGACTCCGCGCCCAAGATACCGTTCGATCTTCAGTGTATGGAGTGACGACCCGGCACCGATCTACACTACGGGTTTTACCCAAGGGTGGGCTCGGAGTCCGGATCGCCGGCCTGTAGGCCTACAAGCCAACCGTAAATCGGTCACGGAAACAATACAAGGGTGGGCAAAGCGCCACCCAAGGTGACTTCCTTCCCCCCGATGGGACTTGTTGCACAGCGCGCGGCGCTCAGCGTTTTTTTGCGGCGCGGGCGGCGGATGCGGCCCGACGCATCAGGCTCGGGTGTAGCAAGCCGAGTTTGGGTGTCTGGCCGTGTGGTGCTCCGGGCGCCACTGCAAACCACTGCTCGTTGAAATCGAGTTCGTACGTTTCGCCGAGGTTGAATTTGGTCGGATAGCTCAGGCCCGCGGTGTTGAACGCGGCGTCATCGGCGGGGGTGATGGCGAATTCTCCGGCGTAGAGCTGATCCGTTTTCTGGCTGGTGCCGTAACACACCTCGACAACGGGTTGCCCTGCATGTTCACCCACGCGCAGGACGAGCGCCGGGCGCGGCTTGGGGCCGGGGCCGGGCAGGCCCCGCTGCGGGAACCGGCACCACACGATGTCGCCGGGGTGCGGGGCGGCAAACCAGCGTGGCGCCGGCGCTGCCATCAGAACAGGCTTTCTTTGACGGTCATCCGCCCCGAGGGCTGCAATTCGTGGATGGCTTCTTTTTGCTCCGCGGTGAGCGGGCCGGTGTCGGCTTCATAACGCGGCAGGTTCTGCCGTGCGAAATGCGCGAGGGCGGCGTGGATGACCTGGGTTTCGGTGAGCCCCAGTGTTTTGGCGAGCTGGCTCGCGGTCTTGCGGGTGACGCCGTACGGCGTGTCGGCATCGCGGTAGCGCAGCAGGATGCCCTCGGTGGCCGCTGGCTTGCGGCGTGATGTGCTTTGTTTGGTGGACATGCCTTTGCCTCCAAAATGAAGATATCATAATGATATCACACGAAATGGCGGGTGTAGGGCGGGCAAAGCGCCTCCAAGGGGACTTCTTTCGGGGCGCACCGTGCCCGCCATTTACAGCCACAAATGTTCCGCGTGGGCACGCTTCGCTTTGCCCACCCTGCTGCTGCTTCGCGCATGACAACGGGGGACCTGCGGGTTCAGCAAGGACTGAACCGGTCCCGGCGCATGCCGCAAATTCCGTATAACATGTCGCAGATTTTTCCGTAATTTTTCCCGCAAGAAAGAAAGGCAAAACCATGCGTATGCAATTCCCTGTTCTCGCCTGCGCCGCCGTGCTGATGGTGCAACCGGCCGTGGCGCAGAACTATCCTTCGAAGCCGATCCGTATCCTGATTGCGCAGGCGCCGGGCAGCGCGACTGACAACGTGAGCCGGGTGCTGAGCGGCAAGCTCGGCGAGCAGCTGGGCCAGCCCTTCGTGATCGAAGCGCGGCCGGGTGCCGGCGGTGCGATCGGCACGGAGGCGGCGGCGCGCGCGCCGGCCGACGGCTACACGCTGTTCATGGCCAACAACTCCACGCATGGTTCGAATCCTGCGGTGTACAAAAAGCTGCCGTACGACGCGATCAAGGATTTCGCGCCGATCATCCTGATTGCCTCGACGCCTTACGTGCTGACGGCGCACCCCTCGCTGCCGGTGAAGAGCGTGAAGGAACTGATTGCTTTCGCGAAGAAGCGGCCCGGCGAGCTCAACTACGGTTCCGCCGGCAACGGCAGCACCCACCACCTGAGCGGCGAGCTGCTGAAGACCATGGCGGGCATCAACCTGGTGCACGTGCCGTACAAGGGCACCACGCCCGCGTTGACCGGGCTGCTGAGCGGCGAAGTGTCGGTCGTGTTCTTCACCGTGGTCGGGGTGCAGCCGCATGTGAAGTCGGGCAAGGCGCGGGCGCTGGCGGTGACCACGCCGAGCCGTTCGAACATGATGCCCGAGCTGCCGACGATGGCCGAGGCCGGCCTCAAGGGTTTCGAGGTCTCGTCGTGGTTCGGCCTGCTCGCGCCGGCGGGCACGCCCGCGGCCATCGTCAGCCGCCTCAATGCCGAGTCGGTGAAGGCCATGGCGCTACCCGAGGTGTCCGGCGCATTGCGCAAGCTGGGCTTTGATGCGGTGGGCGGCACGCCCGAGCAGTTCGCTGCCCACATCCGGAGCGAGATCGAGCGGTTCACCAAGCTGGTGAAGGCCACCGGAATTACGGTGGATTAAGCGGCAGGGCATCACCGGGCTGTAGCCCGGAGAAACGCAATGGAATCCGGGTCAGTCGTTGCAATTGCCACCGTGTCCCCGGATTCCGGCCTGCGCCTAGGCTAGGGGAATGGCGTACATAGAGTGATTTTGTGAGTCGCACTTGGAGTTTTTTAAAGGAGAACGACCATGGCCAAAGGTCAGCAGCGCAGCAACAAGGAAAAGAAGAAACCCAAGCAGGACAAAAAGACGGTCCCGGTGGCGGGCGGATTTCTCAAGCCCAAGCCTATTGAGTCGGTCAAAAAGTAAGATCGCCTGACAACATGAAAACCTCCCTCTGCTACGCTCCAAGTGTTCCCTTGTCCCCGCCTGCGGGGAGAGGGCAGGGGGGGGGGGGGCTGCGAAAGATTTTGATAGCCCTATTGGTAGTTTTGGGAGTGCTGCACCTGTTTAATTGAGCCGTCAGATCAGCTCAGGGAACTCCTGCAAAACATCCGACTCAGATTGGGGTGCAAAGCAATATTCATCCGCTTCGCCGGGTGTTAAAGCCCGGATACCTGCCTGCGCTGCTGGCCTTGCTGTTGGGGGCCTGCGCGGTTGAGAAGCCGCTGGTGAAGCCTCCGGAGCCGCTGGTGATGCGCCCACCGCCACCGGACCTGGTCATTCATGTGCCGGTGGAGACGCCTGAGGAAATCCAGGAAGCCATCGACCGCATGGCCGACGTGCCGGGCGACCGGATGCTGCCGGCGCTGAGCGGCAAGATCGAGCAGATTGACTGCAGGAGTGGTGTCGAGGATCTGCATGCGCGCATGGCGCTGGAGGCACACGGCGGGCAGATCGCCAGCTTCGCGTATTACAGCAAGCGGCGGCCGCGCACCTGTTCCATGGACATGCGGCGGGATGACCCTGCCATCAAATGGCGCCTGACGTCCGAGGGGGCGACCCGGGTGCAGACGCCGCAGGGTTTGTTTCTGATTCGCAGCTCATCTGATGCCTATGAGTTCGAGTTTCTGGAGATTGAGCGCCAGAAATTCTGCGGCATGGACGGCTATATCAACGGCAAGATGACTATCCTGCGCAAGGCCTCCAATCCGCAATGTTCGGTCGCCGGGCTGCTGGATCGCGACGGTGAGGAGATGGCCGATGCCCGGGATCCAGCGCCGGAATTGAGGGTGCAGGGTTTGCGGCGCTGAGGCCTCAAGACATTAAGAGCGCGCGCCGAAGGAAGTCCTCTTGGGGGAAAAGCCGGAATCCAGGGGGGGCGCAGCACTGCCTGGATTCCGGATCGCACTGCGTGCGTCCGGAATGACGATGTGGTGTTACCGTCATTCATTCGCGCCCCGAAGGAAGTCCCCTTGGGTAGCAGCAGAATCCGGGGCAACCGTTGCAATGGCCACCACGTCCCCGGACTCCGGCCTTCGGCCTTCCTCCGTATATGGACTCCTCCCGGTTTGCAAACACGGCATGGATTGCAGTAGGTACGATTGCTCACGTATATCCGGCCTGTTCGTCGGGTCAATGACCCTGGCCATAATGGGCTATTCGCGCGCCTTCTCCTGATCGGGCTATCGTGCTCATGGGCACCCCGGAAGCACAAGGTTTGAAAGGCACCGGTTCGACCTGTTTGCCATCATGCGATGTTGTGCAATCGTGGTGAGCTACTCCTTCTGGAAGCGGTCTTTG
>JAUXYA010000015.1 GCA_030684405.1 Burkholderiales bacterium | reverse complement strand
CCTCCATGATCTTGAGCTTCTTGAGACCGATATTCAGGAGTTTCTCGTTGGTCATGTAGCCGACGGTCACCCCGCCGCAATACTCGTCCATCAGCTTTTGCAGGCGGTCCAGGCCCTGCTTGGGATTGATGTAGTGCGGGTTGACATCCCCCGCCACGATCGCATTGCGGTAGGTGTTGTAATGCTCAAGGGGCTTGTAGATCTCTTTCCGGCGACGGTTGATCTGCTCATCAGAGACGACAATGCCTTCGGCCTTGCCGTCGTCGATGTATTTGCAGGCGGCCTTCGCGGCGAGACGACCTTCGGTGAACGAACCGGACGAGAAAGCGTGCGGCGTACCGCCGACTGCGTCACCGGCGCCGAACAGACCTTCGATCGTCGTCATGCGGTTGTAGCCCCAGAAATACTCGGGTGGCGAAACATCCTCCGGGCCCGAGCACCATGCGCCCGAGCCGGTTGCATGGGAACCCATGACGTAGGGCTCGGATGTGGTCAGCTCGGGATTCTCGTTCTTGGGGTCCACGTCAGTGGCTGCCCACAGAACCGCCTGGCCAACGGTCATGCCGAGGAAGTTTTCCCAGCCCACCTCTTCAAGGTGCGGATCCTGGAAAGCCTTCATCGTCACCATATGTATGGGGCCGCGGCCGGCATTCACTTCGCTGATGATGCAATGGTTGCGCAGGCAGGTCGGGATCGGCCGATGGGTCAGGTGCGAGGCTTCCGGATCGAGATATTCCTTGCCGACCATTTTCTGCAGCTCGGGGAACCACTTGGACTCGTATTCCTCGCCCAGACCATTCTGCGTATAGGTCTTAAGGTGCAGGAAATAGGCGCCGACCGGGCCGTAACCGTCCTTGAACCGCGCCAGCACGATGCGATTTTCCATCTGGGTCATCTTGGCGCCGGCGTTTATCATCAGCCCGTAGGCCGAGGCGGACGACCAGGGCGCGTACCAGGTGCGGCCGGAACCTTCGCCGACTGAACGCGGCTTGAAAATGTTGGAGGCGCCGCCCGCGCCGCAGATCACGGCCTTGGACTTGAAGACATGGTAGTTGCCCGTGCGGACGTTGAAACCAACAGCACCGGCAACCCGGTTCTCCTTGCTGTCATCCATCAGCAGGTGGGTGACGCAAATGCGGTTGAAGACCTTGTCCGCCGATTTCTTGGCGGCCTCGGCCACGATGGGCTTGTAGGACTCGCCGTGAATCATGATCTGCCAGCGACCCTCACGCAAATAACGCCCGGTTTTCGGGTCCTTCATGATGGGCAGGCCCCACTCCTCGAACTGGTGCACCGTGGAGTCAACGTGACGCGCCATGTCGAACAGCAGGTCTTCCCGCACCATCCCCATCAGGTCGATGCGGGCGTAGCGGACATGGTCCTCCGGCTTGTTTTCGCCCCAGCGGGTGCCCATGTAGCAGTTGATGGCGTAGAGACCCTGGGCAACCGCACCGGAGCGATCAATATTGGCCTTCTCGGCAATGATGATCTTCTTGTCCTGCCCCCAGAATCTGGCCTCCCATGCGGCACCCGTGCCGCCAAGGCCCGCACCGACGACCAGAATGTCGATGCCTTCTTCGACGATCGTTTCGTAAGCCATTAGTAGTACACGCCTTTCTTCATCGTCAGCCCGTTGGACTTCAGCGTATGCAAGCCGCCGTCATCCATGCGTATCCATTTCGGTTCGTTGTACAGCAACTCGCTGTCGCGCATTTCATTGTTCGGACCGGGAACTTCCGCGAGTTTGGGGATCGCCGTTCCCCACGGTTTCGTGGTAATGGGCGACAGGAAGTTCTTTTCCGTGCCGTTCCGGAACTTGATTTTCCAGGCAATCGTACCCTTCTGTTCATCGCGCTGGACGCGCACGCTGTGACCGAGCGGCGCAAAATCAGCATATCCGCGCACATCGATCGCATTCTGCGGGCAAGCCTTGACGCAGGAATAGCACTCCCAGCACATGTTGGGTTCGATGTTGTAGGCACGTCGGTAGGTCTTGTCGATGTGCATGATGTCGGAAGGGCAGATGTCGACGCAGTGTCCGCATCCGTCGCACCTTGTCATATAGACGAAGGTAGGCATAAGTCGGCTCCTTGAACTGTTCTGAAGAACTTGCTTGTGTTTTTAGTAGTGGCGCGGCGCTTCGCGCTTGATGCCAAGCCCCATGTCCATCGGCGCGTCCCGCAGCAGCTCCATGGAATGGCGCTGCTGCTGCTCAGGATCGTCGCGGGTGAGCGTCGGCAGGTTCTCCGCCGTACCGTTGGCCTTGCCCATCCTTTTCTCGAAGGCAGCGGCCGGCTTGAAGAACATGTGCGCGAACTTCGACCATGTCACCGATCCGAACAAGACCGTGGTGGCGACGATGTAGAGCGCGAACAGCACTGTCGATCCGGCCATGCCTTTGGCCTGCATCCAGGCCCAGACCAAGCCGAGCGTCACGCTGGCCAGCAGCGACAGCACGAAGAGGTCGGCGCGCATCACGCGGAATGGCGAATTGCCTTCGGCGGATACATCAACGCGGATGAAGAACCAGAACCAGTAGCCGCCGACGCAGACCATCAAGCCGCCCAGCCACCACAGCTGCGGCACGATCGCCGGCGCTGCGTTAGACGACGTCGGATAGCAGAACACCATCAACACGGTGGCCACGACGTAAATCACGAAACCGTACATCGTCAGCAGGTGCGCGATGCGGCGGCGAACATTACAGAATTCACCGGAGGCCAGCACATCAACAACCACGGTCTGGACTGCGATGGCTGCCAGGTCACCCCCGCCCAGCTGCTTTTGAGCCTTCGCCTTTGACCGGCGCATGTTCTCGAAAAAATACCTGGCGCTGCCCTTGTGGACAATGTCGAACAAGGTGCCCGCGACGACCAGTAAGACCATGAGGATGACGTAAGTCTGCATCATGGCGGGCGAAATGGACGCCGTAAGCTCGGCGAACGGATTGCTGGTGAACATCTGCCTCCCTCCTTTTTAGTGCCCGGATTTTAAACAGGCCGTGCCCAGCATACGTGAAAAAAAGGTTATGCCTCCATAGAAAATACTTGGGTTGGCGCGGGGTAGAATCGTCGCTCAATCATGGAGGTGCCCTCTGAAAATCTGCATTGTCTCTGACAGCCACGACCATCGCGAACCCTTTGCTGCCGCGGTCGCCGAGGCCAAGGCACTGGGCGCGCAGGCGATATTGCACTGCGGCGATCTCGTCGCACCGTCCACATTGCATGCCGTCGTCGGATTCGGCCTGCCCATTCACATGATCCACGGTAACAACACCGGCGACCTGTATTACCTGTCGAAATGGGCTCATGATCCGAAAAACCACCTGCACTACCACGGGCAGGACGGGTCGATAGTGCTCGCAGAGCGGAGAATCTTTATGGTGCACTATCCGCATTACGCCAAGGCGATGGCTCTGACCGGCGATTTCGACATCGTCTGCAACGGCCATGAACACCGTGCCGTCATCGAAAGCATCCGCAACATCCAGGGTGGCGAAACACTGCGCATCGATCCCGGCAGCGTCGCCGGCGTCAGTGCACCGACAAGCTATGTGTTCGGCGACCTGCAAACCCTCGAATTTGAAATCCGGACAGTGCCCGGGTATGAACGCAATAAAAATAATTAATAAAATCAAGTACTTAATTAAATATCTACAGCAAGACTCATGTCTGTTCAACCCTACAACGCCACGGAGCTCTGACCTGTGGCCACCCGGGCTACCCCGCTGGATCCGCGACCGCTGCAGAGCGAAGCGCGCATCATCACGGCGGAACCGTACTACGAGCCCGTAAGCAGCGAAATTGCGCTGTTCGAAGCCGCATACGCCAGCGCGTTGCCGGTATTGCTTAAGGGACCGACAGGCTGCGGCAAAACTCGCTTCATCGAGCACATGGCCTGGCGACTGAAGCGGCCGCTGGTCACCGTCTCCTGCCATGACGACCTCACCGCCGGCGACCTCGTCGGACGCTACCTGATCACCAACAACGAAACCGTTTGGATCGACGGCCCTCTGGCCCGCGCCGTGCGCGCGGGCGCAATCTGTTACCTCGACGAGGTTGTCGAAGCGCGGCGCGACACCACGGTGGTCATTCATCCGCTCGCCGACGACCGGCGCATCCTGCCAATGGAAAAACGCGGTGAACTGCTGCAGGCACCGCCGGAATTTCTGCTCGCGATGTCGTACAACCCGGGCTACCAGAGCGTGCTGAAGGAGCTGAAGCAGAGCACGCGCCAGCGCTTTGTCGCCATTGAATTCGAGTATCCCGAAGCCGCGCTGGAGCAAGTCATCATCCGCAAGGAGTCGGGCACCGATGCCGGGACGGCCGCAGCGCTGGTACAGCTCGCGCAGATGACCCGCAACCTCAAGGGTAATGGCCTCGACGAAGGCGCCTCGACACGTCTGCTGGTGCATGCCGCCAAGCTGATCGCCCGCGGCATCCCGGCCCCAGCGGCCTGTCACGGCGCAATCGCCGAAGCGCTGTCCGACGACCCGGAAATGCTGCGCGCGATCGACGAATTCACGGCCTCGGTGTTCTGAGCGCAGCTCACGCAAGATGACCGCGCAGCTGAACGCGAAAGAACTGCGCGAAAAGCTCGATTACCTGCTCGGTCCGGTACTGTCCTCGCGCCGCAGCGCCATGCCGCTGGCGGAAGCGATTGCAGTTTTCGACCGCCCTAGCCAGGATTTCATGCTGCACTGGATCGAGGTCATCGACCGCAGCAACTACGAAATGGCCTACCAGTTCGCCGCGGCGGCACCGGCCGCACTGGCGCACTTCGATACCGCAAGGGCCGAGGCCTGGATCATTCACGCGATGGATGTCTACGACCGCGACGGCCTTCACCACGGCACGCAGGCACTCCGGCAGTTCGAAACCTTTGTCCGGCAAACGTCGGAAGCTCGTGCCGCGACTTTCGCAGAACATGCCCGCGTGCTTGAGCTGTTTGTCTGCGGCCTCGCCGGACGGCGGCTCAAACTCGACACCGCTGCGGACGCCGGTACCGACACCGAGACCCTGTTCCTGCCACCGCGCATCGCCCTCTTCCCCGACAAGGCCGACAATCTCGCGGTCTACCGCATCCTCGCTACCTTGCTCTGGGCACAGGGCCGCCACGGTACCTGGCAAGCCGATCTTGAGACGGCCTGCGCCGCCTACGCCGATCCCGCGCGCGCGATCGGGCTGCTTGCCCGTCTCGAAGGTCTGCGCCTCGAAGCCCGCGTCGCGAGGACCTTTCCTGGCAGCGCACGCACGATGACGCGCTTGCGCGGCCATGCCCCGGATCCGCGCTGCGCGGAACTCGCCGCAACAGACGCCAGCGTCGCCGACAGCCTCAAACTACTCGAACGGCTGTATGACGACACCGACCCGCCCGAAGCTCCGTGGCACTTCAGCCTGCAAACCAAAGCCGCCACGGTGCGCGCGGCACGACTGAAACGCGAACGCAGCGAGTTCGCGGCCGCGCTCGCCGACCTGGTGCGGCAACAAGTCCCCCCGGAAAAAACCGCGACCGCAGCGGAGAACCGTTTCAGCATCGACACCGCCGCATCCTCCGACGGAGAGGGCCATCGCGAGTTTGAGCTGCGGCTCGACGGCCGGCCGCTTGCCCCGTCGCAGCCCCTGGCACAGCTGGTCGATTCCATTCTGCAGGATCTTGGCGAAATACCCGACGATTACATGAGGGCCTCAGGCGATGCCGGACACGCCGAGAAGGAAGATGCGGTTGCAGACTCAGGCGAGGAAGCCCCCCTAGCGGCGAAATTCGACAGCAGCGTGCGTTTCTACAACGAATGGGATTTTCGGCGCAAACACTATCGCAAGGACTGGTGCACGCTGCGCGAAACTGACGTTGAGCCGGTGGACAACGGTTTTGTCGAATCCGTGCTCGACCGCTACAGGCCCCAGATCGCGCAGCTCAAACGCAGCTTCGAGGCGATGCGCGGCGAGGACCGCCTGCTCAAGCGCCAGGCCGCTGGCGACGATATCGACTTCGACGCGCTGGTCGAAGGTTATGCCGACCTGAAAGCCGGCATGGAACTGCCGGAACGGCTGCTGACACGGCGTCACAAGGCGGAGCGCAACCTCGCTGTGCTGTTCATGGTCGACATGAGCGGTTCGACCAAGGGTTGGGTCAATGACGCCGAGCGCGAAGCGCTGGTGATGCTCTGCGAAGCGCTGGAGGTGCTCGGCGACCGCTATGCCATCTACGGCTTTTCGGGCGTCACCCGCCAGCGTTGCCAGATCTACCGCATCAAGCGCTTTGACGACGCCTATGACGACACGGTCCGCCGCCGCATTGCCGGCATTGCACCGAAAGACTACACGCGCATGGGAGCAGCGATCCGGCATCTGAGCACCGTGCTCAACGGCGTCGAAGCCCGCACCAAGCTGCTGGTCACACTGTCTGACGGCAAACCCGATGACTACAGCGACCACTACCGCGGGGAATACGGCATCGAGGACACGCGGCAGGCGCTGATCGAGGCCCACCATGCCGGCATCAAACCCTTCTGCATCACCATCGACCATGAAGCGCGGGACTACCTGCCGCACCTCTACGGGCCGGTGAACTGGACTTTGGTGGACAACGTGGAGCGGCTGCCGCTGAAGGTGGCGGACATCTACCGCCGGCTTACCACCTGAGACGCGCGGCGGAGTCGCCGCACGTATGGATTTCTAGTGCAGCCTGGTCGCGGAATCAGCGTCCGCTGCGGTGGTCTCGGTATCCGCGGCCTCTTCGGGCGCTTCCGCGGACTCGGACAACGCCTCCACACCGTCTCCGGATTCCGCGTCATCATCGACCTCTTCCGCGTCCATCACCCCTTCCGCCATGCTTGCCGAAGGCAGCGTTGCCGCCAGCGCGGCTTCGAGGTCCATCTCGGCGTTGGGATTCTGCTCCACCAAGCTGCCCAGTTCGGACAGCGGCGGCAGTTCCTCCAGCGAACGCAGGTTGAGGTCATCAAGGAAAGATTTGGTCGTTGCGAAGATTTCCGGCCGGCCCGGCACCTCGCGGTGGCCGATAACGTCGATCCAGCCGCGTGCCTCCAGCGCCTTCAGGATGCCCGGTGACACCGTCACGCCGCGGATTTCCTCGATGTCGCCACGCGTCACCGGCTGCTTGTAGGCAATGATGGCGATGGTTTCCAGCACCGCCCGGGAATACTTCGGCGGCTTCTGTGGATTGAGCCGGTCGAGGAAGCGCTGTGACTCAGGGCGCGCACGGAAACGCCAACCCGAAGCCACACTGACCAGTTCCACGCCGCGACCGTCCCAGTTGTCGCGCAGGTCGTCGAGCACCTTGCGCAGCGTACCGTTATCGATCTTCTCGTCGAACAGCTTCTTCAGGTCATTCAGCGACATCGGTTCCTGCGTCACCAGCAGCGCAGTCTCCAGCACATGCTTGACGCGGGCGAGGTCCAGCCCCTCCGGCGCCTGCTCTTCTTCCTCGCTCTGCTGCTCGTCCTGTACGGATTGTTCTTCCATGATTCTTCGGTGGTGTTATTTGACCGCGACCATCGTGCTGCCGCGGAGTTTGACGTAAATCGGCGCGTAGGCCTGTTCCTGGCTGATCTCGATCAGCGTTTCCTTGGCCAGTTCGAGCACGGCGAGGAAAGACACCACCAGCACCGGCACACCCTGCTCCGGCGTGAACAGGCGGTCGAATTCGATGAACTCTTCGGTCTGCAGCAGGCGCAGGATACGCGTCATGTGCTCGCGCACCGACAGCTGCTCGCGGGTGATGCGGTGATGGCGGTTGACCGAAGCCCGCTGCAGCAGCGTCAGCCATGCATGTTTGAGGTCCTCGATGCTGACGTCGGGCAGGCGCATCATCGCCTCGCGCTCGAACAGCACCTGCACGACCGTGAAATCGCGTCCGGCTTGCGGCAGCTCATTGAGATTGTGCGCTGCGAGCTTCATCTGCTCGTATTCCATCAGCCGGCGCACCAGCTCAGCACGCGGATCTTCCTCGATGTCGATATTCGCCGGCCGCGGCAGCAGCATCCGCGATTTGATCTCGATCATCATCGCCGCCATCAGCAGGTATTCGGCGGCCAGTTCCAGCTGCTGCGAACGCATCATCTCGACATAGACCAGATACTGCGCGGTCAGCTTGGCCATCGGAATGTCGAGGACGCTGATGTTTTCTTTGCGGATCAGGTAGAGCAGCAGGTCGAGCGGTCCCTCGAACTGCTCAAGGAACACCTCCAGCGCATCCGGCGGGATATAAAGGTCCTGCGGAATTTCCAGCACCGGCTGGCCATAAACCCTGGCGAACGGCGCCACTTCGGCAGCAGGATTGGTGACTTCAGTCATGGGATTGCGGCGGATCGGCCCTGCGGCACGAGCGGCGCGGACCTTGATGTCGGATTTGCAGGTGTTGCATCGTCGTATTTTACCGGGATTTGACAGTGCGCCCAACGCGCGCAGGGGGTAAGCCCCGGAGGAAAGCTAAACCTTTGACGTGATTGCGCTTTGATCGAAAGTCAGGATTTATCGCGGCGCAGCCACAGCAAGATCCAGAACAACAACAGCAGCCCACCAATCGCAGCCGCGACATAAGTCCCGATCGGCAGCAGCCCGCGCAGCAGGTTCAGCGAAATATCGGCATCCCAGACATAACGCTCGCGCGGCGCCGAAAAGTAGCCTGCAACCTCCCCGGTCAGCCATACCAGCAGCACTGCGGACACCGGCAGAAACAGCGTCCATAAGGACCGCAGCGCCGCTCGCCGGGGCGACAGCCGGCCACTGCGCACGCGCTGCAGCAACACCACGCAGGCGACCAGCGCCAGTAGCAGCGCGAAGACGGGGGCAGCGTAGAACATGCCGATCTTGATATTTAGCCACATCGCGGGATCAGGGCCTGAAGATCACGTAAACACCAACTACCAGCAGCACACTGCCGGCCACTCGGTTCAGTACCCGACCCAGTCGCGGCCCGGCTACCGCCCCTGCCCGGCTCGCCGCAGCCACATACACCATTTTGACGCCGCCGACTGCAAGCGCGGCAATGACCACCACTGCCATTACGTCGGTCAGCGTCATCGCCGTGAGGTCGATGAAGGCCGGGAAAAAACCAAGATAGAACAGGATCGCCTTCTGGTCGCCCAGCGTGAGCAGCAGCCCGGACATGAAACTCGAGGTCGAAGCCGCAGCGCCGCCCGTAGCCTGCGTCTCCACCGCTGCTTCCGCGCGCCACAGCCGAAAACCCAGCCACAGCAGATAGACCCCGCCGAGATATTTCAGCCAGACAAAAGCATCACCCAGCACCTCCGCCATCCACTGCAGGCCGAAAATCGCCAGCACAATAAACACCGTGTCACCGGCGACGATACCCAGCGTGACCCAGGCACCCTGGCGGAAGCCGCTGGATGCTGCACGGGCGGTGACAGCAAGGACGCTGAGGCTGGGGACGGCCGCGAGGAGACTTATCGCAGCGAGAAGCACCAAGGTATCGACAAGGGTTAACGACACAGGGAAGAATTTTTCATTGGGCGCAATGCGCTGCGCTTGTAACGGCTTACGTTTCTTGCGGTTTCTCTCCTGCGATCCGTTTTCGCAACCATGTTTCGCAACATCGTAACCGGGTACTTGCATGGAAGACTTCGCGGAATCAGCGCAAGCCTTTGATTAAATTTCATTTTAACCTGAGACAAATTACTTAAGTATTTGTTTTTGTTAGCATTTTTACATTCCAGCCGAAAGCAGCCCTTCCACCGCTCCATCCTCTCGCGGTGCATGCCAGTAGCGCACATAACGATCGCGATGCCGCGCTACCACTTGCGGTTTCCCGGCCTGCAACTCCACTGAAATTGCGCCGCCCTGATCGGTCCGCACACCAACGCTACCCAGCGCCGCATAACGTGCGACGACCTCCGGATGCGGATGCCGGAAAGAATTGCGGTAACCGACGGGAAAAATCACCCAACGCGGTGCAACGGCCTCGACAAAGGCCGGTGACGACGAGGTGCGGCTGCCTTGATGCGGCACGACCAGCACATCGGCCTTAAGGTTCTCCGGCATCGTCGACAGCAGCGTCTGTTCGCCGCGACGCTCGATGTCCGCGGGAATCAGCACACTGCCCGCTGCAGTAGTAATTTTCAGCACGCAACTGCGTTCATTGTCCTTCAGTTTTTCCGCCTCGCGTGTCGCCGCGTCGGGATAAAGCATTTCGAAAACCACACCATCCCAGGTCCAGGTCTGCCCCGCCATGCAGCGCCGTTCCTCGGGGCCGATCAGCAGCAGCGGATCGAGATCAGGCAACGATGTCAGCAACGTATCCACCGGCACAGCCTGCAGCACCGACAGTGCGCCGCCAGTGTGGTCGGCGTCGTCATGGCTCACCACCATCGTGTCGAGCCGACGGATGCCTGTCGCACGAAGGAAAGGCACGATCACGCGGCTGCCGCTATCGGCGCCGGGACCGAAGGCCGGGCCGGTGTCGAACAGCAATGCATGATTCTGCGTCTGCGCAACCACGGCAAGGCCCTGGCCGACGTCAAGCACGGTCAGGCGCAGCGCACCCTCCGGCGGCGGCGCGGGAACCATCAGGAACAGCGGCAGAAATGCGATGGCGCCGACCCAGCGCGCCGGAAATCCGCGCGGCAGCAGCAGCCATCCGGTGCCGGCGAGTGCAACAATCACCGTCCACGCCGGAGGTGCATGCTGCTGCCAGGCCGCCTCGGGCCACTGACTCAGCCATTCCAGCACCTGCAGACAGCCAGCCATCACCCATTGTGCAAAATGCAGCGGCACATCGAAGGGCAGCAGCATGCCGGCGAGCGCTGGTGGCACCACGACAAAACTCACCAATGGAATCGCCAGCGCGTTGGCCAGCGGCGACACCAGCGACACCTGCTGGAACATCGCCAACAGCGGCGGAATCAGCGCCAGCGTCACCGCCCACTGCACCCGCCCCCAGGTGACGAGCCAGTGCGGCTGGCGCAGGCGGTTGACCGACACCCACATGATCACCGCCACAGCGCCGAATGACAGCCAGAAGCCCGGCGCGTTGATTGCCCAGGGATCAATCATCAGCACCGCGAACAGCGCCACTGCCAGCACCGGACCGGCCGCGGTGATGTGTCCCAACCACAGCGCTACGGCAACGACCGCAAGCATGAACACCGTGCGCTGCGCCGGCACCGCAAATCCAGAGAGCAAGGCGTAAGCCAACGCCACAACGAAGCCGATCACCGCAGCCGCCTTCATCGCGGGCACCACCAGCGTCAGCCGCGCACTGCGCCGCCACAGCAGATTCGCCAGCGCGAAAGCCAGCCCGGAGAGCATGGTCACATGCAGTCCGGAGATGCTCATCAGGTGATTAACCCCGGTGCGCGTGAACACCTGCCACTGCTCCGGCGGGATCGCGCGCTGATCGCCCATCGCCAGCGCGACAATGACGCCGGCAGCCGGCGCATCCCCGAGCGTCGACCGGATGCGTTCGCGCAGCCGTTCGCGCAGGGCCTCCAGCCGATAAGCGAATCCGGAAGCCGCAGCAGCAATGCGCCGCGATTGGCTTTTCGGGCGCACGTAGCCGGTGGCGCGGATGCCGCGCTCGAGCAGCCAGGCCTCGTAATCAAAGCCGTGCGGATTGGCGAGGCCGTGGGGACGCTTCAGGCGTACCGTCAGCTCCCAGCGCTCCCCGGCATGGATCTCGGGCAATTGCAGCGGTCCACCGTCGCGCCCGCCCCGACCCCACCACGACAACACAACGCGTTCCGGTACCTGCGCCCCGGGCGTCACCACCCGTTCGACATCGAACTCGAAACGGACGCTGCGGTCATAAGGCTGTGGCAAGCCGGCGACGACGCCGGTGACCACGATGTCGCGTGATTCCCATTCCGGAGGCAGATGATCGGCAAGACGCCAGTGGGCACAGGCAGCAGCCCACAGGAAACCGGCGGCCGCGCAGCAAGTGAGCGTGACCATGCTGCGGCCCATGCGACGCGGCCAACCGCCGCCTCGCAGCAGCATCGCCAGCGCAACAAGCGGCAACAGCAGCCATGCCCCATCCAGCGGCGGCAATACCGCCTGCCGCTGCAACAGCCAGACTCCGGCGGCGAAAGCGATAATATGCGCAACCATCGCTTCCTAACGCGGCGGCAAGCGCCGCGCTGACGGCAGAAACCCTGAAACAAGAAATGCCGCGTAAATATTTCCGCAAATACCTGCCTACCCACAAGTCGATCCTCGACAACCGCTGGATCGCGTGGTGCGGGCCCTGGCTCAAACACCACAATTTGTGGCATCTGCACCGGCGCTCGGTCGCCGGCGGCGTCGCGGTCGGCCTGTTCGCCGGGCTGGTGCCGGGCCCATTGCAGATCATCAGCGGCGTGATCCTGTCGATCCTGTTCCGCGTCAACCTGCCGGTCGCGGCTCTGGTGACGCTGTACACCAATCCGCTGACCATCGTGCCGCTGTATTACCTCGCGTACCGCTATGGGGCGCTGGTGACGATGTCCAATAATGGCGACACGATGCCGGCGACCTTCAGCATGGAAGGCCACACATTGACCAGCTGGATTCCGGCGCTGGTCGACTGGATGATTTCGATGGGCAAACCGCTGGCGGTGGGCCTGCCGCTGCTGGCGGTCACGCTTGCAGCCGCGGGTTACCTGATCATCGACACCGCCTGGAAGATCCACGTCCTCCTTTCCTGGCGCCGCCGCCTGCAGCGGCGCCGCGACCAATGAAATCCAAAACGCCGACGTACTGGAAACGCGCCATCCGTGAACTCGGTGCGGCCGATCCGGTCATGGGCGGACTGATGGTCCGTTACAAGGGGCTGACCATGGCCAGTCGCGGCGACGCCTTCCAGACGCTCGCCCGTTCGATCATCGGCCAGCAGATTTCGGTGAAAGCGGCGCAGAGCGTGTGGGAGCGTTTTGCGGGTGCGGTCGGCGAGATGCAGCCGAAACACGTATTAAAACTTTCCGCAGAGCAGTTGCGCGGCTGCGGCCTGTCGGGCCAGAAAGTGAAATACCTGCGCGACCTTTCGGAACGTTTTGCCGGCGGCACCCTCAATGTCGCGAGCTGGCGCGACATGGACGACGAGACGCTGATCGAGGACCTCACCCAGGTCAAGGGCATCGGCCGCTGGACCGCAGAGATGTTCCTGATGTTCTATCTGACGCGGCCCGATGTGTTCCCGCTCGGCGATCTCGGCCTGCAGCGCGCAATGAGCCTCCACTACAATAAAGGCCGTCCGTTGCCGGAGCGTCGTATCGCCGCACTGGGAAAACTATGGTCACCGTGGCGCTCGGTTGCCACCTGGTATCTGTGGCGAAGCCTCGATCCGATTCCCGTAGAATACTAGAAAATATCAATAAAAACATATACTTATAGAATGTCCTCGGAGAGCACATCCCAAGCGCCGCCGCTGAACCTGCCCCATCGCGAATTCGTGCAGGCGTACGGTGAAGGCCGGATCATTGTCAATTTCGATCCACAGGCCTCCGCGAAATTCCTCAGTGCAATGCTGATGCTGCCGCTGTTCGTGATGCCGGTGCTCGGCATCGGCGTCGCGCTGGCACTGAGCGGCTGGATCTGGACCGGACTGCTGGTGATCGCGCTCGGCATCGTCGTGCCACGGCTGATCAAGCGCGGCGCACCGCATTTCCTGATGCAGCAGATCCTCGACGATGAAGGGATCTACCGCCAGGCAGTACACGCCGGCATCCTGCAGCTTGTCAGGCGAGAGAACACCTGAAATTTACAGGATGGGCAGGATATACAGGATACAGCCCGGATTTATGGCGGACACCTGGATCACTCCGGCAAGAAGTTGCCGTTAAATCCTGTACATCCTGCCCATCTGTTAATTGCCGTTTACGTAAGGCCTGAGCTCGCCATCGACCAGTTCGAGGATGCGGTCGGCGCGTTCCGCGATGCGCAGATCGTGTGTGACGATGACGAAGCTGGTGTTCATGTCGCGGTTCAGTTGCAGCATCAGGTCGAATACGGTCTCTGCGGTCACGCGATCGAGGTTACCCGTCGGTTCATCCGCCAGCACACAGGCCGGCTGCGTCACCAATGCCCGCGCCAGCGCCGCGCGCTGACGTTCGCCGCCGGAGAGTTCTCCCGGGACATGCGTCAGCCGGTGCCCCATGCCCACCGCCTCCAGCATTTTCCTGGCAGCCGCCAGCGCCGCTGGCCGCGGTTCACGGCGAATGATCAGCGGCATCGCGACATTCTCCTCCGCGCTGAACTCCGGCAGCAGATGATGGAACTGATAAACGAAACCGAGGGTACGGTTACGCACCTCCCCGCGACGTTTTTCGCTTTGCCCGGATAGCGCCTCACCGAGGATACTGACCTCGCCTTCGCTCGGCACATCCAATCCGCCGAGCAGGTGCAGCAGCGTGCTTTTGCCTGATCCCGACGCACCGACGATCGCGATGCGTTCGCCCGGCATTATCTCCAGATCGATGCCCAGCAGCACCGGTACCGCGTCGGCGCCCTCGCGGTAGGCCTTGCGCAGGCCCTTGCAGGCGATTACCGGGGTTTGCGCAGCGACTTCATTCATAACGCAGCGCCTCCGCCGGATTGACTTTCGACGCCCGCCAGCTCGGATAGAGCGTCGCCAGCACCGACAGCACAAACGCGACTACCGCGGTCATCACCACGTCGCCCGCCAGCAGCTCCGACGGCAGGTCGGCGATCTGGTAGACGTCCTGCGGCATGAACTTGATGCGGAACACCTTCTCAATGAAACCGATAATACTGTCGACGTTGAGCGCGCCGAGGATGCCGAAGACGATGCCGCAGCCGACACCGATGGCACCGATCAGCGTGCCCTGCACCATGAAAATACGCATAACCTCGCCGGGTGAGGCACCCATGGTACGCAGGATCGCGATGTCGGCCTGCTTCTCGCGTACCATCATGTAGAGACTGGCCACCATGTTGAAGGCGGCGATCGCGATGATAAAGAACAGCAGCAGCGACATCATGCGTTTCTCGAGTTCGACCGCGCGGAAATAGGTGGCGTTGAAACGCGACCAGTCGCTGACCGACACCTCCGGCGGCAGCACTGCCAGCAACTCGCGCGCGACCTGGCGCGCAAGGAACAGGTCGTCGAGCCTGAGGCGCACACCCGACACCCCGTCTTCCATACGGTAAAGCCGCTGCGCGTCCTCGATGTGCACCACCGCAAGCCCGGAGTCGATCTCGTAATGGCCGACTTCAAAAGTGCCGGTGACCGTGAACTGGCGCAGCCGCGGCAGGATGCCTGCCGGAGTCACCTGCCCCTGGGGCGCGACCAGCACCACGCGCTCGCCGACCGTAACGTCCAGCGCCCGCGCCAGCGGCGCACCGAGCACGACGTTGTATTCGCCGGAGCGCAGGGACTCCAGTGTGCCGAAGCGCATGTGTGCGCCGATCTCGCTGACCTTCTCTTCGGCTGCGGGATCGATGCCGCGCAGCAGCGCGCCGCGCACCTTGCCGCCGCTGGTCAGCAGGCCTTGGGCCGAAACATACGGCGCCGCAGCCGTGACATGCGGATGCTTTGCTGCGATATCCGCCACCGCCTGCCAGTCACGGAGGGACTCACCGAGCCCGGTGACCTGGACATGTGCCACCGCGCTCAGCATGCGCGTGCGCACTTCGCGCTGAAAACCGTTGAACACCGAGAGCACGGTGATCAGCACCGTCATGCCAAGCGCGATTCCGATCACCGAAATCAGCGAAATCACCGAGATGAATTTTGTACGCTGGCGCGAGCGCGTGTAACGCAGGCCTACGAATAGCGGAAAGGAGTTCACGGAACGTCGCAAATACGAAAGACGCAGTGTGCCACAAACGCATGGCACGAAGCACATGCTAGACTCGAAGCGTGTCCTGCGCGCCTTCAAACGCGCACCCGCAACAAGACTGTCATCGTGCATCTCACACTGTTCATTCCCGACCTGCTGCCGCCACCCGGTGCGGAAGCACTGATTGCCGGCAGCGAGTCCGCTGCGGCGCTCGGACGCATCTTCGGCCGCGGCGAGACCGAGCGCTTTCCCGAAGTCGACTCCGAGGTCTGGCTGTGCCAGGCCTTCGAAGTCGAGCCGCGGGAAGACTGGCCGGTGGCGCCGCTGACTGCCGCGGTTGACGGCCTTCCCGCCGAATCGGGGTGGTGGCTGCGCGCTGATCCGGTGCACCTGCAACTCCTGCGCAACCACACGCGACTGCTCGCGGCCCCGGCGCTGACGCTGGATGCGCAGGAAACCGCGGCACTGGCAGCGGCACTGAATGCACATTTCTCCGGGGAAGGCCTTGAACTGCTGACGCCCCACCCGCTACGCTGGTATTTCCGCCAGGACGAAACCATCGGCCTTGCCGCCCCGATGCCGAGCGCGCTCGCCGGCCGGCCGCTGCCGCCAAACGCGCTGAGCGGCCCACGCTCCAGCCATTGGCATCGCGTGCTGACCGAGGCACAGATGATTCTGCACGAACATCCGGTCAATCAGGCCCGTGAAGCCCGGGGCCTGCCGCCCATCAACAGTCTGCTGCTGTGGGGCGGCGGCCGCAAACCTGCCGTTCCCGGACGCCATTTCACGCAAATCTGGAGCGAGGATCCGCTCGCGATGGCACTGGCCGTGCAGGCCGGCGCCGAATACCAGAATGTGCCGGCCAGCGCCGCGCTGTGGTTCGGCCAGCGCCCCGGCGCCAGTGACCGCCACCTGGTCATTCTCGACCGCGCTCACTTCGCGTTGCGTTACGAAGGCCCGGAGGCCTGGTTGCGCGTTTTGTCGGCGCTTGATGAGCGCTGGTTGGCCCCGCTCTACGGCACCCTCGGCCACCGCGACCTTGAGGAACTGGTGATTGTCGCCACGGGTCCATCGCTATGCCTGCGCTGCACGCTGCGCCCGGTCGATCGGCTCAAGTTCTGGCGCCGGCCACTGACTCTACAGGTCACGGCGGCGCAGGGTAAATGAGCGGGATCGTCACCCGCTCCGTCGACGGCGACGCTGCGGCGCGACTCGCAGCCGCCGGTCTCTCGCCCTTCATGGCAAGGATCTACGCTGCACGCGGCATCAGCGACACAGCGCAACTCACACTGGATCTGTCGCGACTCATCCCGCCGGAGCGGCTGCTCAACCTGGGCACCATGGCCGGACTGCTCGCCGACGCCATTACCGAACGCAAAAAGCTGCTGATCGTCGCCGACTACGATGCCGACGGTGCCACCGCCTGCGCAGTGGGGCTGCGCGCGCTGCGCCTGTTCGGGGCCGACGTCGATTATTTGGTACCCAACCGTTTTGAGTACGGCTATGGCCTGACGCCAGAAATCGTCCAACTCGCCGCAGAACGGAAAAAGCCCGATGTGCTGATCACCGTCGACAACGGCATTGCCAGCATCGATGGCGTCGCCGAGGCCAACCGCCTCGGAATGAAGGTGCTGGTCACCGACCACCACCTGCCCGGCGATGCGCTGCCTGATGCCTGGTGCATCATCAATCCCAACCAGCCCGGCTGCGGCTTCCCCAGCAAGAACCTCGCCGGCGTGGGCGTGATGTTCTACCTGATGCTGGCGCTGCGCGCCGAATTCCGCAGGCGCGGCGCCTATGCCGCCAAGCCGGCGGAACCCCGGCTCGACACGCTCCTCGATCTCGTCGCACTTGGCACCGTCGCCGACGTGGTGAAACTCGACGACAACAACCGCCTGCTGGTGCAACAGGGCCTGCAGCGCATGCGCGCTGGCCGCGCCCAACCGGGCATCACCGCGCTGTTCAATGCTGCCGGCCGTGACATCAGCCGCGCCGGCGCCTACGACCTTGGCTTCGTCGCGGGGCCGCGCCTGAACGCCGCCGGACGGCTGACCGACATGTCGCTGGGCATCGAATGTCTGACCACCGACGATGCCCCCCGCGCCGCGGATATCGCGCGCCAGCTCGACCAGTTGAACCGCCAGCGCCGAGATATCGAAGCCGACATGCAAGCCTCTGCACTGGCGACCATGGATGACGTCGAGCCCGGCTATTCACTGAGCCTGTTCGATCCGCAGTGGCACCAGGGGGTGATCGGCATTCTCGCCTCGCGGCTGCGCGAGCGTTTCCACCGCCCCACCTTCGCATTCGCCGCTGCGGGCAACGGCGAGCTGAAGGGTTCAGGCCGCTCAATCCCGGCACTACACCTGCGCGACGCGCTTGATCTGGTATCCAAACGACATCCGGAACTGATCGTCCGCTTCGGCGGCCATGCTGCGGCCGCCGGCCTGACGCTGCACGAAAACGGCTTCAATACTTTCCGCGACGCCTTCGAGGCCGTGACCCGGGATCTGCTGACGCCCGCCGACCTGGACCGCGAATGGATCACCGACGGCGAACTGCCGTGCGCGGACCTCAATCTCGATAATGCCGCGGCGCTCGCCGACGCGGTCTGGGGACAGGGCTTCCCCGAGCCGCGTTTCCACGACCGTTTTGAGGTCACCTCCCAGCGCGTCGTCGGCGAACGCCACCTTAAGCTGCGGCTGCGTCGCGGCGCGCAGGCCATCGACGCGATGCTGTTCGGCCACGCTGAGCTGCTGCCCGACACCGTGTTCGCCACCTACCGTCTGGCGGCCAATCATTACAACGGCGCCGTCACCCTGCAACTGATCCTCGAGCACTGGCAGGCCGGTTGAGCGCGACAAGCCCACACCACCCGATTACACTAGCATGGGATAAGCCGGGATACACCGGCACAGTCACAAAGCGGGGAGGAGAACAGCGATGACACAATCAAGAGCATGGCGCTGCGGCCTGCGGGCCATGGTGCTCGCCTGCGCGCTGCTGGCGACGGCGGCCCACCCGGCAGGCCCGGTAATTTATGAGAAAGCCTCCGCCTACGGCACCGTAGTGATCACCGACGAGGGCGAGGGCCTGCGCGCGCTACGCTTCGGTCGCGACGGCGTGCGCCAGAGCCTGGTTAAACCCGGCGACGCGGAATACCTCGGCCTCGCCTACCTGCCAGCCGCGCTCGCCGGGCTTGCCCTGTGCAGCGAGCCACAGCGCTTCCTGGTGGTCGGGCTCGGCGGCGGCACGCTGCCCACCTTCCTGCGCCACCACTATCCCGCATCCGAAATCGATGCCGTCGACATCAACCCCGTGGTAGCAGCGGCCGCGAAAAGCCACCTCGGCTTCCACGAGGACGCACGGATGCGCATCCACATCACCGACGGCCGCCGCTTTGTCGAATCGGTGAAACGGCCGTACGACGTGATATTCCTCGACGCCTACGGCGCCGATTCAGTGCCGGCGCACCTGACCACGCGGGAATTCCTGGCCGCGGTACGCCGCGCCGTGCATCCGCAGGGTGTCGTAGTCAGTAACTTGTGGAGCGTTGCCATTGATCCGCCCTACGAGTCAATGGTGCGCACCTACCGTGACAGCTTCGACGAGCTTTACGTGCTGCGCGTCGGCCGCACCAATAACCGGATTCTGTTCGCCCTGCCGCGGCGGGAAAGCCTGAACCGCAGCGAACTCGCTGCGCGGGCGCGCAAGCTCTCCGCAACGAAGCATTTCAACTTCAATCCCGGGCAGCTGATCGAGCGCGGACTGATTTCGGCCGACAATGAAGCGGCCGGCGGCAAATTACTGACCGACGCAAACATCGGCAAGTAATTGCCAAGCCATTACCGCGTTTAAGCAATGCCCCCTGTGATTGAGAAAAAACTTCAGCTACAGGCGGACGTTGTCTTCTCAACGGCAACGTATCAAAACGGATTGCCCTTGATGCAGGTCAAATCGCCGCCGGCGTAGCTTTCTTATGATGTTTGCCTTAATGCCCGCTCTTTAATTGCATGAGGATCATCATGACCGACCAATCCGCCGGCATAAAAACGGCTACACCCCGCAGGCAAAGTATGAAGCCGCGATTGGTTACGGCTGGCGACACACTGGCAAAACCGGGGGCGCGTACTGCTGAAGCCGACCGTGTCGCCCGCCGCACCAGCACAAAGCAGACCGTGCAGGCCACAGTGGTATCTGAACTGCTCGGCTCACTTAAAAACAGCCCTCCAAGCGAGACGTTGCAACAACTTCAATCGTTGATTGGCGGCGCATCACCAGACGAACTGAAAGCGCTGCGTCGCACCCTGTTCAAACAAGCAGAGGCTTCGGCTATGGGCACAGACCCTGACCTGGAGCTTTCGGAGGGCTGGCGCGAAGGTGCGTATCCTTACAAAAACCTGATGTCGCGCAAGAACTATGAAAAACAGAAGTTCCGGCTGCAGGTAGAGTTGCTGAAACTGCAGGCTTGGGTCAAAGAAACCGGCCAGCGGGTGGTGATCCTGTTCGAGGGCCGTGATGCTGCCGGCAAGGGCGGTACTATCAAGCGCTTGATGGAACACCTGAATCCCCGCGGCGCACGAGTGGTGGCACTGGAAAAGCCCAGCGAGACCGAACGCGGCCAGTGGTATTTCCAGCGCTATATCCAGCACCTGCCCACACGCGGCGAGATCGTGCTGTTTGACCGCAGCTGGTACAACCGTGCCGGCGTCGAGCGGGTCATGGGCTTCTGCAACCACCAGGAATATGACGAGTACCTGCGCCAGTGTCCGGAATTCGAGCGCCAACTGGTACGCTCGGGCGTCCACTTGTTCAAATTCTGGTTTTCAGTAAGCCGCGATGAGCAGCGCCGCCGTTTCCGAGAACGGCGCAATCATCCGCTGAAGCAGTGGAAACTAAGTCCGGTGGACATGGCCTCGCTCGACAAATGGAACGATTACACTGCGGCAAAAGAGGCCATGTTCATGCATTGCGACACCTCTGATGCACCATGGACGGTGATCAAATCGGATTGCAAAAAACGGGCACGCGTGAACGCCATGCGTTACGTGCTCAACCGCCTGGCTTATACCAAGCGCGATCTGGATCGTATCGGATCGGCCGATCCTCTTATCGTCGGCCGGCCGTCGCTGACCCCGAGCAAGAGTGACGATCAGCTGGCCGGAGGCAATACCCAAACGCCGTAGCGGAAACATTCCGCGGTCATCACTACGGACTGGCGGTATAGCCTCTGCCGTTGCGGTAAAATCGGGGTTTTTGCGGACACCCCCCTCATGGAAGCCGAGCGCATCAACGCCATCACCAACCGCCTGACCGACCTTGACGAACGCGCGGGGGCGCTGCGGAGGTATCTTTGACTACGAGACGAAAACCCGTCGCCTCGAAGAACTGACCAAACTCAGTGAAGACCCTGCGCTGTGGAGTGACGCACAGCGCGCACAGGAAGTGGGCCGCGAACGCAAGAGCCTCGAAAGCATCGTGATCACCCTGCGCGACCTCGACAGCGAGTTGCGCGATGCGCTGGAACTGCTCGAAATGGCCCGCACGGAGCAGGACGACAACACCCTCGTTGCCGTGGAACAGGATGCCGCAAAACTCGGCGACGTCGTGGAGGACATGGAATTCCGCCGCATGTTCGCCAACCCGATGGATCCCAACAACTGCTTCCTCGACATTCAGGCCGGCTCCGGCGGCACTGAGGCGCAGGATTGGGCGGCCATCCTCGAACGCATGTACCTGCGTTACTGTGAGCAGAAAAAATTCAGTGTCGAGGTACTTGAGGAATCCGAAGGTGACGTTGCCGGCATCAAGAGTGCCTCGCTGAAAATTACCGGCGACTACGCCTTCGGCCACCTGCGCACCGAGAGCGGCGTGCACCGTCTGGTACGCAAGTCGCCCTTCGACTCCAACAACCGCCGCCACACCTCCTTCGCCAGTGTCTTCGTCTATCCCGAAGTCGACGACTCGATCGAGATCGAAGTCAATCCGGCCGATCTGCGCGTGGATACCTACCGCGCCTCGGGTGCCGGCGGCCAGCACATCAACAAGACCGATTCCGCAGTTCGCATCACACACTTACCGACAGGCATTGTCGTGCAATGCCAGAGTGACCGTTCGCAGCACCGCAACCGTGCGGCGGCGAACGCAATGCTGAAATCCAAGCTCTATGAACTGGAACTGCGCAAGCGCAACGAGCAGAAGCAGGCGATGGAGGATTCCAAGACCGACATCGGGTGGGGCCACCAGATCCGCTCCTATGTGCTTGACCAGTCGCGCATCAAGGATCTGCGCACCAACGTCGAAATCGGCAACACCCAGTCCATCCTCGACGGCGACCTCGACCCCTTCATCACCGCCAGCCTCAAAGCAGGCCTCTGACCCAGGACTCCATCATGGAAAACCCGAACACCACGCCGCTCGTCGATACCAACCGCATCATCGAGGAGCGCCGCGCCAAGCTGAGGGGGCTGCGCGAGGAAGGTATTGCCTTTCCCAACGATTTCGTTCGCGCCCACCTCGCCGAGGTCCTCGCCGCGGAACACGAGGACAAGGACCCGCAGAAGCTGGTCGATGAAAAGGTCGCTGTTGCGGTCGCCGGCCGCATCATGCTCAAGCGTGTGATGGGCAAGGCCTGCTTCGCGACCATCCAGGACATGAGCGGCCGCATCCAGCTCTATGTCTCGGTCGACGACGTCGGCAAGGAAGTGCTTGATGCCTTCAAGCATTACGACATCGGTGACATCGTCGGCGCGCAGGGCGGCCTGTTCAAGACCCAGAAAGGCGAATTGACCGTCCGTGTCACGCAGATCCGCCTGCTCACCAAGTCATTGCGCCCGCTGCCGGAGAAGTTCCACGGACTGACCGACCAGGAATTGAAGTACCGCCAGCGCTACGTCGACTTGATCATGAACGAGGACACGCGACTGGTGTTCGTGCAGCGCGCGCGCATCATCCAGGCGATACGCAACTTGCTGATCAGCCGGCGCTACTACGAAGCCGAGACACCGATGATGCAGCCGATTCCCGGGGGCGCCTCGGCACGCCCCTTCGTCACCCACCACAACGCGCTCGACATGCAGTTTTACCTGCGCATCGCGCCCGAGCTCTACCTGAAGCGCCTGGTAGTCGGCGGCTTCGAAAAGGTGTTCGAGATCAACCGCAACTTCCGCAACGAAGGCATCTCCACCCGGCACAATCCGGAATTCACGATGCTTGAGTTCTATGCGGCCTACACAAACCATGAATACCTGATGGACTTTGTCGAGCAGATCCTGCGCGCCGCCGCGCAGGCCGCCTGCGGCACCGAACAGATTACCTACCAGGGACGTCCGCTTGACCTGTCGAAACCCTTTGCCCGACTGACCATCACTGAGGCGATCCGCAAACACCGCCCGGATATCGGCGATGAAGTGCTCAAGGACCGCGCGAAAATCATCGACAAGATGAACGAGCTGAAAATCCCCTTCCGTGATAGCGACGGCCTCGGCGGACTGCAGCTGTCGCTGTTCGAAAACACCGTCGAATCCGAACTGTGGGATCCCACCTACATCGTCGACTACCCGGCAGAGGTTTCCCCGCTGGCGCGGCGCAATGACAAGAACCCGGAGCTGACTGAACGCTTCGAGCTCTACATCTGCGGTCGCGAAATCGCCAACGGCTTCTCCGAGCTGAACGACCCCGAAGACCAGGCCGAACGCTTCATGGAACAGGTGCGGCAGAAGGAAGCCGGCGACCATGAAGCCATGCACTATGACGCCGACTACATCCGCGCGCTGGAATACGGCCTGCCGCCCTGCGGCGGCGCCGGCATAGGCATCGACCGCGTGGTGATGATGCTGACCGACAGCCCGTCGATCCGTGACGTGATCCTGTTCCCGCACATGCGGCCGGAATGACGGCTTTTGCATAATGACTGCCGCAACCGCCCACCGTTCGCCCTGAGGCTGTCGAAGGACTCAGGGCGAACGGTGGAGGAACAATGAACGCAACAGATCACCCCCTCTGGATACCGCAGCCGCAACACATTGCGGCAGCAAACATCACCGCCTTCATGCGGCATGTTGCCGCCAGCGGCGGCCCGACCTGCAGCGACTATGATGCGCTGTACCGGTGGTCGATCACGCAGCCGGAGGATTTCTGGAGCGCCATCTGGGATTTCTGCGGCATCATCGGCAAACGCGGCACATTCGTGCTGGAACATGCGGACCGCATGCCCGGAGCACGCTGGTTTCCCGGCGCCCGCCTCAACTACGCGGAGAACCTGCTGCAGCGCGACGGCGATGAAGACGCCCTGGTATTCCGCGGCGAAAACAAGGTAGCCAGCCGTATCAGTTCCAGCGACCTGCGCCACGAAGTCTCCCGCCTTGCGCAAGCGCTGCGCGCAGCCGGCATCCGCCCCGGCGACCGTGTCGCCGGCTACATGCCCAATCTCCCCGGCACCGTCATCGCGATGCTGGCCGCGTCCAGCCTCGGCGCTGTGTGGTCATCCTGTTCGCCGGACTTCGGCGTGCAGGGCGTTGTCGATCGTTTCGGCCAGATCGCCCCACGCATCCTGTTCGCCGCCGACGGCTATTTCTACAACGGCAAGGTGGTCGACAATCTGCCGCGGCTGCGTGAAATCATGGCGCAGCTGCCGACGGTCGAGAAACTGGTGGTAGTGCCCTACACCTGCGGCAACCCGCAGACCGGCGGCCTGCACCGCGCAATAAACATCCATGACTTCATGGCACCGTTCAGTCCGGGCCCGATCACTTTCGAGCGGCTGCCTTTCGATCATCCGCTGTTCATCATGTATTCCTCGGGCACCACCGGCGTGCCCAAGTGTATCGTCCACGGCGCCGGCGGCACTCTGCTGCAGCACCTGAAGGAGCAGGTGCTGCACACCGATGTCAAGCGCGGCGACCGGCTGTTCTATTTCACGACCTGCGGCTGGATGATGTGGAACTGGCTGGTGTCCGGCCTCGCCGCAGGCGCGACGCTGATGCTCTACGATGGCTCGCCCTTCATCGCCAGGGGATCGGTGTTGTGGGATTACGCCGCCGAAGAAAAAATCAACATCTTCGGCACTTCGGCCAAGTACATCGACGCGCTGGCCAAGCTCGGACTCGAACCGGGAAAAGCCCACGACCTGTCCGCACTGCGTACGCTGCTCTCGACCGGCTCACCGTTGGCGCCCGAAAGTTTCGACTACGTCTACCGCAGCATCAAGTTGGATCTGCAACTGGCCTCGATCTCCGGCGGCACCGACATCATCTCCTGCTTCGCGCTGGGCTGCCCGGTCCTGCCGGTATGGCGCGGCGAACTGCAGTGCCTTGGCCTCGGCATGAAAGTCGAAGTGTGGAATGATGAAGGCAAGCCCGTGCAGGGCGAAAAAGGCGAACTGGTGTGCGCTGCCCCCTTTCCGTCGATGCCGGTCGGCTTCTGGAACGACCCGGATGGCACAAAGTACCGCGCCGCCTATTTCGAGCGTTATTCGGGCGTCTGGCATCACGGCGATTATGTTGAACTCACCGTACACGACGGGCTGATGATCCACGGCCGCTCGGACGCCGTGCTCAATCCCGGTGGCGTGCGCATTGGCACCGCAGAAATCTACCGCCAGGTCGAGCAACTTGACGAAGTTGTCGAGAGCCTCGCCATCGGCCAGGACTGGCCGCCACAACATCCCGCCGACATCAGGGTGGTGCTGTTCGTCCGCCTGCGCGAAGGCCGGACCCTGGATGCCACGCTGGTCGATCGCATCAAGCAACAGATCCGCGACAACACGACACCGCGTCATGTCCCCGCCGTCGTGGCGCAAGTGACCGACATACCACGCACCAAGAGCGGAAAGATTGTTGAGCTTGCGGTGCGCAACGTCGTGCACGGCCTGCCGGTGAAAAACATCGAAGCACTGGCCAATCCGGAGGCCCTCGCACAATTCAGGGAGCGCGAGGAATTACGCGTTTGATCACGATGCGGCCTGAACTGCACTGCGGAAGATCTGTAACGCTTTGTAACGGCGTGACATTCTTCACACACCCCGCATCGATACAGGATTAGTATGACTTCACCTTCTTTAAAGACAGGAGCATGACCATGCAGGAAACGAAAAAAATAAATCCGCTGATTGCGCTGGCCGCGGTCTCCGTCACCGTGTTCAGCCTGGTCGGCATTGCCATGATGACCGGCGTCCTGCCGAACTCGTTCTCGAAGAGCAGCGACACGGCCCTGGAAACCGCAGCGCCAAAAGCAACGGAAAAACAAATTACCAAGTCTTCGGCTAACACCCCTTCAGCGCCCAAAGCACCGACCAAGACGGCTGCAGCAAAAGCCCCGGCACAGCCTTCCTCCGCGCAAACGAGGCCGGAGCCCGCTAAAGCGGCGGCGGTCTGCAACAACTGCGGTGTGGTCACCAGCGTCAATGCGATCAAGCTGCAGGGTGAAGGCTCGGGCCTCGGCGCAGTGGCAGGCGGCGTTGTCGGCGGCCTGCTTGGCAATCAGGTCGGCGGTGGCAGCGGCAAAAAAATCGCCACCGTGGCCGGTGCGGCCGGCGGCGCCTATGCCGGTCACCAGACTGAAAAACACCTGAAATCGACGATGCGTTATGACGTGACGGTGAAAATGGACGACGGCTCGACGCAGACTTTTTCCTATGACTCGCAACCCGCCTTCCAGGCCGGCAGTAAAGTGCGGGTAGTCAATGGCACGCTGACAACGGGCTGACAAAGTCCGCTCTTGGCAACAAGGCGCCCTCGCGGGCGCTTTTTTTGTTACATCAGCGACGTGTGGCCGTTGGGTCTAACCACCGATAAATTATCGTAAGTAATTGTTTTTATTATAATTTTTAAATATTCCCGCGTGAACTTGCCCGCATATACCCCATGGGGGTATAGTAGGAGCATGAAAAAACCTGTCTCCAGCCTCGCCGCCGTGATCGATCTCCCGATCAGCGGCATGACCTGCGCGGCCTGCGCCGCACGAATAGAAAAAACCCTGAACCGGCTGCCGGAGGTCAGGGCCGCGGTCAACTTCGCGACCGAAAAAGCCCACATCGAATACCCGGCCGGCAGCATCACTCCGGAACAACTGATCGGCGCGGTGCGCAAAGCGGGTTACGACGCACAGCTGCCGGCTGCAGACGGCGACGCCACACGTAAGGCGGAGCGGCTCGTCGCCTACCGCCGGGACCTGCGACTGTTCACGATCTCCGCAGTGCTCACGCTGCCCTTCCTCGCGCTGATGCTCTACATGCTGACCGGCCAGCATCATGCATCTTGGTTTCCGCCATACGCCCAATTGCTGCTCGCGACACCGGTGCAGTTCTGGATCGGCAGCCGCTTCTACATCGGCGCATACCATGCCTTGCGCAGCGGCGGTGCCAATATGGACGTGCTGATCGCGCTCGGCACCAGCGTCGCCTATTTCTACAGCGCGGCGGTGGCGCTGTTGGGACTCGATGGCCATCTCTATTTTGAAGCCTCGGTCAGCATCATCACTCTGGTATTCCTCGGCAAGTTGCTCGAGTCCCGCGCACGCGCACGCGCATCCTCAGCTATCGAGGAACTGATCCGCCTGCAGCCGCAAACCGCGCGCGTCGAACGCGATGGCAGCATCGCTGAAATCCCGGTTTCGGAAATCCGCGTCGGCGATGTTTTCGTTGTGCGCCCTGGCGAAGCTATAGCCGTGGATGGCAAGGTCATCGACGGCGGCTCCAGCGTCGATGAAGCGATGCTCACCGGCGAGAGCCTGCCGGTGGCGAAAACCGCCGGCAGCCCGGTCTATGCCGCTACGCTCAACGTCCAGGGCCTCCTGCGCTGTACCGCCACTGGTGTTGGAGCCGACACCGCGCTCGCCGGCATCATCCGCCTGGTCGAGGAGGCGCAGGGCTCAAAGGCGCCGATCCAGCGACTCGCCGACGTCATCTCCGGGATTTTTGTCCCGGTGGTCGTTGCGCTTGCTCTCCTCACCTTCGCCGGCTGGTGGTGGCATTCGGGCAACTGGGCCGACGCACTGATTCCCGCCGTGGCCGTGCTCGTCATCGCCTGTCCCTGCGCCCTCGGGCTCGCCACACCCACGGCAATTATGGTCGGCAGCGGTGCCGGCGCGCGTACCGGCGTGCTGATCAAGAACGCCGAGGCTCTGGAGCGCGCCGGCCATATCGACACGCTGGTTGTCGACAAGACCGGTACGCTGACCCTCGGCAAACCCTCTGTTACAGACGTCGCTGCCAGCGCTGACGAAACGGCGCTGCTACGCATTGCGGCAACTCTGGAACTGGGCTCCGAGCATCCGCTGGCGCGTGCCGTGCTTGAATACGCGCAGGCGCGGCAGATCGCTACTGTCCCGATGCAGGGCTTCGAAGCCGTCGCCGGCAAGGGGGTGCGAGCAACGGTCAACGGCAAACCCGCCCTGCTGGGCTCACCGCAGTTCCTCGCCGGATATGGCCTCGTCCTCGATGAGGCGGCCGTCGCACGGCTGCAGGACCAGGGCAAGACGGTGATCGGTGTCGCCCACGACAGCGTTGTGCTCGGGATGATTGCCATCGCCGACCCGCTGCGGCCAACATCTCGCGCTGCGGTCGCCGCGCTGCAGGCTCTGGGCATCGAAGTCATCATGCTGACAGGCGACAACCGGCGCACCGCAGCGCACATCGCCCGCGAAGCTGGAATCACGCGCTTCGAAGCCGAACTGCTGCCGCAGGACAAGGCGCAGCGCGTCAACACGCTAACGCAACAGGGGCGCAGGATCGGCATGATCGGCGACGGCGTCAACGACGCGCCTGCGCTCGCTGCGGCGCAGGTGAGCTTTGCCATCGGCGCCGGCTCCGATGTCGCGATCCACGCCGCCGACGTAACGCTGATGCGCAGCGACCTGATGAGCGCTGTGGATGCGGTGAGCCTGTCGCGCGCGACTTTCCGCAAGATCAAGCAGAACCTGTTTTTCGCCTTCATTTACAACGTGCTCGGCATACCCCTCGCCGCTGCGGGCCTGCTCAACCCGATAATTGCCGGCGCCGCGATGGCAATGAGCTCGGTATCGGTAGTTGGCAATTCGCTGCTGCTGAAGAGATGGAAGCCGGTGAAGCAGTAAATGGTGAGTGGTGAACAGTAAGCGGTAAATGCCCGCAGATTCCCACCACCGCTTACTGCTTACCACTTACCAATCACCCAAACACAAAGGAGTCAACCATGGAAACCATCACCCTCCCCGTCAAAGGCATGACCTGCATGGGCTGCGTATCGAGTGTTAAACGCGTGCTTGGCGCCATTCCAGGCGTCGGCAGCGCGGAGGTTTCTCTGGAAAAGGCGCATGCCGAGGTCAGCTACGATCCGGGCAAGACCGGCGCAGATGCGCTCAGGGCCGCAATCACGGATGCCGGTTATGACGTTGACTAAGGCATCATCGCGATCGGCGCGCGCGGAGGAGTGTCACGACCTGCAGCCCGTCATACAGCCGCATAAGCAGGCATTGCTGAAACGCCTCAACCGCGTCGAAGGGCAGGTGCGCGGGGTGGCTCAGATGGTGCAGGACGACCGCTACTGCGTCGATGTGTTGACCCAGGTCGCCGCGATCCAGTCGGCACTGGATGCTGTCGCGCTGCAACTGCTGGAGGATCACACCCGGGGCTGCGTATCCGCGGCAATGAAGGCCGGCCGCGGCGATCAGGAGATCGCGGAGCTGATGACGGTGGTAAAACGCTTCGCGCGCTGAAACCGGGTTACCAGTTCCAGATCTGCCACCAGGGCACACCCTTGTTCGGGCCGCCACGGAGATAGGTGCTGTTCGGGAAATTTTTCAGTAGCACCCGCTCGGCATCGTCGCGCAGTTGCTTCATGCCCATCGCGTCGTAGGCCTGCACCATGATCACCAGCCCTTCCTCGTTGGCCGGGGCGCTCGGATAGGTCTTCAGGGCATACTGCGCGCGGTTGGCCGCTGCCACATAGGCCTTGCGCTTCATGTAATAGCGCGCGACATGAATCTCGTTGGACGCCAGCGCATTGACCAGATAGTTCATGCGCTGGATCGCATCCGGCGTGTACTTGCTTTCGGGAAAACGGGTCGCCAGCTCCCTGAACGCCACGAAGGCGTCGGCGGCGGCTTTGGGATCGCGCTCCGACAGATCCTGGCCGCTGAAAAAACCCATGATGCCGAGGTCGTCGTTGAAGTTGATCAGCCCGCGCAGGTAATACATGTAGTCGACGCTGGGATGATTGGGGTTCTGCTTGATGAAGCGCTCGATCGTCGACAGCGCCAGCGCCGGGTCCTCGTTGCGCCAGTGTGCATAGGCCAGCTCGATCTGCGCCTGCTGCGCAAAGCGGCCGAAGGGATAACGCGATTCGATGCGTTCATAGTGCTTGATCGCATTTTCCCAGTTGCGGTTCGAAAGCTCGGAACGCGCCTCGGCGTAGAGCTTCTGCACCGACCAGTTGCGGGTCTCGTCGATTTCGGGGCCGCCGAAAATGCCGCAGCCGCCAAGGATCCAGCCCAGGGAAAGTGCGATGAATACCGTTAGAATGTTTCGCATGCGGTCTCGAGTGAACAGGCGCTGATTTGCCAGCGCAGGATTATACCCAGAACGGAGAGGACCCGGCCCCGCACAGTCTCGCGGTGCCCGAGTCCTGTGCGGGACTGCGGCTGGACCAGGCCCTGGCGCAGTTGCTGCCCCAGTATTCCCGCGCGCGCCTCAGCACTTGGGTCAAGGCCGGCCGGGTGTCAGTCGACGGACGGACGCCGACGCCGCGCGACAAGGTGCATGGCGGCGAACAGGTCCGCGTGCAGCCCATGCTGTCGCCGGAGGAAACTGCCTTCCGTCCGGAGGCCATCCCGCTCGACATCGTGGATGAGGACGGGGCCCTGATCGTCATCAACAAGCCACCCGGACTGGTGGTACATCCCGGCAGCGGCAACTGGCAGGGGACCCTGCTCAATGCCCTCCTCGCCCATGCCCCGCAACTGGCAACAGTACCGCGCGCCGGCATCGTGCACCGCCTCGACAAGGACACCAGCGGCCTGCTGGTGATCGCGAAGACCCTGACCGCGCAGACCGACCTGGTGCGCCAGCTGCAGGCGCGCAGCGTCAGCCGCGAATACCGCGCGGTAGTGCACGGCAAGGTAGCGCGCGGCGGCACCATGGAGGGCGCCATCGGCCGCGACCCGCGCAGCCGCATCCGCATGGCAGTAGTCCCCTCGGGCAAACCCGCGGTGACCCATTACACCGTGCTGGAGCAGCTGCCGCGCGCAACAGTGCTGGCCTGCCGGCTCGAAACCGGACGCACCCACCAGATCCGCGTGCACCTGCAGAAACTCGGCCACCCGATCTGGGGCGACCCGGTCTACGGTCCGCGCAACGCGCCCGCCACACCACAGTTCGCGCGCCAGGCACTGCACGCCGAAAAACTGGCGCTGGTGCACCCCCAGACAGGCAAGACCCTGCAGTGGCAGGCACCGCTGCCGGAAGACATGCGGCAACTGATTGCCGCGCTGCGCGACGCATGAACGAAGCACTGCACCCGGAGTGGATTATTCCTGACTGGCCGGCGCCGCCGCAGGTCCGCGCCTGTGTCACCACTCGTGCCGGCGGTGTCAGCAAGGGGCCATGGGCCGGACTTAATCTCGGCCTGCGCACCGACGACGATCCTGTGGCGGTAGCCGAAAACCGCGCACGCCTGGAAGCCTGCCTGCCGCAGCCGCCAGGATGGCTGACTCAGGTGCATGGCAGCAGCGTGGTCAATGCCGACACGCTCCGCGATGTGCTGCAGGCTGATGCCAGCGTTGCGCGGGAACCATGCACCGTCTGCGCAATTCAGGTCGCCGACTGCCTCCCGGTGCTGTTCACCGACCGCGCCGGCAGTTGCGTCGCCGCCGCGCACGCCGGTTGGCGCGGCCTCGCCGGCGGCGTGCTCGCCAATACCGTGGAACGCATGGATGCGGCACCGGAAAATCTGCTGGCCTGGATCGGCCCCGGCATTGGCCCCGCGGCCTTCGAAGTCGGCGAAGACGTGCTGCAGGCCTTCGCCGCCGTGGACCCTGAAAACCGCGCCGCTTTCCAGCCTCTGCGCGAAGGCAAGTGGCTGTGCGACCTGCCGGCCCTTGCGCGCTCGGCACTGCTTCGCTGCGGCGTCACCGCCATCTACGGCGGCCACTGGTGCACTTATTCCGATCAGCAGCGCTTCTATTCCTACCGTCGCGACCGCGTCACCGGCCGCATGGCCGCATTAATCTGGAAAGCAGCGCGGAGAGATGAATGATGAGCACAACCCGCAACCCGGAAGTCCGTGATTTCCCTTTGTTAATCACTCATCATTCATCACTCATCGCTAAGCTATAATCCGCTCCTTTTCGGAATCCCGTCTTGGACACACTGACCTGGATCATCGTGGCGACTCTGGCCGGCGGCATCCTGTCCGCCATTGTCGCCGGGATTTTCGCGATCCAGGCCAAGGCCTCGCAGATTCCGTTGCTGGTCAGTTACGCTGTCGGCGCCCTCCTTGGCGCCGCCTTCATCGAAGTGCTGCCCCACGCCTTCTACCAAAGCGACAGCATCGAAGCGACGGCGGCTACAGTGCTCTTCGGCATTCTCGGCTTCTTCGTGCTTGAAAAGCTGGTGCTGTGGCGCCACTGCCATATTGAGGAATGCGAAGCACACGACCCGCACGCTCCGCCACAGCATGGTCATGGCCACGATCACGGCCGCAGCGGCCTGATGATCCTCGTCGGCGATACCTTCCACAACTTCGTCGACGGCGTGCTGATCGCCGCCGCTTTCATGGCCGACACCCAGCTCGGCATTGTCACTGCGGTCGCGATCATCGCCCACGAAGTTCCCCAGGAAGTCGGCGATTTCCTGATCCTGCTGCATTCCGGCTACAGCAAGCGCAAGGCGATGCTCCTCAACGTCCTCGCCAGCGCATCCATGGTTGTCGGTGGCGTCCTTGCCTATTTCACGCTGCAGTTTGCCGAGTCGCTGGTGACTCCGCTACTGGCCCTGGCCGCCGCAAGCATGCTCTATGTCGCGATCGCCGACCTGATCCCCGGCCTGCATCGCCGCCCGGAGCTCGCCGCGACTGCCCAGCAGGTCTTGCTGATCGGCATGGGCATCGCCACCATCTGGCTGGTCAGCGGCTGGGCGCACAGCCACTGAACGCCGGCCATACCTGCATCCCCGGCATCCGTTCGAATCCCTGTGTTATGTTTGTTGCAGCACCGCCCTGTAATCAACATGTCATCATTCCGGCGCATGCTGCTGACCGACCATGACTGACCCGAAGACCGACCCCGCTGCCACCTTTGCCGAATTGAACCGCCTGCTGCTCGGCAATGCCGCCGAAAAACTCGGCGCTGCGCAAGCACTCCCCGATTTCCCGGAGATGATCAAACTGTTCTCCGCCGGCGCTGCCGCCGACAGCGAACGCTGGCTGGAACTGCATAGCCGCTATTACCGCGAGCAACTCTCGCTGTGGCAGGCCTTCATGAATCCACAGGACGGCCAGTCGTCGCCGCCCCCGCCCGCGGACCGCCGTTTCCGCGCGCCGGAATGGCAGGAACCCTACTACAACTACCTTGCCCACTCCTACCTGCTGTCGGCACGCTGGCTGGAACAACTGACTGCCACAGCAAAGCTCGACGACCATCCGCGCCGCAAGCTGGATTTCTTCACCCGGCAGATGATCGACTCGATGTGTCCGGCCAATTTCCCCTGGACCAACCCGGAAGCGATCCGGCTCGCCACCGAAACCGAGGGCGACAGCATCAGCCGTGGCCTGAAAAACCTCGCCGCCGACATCGACCGCGGCCTGGTCTCGATGACCGACGAAACGGCCTTTGAGGTCGGCCGCAACCTGGCGATCACGCCTGGCGCCGTCGTCTTCGAGAACGACTTCATGCAGTTGATCCAGTACGCGCCGCAGACCGCTGACGTCCATGCACGGCCGCTGGTAATGATCCCGCCCTGCATCAACAAGTATTACATTCTCGACCTGCAGCCGGACAATTCCTTCGTGCGCCACGCTGTCGGGGCGGGTCATACGGTATTCATGGTGTCCTGGCGCAATATGCCGGCAGAGATGGGCCAGGCAACCTGGGACGATTACCTCGAGCAGGGCGTCATGCGTGCTCTGGCAGTTGCCCGCGACATCAGCGGCGCGGAGCAAGTCAACGCGCTCGGTTTCTGCGTCGGCGGCACCCTGCTGGCCTCGGCCCTTGCCGTGCTGCGCGCCCGCGGCGAAAACCCGGCCGCCAGCCTGACCCTGCTGACAACCATGCTCGATTTCAGCGATACCGGCGAGCTGTCGGTATTCATCGATGAGCAGTATGTCGCCGCGCGCGAGGCAGAGTTCGCGCAGGGTGGCCTGCTGCACGGCCGCGAACTGGCACGCACCTTCGCCAGCCTGCGCGCCAACGACCTGATCTGGCCGTATGTGGTCAACAACTATCTGAAGGGCCGTACCCCCGAGGCTTTCGACCTGCTCTACTGGAACAGTGACAGCACCAACCTGCCAGGGGTGATGTACAAGTATTACCTGCGCAACACCTACCTCGAAAACCAGCTGCGCGTGCCCGGCGCTTTGACCATGTGCGGTGTCCCGGTCGACCTCGGCAGAGTCGACATGCCGGCCTACCTGCTCGCTGCGCGGGAGGACCACATCGTCCCCTGGCGCACGGCCTACACCAGCACCGCACTGCTCGGCGGCCCGGTCCGCTTCGTACTCGCGGCAAGCGGCCACATCGCCGGCGTGATCAACCCGGCGGCGCGCAACAAACGCAACTACTGGACATGCGACAGACTGGCGCCGCAATCCGAGGCCTGGCTGGAAGGCGCCACGTCCGTGCCCGGCAGCTGGTGGCCGCACTGGAGCGAGTGGCTGGACACGCATGGCGGTGGGCGCATCCCCGCACCGGCTACTCCCGGCAACGCCAAGCATCAGCCGATCGAGCCAGCCCCAGGCCGCTACGTCAAGGACAAAAATAGCTGAGTTGGGTTGAATCAGGGGGCGGAGCCCGGGTTTGCTGTTAAATTAGAAATACAAGTTCAACCAAGGAGGTGGTCATGTCACGAGTCGCAGTGGTTACCGGGGGTATGGGCGGTCTGGGAGAGGCGATCTGCATCAAGCTATCGAAAATGGGCTACAAGGTGGTGGCCACCTACTCGCCCGGCAACATCAAGCATGTCGCCTGGCTTGCCGAAATGAAGCAGCAGGGGCACGACTTTCACGCGGTGCCGGTGGACGTAGCGGATTTCGATTCCTGCCAGAAGGCAATCGCGCAGATTACCAAGGATGTCGGCCCTGTCGACGTACTGGTCAACAACGCCGGCATCACCCGCGACACGACTTTCCGCAAGATGGATTCGGAAGCCTGGCACGCGGTGCTGACCACCAACCTCGACAGCGTGTTCAACATGACCAAGCCGGTCATTGACGGCATGGCAGAACGCAGCTGGGGCCGCGTCATCAACGTGTCCTCGGTCAACGGCCAGAAAGGCGCCTTCGGCCAGACCAACTACTCCGCGGCCAAGGCCGGTATGCACGGCTTCACCAAGGCCGCCGCGCTTGAATACGCCCGCAAAGGCGTCACCGTGAACACCATCTCGCCGGGCTACATCGGCACCAAGATGGTGATGGCGATCCCTAAGGAAGTGCTGGATACCAAGATCATTCCCCAGATCCCCATCGGTCGCCTCGGCAAGCCCGAGGAGGTTGCCGGACTGGTGGCCTACCTCTGCTCCGAGGAAGCGGCCTTCGTCACCGGCGCCAACATCGCGATCAACGGCGGCCAGCACATGCAGTAAGCGGGGGGCACGCGCCGCAAACATGCAGCGCAGAAACAAAAATGCCCGCGGCAACTGCCGCGGGCATTTTTTGTACTCGACCCCCGACTCAGGCTTCAGGAACTCTTCCCGCCCTTGCCGTCGACCTTGCTCGCCACATCCGCCGCGGCTTTGATCGCCGACTGGGCGGACTGTGCAAACTGCTGGCTGGTTTTGGTCATCGCGTCGACCATCGCCCGCGACGCGCCGAGGGTTTGCTTCATTGCCGCGAAGGCCGCCTCGGATCCGGGCGGCGCAGTCTTCGCCATGTCATCAACCATGGCCTCGAACTGCGCATTCATCGCCTGCATCCGCGCCTCGAAAGCGCCGCCGACTTCCTTTTGGGTCTTCCCGGCAAGTTCCTGCACGCTGCGTGAATAGTCGGTGATGCGGGCGATCATGTCGCGCATGTTTCGCTGCTGTAAGGCACTCCACTGCTGCGGATCGCGCGCCTCTCCCAGCACCTTGGCTGCCTTCACCCCGTCGTCAAGCATGCCCCGCACGGTTTCCAGTTGCAGCTTGAGCAGGCGTTCGCCCTGCTCCATCGAGAGCCGGGTCAGGTTCATCGCGGCTTCGGCCGCCTTCTGGTTCATTTCACTGATCGCGTCACTTGCCTTGGACATGAATGTCTCCTTCGTTGTTGGTTGATCTGATCTCACATTTTCACTATCCCCCGGGCCTGCAGCGGACCGTTTGATCATGGTCAATATCGCGCCATCTTTTTCGCAACATTGCACAAATCCGTAAGTATCTGTTTTTATTTAACTTTTTTAAAATCCTCAATTGCGCTGCAGCATTTTGCTGTGCGATAATTTAGACTTGATTTCCTTTCCAGGATTCCCCGAATGAGCGCACAGGCACGAACCATCAAGAAGTATCCGAACCGGCGACTCTATGACACCGAAACCAGCAGCTACATCACGCTGGCCGATGTCAAGAAACTGGTGCTCGAAAATATCGAGTTCAAGGTGGAGGATGCCAAGACCAAGGACGACCTGACCCGCAGCATCCTGCTGCAGATCATTCTCGAGGAAGAATCAGCTGGAGAGCCGATGTTCTCCAGCGGCTCACTGTCGCAGATCATCCGCTTCTATGGCAATGCCATGCAGGGCATGATGGGCAGTTACCTCGAGAAAAATATCCAGACCTTCATGCAGATTCAGCAGAAGCTGCAGGATCAATCGCGTCAGGTCTACGGCCAGAATCCGATGCTCAACTCGGAAACCTGGAATGAATTCGTAAAGATGCAGGGCCCCGCAATGCAGGGCCTGATGAGTCGCTACCTCGAGCAGAGCGCACAAACCTTCCTCAACATGCAAAACCAGCTGACGGCCCAGACCCGTAACCTGTGGGGTAATTTCCCCTTCCCGGGTTTTCCCGGCGCGCCCGGCAGCGAAACCAAAAAAGACGGCGGCGACGACCCGAAGTCGTAACACGGCTGCGCCCGCATCCGTTTTCCTGACCCGCACCCGCTTCCCGTCGTGTCCACCCCCCCGCGCAAGGTCGGTTTCGTTTCGCTTGGCTGTCCCAAGGCGACCGTCGACTCCGAGCACATCCTGACACGGCTGCGTGCCGAGGGTTACCTCGTCGCGCCGTCGTACCAGGATGCCGACCTCGTCGTCGTCAACACCTGCGGCTTCATCGATGCCGCGGTTGAGGAGTCGCTCGACGCCATCGGCGAGGCGCTGGCCGAAAACGGCCGCGTCATCGTCACCGGCTGCCTCGGTGCCAAGGGCGACATCGTGCGCGAGCATCACCCGAAAGTGCTCGCCGTCACCGGCCCGCATGCAACCGACGCGGTAATGGAAGCAGTGCACATCCACCTGCCGAAACCGCACGACCCCTACAGCGACCTGGTGCCACCGCAGGGCATCCGCCTGACGCCGCGGCACTACGCTTATCTGAAGATTTCCGAAGGCTGCAACCACCGCTGTACCTTCTGTATCATCCCCTCGATGCGCGGCGACCTCGTCAGCCGGCCGATCGGCGACGTGATGACCGAAGCGCAGAATCTGGTCAGGGCCGGCGTGAAAGAACTGCTGGTGATCTCGCAGGACACCAGCGCCTACGGTGTCGACATCAAGTACCGTACCGGTTTCTGGAACGGCCGCCCGATCAAAACCCGCATGACCGAACTCGCGCAGGCGCTGGCCGGCCTTGGCGTGTGGGTGCGGCTGCACTACGTCTATCCCTATCCGCATGTCGACGAGGTCATTCCGCTGATGGCGGAAGGCGGGCTGCTGCCCTATCTCGACGTGCCCTTCCAGCACGCCAGCCCGCGCATCCTCAAGCTGATGAAACGACCGGCGAATGCCGAAGGCACGCTGAAACGCATCCAGGCCTGGCGCTCGGCCTGCCCCGAGCTGACCATCCGCAGCACCTTTGTCGTGGGTTTCCCGGGCGAGACCGAGCGCGAGTTCGCTGACCTGCTCGGATTCCTCGAAGAAGCCCAGCTTGATCGCGTCGGCTGTTTTGCCTATTCGCCGGTCGAAGGCGCCACCGCCAATGCCCTGCCCGATCACGTGCCGGAAGCCGTGAAGGAAGAACGCCGCGCCCGCTTCATGGCGGTGCAGGAAAAGATCAGCGCCGCACGGCTGAAACAAAAAGTTGGCCGCAGCATGACCGTGCTGATCGATGAAGTCGGCAAAAATGGCGCCGTCGCGCGCTCCTCGGCCGATGCCCCCGAGATTGACGGTCGTGTGATCATCCGTCAGGGCACAAAACTCCAGCCCGGCGAATTCGTCGAAGTCAAAATCACCAAATCCGACGCTCACGACCTGTGGGGAACGCCCACCGGGCTGCGCAGCGTCAAGTAAGAATGTTTCAGACGCTGCGGCGCTGGGCGAAACTGCTGAAGGGCGACATCATCGCGCTGTGGTTTGCCTATCGCCATCCGCAGACACCCTGGTACGCAAAACTGTTTGTGGTGCTGGTGGTGGCCTATGCCTTCAGTCCGATTGACCTCATTCCGGATTTCATCCCGGTGCTGGGTTTCATCGACGATGCCATCCTGCTGCCGATAGGCATCTGGATCGCGCTGAAGCTGGTGCCGGCGCCGGTAATGGTGGAATCCCGCGCACAGGCACAGGTCTGGCTGGACGCACGCAAACCGAAACCACAGAATGTCATTGCTGCTGTAGTGGTCGTGCTGCTGTGGATTGCGCTGGCATGGTTGCTGTGGCGCTGGTTCACCGGCTGATAAAAACCACCCATGAGCGAAAAAGACCCGAAGAAGAAATCCCTGCGTCTGCGTCTGCGCGTGCCCGGCGGTGCCGTCGCCTACCGCGAACTGTCGATCGTCACTCTCATCGCCGCGCTGATCATCGGCGCCGCCTTCCTCATCACCTACCGCTTCGTACGCCCGGCGCCGCCAGGCAGCTTCGTCATTTCCACCGGCAACGAAGCCGGCGCGTACCACATGTACGGCGAGCGCTACCGCGAACTGCTGGCGAAGGAAAGGATCCGTGTCGAAGTGCGGCCATCGGTGGGCTCCATCGAAAACCTGCAGCGCCTCGCCGACCCCGAATCCGGTGTCGATGTCGCGCTAGTACAAGGCGGCGTCGCCACGCCGGAACAGGCCGAGGGGCTGGTCTCGCTGGCTGCGCTGTATTACGAACCGCTGTGGATTTTCTACCGCGACGACAACCCGCTGACACTGCTCGGCCAGTTGTCGGGAAAACGCATCGCCGTCGGCCCCGAAGGCAGTGGCACCCGCGTGCTGGTCACCCACGTGCTCGAAGCCGGCAGGGCGCTCAAACGCGGCATGCCGCTGTCGCCGCTGACCGGCCGGGATGCTGCGGATGCACTGATCGCCGGCCGCCTTGATGCCGCGCTTTTCGTCGCCGCGCCCGATGCGCCGGTGGTGCAGCATTTGCTGAAAACGCCGGGCATCCGCCTGATGAGCCTCTCGCATGCCGAAGCGCTGGCACGCAAGTTCCATTATCTGTCGGCAGTCACGCTGCCGCGCGGCATGATCGACCTTGGCGCCGACATCCCTTCCTCCAACGTGCGCATGGTCGCCTCGACCACCCACCTTGTCGCACGCGAGAATTTCCACCCGGCGCTGGTCGCTGTGCTGCTGCAGGCGGCGACAAAAATCCACGGCGGCCCCGGCGTATTCCACCGCGGCGGCGAGTTTCCGGCCATCCGCGACGGCGATTTTGCGGTCAGCGAGGATGCGCAGCGCTACTTCCAGTCCGGCCCGCCCTTCCTGCAGCGTTACATGCCCTTCTGGGTCGCCAACCTGATCGAACGCCTGCTGGTGCTGCTGCTGCCGCTGATCGCGGTGCTGATCCCGGTGCTTCGTCTGATGCCCGTGGTCTACGACTGGAAGGTCAAGCGCAAGGTGTTCCGCTGGTATCGCGAACTGAAAACCGTGGAACTGGAATTGCGCAACAATCCGGATGCTGCCGATACCGCCGCTTTGCTCAAACGTCTCGACGAAATCGAGGACGGCGTCGACCATACCGAAGTGCCGCTGACCTACTGGGATTATATCTACGCACTGCGCGGGCACATCGAAATGGTGCGCGCGAAACTGCTCCGCGATCCCGCCAAGCCGGCGGCGTTGCCCCCGCCGCCGCAATAACGCCCGTCATCGCCGCGCGCCCCAAAAGAAGTTCCCTCGGGGAAAACGCTGGGGTTCGGAAAACTTGCCGGCTTATCGGGAAAATCACTGGATGCCGGCGTTCGCCGGCATGACGAACTCAAGCGAGTGCCGGAACCGGCTCCTGCGCAAAAAACGCCACCACATCGGCAACATCCCGCGTCCGCGTCATCGGCGGCAGGCTGCGCCAGATACGCTTGCCGTAGGATTTCGAGATCAGCCGCGGGTCGCAGATCATCAGCACACCGCGATCGGCCTCGTCGCGGATCAACCGCCCGGCGCCCTGCTTCAGCGAAATCACCGCCCGCGGCAGCTGGTGCTCCATGAAGGCATTGCGGCCCTCGGCGTTGATTTTCTCGATACGTGCGGCCAGCACCGGATCGTCCGGCGGCGCGAAGGGCAGCTTGTCGATCATCACCAGTGACAGTGCCTCGCCGCGCACATCCACACCTTCCCAGAAGGACTGGCTGCCGATCAGCACCGCGTTGCCCAGCGCGCGGAAACGCTCCAGCAGTTCGCTGCGCGAACCCTCGCCCTGCACCAACAACGGATAGTCCCAGCCACGGCTGCTGAAGGCCTCGGCCAGCAGAGCCTGCGCCTCACGCATCGCGCGCAGGCTGGTGAACAGCAAAAAAGCTCGGCCACGGCTCGCACCAACTGCCGGCAGCACGGCATCGACCACCGCCGCGGTGTAATCCGGCGTGTTCGGCTCGGGCAGGCCCTGCGGCACATAAAGCAGCCCCTGTTTCTCGAAGTCGAAAGGACTGGCCCAGCTCGCAGTCTGCGCGGCCTCGATGCCGAGTTCCTTCACGTAATGCGAGAAATCGCCGTTGACCGACAGCGTCGCCGAAGTGAACACCCAGGCCTTGGCCTGCGCCTCGACCTGTTTCCTGAAAATCTCGGCTATCGACAGCGGCGTGGCGTTGAACTGCACCGACTGGTGGAACACCTCCACCCAGCGCACCAGCGAGGCATCCTTGTCCTCGCGCCAGCCGGCCAGCTGGGCGCGCAGTTCGTCGGCGCGCTCGAAACATTTCTGCAGCCCTTCGCTGCGCGCGGCCTGGAGATGCAATGTCTCCGCCAGCTCGGTCAGGCGTTCGGTGGCCACTTCCAGCGCCTCGGTCATTTCCTTGCGTTTGCGCAGCAATGCCGCCGGCATCCGCGCGCCGCTGTCCTCGAAGGCCAGCCGCAGGTCGCGCGCCGCCTTCTCCATGACGTTGGCCGCCGCCGGCAGCGCCGCAAAATCCTTGGCCACGGTCGCGCCCTCGATCCGCGCATCGCGCGCAAGGTCGAGCAGCTGGGTCGTCGACACCGACTGCCCGAAAAACAGGCTCGCGGTTTCCGGCAACTGGTGCGCCTCGTCGAAAATCACCGTATTGCAGGCCGGCAGGAGCTCGGCGACGCTTTCCTCGCGCAGCATCACGTCGGCGAAAAACAGATGGTGGTTGACCACCACGACGTCGGACTCCAGCGCCTGCTTGCGCGCCTTCATGACGAAACATTTATCGTAATGCTCACACTGCGAGCCGAGGCAGTTGTCGCGGGTGGAGGTCACCAGCGGCCACACACCGGCGTTCTCCGGCACCTCGGCGCAGTCGGCACGATCACCGGTGATCGAGATGCGCGCGAAGCTCTCGATGCGCGCGAGATGCATCACGTCGTCGCGCGTCGGCAGCCGGCCGTCGTTCTTCGCGCGTTCGAGATGGTGATGACATACATAGTTCGCGCGCCCCTTTAGCAGCGCCACGGTCACCGGCACAAGCATCGCATCACGCACCACCGGAATGTCACGCCCGAATAGTTGGTCCTGCAGTGTCTTGGTGCCGGTGGAGATGATGACCTTTCCGCCGGACAGCAGGGCAGGAACCAGATAGGCAAAGGTCTTGCCCGTGCCGGTCCCCGCCTCTGCAACTATAACTTGTTGATTATTAATTACTTTTTTTATGGCCTCGGCCATCTCCAGTTGCCCTGTGCGGGCACGGAAACCGGGCACGACCTGCGCAAGCGCGCCGGTGGCGGAGAAGACGGAAGCGAGATCGGACACGGGCGGAGTTTAGCAGGGGTAGACGCATCCTTAGACGCATAAAACCTGGCCGTATCAGACAAGCACCTGAAAACTGTGTGCAATTACAATTTCAACTAAATTTGGCAACTAAAAATGTCACTCAATACACGTTACCTCACGATGCCAAGGAAACGCCGGTGGCTCCGGACTGATGAATACGCCGATGCTGCGGACTCGCTACGGAAGGCCGCTGAAACGGCACGTCTCGTGGAAGGGGAGATCGCTGAATGGAAGTGGTTGTTGATTGCGGTGCATTCGGCGACGCAGGGGATGTTCGTGCTCGCGCTTTCCTTCGGCAATGGTCTTCTCACTCTGAAATCTTCTCACGCAGACGACTGGCTGAAGGCCTACCAGTCGGGCAGTCCGTGGCCACAAAAGCTCGGCCTCGATTACTTCTTGGAGCTTTACGCCAAGTCGAAGAAGCACGTTCTTTCCCGTGCGTCTTCGCAACCACAGTTTGTGATCACCTCTGAGCACGACAAAGCAATTAAGAATCTGAACGACCTCCGGAATGGCTTTATCCACTTCGGCGCACAAGGCTGGTCGATCGAGTTGGCCGGCATTCCGACCATCTGCTTGCGCTGCCTCGACGTCGCAGAGTATCTGGGATGGCAATCAGATGTCGTGAGGTGGCGATCGGTTGCGCAATCTAAGCGTGCTCGGCGAGCATTGAACGCTTTGCGAGGTCGACTACGGAGTCTTGAGCGCGAGTATCAACGGTGAGCGCTAACGTTAAGAATTCAAAACTGAAGATTCGCGCAACCACCGCGCCAACGCTTCTTCCGTCAGCCTGCCATCCGCCAACTGCTGGTAAATGATCACGGCCTCCGCTTCCGACGCATTGAGGGAATATCCGTTGATCTCAAGAAACACCGCGGCAACGGTCAGCGCAATCCGCTTGTTGCCATCGACGAAGGGATGGTTACGGGCGAGGCCATAGCTGTAGGCCGCTGCCAGCTGAAAAACGGAATTCTTCTTGCCGTAGGCCGCCTGCTGCCGCGGACGCGCCAGTGCCGAATCGAGCAGCCCCTGGTCACGGATACCCGGAAGTCCGCCGTGTTCGGCGATCAGCATCTGGTGGATGGCTGTAACGACTTCCGGCAACAGCCACCGGGTTTGGCCCCTGGCGCCGACTTTCCGGGTCACGCGACGGGCCGGCTTATTTCGCCAGTTCCCGCAGCGCGTTGCGGTACTTCTTCATGACTTTTCCGGCCGCGTCCATCTGCGCCTCGAAGTCCTGCTGGTAGGGTGTCAGCGTCAGGCCCTCGGGAGTCTCGACCAAATAAAGCACGTCACCCTTTTCGGCGCGCAGCTTCGCCAGCGCCTCCTTGGGCAGCACGATGCCCATCGAATTACCGATCGCGGTCACTTTTACCTTGAGCATGCTGCACCTCCGAGGCGTTATTACATCAGTAATTACGCAGTTTATGCCTCCCGGTAACAACCGTCAATTTCGCGGCAGATGGACCGGCAACCACACCACCGAAACATGGGTGCCGGAGTAGACTGCCCTGCGCAGCCATTGTTGCGTGATGCGCAACACGGTACAATCTCCTCATGATTCAGTCATTCCGGCACAAGGGACTGAAAAGATTCTTTGAATCCGGCAGCGCGGCAGGCATCCAGCCTCACCATGCCAAACGGCTGAGGATGCTGCTGGCGGCCCTGGATACTGCCCAATCCATGGAAGACATGGATGTGCCCGGTTTCCGGCTGCATGCGCTGAAGGGTGAAGAACGGGGCCGCTGGTCGGTCTGGGTGAACGGCAACTGGCGGATGACTTTTGAATTCAGGGACGGACACGCCTACGTCCTGGACTATGAGGATTACCACTGATGAGCATGCACAACCCGCCCCATCCCGGGGAATTCATCACCGGGGTTTATCTCGAGCCCAACAACCTCAGTGGCCGCGAACTGGCGGCGAAGCTGGGCGTGGCGGCTTCGACGCTGAACCGCATACTCACCGGCAACAGCGGCATCAGCCCCGAAATGGCGCTGCGCCTGTCCAAGGCCCTGGGCCGTTCGCCCGAGAGCTGGCTGGCACTGCAGTACAACCACGATCTCTGGCACGCCCGGCAGCGCGTCAAGCTCGGCAGTGTCGGCAAAGTAAAACTGACGGCGGCATGAACGGGCGTAGCGAGAGCGAAGCCGGCTTCCCGTAATGCGCTGCGCGCCTTGTGGGCCACGAAAACCGGCCGTTACATCACCACTTCGACCAGATACGGCCCCGGCACCGCCAGCCCCCGCCTGAACTGCACCGCCAGTTCATCCAGCGTCGCCGCCCGTCCCGCCTCCACGCCATAACCCTTCGCCAGCGCGACCCAGTCGAGGTCCGGCCGGTCCAGCGTCAGCATCGAACGCGCATTGGCGCCGGGCGCGGCAGCGCCGACATTGGTCAGCTCACCCAGCAGGATCTTGTAGGCGCGGTTGGCGAAAATCACCACCGTCACGTCGAGGTTTTCGCGCGCCATCGTCCACAGCGCCTGCAGCGTGTACTGCGCGCTGCCGTCGCCTTCGAAGGCGATGACCTTGCGGTCGGGTGCCGCAATCGCCGCCCCCATCGCCGCGGCCAGCCCCCAGCCGATCGAGCCGCCCATGATGTTCAGCCAGTCATGCGGCCGCGCGCCCAGCGTCGCACCAGTGAAGGCACGGCCGCTGGTGACGGCTTCGTCAATGACCACGGCGTTGTCCGGGATCAGCGTATTGAACAACGCGCCGAGGCCATCGAGCGTGATTGCGCCGGTGGGCAGCGCACCGTCGTATGCGCGCTGATTAAGCAGCGGCGCAGTATTGCGCGCGCCGAGGGCATCGGCCAGCGCTTCCAGCGCCTGTTCGAGATCGGCTTCGGCACCTGCAACCTTCGTAACCGTGCAGCCTTCGGGCACCAGCACGCTGGGCTTGCCGGGATAGGCGAAGAAGGACACCGGAGACTTGGCGCCGACCAGCACCAGTTCCTGCACATCCTTCAGCATCGCCAGTGCGGCATCGACCACAAAGGGCAGTTGCTTCACCACCGCCCGCCCCACGCCGCGCTCCATGCGCGCATTGTTGTATTCGCAGAGCAGCTGGCAGCCGCATTTCGCGGCGATGCTCGCGGCGTGTTCCAGCGCCTTGCCGCGCAGCGCGGCGCCGCCGAGCAGGATCGCCGCGGGTCTGCCTGATCGCAGCGCGCGGGCACCGGCATCGATCGCACTTCTCTCCACGCGTGTCCGCGGTGCCGGCGCGTTGACGGTGGCCGGGCCGCCGGCTTCACTCCAGGCGGTGTCCGCGGGCAGGATCAGCGTGGCGATCTGTCCCGGTGCGGTGCGTGCGGCCTCAATGGCCTTCGCGCCATCGGCGGCGACGTCCTGCGCCGAACGCGAGGTCAACACCCAGTCCGACATCGGCCGCGCAACACCTTCGATGTCAGCGGTCAGCGGCGCATCGTGCTTGATGTGATAACTCGCGTGTTCGCCAACAATGTTGACCATGCCCGAGCGCGCCTTCTTGGCGTTGTGCAGGTTGGCGAGACCGTTGCCGAGTCCCGGCCCGAGATGCAACAGCGTCGCTGCGGGTTTGCCCGCCATGCGGTAATAACCGTCGGCTGCGCCGGTGACCACGCCTTCGAACAGGCCGAGAATGCAGCGCACGCCTTCGACGCGATCGAGCGCAGAGACGAAATGCATTTCTGAAGTGCCGGGATTGGCGAAACAGACATTGACGTCGCCGTTCAACAGCGTGCGCACGAGGCTTTCTGCGCCGTTCATAAAATATCCTTTATAATCAAATACTTATAAATAAACATGTCTCGCAAGCCGCAACTGTGCATATCCGAGACATCTGGCGGCCGATTCTGAATGACTTTCGCTGCGGAGTCAGCCATTTGACCGGCATCCAGCTTGCGCAATAATCACGCATCACGTTACTATCACGCATGATCAAGTCGTTTCGAAGCGCCGACACCAAGACACTGGCGGACGGAAATCGCGTCAAACGTTTCGCCAATATTGCCGATGTCGCGCGCCGCAAACTGCGACAACTCGAAATCGCAGCACATTTGAGCGATCTGCGGATACCGCCGGGCAACCGCCTTGAAGCGCTGAAAGGCAACAGAGCCGGCCAGCACAGCATCCGGATCAATGATCAGTGGCGCCTTTGTTTTAGCTGGACAGCGTCAGGCGCCGAAGACGTGGAGATCGTGGACTACCATTGAGAGGTCTGAATATGGGAAAGCTGAACCCTGTCACCCCGGGCGAACTCCTGCTGGAGGAGTTCCTTAAACCCATGGGCATTACCCAGTACCGCCTGGCCAAGGAAATTGGCGTTCCGGCGCAACGTATCGGTGAAATCGTCGCCGGTCGCCGCACCGTGACCGCCGACACCGATCTGCGGCTGTGCCGTTTTTTCGGCTTGTCCAACGGCTACTGGCTGCGCGCACAGGCGGCTTACGATACCGAGGTTGCGGAACGCACGCTGGGCCGCACCCTGGCCAAAATCAAACCCTGGACCGAACTCGCGACCCAGGAATGACCCCCCTGAACCACCACATGGAGAAGAAATGCTGATCGTCGATTCACAAGTGCACATCTGGGGTGCCAACACACCGGAACGTCCCTGGCCCGCGCGCGCGCATGCGCAGCGCGAGATTCCGCTCGGCCACGAGCAGTTGCTGAAGGACATGGACGAAGCCGGCGTCGATCGCGTGGTGATCGTGCCACCGTCTTGGGAAGGCGACCGCAACGACCTCGCAATCGAAGCCGTGAAGCAGCACCCGGAGCGTTTCGCGATCATGGGCCGCTTCAATCCGGAAGCGCCGGACGCGAAAACCGCGATCAAGACTTTCAAGCAGCAGCCCGGCATGCTCGGCATGCGTTTCTCCTTCCACATCCCCGTGCTGCAGGAACCGCTGGTCAACGGCAAATTCGACTGGGTATGGAGCGAGGCGGAAAAACTCGATATCCGGCTGATGATCCTGGTACCGCAGAACCTGGTGCACATCATCGACGGCGTCGCCGCGCGCCATCCCGGTCTGAAGATCATCATGGACCACATGGCACTCAGCAGCGGCAAACCGGAAGACGAAACCTTCCGCGACTTCGACAAGCTGCTGCCGATAGCGAAACGCCCCAATGTCGCCTGCAAGGCCAGCGCACTGCCCTCCTACCTGAAGGAACCCTATCCCTTCACCAAAATGCAGGGTTACGCCAAACGCGCCTATGAAGCCTTCGGCCCGCAGCGTCTGTTCTGGGGCAGCGACTGGTCGCGCTCGCCGGTGCCCTACCGCGAACACGTCCACATGTGGCTGAAGGACGCACCCTGGCTGAAGGAAGCCGACAAGGAATGGGTGCTCGGCCGCGGCGTCTGCGAGTGGCTCGGGTGGAAGCTGCCCTAAAGTCCTCAGCGCAGTCCCACCCCGGGACTGCGCATCGCTGCCAATTATTTCGATGCTCTCCCCCGCCGATACGGTGCCTTGGCTCGCCTGGCTTGCCGCAAATGCGGTAATGGCTGCCGCTTGCGCGATGCAGGCATCCGTGGGCATCGGCATGGCGCTGTTCGCGGTGCCACTGCTGGTGTTGATCGATCCGCAGTTCGTGCCCGGCCCGATGCTGCTCGCCGGCGTGCTGGTGCCGCTCAGCGCCGCCTGGCGCGAATGGCATGCCGTCGACACCCGCAGCATCGCCCCGGCGCTCCTTGGCCTCGCCGCTGGCACCCTCGTTGGCGCGCTGGCACTGAGTGCGTTGAACCCGGCATACCTCGGCAAAGTATTCGGCGCTCTGGTGCTGCTTGCGGTGGCCATCAGCCTCAGCGGTATACGTCTGAAACCAACGCAACCGGCGGTGATCGCGGGTAGCGGCGCTGCCGGCATCATGGGCACCATGGTCGGCATCCACGGGCCGCCGGTGGCGCTGGTGTTCCAGAATGCACAGCCCGAAGTCGCGCGAGCGATGATGGGCACGATATTCGTACCGGCCTACCTCATCTCGGTGGCCGCACTCGCCGCCTTCGGGCTATTCGGCATCCCTGAACTGCGCCTGACCGCAGTGCTGCTGCCGGGCACGCTCGCGGGCATCCTCGCCGCGCCGCTGCTGATGCGGCGTATCAACGCACGCCGTCTGCGTATCGCGATACTTGTTATTTCCGCGACCAGCGCGATCATCCTGCTGCTGAAATAGGCGGCAGGGCCCGCCACCCTGATCAAAAACCCGAATCGCAGTGGCGCAGCAGCTTTGAACCCAGGGGGCTGATCGGTGGCTCCAGGCGCAGGGGTTTGCCCACGCGTTCGCGCACCAATGCCAGCATCCGCTTGGCATGGCCTTGCCGGCGGAAGGCCGGGTGCACAAAGATGTATTCAATCGCGCCATCACCATCATGGCGGCAGTAACCGATGGTGGTATTGGCATCGGTAATGGTCAGAATGCCGTGCGCATGAATCAGCGCAACACCTTCCCCGCAGACCACGCTCATGCTGCCCTGCCCACGGGCAACCCCGCCTGCATGATTTCGATGACATTACCGAAGGAATCGTCGATATAGACCGAGGCCGTACCGTCGCGATGCGGTTTCAGCCTGCCATAACACGCGGCGTCGGGGCGCTCGATGGCGATATGCGGCGGATGCTGACCCGGAACCACAAGCGCAAGATCAATGTTGGCGAAGCGCAGCAGCGCCCAGGTCGCATCTTCATAGATGATCTCGACCCCGAATCGCGCACGATACCAGGCCGCCGCTGCGGCAACCTCCGGCACGACAATGGCGACATGGTGCAAACGATCCATGTTCTTTACCTCAAACGATACTGGCGACGAGCAGCGATGCCGCAGCGATGCCGCTGAGTGCGGCACGCAGGCGCAGAAACCATGACGGTACCGGGTCGATGCGGTTCATCGCGCGATCGAAGGCATAGCAGGCGAGCAGCGCACCGGCCTGCAGCCGCAGCCCCGTCCATACCGGAAACAGCAACGACAGCCAGGCCAGCAGCGCGGGCAGCACGCTCGCGCCGTACTGCAACCAGGCCTCGCGCCCCTCGGCGCCACGCTTCACCGCATACGCCCAGTGCAGCGCGCCAACGAAAGCAAGGATCACTGCACCGTAGTAAGACAACGCGGTCAGCCAATAAACATGGGAGGCCACAGGCCCCGCCGCCGCGAGCAGCGCGAGGCCGACGAAAGGAATGAGACCTCCGGCGCCGAGCAGCAGCGCCGGCAGCGGCATCGCCGGGCAGGATGCGGAACTCATGCAGCCTTCGCCGCCTGCGGCAGCGGCAGACCCTCGGCCAGAGCGAGTTCAACCAACGCCTCCTCCAGCAGCGCGCGGGCGCGTCCCGCGCTGCGCTGCAACCGTCCATGCAACGCAGCATCGGCCGGGCTGCGTATCGCGCACTCGGTGCTGTAACGCTCGAAGCCCTGCACCGCGCGCACCAGTTCGGCGAGATGGCGCGGGCATTCGCAAAAAACGCTGTTGCGCATACCGGAGAGCGCGCTCAGGGCGACGGCGTCGAAACGCGGGGCCAGCGGCTCATCGTCGGCCGGCTCGGCAGACACCACCATCGCGCTGCGACACAGTTCGTCAAACTCGACCGCGTCGAGCGCAGCGTGGGCGACGACATGCCCCGCTTCGCGCAAGTGACGCATCACCGGCGCCGGGCCGTAACGGTAGAGCACGATCGCGACCGGAGCCGAAGCCGCGTCGCGAATTGCGGTAATGCGCTTTGGCTCCGCCTGCATCAGCGAAGACATTTCGATAATCACGGCATCGGCGCTGATACCCTGCAGCGCGGCTGCCGCCTGGGTAATGTCCTCACACACAGCCACTACATTCAGCCCGCGGCCGCGGCCCGAAGCCTGAGCCTCGCCGACCAGCGCCACGCGCAACGCACGATGGCCAGGAACCAACGCCCGCGGCGCCATCACCAACGGTGCCGAGTCGGCGAGTATCTGCTGCAGCGTCTGCATTGGCAGCGACGCCACCGAACCGATCGAGTTGCCCATCGCCACCAGTTGCTTGATCAGGCGCAGGCGCTGGATGTTCTCCGCCGAGTAAAGCTTGCGGCCGCTGGGGCTGACCTGCGGGCGCACGATGGCATACCGGCGCTCCCAGACACGCAGGGTTTCCACCGGCACGCCGGAGAGGCGGGCTGCGGCCCCACTGCGGTAGAGCACGGTGTCGTTGAGGTCGGGGGCGATGGATGTATCCATGATGATTTTGGCTCCTGAATGATTTCTTCGAGATTAATCACTTGAACTGGATCTGTCACGGTCACGAACACAAATATTCCGGTTCATCCTGGACAAAAAAACGGTTTTTCACCCAATTGATCCGTAGAATCCGGTTCAATTTACAAACATTCACAGGAGAGCTAACTATGACCACCCGTCGTCAATTTATCGCCGCCACCCTGCCTGTCGCCGCTGCCGGCCTGATCGGCAGTCGCATCGCTCAGGCTCAGGCCGCTCGTCTTGAGGAAAAGGATCCGCAGGCCGTCGCCCTCGGCTATCTTCACGACGCCACCAAGGTCGACCGCAAGAAATACCCGAAATACGCTGCCGGTCAGATCTGCGCCAATTGCCAGCTCTACATAGGGAAGCCCAGCGATCCCTGGGCACCCTGCGGGGCAGTGGGCGGCAAGCAAGTCAATGCCAAGGGCTGGTGCATCGCCTGGGTAAAAAAAGCCTGAGCGCCGCTACCCAAGACCTGCCCGGCGGCGGACTTGCGCTGCTCTTCGGCGCAAGCGGCGGCATCGGCAGCGCACTCTCCAAGAGGCTGCGCGCAGATTCGCGCTTCGCCGGCGTGGTCGCATTGTCACGCAGCGGATCACCTCCTCTCGATCTGCTCGATGAAGCCAGCATCGCAGCTGCGGCAGACAACGTCGCCGCCATGGGCCTCGACCTCCGGCTGCTCATCGTCGCAACTGGCGTGCTCGAAGGCGAAGGCTGCTTTGCCGAAAAAAGCTGGCGCCATCTCGATGCGCAGGCACTGGCGCAAAGCTTTGCGGTCAATACCATCGGACCGGCGCTGCTGATCAAGCATTTCATGCCACTGCTGCCGCGCTCGGGTCGCTGCGTATTCGCCGCGCTGTCGGCGCGCGTCGGCAGCATCGGCGACAACCGGCTCGGCGGCTGGTATGGCTACCGCGCGGCGAAGGCGGCGCTGAACCAGATTCTGCGTAGCGCTGCGGTGGAACTGAAACGCTCGCGACCGGAGGCGATCTGCGTCGCATTACACCCGGGCCCGGTGGATACCGGTCTTACCGCGGGGTTCGGGAAACACGGGCTTGAGGTACAGACCCCGGACATCGCGGCCGCGAGGATCATCAATACATTCGACCGCCTGCGGGCCGCGGACTCTGGCGGATTCTTCGACCAGCACGGCCGGGGCATCCCCTGGTAGCCGCAGCGAAGCTCAGGACCGGGGAGCACTCTCCTGTACGACGGCGGAAACCACTGTTGCCTGACGTGGCGGCGGGGTGAGTCCCATCGATACATAGATTTCAGTAAGCTTGTCGATGCCGATGTTGGCAGGCTTGACCCACTCGGCCGGCACATAAAGCAGCCCTCCGCCAATGGGCACCGGCGCCGTCGGCACCAGCACTGCAAAATACTGCCGCCCATCGATCTCGATGGGCTCGGGACTGGGCGCCAGCGCCAGTACAGCGACGCCATCACCGCCGAAAAAACACCACACCGCGTTCATTGTGCCAATGTCGCCCTGGTTCTGTTCCAGCAATCCGACGAAACGCTGGGTGAATCCGTACAGCGCACCGACCACCGGAACCCGCTTCAGCGTGACATTGAGGAACCTCGATAGCGGGCCGCGCAAACCCAGGCGCAAAGCCACGCCCAGCAGGTAGATAGCGAACATCAGCATCAGAGTGCCCACCAGGTACGGGACCGGCAGCACGGGGAAAATCTTGTAGCCGAGCACCGAGAAGAAATGGCCGATGCCGCTGTCGGGGCCAAGATAGTGGTTGAGTACGCCGACCAGCCAGCCCAGCACGCCCAGCGTGAGTGCCAGAGGCAGGAACACCACCAGCCCGGCAAGCCAGGTCGCAAAGATGGAATCGAAACCGCGCTTGATCAGCATGAACCGTACTCCAGGGGGGATTGGACAGCAATGACGCAGCGCATGGTCACCGCATGCGCCATTGCAGTCAAGCCCGAGCCAACCTGATTTATGCTTGAGCCGGAGGAGCGTCATGATGACAAAACTGCTGGTCTTCGGCATCACCCACGCCGCCGCGCTGGTTACGGGTTTCGCGCTGGGCATCTATCTGCTGCCGATCCTCATCGCGCCGACGGCGCCCACTGCCGCCGAAATCCAGGCGCAGTCTGGCGACATGCAGTTTTCCGGCCAGTTCCGCCGCGACCTCGAGGACAGCAATTTCCTGCATTGGGGCGAAGGCACCGTGGCGGTCGGCCGTCGCAGCATCGCGCTGACCGGCCGCCTTGCGCCGGGCCCGGATTACAAGCTTTACCTGTCGCCGGAATTCATCGAGACCGAGGCCGCCTTCATGCGCCTGAAGCCGCGCATGGCGCTGGTCGGCGACGTCAGGACTTTCAGCAACTTCATCGTGCCGGTACCCCCGCATGTCGACCCAGGCATGTACAACACGGTGATCGTCTGGTGTGAATCCTTCGGCCAGTTCATCACCGCGGCGAAATACCGTTGAGCACGCAATGAATCCGGCCGTCACCCCCGAAGACGTCCTCGCCTACTGGTTTGGCCACGAGGCCGGCAACAGCGCGACTGCGGAAGCGCAGAAAAAGCTGTGGTGGTCCAAGGATGCCGTCATCGACGCAGAAATTCGCGAGCATTTTGGCAAGCTGGTCGCCACTGCCGCGGGCGGCGCGCATCGCGAGTGGGCGCGCGAGCCGCGTGGGCGGTTGGCGCTGATCCTGCTGTTCGACCAGTTTCCGCGCAACATCTATCGCGACACCCCGCAGGCCTTCGCTCATGACAGCCTCGCCTTGCGCCTCGCCCTCGATGGAATCGACAGTGGCGCTGACCGCGGCCTGCGCGCGATCGAAAGGGTGTTTTTCTATCTGCCGCTGGAACATGCCGAATCAGCGGATATCCAGGCGCGCAGCGTTGAAATGTTCGGCGATCTGCTGGCTGGCGCCGCGGAGGCCGACCGCAAGACCTTCGCTGGATATTTTGACTTTGCAGTGCGGCACCGTGACATCGTACAGCGTTTCGGCCGCTTTCCCCACCGCAACCACATCCTCGGCCGCGCATCGACCGCCGTGGAAATCGCCTTCCTGCAGCAGCCCGGCTCCGGATTCTGAGCCGCCCTCGCGACGGGAAGAGGCGAAAAAGCTAGGGCAAAACCTCGACCCGAACCTGCACGCTGCGCCGGTCCTCGATCCGCCCGCTGCTGCGCCCCAGTAGCGCGGTGCGCTCGTCGCTGCGCGCATCGCCAATGCCGCCAAGGTCGATCCATTCACCGATGCGCCCCGACACCGTGGTCGTTACCTGTTGCACGTTGACCGTGCCGCGATGGCGATCATCAAAACTGTCGCGCTGCGGGCTGATGTCCAGTGTGACGATCTCACCCTGGAGGCGCGGACGCACGCTGAAGCCGGTGGCAGCATCGCGGTACTGGGTGCCTTCGACAACGCGGTCAACGATCTGGCCGTTGATGACCGTGCGCACCACCTGACGGGTAGGCACCGGGCGCGACTCGCCGGCACGGATAAAGGCTGAAGCCCCCTCGAGCACCTGCAGGGTCTGGGTGCTGTTGTCGCTGCTGACCTGGCGGGAGTCGATGATACGCGCGCGCAGCCGATTGTCACCCTCGCGCAGCACGACATTCCCGCCGCTGCGCGAGCCACTGCCGGGGATGGTCACGCGGGCGTTATCGTTGCCGATGCTGCCGGAGAGTTCGGCCTCGCGGCGGTCACGCTCGAGGTCGGCGTCCTGGCGCACGGTGATCAGCAGCCGCCGCGGCGCCTTGTCGATGCTCGCAAGCACGCGCCGGATCTCGGCCAGCTCTGTCAGCGTGGCACGAATCACCAGCTGATTCTGGAAGCCACTGACGCTGGAATCGCGGCCCAGCAGCGGCTGGATGACCGGGATGACTTGTTCGCTGCTGCGGTAATTGAGCGGGATGATTTCAACCGTGGTCTGCGCTACCACTGCGGTCGAGACAAGCGCGCCAGTCAGCAACAATGTGCGGGCGAGGCGAAGCAAGGGGTATTGAACGGTCATGGCTAAATAACGGCTGATAGAGGATCACAGTGTACCCCGCAAGCAGGGACTTCCCTCAAGCTCGTGTGATGATTGAATTAATTCTTTACAATCAAACAGTTGTCGATTAAATTTGGCGCATGCTGAAATCCCTGATCACGGTCATCGCACTGGCTCTGCTGCCCGCCAGCGCTTTCGCCGACGAACCTGGCCGCGGACCCGGCAGCTTCGAATCGGTGCCGGTCGCTGATTCCGGCCTGTTCTCCCAGGCACAGGAACTCGCCCTGCGCGCGCTCGGCTTCATCGGCGTGCGTTACAAGTGGGGTGGCTCCTCGCCCGACACCGGTTTCGACTGCAGCGGATTGATCCGCTATGTCTATGCCCAGATCACCGGCCAGCCGCTGCATGGCAATGCGGCGGAAATCAGCCGCGTCGGCGCGATCATCGACAAATCCGATCTGCAGCCCGGCGACCTGGTGTTCTTCAACACGCTGCGCCGTCCGTTTTCGCATGTCGGCATCTATCTGGGCGAGTCGCGCTTCGTCCACGCGCCCAGCCGCGGCGGTACCGTGGAAATTGTCGACATGAGCCAGCGCTACTGGAAAAGCCGCTTCAACGGCGCTCGCCGCCTGCCGATCTGACGATCGGCATTCCTCCCCCGCGCCGGCCGTTTTACTCTCACTGCCCGCTGTCAGTCGCCCTTTTGCGCCTGATCAATGCCCTCCGTCACGGACCGTGCGAGCCTTCAGGCGGGGCATCCGACACAAACAATAATCGTTCTCATTTTAGTTGATATTGAGAATAGTTCTTGTTACGATTCTGACGTTGGCACGAACAACTCTCGACAAAATATTTTAAATATTTGATTTAAAAGGGATATTTTATGAAAATCGCCGTACCGTCATTTCTCTTGATCAGCCTGCTCAGTACCGCCGTCTCCGCCCAGGAACTTAACCTCTATTCCTCGCGCCATTACCAAACCGACGAGGTACTGTACAGCAGCTTCACCAAGGCCACCGGCATCAAGCTCAATCGCATCGAGGCCGGCGAGGATCCGCTGATCCAGCGCATCCGCAACGAGGGCGCAGCCTCTCCCGCCGACGTCCTGATCACCGTCGATGCCGGCCGCTTGTGGCGCGCCGAGCAGATGGGCCTGTTCCAGCCGATCGAGTCAAAAGTACTCGCCGAGCGCCTGCCGACGCAGATGCGCGCCGCGAACAACCAATGGTTCGGTTTCTCGGCACGCGCCCGCGTCATCATTTACAACAAATCCGCGATCAATCCGGCCGAAGTGCAGAACTACGAGGACCTCGCCAGCCCGAAAATGAAAGGCAAGGTCTGCACCCGCTCCGGCAGCCACATCTACAATCTGTCGCTGATGAGCGCACTGATCGAGCACCTCGGAGAAGCCAAGGCAGAGCAGTGGGCTAAAGGCATGGTCGACAACTTCGCGCGCGCGCCCAAGGGCGGTGATACCGACCAGATCCGCGCAGTCGCCGCCGGCGAATGCGCCGTAGCGATCAGCAACAGCTACTACTATGCGCGCCTGATGAAGTCCGACAAGCCCGAGGACAAGAAAGTAATCGCGTCCACCGGCGTGATCTGGCCCAACCAGAAGAGCTTCGGCACACACATGAACGTGTCGGGTGCCGGCGTGATCAAGACCGCACCGAACAGGGCAGCCGCGATCAGGTTCCTCGAGTATCTGACCAGCGACAGCGCGCAAACCTACTTCGCCAGCGGCAACAACGAATGGCCGGTGGTCAAAAATGCGCCGCTGAACAACGCGGAACTGGCCTCGCTCGGCAACTTCAAGATGGACACGCTGAACATCAGCGCCTTGGGAAAAAACCAGCCGGCGGCACAGAAAATTTTCGACAAAGTCGGCTACAAATAATCCACATCAATTGCGGGACTGCCCGGGCCCCGGCCTCAGCATCATCCGCGACAGCACGATCAACGGCAGCAGCCCCACCAGCACGATGGTGAGCGCTGCCGTTGACGCTTCGGCGAGGCGTTCGTCGGAAGCGAGGTTGTAGGCCTGCACTGCAAGGGTGTCGAAATTGAAAGGCCGCATCACGAATGTCGCCGGCAATTCCTTCATCACGTCCACGAACACCAGCAGCCCCGCCGTCAGCGCGCTGCGCCACAGCAACGGCGCATGCACCCTCACCAGCGTCGCGCCCGGTCCCAAACCCATCGAACGCGCCGCATCGCTCATCGACGGCGTGATCTTGGTCAGCCCGGCATCCACGGTCTGCAGGGCCACCGCAAAAAAGCGCGCAAGGTAGGCATAGACCAGTGCGGCAATGCCGCCGGTCAGAATCAGGCCAGGGTTGCTGCCGGTCATTGATTGAACCCAATCTGCAAGAAGATGATCGAGCCGCGTCACCGGAATCAGAACGCCGACAGCGATCACCGCGCCGGGCACCGCATAACCGAGTCCGGCAATGCGGTTGGCAGCACGCACCAGCCGCGTCGGCGAAACCCGTCCGGCATAACCGACCACCAGCGCCAGCGCCACCGCGAGCACGGAAGTCACCGCGGCCAGGGTCACCGTGTTGCCGGTCAGCGTCAGGTAACGCGCACCGAACTGGGCATCGCCCGAGGTAAAAGCCATGTGCGCCATGATTCCGGCCGGCAGCAGGAAACCGAACACCAGCGGCAGCACGCAGAACATTACCGCCACCGTAGCTCGCAGGCCGCGCAGCGGGTAGACGTTGCGCAGCCGCTTGCGCTGCGACACGGAATGGAAGGCAGCGCCGCGGCGAGTCATCCTCTCGAGCAGCAGTACCAGGAATACAAAGCCGAGCAGCATCGCCGAGAGCTGTGCAGCGGCAACATGGTCGCCCAATGAAAACCAGGCGCGGAATATGCCCGTGGTGAAAGTCTGCACGCCAAAATAGGACACCGTCCCGTAGTCGGCCAGCGCCTCCATCAGCGCCAGTGCAGTACCGGCGACGATACCCGGCCTCGCCAGCGGCAACGCGACGCGGCGGAACGTGCCCCAGGGACCGTAACCCGAGACCCGTGCCACCTCGAGCATGCTGTCGGACTGTTCGAGGAAGGCCGCACGCGCCAGCAGGTAGACATAGGGATAGAGCACCAGCGACAGCACGACGATCGCGCCGCCCAGGGAACGCACATCCGGGAACCAGTAATCATGAACGCCCCAGTCCATGAGTTCACGCAATGTCGACTGCACCGGTCCGGCGTACTGCAGCAGGTCGGTGTAGGCATAGGCCATCACGTAGGCCGGCATCGCCATCGGCAGCAACAGCGCCCATTCGAATACACGACGGCCGGGAAAGCTGCACATGGTGGTAATCCATGCCGTAGTGACGCCGCCGATGATGACGCCGAAGGCGACGCCCAGCATCAACAGCAGCGAATTGGCGACATAGTCTGCCAGCACCGTGTCGACGAGGTGCCTCCAGGTGTCGGTGGACGGCGCCAGCAGGTTGAGCAACACGACGACCACCGGCAGTGCCAGCACCGCAGCCAGTGTCACTGCAAACACTGTCAGCAGCCGCGGCAGGCGGACACGCGCAGCGAAGTCGCCGTGGGCGGGTTGCGGGGAGAGGGCTGTGGTCACCGGGCAGGCAGTACCGGGTCGGACGGCACTGCGATTAAATGATCGTAAGTTATGGAAATTACTGGGAAAATCATTTTAACAAGAATCATTATCAACGGCAAAAACGCTATAATTTCCCCATGCTCGCACGCCTCGATTTCACCGACGTCACCCATGCCTACGACCACAGCCCCGTGCTGAAAGGCGTCAGCTTTCAGGTCGAACCCGGAATGATTGCGTGCCTGCTTGGCGCCAGCGGCTGCGGCAAGACGACCGTGCTCCGCTGCATTGCCGGGTTCGAGCCAGTGCAAAGCGGCACGGTCGCCGTTGACCAAGTGGTGATGAGCGCCAAAGGTTTCACGGTGCCACCGGAAAAGCGCCGCATTGGCGTGGTATTCCAGGATTACGCGCTGTTCCCCCACCTCACCGTCGGCGGCAACATCGCCTTCGGCCTGCGCGACACGCCCGCCCCCCAGCGCGACGCGCGCGTCGGCGAACTGCTCGACATCGTCGGCCTTGCCGTACTGGGTGCGAAGTATCCACAGGAACTCTCGGGCGGACAGCAGCAGCGCGTGGCGCTGGCCCGCGCGCTGGCGCCGCGGCCCCAGCTGTTGCTGCTCGACGAACCCTTTTCCAACCTCGACGTCGAGATGCGCGAGCGCTTGAGCCTGGAAGTGCGCGACATCCTGAAGCGGGAGCGCACGACCGCAGTGCTGGTCACCCATGACCAGAACGAGGCCTTCAATATCGCTGACATGATCGGCATCATGAAGGACGGCCGCATCGAGCAATGGGACACGCCATATCGCCTCTACCATGAGCCGCAGACGCGCTACGCTGCGGAATTCGTCGGTCAGGGCCACTTCCTGCCGGGCACGCTGCTGGAAGACGGCCGCGTGCGATTGGGGCTTGGCGAGTTCAGGCCGGATGCCACGCTACCCTGGCCCAGTGGCACCGCGGTCGACGTGCTGCTGCGCCCGGACGATGTGCTGCATGACGACGCCAGCCCGCTGCAGGCAAGGGTGCTGCACCGGGCCTTCCGCGGCGCCGAATTCCTCTACACGCTGCAGTTGCCCGACGGCGAGCAGGTGTTTTCGCTGGTGCCGAGCCATCACAACCACGCCATCGGCGAAAAAATCGGCATTCGCCTTGAACTAGACCACCTCGTGGCTTTTCCGCACGACTCGTCGGCCGCGCAGAAAAGCGCCTAGCGCGGCGGGCGGCCGCGCAACTGGCGCAATGTCGACGCCAACTCGTGCACCGTCATCGCATAGTTGATGCTGCGGTTGTAGCGGGTGATCACGTAAAAGTTGTTGAGTGCGAGAAAATGGCGCGGCCCGTTTTCGGTCTGCACCACGATCAGCGCCGCTAATGCCCCGTCGTCCACCACCTCCAGCGGCACCACTCCCCGCTTGCGGAACTCACTGACGGCAAGATGCGGCGCGATACCCGCCGCGATCAGCGGGTCGATCTGGCTGTCTCCGATGTCCGCCGGAATCACCACGGGCTCACCCATGCGCCAGCCAAACTCGCGGTAATAGTTGGCAACACTACCAATGGCATCGGCGACGCCGTGCAGGTCGCGTCGGCCGTCGCCATCGAAATCGACCGCGTACTTGCGGTAGCTGCTGGGCATGAACTGCGGCACACCGATGGCACCAGCAAAGGACCCGCGCACGCTGTTGGGTGCCCAGCCGTTTTCCCGCGTGAGCAACAGGAACTGTTCGAGCTCGCCGCGGAAGAACGCGGCCCGCCGGGGGTAACCAAAGGCCAGCGTCGTCAATGCATCCAGCACGTTGACGCGACCGGTGTTGCGACCAAAAAGGGTTTCGATGCCAATGGTGGCGACGATGATCTCCGGCGGCACCCGGTATTCGGTTGCAGCACGCTCCAGCAGTGCGGCATGCTCGCCCCAGAAGCGCAGCCCGCCTTCGAAACGCGCGTCGTTGACATGGCGCGGTCGAAACTCATGCCAGGGCAGCGCAGTTGCTGGTGCATCCATCGCGCGAATGATCGAATTCAGGAATCGTGTTTCACGCAGAAGGCGTTCGAGGGCCGGACGCGAAAAACCGTGGCGCTCGGCCATCTCCTGAACGAAGGTCTGAATCTCGGGATTGGGGGCTGTGGCCTGGGTCGGGGGACTGGCCGCAAGCACCAGAACAACAAGTGTCAGACGGATGAATTCTGCAAGGCGGCTCATGGGGATATGGCAACGCCCTCGGGCGCGACACCGGTTTCACGGTTATAAAACACCGAGGTTACCAAATACCCGGCGGCGTGACGCCGCTAGAGTCCGCGTTGCGGGGCTTGGGGAAAATCAGGAAGCGCTGGACTGCTCGCTCTTGGCTGGCACCGCTTCCTGCATATGCGGCAACGACGGCAGACTAGGATAAGGATCAACGACAGTGCCCTTGCCTACGGTATGCATCGACAGAATTGTGCGGCCAATGGCCAGCCACTGGTCGCGTGCCGCGGGCGGCATTGTTTCATAAATCTTCAGCAAGCCGACCACATCGCCCTCGGCGAGATCAATCTGGGCGGGAGCGGTGTCACCCACTGCAAGCCAGCGCGCGCGTACCTGCAACACGTCGGCCACCTTGTAGAGATTCTCGTGGGTCATGTTCTTGGTGTCGCCGTTAATCCAGCGATGCACCGTTTGGCGCGGCAGGCCAATGCGACGGCCGAGTTCGGCCACGGATTTCATACCGCAGGCCGACATCGCCGTGCGAATACGGCTGGCAATGCTGTTGTTCGGGTCAATCGGCTCAGCCTTGATGCGTCCTCTGCCCATCTCTCATCTCCTGTCCGCACGCGAGTCACTGCGCGGTGACACCTTAACGCGCATGACTTACGTAACGCTTACATCAAAATCGATTATTATTTGGGTTTAATCAAATTCACTATAAATTCTTTAAAAAACAATCACTTAAATAACATTAAGATAGCCTGCGGCGGGCTTCAGACCGATCGTTATACACTCACCAGTAGCGCCACCCGGCGCCCCCTACAGGGTCCCAGATTCACTAACTCAGCGTACCGGAAAAGCCAGCATGCCCCGCATCGTCGACGTCCGCGAAGTCACCAAACCCATCGCCTCCGCGATCCGCAACGCCTATATCGATTTCAGCAAGATGACCAACAGCCTCGTCGCCGTGGTCACCGACGTCAAGGTCGATGGTCGCACGGTGGTCGGCTATGGCTTCAACTCCAACGGTCGTTACGGCCAGGGCGGCCTGATCCGCGAACGTTTTGCGCCGCGTCTGCTCGAAGCCGATCTACAGAGCCTGGTCAACGACGCCGGGGACAACATCGATCCGCACCGCGTCTGGGGCGCGATGATGCAGAACGAAAAACCCGGCGGCCACGGTGAACGCTCGGTCGCGGTGGGCACGCTGGACATGGCAATCTGGGACGCCGTCGCGAAAATCGCGCGCAAGCCGCTGTTCCGCCTGCTCGCCGAAAAACATGGCGTCATCGCCAACCCGAAAGTCTTCGTCTATGCAGCGGGCGGCTACTACTACCCTGGCAAGGAGCTGCAGGCGCTGCGCGAAGAGATGCGCGGCTATCTCAATCGCGGCTACAGCGTGGTCAAGATGAAAATCGGCGGCGCCGATCTGGATGAAGACCGGCGGCGCATCGAAGCCGTGCTCGCCGAAATCGGTCGCGACGCGCAGCTTGCCGTCGACGCCAACGGCCGCTTCGACCTCGAAACCGCGATCGCCTACGCGAAAATGCTGCGCGACTACCCGTTGTTCTGGTACGAGGAAGCGGGTGATCCCCTGGATTTCGCACTGCAGGCTGCGCTCGCCGAGTTCTACCCGGGTCCGATGGCTACCGGCGAAAACCTGTTCAGCCACCAGGACGCGCGCAACCTGCTGCGCTACGGCGGCATGCGCCCGGATCGCGACTGGCTGCAGTTCGACTGTGCGCTGTCTTACGGTCTGTGCGAATACGAACGCACGCTGGAAGTGCTCAAAGTCGCCGGCTGGTCGCCGGCGCGCTGTATCCCCCATGGCGGGCACCAGATGTCACTCAACATCGCCGCTGGTCTGGGGCTTGGCGGCAACGAGAGTTATCCCGATCTGTTCCAGCCCTACGGCGGATTCCCGGACGGCGTGCGGGTGGAGAACAGCATCATCACCATGCCCGAGCTGCCGGGCATCGGTTTCGAGGGCAAGTCCGACCTGATCAAGGTCATGCGCGAACTGGCGCAATAGCAGCGCTCAACCGTGGCCAGCGCCGCCGTCATCGCGTTCGCAATGCTCCGCGGCGGCAAGCGCGGTGGCCGTCAGTTCCGTCGCCAGCTGCTGGCCAATGGCGTAAGGTGCATGCAGCATCGCGGTGCGCACTGCCAGGGCCATCGCCAGCGCCTGCATCACATCACCGTTGGCAGTGTTGCCGAGCACCTTCAGCTCGCGATCAAGCGCGCCGAGCACATTATTCAGTAGCTGCGACACGCGCATGGCTGACTGGGTCTCGGAGTGCAGCGGAAACTCGAAGGCGATTTTCTCGCCGGTAGCGGTGACGACGTCGTAGGGGAGATTCTGCGCCACAGGAACTCCTTTGTGTCGGGGGGGTGCAACCATCTTAACAGTGCCGATCGACCGTGCAGGAAATGAAGACGGCCCCACGCGGGGGCCGTTTTGATTCTGGCGGAGAGGGTGGGATTCGAACCCACGGTACCCTTGCAGGTACTCCGGTTTTCGAGACCGGTACATTCAACCACTCTGCCACCTCTCCAGAAATCTGATGGCTGTGCAAAAACGCCGAGGGGCCGGATTCTACCAGCCCTAGCTTGAGGGCTCCAGCGCTCTCAAGCCGCCCATGTAGGACTGCAGGGCCGCGGGGATCTCCACTCCACCATCCGCGCGCTGGTAGTTCTCCAGCACCGCGACCAGCGTGCGGCCTACTGCGAGACCGGAGCCATTCAGCGTGTGCACCAGTTCGGGCTTGTTCTTGTCACTGCGGAACCGTGCATGCATGCGCCGCGCCTGGAAGGCCTCGAAGTTGCTGCAAGACGATATCTCCCGATAAGCATTCTGCCCCGGCAGCCAGACCTCGATGTCATAGGTCTTGGCCGCCGAGAAACCCATGTCGCCGGTGCACAGCGTCATCACGCGGTACGGCAGATCGAGTTTCTTCAGTATGTTCTCGGCGTGGCCGGTCAGAGCTTCGAGCCCTTCATGGGATTTTTCCGGTTGGACAATCTGAACCAGTTCGACCTTGTCAAACTGGTGCTGGCGGATCATGCCGCGGGTGTCCTTGCCGTACGAGCCGGCCTCGCGCCGGAAACAGGGTGTGTGGCAGACGAACTTCAGCGGCAAATCCTGGCCGGCGAGGATTTCACCGCGGACGATGTTGGTCACCGGCACTTCGGCTGTGGGAATCAGGTAGAGGCCGTCGGCGGTCACCGCAAACTGGTCATCCTCGAACTTTGGAAACTGCCCGGTGCCGCGCATCGAATCGGCGTTGACCAGGTACGGCGCATAAACCTCGGTGTAGCCATGCTCCTCGGTATGCACGTCGAGCATGAACTGCGCCAGCGCACGGTGCAACCGCGACAACCCGCCCTTCATCAACACGAAACGGGCGCGTGCAATCTTGGTCGCAGTCTCAAAGTCGAACAGACCCAGTCCCTCGCCTATGTCGACGTGATCCTTGGGCGTGAAATCAAAATTGCGCGGCTCGCCGACGCGCCGCACTTCGACGTTGGCCTCGGCATCACGCCCTACGGGCACGCCAGCCTGCGGCACGTTGGGCACGTGCATCAGAAAATCGTTGAGCCTGAGCTGCACCTCGTCCAGTTGCGCTTCCAGCGCCTTCAACTGGTCGGCTTGGGCATTGACTTCGGCCATCAGCGCGGAGGCGTCCTCTTTTTTTGCCTTCAACTGGCCAATCTGCTTCGACAGGGCGTTGCGCTTGGCCTGCAAATCCTGCGTTTCGGTCTGTATTGTCTTGCGTTCCGCTTCCAGTTTGGCAAACTGCGCGGTGTCCAGCACAAAGCCGCGGTCGGCCAGTCGCGTGGCAACTGCCTGCACATCGACCCTCAATGTCTGTATGTCGAGCATTTCCGTCTCAAATCAAGGTTGTTCCGCAGGTGATGCATGGGCAGCATACTCAGTCCCGCGGAGGGTCCGGATGCTGAAAAGAACCGCAATTATCGGCCAGATCACGCACTGCAGCCAGCCCTTGACAGCGCAGCGACCGCCCTTCTACAGTCGCCGCACCCGCCCGCCAACCACATCATGCCGACGATACGCACCCCCAGCATTCCGGGCTTCATCCCGGCAAGCGCCAAACCCCGCACACAGTTTCCTCCAGACGCCTGCGACTGCCACTCACATGTTTTCGGTCCGCAGGAGCGCTTCCCTTATCTGGCCAACGCCGCCTACATTCCTCCCGAAGCGGTGACTACTGACTATCTAGGCATGCTGAAAAACAACGGCTGCGACCGCGGCGTGCTGGTGCAACCCAGCGTTTACGGAACCGACAACAGTTGCATGGTCGATACCCTGCGCTTGGAGCCAACGACGCTGCGCGGAATCGCCGTGATCGAAGCCGACGTGTCCGACCGTGAACTCGACGATCTGCACACGGCTGGCGTGCGCGGCGTGCGCATCAACCTTGCTTCGCAAACCGAAGGGCTGACGCTGGCCGATGGCGAGCAGCTCGCGCCGCGGCTGAAGGAGCTGGGCTGGCATCTGCAGTTCTATCTCGACCTGGAGAATATGCCCGAAGCCGAAACGAAGCTTGCAAAGTTGCCCATCATCATCGTCATCGACCACTTTGCGCGCTGTTCCGCGGCGAACGGCACCGATGCCCCGGCATTCAAGGCGCTCCAGCGGCTGATCAGCCGCGACAACTGCTGGGCCAAGATCATGGGACCCTATTTCATTTCGAAAAACGCACCGCTGTATCCAGATGTCACTCCCCTCGCACGCGCACTGATCGCCACGGCGCCGGAGCGTATCGTCTGGGGCAGTGACTGGCCGCATCCCGGCGCGCGTGCCCTGATGCCCGAAGATCACGTGCTGGCCGACCTGCTCGTGGAATGGGCCCCGGACGAGACGCTGCGCCGCAGAGTGCTGGTCGATAATCCGGCACGGCTCTACGGGTTCTGAACACCATGGGAGACAGTCTGCTGCGACAGTGGTTAAAGACACCGGCAATGGTCGGCGCCCTCCTGCCCTCTTCGCGGCATCTGGCGAAGGCGATGGCGCGCCATGCCGGAGAAACCGACGCGCTGGTTGAACTGGGCGCGGGCACCGGCACGATCACCCGCGAACTGGTGCGCCAGCACCCTGACACGCCGCTGATCCTGTTCGAGCAGAATTCGACACTTGCCAACCGCCTGCGCAGCCATTTCACCCATGCAGAAATCATTGCCGAGTGCTTTCACCAGCGCACTGATCTGCTGGCGCAACTGCCCGAACGTTCGGTTTTTGTGTCATCCCTGCCGTTTCGCTCACTCCCCTCGCATATTGCGATCCCCACGATCACGGCACTGCATCGCCTGCTGGACGGGAATCCGCAGCGGCGGCTGATTCAGTTCACCTATCAGCCCCGGGCGCCGTTCCGGGCGCCGGCGGGGCTCGCATGGCGTCGTTATGTCACGGTCTGGCGCAACGCGCCACCAGCAGGGATTTGGGAGTTGAGCACGCCTGACCGGCACAGCCGGAACGATCTCGCAGCCTGAGGTCAGGATCCGCCGTGTTCGCGGCGTTTCCTGATGGCTTCCCGGTCGAGCGTCCGGAAAAGTTCCAGCCGTTCCCTGATTTTCGCCTCAAGGCCGCGCTCGACGGGCTCGTAGAAGGGCCCAGGCGCAAGGCCTTCCGGAAAATAATTCTCTCCCGCAGCATAGGCACCGGCCTCGTCGTGGGCGTAGCGATACTCGCGGCCGTAACCGAGGTCTTTCATCAGCTTCGTCGGCGCGTTGCGCAAATGCTCAGGCACCGGCCGCGACCCGTCGCCGTGCACCAGTGCCTGCGCGCGGTTGTAGGCCATGTAGGCCGCGTTGCTCTTGGCCGCAACAGCCAAGTACAGCGTAGCCTCTGCCAGGGCCAGTTCTCCCTCCGGCGAACCGAGGCGTTCATAGGTCTCACAGGCATCGAGCGCCATGCGCAACGCACGCGCATCGGCTAGACCGATGTCCTCCACCGCCATGCGGATCAGCCTGCGGCCGAGGTATAGCGGATCAGCACCGCCGTCGAGCATCCGCAGCAGCCAGTACAGTGCCGCATCCGGCGCCGAGCCGCGCACCGACTTGTGCAGTGCGGAGATCTGGTCATAAAACGCATCGCCCCCCTTGTCAAAGCGGCGCAGGCTTTGCGCCAGCGTTCCCGCAACAAAGTCCGCGTCGACTTCGTTCTGCCCGGCCTGCGTTGCAGCCGTTGCCACCTGCTCCACAAGGTTGAGCAGCCGGCGCGCGTCGCCGTCGGCCATGGCCACCAAGCTGTCACGCGCCAAGTCCGATAATTTAAATGAAAACAATGACTTACCGACAACCCTCTGGACAAGCCCGGATAATTCGGCATCCGTCAGCGGTTGCAGCACATACACTGCGGCGCGGGACAGCAGCGCGCTGTTGACTTCGAAAGAGGGATTTTCAGTGGTGGCGCCGATGAAGGTGATCAAGCCCTGCTCGACGAAGGGCAAAAAGGCATCCTGCTGCGATTTGTTGAAGCGGTGCACCTCATCGACAAACAGGATGGTACGCCGCCCGCTCTGCTGCAGCACGGCCTCGGCGCGTGCCACGGCCTCGCGGATTTCCTTGACGCCGGCAAGCACCGCTGAGAGCGCGATGAATTCGGCGTCGAAGGCCCGGGCCATCAGGCGCGCCAGAGTGGTCTTGCCGACGCCGGGCGGTCCCCACAGGATCATCGAATGCGGCTTGCCGGCCTCAAAGGCCAGCCGCAGCGGCTTACCCGGACCCAGAAGGTGCTGTTGCCCGGCGACCTCGTCGAGACTGCGCGGCCGCATGCGCTCGGCGAGCGGCGCTGCGGGTACCTGTCTGTCGAACAAGTCGCTCACGCCGGAGGCCGTCGCCTACTCGCTGATGACGTCTGCGCCCTTGGGCGGCGTGAAGCGGAACACTTCCGCGGGGATCTGCGGATTGCGTTCAATGTCGGCAAAGGTGATCACCGTGATCTGGCCGAACTGGTCACGCAACTCCATCGCCGCAAGGCCCGACTTGCCAAAGCCCATACGCACGCGTTCAAAGGCGGTGTCGCGGCTTTTCGGCACCGCGTCCAACCAGTCAATCCCGTCCTTGCTGCCGGAGTCGGACAAGGTGAAATCGCGTTCCAGGTCATTGCGACCGGCGAGCAGAGCCGCCGGGCTTGATCCCAGTGCACGGTCAAGCTTGCGCACGGTCACCTGGTTCAGATCCTTGTCGTAAATCCACAGCTGCGAACCGTCGCCGACGATTGTCTGCTCGTAGGGCTTGGTGTAATCCCAGCGGAATTTCCCTGGGCGCGAGAATTGCATGACCCCTTGCGCCTGCTGCAGTGGCTTCATGTTGCGGTCGAGCACCATCTGTGCAAAACGCGCCTTCACCGACTGGGTCTGGTTGAGAAATACTTTCAGCGCCTCGGTGCCCGAGGCCGAAACGATCCCTGGAACCAGAAAGAGTAAAAACAGGATTTTCTTCATTTATGGGCTCTTGCACACGCGCTCAATGTTGAGCATCCGGATTGACATATCTTTCAGACACCATACACCGGATAAAGTTTGGACCGCTTAGTCGGCATCCGCAGCGGACGCCGGCGCGAGCACCTCGCGGTTGCCATTGGACTGCATCGGCGACACCAGGCCCGAGCGCTCCATTTGCTCGATCAGACGCGCTGCCCGGTTATAGCCGATGCGCAGGTGACGCTGCACCAGCGAAATCGACGGCCGCCGCGTTTTCAGCACGATAGCGACCGCCTGGTCGTAGAGCGGGTCAGCCTCACCGCCGCCGCCCTCGCCGCCTTCGCCCCCTGCCTCCGTCAACGACTCGGGACTTTCGAGGATCTCGTCAATGTACTGCGGCTGCGCCAGGCTTTTCAGATGATCGACCACTTTGTGCACTTCCTGGTCATCGACAAATGCGCCGTGCACCCGCTGGGTGTAGCCCTGACCCGGCGGCAGATAAAGCATGTCGCCCTGGCCAAGCAGCGCTTCCGCGCCCATCTGATCGAGGATGGTACGCGAATCCACCTTGGCGGATACCTGGAAGGCTATGCGCGTCGGAATATTGGCCTTGATCAATCCAGTAATCACGTCCACCGAGGGCCGCTGGGTGGCAAGGATCAGATGCACGCCGGCCGCGCGCGCCTTCTGTGCCAGCCGGGCAATCAATTCCTCGATCTTCTTGCCGACCACCATCATCAGGTCGGCCAGTTCGTCGATCACGACCACGATCAGCGCCATTTCGACCAGCGGCACCGGATTGTCCGGGGTCGATGCGATCGGATTCATCAGCGGCGCCTTCTTCTTCTCGGCGTCCCGCACCTTCTGGTTGAAGCCGGCCATGTTGCGCACGCCCATCGCCGACATCAGCTTGTAGCGGCGCTCCATCTCGCCAACGCACCAGTTCAGCGCGTTCGCCGCCTGACGCATGTCGGTCACCACCGGCGCCAGCAAATGCGGAATGCCCTCGTACACCGACAGTTCGAGCATCTTCGGATCCACCAGGATCAGCCGCACCTGCGACGGCGGCGCCTTGTAGAGCAGCGACAGGATCATTGCATTGATCGCCACCGACTTGCCGGAGCCAGTGGTTCCGGCAACCAGCAGGTGCGGCATGCGCGCGAGGTCGGCCACCACCGGAAGTCCAGCAATGTCCTTGCCCAGCGCGAGCGTCAGCGGCGAGCCCATGTCGGCATAGACTTGCGAGCTGAGGATCTCCGACAGGCGCACCACTTGGCGCTTGGGATTGGGAATCTCCAAGCCCATACAGCTTTTGCCGGGAATGGTCTCGACAACGCGGATGCTCATCACCGACAGCGCGCGCGCAAGGTCGCGCACCAAATTGATGATCTGGCTGCCCTTGACCCCGACCGCCGGCTCGATCTCGAAACGCGTTACCACTGGCCCCGGATAGGCCGCGATCACTTTCACTTCGACGCCGAAGTCGAGCAGCTTCTTCTCAATCAGCCGAGAGGTGAATTCCAGCGTATCTGCCGACACGGTTTCAATGTTGGCGTCGGCCGGATCGAGCAGGCCCAGCGGGGGCAGCAGGGAATCGGGCAGGTCGCCGAACAGTGGCACCTGTTTCTCGCGTTCAACCCTCGCTGATTTGGGGATTTCGAGCGGTGGCGGCTCAATGCGTACCGGCTCGCGGATTTCGATCCTGCGCTTGGTGCCCTCGACGGCATCGTCGCGCGCCACCACGGCTTCTGCCCCGGCCTTGCGATCAGCGCGTTCCTGTATCTTGGCGACAATGAATGCGTAAAACCGCTCCGCCCAGTCGCCAATGCGCTCAATGACGATCAGCCAGGAGATGCCGGTAAACAGGCTGAAGCCTGCCGCCAGCAGCAGGAGCAGCAGCAAGGTCGCACCGGTAAATCCGGCAATCGAAGCGAATCCGTTGCCGGCCAGGGCGCCGAGAACACCGCCAGGGTCGCCGGGCAGCGCTGCGCCCAGGCTGTGCAGCCGCAGCGATTCAATGCCGCAACTCGCCACCAGCAGCACCAGGAACCCGACCAGCATCACGGCCTGGGAACGGCGGTCAGTTTCAGCCACGGTTTCGATGCGGCGAAAACTCCAGCGCACGAGGGCGCCGCACAGCACCACCCACCAGTAGGCGGAGAGCCCGAACATGAACAGCATCAGATCGGCCACATAAGCGCCGACCACGCCGCCGGCATTGCCGACCCGCTCGACGGCGATGCTATGCGACCAGCCCGGATCGCCCTTCTGGAATGTAAACAGCACCAGCAGCAGGTAGAGTGCCCCTGCAAGGAATGCAAGCCACCAGGATTCGCGCACCAGCGCCGCCAGTTTCGGCGGCAGCGGATTGCGTGCAGCCTTGGCGTCAAGGGATTTTTCAGCGGCCGGCATCAGGCTTGATCGTCAGTTTTGCGTGAAGAAAGTGAATCCGCAGGATTATAAGTGATGCCCACCAGCAGGCGCGGCATCCACAAAAACAAACCCCGCCGGGAGGCGGGGTCTGGAGCGGACAAGGTGCGGGAATCAGCGCACGATGCATTCCTGGCTTGCGCCGCCGCCTATCGCACCACCGCCAATGCCCAGGGTGAACGGTAGTTGACTGAGATTCAGCCCTGGATCGCCAGGAAGCAGGACCGGCGGTTTGCTCGGGTCCTGCGCGAAGCCGAACTGGCCTTCGTTGACCAGCTGGGTGCCGCCCTTCGTCTCCATGATGTAACTGCCGGTGTAGGTCGTGTGATAGGTGCCGGGCTCCAGATTTCCGCAGTCAGACGCACAGGCCACGGTGTCACCAGAGGAGCCGCGGATGCCGATGGTAGCGGTCGAGGTGCCGATCTTGTAGGCATCCTGGTTGCCACGCTTGCCTATGAGGCCGGTGACCGTGCGCAATCCGCCCTTGAGCAGACGCATGAACTTGCCGTCATTCTGGGGGGCATCTTTGTTGAAGGAATAGGCCTCGAGCTTCATCGTCGTGTTCGGACGCATGGTGGCGGCGCTGCCGTCCGAGAAGTTGATCTGCGCATAGCTGTCGCGCTGGGTGGTCAGCACGTCTCCAGGCTGCACCTCGGATTTCTGCGAGAGGATGCGCACCGAGCCGTCGGGACGCTGCACCGACATCGTTCCGCTCAGATGTGTGACGACTCCAGCTCCCGCTGCCCAGGCACTCGCGGCAGCCAAAACAAAAGCCGCACCGGCAAAGGTATGCAGCAACCATTTGGTCGACATCATGATCAGCCCCCTTTCAGCGCATTTCAGGTATGCGCTGGCAATGCATTGGAATGTCATCCCGAACAAGTTCATTTTTATACCACAAGTGCACCGAATCGGCGGGCTCCGCGCGTTGATCCCGCCACGCAGGATACTGAAAACGTGAGAAAAATCACGTGGCCGCGAAAACCGGCCCGAGCCGCACGCAGGTTAATTCGCAGGCCGCTCAACGCCTTCAAGCCGAACCGCGTTGGGCCATTGATTGGCGGTCAAGCACGAAAATCTTGCGCTTTTCGGCACGGATGAGGTTTTTCTCATGCAAGTCCTTGACCACCCTGCTGACCATCTCGCGCGAAGCGCCGATCATGCGCGCGATCTCCTGCTTGGGCGGCGCCTTCTGCACCACCCATTGCCCGTCGATTTCCTCGGCCATGTCGATGATCAGACGAGCGACGCGGCCGTACACATCGATCAGCGCAAGGCTCTCGATCTTGCGGTCGGCATCGCGCAAGCGCTTGACCAGGTTACGCAGCACCAGCATCGCCACCTCGCTGTTGCCCTGCAGGCAGGACAGGAATGCCGTCCGAGGCAGGCGCAGGATCTCGCAGGGCTCGATGGCCTCGACCGTTGCGGAACTGGGCAGTCCGTCGAGCAAGCCCATCTCACCGACGAATTCCTGGCCGCCCATCACGCTCAGGATGACTTCGTGGCCCTCGTCGTCTGGAATCAGCACTTTGACCCGCCCGGACAGGATGATGTACAGGCCGTCGGTCTCTTCGCCGGCACGCAGTATGGCTGATCCGCGTGTATAGCTGCGATGCTGGCCCCAGGAGGCGACGGTGGCGATCTGCTCGTCTGAAAACGACGAGAACAGGGGTACGGATTTCAGTATTTGCGGATTCAGGGCGACGGGTGCAGGCATGCGTTTATTCACTGTTCTGCTGTTGTCTGGCCTTGGAATGACAGGCGGATAACTCCATGTTGCCAGAATGATGGCGAATAGTCATGTCCGCTTCTTGCGAACACTACCCGACGCATTCCTGACCGCCCGCTCCATACGCGCTGCTGCCGTGCAGCTGAGTCGCAAGACGGGCTGCAAACTGCTACATTCACCCTTTCTCAATCCGCATCACTTTCGACCACCGCTTATGAACCAGACTCCCAAGCACTGCCGGGTGCTCATCCTCGGCTCCGGCCCCGCAGGGTATTCCGCCGCGGTCTATGCAGCGCGCGCCAACCTGAAACCCGTGCTGATCACCGGCCTCGCCCAGGGCGGGCAACTGATGACCACCACCGACGTCGACAACTGGCCCGCGGACGCCGACGGCGTGCAGGGTCCCGACCTGATGACACGCTTCCAGAAGCACGCCGAGCGCTTCAACACCGAGATCATTTTCGATCACATCCACACGGTGCGGCTGAAAGACACGCCGATCACCCTCACTGGCGACCAGGGCACGTATACCTGCGATGCGCTGATCATTGCCACCGGCGCCTCGGCGATGTACCTGGGTCTGCCCTCAGAGGAAAAATTCATGGGCAAGGGCGTGTCCGGCTGCGCGACCTGCGACGGTTTCTTTTACAAAAACCAGGAAGTCGCGGTCATCGGCGGCGGCAACACCGCGGTCGAGGAGGCGCTGTACCTGACCAACATCGCAAAACATGTGACCATCGTCCATCGCCGCGACAAGTTCCGCGCGGAAGCCATATTGATCGACAAGCTCAACGAACGCGTCGCCGCCGGCAAGGCCAGCATCCTCTGGGAGCATGTGCTCGACGAAGTGCTGGGCGACAATACCGGCGTCACCGGCATGCGTGTCAAACACGCCAAAACCGGCGCGCCCACGGACAAACAGCTGCAGGGCGTGTTCATCGCCATTGGCCACAAGCCGAACACCGGGATTTTCGAGGGTCAGCTCGACATGAAGAACGGTTACATCATCACCCAGAGCGGCAACAACGGCAACGCGACGGCGACCAGCGTGCCGGGCATATTCGCCGCGGGCGACGTCCAGGACCATGTCTACCGCCAGGCAGTCACCAGCGCCGGAACCGGCTGCATGGCTGCGCTGGACGCGCAGAAATATCTCGAGAGCAAGGGCCTCATCTGAGGCCGTGCGGCGGGAGCAAGCGTGAAGCGCAGTCGCGCGCGTCCAGCCCCCCCGCCAGCGCCTGCTGCGCCTGAAGATTCCCTGCTGCTCGAAGCGCTTGCCGGCGTCACACCGCTGCCGCCGCTCAACCGTGTGAAACCGGTGCGGCCGCAGCTGCGTCCGCTTGCCGTTCAGCGTCAACTCGACGAGCGTGCGGCACTGCAAGACACCCTCAGCGACAGCCCCGCCTGGGAGCTGGGCCTTGAGGACGGAGAGGAACTGCAGTTCCTGCGCGACGGCATCTCGCGCGAACACCTCCGAAAACTGCGGCGTGGCCACTGGGTGGTGCAGGCGCATCTCGATCTCCACGGCCACACCGCCGCCGAGGCGCGCCAACTGACCGCGGAGTTTCTCGCGCGCTGCCTGCGCAAAGGCTTGCGCTGCCTGCGCATCGTCCATGGCAAGGGCCTGCGTTCGCCAAACCGCGAGCCGGTACTGAAGAGGAAACTTTCGGGCTGGCTGGCGCAGCGGGACGAAGTACTCGCATGTTGCCAGGCACCACATAATGACGGCGGCAGCGGTGCGGTTCTGGTGCTGCTGCGCGCCGCGAAGCAAGTCCCCTCGGGGGGCGCCGCGAAGCAAGTCCCCTCGGGGAGGCGCCGCTAGGCAAGGCAAGTCCCCTTGAGGGGTGGGCCACGCGGCGGGCCGCAAGCCGGAAACAGGAACTGAACCCGCTTAAAAACCTGCCATACGCGGGCGTTTTTAAGACAGGTTCTAGACGGCTGCCTCGTCGGTTTCGCCAGTGCGGATGCGGATCACCTGCGCGACATCGCTGACGAATATCTTGCCATCGCCGATCTTCCCGGTGCGCGCGGCCTTGACCACTGCATCAATGGCCTGGTCGAGCAACTGGTCGGGAACGACCACTTCGACCTTCACCTTGGGCAGGAAATCCACAACGTACTCCGCGCCGCGATAAAGCTCGGTATGGCCCTTTTGCCGGCCGAAACCCTTGACTTCGATCACGGTCAGCCCGCTAACGCCGATTTCCGACAGTGCTTCCCGCACCTCATCCAGCTTGAAGGGCTTGAATATCGCTTCGATTTTCTTCATGTCGACCCCGGCCACGGCAAATTTAATGCTCGACAGAATAGCACAGGGCTTTCGTCCCGGAACCGGTTCAGTGCCTGAACTTGTTGGTAATCGGGTAACGCCAGTCCTTGCCGAAACCGCGGCTGGTAATGCGGATGCCGACCGGCGACTGGCGACGCTTGTATTCGCTGATGCGGATCAGCCGGACCACGCGATCGACATCCGCCGTCGCGTAACCCTGGGCGACGATTTCCTGCGGACTCCGGTATTGCTCGACATAGGCCTCCATGATCGCATCCAGCACGTCATACGGCGGCAGGCTGTCCTGGTCCTTCTGGTCTGGCCGCAGCTCCGCCGACGGCGCGCGCTCGATTACTCGCCGCGGTATCACCGGTGACACCGTGTTGCGGTATTCGGCGAGGCGATAGACCAGGGTCTTTTTCAGATCCTTCAGCACCGCGAAGCCGCCAGCCATGTCGCCATAAAGGGTCGCGTAGCCGGTGCCCATCTCGCTTTTGTTGCCGGTAGTGAGCACTATGGCGCCGGTCTTGTTCGACATTGCCATCAGCAGCGTACCGCGGATGCGCGCCTGCAGGTTCTCCTCGGTCACATCTTCCTTCAACCCGCGGAACTGATCAGCCAATGCCGAGCGGAAGGCGTCGAACACGGGGCGGATCGCAATCTCCGAATAACGTGCGTTCATGGTCTGCGCCTGCGCTTTGGCGTCCTCGCTGCTCATGCCCGCCGTGTATTGGGAAGGCATCATCACCGCGTGCACCTTGTCGGCTCCCAGCGCATCGACCGCTACCGCCAGCGTCAGCGCCGAATCGATGCCCCCCGACAACCCGAGCAACGCGCCGGGAAATCCGTTCTTGCCGAGATAGTCGCGCACGCCCAGCGTCAGCGCCGCGTAAACGTCCTGCTCGAGCGAAACGGTGGGCGCGATCTCGCCCTTAACCGGCGCGCCGCCGATGACCTCGACCAGCGCCAGCGCCTCCTTGAACGCTGGAAGCTGGTGGGTCATCTCGCCGCGCCCGTCAACGGCGAAGGAAGCCCCGTCGAACACCAGCTCGTCCTGTCCGCCGACCTGATTGGCATAAATCACCGACATGCCGGTCTTGCCGACGCGCTCGCGCACCACCTCGTGGCGCGTCAACTGCTTGTTGATGTGGTACGGCGAGGCATTGAGCACCAACAGCAGCTGCGCGCCCGACTCGCGCGCCGCTTTCGCCGCCGGTTCTTCCCAAACGTCTGCGCAGATGTTGATGCCTATGCGCAGGCCCTCGTGCTCGAACACGCAGGGTTCGTCGCCCGAATCAAAGTAACGTTCCTCGTCGAATACGGTGTAATTGGGCAGAGTGCGCTTGAGGTAGGTCGCGACCACCCGGCCGTTGCGGATCACCGAGGCCGCGTTGTAGCGCCTGCCGCCGCTCTGGTGGGGATGGCCGAGCACCACGGTGATGCCGCGGACCGCCGCAAGAATGCGCTGAAAAGCCCGGTCACAGGCCGCGTAAAAATCATCGCGCAATAACAAGTCTTCCGGCGGATAACCGCAAAGCACCAGCTCGGTGGTCAGCAGCAGGCTCGCGCCCTGTGACTTCGCCTTTTCCGCCGCATCGATGATCTTGCCGGCATTGCCGTCGAGGTCGCCGACGGTGACGTTCAACTGCGCAATCGCTATTTTCATGTTGCTAATATATCATCGGCGCGCATCACCACTGACACCTGCCAACCGTCCCGGACAAGGTCATTTACTGTCCCTCACCAGCGACTCACCATGTTGCACTGGCTGCATTATTACCGGGCGCGCCTGATGCTCACTTTGCGCCGGCCGGACGACGCCGTCGCTGCCTACCGCGATGCGTTCGCGGCTAACCCGCGCTTCGCACTGGCCGCAGCGGGCATGGGCTACCTCGAGGCCACCCGCCGGCGCTGGGAGGCGGCGGCAACGGCATTCGGGCAGGCACTGAAGATCATTCCCGAGGACGCCGACATCTGGTTCAACCTCGGTTATGTCCACCAGCAGCAGGAAAATGACCTCGAGGCCATCCGCTGCTTCGAGCGTGCAGTGGGCTTGCGGCGCAGCCTCGACCGCGCCTGGTTCGGTCTTGGCCTCATCCACCGCCGCCGCGGCGAAAATGACAAGGCCGTCAAGGCATTCAAGATAGCCGCCGACCTGCAGCCGATGAATCCCTACGCCTGGCAGGAACTGGCTATGGCGCAGCTGGCTCAGGGCAACGTGCAGGAGGTGCGTCGCATCATCAGCCATCTCTCCGGCTTTGATCCGCAGATGACGCGCCTGCTGATCCGCGACACCGGACAGCATCCGGAGGACGTGAAATTGCAGTGAAGCTGCAGGTTGCCTCCTCGCTGCAAGACGTGAATCCGGAATCCTGGAACCGTCTCGCCGGCAACGATCCTTTCCTGCAGCATGCCTTTCTTCACGCACTGCACGAAACCGGCTGCGCCTGCCCAGACAGCGGCTGGGCACCGCAGTACTTGCTGCTGCAGGACGGCGCCGAACTGGCCGGCGCAATGCCGCTGTACCTGAAAAGCCATTCCTACGGCGAATACGTCTTCGACTGGGCCTGGGCCGACGCCTACCAGCGCCACGGCCTCGAGTATTACCCCAAGCTGCTCTGCGCCATCCCTTTCACGCCGGTAGTCGGTGCGCGACTGCTGGTTCATGAACCGCAACACCGCGACCTGCTCGCCGCAGGCGCGCTGGAGCTGGCGCGGCAGACCCGAACCGCCTCGCTGCATGTGCTGTTCCCGGCCGCAGACGACCTCGAATGCCTTGGCCGCCATGGCTTCATGCTGCGCCAGGGCCGGCAGTTCCACTGGCAAAACCAGGGCTATGCCGATTTCGATGATTTCCTCGCCCGCCTCAGCCACGACAAGCGCAAAAAAATCCGCCAGGAGCGGCGCCGCGTGCGCGAGGCCGGCATCAGCTTCCGCTGGCTTGAGGGCGAGGCCATCGGCGCGGAAGACTGGCGGCTGTTCGCGCGCTGCTACCGCCAGACCTACCGCGAGCACCATTCCTCGCCCTACCTCAATCTCGAATTTTTTCAGCGCATCGGCGCGGCAATGCCGCAGAGCATGGTGATGATCCAGGCCCTGCGCGATGACCGTCCGATCGCCGCCTCTCTGCTGGTGCGTGACAACAACCGGGTCTGCGGCCGCCACTGGGGCGCACTTGAGCATCACCCGCTGCTGCATTTCGAGGCCTGTTATTACCAGGGCATCGAATACGCGATCGCACGCGGCATTGAAGTCTTCGAGGGCGGTGCCCAGGGAGAACACAAGATGGCGCGTGGTCTGCTGCCGGTGGTTACGCAGTCTGCACACTGGCTCGCCCATCCGGAATTCGCCTCAGCAGTGGAAAAATTTCTCGGCCGTGAATCAGAACTGATGCAAGCACAGGGTGCCGAACTGGCGGAGCGCAACCCCTTCAAGGAGATCTGACGCCTCCGGCAACACCGTCTTGCCGTATAGTTACGCACCATCCACCGGAACACAGCCATGAAGTTCTGCAGCAATTGCGGCGCCGCCGTCGCGCTCAAGGTTCCCGCCGGCGACACGCTGCCGCGCCACGTTTGCGACGCCTGCGGCATCATCCATTACCAGAACCCGAAAATGATCGTCGGCTGTATAGCCGAGTGGGAGAGCCGCATCCTGCTCTGCCGCCGCGCAATCGAGCCGCGCCACGGGCTGTGGACAGTGCCGGCCGGCTTCATGGAGAACGGCGAAACCACCGCTCAGGGCGCCGCCCGCGAGACACTGGAAGAAGCCAACGCCCGGGTCGAAATCGGGCCGCTCTATGCGATGTACAATATTCCGCACATCAATCAGGTCTACATCCTGTTCCGTGCGCGCCTGCTCGACCTCGATTTCAGCGCCGGCAGCGAAAGCCTGGAAGTGCGCCTGCTCGAAGAAACGGAAATTCCCTGGGAACAGCTCGCCTTCGCCACCGTGCGCAACACGCTGACCCACTATTACGCCGACCGTGCGGCCGGCGAATACCGCTTCCACCTCGGCACCATCGAACGCGCGCCGGCAAAAGCCTGAGTGCGATCAGGCTGCACGCAGCGCGTCGACGATACCCAGTCGCGCCGCGCGCACTGCCGGCAGGAAGCCGCCGACGAGCCCCATCAGCACTGCGAACAACAAAGAAGTCGCCACGATCCGCGGCGTCAACGTGAAACTGAAGGCAAGTTCGGAAAAAGATTGCCAGTTTAGTGTTGAAATCTGGATGAACTGCATCAACGAAGCCAGTGCCACGCCGCAGATGCCGCCCACCAGCCCGAGCAAAACCGCCTCGAGCAGGAACCCCGCAAGGATGCTCGAGCGGCGAAAACCCAGCGCGCGCAGCGTGCCGATTTCCGCAGTACGGGTGGCCACCGCGGCATACATGGTGATGGCCGCGCCGATCATCGCGCCCACCGAAAAAATCACCGACAGCGTCAGTCCCAGGTAGCTGATGAAATTTGACAGCGCCTTCGACTGCTCCTCGAAGAACTCGCGTTCGGACTTCACGTCAAGCGTCAGCCGCGGATCGCCTTCCAGCCGCGCCTTCAGCGCCGGCAGCAGCGCGGGGTCGACCAAGCGCGCAACTACCGAAGACCAGGCATTGCGGCGGAAAGCCTGCTGCAACTGCTCGGCATCTGCCCAGACCTCCGAGTCATAAGCCGAGCCCTTGGCTTCGAAATGTCCGACGACCTGCCACTCGCGGCCGCCGAAACGCAGTTGCGAACCCACGGCCGCACCGTCGAAACGCCTTGCAATGCTGGCGCCGATCATGACCTCGGACGCACCGGGCTGGAAGGCACGCCCCTCAAGAACGCGCAACTGCGGCCGCAGCGCAAAGCCCGCAGTCCCTACCCCGCGGGCCGTGACATTGGTGGCCACGCCCGAATCGCGCTTGGGCAGCGTGATCAGCACCACCACCTCTTTGGAAACGAGCCCCAGACCGCCAGCGCCGATCGCGATTTCCGGCTGCGTCTCGACGACCGCCGCCTGCGCGCGCTCGACAATGCTCGAAATTTCCGCGCCGGCGCCACGGCGCGTGACGTGCACGTTGTCCGGCTGCCCGGTTGCGATCAGTGACTGGCGCAGGCCGGTGTCGAGCATCTGCACCGCGGCAAACACGAACACCACGAGGGCCATGCCGCCCGCGGTAAGCAGCGTGGTCAGCCGGCGCGTCCACAAATTGCGCAGGGTGTAGGAAAAGGGTATCGCCCGGATCATCAACAATCCTGCAAATGGTTATCAAACCATTTGCAGCAAATACCTCCCCTCTCCTTGCGGGAGAGGGGTCGGGGATGAGGGAAGGAAAAGCAAGTCATGCGAAATTTTTCATCCCGCAGCCCGCAGACCTTCGACAATACGCACCCGTGCCGCGCGCCATGCGGGCAGCACCGCGGCAGCGACGCCGACTACAGCAGCGCAGGCAAGCTGCAACTGCACGGTCGAGGCGCTGACCTCGAATACCGGAAACAGCGTGCCCATCTGCCGCGCGAACCAGTCGGCGACCGGGAAAGTCAGCGCCACACCGAGCAGCGTGCCGGCGGCGGCAATCGCCAGCGACTCGCCGTAAATCAGACCGCCGAGGAAACCGGGACCAAAGCCCAGCGCCTTCAGCGTCGCGTACTCCGCCATGCGCTCGCGCGCGGTCATCGCCATCGTGTTGGCCATCACCGCGAGGATGATGAATATGACGACGAAGGAGACGATGCGGATGGCGATGACGATGGCCTCGGTCTGTTTGACGAAGCCGATCTGGAAGGCCTGCTCGGTTTCGGTCAGCGTCTCGACCGCAGAATTCGAGAACTGCGTGTCTATGGCCCTGCTGATTTCGGCTGCGCGCGAGAGGTCAGCGACCCGCACTACGAACACGCCGACCTGGTCGGCGCGCTGCGGCGCACGCGTGCGCACGCTCTCGTTGAGGTAATCCCAGTGGAAAAAAAACTGCGAGGTGTCGGTGCGCGGCGTCGCACCGTCGTAAATTGCGCGCACGACAAAATCCCAGCTGCCGGAAAAGATCGTGCCTTTCAGCGGTACTGTGTCGCCGACCCTGAATCCATAGGTGTCCGCCAGCTTGCGGCCGACCACCGCACCCTTGCGGTCACGCAGGAAGTCGCGCAGCTGATCCTCGGGAATGCGGTACTCCGGATACATCGCCAGGTACGGCACGGCATCGATCGCGAACTGCGGGAAGAAATTCTTCGGTTCCTGGTAAACGCCGGCGAACCAGTTTGCCGCTGCGACGCTGCGCACGCCATCGAGCGCGCGGATCTTTTCGCGGTAATGCACCGGCAGCGGCACCATCAGCGACACCGAGCTGCGCGTTACCAGCCGGTCAGGCGCCGCGTTGTTCGCGCCCGAGTACCAGGCATCCACCACCGTCTGCAGCAGACCGAAAGACAGTATCGCCACCAGCAGGCCGAGCACCGTCAGCAGCGTGCGCAGCTTGTGGCGCAGCGTGTTGCGGAGAATCAGCTTCAGCAGATGCATTTTAAAATTATCAATAAAATCAAGTACTTATAACTAATCCACGAGCACACCCTTGTCCAGATGCTTGAGCAGACGTGCCCGCTGCGCGGCATGCGGATCATGGGTCACCATGATGATGGTTTTGCCGAGCTCCTGATTCATGCGTTCCATCAGCCCGAGGATGTCTTCGGCGGAAACGCGGTCGAGATCGCCGGTCGGCTCGTCGGCTACGAGTATCTCCGGATCGGTGATGATCGCGCGCGCGATCGCCACCCGCTGCTGCTGGCCGCCGGAAAGTTCGGAAGGGTAATGGTCAACGCGGTCCGACAGCCCGACCATGTTGAGCGCGACGCCGACCCGCTCGCGGCGATCTCGTGCGCCGAGCCCTGTCAGCAACAGCGGCAACTCGACGTTCTCGAAGGCTGTCAGCACCGGCATCAGGTTATAGAACTGAAAAATGAATCCGACATGGCCCGCGCGCCAGTCGGCGAGCTCCGCCTCATTGAGGGCCATGATGTCTGTGCCGCAGACGCGCAGCTCGCCACTGTCCGGTCGGTCGATGCCGGCGATCAGGTTGAGCAGCGTGCTCTTGCCCGAGCCCGACGGCCCCATCAGGGCGACAAATTCTCCCGCCGCAATGTCCAGCGTGATGTCCGACAACACCGGCACCACCTGCCCGCCACGGTGGTACGATTTCACGAGGTGGTGGATGGACACCGCCAGTTCAGACTGCGGCATGGTTGTGCGGCGCTATTTCGCCGTCACAGCGACCGCCATGCCGTCGCGCAGCCGCTCCGGCGGACGCAGCACCACCGGATCGCCGGCGTTGACGCCACCGACTTCGAGCAGCTCACCAATCGCCGCACCCTTCTTCACTGCGACCCGCGATGCCCGGCCATCCCTGACGACGAACAGCACACTGGCGCCATCGCGCTCGACGATTGCCGCCGGCTGCACCGCCGTGCGCGGTGCACGCTCCGCCTCAGCCACCTCGCGTTCAAGAAAGGCCACCTTGGCGCTCATCTCCGGCAGGATGCGTGAATCGGCATCGACGAGGCGCACCTTCACCATCACCGTCGCCTTGGCACGGTCGACGGTCGGCACCGTGCGATGGACCACGCCGCGGAAGCGCTCACCAGGCAGCGCATCGAGCCGGATTTCGCAGTGCTGGCCAACACTGACCCGCGCCAGGTTGGCCTCGGAAACATCGGCTTCGACCTCCAGAGTCGACATGTCGGCCATGGTCACCACCGCCGCCTGCGATCCGAGCGCCGACGAAAAAGGCGTGATCACGTCGCCGACGTTGGCGTTCTTGGTCAGCACCACGCCGTCGAAGGGAGCGCGGATCAGCGTCTGCTCAACGGCCACCTGCGCCGCGCGCAGGTTGGCCACCGCCACCGCGATCGAGGCCCTGAGCGAGCTGACCCCCGCCCGTGCCTTCTCCTGGCGGGAAACCACCGCATCATGCGCCGCCGGCGACACAAATTTTTTCGCCAGCAGGTCGCGTGAACGCTCCAGCGCGCGGGTCGCATCCTTCAGTTCCGCTTCGCCCTGTTCGAGGTTGGCGCGGGCAACATCGACGCCGGCCGCCGCCTGTTTCATCTGCGCAGCCACATCGCTGCTTTCCAGGCGTGCCAGCACCTCGCCGGCCTTGACCTGGCTGCCTTCGCGCACATTGAGCCATTCCAGCCTGCCAGTAGCCTTCGACGCCACCGCCGCCTTGCGCTGGGCCACGACATAGCCGGTGGCATTGAGCAGGGTGTAGGCCTGCGAAGGATAGGCGAGCGACACGGTCGTGACCTCGACGGGAACCGCTGCGTTGCGGCTGACTGTCCAGTACGCGGCCGCAGCGACCACTGCTGCAGCCAGCAGCCACCAGCCGTAGCGGCGCCTGCGCGGCGCCGTTTGCGGCGCATTTCGGTCGATGCGCAGGCGCGCGAGGTCTTCGTTGGCCAAAATGATCTAGAATCAGAGAAGAAAATGAGACTGCATTGTAGCCGGAGACCCCGATGAACGCCGCAAATCCCCCCGCCAAAGCCAGCTTCCAGTGGGACGACCCGCTGCTGCTCGATGACCTGCTGACCGATGAAGAGCGCATGGTGCGCGACACCGCTTACGCCTACTGCCAGGAAAAACTGATGCCGCGGGTAGTCGAGGCCAACCGCCACGAGAAATTCCATCGCGAGATCATGAACGAGTTCGGCGAGCTCGGTTTCCTCGGGCCAACCATCGAGGGCTACGGCTGCGCCGGCGTCAACCACGTTTGCTACGGCCTGATCGCGCGCGAGGTCGAGCGCGTCGACAGCGGCTACCGTTCCGCCCTGTCAGTGCAATCGAGCCTGGTGATGTACCCGATCTATGCCTTCGGCAGCGAAGCCCAGAAGCAGAAATATCTTCCCAAAATGGCCACCGGCGAATGGATCGGCTGCTTCGGTCTGACCGAACCGAACGCCGGCTCCGATCCCGCGGGCATGCTTACCCGCGGCAAGAAAACCGATGGTGGCTACATCGTCAACGGCGCCAAGATGTGGATCACCAACGCTCCGCTGGCCGACGTGCTGCTGGTCTGGGCCAAGGATGACGAAGGTGTGATCCGCGGCTTCATCCTCGAGAAAGGCATGAAGGGGTTATCGACACCGAAAATCGAAGGCAAGTTCAGCCTGCGCTCCTCGGTCACCGGCGAAATCGTCATGGACAACGTGTTCGTGCCCGAGGAAAACGTGCTGCCGAACGTCTCCGGCCTTAAAGGCCCCTTCTCCTGTCTCAACAAGGCGCGCTTTGGAATCGCCTGGGGAGCGCTCGGCTCTGCGGAATTCTGCTGGGACGCCGCGCGCCGCTACACGCTGGAACGCAAGCAGTTCGGCCGCCCGCTCGCCGCCAACCAGCTGGTGCAGCTGAAGCTGGTCAACATGCAGACCGAAATTACGCTCGGGCTGCATGCGGTGCTGCGGCTGGGCCGTCTGATCGACGAGAACCGCGTCGCGCCGGAAATGATTTCACTGCTCAAACGCAATTCCTGCGGCAAGGCGCTGGACATCGCCCGCGTCGCCCGCGACATGCACGGCGGCAACGGCATCTCCGACGAATTCCACGTCATCCGCCACGTGATGAATCTGGAGGCCGTCAACACCTACGAGGGCACGCACGACATCCATGCGTTGATCCTCGGCCGCGCGATCACCGGCATCCCCGCCTTCGGCTGAGCGCCCCCGGGATCACTTCCCGGTGTGGCGCCAGACGCCGTCCCAGTCCGCGGGCATCGGATCACGTCCGATGCGATCGAGGCGGTCGATGAATACCTGACTGCAGGCATCTCCGGGCAGCGCCTCCAGCGCGCACGAAAACGCCTCGCGCGCGGCAGCATTATGTCGCGCACGATAGGCCGCCAGCCCCTGCTCAAAACAGTCGCGCATCCGCAACGGCTCTGCCGCAACCTCGCCTCTGCGGCCGAGGATTTCGTAGCAGCGCACCGGGTTTTCCTTGCCGACGACAAGGATCTGGTCAACTTCGCGCCCCTCGAAATCCGCCCGCGCGCCAGCCCAGGTCGTTTCGCAGACCAGGATGCGGGTGCCATAGGCCTTGTTCAGCGACTCCAGCCTCGACGCGAGATTCACCGTGTCGCCGACCACGGTATAGCCCTGAGCCACGGAGGACCCGAGATTGCCGACGACCACGTCACCGGTAGCGATTCCCGCACGCACAGCGATTTCAGGCAGGCCACGGCGCATGCCGAGGATTTCGGGCAGCTCCGCACGCAGTTGCGCCAGCGCCTCGATCTGGGCGAGCGCAGTGGCGCAGGCCAGCGATGCCTGGCTCTGCCTGTCGCAGAACGGCTGCCCCCAGAAGGCCATCACCGCATCACCGATGTACTTGTCGATGACGCCCGAATTGGCCGACACCGGCGCGCTCATCAGTTCGAAGTAGCGGTTCAAAAGCTTCACCAGCGTGGTCGGCAGCAGGCTTTCGGAGATCGAGGTAAAGCCCTGCATATCCGTGAACATCACCGTCATTTCCTGCCGCTCGCCGATACTGCCGGCATTGCCGGTGTGTTCGACGATCCGGTCAGCGATGCGCGGATCGATGTACTTGCCGAGCTTCTCGCGAATGCGCTCCTTTGCGCGCAGGTCGAGCAGCATGTCGCGGAAAGCCTGCGCCAGCACCTGGATTTCGTCACGGCTATGGATCACCGGCTCGAAATCCCGCGCGCCCTGGCGCACCTCCCCGGTTGCACGCACCAGCCGCAGCAGCGGCCCGACCAGTGAACGCGACAGCAGGAAAGCCAGCAACACCGCCACCACGCCGCTCAACAGCGTCAGGCCGAGATTGAAGCGCCGCGCCGCATCCTCATGACCGGCCGCAGCCATTGCCGACTCCTCGGTCATCCGGTGCAGTCGGCCGTTGACCTCGGTCAGGGCCCGGTTGAGATCGGTGATTTCCTTGTCGATCAGTGCCAGCGCCACGGGATCGGCGCCGCCGGCACCACCTTGCGCCGCAAGCAACCGGGCATCGAGTTCCCGATACTCGGCGGCCACCGTTTCGAGCAGGGGGTTGAGTCCGGCGAACTTGAGGCGGTCATCTTCCGACTGCGCCCGCTGCTGCCCGTCACGGGCCAACGCCAGCGCGCGCTGCATCGCTGCATCGACAGCCTTGCCAGTGGCTCCCGCATCATCCGTCCGCGCTGCGTTGCCGCGCGCCGGGTTGTAGAACGCCAGTTCCCGGTTGCGCGCATGCACTTCGACCTCGCTGAGGATGCGCGACAGAGGTGCATGGTAGGACGCAATGGTCACCACCTCGCGATTGAGCTGTGCGATGCGATCGAGCGAATACAACGCCACCGCGGTAGTGCCCGCAACCAGTACCGCCGCAACCCCGAAGATCTTGCTGCCGACTTTCATTGCCTGCCCTTCCCCTTGCACCGCCCGCCCAGCATGCTCGCCACATCGCGGAATGGCGCTGGCAGTGGTTCTTCGCCCGGAGTATAAAGCCGTCACAGACCTTGTCGGAGGAACACCCGAGATGCTCGACATCCTTCCCACTGGCGCTGCACTGGGCGCTGAAATCCGCGGCATCGACCTGTCTCAGCCGGTCGACGACACCACCTTCAGGGCCATCGAAGATGCGCTGCACCAGTACGAGGTGATCTTTTTCCGCGGCCAGAAGCTCACACCGGAACAACATATCGCCTTCAGTCGCCGCTTCGGCGAACTCGAACTGCACCTGCGCAAGGACTGCTGCAAGCCGGGCTACCCCGAGATCTTCGTGGTCTCCAACATCATCGAGAACGGCAAACCGATCGGCACCCAGGATGCCGGGCTGTTCTGGCATTCCGACCTTGCCTACATGGCGGTGCCCAGCCGCGGTTCGCTGTTCTACGCGCACGAGGTGCCGCATGACGACAGCGGCAAACCGCTGGGCGGCACACTGTTTGCCAGCATGACCGCCGCCTGGAAGGCGTTGCCGGAGGACATCCGGCGCCAGGTCACGGACCGCCGCGCGGTGACCTCCTATGCCAAGGGCTACTACCGCGACCGCAACAGCGGCCCGCGGCCGCCGCTGACCGAAGCGCAGAAAGCGCGCACGCCGGACGTCGAACACCCGATCAGGCGCACGCATCCGTACACGAAGAAGCCCTGTCTCTTCGTCAACGAAGGCTACACCGATAGCATTGCCGGCCTGCCGGCCGGGGAATCCGAAGCGCTCCTCGATTTGCTGTTCGAACACGCATCCCGCCCTGAATTCGTCTACCGTCATCAGTGGCAGACCGGCGACTTCCTGATCTGGGACAACGCTTCGACCCAGCATCGTGCGGCATTCGATTACGCGCTGCCGCAGCGGCGGCGCATGGAACGCACGACGCTGTCTGGCACCGCACCCTTCTGATTCGTGATCCGACTCGCGCCACTGCTTCTGGCCTTTGCACTGTGCGGCATCACTGCGCTGCGCGCCGAACCCTTTCCCGAAGGTCGCAGCCAGCGCACAGTCAACGTTGCCGGCGAAGACATCGAGGTTCATGCCTACAAGCCGGCCCGCTACGCTGGCGGCCCGATCCTGATGGTGCTGCATGGCCTGGGCCGGAACGCTCCCGGCTATCGCGACTATGCGATAGCGGCAGCCGATGCCCAGGGCTGGCTGATCGTGGCGCCGCTGTTCGACCGCGAACGCTTCCGCACCTGGCGCTACCAGACCGGCGGCATGGTCCGCAACCAGCGCGCCGATGGCGAATTTGCGGTCGAGCCGCCCGCACAATGGACCGGCCAGCTATTTCTCGCGATCATCGATGCGGTGCGCCTTGCGGAAGGCCGCCCCGATCTGCCCTATTCACTGATCGGGCACTCTGCGGGCGGGCAGGCCCTGTCGCGCTTCGCCGCATTCATGCCGCAACAAGCGCGGCACATCATCATTGCGAATCCCTCGACCTGGCTGTGGCCTTCGCGCGATGTCCGCTTTCCGTACGGTTTCGGCGGCCTGCCCGCGACGATGGCCGAGGATGCCGCCCTGCGCCGCTACCTCGCGCAGCCGGTGATCGTGCTGCTCGGCAGCGCCGACGTCCGCCGCGACGACAACCTCAACCTGCGCGAGGAAGCCGAACGCCAGGGCGCCAACCGCCTCGATCGCGGCCGCAATGCCTTCCGTGCCGCACAGCAGCTTGCGCAGCAGCGTGGCTGGCCCTTCCACTGGCGGCTGGTCGAGGTGCCGGGAGTCGGGCACAGCGCGCGACGCATGATCGGCAGCGCGGAAGCACTGGCGATGTTGTCGCAGCAATGAACTGCCGCAAGACCGGCCAGGCTGCTAAAGTGGGACTCGCCGCCAGTCATCAGGAGGAAAAAACAAATGTCTGAACCGAACGCCGTTGCCAAAACCGCGGATCTGGCACCGTCAGAAGTGCCATCGATCTCACAGCAGATTGCCGCTTTCGCTGCAAACCTGACACCGGAGGACGTGCCGCAGCGCGTCCGCGACAATGCCAGACTGCATGTGCTCGACGTCTGCGGCACCGCGCTTGCTGCGACCCGCTTCGATTTCGCCCAGCATGCGCTGGCCGGCATCAGCAACCTCGGCGAGTCCGGCAACAACAGCGTGATCGGCATGAACGTCCGGCTGCCGATGCGCGACGCGGTGCTGATGAACGGCATACTCGCCCACGGCCTCGACTATGACGACACCCATCCCGGCGCCATCGTGCATCCGACCGCCAGCGCCTTCCCCTGCACGCTGGGCCTTGCCGAACAGCGCGACGCATCCGGCGCCGATCTGCTGCTGGCCTATATCCTCGGCGTTGAAATCGCAACGCGGCTCGGCGTCGCAGCCAGGGGCGCGATGCTCCCCCAGGGTTTCCACACCACCGGCATCGCCGGCCATTTCGGTTGCGCGGTCGCCGCCGGAAAGCTCTTCAAGCTCAGCCCGCAGCGGCTGCAATACGCGCAGGGCTTCGCCGGCAGCACCGCCTCGGCAATCGCCGAGCACCGCGCCGACGGCGCGTGGAACAAGCGCCTGCATCCGGCCTGGGCAGGTGTCGGCGGCATTACCGCGGCGGCGCTGGCCAGCGGCGGCTTTGTCGGCACCCGAAAAGTCTACGAGGGCGTTGACGGCATTTTCCGTTCGCATACCGGCACGCGTTTCAACGAGGTCGACATGGATGCGATGACGCGGCGCCTCGGCGATGAGTGGCTGTTGGAGGAAGTCGCGATCAAGCCGTTTCCCATCTGTCACTTCCTCCATGCCTGCGCCGACGCCGCGCTGGCGATCCGCCGCAAACACGACATTCGGCCTGAAGACATCGTCAAGGTGCGTGCGTTGCTGCATCCCGGGACCTTCCATTCCATCGCCGAGCCGGCGGAGATGCGCCGCCGTCCGACATCGGACTACATGGCCAAGTTCAGCGTGCAGTTCGTGCTTGCCGCCTGTTTCGTGCGCGGCCGCTTCGGCTTTGCAGAACTGGAAAACGAGGCACTCAACGATCCGCAGATCCTCGCGCTGGCACAGAAGGTTCACCACGAAGCCGATCCCGACTCGGCATTCCCGAAATATTTCTCCGGCGGCGTGGTAGTGACCACCAAGGACGGTCGCGAATTCGTGCACATGGAAAAAATCAACCGCGGTGCCGGAGAACGCGCTCTGTCGGCGGAAGACATCAGTGAAAAGTTCTTCGACAATGCCACGCTGGTAATCTCGAAGCCGCAGGCCGAACGCATCCGTGATGCCGTGCTCGACATGGAGCGGCACAGTGCGCGCGACCTCGCCCGCACCCTGACATTAAAATAGTTAATTAAATCAAATACTTATGGAAATTGACCTGAATCACCTGCGCACCTGGATCGGCAAAAAGGAAACCCACGACGACATCGCCACCGCCTTCCCGGTAGCGGCGCTGGCGGCAACGCTGGATCGCAAGGACCCGCCGCCCATGACCGGCGACGCGATCCCGCTAAGCGCGCACTGGCTTTATTTTCTTGAGACTGCGCCCAATGCCGAACTCGGCCATGACGGCCACCCGAAACGCGGTGGCTTCCTGCCGCCGGTGGCGCTGCCGCGGCGGATGTGGGCCGGCGGCCGCATCGATTTTCGCGCGCCGGTGCGCATCGGCGATGCGATACGCCGCGAATCAGAAATCATTTCGGTCGATGCCAAATCCGGCAGCAGCGGCCAGCTGGTGTTCGTGACAGTAAGCCACACGGTCAGCGCCAACGACGCGGCGGCCATCGTCGAAGAACACGACATCGTCTACCGCGAAGCGGCCAGGCCCGGCGACAAGCCGCCGGCCGGCAAACCCGCGCCGCAGACCGCCGCCTGGCGGCGCGAACTGCAGACCAACGAGGCCGTGCTGTTCCGCTACTCGGCGCTGATTTTCAACGCCCACCGCATCCATTACGACATCGACTACTGCCGTGACGTCGAGGGTTATCCCGGCCTGATCGTCCACGGTCCGCTGCAGACTACGCTGCTGCTGGATCTGTGCCGCCGCCACGATCCGCGCCCGGTACGTCGCCTCGACTACCGCGCCACTCACCCGGTCTTCCACCAGGAAACCTTCACGGTGAACGGACAGCCCGCGGCCGACGGCAACACCGCGGAACTGTGGACGGCCAACGCCGCCGGCTGCTATGCGATGCGCGGAACAGCGACCTTCTGATCCCCGCTAAATCATTGAATCACAAAGAAGACCTGCGTATATTGGGCCCCCATGCCCAGCGCCACTGTCCAGCAACCGCAAACTGACCGCCCCCTGACCCTGGCCCAGGTCATCAGCGATCTCATCGCCGACGGACTCGTGCTGAAAGACGAAGCGGAAAAACTGGTCGCCAACCGCCGCTTCAGCCGTACCGACGTCCACCCGCTGGTGGTGATCGCCGACCAGAAATGGAAGGACCCGCGCAATCCGCGCAAGCTGCTCACCGTCGAAGCACTGACCCAGTGGCTGGCCGAAAAATGCGGCCTGCCCTACCTGCACATCGACCCCTTCAAGATCGACTTCACTGCGGTGACCAAGGTGATGTCGAACGCCTATGCCGAGCGCTACCGCATCCTGCCGATCAGCGTGGACACCCGCGAGGCCACCATCGCCACCTCCGAACCCTGGGTGCGTGGCTGGGAAGCCTCCCTCAAGCAGGTGCTGCGGCTCGACATCAAGCGCGTACTGGCAAACCCGATCGATATCCAGGGCTACATCGTCGAGTTCTACAACCTCGCACGCTCGGTACAGGGCGCTTCCGACAAGGACAAGGAAAAAGGCGGCGCAGCCAGCAGCATCGCCAATTTCGAGCAACTGGTGCAGCTCGGCCGCAGCGGACAGCTCGATGCCAACGACCAGCATGTCGTGCACATCTGCGACTGGCTGTTCAATTACGCCTTCGAGCAGCGCGCCAGCGACATCCACCTCGAGCCGAGGCGCGAAGCCGGCAGCGTGCGTTTCCGCATCGACGGCGTGCTGCATCAGGTCTACCAGATCCCGACGCCGGTGATGGGTGCGATGACTTCACGCATCAAGGTGCTGGGGCGCATGGACGTGGTCGAGAAACGCCGGCCGCAGGACGGGCGCCTGAAGACCGTGATGCCCGATGGCGGAGAAGTCGAATTGCGGCTCTCGACCATGCCCACCGCCTTCGGCGAGAAGCTGGTGATGCGCATCTTCAATCCGGAAAACCTGGTCAAGGACTACAAGGAACTCGGGTTTTCGGAAGAAGAGCAAAAGAAGTGGAACCAGATTTCAGGCAAACCGCACGGCATCATCCTCGTTACCGGCCCCACCGGCTCGGGCAAGACAACGACGCTCTACTCCACGCTGAAACAACTCGCCACGCCCGAGGTCAACGTCTGCACCGTTGAGGACCCGATCGAGATGGTCGAGCCCAGCTTCAACCAGATGCAGGTGCAGACAGCAATCGGCGTCGACTTTGCCGCCGGCATCCGCACGCTGATGCGCCAGGATCCGGACATCATCATGGTCGGCGAGATCCGCGACCTGGAAACCGCCGAGATGGCGATCCAGGCAGCGCTGACCGGCCACCTTGTGCTGTCTACGCTGCATACCAACGATGCCCCGGCAGCGGTGACCCGGCTGCTCGACCTCGGCGTGCCACCCTACCTGCTGCAGTCAACGCTGCTCGGCGTGTTGGCGCAGCGTCTGGTACGCACGCTGTGCCCGCACTGCAAGGTGCAGCACGATTACGACGACGCGGCATGGGAGCAAATCGTCGCGCCGTGGAAAGCCGCCAACCCGAAAGGCCAGACCTATATCAACAAGGGCTGCCTCGAATGCCGGATGACCGGCTACATGGGACGCATCGGCATTTACGAAATGATGATCATGACGCCGCCGCTGAAAAACTGCGTGGTCGCCAATACCGACCTCGAAGCACTGCGCGACGCAACGGTCAAGGAAGGCATGAAGCCGCTGCGCATCAGCGGTGCGATGAAAATTGCTGCCGGCCTCACCACCATAGATGAAATCATGAAAGTTGCGCCACCTCCCACAGGGGATCGGCGCAAGATGAGGTGAGCGGGAGGTAGTGAGTAGTGAGCAGTAAGCAGTAAGCAGTAAGCAGTAAGCAGTAAGGCCGCTCACCGCTTACCGTTCGCCCTCACGTCGCGCTCATCGACACGCGCTATCTGCGCCGAGTCAAAGCCGCAGTTCAAGGCTGCTGCTGCCGATCAACGGGTTGTCGTAGTACGGCGCACAGCGCAGGAAACCCAGATCGCGATAAAGCCGCGTCGCCTGTTCCATCTGCGGCAGCGTGTCGAGCACCATGCTGAGATAACCGGCACCGCGCGCAAAATCGATCGCGCGCTCCGCCAATTGCCGACCCAGACCGGTACTGCGGTATAGCCCGCGCACATAAAGCCGTTTCATCTCACAGCGCCCGTGAGCGAAGGGCCGCACCCCCACGCAGCCTGCCGCTTCGCCGGCGGCCCACGCCAGCAACAGCGTGCCTTGCGGCAGCGCATAGGCGCCCGGCAGCCCTTCGAGTTCGGTTTCGAAATCCTGGAAGCACAGACTGAAGTTGAGTGATCCTGCGTACTCCAGAAAGAGATCGCGCACCGCGGCCAGTTCCGGGCCGGGCGCTGCAACCTCGACGATGTCCATTTCAGTGAGTGCGGCTGAGCAGCCGCATGCCCCGCTCCAGGCCGTCCAGCGTCAGCGGAAACATGCGCCCACCCATCAGTTCGCGGGTGATCGCGATCGACTCGTGGTAGTTCCACACCGCCTCAGGCTGCGGGTTAAGCCAGATCGCCTGCGGATAAACGGACAGCGCACGTTGCAGCCAGAGCGCCCCCGGCTCCTCGTTGCTGTGTTCGACGCTGCCGCCGGGATAGGTGATCTCGTACGGGCTCATGGTCGCATCACCAACGAAAATAACTTTGTAATCATGGGGATAGGTGTGCAGAACGTCCCAGGTCGCCATCTTCTCGGTGGCGCGGCGGCGGTTGTCCTTCCATACCCGCTCGTAGAGGAAGTTGTGGAAGTAGAAGTATTCAAGATGCTTGAACTCGGTGCGCGTCGCCGAAAACAACTGCTCGCAGACGCGGATGTGGTCGTCCATCGAGCCACCGATGTCGAAGAAGAGCAATACCTTCACCGCGTTGTGCCGCTCCGGCACCATCTTCAGGTCCAGCCAGCCGGCGTTCTTCGCGGTCGAGCGGATGGTGTCCTCCATGTCCAGCTCTTCAGGTGCACCGGTACGCGCAAATTTCCGCAGCTTGCGCAACGCGACCTTGATGTTGCGCGTGCCCAGCTCCACCGAGTCATCGAGGTTCTTGAACTCGCGTTGATCCCAGACCTTCACCGCGCGGCGGTGGCGCGACTCGTGCTGGCCGATACGGATGCCTTCCGGGTTGTAGCCATAAGCGCCGAAGGGACTGGTGCCGCCGGTGCCGATCCACTTGCTGCCGCCCTGGTGACGGCCCTTCTGTTCTTCCAGGCGCTTTTTCAGCGTCTCCATCAGCTTGTCCCAGCCGCCCAGCGAATCGATCAGCTTCTTCTCCTCGTCGCTGAGATTTTTCTCGACCAGCTTGCGCAGCCACTCCTCCGGAATCACTGCAGTTGCGGCGTCGATACCGGCGACACCCTTGAAGTACGCCGCAAACACCAGGTCGTAGCGGTCGAAGAATTTCTCGTCTTTCACCAGGCAAGTGCGCGCGAGGTGGTAGAACTCATCGACGCTGCCGAAGGCGAGCTGCTTCTCCAGCGCTGCTATCAGTAGCAGAAATTCCTTGATCGACGCCGGCACGCCGCCCTGGCGCAGCTTGAGAAAGAATTCGATCAGCATGAAATGGGCTCCGACGTTGCGGATTCCATCCGGTTGCGACCACCGTTCTTCGCCCAGTCGAGCGCGCGGTCCGCAGCCAGCAGCAGCTCTTCCGGCCTGCCCCGGGCGCGGTGCAGCGCAAGCCCGGAAGCACCGACGCCGAATTCCGCTTCGCCCTTCAACACACTTTCGACCGGGTCGATACCATCCTGCGTCTCGCGGATGTCGACAGCGAAACCGGCGTCGCGATAGCAGGCCTTCTTCAGCGCCACGCAATAGCCGGCGAACTGGAACTGGTGTTTCCACTTCAATTGCAACACCAGCTTCTCGGCCGGCTGCAGTTCATGGGCATGCAGGGCCGGCATGGCAAACGCGACCGCGCACAGCAGCAGCGGAAACATCACGAAGGGCAGCCGCAGCCGGTCAAAAATCATGACAACAAAAGCGGCCGCCACGGCGTCAGTTCCCCAGCCTGTACAAACGCTGTGCATTGGCATGGCCGATCTTCGCCGCAACTTCGTCCGGCAGCTGGTCGAGCAGTGCGCGACCGAACTCCATGGCGCGGACGCCACCGAACTGCACGATTGGCGTACCCAGACGGTAAAAAGCATCCGTCTGCATCATGAAACGGTCAGGAAACTCGAGGAAAAGTTTCCGCCACTCCGCCTTCAGCGCACCCTGCGAATCCAGTACGACCGTCGGCAGCGGGCCGGTCAGGTTGGGCCTGATACTCATGTACAGATTCGGATGGCGCGCGAGCAGGTCCTGCATCATTTCCACCGAACGCTGGCGCCCCGGATCGGAGCCGGCGTGCGACCACACGATGCTGGCCTTGCGGTTGTGCGCCACAAATCTCTCGAACTGCGGCAGATTGGCCTTGAGTTGCGCCGGGTTTAATGCGTTTGCGAGGTGCGCCGGAACCGGCATATCCCGTGGCACAACGTCGAAATGGATGTCGATCGGCACATTGCGTTCGGCCGCGATGTCCGCCAGTTCCAGCAGCAGCGGATGATCGGGCGCCGTTGCCGAATAGGCGTGGCCCTGAAACATTTTTGGCAACGAGAAATGCGCCGAAGTGACCTCACCCAGCCCAACTGCACCGGCCGCAAGGATTTCCCCGACCCGCGCCCGCAGTGCCCGGCGTTCGCCATCGCCAACCCGTTGTGGATCGGATTCGAGGATCATGCGATTGATGGAACCGCCACCACCCAGCGCGGCAAAACGCCCGGGATGTTTTTTCAGCACCGGCAGATAGTCCTCGATATCCTGGCGGAATCGGGCCTGTGAAGGCTGCGGTGGCGGCACCAGCAGGGTCATGCGCACGCCCCACTTGTCCATCTCGGCCACGATCGCATCGGAAATTTCGACGTAGTTGCGCGTCGATACACCGATCTCGAACTGCGCCTGGGTATCGATGAAGGGCGTTGCGGCATGCACGGTCCACGTGGCAACCGCCAGGAATGCGGACAACACGATTCCGGACACGCGAACATTCACCACGCGGATCAGCCCTTGCGCCGCGACATGAACACCAGCCGCTCGAACAGGTGCACATCCTGCTCGTTCTTGATCAAGGCGCCATGCAGCGGCGGCACGATCCTGTGCGTATCCTGACTGTGCAGCGCCTCGGGCGGGATGTCTTCGGCCATCAGCAGCTTCAGCCAATCGAGTAATTCCGAGGTGGTCGGCTTCTTCTTCAGGCCCGGCACGTCGCGGATCTCGAAGAAGGCGTTGAGCGCCTGCGCCAGCAACTGCTTCTTGATGCCGGGGAAGTGAACGTCGACGATCTTTGCCATGGTCTCGGCATCGGGAAAGCGGATGTAATGGAAGAAACAGCGGCGCAGGAGGCGTCGGGCAGCTCTTTCTCGTTGTTGCTGGTGATGATCACCAGCGGCCGGTGTTTTGCCTTGATCAGCTGCTGAGTCTCGTAGACATAGAACTCCATGCGGTCGAGTTCGCGCAGCAGGTCGTTGGGGAATTCGATGTCGGCCTTGTCGACCTCGTCGATCAGCAGCACTGCAGGTTCTTCTGCTGTGAAGGCTTTCCACAACATGCCCTGCACGATGTAATTGGAAATGTCCTTGACCTTCGGATCGCCCAACTGCGAATCGCGCAGCCGCGAGACCGCGTCGTATTCATAAAGGCCGTGCTGCGCCTTGGTCGTCGACTTGACGTGCCACTCGAACAGCGGACGCTGCAGCGCCTGCGCCACCTCCAGCGCGAGCATGGTCTTCCCGGTGCCGGGTTCTCCCTTGATCAGCAGCGGGCGCTCCAGCGCCAGCGCTGCGTTGACCGCCATCATCAGGTCATCGGTGGCGACGTAGTTTTCAGTACCGGTGAAGCGAGACATTATTTTTTTCCTTTAAAATCAATTACTTATGATTGAGCGAGCGCCAGATCCGTGCGCCGGTCGATGTCGAGAAGCACTCCGGGATCGTCGGCGTCGACCAAGCGCACCAGCGCCCGGTTACGCTGGACTACGGCGCGTGCGCCGCTGTCACCAATCAGCGCCTGCAATTCGTGCAGGAAACGCCGGCCAAATCCCACCGGATGGCCGCGGTCGCCTTGGTACGAAGGTGCGGCAATATCTGCACCGGCGGCCAGGGCTTGGGCCACGCGGGCTATCGTCGACGGGCGGATGCGCGGCATGTCGGCCAGCGCAACGATCCAGCCGCCGGCGTCGCGTGCGGTGGTCACGCCGTGGGCAAGGCTGACCCCCATGCCGCGACCGGCATCGGGGCAGACCGTCACCTGGCAACCCTCTTGCTCCAGCAGTTCCGCCAGCGGAAAGTCACCGGGACGCACCACCGCCGTCACCGGCAGCCCGGCGGCAATCAGGTTGCGTGCGGCATGCGCAGCAATCGCCACGCCGTCCTCCAGCGGATGCAGCAGCTTGGCGCCGCCGAAACGCTTTGCGGCGCCGGCAGCGAGCAGAATGGCAACGGGGTATTTTTCGGGCGCGGACATGGCCGTGATTATAATGGCCCGTCCCCGTATTTCCCCAGCAAGGTCCACGCCATGCCACGGTTCTGCGCCAACCTGACAATGCTGTTCAACGAAGTCCCCTTCATGGATCGCTTCGCGGCAGCGGCAAAGGCCGGCTTCAAGGGCGTCGAATACCTGTTTCCCTACGATTATGACAAGACGGCACTGGCCGCGGCACTGAAGGCACACGGCCTGATTCAGGTCCTGCATAACCTGCCGGCCGGCAACTGGGCCGCGGGCGAACGCGGCATCGCCTGCCACCCGCAACGCACGGCCGAATTCCGCGAAGGCGTCGAGCGCGCCATCGACTACGCGACCGCGCTCGGCTGCCCGCAGGTCAACTGTCTCGCCGGCATCCGCCCGCACCACGTCGACCCCAACGACGCGCGCGAAACCTTCATCCGCAACCTGCAGTACGCCGCGCCCAAGTTCGCGGATGCCGGCATCCGGCTGCTGATCGAGCCGATCAACACCCGCGACATCCCCGGGTTCTTCCTCAACTACACGCAGCAGGCTGCCGACATCATCAAGGCCGTCGGTTCCGGCAACCTCTACATCCAGTACGACATCTACCACGCACAGATCATGGAAGGCGACCTCGCGCGCACCATCGAGGCCCGCCTGCCGCTGATCCTGCACATGCAGCTTGCCGACAATCCCGGGCGCCATGAACCGGGTAGCGGAGAAATCAACTACCCCTGGCTGTTCAGCCAAATTGACCGCCTCGGTTATGACGGCTGGATAGGCTGCGAATACAAACCGGCAACCACCACCGAGGCCGGCCTGGGCTGGGTCAAGCCGTACCTATCCGGCGCTTGACGGCACCCCGGGCAGCCCACACAATCTTCCGCAATTCGGACCATAAGAGGCGTCAAGCCCGGTCCGGCCTGTAGCTCAACCCTGAAGGAGGAGTCATGAAAGCATTACGCATTGCGTCCGTGCTCGCACTCGCCGTCGCCACCACCTTCGCCGGCACCGCCGGCGCGCAGCAGATCAAACTGATGACCGGCCCGCAGGGCGGCGCCTGGTATCCACTGGGCGGCGCGATCCAGGGCATCATCGAGAAAAACGTGCCCGGTGCGAGCGTGCAGGTGCTGCCCGGCGCGGGCATCTCCAACGTTGTCGGCGTGCAGACCGGCAAGGCCGAGATGGGCTTTGGCAACTCGGTATCCTCGGTTGACGGGGTCAACGGCGTCGAACCCTTCAAGAGCAAGCAGGACAACGTGTGCCAGGTGGCGACGCTGTACTTCCAGTATTTCCACGCCGTAGCCCTCGCCGACTCCGGCGTCACCCACATGGGCCAGACCAAGGGGAAGGCGCTGACCACCCAGCAGAGAGGTAACACCGGCGAGCAGATGACGCGGGATGCGCTGCGGGTCTATGGCCTCGACTACACCGCGCTGACGCGGGTCAACCACGGCAACTATACCGACTCGGTGTCGCAGCTGAAGGACGGCCACGCGCAGATCTTCACGCTGATCACCACGGTACCCGCTTCCTCGGTGATGGATCTCGCCTCGGCGCGCGATATCCGCGTGCTCGAATTCCCCAACGACAAGTTCCAGGCCCTGCAGAAAATCAACCGGGGTTATGACAAGCGCATCATCAAGGCCGGCAGCTATCCGAAACAGGACAAGGACATCCAGACCATCGGCACCTGGACCCACCTCGTCGCCAGCTGCAAGCTGCCCGAGCAGACGGTCTACAACATCACCAAGGCACTCGCCACCAACATCGAGAACCTCGGCAACGTGGTCGCGGCAGTCAAGGGCCTGACGGTGAAGGACATGGCGGCTGACGTCGGCGTGCCCTACCATCCGGGTGCCCGCAAGTTCTACCAGGAAGCGAAAGCGCTCTAAGCGTGTCACCCCAGGCAGCGGCGCGACAAACTCGCGCCGCTGCTTTTTTGCCCGGAGTCCGCTGACATGAGCCTCGTCCGTGCCCTGCGGCTGCTGATTGCCGTCATTGCCATCGGCATGTCGGTCTACCACCTGACCGTCGCCTTCATCGGTGCACCCCAACAGCTGTTTTTCCGCAGCACCCACCTGCTGTTCGCGCTGGCACTGGTGTTCCTGCTCTACCCGTCCTTCCAGAGGAAAAAAGCCATCGGCGGCATCCGCGACGATGCCGGAGGCATTATCGGCGGCGGCCTCGACGAAATGCCGCTGCCCTCGTGGTGGGACTGGACGCTGATCGCGCTGTCCTGCACCACCATCGGCTACGTCTGGATCAACCACGAGCATCTGCTGTCACGTTTCGTCTTCGTCGAAGACCCGACAAAAACCGAATTGATACTCGGCGGCATTTTCACGCTGATCGTGCTCGAAGCAACACGCCGCATCATCGGCTGGGCGCTGCCGATCACCGCGACGATCTTCCTCGCCTACGCCCTGTTCGTCAGCAAAACCCGCCCCGAACAACTGATCGAGATCATGTATCTCACCACCGAGGGCATCTTCGGCTCGACGCTGGGCGTCTCCGCAGCCTACGTGATCATGTTCGTGCTGTTCGGCGCCTTCATGGAACGCACCGGCATCGGCCGCCTGTTCATGGACTTCGCGCTGTCGCTGACCGGCCACACCGCCGGCGGCCCCGGCAAAGTCGCCGTGGTCAGTTCGAGTCTCTTTGGCACCGTCTCGGGCAGCGCTGTCGCCAACGTGCTGGTCGACGGTCCGATCACCATCCCGCTGATGAAGCGCACCGGCTTTCGACCTTCCTTCGCTGCCGCAGTCGAATCGGTTGCCTCCACCGGCGGCCAGATCATGCCGCCGATCATGGGGGCCGCCGCCTTTGTGATGGCGGAATTTCTCGCCGTCAGCTATTTCCAGGTCGCGATGTGGGCCATCATCCCGGCGATCCTCTATTTCCTCGCCGTGTTCTGTGCCGTGCATTTCGAATCCAAGCGCGTCGGCCTGCTCGGCCTGCCGCGCGCCGACATCCCGCGCCTTGGCACCGTGCTGCGCGAACGCGGCCACTTGTTCATCCCCCTGCTGGTGATCCTGTTCGGCCTGTTTGCCGGCTACAGCGCGCCGCTGTGCGCGCTGGCGGGCACGCTGTCCTGCGTGCCGGTAGCGATGCTGCGCAAGTCCACGCGCAAGGACATCAATCTGGGCACCATCATCGGCGCGCTGGAAGAAGGCGCCAAAAACTCGGTGGCGGTAGCGCTCGCCTGCGCCTGCGCCGGCATCATCATCGGCGTCATTACCCAGACCGGTGCCGCCATCAACTTCACCTCGATGGTGATCAACATGGCGCAGGACATGCTCGTGCTCGCGCTGATCCTGACCATGCTCGCCGGCATCATCCTCGGCATGGGCATGCCGACCACGCCCGCCTACATTGTCATGGTCTCGCTGCTGGTGCCGGCGATCATCAAGCTCGGTGCGATCCCGCCGGCCGCACACATGTTTGCCTTCTATTTCGCGATCCTCTCGGCGATCACCCCACCGGTAGCGCTGGCGGTCTATGCCGCCGCCGGCATCGCCAAGGCGCCGCTGTGGGAAGCCGGCTGGACGGCAGTGCGCGTCGGCGCTGCGGGCTTCATCGTGCCCTTCATGTTCATTTTCGAGCCCTCGCTGCTGATGATCGGCGACTGGCATGTCATCCTGCAGTCCTTTGTCACCGCGTCCATCGGCACAGTCTGTCTTGCGGCGGGCCTGTTTGGTTATCTTGCGCGCAGCGCTCTGGTATGGGAACGCCTGTTCCTGCTTGGCGCCGCAATCCTCTTGATCAAACCCGGCTTCGTCACCGACCTCAGCGGCGCCGGACTCGTGCTCGCAGTGCTGGTCAGCCAATTGGTGATCCGCCGCAACGAGCCGCAACCCGTGCTGAAACGCCCGGTCGCAAGCTGACGCATCCCTGGCGGGTGCCTATAATCGCTTCACTTCGGTGGCTGCGCTACGCACTTCCCTCCCTCTCCCTCCGGGAGAGGGATCGAGGGTGAGGGACAACAGCCCCCGGACTTAATCGCAACACCCTCTGGAGACAGCACAATGAACGTTGGATTCATCGGACTCGGCATCATGGGCAAACCCATGGCCCTCAACCTGATCAAGGGCGGCCACACGCTGTTCCTGCACTCACGCAGCGGCGTGCCCCAGGAACTCACGGAGGCCGGCGGCAAGGCCTGCGCCAGTGCAAAGGAAGTGGCGCAGAAATCCGACATCATCATCCCCATGGTCCCCGACACACCGGACGTCGAGAAGGTGCTGTTCGGCGCCAACGGCGTCGCCGAAGGCCTCGGAAAGGGCAAGACCGTGATCGACATGAGCTCGATCTCGCCGATTGAGACCAAAGCCTTCGCCAAAAAGATCAACGACCTCGGCTGCGACTACGTCGACGCCCCGGTCTCCGGCGGCGAGGTGGGAGCAAAAAACGCTGCGCTCACCATCATGTGTGGCGCCCCGCAGGCCGTCTTCGACAAGGTAAAGCCACTGTTTGACCTGATGGGCAAGAACATCACGCTGGTCGGCGGCAACGGCGACGGCCAGACCTGCAAGGTGTGCAACCAGATCATCGTCGCGCTGAACATCGAGGCCGTCAGCGAAGCTCTGGTCTTCGCCTCCAAGGCCGGCGCCGATCCCGCCAAAGTGCGGCAGGCCCTGATGGGCGGATTCGCCGCCTCACGCATCCTCGAAGTACATGGCGAACGCATGATCAAGCGCACCTTCGATCCCGGCTTCCGGATTGAACTGCACCAGAAAGACCTGAACCTCGCGCTGCAAGGTGCCCGCGCGATGGGCGTGTCGCTGCCGAATACGGCAACGGCACAGGAACTGTTCAATTCATGCGCGGCGAATGGTGGCGCGAAGTCAGATCATTCGGCGATGGTCAGGGCGCTGGAGCGGATGGCGAGTCACGAGTTGGGGAAATAGCCAGCAGGGTTTGACGGCACAGGAAGATGCCAGAATAATCCCTAGCAGGAAAAACATCCGGCAGCATTCCAATACTTCCAATTGACGGAGATGCCATGCGTTACCTCTACTGGTCGTTAATTATCCTGTTCACTGCCGCCATTATTCTGTTCAATCTGCAGAATTTGGACAGCGTAACCATCACGTTTCTCAATATCAAAGCCACCCTGCCTTTGGCTCTGCTGGTCATTGCCGTGTATGTCCTTGGCATGACTACCGGAGGATTGCTGACTGCAGCACTGGGGCAATGGATCAGGGGTGTCCGACAACCGGATAGCGCATCCGAGTCCGATCGAAATGCGTAGGTTGATTAGCCCGAATTTTTTGCGTCACAAGCGTTGCGGGATCAGAGAACTGCCAATCCCGAAATCTGAAGAGTTGTCGCGAGGACACGGTACTGTCGCGCAAGCGACTGCGGAGCGACAGATTGTGCCGCTGCACGGCTTCCCGCAAGAAAACTCCCTGCGGGCATAGCGGAATGAGGTGCAGGCTGGTTACCAGCGCAAATCACTCACCAACATCATCACAAATTATTTAATAAAAACAAAATATTACGATTACCCGAAGCAAAACCGTCCCTTAAATCCCCGTCACCACCTTCACCGCCCTCGCCAGCTTCTCGACAATCTCGTCCAACTGCGCCTCACTGACGATGAATGGCGGCGCAAGCAACACATGATCGCCGCGGGTGCCGTCCGCAGCACCGCCCATCGGATAACAGAGCATGCCCTCCACCATAGCAGCGGCTTTGAGTTTGGCATACAACTTCAGCGCAGGATCGAAGGTCACCTTCCCCGCGCGGTCGGCCACCAGTTCAACACCGCGAAACAGGCCGCGGCCGCGGATGTCGCCGATATGCGGATGATCCGCAAAACGTTCACGCAAGGCATGCTCGAAATACTCCCCGCGAGCGCGCACCTGGGCAACAAGTCCGCGTTCGCGCAATACGCGCTGCACGGCAAGTGCGCCGGCGCAGGCGGCCGGATGGCCAATGTAGGTGTGGGAATGGGCGAAGGCGCCGCTGGCATCACGCACGGCATCGATGATGCGGTCGGTCAGCAGCGTGGCGCCGATCGGCTGGTAGCCGGCACCGAGGCCCTTGGCGATGCAGGCGATATCCGGCACCACGCCTTCCTGCTCGCAGGCCCACAGTGTGCCGGTGCGACCCATGCCGCACATCACCTCGTCGAGAATCAGCAGGATGCCGTGGCGGTCGCAGATGTCGCGGATCAGCTGAAAGTAGCCGGGCGGCGGCGTGGTCGCGCCGAGCGTGGCGCCCGAGACCGTTTCAGCGATGAAGGCGAATACGCGCTGCGGTCCGGCGCGCTGCACCTCGGCCTCGAACTCGGCGGCAAGCCGCCGCGCGTAGCCTTCCTCGGTTTCATCCGCCCCACGCTCACGGTAGTCGTAACAGGGCGAGACATGGCGCACCGGCGCCAGCAGCGGCTCGAAGCCGCGGCGGTTTGACGCCCGCCCGCCGGCGGACAGCGCACCCAGCGTGCTGCCGTGGTAGCTCTGGCGGCGCGCGATCAGGATGTCGCGGCCCGCTTGCCCCGAGTCCACCGCGTACTGGCGCGCGAACTTGATCGCCGCCTCCACCGCCTCCGACCCGCCGGAACAGAAATAGACATGCGCCAGTCCCTGCGGCGCATGCGCCACCAGGTCATCGGCCAGCATCTCGGCCGGTTCGGTGCTGAAGAACGAGGTATGTGCGTATGGCAGGCGGTCAAGCTGAGTCTTGATCGCCTCGACCACTTCGCGGTCGCTGTGGCCAAGGCAGGACACCGCGGCGCCACTGGAGGCGTCGATATAACGTTTTCCGTTGCTGTCGATCAGGTACGGGCCGTCGCCGGCGACGGCGCGTGGATAGTCATGGCTCAGGCTGCGATGGATGATGCGCGACACGGCGGCTCCACTGTGAACAGGTTTCGGTAATTCTGCGGCATGCATCCACGATGGTCAAAAGCCTTGCGCCACGCAGCGCGTCCAGGCCAACTCCAACGCCCCCCCCTTTGCCCGCCTTTGAACCAACCACCCCCCTCGCTGCCATATGACCATGGACTATCTCGACCTACTCCAATGGCCCGCGATGATCGTAACGATCATCGCCGCATGGCTCATCGCTTCGCAGGCCAAACACAAACGCCTGATCGGCTTCTGGTGCTTCCTGCTGAGCAATGTCCTGTGGGTAATTTGGGGTTGGCATGTTCAGGCTTACGCACTGATTACCCTGCAAATCTCCCTCGCCTTCCTGAACATCCGCGGAACCTGCAAGAACGAGTAAAAATCCCGCGCCAAACCGGAGAACTGACCGGCCGTTGACCACAATGTCTGTCACCGCACAGAGTATGTTCGGCTGAGGACAGAAAATTGTTGCCCCGTGACTCTCAGGAGCAACACCATGACATCCACACGTTTCGCCTGCCTGGCCGCGGGCTTGCTATTCACCGGCCTCTCCACCGCCGCCGATTTCTCCTTCGAAGGCGCCTTCAACCAGGACGACGACATCCGGCACTTCAGCTTCAGCGTGGGCGCGACTTCCGACGTGACCCTGCGCTCATGGGGCTATGCCGGCGGCGTCAATGCTGCTGGTCAGACTATTGCACGTGGTGGTTTCGACACCAATCTCGCGCTGTTTGACGGCAGCGGCGCGCTGATCTACATCAACGATGACGGCGGACCCGGCAACGTGGCTGCAGACAGCGGAACCGGGCAGTACTGGGATGCGTTCCTGCAGGTGACGCTCGCCCCCGGGGATTATCTGGCGAGCCTGACGCAATATGACAATTTCGCCAACGGTCCGACCTTCGCCAACGGTTTCTCCCGGGACGGCGAGGGCAACTTTACCGCCGACTTCGGATGCGGCGCTGCCGCCTTCTGCGATGTCTCGGGCATCTCTCCCTATGACCAGCGCAGCAATCACTGGGCCCTCGACATCCTGGATGTCAGCCCCATACCCGAACCGGAAACCTACGCCCTGCTGCTCGCGGGACTGGGACTTATAGGTTTTACGGCGCGCCACCGCAAGGCGGAAGCCCTCTCCTGATACACTAGCGCTCGAGTAACCAAAACCCTGCCGCGGCAGGGTTTTTTTTGACCCACTGCATCAATGACACACATACACTACAAATGCGTAAGCGCATCTAAACCTCAATAGACCAAAAATTATTTTCGTTTTTTGTACGTTGGCGTACAGAGTAAATAAATTTGATTGTGCTAGGCGCATCAGGCTTATACTCCGGCACGCACATCAGTAAATGTTCAAGGCGCTTCGCACCTGCGATCGCCTGCAGCGGCCCGCGAGTCCGCTGCCAGCCCACAAATCCGATGATTCCATCCGGTTCTTGGGCTAGTTAACACCTGTGCCGCAATGCCGCTTAAGCGGCCATCGACACCATCAGCACCTGGCGCCTGCAGAAGGCCGGGGCATCATGACAGGGGCACTATGGAGAAACGCACATGCGTATCCTCAGAAGCCTGCCCGCATTACTCATCCTGGTCTGTGGCACCGCGCAGTCGCAGATCTTTCGTTCAATCGACAAGAACGGCACGACCACCTACAGCAATGTTTCACCGACAACCACGACATCCACAAAGCTTACAGTCGCCACAGGGCCACTGACGGCGCGTAACCAGGGCAACGGCGAAATACTGCTGGAATGGCAGGCGCAGGCTAATGTCGCCAGCTATCGCATCGTGCGTATGGCAGCAGGTATGCCCACCGTGAGCCTGGAAGCCGGCAGCCACACCAACGTCATGGACTATGCGGGACTCGCCGGTTCCTACAAGTACCAGCTGTTTGCACGCGCCCCCGACGGTAGCGAGCGCCAGGTCAGCAACATCTCCTACACCACGCCATCGACCGTAAGCGCGGCCGCGACGGCCGCACGCGGCCTGCCGCCGAAGCTGCATTCCCCGATTGGCACCAATCTTGAAGGCGTGTCTTATTGGTCCCCCGCAGTGCCATTCGTGGACGTGATGAAATCCTCCGGCGACTGGGTCTCGGGCGACAACAGCACATGGGATAACGGCCAGGCGCTGAATCTCGACGCCGACGGCTGGGTCCGTTCACTCGCGCCCGGACAGCACGCCAAGAAGCTGCTGCTGCGCGACATCGGCGACAACTACCCCGCCGGACAGTACCTGGTGCGCTACAAGGGCGAAGGGACGCTCAAGTTCCAGTTTGCCGCGCGCGTGATATCTGAGAAAGCGGGCGAGGTACTGCTCGAAGTCACCCCCAACAGCCACGGCATTTACGTCGGCATCGAAGCCACCAATCCCGCCAATTACCTGCGCGACATCGTAATCACCATGCCGGGCGGCGTGTGTGAGGGCGACATGTTCACGCAGGCCGCCACTGCGAACCACTGCGGAAGCCGCCGCTTCCTCTCGTTTGCCGACTATCCGCGCAGCATCCTGTTCAACCCGGCCTACGCAGACCGGCTGCGCAGCTATGGCGTGCTGCGCTTCATGGACTGGGCAGCAACCAACGGCAGCAAGGTGACGAACTGGGCGGAACGCACCCCCCTGTCATTTCATACCTGGGCCACGGCACGCGGCGCCCCCATCGAGGTGATGATTTCACTCGCAAACCGTATGGGCACGCATCCCTGGTTCACCATACCCCACCTGGCCGACGACACCTACGTCAGGAATTTCGCCCAGACCGTCAAGGGACGCCTGAGCGCCGCGCTGGGTGTATATGCCGAGTATTCCAACGAGGTGTGGAATGCCATGTTCCCGCAGTACAGCTACGCGCTGGAACAGGGCCGCCTGCAGTCCCCCGTCCTCGACAACATGCAGTATTACGCCTTGCGCTCACAGGCCACCGGGAAAATCTTCAAGGACGCGCTGTCGGCGCCGCGTGTCGTGGCGGTGCTGGCCGGACAGGCTGTGAATCCATGGACAGCGACCCACGGCATGGATTACCTGAAGAGCCGCGGTGCCCCCGGCATCGACGCCATCGCGATCGCACCTTATTTCGGGTTGATGCCGAATCCGGAAGAGGCCGCAAAATACACCTCCATGACGCTGGATGCCATTTTCGATCTGGCGCGCACCAAGCTCATTCCGGAAGCAACTGCCGACTCGACGAAATACCGCGCTGCGGCTCGCACCTACGGCGTGCGCCTGATCGCTTACGAGGGTGGCCAGCACATGGTCGGTGTCCTCGGCGCACAGAATAACGACGCACTGAGCGCCCTGTTCGACGCCTTCAACCGGGATCCGCGCCTCAAGAACCTCTACGCGTCATATTTCGCCGGCTGGAAGCAGGCCGGTGGTGAATTGTTCGCCCACTTCACTGACGTCGGCACCTTGAGCAAGTGGGGCCGCTGGGGCGCCCTGGAATACGTGACACAGCCGCGCGAACAGGCACCGAAGTTTGACGCCATCCAGAGCTTCATCGAACAGAACCCGGTGTGGTGGAACCAGACCACTGCCTCCCCCTGAGCGCAGATCAAAATGCACAGAGATCAATACATAACCAGGCGCCGCAACGGTTTCTCGTTGCTGGAATTAATGGTGGTCATAGCGATCATGGGTATCCTGGGCATGATGGCCATTCCGGCCTACATGTACCAGATCGCCAAACGTCAAATTGTCGACGCCATGCCGCTCGCCGAAATCGCCAAGAAGCCGGTGGCCACGGCATGGGCCCTGGCGCAACCTTTACCCCCTGACAACGCCGGCGCCGGACTGCCACCCGCAGACCTGATGGTCAGCAACCTGGTGCAGTCAGTGGCGGTGCAGGACGGCGCCATCCAGATTACTTTCGGTAACAACGCCAACGGCATGCTCAAAGGCAAACTGCTCACGCTGCGCCCCGCCGTCATCCCGGACACGCCGATCGTACCGGTAGCCTGGGTCTGCGGCTATGCCAACGGGCCCGGCAAGATGACTGTCATGGGCACGAACAAGACCGACATCCCCGAGGAATACCTGCCGGTCAATTGCCGCAACCCTGAGAAAGCAGGTCATGCTTAGTCCCTTGGCATCGCCCGTCGGCGTCATCACGCCTACGGCGCTACGATCGATTCAACTAAAGTAGGGCGAATTTTCGTCGAGGCGAACGAATCCCGCATTAAACAAGTGCAGTCCGGGATGGCACCGGCAACCCGTAATCCGTTGGGATAATGCGGATGATGTTGCAGGAATCCTCACAGAGTACCGGTTTAATCAACCGCCTGACCACTTCACTTCAGACGTCCTTGAGGTCCTCTGCCCCGCTCTCTGTCCCCAACATCTGCGCCGCCTTGGCCGCCTGCTCCAACCCGCGCCGCAACGCACTAGCACTGCGCAGCAGCGCGTCCATGTCACCCACACGCAGGGCGCCTGTGGCCCCCATCCGCAGCAGTTCTGCCTTCAGGTCCTGGTAGGCAAGCTCGAAGGTGCGTAGCGCGGCCTCGCGGTCCGCAGCTGCAACTTTTTCGTCCAGCGGATCCACCGTCGCAAGCAGTGCTGTCGAAGTTTCTTGAAATGCGGCAATGACCGTTTCCGAAAGCGACATGGCCGCGTTTGATGAAGCCTCACTGGATGCTGTCGCCGCCTCGGCCGCAAGTTCGCCGACTACCTCGTAGTAACGGGTCGCGCGCAGCAACTCGGGGAGCCGCTCCGCACTGTCACCGGACATGCCGGCGCGGTTAATCTCGACAATGAATTCCGAAATCGCGCGGTTGAGCTTAATTACCACTTGCAGCTCTGCCGCTGGCACGGCGGCATTACGCCGGGAAAAATCGAGGGGGCCGCGTATCGCGCGCAGCGCAACGCTTCCCATACGCCGTACCTCCCGCTCCAGAGCATCCAGGGCAAGGGTCGGCACCGCGAGTACCGTGCGGTCAATGTAGCGAGGCAGCGCCTCGTCCTCTTCGGCAGTGCGGAAGCGCGACTCGAGGAAACGCGTCATCCGTGCCGCGATCGGCCAGATCAAAATGATGCCGAGCACGTTGAACACGGTGTGAAACAGCGCGAGCTGGGCCGCGGGCGAAGATTCGATGTCAAGCCAGTCGCCGATCAGGGCAATCAGCGCGATCAGCCAAGGCAGCATCAACAGCGCAACCGCTCCAGTCAGCAGATTGAACAGGATGTGGGCACAGGCTGCGCGTTTGGCCGGCGGCGTGGCGCCAATCGCGGCGATAATTGCCTTGACGGTTGTGCCGATGTTGGCGCCGATCACCACGGCAGCGGCGCCCTGTGCCGTCAGCAGGCCCCCTTGCGCTGCGGTCAGCGCGACCGCCAGCGCTGCGCTGGAACTCTGCATCAGCACCGTCAGCGCCATGCCGATCAGCACCTGGACCAGCGTGTCGAGCGCCGAGTTGCCCTCAGGCATCCTGAAATCGGTCGACAGGCCGGAGAATGTTTCCCGCAACAGGTCAATGCCGAGGAACATCACACCGAATCCGGCCAGCGCCATTCCGAAGGCGCTGCGCCTAGTGTGTTCGCCGGTCAAACGCAGGATCATGCCGATGCCGATCAGCGGCAGCGCCAGTGCTTCGATCTTGAACTGCAGTCCCACCAGCGCCACCAGCCAGCCGGTCATCGTGGTGCCGACATTGGTACCAAAGAGCACCCACAAGGCCTGCGACAGGTTGAGCAGTCCGGCGTTGACGAAGCCGATGGTGGCGACCGTCACCGCACTGGAGGACTGCACCAGCGCGGTGACCATGATGCCGGAAGCGAGACCGCGCAGCCGGGTCTTGGTCGAGTTCGCAAGGATGCGTTCCAGCGCCGGCCCGGCAGCGAGCTTCAGGCCGTCGGTCATCAACCACATGCCGAGCAGGAACAGACCCACACCGCCGGCTATGCCGCCTGCGAGTGTGAAGCTGCTCATGACAAGAATGCTTTCGGTTTGCACATCATGGGGGCAATGTTACCAAGCACACGCGCGCCGGGCAGCCCCGTTTGTTATCCTCGAGCCATCCTTGGCGCGAGATATCCCCGCGCCGATGCGCCATCCCAACTGAATTGGAGCCACTCCATGCCCGCCTGGCTGATTCCTGCACTGAAAGCCGTGCTGCCGCATGTCGGCACCATCGTCTCCGTCGCCGCACCCGCCTTTACCCGCAAGCGCGCCGACACGGCGGAGAATCCGAGCGCCCTGCTGCAGCAGCAGATTGCCGAACTGCAGGCCGCTGCCGCAGGCAACGCGACGCATATCCGCGAACTGGCCGAGCAACTGCAGGTTACGGTGACGGCTCTGGAACAGGCTGCGGCCGTGGCCGAAGCACGGCATCGCCGCCTGACGTTGCTGTGCGTATCGGCGATGGTGTTGTCTGTGATCGCGCTGGCCGTAGTGCTGCTACAGCCAGGTTCGAGTTGAAGTCAGATCACCGCAGCGAATCTCAATAAATATTCAATAAAATCAGATACTTATTATTAGTCGCCGGAGGATGGCGACAAACCCGATCAGCCCTCAGTCTCGAGCTCAACCTTGCGTCCGCGAAAACGCAGGCGCTTGAGGATCGCCGGCGCGCAAAGAAAAATCGCCGTCAGCACGAGGAATGCAACGACGATCGGCCGATCGAGCAAGGCCAGCGGATTGCCCTGCGACATGATCATCGACTGGCGCAACGCCTCCTCCATGCGTGTACCCAGCACCAGCCCGAGAATCACCGGCGCCACCGGATAGCGGTGCTTGCGCATGTAGTATCCGAGGACGCCGAAGCCGCAGAGGAAGATCAGATCCAGTGTCTGCTGGTTGGTGTTGTAAACGCCGACCACACAGATCACCATGATCACCGGCAGCATCAAACGCATCGGCACATAGAGCAGGCGCACGAAAAGACCGACCATCGGCAGGTTGAGGATCAGCAACATTACGTTGCCGACATAGAGGGCGGCGATCAGTCCCCACACCACTTCCGGGTGCTGGCTGAACATCATCGGCCCGGGATGTACGTTTAGCGCAGTCAGCGCCAGCAGCAGGATTGCGGTGGTGCCGGAGCCCGGGATACCCAGCGTCAGCATCGGCACCATCGCGCCGGCACTGGCGGCATTGTTGGCAGATTCCGGCGCGGCGACACCGCGGATCTCGCCCTTGCCGAAACGTTCCGGATTCTTGCTGATCTGCGTCTCTACCGAGTACGACAGGAAGGAGGCGATGCCGGCGCCGGCGCCCGGCATGACGCCAACGAAAAATCCGATCACGGTACCACGACCGATGGCACCGAGACTTTCACGTATTTCGCGCAGCGAGATGAATATCCGGTGCTTGATGACCGAGCGGACCTCGCCGCCACGCAGTTCGTTGGTGTTGAGCAGAACCTCGGACACTGCGAAGAGGCCGATGGTGACGATCAGGAACTCGATGCCGTCGAGCATTTCGGGAATGTTGAAGGTGAAACGCGCAACGCCGGTGATGTCAGTGCCCATGGTCGAGATCATCAGGCCCAGGGTCATCGCAATCAGCCCCTTCACCAAAGAGCCACCCGACAGGCTGGCGACCGATGAGAGGCCGAACACCATCAGCACGAAATACTCCGGCGGTCCGAAGTTGAGGGCCCACTCGGCGATACGCGGCGCGAACATCATCAAAGCAACTACGCCGAGTGTACCGGCGATGAAGGAACCGATCGCGGCAATGCACAGTGCGGGGCCCGCCCTGCCCTGCAGTGCCATCTGGTGACCGTCGATGCAGGTCACCACCGAGGACGATTCGCCCGGCACGTTGAGCAGAATCGAAGTGGTTGATCCGCCGTACATCGCGCCACAGTAGAGCGCCGCGAGCATGATGATTGCGCCCACCGGGTTCATGTTGAGCACGATCGGCAGCAGCATCGCCAGCGCACCGGCGGGGCCGATGCCCGGCAGCACGCCGATCACCGTGCCGAGGATGGCACCGATAAAGGCAAACAACAGATTCTGGGGTTGCAGCGCGGTCTCGAACCCGCCCATCAGCAGCGGCAGCACGTCGCCCATGGCGGATTCCTAAAAAAAGCGGGCCAGCGGCCCGAGCGGAAGACGGATGTCCAGCAAGTACTGGAACAGAACGAACACGACCGCCGTGACCACAGCGCTGTAGCCGAAGATGCCGGCCCAGCTGGGGTGTCCGAGGTAACGAAAAGCAATCACCAGGAACAGCGGTGTCGCCAGCAGGAAACCCAGCGCCTCAAACAACAGCCCGTAAGCCAGCAGCATCGCCGCCGGCACCAGCGCCGTCATGTCCGAACCCTCTTCGCCAGTCGTATCCTTTTGGGTGGCAGGTCCACCTTGCAGAAAAAGCAGGATACCCAGAAGGATACCCAGTGCCGTCAGCAAACGCGGGAAAAAAGCCGGGCCAATAAGGTCACCCTGCAATGAAGCGGTGAGCTGGGTGCCGCCCCAACCGTAGACCAGCACCACACCGAGGAAAAGCAGCGCGGCGATGCGGTCGCTGCCCAGGGGGAATTTCATGCGCATGGTTGCTCCCGGGGGACTGGCTTATTTGGCCGTCTTGAGCAGGCCCATTTCCTTGTTCAGGCGCATGTAGGTCTTTTCCTCTTCTTCGAAAAATGCGACCAGAGCGGCACCCGTAGTCCAGCTGTCGACCAGGGCCGTACGCGCGACGTAATCCTTCCACTGCTGAGTCTCGCGCACCTTGCCGAGCGCTTGCACCCAGTACTGCGCGGCTTCGGCGCTGATGCCCTGGGGCGCCATCACGCCGCGGAACTGCTTGGGAAAACGCGCGGTCACGCCGACGTCCTCAAAACGCGGCACATCCGGCAACTGGTCAAGCTTATCGGTCGCCGCCAGCGCGCGCAGCTTGCCGGATTTCACGTGTTGCGCCATCTCGGCGGGATTCTCCATCATGAAGTGCACGTGCTTGCCGAGCAATTGCGGAATCGCCTCGCCGGCGCCGCGGAACGGGGTGTAGGAAAAATGCACACCGCCGAAGTCCTCGAGGATCTTGCCCGACATCGAAGCGCTGCTGCCATAGGAGCCGCCGCCCTGCAGGATCTGCTTGGGTCTCTGCTTCGCGGCGTCGATCAGGTCGCGCACCGAGCGCCATGGACTCTCGACATTGACCACCAACAGCATCGGGTCAACTGCCATCAGCGCGATCGGCGTGAAGCTGCGCCAGCCGGTTTCGGAGTTGATCAGCAGCGGCAGGTTCAGGCTCTGCGGTGTGTAGGTCGCCAGCATGTGCGGATTGCCCTTGTTCTGGAAGGTCACGTGGCGGCGCGCCTTCTCGCCTTGGGAGCCGGTAATCGACTCGACACCAACTTGCCGCGGCACGATCTTGTTCTTGTTCCAGATGTCGGCGATCTCGCGCAGCATCAGTTCATTGCCGGTGCCTGGCGCGGAATGGGTGACCATGGTGACGCGCTCCGTCGGCGCCCATTGCGCGAGCGCACTGCCCGAGAAGGACAGCGCCAACACGCTGGCGGTGATTGCAGCGGTACGACAGTATTTATTGGCATTCATGGTGCTCTCCTCCATGCGACTGTTGCGCCGCAGTTGATTTATGGTTACTTCCTGTTGCCGAAACCGGGCAAATAAACCGGCCCGTCCTCGATGCCGTCCACCGGTGGACCGCTCATGCCGTGGCTGGTGTCTTTGGCGACGAAGGTCAGCACATCGCCTGCTGCTGACGCGATCGCACCATGGCGCACACCCGGCGGCAGATGCGTCACCGAATGCGGCGGTGCCTCGACGGCATGGCCGTCGATCTCGTAAAGCATGGTACCGCTCAGCACGAAGCTGAACTGCTCGTTGGGATGCGTATGCAGCTTGGTGCCACTGCCGACACCCTTGTGGATATGCCCGACCTGCACTTTGTCGCCGCGCAGAGCAGCCCCGAAGGAGGATGATTTCCCGGATATGAAATTGCGCGGAATCACCACAGCGCTGGTCGGCCCCTCCGGCACGGCATCGAGGTGTTCTATGTCGTAGACGTACTGGACTTTCCGACCCGACACGTTTTTTGTCTGCGGCTCCGGCAGGCCATCAGGCCCCGGCTTCCATTCGTTGTCGCCCTTCCCGAAACCGGGCAGGTGCCGTGGGCCGTTGTAGACGCCATCGACCGGCGGTCCGACGATGCCGTGTCGGGTGTCCTTCACCGCGTAGAAGATCACGTCCTCCTCGGCGCTCGAGACATGGCTGTGCGGCATGCCGGCGGGGATGTGCACAACATGTCCCTTCGGCACCCGGAACACCTGGCCATCCATGTCCGCAATCAGGGTGCCCTGGATTACATAATTGAACTGCTCGTTGGGATGGGTATGGATCTTCGAGCCGGTCCCGCGCGGCTTGTGCACCAGGGCGACCTGCACGCGTTCACCACGGACCACCGCGCCGACCGAGGTCGACTTGCCTGTCGCCAGCGTCTCGCCCGACAGCAGCCGGCGCGGCGTGACCTGCGCACTGCAGCGCCCTTCCGGCACGCGATCGAGTTCCGCAAAACAATAGACATGGCGAACCGGCGGTTTTTCCTGGGTGATCGCTGACATGTTGTGCTCCTCCAGTGGCGGTGTTATCGGAGCCGGGCTCAGGAACGATGCGCCAAACCCGGTCTGCCGCAAGCTTCCGTTAGGTTTTACGGTGCTGCCAGCTTCTTCAAAGAACGCAGCGAAATGGTCATACCTCCGTTCGCCCTGAGCTAGTCGAAGGGTGAATGACCATTTTGTCGCGGCAACTCATTTCTTCGGACCAAAGCCCGGCAGGTAACGCGGACCGTCTTCGATGCCGTCGATCGGCGGACCCGCAAGGCCATGGCGGGTGTCCTTCGCCACAAAAAACAGCACGTCACCCTCAGCCGAGGCCACACAGGAATGCACCACGCCGGCGGGCATGTGAATCGCGTGGTGGCGCGGCACCATCACACCCTCCTGGCCGTCGATGTCGGCGACCAGCGCGCCTTCCAGCACCAGGTTGAACTGCTCGTTGGGATGGGTATGCAGCTTGGAACCGGAGCCGCGCCCCTTGCGGATCAGGCCGACCTGGATCTTCTCGCCGACCAGCGCGGCGCCGAAGGACGAGGACTTGCCCGAGACCTTGCCTGCGGGAAGCACCTTGGCGCTGCAGGGCCCCTCCGGCACGCGGTCGAGCTCATCCCATTTGTAGACGTAACGCAGTTTTTCCTTCGACACCCGCGGGCTCTGCGCGACGAGTCCACCGTCGGGGCCGACCGGCCATTCGTTTTCAGCTTTGCCGCCGAATCCCGGCAGCGCACGCGGGCCGTTCAGCTTGCCATCGACCGGCGGTCCAACGATGCCGTGGCGCGTGTCCTTGGCGGCAATGAAAAGCACGTCCTCTTCGGGGCTGGACACGTGCGAATGCGGCACGCCTGCCGGGATGTGGATGACATGGCCGGCCGGCACCCGCAGCACCTGGCCGTCGATATCGGCGATCAGCGTCCCCTTGAGCACGTAGTTGAACTGCTCGTTGGGGTGAGTGTGCAGCTTGGAGCCGGTGCCGCGCGGCTTGAAAACCCAGGCCACGTGCACATGCGTGCCCGAGAGCACCGGGCCGCGGGTGGTGGACTTGCCGGTCTCCAGTGTTTCGCCGGACAACAGCCGCGTCGGTGCCACGCTGCAGCTGTTCGTGCCTTCCGGCACCGTGGCCAGCGCATCGAGATTATAGACAAATCGTTTGCTGATTTTTTCCTGGGTTGCGGTGCTCATGGTTCTTCCTTCCGTTATTTTCGTGATTTCCCGTTTTCTTCAGCCGCGCCAGTTGTCCGCGGCGCCGTTGCGTTCGATTTCGGCTTCGAGTTTCGGCGTGGAACGCACCATGGCGTATCGCGCGCTGTCCTTCCCCGCCACCTTCCAGCGCCAGGCCTTGCCCTTGGGCATGTGAATCAGTTCCCCGGGCCCGGCACGTTTTTTCTCGCCGTCGACTTCGGCATCCAGCGCACCCTGGATCACGTAGATGAACATCTCGTGCGGCGAGGCCTTGCTGGCGCGCACGTACGCGACCGGCGACTCGATGAGTCCGAAGGCCAGGTTCACCCCCTCCACCCACTGCTCCCAGTGCGCCGAGGCGGGGGGCGCGTCAAGAGCCTCGATCATCGGATAAAAACAGCGCCCCAGACCCTCGACGATGGCCTGCGACTTCTGCGGCGCCTTTTCCTGTCCCGGCCACTTGCCTTCCTGCAGTGCCTTCGCCACCTGGGTCGCCGAGGGCGCCTCGTCGGGCAGCGACTCGTCGGCAGCGGAGCCGATCAGTGTCCAGGTGCGGTCCTTGATGTAGAGGTATTGCACCTCGCCGTCCTCGGTCGCCCGGAAGCTGTGGCGCGCGCAGGAAGGCACATGCACAAAAGTGCCGGGCGGCACGATCTGGCGCTCCTTGCCGACCACGCAGTTGATCTTGCCGGTGATCGGGAAGGTCATCAGTTCGTTGGGATGGTAATGCATTTCCGAGCCGGTGCCGGCACGCTTGATGTTGATGCGGAAGTACATGTACTGGCCTTCGATCACCGGACCCTCGCCGCTGGAAAGGTGCGGATTCAGGTGATGACGCTTCATCTCATGAAGTCGGAAAAACGGCACGGCTACCTCCGGGGCGAATGGCGTGGATGCGGTTTATTTCTTTGCAGCGATCTCGGCGAGAACACCGGCGTAGCGCTTCTCCTCGCTGTCGATGAAGGCAGCGAGATCGGCACCGACGATCCACTCCTCGACCAGTTCGTTCTGCTTGACGTAGTTCTTCCACTCCGGGGTCTGACGGGTGCGCTCCATCAACGAGACGTAATAGGCCACGGCTTCCGGCGCAATGCCGGGTGGCGCCATCAATCCACGGAACTGCTTGAGCACGCGGAATTTATAGCCGAGCGAAGCGAAGGTCGGCAGGCCGGGATAAAGCTCGGAAGGATAAAGGCTTGCCAGCGGCCGCAGCCGGCCTGACTTGACGTGCTGGTCGGTCTCCGAAGGCTGCTCGAGAACAAAATGCACATGCCCGCCGAGCAGGGCCACCACCGCCTCGGCGCTGGAGCGGAAGGGGGTATAGGAAAACTCGACACCCATTTCGCGGGCGAGGTCGCGGCCGGCGATCGACGGCGGCGCCCCGAATCCACCACCGCCCTGAAGCACGGCACGCGGCTTCTGCCGTGCGCCGGCAATCATGTCCTTCATGTTTTTCCAGGGCAGCCCGGCATGGATATAGAGCACCATCGGCTCGACCACAGCGATCGCGACTGGCGTGAAACTCTTTACGGTGACGTCGGATTTCGCATTCAACGGTCCGACTATCAGCTGCGGGGTAAAGCCGATCAGCACATTGGGATTTCCGCGGCTCTGCACCGCGACATGGCGGCGCGCGCGATCGCCTCCGGCGCCGCTCATGTTTTCAACAGAGATCCGGGAGGAGATTAGCTTGTTCTTTTCCCAGGCATTTGCGACCTGTCGCAGAAACATGTCGATACCCGAACCGGGTCCGGCATGCGTAGCCAGCACAACCCGCTCGCCGGGTTGCCATTCCGCGGCCTGAGCCGCAAGCGCCGTAAACAGGGTGGCCGCCATAATCAGGCAGCTCCGCGACAAAACGACCAGCAAACGGTGTTGCATGGACTCCTCCTTTGTCGTGCCAAAACCCGTTTGGGTTTCCGGCGGGTAGCCGGGCGGTCTGTGCCACCTCGGATACCGGTGCAAGCACTCTAACGAGACCCTCATCATAGAACAAATGCTTTTTGTTTATTAGAATCATTGATGTCATCTATATGTCGAAGGCAAAAATCATGGAACTGCGCCATTTGCACTATTTCCTGAAGATCGCGGAAACCTCGAGCTTCACCCAGGCCGCTGCGGCGCTGCGCGTGACCCAGCCGACGCTGTCGCACCAGATCAAGCAGCTGGAGCAGGAAATCGGCACGCCGCTGTTCGACCGTATCGGCCGCTCAATCCAGATCACCGAGGCGGGAAGGATCTTTCGCAACCACGCCCAGCGTGCACTGCATGAACTCGAGTCCGGTCTTGCCTCATTAAATGAGCTCGACGGGCTGATGCATGGGCACCTGCGTATCGGCGTATTTCGTTCCTTCGGCAATTCGCTGCTGCCGGCGGTACTCGCGGATTTTCACCACGCGCACCCCGGGGTGCGCCTGTCGATGCAGCAGATGTCGCTCGCCGATATGGAGATTGCGTTGAGCAGCGGTGACATCGATTTCGCAATCACTACCTACCTCCCGGCAACTTCAGAAAAGCTGGTATCGGAAGAGCTGTTTACCGAGCCGCTGGTGCTGGCAGTCGGGCCTCAACACGAGTTCTACGGGCACGCGCCGATCCACCTGGAAGCACTCGCCGGGATGCCGCTGATCCTGCGCCCAGCCGGAACTCCGTCGCGTCAACTCATCGAGCACTGCTTCGCGGCGCGGGGATTGGCACCCCGGGTTGTAATGGAAATGGGTAGCGGCGATGCGACCCTGGCCACCATACGCTGCAGCCAACTCGCAACAATATGTGCCGGCCGCGCGCTGGCCGGCGCGCAGGGTCTTGCAACTGTGCGGATAAAAGCACCGGAGCTGCAACGCTCCGGGGCGATTCTCTGGCATACGGACCGTCACCGTCCGAAGGCAGCGGTAATCCTCTCGCAAATGGCCAGGCACGCCTATGCCCAGGGCAGGCCTCACGAAAGCGGTTGAAGGACTGGCTGCCGAGGCGAATCGATGTGATAACTTTCGACATCAACATCAACATCAACATCAACATCAACGTCAACCTGCCTCACAACAATCAAGCCATGCCAGACTGCCAGACCGCAATCCTCAAGCCCATTCCCGCGCTCGCCCGCTACACCACCTACATCCAGCTTCCCGGCACCGATCCGCGCGCCGCGCTGCTCGCGCTGTGTGGCGCCGCCGACGGTGAACGCACTTTGGCCGGCATCGGGCAATCGCTGGTTTCTCTGCTCGGCCACAGGATCGACGAGTTGCACGCGTTTCCCCAATTCAGCGGCCGCGGCATCGACGTGCCGTCCACGCCGGCTGCGCTGTTGCTATGGCTGTCCGGTGACGACCGTGGCGAAATCGTCCACCGCCACCGCAAGCTCAATGAGATGCTGGCCGGCGCCTTTCGCTGCACTCAAGTCATTGACGCCTTCACCTTCGATGGCCACGCACGCCGCGACCTGACAGGCTACGAGGACGGCACCGAGAATCCCGAGGGTCCCAAGGCGGTGGCGACGGCGATCAGCCAGCGCCCGGGCATCGCCGGTTCGAGCTTCCTCGCGATCCAGCAGTGGGAACACGACATGCACCGCTTCGATGCGATGCCAAGCCATGAGCAGGATCAATGTATCGGCCGCCGCAGGACCGACAACGAGGAACTCGACACCGCGCCGGCGTCCGCCCACGTCAAACGCACGGCGCAGGAAAGCTTCGACCCCGAGGCTTTCGTCCTGCGCCGCTCAATGCCCTGGGCCGAAGGCGAACGCTGCGGTCTGGTGTTCACCGCCTTCGGTGCAAATCTCGACGCATTCGAGGCACTGCTCAAGCGCATGGTTGGCGAGGAGGACGGCATCACCGACGCGCTGTTCAGCTTCACGCGACCGCTGACCGGCGCCTATTTCTGGTGCCCGCCAGTGCAGGGCGGAAAACTCGACCTCTCGGCGCTGGGGCTTTAAGCCGGGAAAACCGCACTCGGCTTATACTAGCCGCCGGGGACAGTCGCCATAATTCCAATCCCTGGACGGAGCATGCAGATGTTCGAACGCTGGGTCGATATCGTCGCCATGTGCACCACCCTGCCGATTTCCGCCCCCGCCTGCCGGCCGTTCTGGGAAAACGTGATGTACCTCAGCGCGGCTATCGGTCTGTTACTCGCCGGTTGGGCAATCTGGAAATTCGTCGATTACCGCCTGAAGTATGCCGCCGCGCTGCGCGCGCAGGCGGAGCGCGAACGGGTCGCCGATCCGGACACCATGAAACAGCACACCTGGATCGAACCCGCGGACATAGCGGCCGATGTCACCGACCCCCACCTCGCCCAGAAAATCCGCGAAGAACTCGAGCAGCGCCGCCAGCAGAACCTGCGCGGTTGACCACGGCTCCGCTCAGCGGAAATTCGCGGCCTGCATCAATCCTCCGCGACCTGCTTCCAGTAGCTGTCCTTGCTTGCGATCAGACCGTCGCGCAGGGTGTAGATGTCGCAGCCGCGCAAATCGACGGCAGCGCCGTCGGTGCGGCGCGTGGCGGTCATGCGAAAGGTGCCGACAACAAATTCGCCGGCCGCAAACACCTGAGCTTCGGAGAAACGCACACCCGAGAGTTCCCGTTCACGTTCCGCCAGCGCGACGCGCAGCGCGTCGTGCCCCTCGACAATGCGGCCATGCGGGGCCTCGGGGCCGCGCGCCATGATCCAGCGGAAATCCGGTGTAACGCAGGCGGCGATGGCCTCGACGTCGCTGGCATTGAAAGCCTTGCCAAAGCGCCGGAACAGCGCTTGGAGTTCGGGCGACAGATTACTCATGCCGAAGTCACTGCCAGCGCGGCGCGCAGCGTATCAGGCAGCGGCACGGATTTCTGCTGCTGCAGGTCGTACCAGACCAGGGTCGCGTAGCCTTCGGCGCAAGGCGTGCCGGCTTCGACATGGCGCATGAGGTAGTGGGTTTGCGCACTGCTGCGGCCGATGCGGCCGGCGTGCAGCGCGACCTCGACGCTCGACGGATAACCGAGCGGCTTCAGATAATGACATGCGGCATTGAGCAGCACGATCACCGGATGCGGCGGCTGGGTCGGCAGACCGAGGCCGGCCACCCAGCGCATGCGCGTCTCTTCCATGAAGCGGAAGAATCCGGTGTTGTTGACATGACCCTCGGCGTCCATGTCGCCCCAGCGCACGGGGATCACCGTGGAGAATACCGGCGGGTTGAGTGGTGTGTCTTCCTGGATGATCCTGATCATCGACTGTTTCTTCCGGGACAGTGCGCGTTGAACCGTCTCCGCCGTCATTCCGGCACAAGCCGGAATCCAGGGGGTTGTCGATGACCGTCCTGGATTCCGGGTCGCACCATGTGCGCCCGGAATGACTGTGTTGGCGGAGAACCGCTTGCAGGCGACAAGGCCGCCCGCGAAACATCAAACCACGTTGCGCTTGTGCAGGTCGGCGATATCGCCGTCCTTGTATCCCAGCTCGCGCAGAATCTCGTCGGTATGCTGGCCGCAATCCGGGGTCACGCTGCGGATTTCATGCGGGGTGCGCGACAGGCGGAACGGCTGGTTGACCAGTGCCACATCACCCACACCCGGGATGGTAACCGGCACCGCCATCTTGTTGTACTGCACCTGCGGATCGGCGAACACTTCGTCCATCTTGTAGATCGGACCGCCGGCAACACCGCATTCCTCGAAACGTGCAGTCCAGTAGGCCTTGTCTTTTTTTACCATCAGCACCTGCAGTTCCTTGTTCAGCGCATCGCGGTTCTTGGAGCGCGCCGCACGGTCCTTGTACTCGGGCTTCTCGTTGAGGCCGTCGACGCCCAGGGCCTTGCACAGCCGTGAAAACATTTCATTGTCACCGGCGGCGATGTTCATGTAGCCGTCGGAAGTCTGGAATACACCGGTGGGAATCGAGGTCGGGTGGTTGTTGCCCGCCTGTTCAGGCACCTCATGTTCAACAGTCCAGCGCGCCGCCTGAAAATCTAGCATCGCGATCATCGCGTTGAGCAATGACACTTCGATCCACTGGCCCTCGCCGGACTCTTCGCGTTCGAGCAGCGCGGTCATGATGCCCAGTGCGCAATACAAACCGGCAGCCGAATCGGAAATCGCGCTGCCGGCGCGCATCGGGCCGCGACCCGGTTCGCCGGTAATCGCCATCAGCCCGCCCATGCCCTGCGTCACCTGGTCAAAACCCGGACGTTTGGCATAAGGGCCGCTCTGACCGAAACCGGAAATGCTGGCGAGGATAATCTTCTTGTTAACCTTTTTCAGCGACTCGTAATCGATTTTGAGGCGAAATTTGACGTCGGGCCGGTAGTTCTCGACAACGACATCAGAGCGTTCAACCAACTGATTGAAAATCTTCAGGCCATCCGGGTCTTTAAGGTTCAGCGTGAAGCCGCGCTTGTTGCGGTGCAGGTTCTGGAAGTCGGCGCCGGTGCGTTTGCCGCCCCAGCCGTCGGAGAGATTCAGTCCGGGCGGCGTCTCGATCTTGATCACATCGGCGCCCCAGTCGCCAAGCTGGCGCACTGCGGTCGGGCCGGAGCGAACACGGGTCAGGTCGATTACACGGAAGCGGGATAGTGGGCCGCGGCGTTGGGTAGTTGCAGTCATTGGGTAGTCTCTCCAAAAATCAAAAAACAGAACTTCGCTAAGCAATTCATTGAATTGATTTTTTCTTGCAGCTCCGGAACGGAACTGCGGCCCGCAGGCCTGCGCTCAGCCTGGTTAACCCCGAGTTTCGCACAAAATGCCGCGCCTTTCCCCGTGTCCGGGATGGCGTGATATAAGAATTGTTCGATGAACGCCTCTGTCCACGTCATGCCGATCGATTTCGAACGCCAGCGCGCGGTCTGTAGCGCCTTGCGTGCGTTCATGCCGGAACACAACGTGCTGTTCGATCGCGAAGATGTCACACCCTACGAGTGCGACGGTCTGTCGGCCTACCGCCAGGTTCCGATGGTGGTGGCGCTGCCCGAGAACGAAGCCCAGGTCTGCGAAATCCTCGAGACCTGCCACGCCATGCGTGTGCCGGTGGTGGCCCGTGGCGCCGGCACCGGACTGTCCGGTGGCGCGCTGCCACTGGGCAACGGCGTGCTGCTGTCGCTCGCAAAACTGAAGAACATCCTCGCCATAGACACGCAGGCACGCATTGCCCGGGTGCAACCGGGTGTGCGCAACCTGGCGATTTCCGAAGCCGCGGCGCCGCACGGCTTGTATTACGCGCCGGACCCCTCTAGCCAGATTGCCTGCTCCATCGGCGGCAATGTCGCAGAGAATTCCGGCGGCGTGCACTGCCTGAAGTACGGACTGACGGTGCACAACATACTCAAGCTGCGCGTCGCCACCATCGAAGGCGAGATCGTCGAACTCGGTGGCGGCGGGCTTGACGCCGCGGGCTATGACCTGATGGCACTGATGACCGGCTCCGAAGGCCTGCTCGGCGTGGTTACCGAAATCACCGTAAAACTGCTGCCGCGTCCGGAGTGCGCGCAGGTGGTGCTCGCAGCCTTCGATGATGTCGGCGCCGCCGGCCAGGCTGTGGCCAACGTCATCGCCGCCGGCATCATCCCCGCTGGTATGGAAATGATGGACCAGGCGGCGACGCTCGCAGTCGAGCCCTTCGTCAACGCCGGCTACCCGACCGATGCCGCGGGCATCCTGCTCTGCGAGTCCGACGGCACACGCGAGGAAGTCGCCGACGAGATCGCGCGCATCGAGAAAATCATGCGGGACAGCGGTGCGCACCTGGTACGGGTGTCGCAGGACGAGGCTGAGCGCCTGAAGTTCTGGGCCGGCCGCAAGGCCGCCTTCCCCGCGGTGGGTCGGCTGTCGCCGGACTATTACTGCATGGACGGCACGATCCCGCGCCGACGGCTCGCCGAAGTGCTGCGCGGCATCGCGGCGATGGAAAAAAATTACAACCTGCGCTGCGCCAACGTCTTTCACGCCGGCGACGGCAACCTGCACCCGCTGATCCTCTATGACGCCAACGACCCGGGCCAGCTGCAGCGCGCTGAACTGTTCGGCGCGGAAATCCTCAAGCTGTGCATTGACGTCGGCGGCACCATCACCGGGGAACACGGCGTCGGCATCGAAAAAATCGACTCGATGTGCGTGCAGTTCGGCGCTGCCGAGCTGGAAACCTTCCACGCGCTGAAACGCGCTTTCGACGAACACGAATTGCTCAACCCCGGCAAGGCCGTGCCGACACTGCACCGCTGCGCCGAGTTCGGGCGCATGCACGTGCATTCGGGTAAGGAAAAATTTCCGGAACTGCCGAGATTCTGAAAAACCGAAAACCAGCCACAGAGGGCCCAGAGTTCACAGAGGAAAACCATTGGCAGCTCCGCCATGTCGCAAACCGCCGCGTCTGTGCACTTCCCGAACCGAATGGATAAGCTGATCCACCAGTTCATCGATACCATCCGCGCCGCCACCGAGGACCGGCGGCGGCTGCGCATCCGTGGCGGCGGGAGCAAGGCGTTCTACGGCAACCCCGCGACCGGCGAGGATTTCGATGTGACCGGCTACCACGGCATCATTGATTACGAGCCAACCGAATTGGTGATCACTGCCCGTGCCGGCACCCCGCTGACCGAGATCGAGAGCACGATGCGCGCAAAAGGCCAAATGCTCGGCTTTGAACCACCGCATTTCGGCGGCGGCGCGACACTCGGCGGCTGCATCGCTGCAGGGCTGTCCGGCCCGCGCCGTGCTTACACCGGTGCCGCGCGCGATTTCGTGCTCGGCCTGCGCCTGCTCGACGGCCGCGGCACCGATCTGCGTTTCGGCGGTCAGGTCATGAAAAACGTCGCCGGTTATGACGTCTCGCGGCTGGTCACCGGATCGCTGGGCACGCTGGGCGTGATCCTTGAGGTGTCGCTGAAGGCACTGCCGCTGCCACAGGCCGAGCTGACGCTGGCCTGCGAACAACAGCGCGGTGAGGCCATAACACTGATGAACGCCTGGGCCGGTCAGCCGCTGCCGCTAAGCGCCACTTGCCATGTCGAGAAGCGACTCTACCTGCGGCTCTCCGGCGCGGAGTCTGCCGTAAAGGCCGCAGCAAAAAAAATCGGCGGAGAGCCAGTACCCAATGCCGCTGAATTCTGGAACGGCGTGCGCGACCACCGCGACCTGTTCTTCTCCGGAGACGGCCCGGTGTGGCGCCTGTCGGTGGCCTCGACTGCAGCAGAAATCGACCTCCCCGGTCATCAGATGCTCGAATGGGGTGGCGCACTGCGCTGGCTGAAGTCCGACGCCGATGCCGACAGCGTGCGCAAAGCTGCGCGCAAGGCCGGCGGCCATGCCACGCTGTTCCGCCGCGGTAACCGCACCACCGGCGCCTTTCATCCGCTGCCGGAGGTCCTGATGCGCATACATCGCAACGTCAAGCAGGCGATGGACCCGGTGGGAATTCTGAATCCGGGACGGATGTATCCGAATTTATGAAAAACAAAGCCAGTCACAGAGAGCACAGAGAACTGCAAAACCTTGGGTTTTTCTCTGTGTCCTCTGTGACCTCTGTGGCTAAAAGGTTTTAAGAGTTTTCACCATGCAGACCAATCTCGCCGATTTCATCAAGGACACCCCTCAGGGCCGCGAGGCGGAGGCGATCCTGCGCAAGTGCGTGCATTGCGGCTTCTGCACCGCGACTTGCCCCACTTACCAGTTGCTCGGCGACGAGCTCGACGGGCCGCGCGGCCGCATCTACCTGATGAAACAGGTGCTCGAGGGTGAAGCGGCAACGGAAAAAACGCAGCTGCACCTCGACCGCTGCCTGACCTGCCGCGCCTGCGAAACGACCTGCCCCTCCGGTGTGCAGTACGGACGCCTGCTCGACATTGGCCGCGCGGTGGTGGCAAAACAGGTACCGCGCAGCGGCGTCGATAAAATCCGCCGCGATGCACTGGCCACCGTGTTGCCGCGCCCCGCGCTGTTCAATCCGCTGCTTGCGGCCGGTCGCCTAGCGCGCAACCTGCTGCCAAAAGTGCTCGACGACGTGGTGCCGGAGACGCCCGTGCGCGCGCGACCCTGGCCGCTCGGCGGCCATAAGCGGCGCATGCTGCTGCTCGACGGTTGCGTGCAGCCCGCGCTGTCCCCGGCGACCAATGCCGCCGCCGCGCGTGTGCTCGACCGCCTCGGCATTGCGTTGATTCGCGCACCCAATGCCGGCTGTTGCGGCGCAGTGAGTTTCCATCTCGACGCGCAGGAACAGGCGCTGGATGCGATGCGCCACAACATCGACATCTGGTGGCCGCATGTCGAACAGGGTGCTGAGGCGCTGATGTTCACCGCCAGCGGCTGCGGCGTGATGATCAGCGACTACGGTCATTTGCTCGCGCATGATCCCGCTTACGCCGAACGCGCAAAGCGCATCGCGGCGCTGGCCTGCGATCTCAGTACGGTAATTGAAAAACAAAAAAATGAATTAAAACAAAAGCTTATAAATAATCCGCCGCAGGGAAAGCATGCCTTTCACGCGCCCTGCTCTCTGCAGCATGGATTGAAGCTGAAGGGCCGCGTGGAAGCACTGCTCGGCGAACTCGGCTTCGACCTCGCGCCGGTGGCGGATGCGCATCTGTGCTGCGGTTCAGCCGGCACCTATTCCATCCTGCAGCCGGAAATTTCCGCGCAGCTGAAACAGAACAAGATCGATGCGCTCACTGCGTCCGCGCCGGCACAGATTCTCACCGCCAACATCGGCTGCCAGATGCAGTTGCAGTCGGCGACGAAGCTCAAGGTCCGTCACTGGATTGAAGCGGTGGACGACCTGCTGTCGAACAACCCGTCCTCCTCCTGAGGACGTCATCCCGGCAAGCCCCGCAGAAGGCCCCTGGGGATACACCGGGATTCAGTACGTTCTTTCCAATCCGCAGCGTCTGCCTGGATTCCGACGTATGCCGGAATGACGGGCCTGACATGCCCCTTGTACTTTTCCTGACATGGGCGTACCTTCCGTTGCAGCCTGCGGAGTCAGCGCGGCACGGAAGGTATTGAAACACTTGTACTTTTCGTGACACCCGCGTACCCTCCGCAACCAGTCAACCTGCAGAGGAGCACGTCATGGCCGCAGTCGCATCGGTTACCGCCTACGATCTTGCCGTCACCGCACCGGCCGCGCGGCGCGCTCGCAGCATGCCGCCGCCGCGCCGCATCAACGGCGTGCCGGTTTACGAGCAGGAGTTCTGGACCAGCAAGCAGCGCCAGGCCAATTCGCTGCATGAAGTCTCCTACCGCGGCTGCTTCAAGCCGCAACTGCCCGCCTATTTCATCGATCGCCTGAGCAAGCCCGGCGACGTCGTCTACGACCCTTTCAGCGGCCGCGGCACCACCGCGATTGAAGCTGCGCTGATGGGCCGCAACGTCATTGCCAACGACGTCAACCCGCTGTCGGCAATTCTCACGCGGCCGCGACTGCAGGTGCCGCTGATCGCCGCCATCGACGTGCGGTTGCGCGCGATCCGCATGACTGCAAAAATCAGGAACGACATCGACCTGTCGATGTTCTACCATCCGGACACAGAACGCGAACTGCTGAACTTGCGCGCCTGGCTGGCCGAACGCCGCGAAAGCTGCATGGAAGACGATGCCGACCGCTGGATCCGCATGGTCGCCACCAACCGGCTGACCGGGCACTCGCCGGGATTCTTCTCGGCATACACGCTGCCGCCGAACCAGGCGGTGTCTCCGGAAAGCCAGATCAAAATCAACGAAAAGACCGGCAAGGCGCCGGAATACCGCAACGTGCGCGCGCTGATCCTGCGCAAGTCGATGCAGCTGCAGAGCGAAATCAATGCTGCTGCACGCTGGCGCCTGCAGCAGGCGGCTGCTGGCGCACAATTCCTATGCGGCCCTGCCGAACGGACAACGGGGATTGCGGAAGACAGCGTCCAGCTGACGGTGACCTCGCCGCCCTTCCTCAATGTCGTGCAGTACGCAAAGGACAACTGGCTGCGCTGCTGGTTCAACAGCCTTGATGCCGAGGAGATCGGCGCCGGCATCACCATGGCCACGGGCGTCAACGAATGGTCGGAAGTAATGCAGGCGGTGCTGCATGAGCTCCACCGCATCACGCGTCCGAAGGGCTGGATCGCTTTCGAGGTTGGCGAGGTGCAGCGCGGTTCGGTGAACCTCGACGAGGCGGTGCTGCCGTTGGGGGCAGCCGCAGGTTTCCGTTGCGAGGCCATCCTGATCAACACCCAGAAGTTCACCAAGACCTCGAACATCTGGGGCATCGGCAACAACGAACGCGGAACCAACAGCAACCGCATCGTGATGCTGCAGAAGCCAGCCTGATGCTGGACAGCACGCGGCGCGTGCTGTGTGGTCTGGCCGCGGCCTGCGCAGTTCCGGTCAAATAAAAACGGCGGACCGCAGCCCGCCGTCGTGCAGCCGAAAACCGGTCAATCGACGACGATCTTTGCCGCCTTGACCACCTGGGTGTACTTGGCGATCTCGGACTTGATCAGCGCGGCGAAGGCCTCGGGCTTGCCGCCCGCCGGCTCCAGCCCCTGCTTCGCCAGCGCCTCGGTCATGCCCGGCACCGCCAGTGCCTTGATGATGTCCTGGTTGAGCTTGCGTATGACCGGCGCCGGGGTTTTCGCCGGAGCCAGCACACCCTGCCAGTTCGACACGTCGAAACCCTTGACGCCGGATTCCGCAATCGTCGGCACATCGGGCGCGGCGGCGGCCCGCTTGGCAGTAGTCACGCCCAGTGCGCGCAGCTTGCCGGTCTTCACATGCGGCAGCACCGGCGGCATGGTACTGAACACCAGCTGCACGCGGCCACTGACAAGGTCGATCATCGCCGGGCCGGTGCCCTTGTACGGCACGTGCAGCATATCGGTGCCGGTGGCGTACTTGAACAGCTCGCCGGCCATATGCAGCGAGGATCCGGTGCCGGCTGACGCGTAATTCAACTTGCCGGGGCTCGCCTTGGCCAGTGCAATCAGTTCCTGCACCGACTTCGCCGGCACCGAAGGATTCACAGCCAGCATGAACGAGGACACCGCCACCAGCGACGCCGGCGCAAAATCGCGCACCGGATCGTACGGCAGATCGGCCTTGAGCGCCGGATTCTGCGCGAGGTTGCCGACGCTGCCGAGGAACAGCGTGTAGCCGTCAGGGTTGGCCTGTGCCGCGATGGTCGCGCCCAGCGCGCCACCGGCTCCGCCACGGTTATCGACCACCACCTGCTGCGACACCACCTCGGTCAGGCGCTGCCCCAGCGTGCGGGCGAGGATGTCGTTGCCGCCGCCCGGCGGGAAGGGGACAACCAGCCGCAGAGGCTTGTCGGGATAATTCGTCGCGATGCCCTGCGCAAAGGCAAGGGGTGTGGAAAGCGCGGCCAGGACGGCGGCGCTGATCAGGGTTTTGCACACTGGACAGTCTCCTCGTATTCGTGAAACGGCGCTCGAAGGCGGCACCGATGCAGCCGATTGTAGGTTTGCGGGCCTTGCCGGGGCAAGCACTGAGAGTGCCCAACGTGATCGATATCGCGCCCGGCACGTGCTCGAAATTTTTACCCCTTTAAGCGAGTCACAGCTCAAAGGCCATCAGGTCCTCGCCCCACACTACTTTCGCGGAACAGGCCGCGCGAATCTCATCGAGCAACTTTTCCGGCCGCCCGCCGCCGTCTATCCACGGCCCGTGGTGCGTGGTTACCAGCGTTCCGACCTGTGCATCCCGCGCGAGCGCGGCAGCGAAACGCGGTCCTGCCAATCCACCCGGATGATTGGCTTCGAAGGCAAATGCATTGAGGTAATGCACCAGCAGGTCGGCGTCGCGCGCCAGTTCCAGCAGTTGTGGCGGCGCGCCGCCGGGCAAGGCGAGGTTGACGTCGCTGGTGTAGACAAAGGACTTGCCGCCGCACTCGACACGATAGGCAAAGCTGTCGAGAAAAGGCTGGTAATGCGGCACCTCGCAGCGCCGGATGCGCCAGCCATCGAACTCAACGACGCCGGGCCCTGCAAGTTCGGTGACGCGGGTATCCGGCCACGGGCGCGGTGGCGTGCCGCCGCGTTCACGATAGGCGCCGATACTCAGCGCATGCTGCGTGCGTGACACGAGGTCGCGGCTGAACGCGCCCTTTGACCCGAACACGCGATCGATGAACTCCTGCGTGCCCGGAGGGCCGTAGATGCGCAGCGGCACCGTAGTGTCGCCGCTGGCGTCCCAGCGGTGGTGGAACAGGCGGATCACATCCGCGCAGTGGTCGAAGTGCAGGTGGCTGAGGAAAACGCAGGTCACGTCGGTCGCGCGCTTGCCGGCCTCCATCAATCGCTGGAACGCGCCAGGCCCGTGGTCGATCAGCACCACATCGTTGCCCGTCTCGACCAGGTAGCTCGAGGATGCGCGCTTCAGCGATGGCAGCGGGCTGCCGGTGCCGAGCAGGGTGACTTTCAAGTTCTATCCTTTCAGTAAACCATGCCCGCCGCAGCCTCGCGCGGCAGATCTTTTTCCGCCTCACCGAGCTGCTCGTAGAACGACTCGATGTAGGACTTGAATGTGGTGTCGTGGCGCTGCATCTCGATTTCGCCGAAATCGACCTGTGGCCGCGGCTGCAGGTCGAAATGATTGTGCTCATCGCGCCCGCGGATCAGACTAGCCGGCATGCGGCGCTTGCCGATATAACGGGTGCGGGTCGGGATGTAACTCAGCGCAATGCCGACGCGGCGCTCGTCGGACCGATTCGGTCCCGACTGGTGCACGACGCAGGTATGGTGCAGGGAAAACTGTCCCGGCGTGAGGATCGCGCGCTCGATCTGCGACTGGTCGAACCACTCGACGATGATCTGCCCTGCTGTGTTGACGCTATTTTTGATCAAGCCGCTTTTCTGCAGCAGTTGGCCGCGGATGTGACTGCCCACCGCGAACTCCACCGCCCCGGTTTCCTCGTTCGCATTGCACAGCGCCACCCAGGCGGTGACGTGGTCGAAGGGCCGCAGGCCGAAATAGGTTGAGTCCTGGTGCCAGGCGGCGATGCCCTCGCTTTTCGGCTCCTTGATGAAGAAGCGGCTGGTGTAGAGCAGGATGTCGGGACCGAGCAGGTCTTCAACGGCATCGACGATCGCCGGCGTGCGCGCGAGTTCATCGACCCATTTGCACATGAAATGCAGATTGCCGCGGAATCTCTTGTCGATCGCCATCAGCGAGCCGCCGAGGTGCTCCTCGGTCCGACGCAGTTCCTCGCGATACCCTGCGACTTCCTCCCGCGACAGCGCTTCGAGCGGATAAAGGTAACCATCGGCCCGGTAGTTTCTGACTTGTTCCGCAGTCAATGTTTTCGGCATATCTGACTCCTCCAGGCAATGAACGCGTTCGCTGTGCCGCGCTCAACGTTCGATGAACACAATGCGGTCCTGGCTCAGCCGGTACCCGCTACATGCTAGTATAACCGCGAAAAATTCCTGCTCGCAGAACACTCTAAATAGTGCAAGCGCCTGCAGTGTCCGCAACAGAAAACTCCGGAGAGCCGTGATGGCCATCAATTACCAAAAACTGCTCAACTTCGACATTCCACAAGTTGAACAAAAGCTGACAAAACGCGACACCATGCTCTACGCACTGGGCGTTGGACTTGGCAGCGATCCGGTTGATCTCAACCAGTTGCAGTTCGTCTACGAGGAAAATCTCAAGGCATTGCCGACGATGGCCATCATCCTCGGCTACCCGGGTCCCTGGCATGCCGCGGCCGACACCGGCATCACGCGCAGCCACGTGGTCCATGGCGAGCAGGGTTTCGTGATCCACAAGCCCTTGCCGGTCGAAGGCACGATCATCGGCAAGACGCGCGTGATCGCAGTGCTCGACAAAGGCAAGGACAAGGGCGCGCTGGTCCTCACCGCCTGCGACGTGCGCGACAAGTCCACCGACGAGTTGATCTGCTCGCTGACCTCGACCACCTTTTGCCGCGCGGACGGCGGCTTCGGCGGACCCTCGGGCCCGGTCAAGGCACCGAACCCGATTCCCGACACACCGGCGCAGCAGGTCTGCGACCTGCCGACGCTGCCACAGGCGGCGCTGATCTACCGCCTCTCCGGTGACTACAACCCGCTGCATGCCGACCCGGCCTATGCCGCGAAAGCCGGCTTCAAAATGCCGATCCTGCATGGCCGCGCAACCTTCAGCGTCGTCGGCCATGCGCTGGTCAAAACAGTCTGCGGCTACGACCCGCTGCGGCTGAAAAGCATGGAAGGCCGCTTCTCCTCGCCAGTCTATCCCGGCGAAACCATCCGCACCGAAATCTGGCAGGACGGCAGCATCGTCACCTTCCGCGCCACGGTTCCCGCGCGCGGCGTCACCGTGCTCAACAACGGCCGCGCGGAAATTAGTTAAAAAAACAAAGAGTTAGCCACAGAGAACACAGAGAACTGCAAAAGCCGCCCCGGCAAGGCGCGCTTGGCTGCAAGAGATTTTCCTCTGTGAACTCTGTGCCCTTTATGGCTAAAAGGTTTTGAATTCGTATTTTCAAGGAGCATGCACATGGCAGACAGGTTGATGGAAGGCAAAGTGGTGGTGGTTACGGGCGCGGGCCGCGGCATCGGCGCGGCAATCGCGAGAATGGCAGCGTCGGAAGGTGCGAAGGTCATCGTCAACGACATCGGCGTTGCGCTCGACGGCGCCGGCGGCGACCAGACCCCGGCGCAGGAAGTGGTCAACGAAATCAAGAAGGCCGGTGGCGAAGCCGCGGCCAGCTATGACAGCGTCGCCGAGTTTTCCAGCGCCGCCAAAATCATCCAGTGCGCGCTCGACAACTTCGGCCGCATCGACGGCGTGGTCAACAACGCCGGCATCCTGCGCGACGTGATTTTCCACAAGATGACCGAAAGTGACTGGGACTCGGTGGTCAATGTGATGCTGAAAGGCGCCTTCAACTGCGCGCGTCACGCTGCAGACCATTTCCGCAAGCAGGAATCCGGCGCCTTCGTGCACATGACCTCGACCTCCGGCCTGATCGGCGGCATGGGTCAAGTCAACTACGGCGCGGCCAAGCTCGGCATGGTGGCGATGTCGAAGGCGATAGCAGTGGACATGTCGCGTTTCAACGTGCGCTCGAACTGCATCGCGCCGGTGGCTTGGACGCGGATGACCGCATCGATCCCGGCGAAGGACCCGGCGACCGCCGCGCGCATCGAACAGCGCAAGCTGGTCACCCCCGAGCACAATGCACCGCTCGCCGTGTTCCTGCTGAGCGATGCCGCCAAGGGCGTCAACGCCCAGATCTTCGCCACACGCAAGAACGAGATTTTCCTGATGAGCCAGTCGCGCCCGCTGCGCGGCATCCACCGCGCCGACGGCTGGACGCCCGGACGCTGCGCCGAACACATGTACCCCGCGCTGAAAAGCTGGTTTTATCCGCCAACCGAACGCACCGCGGATGTATTTCCGTGGGACTCGATCTAAAACTAAAGTCAAAAGCGAGCCACAGAGAGCACAGAGTTTCTTGATACCCCCTTGAGGGGTGCACAGAGAAAACCCCGGCCAGTAGCCATGGATATCGGCAAGAATTGGATTTTGATCTTCTCTGTGCTCTCTGTGTCCTCTGTGTCCTCTGTGGCTAAAAGGTCTTGTCTTTGATCTTATGAACGTTCGCCACAAAAAAAACGGCGCCGTCGGCATCCTGACCCTCGACCGTCCCGAGCGCCTCAATGCGATGTCTCATGCGATGTGGGATGCGCTGCTCGGCTTCATCAATGACATCGCTGACCACAAGGAAGGCGTTGCCGCGCACGGAAAAGCGGCCGCCGCGGTTCCTGGGTAAATAAATCTTGGGCAATACCACCCGCGGCGACGGTGCCTGGCTGCTTTGGCTCTGCGCCAGTCGCACCAGCTTCGCGCTGATCTTCACCGCCTATGCCGCGGCGATCCCGCTGCTGAAACCGGACTGGGGCATGAGCGCCGGCCAAGCCGGCATGATCCAGTCGGCCTGGCATTTCGGCTACCTGTTTTCATTGGTCGCCGTCGGCTTCCTTGCCGATCGCTACGGCGCCAAGCGCGTGTTCCTGGTGTCGAGCATTGCCTCCAGCATCAGCGCGATGGTATTCGCGCTGTTCGCCGAGAGTTTCGTCAGCGGTGTCATTCTCTACGGCCTCACCGGCCTGTTCTCCGGCGGGTCGTATACGCCGGGGCTTACACTGATCGCGGAGCGTTTCCAGTCCGGCAGTCGCGGCCGGGCGATGGGTTTCTATCTCGCCGCCGCCTCCGCCGGTTATGCGCTGGCCCTGGTCCTCACCGGCGCGCTGACACCGCTGATCGGCTGGCGCGGCGCCTTCATCGTCAATGCCGCCGGCCCCGTAGTGGGTACGCTGCTCGCGCTCTACGCACTGCGCGGCACCCCCAACGTTATCCATCCGCGCAGTGCCGAGCAGGCCGCGGAGAAACCAGTCGGCGTGATCCTGGCCAACAGACCGGCGATGCTGGTGACCTGGGCCTATACCTTCCATTCCTGGGAAATGCTCGGCATGAAGGCCTGGATGCCGGCCTTCCTCGCCGCCGCTGCAGCCTACTCCACCGGCAGCAGTGCCACTGCGTCTGCCAGCCTCGGTGCAGGCCTCGCGGCGGTGGCCTACATCGGCAGCATGGGCGGCAGCGTCACCGGCGGCTGGCTGTCGGACCGCATGGGCCGTACCTGGACCATGATGGTGCTCGCCACGATCAGCGCCTGCTGCTCGCTGGCACTGGGCTGGCTGATCGGTCTGCCGCTATGGTTGCTGGTGCTGATCTGCGCCTTCTACAGCTTCACTGCGGTCGGCGACTCTTCGGTGTACTCAACGGCGGTTACAGAACTGGTGCCGCCGCGGCACATCGGCGCTGCCTATTCAGTGCGTTCGGTTCTGGGCTTCGGTGCCGGCGCCATCGCGCCCTGGGTCTTCGGCCTGGTGCTCGATGCGGCCGGCGCCGCGGAAGCCTCTCCCGTCATGACCTGGGGGCTAGCCTGGTGCTCGCTGGGCGTGATCGCATTGTTCAGCCCGCTCGCCACCTGGCGACTGCGACAGCTGCCGGAAAGCCGGCAAATGGCCAACGGCAAGCGCTGAACACAACGCCCTCTTCAGCCACCACCCGCGAACGCAAAATCAACCTCTGGCCTGCGTCCGGAAATGATGTCGGCGATGGCTCGACCGGAGCCGCAGGCATGCGTCCAGCCGAGCGTGCCATGGCCGGTATTGACATACAGCTTGCGACACCCTGTTGTGCCGATACAAGGCACGTTCGACGGCGTGGCCGGACGCAACCCCGTCCAGTACTGGACCCTCGATGCATCACCAGCGCCGGGAAACAGCTCTTCGGTCCTGCGCAGCAGCGCCGCGCAACGCACCGGATTGAGCACCGTGTCATACCCGTTCAGCTCACAGGTGCCGGCCACTCGCAGCCGGTCGCCGAGACGTGAAAACACCAGTTTGTATTCATCGTCGGTCAGGCTCACACGGTAGGCGCGCGCCGGGTCGGCAACCGGCATGGTCAGCGAGTATCCCTTGGCCGGATAGATCGGCAGACGCAGACCCAGCGGTGCCGCCATCCGCGCGCTGAAACTGCCCAGTGACAGCACGCAGACATCGCCGAGGATCGTCTGCGCCGCGCCTTCCCGGCGCACCTTGACCCCGGCGAAGCCGCCACGCTCAACCACGATCTGCTCTACAGTCGTACCGTAGAGAAACGTCACTCCGCGTTGCGCACAGGCCGCAGCAAGCCTGTGCGTGAACAGGTGTGCGTCTCCCGAACCATCGGAAGATGTCATGCTGCCGCCGACGATACGGTCGCGGGCCGCCGCGATCGCCGGCTCAATGGCAACGCATTCGTCAGGAGTCTTCATGACGAGTTCACAGCCGAGCTCGCGCATCACCCGCGCCGGCTCCTGTGCTGCGTCGAACTCTTCCTTGCTTGTATAGAAATGCAGAATGCCGCGACGCTCGTGGTCAAACTCGATCCCGGTTTCCGCGAGGACCTCGCCCAGCATCCTGCGGCTGTAGAGGCCGAGCCGGACGATCTGGCCGATGTTGTGACGCGTACGCGCCGGCATACATTCGCGCAGGAATCCCAGGCACCAGCGCCACTGTTCAAGATCAGCGCGCAGCCGGAACAGCAGCGGCGCATCCTCCTTTGCCAGCCACTTCAGCACTTTCAGCGGCGCGGAAGGATTGGCCCAGGGCTCTGCATGGCTGACGGACAACTGCCCGCCATTGGCAAAACTCGTTTCAAGGGCGGCTGCCGGCTGGCGGTCGATCACGATGACTTCGTGGCCCTGCTTGGCAAGGAACCAGGCTGAAGCGGTGCCGACCACGCCGGCACCCAATACGATGGCTTTCATGTCAATCTCCAGGTTGCACAATGGACAACGGACGGAATGCATCGCATTCCGCGCCGCCCTCCCTGTCCTTGGTACCTGAGAGTTTTGCGGGCCGTGGCCCGCGTGCCCCTTCGGTGGACCGTCCGCACGCGAACGAGTCTCTCTCCAGTCGGCTTTGATGCCGCTTACAGTGATTCTGCCTGAGCGATCATGAGGGATTGCGCCTTCGGCGGGGATCACAGGATCCCGCTCTCCTGCAAACGACGGATGTCAAACGGCTGCTACACGACGATCAGATGCACCTCCTTTCCGAACAGCAGCAACTGCCGCACTCGTTCACCCTGAAAACGCATGCCGCAAAGGTAACATCCTCTCGGCGGGAACATACCAGCCTTGCGGCGCATAGTGACTGGTATGCAGGTAAGCCTGGAACTTCGCCTCCCGACTGCCCGCGCTGAAAGTCAGCAAGCGGCTGCTCGGCCACCAGCGCCGCTGTTCCCGGCCGTGGAAACGCGTCATCGCGCCGACATTGGCGAAAGTAACCCCCCAGCGCCGTTCAAGCATTTCCTTGCGGCCGAAACGGTCGTCGGGATGCGCATGCGTATGGCTGCCGAGCCAGAGGTCGATGGCGTTGGGATTTTTCTCGAAATAGTCGTGAAAAGCGTTCGAGTCGGTATCGTCGCCAACCCAATACAGGTAAGAGGCGCCCTCCGCATCCTCGTATGGATGATGGTAATTGCCGTTGACCCCTTCCCAGCGGCCCGTCGCCGTGGTCGTGTCACGCAGCATGTGATGAGCGCAGGTCACGATGATCTTGTCGCGATTGGATTCGACCATGTCGCGCCACCAGTCAAAGGTCTCCGATGTGATCGCACCGGCGGGATAACCGCCGTGTTCGCCACGGCCTTTCGGCGGTCCGCCATCATTGCGATCACCGAGCATCAGGAACAGTACGTTGCCCGCGACAAAGGAATAACGCTCCCAGGTCCCGGTGACCGGAAACGGCCTCGCCTCAGCCCGTATCCGTGAATACTCCGTGTTAAGTCCGACGGGATCGATCCATTTCCTGAACCACCACTGCGCTTCCTCCCCCGGACCGCTGGCGTCGTGGTTGCCGAGCAGGCAATAAATCTGTTCGGGAATATGCTTTTCGCCCGCACACAACTGCTCGACCACCGGCGGGCCGTCGGCATCCTGTGGCGGGCCCTGCGTCCCCGAAAGGTCGCCCAGGTTGAGCATGATGTCCCAGTCAAAGGACGCACCACCCTCGCTGCCGCCCTGCTCGCTCTGCTCGATCGCTTCGCCCAGACTGCGGCGTCCGTGAAGCAAGTCGCTGTGGACGTGGCAGCAGCCGCATGCCCATACGCGAAAATGTTCCATGTTCAGCTAATCCCCCGTCTGTTGATTCAGTCAAATAGTATGCGGACCAGCCCATATGAGATGGCCGTCTTTCGAATTGCGCACACGTACAACGGGTTATTTCGGCCTACGGCAGGCAGGTGAGGCGCCCGTTCCCACACCGCAGGTCAATCGGCACCGCCCATGAGGTTCATCCATGTGCAAAATGCAGCAATTCAAAGGATTGCTTAATTCAGTTTGATGTTCTTCGACTTGATGACTCTGGCCCACTTCTCCACGTCCGCGCGGATGAAAGCGGCGAAGTCGGCAGCCATCATCGGCGCCGGCTCCGAACCACTCTTGAGGAAGCGGTCAGAAACGTCTGCGGCACCCAGAGCGGCCGAAAAGTGGCGATTGAGACCCGCGACACATTCCTGAGATAAGCCCTTCGGGCCGAGCAGTCCGTACCACTGGATGGCGCTGTATCCGGGCAGGCCGCTTTCCGCTATGGCCGGCAGTTCCGGAAAAAGTTTGGAGCGACTTGCGCCGGTCACGCCCAGCCCCCTGAGCCGCCCTGCTTGCACATGCGCAGAAAGTGTCGGAATCGCAGTGATGATCAGCGAAACATGTCCGGCAATTGTATCGGTCGCCGCCGGCGTACCTCCCTTGTACGGCACATGTGTCATCTCGATTCCCCCGGCGTCCTGAAACAGTTCAGTCGCCAGGTGGCTGATCGAGCCGGCACCGTTCGTCGCGAACAGGAGTTCCCGCGGCTTCGCCTTCGCAAGCGCAATAAGTTCCCTCACCGACCGGGCCGGCAACGAAGGATGCACGGTCAGCATCAGCGGCGCAGTCGCTATCATCGCGATCGGCGAAAAATCCGTGAGCGGATCGTAGGGCGGTTTCGACACCATGGACGGCATGACCGAGAAATTGCTCGACGTCGCAAGCGTCACGGTCTGGCAGTCGGGGGCTGCGGTAACGGCAACCTGCGCTCCGATAAGTCCGCTGGCGCCCGGTCTGTTTTCAATAACCAGATTCTGGCCGATTCGTTCGGAAACGGCCGGACTGACAATGCGCATCAGGATATCCGCCCCTCCTCCTGCCGGAAAGGCGACGATCACCCTCAGCGACTTCGATGCAGTCCCCTGTGCCATCACCGCTGCGGAGGAAACGCAAGCCACCAGCACACTTGCCCGCAACAACCATCGAGTAGTCGGCCTCATGATTCTCTCCTTGGAAATCGGAAAAAATTCACTCACAGCAGCAGCACTGCTGGAGCAACTCCGGCGCAGTAGGAGTCAGGTTGACACTGCAAACTCATTTCTGCAAATATCCCACTTTACATTTCTGATTACTTTTGGTTATCAATGGAAATCCGCGACATCGAATACTTCTGCCATGTCGCCAAGACCAGACATGTCGGCAAGGCAGCCGAGATTATCGGCCTCAGCCAACCCGCCCTCAGCAAAAGCATGCGCAGGCTTGAGAATGAACTGAATGCCTCCCTGTTCCGGCGCACACCCAAAGGCATGGAAGTCACAGCCGTCGGGGAAATGCTTCTGGCGCACGCGAAGAATCTCAGCGTGGCATTCGATGACCTGCGCCGAGAGGCGCGCAACATCGTTAACGGCCAGAGCGGCCTGCTGAGGGTGGGCGCCAATCCGGCGATTGCGGACTACCTGCTCTCCGACATCTGCGCCACCTGCCTTGCCGAAGCCCGCGGCATCAGGCTTTCGATCATGGTCGACATGAACAGCGTTCTGGTGCCTGCCCTGCGTGACGGCGTCGTCGACTTGATCGTCAGCGGCATTCCGCCGTCTTCGGCGCCGGACTTCACCCACGAACCGCTGCTCGACGACGAGTTCGTCGTCGTGGCATCAGCCAGCCATCCCCTTGCCCGCAAGAAACACCTGCGCCCCAAGGACCTCGTACCCTACCGCTGGATTCTTTCGTCGGCATCCGTGGCATCGAGTTCCGTGCTGTCCCGCCAGCACCTGACGCAAAGCCTTCGCAACCATGACCTTCCCGAACCGGTAATCGCACTGGAAACCAACTCGACACACTTGATGATGCGCACGATTGCCGGCTCGGATCTGCTTGGATTCCAGTCCCGCCAGGTAATTCAGAGCGCAAAACTGAATACCCGCGAATTGCGTATCGCGGGCTTGGCGTGGTACCGCCGCGTTGGCATCACGTACCGACGGCATTCATACCTGCCTCACGCCGGGCGCAGGTTCATCCAACTACTCCACGAGCGCGCGAACAGGGAACAGGTGCCAGCAAAAGCCGCTAAACTGACAACAAACCCCAATTCCTTACGACAGCAATAACAACGCACCAACCATAACAATGAAAATCACCCAACTCGAAGTCCACATCCTCCGCGCCCCCGATGAAGGCCTGCGCCCGTACTGGGTCAGCAATTTCATCGTGCCCAAGGCCAATGAAATCCTCGTGCGCATGCTCACCGACGAAGGCATCGAGGGCATCGGCATCGCCACCAGCTACACACCGATCGAGGCCGCGATCAAGGCTTTCAAGTCGGGCATCGCCGACTTCATCATCGGCGAAGATCCGCTGGCACCGGAAAAGCTGCATGACCGCCTGTTCTGGCTCACCGCGCAGAAAATCGCTTCCGAAAAAGGCTGGACACGAGAAGCCGTCGTGCGCATTGCTGCAGCGGTGGACATCGCCTCCTGGGACATCGTCGGCAAGGCGGCCAAGCTGCCGCTGTACCGGTTGTTCGGCGGCTTCCGCAGCGAAATCCCCTGCTACGTCACCTGTGCCTACTACCGAGACGGCAAGGACATGGCGGAACTGAAGGACGAGATGCAGATGCTGAAAGCCCAGGGCCACCAGGGCTTCAAGGCCAAGGTCGGCGGCATGCCGCTGAAGGAAGACATGAAACGGCTGGAACTGATCCGCGACATCATCGGTCCCGACAAGGACCTGATGGTCGACTGCAACCGCGCCTGGGACCTGCCCACTGCGATCACCGCAGCGCGCGAGATGCTGCCACTCAATCCGCGCTGGCTGGAAGAACCGGTGCGCTGGGCCGACGACCATCGCGAACTGGTGAAACTCGCGCAGCAGACGAACATTCCCCTGTCAGCCGGCGAAAGCGAACTGACCGCCTATGGCTGCCGCGACCTGATCGAAGATGGCGCCATCAGCATCCTGCAGTTCGACTGCACGATGATGGGCGGCTTCACCACCGGCCGCAAACTCGCCGCGCTGTGCGAACTGAACCAGGTGCAGGTCGCGCCTCACCATGACTGTTTCATCCATGCCCACATCGTCGCCGGCAGCCCTGCGGGCTGCATCGTCGAGTCATTCACCGATCCAGAGCTCGATCCGCTGCAGGCGGAACTGTTCGAAGATCCGCCGAAGATTGCCAAGGGCATGCTCCACCTGAAGGAACAGCCGGGCCTCGGCCTGACGCTGTCACCGGCAGCTCTGAAGAAGTTCGGGGAAAGAATTCTCTGATGCCGGCAGTTTTCCAGATATCCATCTAGTGGACAATTTGCCGGCAGCCCTGCCGTGACACGGTAGAATCCCGCCTCCTCTCGAACAAGCAGGTTCCAGCGCCATGCCCAAGCCCACAGCCTTCACCGTCGAGCACGGAAAAGTCCGCATTGCAGTCCATGCCTTCGGCACCGGTCCGCGCATCGTGATGATGCCCTCGCTGGGACGCGGCGCCGCCGATTTCTTCGAAATCGCGCAGCGCCTTGCCGACACCGGTTATCGTGCGCTATGTCCTGAACCACGTGGCCTCGGTGGTAGCAGCGGCCCCCTCAAGGGGATCACGCTGCACGATTTTGCGGCGGACATTGCTGCGGTAATCCGTCACGACGGTGGCGAGCCCACCGTCGTGGCCGGCCATGCCTTCGGCAACTTCGTAGCCCGCGCCTTCGCTGCCGATTATCCGGAACTCACCCGCGCCGTGGTGCTGCTCGCGGCCACGCACACCTGGCCGCTGGCGCCGGAACTGCGCGACTCGATCAACAAATGTCACCAGATGGATCTGCCGGAGGACGTGCGGCTGAAACACCTGCAGCACGTGTTCTTTGCGCCCGGCAACGATGCCCGGGTCTGGCTCGGCGGCTGGAGCGACGAGGTGATGCACGCCGAGCGCGATGCGACCGAGGCAACGCCCAAGCCGGAATGGTGGACCGCGGGGACGGCGCCGGTGCTCGACGTGCTCTCGCTCAAGGATCCGCTGTCGCCGCCTGACAGCGTCTACTGCTACCGCGACGAGTGGGGCGCCGACCGCGTCACCATCGCCCGCATCGACAATGCCGCGCACGCACTGCTCCCCGAGCAGCCCGCCGCGGTGGCCGAGGCCATCATCGGCTATATGAAAAAACTTGGCGCATGAAACTGTTCTGGTCCTCGCGCTCGCCCTTCGTGCGCAAGGTCATGGTGTTCGCCCATGAATGCGGACTGGCTGATCGCTTCGAATGTGAACGCGCGGCCGTCGCGATGACGCGGCCCAATGCCGAGCTGCTGAAAATCAACCCCACCGGGAAAATTCCGACGCTGCTGCTCGACGATGGCACGGCGCTCTACGATTCGACGGTGATCTGTGAATACCTCGACAGCCTGCATGACAGCGCGAAACTGTTCCCGCTGCCCGGGCCCGCACGCTGGACCGCACTGCGGCGACATGCGCTGGGCAGCAACCTGCTCGACAACCTGATGCTGTGGCGCAATGAAATGCTGCGACCGGCCACACAGCAGTCGCCGGAAACGCTGGCGGCCTTCGAACTCAAGGTGCGCAATGCCATCACCGCCCTCGACCGCGAGGCCGAGTCGCTCACTGCCGACGCGGTCGGCATCGGCCATGTCGCCATTGCCTGCGCGCTGGGCTATACCGATTTCCGTTTTGCCACACTCGGCTGGCGCAACGGCAATGAGCGCATCACCGGCTGGTACGATAAATTTGCACAGCGACCATCGATGACGGCCACCGTGCACGTCGATCAATAAGAAAACAATCCGAGGAGGACACCCATGAACCGATCCCTGCTGCTACTGCCGCTGCTCGCCGCCGGACTCGCGCTGCCCGCGGGCGCCCAGTCCTATCCTGCCAAGCCGATACGCTTGGTTGTGCCCTTTCCGCCGGGTGGCCCCACCGACATCGTTACGCGCCTGATGGCCCCGAAGATGGCTGAGTCGCTGGGCCAGCAGGTGGTCATCGAAAACCGCGGCGGCGCCGGCGGCGCGATCGGCACCGAACAGGTCGCCAAATCGGCGCCCGATGGCTACACGCTGGTGATGGGCACCATCGGTGGACTCGCCGTTGCGAAAAGCCTGAATCCCAAGCTCGGCTATGACACGCTGCGCGACCTCGCACCGATCACCCAGAGCGTCACAGTGACCAGCGTGCTGGTCACACATCCCTCGGTGCCGGCAAAAAGCGTCAAGGAACTGCTCGCGCTGGCCAAAAAGAGCGGCAAGCTCAACTACGGGTCCTCGGGCAACGGCACGATTACACACCTCGCGGGCGAGTTGCTGAAGCTGATGGCCAAGGTCGACATCACCCACGTCGCCTACAAGGGCGGTGCGCCGGCACTGGTGGCGCTGGTCTCCGGCGAAGTCGACATGAGCTACGAAAACAGCCTGATCATCACGCCGCACATCAAGTCCGGCAAGGTACGCGGACTGGCGGTCACCTCCGCGAAGCGCTCGGCGCTGCTGCCCGAGCTGCCGACCATCGGTGAAACCCTGCCCGGTTACAGCGCCAGCGGCTGGTACGGCCTGCTCGCGCCGGCAGGCACGCCGAGGCCCATCATCACGCGACTGCATGCCGAGGCCGTCAAGGCGCTGCGCGCGCCGGATATCGTCGAGAAACTCTCGGGGCAGGGTGCCGAGCCGGTGGCCAGTTCCCCCGAGGAATTCACCGCCTTCATCCGCAGCGAAACCGAGAAGTGGGCGAACCTGGTCAAGGTTGCCAACATGCGCACTAATTGAACGACTTTTATTTACAGGATAAAACCCTAAAATCCCCGCCGTAATTCATTCTGCTTTTATCCTGTAAATCCTGTCCATCCTGTTAATTGCTTCTGGAATTTTCAGTCCTTTCCATCTCGTCAATTCAATCCATGTCAACTCAGCCCAGCCCTGCCCCGGACCTCTCGCGCCTGCTTGACCCCCGCGGCGTCGCCATCATCGGCGCCTCCACCGACCTCGCACGTATCGGCGGCCAGCCGATCAAGCTGCTCACCGAATACGGCTACAAGGGCAAGGTCTATCCGGTGAACCCGAAGTACACGGAAATCAAGGGGCTGACCTGCTATCCCGACGTCACCGCAGTGCCACAGCCCTGCGACGTGGCGCTGATCGCGGTTGCCGGGCACATGGTGCCGGGCGCCATCGAGCAATGCGGCAAGGCCGGCATACCCTTCGCAGTGGTGCTCTCGGCCGGCTTCAGCGAAGCCGGTGAAGCCGGCAAGGCGCTCAACGACAAGCTGCTGGCTGCAGTGAAATCGAGTGGCGTGCGTGTCGTCGGCCCCAACTGCCTCGGCGTGCTCAACCTCGATGCCGATTTCCGCCTTGGCTTCGGCGGAACGCTGCAGCTGCGCACGCTGAAGCCCGGTCCGATCGCAATGGTCACCCAGTCCGGTGGCTTCGGCTTCGGCGTGGTCGCAGTCGCCTGCTACTACGGCCTCGGCTTCAATCACGTCGTCTCCACCGGCAACGAGGCCGACCTCACGGCGCTTGACTGGATGGAACACCTGATCGAACGTCCCGATGTCGAGATCCTCACCGCCTTCCTCGAGGGCACCACCGAGGGCAAGCGGCTGCGCCGGCTCGGCGCCCGCGCGCTGGAATTGGGCAAGCCGATCCTGATCTGGAAAGTCGGCAACACCGACATCGGCAGCAAGGCTGCGACTTCGCACACCGCGCGGCTGACCGCCGGTTACGAACTGTTTCGCACTGCGTTCCGTGAAGGCGGCTTCATCGAGGTGCAGGACGTCGATGACCTGGTGGATTACTGCAAGGCCTTCCGCGCGCGCAAGCTGCCGAAAGGTCGGGGCATCGGCGTGATGACCCTCTCCGGCGGCGCCGGTGTGCTGCTCGCCGACCGCTGCGTGGCACGCGGCCTGACCCTGCCCCGGCTTGCCGATGCGACCCGTGAGAAGCTGCGCGGCATCGTCGTCGCCTATGCCTCAATCGAAAACCCGATCGACACCACGGCGCAGGGCTACAACGACAACTTTGCGTCGTACACCAATACCATGCGCGAGGTGCTCGCCGATCCCAATATCGACGCCATCGTCGCACGCTCGCCGCGCGGCAACGTCGCCCAGGTCTGGGCCGAAGGCCTCGTCGAGATGCTGCAGGGCTGCGACAAGCCGCTGCTGCTGAACTGGCCGACTTCTCCCGACGACAATCGCGCCGCAATGGATTATCTCGAAAGCCACGGCGTGCCCTGCATTCTCGCGCCGGGACGCACCGTCGATGCGCTGGCCGCGCTGGCGGACTTCGCCGGCAAGAAGCGCGAGTTGGAAGCCCGGCGCGCCCGTGGCAGCAAGCGCGCGGTGGCACCGCAAAAACTGGAACTCAAAGGCACCGGCACTCTGGGCGAACACGCCTCGAAGGCCATCCTCAAGGCCTACGGCATACCGGTAACCGGCGAGACACTGCTCGCGGCGGATGCCGTGGAGAAACTCGCGACCGCGCCCCTGCCCTTCCCGCTGGCAGTGAAAATCGAATCCGCGGACATCCCGCACAAGACCGAGGCCGGCGTGATCCGCCTCAACATTACGACGCTCGACGGCCTCAAGCAGGCGGCGCGCGAAGTGCTGGCGGCGGCAAAAGCATACAAGGCCGACGCCCGCATCGACGGTATCCTGGTGCAGCAGATGGCGACCGGCGAGGAAATCATTGTCGGCGCGGTCAACGACCCGCATTTCGGTCCGCTGATTGCCTTCGGACTGGGTGGTGTGTTCACCGAGATCATGCACGACGTAACCCACCGCTACGCGCCCTTCGATACGGAAACCGCGAAGACGATGATCCACGAAATCCGCGGCGTGAAGCTGCTGCAGGGCTACCGCGGCAAGCCGGCCTGCAACATCAACGCACTGGCCGACATCCTGTCGCGGCTGTCACTGCTCGCCGCCGATCATGCCGACCGCATCGCCGAAATCGACATCAACCCGCTGTTCGTCAACGCTACAGGTGTGGTGGCTGCGGATGCGTTGGTGGTGTTGAAAGACTGAAAACCAATTTACAGGATGGACAGGATTTACAAGATAAAAACCGGCTTGACCGGAAACCGATTGCTTCGATAAACGGGTTTCATCCTGTAAATCCTGTCCATCCTGTTAATTAATTGCTTTCTGCATTCATGAACGCCCCATTCAAAACCCGCATCACCGAGCTCTACGGCATCCGCCTGCCCATCGTCGCCAGTGGACTGATGTGGCTGGCCGACCCGGTCTATGTCGCCGCGGTCGCGCGCGCGGGGCTGATCGGCTTCATGACTGCGGCAAGCTTTCCTGACGTGAAAGCGCTGCGCGAGGGCATACGCCGCTGCCGCGAACTGAGCGCAGGCAAGCCCTTCGGCGTCAACATCATGATTCGCGTCAGCCGCGACGGCATCGACCGCGTCATTCCGCTGATCGATGCGGTGATCGAGGAAGGCGTCAGGTTCGTCGAAACTGCGGGCAACAATCCCGAGGCCTACATCCGCAGGTTGAAGGACGCCGGCATCATCGTGCTGCACAAGGTGCCGGGTGTGCTGCGCTACGTGAAAAAAGCCGAGTCTCTGGGCGCCGATGCCGTGACCGTGATCGGCTTTGAGGCCGGCGGCCATCCCGGTATCGAGCCCGTGGGCACCATCGTTGCCGGCGTCGCAGCGGCGCGCGCCGTGAAAATTCCGGTGATCGTGGCCGGCGGACTCGGTACCGGCGAACAACTGGTGGCTGCGCTGGCGCTGGGGGCCGAGGGCGTCGCGATGGGCACGCGCTTCCTCGTATCCGAAGAAATCTGGGCGCACCGCCAGTACAAGGAGCGCCTGGTCGCTGCCGCCGAAACCGACACCACACTGCTGCTGCAGTCGATGCGCAATACCCAGCGCGCGCTGAAGACCGCGCATGTCGCAATGATCCAGCAGCTTGAGAAGGACGAACCCGACAACACCGCCGCACTGCTGCCACACATCATGGGGACAGTCGGCCGCAAGGCCTATGAATGCGGCGACGTCGAGAAGGCAATGTTGTCCTGCGGCCAGGGCGTGGTGTTCGCCGACAGAATCGAGCCACTGGCGGCAATCGTCGACCGCCTTGAAACCGAAGCCCACGCAGCGATGTGTCGCTTGCAGGGCATTTACCAAGCTCCAGCCTGATTCCGGGTCTGGTACAAACTGCAGAAGGAAGCCATGAAAATTAATAAGCCATTGTTTTTATTGACATTTCTTTTAATCCCCGGACTCGCAGCCGCCCAAGCCTATCCGAGCAAGACAGTGCGCCTGATCGTACCCTTCGCCGCCGGCGGCAGCACTGATGTCATCGCACGCACGATAGCCCCGCGACTGGCGGAAGCCTGGGGACAACAGGTCATCGTCGACAACCGTCCCGGCGGCAACACCACGATCGGCACCGACATCGTCGCCAAGGCGGCTCCTGACGGCCACACGCTGCTGGTGACACCGGCGCCCTTCACCGTCGTGCCCAGCGTGATGAAGAAGCTGCCGTACGACCCGGTCAAGGACTTCGAACCGATCACGCTGATCAACACCACGCCGATGGGGCTGGTGGTGCATCCCGGCGTGCCCGCGAAAAACGTCAGGGAACTCGTCGCGCTCGCCAAGGCGAGGCCGGGCCAGATGAACTTCGCCTCCTCCGGCAACGGCGGCGTGCCGCATCTTTCCGGTGAACTGCTCAATGCCATGGCCGGCGTGAAAATGATTCATGTCCCGTACAAGGGCAATGCGCCGGCGCTGGTCGACCTCATCGGTGGACACGTTGACATGGCTTTCAACGGACTGACCTCGGTGATGCCCCTCATCAAGTCCGGCCGGCTGCGCGTGATCGGCGTCACCAGCCTCGGCCGTACAGCCGCTCTGCCCGAAGTGCCGACGCTCGACGAGCAGGGCCTGAAGGGATTCCAGTCCGTGGCCTGGAACGGTCTCACCGCGCCCGCGCGCACACCGAAGGACGTGATCGCCAAGATCGCCGACAGCACCGTGCGCATCGTCAAGTCGCCGGAACTCGCCGAGCAGCTCAAGCGCGATGGCTCCGATCCGGTCGGCAGCACTACCGCCGAGTTCGTCACCCACCTGCGCGACGAAGTCGCCAAGTGGAAACAGGTGCTCGAGCGCGCCGGCATCAAGTCATTCTGAACCACAGGCACCGAGAAACCGCATGAGCATCAAAGTCACCCTCAGCGAGGGCATCGCCACCGTGCTGCTCGACCGCGCCGACAAGCTCAACGCGCTGTCCGGCGAGATGTATCACGAACTGGCCGATGCCTTCCGCAGGCTCAACGAGGACGATGCGGTGCGCGTCGTGCTGCTGACCGGTGCCGGCCGTGCCTTTTGCGCCGGCGGCGACGTCGGATCGATGGGCGGCTACGACGTGGTCAGCGGGCGCAAGCGCTCCAAAGGTCATCAGCAGATGATCCTCGCGCTGCATCATCTGGAGAAGCCCGTGATCGCCGCGGTGCGCGGCCCGGCGGCCGGCATCGGTGCCAGCATGGCCCTTGCCTGCGACCTGATCGTCGCCAGCGAGACTGCCTACCTGCTGATGGCCTTCAAGAACGTCGGCATCCCGCCCGATGGCGGCGCCATCTATTTCCTGACCCAGCACCTCGGGCTCGCCCGCGCCAAGGAAATCGTCTACAGCGCGCGCAAGTTGCCGGCAGCCGAAGCGAAGGATATGGGACTCATCAGCAAGGTCGTCCCTGATGACCAACTGGAAACCACCGCGCTGGAACTGGCGCGCGAGATCGCCGGTTCGGCAACCTATGCGCTGACGCTGGCCAAGCGCATGTTCCAGTACATGTACGTGCCGACACTGGAACAGCTTCTTGAAATGGAAGTGCTGGCGATCTGCGGCGCGCGCATGACCGAAGACCATGTCGAGGGCGTCACCGCCTTCAAGGAGAAACGCAAACCGAAGTTCAAAGGTAAATAAGCCGATGCCGGAACGCAAGACAACCGTCTGGGAAAAACAGACCCTCGCCGAAGTCCTCGCCACGACTGCGGCCGCACACGCGCAGGAGGAGGCACTGGTCATTTCCGGACGGCGCCTGACCTGGGCCGAGCTGCGCGACAACGTGCGCGAAGTCGCCTGCGGCCTGCGCGCACTGGGCATCGGTCGCGGCGACCATGTCGCGGTGTGCATGGGTAATTCCCTGGAATGGGTCATCTTCTTCTATGCCGCCGCCAGCGTCGGTGCCGTGACCGTGCCAGTTAACACCCGCTTCAAGGCCGACGAGATGCTCTATTGCCTGAAGCAGGCCGATGTGAAGCTGCTGTTCATTACCGACCGCTTCCTGAAAATCGACTTCATCGCGATGTTGCGCAGCATCTGTCCAGCGCTCGATCGCGGCCTGCCCGATCCGGCACTGCCGCTGCTGCAGACCGTCGTCGTGCTGGGCGAGGACCTGCCTGCCGGCGCCATCGGCTTCGCCGACCTGTTGGCCAAAGGCACGACTTTCGACGCGACCTTTCCGCCGACGGTCAAGCCGGAGGACAGCCTGCTGATGCAGTTCACCTCGGGCACGACTTCATACCCGAAGGGCGTCATGCTCAGCCATGACAACATGCTGCGCAACGCGGCCTGTGTCGCCGCGCGCTTCAACCTGAAAGCCGGCGACCGCTATTACAGCGCCCGGCCGTTTTACCATGTCGCCGGCACCACGCTGTCGCTGCTCGCGGCGCTGACCTCCGGCGCCTCCTTGCTGTCCTCGCCGAGCTTCGAGCCCGAGGAAGCGCTGGCGACGATGTGGAGCGAGGAATGCACGCATACCTCAGGCAACGACACGATGTTCCTGATGATGCTGAACCATCCCAAGTTCGCACAGTACCCGCTGAAACTGCGCAACGGCTGGGTCTCCTGCGGCCCCGAGGTTTCGCGCCGGGTCGTCGAGCAGATGGGAATGAAGGGGCTGGTCCAGGCCTACGGCCTGTCCGAAGCCTCACCCAATGTCTGCATGTCCCATTACGACGACGACCTCGAAAAACGCATCGAGGGCTGGGCACATATCCTCGATGACGTGGAAGTACGGCTGGCCGATCCCGAAACCGGTGCGGTGATGCAGCCGGGCCACAGTGGGCAAATGAGCGGCGAAATCCAGGTCCGCGGCTGGAGCGTGATGCAGGGCTACTACAAGATGCCGGAGCAGACCGCGAAGGCGATCGACGCCGGGGGCTGGCTGCATACGGGCGATCTCGGTGTCATGGATGCGCAAGGCCGGCTGAAATTCCTCACGCGCATCAAGGACGTGTTCCGCGTCGGGGGCGAGAATGTTGCACCGGCGGAAGTGGAAGACGTGCTGCACAAACATCCGAAAATCAAGCAGGCCCAGGTCATCGGCGTACCCGACCCGCGGTTGATTGAAGTGCCGGCGGCCTATGTGATCCTCAACGAAAGCGAAACCGCGACACCGGAAGACCTGATTGCCTGGAGCCGGGAACGGCTCGCCAATTTCCGCGTGCCGCGTTATCTGAAAATCGTCGACAGCTTTGAACACATCGGCATGACCGGCAGCGCGAAAGTGCAGAAGAACAAGCTGCGTGCACAGGCACTGATTGATTTTGGTTTGGAAGAAACAAAAAAAGCATAACCACAGAGGGCACAGAGAAAAAACCAGAGGCGAACCATCATTCCGGCGAACGCCGGAATGATGGAGTTTCATAAGTATTTGATTTAATTTATATTTTTGAATTTCATGAGAAGGAGCAGCAAATGACTGATCTGACGAAGCAATCCCCGCTCGGCACCTATGTCGAGCATCTGAAGAAAGGCGAACTCGCCTATCAGGTGTGCAAGGACGATGGCAAGGCGTTCTTCTACCCGCGCGCGGTGGCACCGGGCAGCGGCAGCAGCAATATTGAATGGCGGGTATCGAAGGGCCTCGGCACGGTCTACACGACCACCGTGGTGCACTACAAGGGCGAGGCGCCGCTCAATGTCGCGATGATCGACATGGACGAGGGCTACCGTCTGATGAGCCGGGTCGAGGACATCGACCCGATGCAGGTGAAGATCGGTATGCGCGTGAAGTTCAGGGCCAACCCCGGTGACGACAAGACCCTGCCCTATCCGGTCTTCACCCCGGCGGGAGACGCCAAATGACCGATATGCTCAAACGCGGCAGCATCGCAGTGGTCGGTGCGGCAGAGTCGGATCTGGGCCAGGTCGCCCCGCACACCTCCCCCGTGGACCTGATGGCACAGGCAACGCTGCGCGCGCTGGATGATTGCGGCCTGACACTGAAGGATGTCGACGGCCTCTATGTGGCGGCGACCCAGGTACGCATGGGCCCGATGTCGCTGGCCGAATACCTCGGCATCAAGCCGAAGGTTTTCGACGGCACCCAGATCGGCGGCTCCTCCTTCATGACCCACGTCGCCCATGCCCAGATGGCAATCCAGCTCGGCCTGTGCGAAGTCGCGGTAATCGCCTACGGCAGTACCCAGCGCTCGGTGTCGCGCGCTGCTGCGAGTCCGCGCGAGTTCAATCCCTACGAATCCCCGTACCGGCCGATCCTGCCGATCAGCGCCTACGCCATGGCGGCAGCCCGTCACATGCACCAGTACGGCACCACCCGCGAACACCTCGCGGAAGTGGCAGTGGCCGCACGTAAATGGGCGCTGATGAATCCCAAGGCCTGGGAAAAGGAGCCGCTGACCATTGAGCAGGCGCTCAATGCGCGCATGGTGTCCTACCCCTTCACGGTACGCGACTGCTGCCTGGTGGTCGACGGCGGCGGCGCCATCGTGCTGACTTCGGCCGCCAAAGCCAAGACCCTGAAGAAAAAACCGGTCTACGTGCTCGGCGTCGGCGAGACCCTGTCGCACGCCAATATTTCCAGCATGCCCGACTTCACTGTCACCGGCGCCGCGATCTCCGGCCCGCAGGCCTTCAAGATGGCCGGCGTCACGCCGAAGGACGTGAAGATGCTGTCGCTCTATGACGCCTTCACCATCACGCCGATCCTGTTCCTGGAAGACCTGGGGTTCGTGCCCAAGGGGGAAGGCGGCCGTTTCGTCGCCAATGGCGGCATCGCCCCCGGCGGCAAGCTGGCGGTCAACACCTCGGGCGGCGGGCTGTCGTACTGCCACCCCGGCATGTATGGCCTGCTGGTGATGATCGAGGCGATCCGCCAGGTGCGCGGTGAATGCGGCGAGCGCCAGGTGAAGGGTTGTGATGTAGCCTTGGCGCACGGCAATGGCGGTGTCATGTCCAGCCAGTGCACGGTGATTTTCGGCTCGGAAAACTCGCTGTAACCTGTAGCCTGGATGAAGGCCGCAGGCCGTAATCCGGGGGGCTTTCCCCCGGATTGCGCTGCGCTTCATCCGGGCTACAACACCGGACGTTGAATCCTGATGCCCTACGTCGCGCTGACCGAAGCCGGTACCGATTTCATGGTGCAAAACACGAACTCGCGCTGGCCGTCTGACTCCAAGGAATGATCATGGGAATCACCCTGAAAATCCTGACTTCCAACAGCACCCGCACGATACTTGATGCGCTGCTGCCGGAATACCAGCGCGCAAGCGGCAACTCGGTATCACTGCTGGCCGACTCGGCAAAAGCCATGGTCGGCCGCATCCGCGCCGGCGAGAGCGGCGACGCGGTGATACTCGGCAGCGGCGTGGTGAAAGAGCTCGCCGATGCAGGTGTCGTCATCGATTCGAGCCGCCGGTCCTTCGCCAGCGCGCGCGTCGGTGTCGGCGTGCGCCGCGGTTTTCCGAAGCCCGACATAACTTCGGTCGACGCTTTCCGCCAGTCGCTGCTCTCAGCGCGCTCCGTCGCGCATACCGTGCACGGCGCGAGCGGCATGTACATTCCGCTGCTGTTCGAGAAACTCGGCATCACGGAGCAGATGAAACCCAAAACCGTGACCCGTCCCGGCGGCTATATCGGCACGGTGGTCGTCGCCGGCGAGGCCGACATCGCCCTGCAACAGCTCCCGGAGCTGCTGGCGGTGGACGGCCTGGAACTGGTCGGCCCGATCCCCAACGCCGTGCAGAAAATTCTTGAAACATCCAGCGGCGTGGTCGCCACTTCCACTCATGCCGCGGAAGCGCGGGCCATGCTGGATTTTTTCGCGTTACCGGAGCACCGTGCCCTGTATGCCAGCAAGGGACTGGAACAGGCCATACAATCATGATCCCTCGAGGAGACGCTAGATGAATACAAAAATCGCACTGGGCTATGGCCTGTTTGCCGCCGTATTGCAGGGCTTCGCCGCCCTGCCCGCCTTGTCCGCCGAAGCCTATCCGGCACGCCCAGTTCGCTTCATCGTGCCCTATCCCCCCGGCGGCACCACCGACCTCGTGGCCCGCGGGATTGCCGACAAGCTCAGCACACGCTATGGCCAGCAATTCGTCGTGGACAACCGCGGTGGCGCGAGCACCATCATCGGCACCGACCTGATGGCCAAATCCGCACCTGACGGATACACCATCGGCCTGATCACCCAGACCACGATGTCGATCAATCCGCATGTGGTCCAGAAACTGCCGTATGACACCGTACGCGATCTTGCTCCGGTGACCCAGGTAGTCTACTTCCCGTACGTGATCGCCGCGCATCCCTCGGTACCGTTCAGCAGCTTGAAGGACATGATCACCTACGCCAAGGGCAAGCCCGGCACCCTGACCTACGGCACGCCGGGCACTGCGTCGACCAACCACCTTGGCGGTGCCCTGCTCGAGAATCTGGCCGGCATCAAGCTGCTGCATGTGCCTTTCAAGGGCGCCGGCCCGGCGATGAACGCCGTGCTTGGCGGCCAGGTCAATCTGATCATTACCGGCGCGGCGACCGTGATGCCGCACGCCCAGGCCGGCCGCACCAAGGTCATCGCCTTCGCTGCCGAAAAACGCCACCCCAACTGGCCGGACATCCCCTCCACCGGCGAGGCGGGCCTGAAGGATTACGAGGCCGGCACCTGGTTCGGCATCGTCACCCGCGGGGGCACGCCGCGCGCGGCGATCAACAGCCTGAATCGAGAGATTATCAACGCAGTGACCAACACCGATCTGAAGGAACGCCTGACCAAAGTCGGTTTCGACGTGCGCACCCAATCTCCGGAGGCCTTCGGCAAGTACATGAGCGAAGACCGGGCGCTGATCGCGCGCATCATCAAGACCGCCGACATCAAGCTTGATTGAGCGCTGCATTCGCAGGGTGGCCGGGCGACAGCCATCCTGCGCTTGCAGTGGTTATCCGCAAGGGCTGAAAGGCGAAGACATCATCCTCGAGGCCCGCATCACTGCGGTTGGCCGATGTCGTCGAATCGATGGCCACGCACCGCCCCTATCGGCCAGCGCTGGGACTGGACAAGGCGCTGGAAGAAATCGAACGCGGTTGGGGCAGTCTCTACGATCCGCTGGTCGCAGCAGCCTGCCTGCGCCTGTTCCGGGAAAAGGGTTTTCAGCTGTCGCCCCAAGGCTGACGCGAACAATTGCGGCAGAAATATCATAAGTATATGTTTTTAAAGGGTTTTACTCCAAAAAGCACTTTGTTACGGCGTTGTTTCTTTTGTCAGCGCGTGACGTTAAGGTGGTCAACATGCAGCCCCTTCACCTCATTCCATGAAAACCAATATGCCCAACACTCCGATCAATACACTCGACAGCAAAGTCCGGATCAATGGCATCTCCGCCGAGCCGCCCAAAGGCATGACCAAAGCCAGGGCGGAAAAACGTTTCGCCGTGCTGTGCAGGGAACTGTTCGAACTGCAGGATGCGATGTGGGGCGCCAGGGTCAACAGTGTATTGGTAGTGTTGCAAGGACGCGACACCGCGGGCAAGGACGGCACCATCAAACATGTCGCCGGCTGCCTCAATCCGCGCGGCGTCAGCGTCACCTCCTTCGGCGTACCAACCACCGAGGAACGCGAACATGATTTCCTGTGGCGAGTCCACAAACACACGCCCCGCCGCGGTGAGTTCGCGCTGTTTAACCGCTCGCATTACGAGGATGTGCTGGTGGTGCGGGTGCACAATCTCGCACCGAAAAAACTCTGGCAGCAGCGTTACGGCCACATCCGCGATTTCGAGGCACTGCTGGCCGAGCACGGCACCATCGTGCTCAAGTATTTCCTGCACATCACCCGGGACGAGCAGAAGGAACGCCTGCTTGAGCGCGAAAAAGAATCGAAAACCGCATGGAAGCTGAATCCGAACGACTGGAAAGAACGCGACCACTGGGACGAATACACTGCAGCGTACGAGGACGCGATCTCGAAAACCGCTGCGCCGCATGCGCCGTGGATCATTGTGCCGGCGAATTCAAAGTGGTATCGAAATCTGGTCGTCGCCGAATCCATCGTCGATGCGCTGCGTGACCACCACAAAAACTGGGATAAAACGCTGGAGGAAATGGGCAAGGCGGGGCGTGCCGGTCTGGCGGCTTACCGCTCAGGGATCAAAAGAAAAACCGCGGGATAAGAAGCTGATCACTGAATTGGCTTCGACTCGGCTCTTGATCGCAGGGAATCCGCGATGAAACTTTCAGTCATATTGCGGTCAAACTTTCAGATGCCGCTGCGGATGCAGCACAAAATCAAAGGAGGATTCCATGTACAAACGCATATTGGTGCCGGTGGACGGAAGCCGGGCTTCCGGATTGGGACTCGATCAGGCCATCAAACTGGCCAAAGATCAGGAAGCAACGTTATTTATCCTGCACGTGGTTGATATCCGCGTCATTGCCCAAAGCCTGGGCATGGGCGCAGCAGGCAGCGAACGCCTGTTTACCTCCCTCGGCAACAACGGGAAACAGATACTCGCAAAAGCCGAAGCACAGGCAAGCCGGCAACGGGTTACAGTAAAAAGCATCCTGATTGAAAACAACGTACGCAGCGTGGACACTGTGATCGTCGCACAGGCAAAAAAATGTCGTGCAGACCTGATCGTCATAGGCACTCACGGGCGGCGCGGCCTCTCGCGCATGGTAATGGGCAGCGATGCCGAAGGCGTGGTTCGCAATGCCCCGGTGCCGGTGTTATTGGTTCGCTCGAAGGCACGATAAGTCGCACGAAGTCCATCTCAGTCAGAGATTGACTGAGATGGACTCCGGCAAATCCCTATCCAGGCAAAACGAATCATCCTGCATGGCGGGATAGTTCGCTCCTGCCCCGCATTTCACTTCGTTTCATGCGGGCTACGGGAAATCAGCCGGTACCAGCCCTCACCGTCGCAAGCATCGTAGCCCGCAAGCAGCGCAGCGTATTGCGGGATAGTTCAGTCTGTCCCGCATTACCCTGCGTTCCATGCGGGCTACAGCTTGGTTCGTGAAGTCAGGCCGCCGCCTTCTCCGCCGCAAGTTTGGTCTTGAACAACCAGTCGCGGTAATCGTCCATGTCACCGTCGAAGGGCTGCAACTGGCCGTCGGCGACGATCAGGAACTCGTCGGTGGTTGCGCGCAGCAGGTGCCGGTCATGCGACACCAGCACCAGCGTGCCTTCGAACTGCGCGAGTGCGACGGTCAGCGCCTCGCGGGTTTCGAGGTCGAGGTGATTGGTCGGCTCGTCGAGCAGCAGCAGGTTCGGGCGCTGCCACACGATCATCGCCAGCGCCAGCCGCGCCTTCTCGCCGCCGGAGAAATGGGTGATAGGGCTCAACGCCATCTCACCCGGGAAATTGAAGCCGCCGAGGAAAGCGCGCAGTTCCTGCTCACGCACCCGCGGCGCGACACGCGCGAGGTTCCACAGCGGCGACTCGTCGTGGCGCAGCATCTCCACCTGGTGCTGCGCGAAATAGCCGATCGCCAAACCCTTGTTGAAATTTGCCGTGCCCGACAACGGCCTCAGTTCGCCGGCGATGGTCTTGATCAGCGTCGATTTTCCGGCGCCGTTGATGCCGAGCAGACCGTAGCGCTGCCCGCTCTGCAGTGAAAACTTGATCCCGTTCAGAACCGGCTTTTCGCTGCCATCCTCCAGCCGGTAGCCGGCCACCACGTCATCCAGCACCAGCAGCGGATCGGGCGCGCGCAAGGGCTCGCGGAACTCGAACTGGAACGGTGCCGACACGTGCAGCGGCGCAAGGTCTTCCATCTTCGCCAGCATTTTCATCCGGCTCTGCGCCTGGCGCGCCTTGCTCGCCTGCGCCTTGAAGCGGTTGATGAAGGATTCGAGGTGGGCGCGTTCGCGCTGCTGCTTTTCGATCATGCCGGCGGCGAGCACCACTGCGGCAGCGCGCTGGCGCTCGAAGTCGGAATAATGGCCACCGTAACGCTTGAGCTTCTGGCTGTCGATGTGGACGATGACATTGACCACGCCATCGAGAAAATCACGGTCGTGCGAGACAATCACCAGCGTGCCGGGATACTTCTTCAACCACTCCTCGACCCACAGGATGGCGTCGAGGTCGAGGTGGTTGGTCGGCTCGTCGAGCAGCAGCAGGTCGGAGGGGCACATCAGCGCCTGCGCGAGGTTGAGCCGCATGCGCCAGCCACCGGAGAATGTGGCCACCGGCTGCTCCATCTGTGCGTGGCTGAAACCGAGGCCGTAGAGCAGGCGCTCGGCGCGCGAGCGCACGGTCCAGGCATCGGCGTCCGCAAGGTCGGCGTAGACCGAGCCAATACGCTCGCCATCGTCGGCAGCCTCAGCCGCAGCCAGTTCCGCTTCGAGCCGGCGCAGCGTGGTATCGCCGTCGATCGCGTAGTCGATCGCGGAACGCTCCAGCGGCGGGGTTTCCTGCGCGACATGGGCGACGCGCCAGCGCTGGGGATAATCGACCTCGCCCTGGTCGGCCTGCAATTCACCGCGCAACAGCGCAAACAGACTCGACTTGCCGGTACCGTTGTTGCCGATCAGGCCGATCTTGTCGCCGGGATTGAGCGCGAGATCCGCATCCTCGACCAGCACCTTGGCGCCACGCCTGAGCGTGACTCGTGTAAAACGTATCATCAGATTCCGCGGGCCAATGTGGCAAAGGGGCGCATTCTACGCAGCTTGTCCGGCCTGCGGGCATTTCCCCGCAGCGCCGGGGTAAAATCCGCAGCATTCCACCGGAGTACAGCCATGGTTCCCGTCTGTAAACTGATTGCCGCCACCCTCACCGCCGTCGTCATGGGCGCGACTGCCGGTTGCCAGTCGACCACCTCCGGCGGCGTCGTCGGTGCCGAACGCAAGCAATTGCTGTTGGTATCGTCAGAGCAGCTCAATGAGATGGCGGTCAAGGCCTATGCGCAGATCCAGACCGAATCTGCCAAAAAGGGGGTGCTCAACACCGATGCGGCGCTGACCCGCCGCGTGCGTGCAATCGCCGACCGCATCACGCCGCAGACCCGCGCCTTCCGCGCCGATGCGCCGGACTGGAAATGGGAAGTCAATGTCATCACCAGCAAGGAACTCAACGCCTTCTGCATGCCCGGCGGCAAGATCATGTTCTATTCGGGCCTCATCCAGCAACTCAACCTCAGCGACGACGAAATCGCCGTGATCATGGGTCACGAGATTGCTCATGCCCTGCGTGAACATTCGCGTGAGCAGGTGTCTCAAGCCGTCGCCGCGGAAACCGCGATCGGCCTCGGTGCCGCACTGCTGGGACTGGGCGGCGGTGCCGCCAACCTCACCGGCGCCGCCTACCAGGCACTGGTCGCGACCCGTTTCAGCCGCAACCACGAGACGGAAGCCGACCGCATCGGCCTCGAACTCTCCGCCCGTGCCGGCTACGATCCGCGCGCCGGCATAACCTTGTGGAAAAAAATGCTGTCCGCCAACCAGGGCGGCAGGCCGCCGGAATTCCTCAGCACCCACCCGGCTGAAGCCAACCGCATCCAGCAGATCGAAGCACTGCTGCCCGCTGTGATGCCGCTGTACCAGGCTGCACGTCAGGGCCGTTAACCGCCAGGTCCGGTCACACCCCGGACAAGGGATCCAATGAAACTCTATATCACCCCGGCCTCACCCTACGCGCGCATCGTGCGCATCGTGATTCTCGAAAAGGACCTGGGAAGCCGGATCGAGATCATTCCCGCACAGACCCGGCTTGCCAACAGCCCTTACTACCGCATCAATCCCTCGGGTCGGGTGCCCTATCTGATCCGCGACGACGGGGTCGCGATGGAGGAATCCGCGCTGATCTGCGCATGGCTCGATCACCTCGACGGCAGGCCGGTGTTCGATCTGCCGCACGGCGATGAATCATGGGAACCGCGACGCCTTCAAGCACTCGCAACAAGCATCACGGACGGCATTGCAGTCTGGAGCCGCGAGATCGCGCGCGCGCCGGCTGAACGTTCGCCGACACTCCTGCAACACGAAGCCGAGCGCAGCCGGCGCATGGCCGCGCTGTGGGAAATCGAGATTGAACATCAGTGGATGAATGGCGCACTGAACATGGCGCAGATCACGCTCGCCTGTGGCCTGGGACTGGAAGCCCGCAATCCCGATCTGCAGTGGCGCCCGGATCACCCGAAATTAAGCGCCTGGTTCGATCGCCTCTCCGCACGCCCCTCGTTCGCTGCTACGGCACCGCCCCGCCATCAATGACCACGGATACTTTGACAGTGCAAAAAACCAACCCTCTCCTCTCGCGCCGCAAGCAGATAGCCGGCCTGGCGGGCTGGCTGATCCTGACCTTCGCGGCTGCGGCTCTGGGTGCAGTGGCCTCTGCGCAGGCTGGAGCCTTCTACCTGCAACTGGTCCGCCCGGAGTGGGCGCCGCCGGGCTGGCTGTTCGGACCGGTCTGGACTGCGTTATATCTGATGATGACCATCGCGGCATGGCTGGTGTGGCGTGACCACGGTTTCAGGCGCGGGGGTGGTGCGCTCACCCTGTTTGTGGTGCAACTGGCCGCAAACGCGGTGTGGACATGGCTGTTTTTTGTCTGGCATCAGGGTGCGCTGGCGTTTGCCGAGATCCTGCTGCTGTGGGCATTGATCTCCGCAACCATCATCGCGTTCTGGCGCCTGCACGTTGTTGCCGCCACGCTGCTGCTGCCGTACCTGGCCTGGGTCAGTTTTGCAGCTGTTCTGACCTATGCCACCTGGCAGCTCAATCCCGGCATTCTGGGTTAAGCAAGCACTTCAGCGCGGCACCAGCCGCCAGAGGGAAGTCACCTCTGCCGCCCGTGCCGCGTGCAGCGGGTCCGATGTATCCTGCGACTTCGAATGCTGTGGCCGCGCCTCGCTGCGGCTCTTGACCAACAGCCCCGCCGCATCGATCAGCGCCAGCAACTCTTCGCGCGTGCGCAGACCCAGGTGTTCGGCAATATCGGACAGGATCAACCAGCCCTCGCCTTCAGGCTCGAGGTGCGCCGCGAGCCCGGCAATGAATCCGCGCAACATTTTGCTGCCGGCATCGTAGACCGCACGTTCGATCGGCGCGCTGGGCTGCGACGGAATCCACGGCGGGTTGCAGACGACCAGCGGCGCGCGGCCCTCCGGAAACAGGTCGGTTTCGACCACTTCCACCTGCGCATCCAGTCCCAGCCTTTTGATGTTGTCGCGCGCGCAAGCAAGCGCACGCGTGTCGTTTTCGGTGGCAATCACCCTGGCGACCCCGCGTTTCGCCAGCAGCGCCGCCAGCACGCCAGTGCCGGTACCGATGTCGAAAGCCAGCGTCTGCGCCGGCAGCGTCGCCTGCGCCACCAGCTTCACATACTCGCTGCGGATCGGCGCGAACACGCCATAGTAGGGATGGATGTGCGCCCCCAAGGCCGGCACGTCCACGCCCTTCTTGCGCCATTCATGTGCGCCGATCAGGCCCAACAGTTCGCGCAATGAGACCACGCTGGCCTCGCCTTCGGGTTCACCCCAGGCTTCGCTGCAGGCGAGCCGGACATCAGGCGCACGGCGCAGCGGAATGCCGTAATCGCCCTCCAGCGGGATCAGCAGCATCGACAGCGTGTGCGCGCGCTGGGCCTGCGCCTGACGATGGCGGTGGAAAGCCGCCCCCGGGATTTCAGCGACTGCCGCCTCCCGCCGCTTCAACTTGCGCGGCCGGTCGACGCGGCGCATCAGCGCCTGCAGCATTTGGCGCGCATTCTGGAAATCGCTGCGCCAGAGCAGTGCCGTGCCTTCGGCCGCGAGGCGATAGGCCGAATCTGCAGTCATTGTATCGTCGGCCACCACCACGCGTTTTGGCGGCACGGCACCGCTTTCTGAGCGCCATCGCGCGGATCGATCTTCAGTGCCGTCGTTGAAATGAATCTGGGGATGATCGTTCAAGCAAAAACTTTCTGTCTGAGGGTCTGCCCGGTGCAGGCGTGACAACACGCTGCAGCGCCGGAGCATAACAGGGATGCCCGAATACGGTTTTCCTGCACCTTGGCCATCGCGTGCCGCAGAGTGATTCCTGCGTATCACAAACACTGAGCCCGACTAACGCAATAGCGCACCTCGACTGCGGACGCAAATAACACAAGCGGACAGGCGCCTCAGCGCTTGTGTATCCCGGCGTACGGACAGCCATTTTATATGTCCGATACCGAATATAAGTGATTGTTTTTATTAATTTCTTTATAATTTGAGGGCATTTTCAGCTACATCAAAACCCGTAAAAAACGGTCAGCAACTCAGCAAATATTCATGAAACGCGCAACACCGCCAGAGACACAAAACCGCTTGCTCGCAGCGCTGCCCAGTCGGGATTACCGCCGATTGGCACGCCATCTGACATCGGTCTCACTGCCGCTGCGGCAAGCGTTGTACGAGCCCGGCGCCCCGATCCGGCATGTCTATTTTCCGGAAAGCGGTGTGATCTCACTGCTCACCGTGGTCGGCCTGAACAAGGCGGCCGAGGTCGCGGTCGTCTGCTGCGAAGGCGTCATCGGCGCATCCACGACACTCGGCGTCAACACATCGCATGTGCGCGCCCTGGTCCAGGGCGAAGGCACGGCATTGCGGATCGAGGCATCCCTGTTGCGCAAGGAATTTGCCGAAAACGGCACATGGTTTCGTGAGCTGTACCGGTTCTCCAACGCACTGATGGGACAGGCCGCGCAAACCGCCGCGTGCAATCGTTTCCATACCGTTGAAGCCCGCCTTGCTCGCTGGCTGCTGGCGACGCGCGACCGCGTAAACTCCCGCCACCTCGAACTCACCCAGGAATTCCTGTCGATCATGCTGGGCGTGCGGCGGGTAGGCATCACCGGCGCGGCGATGCAACTGCAGAAACAGAAACTGATCACCTATTCCCGCGGACACATCCAGATCCTCGACCCCGCCCGCCTCGAAGCGGCGGCCTGCAGTTGTTACGGGGTGGTCAAGGACATTTACCGTCTCAGTTACCGCAAGTAGCTCTGTCACTACCGACAAAAAAACAGGGCCTCCTGGCCCTGTCTTAATTCCCGGCGGGGCAGGATTCATTCCAGCCGGCTTTCCGGCCATGCCGAGGCGTCGATGGTGTCGCGATAGGCGTGCCAGGTCGCATGCCCCAGGACGGGGATCGTAATTGCAAGACCTAGCAGCGCGGTGGCGAAACCGATCCCGGTCAGCACCACGATCAGCAGCGCCCACACCGCCATCGCCGGCTTGTTGCGCAACACGGCGTTGACACTGGTGACAATGGCGGTCACCGCATCGGTTTCCCGATCACAGATCATCGGCAGCGAAAACGCGCTGAAGACGAAGGTCAGTAACGCGAAAATCGAGCCCACAGCCGAGCCGATGCCGAGAAACAGCGCGAGCTCGCGCCAATCCGAGCCGCCCTGCGCCGGAAAAAACACGTGGACCATTGAGCCGGCACGCGCCCACACCAGGAACAGCACCATCAGCGCCAGCGCGAACACCATCGCGTTGCCCAATGCGCGGCCCTGCTCTTCCATGCAGCGCACCAGCGTTGGCTCCATGCCGCGCTCGAGCTGGCGGCTGATCGAATAAAGCCCGAGTGCCAGCAAGGGCGCGATGAACACGAAACCCGAGAGCAGCACCAGCGCCGCCCAGTAACTGCCGACACTCAGCGCGATGCCGGTGACAATCCACGACAGCACGACGATGGCAATGCCGAGTCCGAGACTCTGCTGCGGCGCGCGGCGGAAATCCGCCCAGCCGCGGGCCACCCATTGCAGAGGCCTGGAAGCGGGGAGTTCGCGGCAAGGGGCAACGAACGGCAATTGTTTGCCGTCCGGTGTGGCCACGGGACGTGGTTGTGTTTCGGTCATGAATCGTGTCCTCCCGACAATCGGTAGCCGTGGTTGCGGCCCGCGTCCAGCAATTGTTGTATGTGATTGTGCCGCCGGCCGGATGACGCTTCAGCCAGCAGGTTAAGTGCGCCCCGCCGGCTTGGCAAGCAGACCAGCATGTGGCCTCAAGGCGCCGGAACCAGGTTTATGCTCTAATCGATTAGCCAGTGACTGCAGCCCACGGAGGAGACCATGGATACAGTGCAAGGCGTCCGGCTGGACGTCCGCTACAGCGGCAAACCGGTCGGCGCGGAAGTTCTCGGCATCGACCTGTCACGCGAACTGGATGACGCCACCTTCGCTGCAATCAAACAGTTGTTCGACAGCAACGGCATGATCTATTTCCGCGGCCAGTCGCTGACGCCGGAACAGCAGATCGCCTTCACCGCACTCTTCGGCACCCCGGACAAACACGTGCGCCAGGAATACGCCCTGCCCGGCTACCCGCAAATCCACCTGATCTCCAACGTCAAGGACGGCGAACGCTCGATCGGCTCCGCCTATGCCGGGGACGACTGGCACACCGACCTCTGCTTCATGCGCAAGCCGGCCCGTTACACCTTCCTCCATGCCATCGAAGTCCCGACCAGGGACGGCAAGGTGCTAGGCGACACCTGCTTTGCCAGCACCGCACATGCCTACGACACGCTCGACGCCGAAACCCGCGACTGGCTCGACAAACAGCGTGGGGTATTCCGTTACCACCGCGCCCAGGAACGCAAACAACAGCAGCGATCCAAAGACCACGCCCGCCCGCCGCTCACCGCCGCACAGAAGGCCACCACGCCCGATATCTCGCATGACGCCGTGATCATGCATCCGGAAACCGGGCGCAAATGCATTTTCGTCAACAAGACCTACACCTTCAGCTTCGAAGGCATGAGCGAGGAAGATTCGGCACCCATCCTCCAGCGCCTGCATGAACACATCACCCGCGACGACGCGGTCTACACCCACAAATGGCAGGCCGGCGACGTCATCATGTGGGACAACTATTCAACCCAGCACATGGCGGTGGGTGACTACGCGCTGCCGCAGCGAAGGTTGATGCATCGGACGGCGATTTGCGGGGTGGAGGAGTTTGGGGTGAAGGTGCTGGCGGGGTAAGACTATGACCGCACTTGTAGCAATTGGGCACGTCGTTGGCGCATTGATTGTTCTAAGCGCATTCAGTTTCGGCGTTTTAGCGATGGCCGCGTGGGAAACAGAACGAAATCGCAAGGCTGCTCTCGAAGAAATGTCTCTTGCACTTGGGCTGACAATTGACGAGTTGGACAACCCAGAGAATCAGGAAAAAGTTCTCCGGTTCGCTGCTTCGAGATTCAGTTCAGAACTCCTCCGCAATCGGTTATCTGATCTTGGCGGGTTTATCCAAACAACCTGGGGTTGGCTCGGCAATTTAGTTCAGGTGGGTGTGGTCCTAGGCGTCGTTTGGTACAGCGTAACGGATACACCATCCAACACTATCCATGCGTGGTGGATTATTGCAATCGCAATTTTCTTCTGGATTTCTTCGGTCGCATTCGCGTTACTTTGTAAGCTTCTAACCGGCCGCTTTCCCGGCCAGGCTAGGCAAGCGCGCAACATGCTTGCTGGACAAGTTGGAAAACACCGTGCAAATAGCACTTAACAACAGGTTCCACACGACGTTTCAGTCTCCGCGGTTTCTCCGTCGGGCACGATAGTTACTGGGCAGGCTCCGGGGGCACACCATTTCCGCAGGTTTAGTGACTTCTTGACGGCACCAGTAAACAGGTGCTATTAATGACAGCGATTCATTCAGGAGCGCCGAAATGGAAACCAAATTTTCAGAAGATGTCATTCCCCTTTCCGACCTCAAGGTGAACCCGGGTAAAGTTGTCAGCCGGGTGAACGATACCCACCGGCCCGTGCTGCTGACCAGCCGGGGCAGAGGTGTTGCCGTGGTGCAATGCCTCGACGATTACGAGAAAACTGCCGATGAGTTGAAATTCATCAAGGCTGTGGCCCAGGGACTGGCTGACATCCGGGAAGGCAATACCGTCACGCTGGCCGAGGCGAAGAAAATACTTGGCGCAAAGTAAGCAAATGAAGATCACCATCGCTCAGTCGGCCCTGAGCGACCTGCAGGAGATCAAAGCGTATTACCTGGCGCAAGGGGCGCCGGACATCGGCCAAAAGTTTGTCAATGTCATCCTGAAAAGCGTACAAAATCTGCGCGATCACCCTGATTCAGGCAGAAAGGTCCCGGAATTCAATCAGGACCGCATCCGGGAAATCATTTATCCGCCGTTTCGTGTGGTTTACCTGCGCAATGCTGCATCCATAAGCCTGGTTCGTGTCTGGAGGAGCGAGCGCCTGTTGTTGCTCCCCGATGATGAAACATGACCATACGCCCCAGCCCTTGGGACTGAATATGGAAGCGAACAATCATGAAAACTGAATACGATCTCTCCAGGATGAAGTCGCGCAAGAATCCTTACGCGTCCAAGCTCAAGACACCCGTCACCATGCGTCTCTCCGAAGACGTTGTAGCCTACTTCAAACGCATGGCGGCCGATGCCGGGGTGCCCTACCAAAGCCTGATCAATCTTTATCTGCGTGACTGCGTGACACAGCACCGGCAGGTGAAAATTGACTGGCCATCGAAGCCCTGACACGTATTCTCCTCAGGAATAAGCGGGAAGCCGCGCATAACGGTGCACGCATAACAAAAAAGGGGCCTCCCGGCCCCTTTTCCTTTCCCGCAACTTCTTAACAACTAAGCCGCCTGCTGCCCCTGCAACAATAACTCTACAACTTGCGGCGCAATCTCCGCCGCGCGCTGGTCCATCTGCTCCGGCGTCAGGTTGGCGATTGGATGCGGCATCACCAGGAATTTCAAGTCCGGCACGCCCCAGGTTTTCGCCATCGCTTTGCCCGTCACCGTGAACACGTGGGTCACGATGGACGCCGAGGGAACACCGTTCTGTTCAAACACTATGCTGTCGAGCACACTGCCCGAGCTGCATGACCCTCAGTCGCCGACGCCTGCAACGATGATGTCGCAGTTTTCCTTGTACTCGGCGATCATTTCCGGGCTGGGTGCGGAGCCGGCGCTTTTCTTTTTGCGGATCACGTGCGACTTCGCGCCATGCTCCTTCTCAAGGATGCCGGCGATGCGCATCAGCAATTGATCGGAGTTGTGCTTGGTGTTATCGACCAGGCCAACGCGCAGGCCTTTCAGCGACTTCGGCCGCGGCACGAAATTGATCTTGCGGCTGTTGACTTCGGTGGTGGGATCGTAGATCTGGATGCTCATGGAGACCTCCTTAAAAATATCAATAAAAACAAATACTTAGTGAATTCGTCATTCCGGACGCACGCAGTGCGATCCGGAATCCAGTGGTATCGCCGACACTGTTACTGGACTCCGGCTTCCGCCGGAGTGACGCGGGATGGGTTTTCTCTGTGCCCTCCATGTCCTCTGTGCCCTCTGTGGCTAAAAAGGTTTTCGGCTTTTACGGCAGCTTGATTTCCCGCGTGACGCTCTGCGAACCGTTCTTGCCGCCCCAGCCGGGAATGTAGCAGGACTGCACGCCAGCCTTGCCGCCGGCGGCGATGACCAGAAAGTCCTCAGGGGTATGCACCAGCGTCTGCATCGTCGCCTCGGATTCGGCGGTGATCGGGCCCGGCCTGATGTTGGCACGCTGCATTTCGGCGTGGGACATTTTGCTGTGCTCGAACGCGTAGTTCTGCACGTCTTCGCGTGACCAGCCCGCCTTCTGCATGATCAACTGGTGCTCGCCGGCGAAGACCAGCGCGTACTGCGGCTGGCGGTTGGTGCCGGCGGACATGCGCATCTGCGCGCAGGTGGTGGCGAGCACGCCCTCGGGGGTTGCCGCCAGTCCGTTGGAATACTGGTGCACGCCGAGCGCCGCGAAAATCGTCACCGCGTTCTGCTCGGGTTTGAAACCGCGCGTGGTGTGGAAGGCCGGCCACGGGCTGTCTTCCTCGTTCTCGGCGATGCAGAAGGTGTACTTGCCGGGGTGTCCGAGGCTCGAGCGGTCGAGCACGCCGGGAGTGGTGCCGATCACGTTCTGCATCATCAGCCGGATCGCGCGGCCGATGGTGGCGTTGGCACGCCAGCCCTGGCCGAACACATTGTCGGCGCTGTTCATGCCGATCTTCTTCGCGATCGGGCCGTTGACCAGCATGAACACCGCGGAGCCGCCGGTGCTGGTGGCCGGGCCGTGGTAGCCGTATTTCGGTTCAGCCAGCGCTTCGACCGTGGCGGTGATCACCGGCATGTATTCGGGTTTGCAGCCGGCCATCACCGCGTTGATCGCGACTTTTTCTGCGGTCACCGAGACCTGGCGGTTTTCGATGAAGGACAGTTGCTGGTCGGGCTTGAGCCCACCGGCCTCGAGCATGGCTTCGATGCGTTCCGCCGTCGGCGGAATCACCGGCAGGCCGTCGGTCCAGCCCTTGCTGTAGCAAAGCTCGATGGCACTGCCGAGGTCGTCGGTGCTGTGCTTGCGGGATTTCAGTTCGATCATGCTGCTCCTCACATGGAACCCGGTCTTGTCCCCCAAAGGGACTTCCTTCGGGGCGTGCCGGGAAATGAAAATCAGTCTACCCCAAACCCGGAATCTAGCTGCGGCGCGTTCCAGATGGTGATGCGACTTGCGGTCATCATTCAAAAATACGCTGGATAGACCTTCGCTGTCATTCCGGCGAAGAGGGGTAAGCAGGCAAGCTGCGATGCGGCTGCTCGCAAAGCCGGAATCCGCTGACAACCGACTCGCCAAAAACCTGGATTCCGGCGTGCGCCGGAATGACGATGAAAATGGTGGTGGCTTGCGCCTGGATTGACGGTGTTTGGGGAAATTCTGCTAACGTGGCGCCTCGCATGTTTCCGCTCACTGAAATCCTGCTGCTCGCACTGTTCGCTGCCCTCGCCTGGCTGTGGTGGGACAGCATGCAGGCGCGCGAGGCCGCCGTGGCTGCCGCGCGTATTGCCTGCGATGCCGAGGGACTGCAGTTCCTCGATGACACCGTCGGCATCGCCGGCCTGCGCCCCGCCCGCAACAGCAACGGCCGGCTGCTGCTGCAGCGCGTCTATGACTTCGAGTTCAGCGACACCGGGGACAACCGCAGGAAAGGTAGCGTGGTCATGTTGGGTCGCCGCGTTGTCGTGCTCAATCTGGGTCGGCAGGCGCCGGCGACGGTGACGCGGATACACTGAAATCCGCACACCCTTGGTGCATATGCACCATGTTCGCAAGTCAGTATTTAATGGAACGACTTATGCTTGAGTTGCCGCGGTTCCCACGTTCAGGAGATCCGCCATGCTCGATCGCACCATCACCCAGTTTTCCCATGTAAAACCCGGCGACACCGAATTCCGCAGCGAGGGCCTGCGCGATTTTTTCATCTACCGCGATCTGGGCGTCGCCGAGGCCACCGCGGGCAAGGTCATCGCCCAGATGGTGCGCGCCAACCAGGCCCCGGAAAAAGGCACCGGCTGGCACCGCCATGAGGCGGAATTCCATATCGTCATCATGCTCAAGGGCTGGGCGAAATTCATGTACGAGGACAAGGAAACGCTGGTGGCCGCCGGCGACTGCGTGCACCAGCGCCCGGGCATCGTGCATTACCTGTTCGACTACTCGCCGGACATGGAATACCTCGAAATCGTCGGCCCGGCGGATTTCAAGACCATCGACATGCCCGCTCCGGCCGAGGTGCCGGCCCCGGCGCCGTGGAAATGACCCGAACGGGTTCTACCTAAAGGACCGCTCCAGTGACTCTTTGCGCGCCATACCCGTAGCCCAATGGGATGGACTCTGCGGCAGAGGGGAATTTACTTTTGTCTGGCGCACTCAGAATTCCATGTCGAGTTCTTCGATGTCGTCCTGCTCCTCAAGCGCTGCGGACTTCCATTCGTCCATCTCCGGCAGCGCCAGGATGCGTTCGCAATAGGCGGCACAGGCCGCATCGAGCCCGACGTGGTAGGTGCGGAAGCGGGTGGTCACCGGCGCATACATTGCGTCGGCCATGCCGCGCTTTTTGCCGAACAGGAAGGGGCCGCCGTACTGCTCGAGGCATTCGCGCCAGATCGCGGTGATGCGTTCGATGTCATCGCGCGCCTTGGACCAGATCTTGTAATTGGGAAAATCGCCCTTCAGGTTCATCGGCAGCGCCGAGCGCAGACTGCTGAAGCCGGAATGCATCTCGCCGCAGATCGCCCGGCAATGCGCCCGCGCCGCGCGGGTCGCCGGCAGCAGACCGCTTTTGGGTTTTATTTCATTGAGGTATTCGGCGATGGCCAGGGTATCCCAGACCTTGATGCCGTCATGATTGAGACAAGGCACCAGGATCGACGGCGAAATCAGCAGCAGTTCACGCCGCGCATCGGCATCGTCGGGTGACACCTGCACTTCGCTGAACTCGAGGCCGGCAAAACGCACCAGCAGCCAGCCGCGCAGCGACCAGGACGAATAATTCTTGCTGCTGATGCTCAGGGTGGCCCGTGCCATGATGCACAACCTCCATGCGGTGAAGCACCAGCATGCACCCTTGCGGTGCTGCCGGCGCGAATATGGCAGTCTTTAGCAGGAGTCATGCCATCCACGTGATCCAGCTGGCGCGTTTATTGCGTCGGTTCCGGCAAGCCGGGCAGGCGGCCGGAAACCGGGAGCATCAATGACGATTTACCACGCCTACCAGACACAGGAATACGTGCTCAACCCGATGCGGGAGGCAGCCATGCTCGCCGCCCCGGGCCTGCATGATTTCGGAACCTGGGGCTGGCAGCCGCTGCGCCGCTTTGCCGCGGCCTGCGAAGTGCTGGCACTGGCGCGACTGACCCACAAGCGCCCGGAGTTCGGCATCGAATCGGTGCTTGCCGGTAAACGCGAACTGGCAGTGACCGAGGAAGTCGTGCACAGCACGCCCTTCGCGACGCTGCTGCGCTTCCGCAAACACAGCGGCGGTGCGCAGCCGCGGGTGCTGATCGTGGCGCCGATGTCAGGCCACTTCGCGACGCTGCTGCGCGAAACCGCGCGCACGATGCTGCGCGACCACGACGTCTACATCACCGACTGGCACAACGCGCGCGATGTGCCGATGGAAGCCGGCCTTTTCGGGATCGACGAATACATCGATCACATCATCGAGTTTCTGAACGTGATGGGGCCGGGCGCCCACCTGGTCGCCATCTGCCAGCCTTGCGTCGAGGCGCTCGCTGCAGTTGCTGTGATGTCCGAGGACCGGCACCCGGCGACGCCGGCGAGCCTGACGCTGATGGCCGGCCCCATCGATTGCCGCGTCAACCCGACCGAAGTCAATGTGCTCGCCACCAGCCAGCCGATCAGCTGGTTCGAGCACAACCTGATCGAGCATGTGCCGGTGCAATTTGCCGGCATGCGGCGGCGGGTTTATCCCGGCTTCGTGCAGTTGACCGCCTTCCTCAACATGAACCTGCAGCGGCATATCAAGTCGTTCAAGGATTACTACCAGCAGATCATCGACGGCGACCATGAAAAAGCTGAAGTGACGCGACGCTTCTACGAGGAATATTTCGCAGTCTCAGACCTCAACGCCGATTTCTACCTCGAAACCGTGCGCCTGGTGTTTCAGGAACATGCCCTTGCCCTGGGCAGGCTGCATTACCGCGACCGCCTGATCGATCCGAAAACCATACGCCGCACCGCGCTGCTGACGGTCGAGGGCGAACGCGACGACATCTGCGCGCTGGGCCAGACGCTGGCGGCGCAGGACCTGTGTTCGAGGCTGCCGCAGTATCTGCGCACGCATTACGTGCAGGCAGGTGTCGGACACTACGGCGTGTTCAGCGGCAAACGCTGGGAAAATCAGGTTTATCCGACGGTGCGGGACGTTATTTATTCGTCGGAATAAATTCCCCACCGTCATTCCGGCGCACCCCGAAGGAAGTCCCGTGTGGGGAACGCCGGAATCCAGTGCAGACCGACTCAGAATCCCTGGACCCCGGCTTTCGCCGGGGTGACGAACGGTTTTTGGCGATTACTGCGCCGTCCACCCGCCGTCGATCGCCTGCAAGGTGCCGGTAATGGACGCCGCTTCGTCGCTCGCAAGGAAACAGGCCAATGCTGCCACCTGCTCCACCGTCACGAACTGCTTGGTCGGCTGCGCTGCCAGCAGCACGTCGCGCACCACCTGCTCCTCCGTGATGCCGCGCGCCTTCGCGGTGTCCGGAATCTGCTTCTGCACCAGCGGCGTCAGCACGTAGCCCGGGCAGATCGCATTGCAGGTGACGCCGAAGGTGGCGGTTTCGAGGGCAATGGTCTTGGTCAGCCCGGCCACGCCGTGTTTGGCGGCGACATAGGCCGACTTGAAGGGCGAAGCCACCAGCGCATGCGCCGAGGCGATGTTGATGATGCGCCCCCAGCGCCGCCGCTTCATGCCGGGCACGGCATGGCGGATGGTGTGAAACAGCGCCACCAGGTTGATGGCGATGATCGCATCCCACTTCTCCGGCGGGAATTCCTCGACCGGAGCAACGAACTGGATGCCGGCGTTGTTGACCAGGATGTCGATCTTGCCGAGCACCGCGACGGTGTGCTCCATCATTTCGGCGATTTCGGCCGGTTTGCTCATGTCGGCGCCGTGGTACTCGACGCGCACGCCGTACTGCTGCGCCAGTTTTATGCGCAGGTCGCGGATGGCTTCGGGGTCACCGAAGCCATTGAGCATGATATTGGCGCCGCGCGCCGCCAGCGCGCTGGCAACGGCAAGGCCGATGCCGCTGGTGGAGCCGGTGACAAGGGCGCATTTTCCGTTGAACATGACAGGAACTCCGGGAAAGGATGGCTTGCATCATGACGCAAAATGCGGGCCAGCCGGAAGTCGGCGGACGCAAAAAGGCCGGCAGTCATCCCTCGCAGAGGTATGGCCTGCCGGCCCGGTAATGCGCCTGCCCTGCCCTAGAGCTTGCGCAGCTCGGCGAGCAGTTCCTCACTGGTCGGAATCGTGCCCTGCGGGTAGACCTTGGCGTAACGCACGACCCCCTTGGCATCAATGACATAGGCGGCTCGTTTATCCATGCCGCGCTCGTCATTGAAAATTCCGAAGGCCTGACCGACCGCACCATGCGGCCAATAGTCGGACATCAGCGGGAAAGGCACGCCACCAAGATGCTCTGCCCAGGCTTTCAGACTCGGCAGCGGATCGGCGCTCAGCTGCAGGATTTCGCAGTTCAGTTTCTTGAATTCTTCGTAGTTCTCACGGAACCCACGGACTTGATTGGTTCATCCCCCGGTAAAGGCAAAGGGCATGAATGCGACCACGACCGGGCGTCCCTTGAACGAGGACAGCGCGACCTTCTGGTCAGAGTTGTGCGCGGCCAGCGTGAAATCCGGTGCCGCACCGCCTGCTTGAATTTCCATAAAAGTTCTCCTTGTCATCATTATGAACAATCGGTATTGCCAGACTGCAAGCCCAGCATAATCGCGGGTCCCTGCCACTGCAATCGAAACCGGAGAAACCCGTCACGCACAGGGGGTTACGGAACTTAGCGCCGCCGCTCGCCACGGATCATGTAGAGACTGCTGCCGACGATTACCGCAGCACCCGCCCACAGCCACAGTTCCGGCAGTTCACCCCAGACGAGAAAGCCGATCGCGGCCGCCCACAATAGCGCGGTGTAACGGACGGGTGCCAGCACCGAGGCCTCGCCGGTGCGCAGGGCTTCGATGATCAGAAAATGCGCACTGCCGTTGAAAATGCCGGCGGCAAGGAACCACAGCCCCGCATGCCAGGTCACCGCCTGCCAGCCGAAGGGCAGCGTCGCGAATCCGCCGGCCATCAGGATGATGTTCGACCAGAACAGGATCGCGATCGAGGTCTCGGTGCGCGACAACCATCGTGTTATCACATCGCGCAGCGCGTTGATCATTGCTGCGGCAAGCGGCAGCAGCAGCGCCCACTGGAAGGACTCGGCACCGGGACGCAGGATGATCAGCACACCGGCAAAACCGCCGATCACCGCAATCCAGCGATGACGCCCGATGCGTTCGCCGAGCAGCGGCGCGGAAAGCACCACCATGAAGATCGGGCTCGCGAAGAGCATCGTGATGGCCGTTGCCAGCGGCAGTTCGGCGAGGCTCCAGACGATGAACACCGAACCGATGATGAACAGCACACCACGCCCGAGCTGTCCCGGCCAGTCGACCACGCGCAGCGCGCTCCAGCGGCTGAAACACATCACATACGGAATCAGCACCAGCAGCGTCGCTGCCTGGCGCAGGCCGATCACCTGCCCCACCGGGTACGACTGCACCAGGTATTTGCTCGCCGCATCATTGGCCGTGAGCAGCGCGACGCCCAGCGTCATCAGCAACAGGCTGCGCAGCACGGGCGCCATGTTCAGGCCGCCCCTGCCGCTGATCCACGCCACAGCAGTGCGGCCGACAGTGCCAGCACCGCACCCGCCAGCAGCAGGCCACCGGCAAATCCCAGCCCGGCATTGCTCAGCAGACCCGCCGCCAGCGGGCCGATAATCTGGCCCAGCGCGAATGCCGCAGTCATCGCCGCCGTCAGCGGCACCACTCCGGCACCAGCCACCGCCCGCGCCTCCTGGATGCTCAGCATGGTGATCACCATGAAGGTGCCGCCGACGCAGAGCGCCGCGGTCACGATCGCCACCATGCCGGCGGAAAACACCGGGATCACCACGCCGAAAGCCATCACCAGATGGCAGACCACCCACACGCGGCGCGGCGCGAACCCGCGCAGCACGGTGGCCGCAAGCAGCGTTGACAACATGGCCGCCAAACCGAATACCGGCCACGCCCAGCCGAAGACTGCCGGGTCCTGGATCACCGCGCGCGCCATCGCCGGTAGAAAGGTCGCGGGAATGATGTAGCCGAAACCCGCGGCACCAAAACAAAACACCAGCAACCGGGCGTCGCGGCTCCAGGGAATGCCGCGCATCGGCGGGCGCGGTGCACCGCGCACCGTGCCGCCGCCGGCATAGGTCGTCCACACCACGGCGGTCACCGCCAGCGCCAGCAGGCCAAAGGCCATCCACGCCTGTGCCGACGAAGCCCCGAAACGCATCAGCGCGATGCAGACCAGGCCGGCCACCAATGTGCCGGCGCCGACTCCGGCAAAACTGAGGCTGTTCAGCAAGGGATTGCGTACCGCGGCGAGCCGGTCAAGCGCCCAGGAAAACGCGAATATCGCGATCCAGGCATTGGCGATGCCGGCCACCAGGCGCAGCAGCAGCCAGGCAAAATAATGATCGGTGAATCCCATCAGCAGCGTCGCGATGCCGATCAGCAGCATGCTGCCGAGCACCGCCACGTCGTCGCGCACCCGCAGCCGCGTCGCCAGCAGCGAACCGATGAGATATCCAAGATAGTTTGCGGAAGCGAGATAACCGCCGGAAGCCACAGTCAGTCCCGCATCGTCCTGCATCATCGGCAGGATCGGCGTGAAGGCGAAGCGGCCAATACCCATGGCCACGGCGAGCGCGGCCATACCGGCGAATGCAATGCGGTGCGCGGGGATTTGCGACATGGATCGGCGAATATAACCGATTCGGCTGAATGTCAATTTTATTAATAAAAACAGATACTTATGATATTATTTCACTATAGTGCGCACGATGACGCCGCAAGCCCGCTGGCAACTTCGGCGTCAGTCACGTAAAAGCACAGCCTGCATTTCACGGAAATCCGCATGAGCTCCAGCCCCATCACACCCGGCCGCTACCGCCACTACAAGGGCAATGAATACGAAGTGGTCGGCATCGCCACCCATTCCGAAACGCTGGAAGCGATGGTGGTCTACCGCCCGCTTTATGGCGCAGACGGGCTGTGGGTGCGTCCCGCCGCGATGTTCACCGAAGATGTCGTCATCGACGGCCGCAGCCGGCGGCGTTTCGAGAAACTCTGACATGAGCATCAACTGGTTTCCCGGCCACATGGCCATCGCCGTCGACAAGATCAAGAAGGCGATGGCGGATCATGACGTGGTGATCGAGGTGCTCGACGCACGCTGCCCGATGGCGAGCAGCAATCCGCTGGTCGAAGCGCTGCGCATGGCACGCCAGCGCGCCTGCCTGAAGGTGCTGAACAAGGCCGATGCCGCCGACGCCCAGACCACGCCGCAGTGGATCAGCCATTTCAACGCGCAGAAAAACACCCACGCCATTGCGCTGTCCGCAAAAAAACCCGGCGACGCGCAGAAAATCATCGCTGCCGCAAAAAAGCTTGCACCGCACCGCAACGAAAATCTGAAGCCGCTGCGCATGCTGATCATGGGTGTGCCCAATGTCGGCAAATCGACGCTGGTCAACGCACTGCTGAAACAGCGTCGCGCGAAAGTCGGCGATGAGCCGGCGATTACCAAATCACTGACCCGTTACGAGTTGACGCCGACCGTCAGCCTCACCGACACCCCGGGCCTGATGTGGCCGAAAATAGATCATCCCGATGACGGCCGGATGCTCGCCGCCAGCCACAGCATCGGCATTAACGCCTACATCGAATCCGAGGTGGCGATTTACCTGGCGGGAGTATTGCTGGCCCAATACCCGAAACTGCTGGCGGCGCGCTACGCCACACCGGCCGACGGCGGCGGATTGGATGGCGTCGGTGTCATCGAAGCAGTCGCGGCAAAACGCGGCTTCCGCATCAAAGGGGGCGGTGCCGATTTCGAAAAGGCGGCAGTGACGCTGCTCAACGATTACCGCAGCGGCACGCTCGGCAGGATCAGCCTCGAAACGCCGGCGTCACGCGCCGCCAGACCGGTGCATGATGCCGGCAATAACACTCCGGTTGATCCGGACTGAAGTAAATGCCGTAGGGTGGGCAAAGCGCAGCGTGCCCACCGCACATCAACTGCTACACACCTTAAGGCAGGACTTCGACCACGGCCTTGACGATCACCGGCAGGCCGCCGCGCAGCGAACTGGCGCCGAGCACGGAACGGGCATGAACGCCGCGCTCGCCGAATACCTCGACCAGTCGGTCGGAGCAGCCGTCGAGAACCTTGGGGTGCGCCTCGAACTCCGGAACCGCGTTCAGGAAGCCCTGGATCTCGACCACGCGCGCGACTCGATCCAGCGAGCCCAGTTCAGCGCGCATCACCGCCATCAGTTCGAGCGCTGCAGAACGCGCAAAGCGATATCCGTCCTCGGTCGAGTATTCACGGCCCAGCCGGCCCTTGGGCATTTTGCCGTTTTCGGGCAGCGGCGGCTTGCCCGCGATGAACAGCAGATTGCCGGTGCGCACGGCATTGACGTAGTTCGCGGCAGGCGCACTGCCCTCAGGCAGGACCAACCCCAGATCCCTGATACGTTGTTCAGCACCCAAAATTGCAACTCCTCAAGCAGATAAAGAAAAAACATGCCGCCAGTATAACCAGCACCGATAGTCCGGCGCCGGCCAGGGCAAGCGCGTATAGTCAATCCATACGCAAAGGACATACCATGACCGACCACGAATACATCACCGCCTACCAGAAAATCGCCGGCAAGTACGAGAACAACCAGTCCACGATGGAGGACTATCTGGAGGCGATGAAAAAGCTGAAGGAAAAATTCCTCAAGGAAAAACCCGGTACCGCCTTCCCCGCTGTGCCCTGAGCGCAACCTCAGATCGACTTCAGCACCCGCGGCATGAACAGGTGCAGCAACACGCCGCGCAAACCCAGGAACACTGCCAGCGCGCCCCATAGTCCCGCGTTGCCGAACAACGGCATCGCCAGGTGCAGCACCAGCAGGAACACCATGAACGACAGCAGCACCGTGTTGCGCATGATGCGGGTGCGCGTCGCAGCAAGGTAGACGCCGTCGTAGGTGTAGGCCCAGACGCCGACCAGCGGCAGCAGGGCCGGCCACAGCAGCCAGGTTTCCGCGGCAGCACGCACCTCGGGAATGCCGGTCAGCAGCGCGATGATCGCCGGACCGGCAAGAACATAAACCACGGCATTGAGGGCGGCGACCAGCCCGGCCCACAGGAACACCACGCGCATGTTGCGGCGGAAGGCCTCGCGATTGCGGCGCCCCACTGATTCGCCGAGAATCGCCTCGGCGGCATGGGCAAATCCGTCCAGTCCGAAAGAAGTGAACATCAGGAAGGTGTACAGCACCTGGTTGGCCGCCAGTTGCACGTCTCCGAGTTCAGCGCTCTTCGCCATGAAAAACGCGAGCACCGACACCACGCAGAAAGTGCGCACCACGATATCGCCATTGATTGCGAGCATGCGCGCGAAACATGCCGGGTCGAGCACGCGGCTGCGCCGGCCATCGTCGGGCAGCCTGCGCAGGACGCGCAATACACAAAGCAGCCCGGCCACGAGGCCGGTGTATTCCGCGATCAGCGAGGCAATCGCCACGCCGGGCACGCCCCAGCCCAAGCCGAGCACGAACCACAGGCTCAGTGCGATGTTCACCCCGTTGGTCACGAACAGGATCAGCAGCGGCAGGCGCGCGTCGCGCAGGCCGTAAAGCCAGCCGATGATGGCGTAGCTCGCGAGCACCGCCGGCATCGCCCACACACGGATCCGGAAATATTCGCCGGCGTGGTGCTCGACCTCGGCGCTGGCATTGATCAGCCACAGCGCGGTGGCAAGTATCGGCAACTGCAGCAGCACCAGCACGCCGCCGATTGCGGTGGCCAGCAGCAACGCGCGGGACAGCATCGCCCGCACCTCGGCATAATCGCCGGCGCCGCGGGCCTGGGCGGTGGGCCCGGTCGTGCCCATGCGCAGGCAGTTGAACAGGTGATAGATGAAATTGAACAGCATCGCGCCGATGGCCACAGCGCCGAGGTAGTACGGCTCGGGCAGGTGACCGACTACGGCGGTATGCACCGCGCCGAGCAACGGCACCGAAATGTTGGCGAGGATGATGGGGCCGGCCATCGCCCAGACCTGGCGATGCGGACCCGCAGCTGCGGATATGTGGGGTTTGGAAAAAGTCACGGGCCGCTGGATTTTATATCCAGCGGCCCGTGTTGCTGCGCTGATTCATGCGGGGACGGCCTCAAGCGGCCGCCACTGCGCCATCAGGCCTGCGGCTTGACGCCCTTGATCTGGGTTCGGTAAAGCAGCCGGCGCTCGTTGGGATCAAAGGCCGTGCGCTTGTGCATCACGCAGCGGTTGTCCCAGATCAGCAGGTCGCCGACGCTCCATGTCTGGTACCAGGCAAACTCGTCGCGCGTGGCATGCGCCCACAGCCGGTCGAGCAGTGCTTCGCTGTCCTCCAGGTTCATGCCCATCACATAACCGAAGGGGCGGCGGCCGAGGAACAGCGCCTTGCGGCCGGTAACAGGATGACGAATCACCGCCGGATGGACCGCGCCCGGCGCCTCCCGCGCGTCGTTCACCGCCTTGAAGCCGGCGCGCAACTCACCCGCGCTGTTACGGCTGGAATCATGCTTGATCATCTTGCCGTCGATCGCCGACTTGAGATCCGCCGGCAGGGTTTCGTAGGCATGGTACATGTTGAGGAAGCCGGTCTTGCCGCCCTCCTTCGTCACCTCGACCCCATAGAGCAGCGCGCCGGTGGGCGTGACCTCGTTATACGACATGTCGGTGTGCCACACCGCCTCGCCGTAACCGAGGCTGCCGATCGATTCGCCTTCGACCTTGATGTTCGACATCACCGCCATGTAGGGGTAGCCCTCGATCCAGGGTTTGCCCTTGACGTTGATCGGCGCCTTGTCGAGTTCGCCGAAACGGCAGCTGAATTCGTGCAACTGGTCCTTGCTCAGATTCTGGCCGCGGAAGCGCAGCACCAGGTGCTGCATCCAGGCCGCGTGGATCTGCTCGAACTGGGCATCAGTCAGCGGCAGCGACAGATCGACGCCGATGATGTCGGCGCCGACATGCGGGCTGATGGGTTCAACAGTAATGGCGCCAGGGTGGGCAATGGCGCGGACACTGGTGGCGGTTGCGGTCACGGACATGGTTGTTTCTCCTCGAAATCGATTTTACGGGCCTGCTTTACTCTCCTGCAGGCGACGCTAGATTATACCGGATTATTAATAATCGATAATCGTTTCCCGCAGATGGCTGCAGCGTTATACTCGCGGCGCGGCAGGATTGTCGCTATCTCCTTGAAAACAGGCATAAATGAGTGAATCCAGCGATGCCGGGCTGAATCAGACCCTGCCCGAAAAAATCGCCGCCAGACTCGCCGACCGCATCATCGACGGCCGCTATCCGCCGGGCTCGCGTCTGGTCGAAGCCGTGCTGTCGAAGGAGTTCGGCTCCAGCCACGGCCCGGTACGCGACGCGCTGCGCCTGCTGCAGAGCGCCGGGTTGATCACCATCCTGCCCTACCGCGGCGCAGTGGTTACCGACGTCACAGTGCGCGAGATCCGCGAGCTCTACCAGGTGCGTGCCGCGCTGGTCGGACTGCGGGCGCGCTGGATCGCCGAGGATCCGCAGCGCGCTGCGCTGCTTGAAAAAGTGACCGAACCCATTGCGCAGCTGCAGAAGCTCGCCGGCAAGGACGCCGCAGCCTATACGCGCACCGCGCTGCAGGTGAACCGCACGTTCACCGAAAGCCTCGGCAACCACTGGCTGCGCGCGACACTGGCTGCACTGATGCTGCAGACCAGCCGTTACACGAGGCTCGCACTGGCGTCGGCCGAGCACCGGCGGTACTCGGCCCGGCAGTGGCAGGCGCTGTTCGACGCCATCAGGACTGGCAACGGAGAAGGTGCTGAACAAATCGCCGCAGCGCTGTCGCAGGCAACGCGAGACGAAGCGATTCGCTCGCTGGAGCAGGTCGCCGGCAAGGCTGGAAAAAGCAGAAATAAAACTGCAGCCTGAGCCGCTCACCTACCAGCGCAGCAGACGCGGACCGATTGCTGCACCGGCCGCGGCCGGGATCAGCATGCCCAGCGGGTACCAGAGGCCGATGAAGGGGGCAGCCAGCTCCGGGCAATGCAGTGAATAGATAATCGCCGCCAGCGAGCCGGCAAGCAGTCCGGCTGCGGCGCCGGCTGCGACTGGCCGTACCGGCGCCAAGGTTTTCATGACCATGAACAGGGCGATAAAGGCCGGCACTGACAAGAGCGGCACGTTGACCAGGCAGGCCGCCCAAGTCTCCCCCCACACCAGCATCGCCGCATCCTCCGGCGCACGCAGCAGCGCCAACCCCGCCAATACCCAGATGGCCAGCACCGGCGCCGCGAGCAAGGTACCGACGCGCCCCAGGGCGATCCCGGGGCGGGACAGCCGCAGCGCGGCCAGCAGTGCTCCCGTAGCCAGCGCTGCCGGAAATGCGAGCTTCACCCAGAACATCGGGAGCTGTGCGGCAGCGGCGATGTCCGAACGAATACCGAGCAGGCTCAGCATCAGCAGCACCGCGCCGGCAAGACCTGCGGACATGGCCATCAGGTAACGTTGCCGCCAGACCTGCGGCGCGACCGCGTCCGCGTCGTTTGCCAGCATCGCAATCAGATCATCCGTTTTCATGGCCACTCCTTATCAATTCCGCCAGCGCCTTCAATCCGCGGTGCACGCCCACCTTGACTGCAGCTTCGGACATGCCGGTAGCACGCGCGGCCTCGGCCACTGACAGCCCCTCGAGCTTCATGTGCACAATCGGCAGGCGTTGCCGTTCGGGCAGTTGTTCCAGCAGTTTGCCAAGGTCGCGCCTGGCATCGGCTGCGTCATGGTCGGACACCGCAAATACTTCCAATTCGTCATCCAGCGGATCATTAAGCATCTCGCGCCCGGCGCGCCGCCGCAGCAGGTCCACCAGCTTGTAACGCGCGATGGCATGGATCCACGCCGTCAGCGGCTGGTCCAGGTCATAAGTGTGGCGCTGGTTGTGCACGGCCAACAGGGTCTCCTGCACCAGGTCTTCCACATCATCCGGCAGCCGGGCCAGGCGCACCCTGAGAAAACCCCGCAGATGCGTGCTCAGGTCTTTCAGGAAAACATGGTACGCCGACGCATCTCCGCCCAGCCCGCGAACCAGCAAATCCCGCAATTGTGTTTCCCGCTCGTTCACGCCGCATTCACTTTCTATTCGTGGCTGGAAAGGATTTGGTTACAGGCCGGTGAAAAAATATTTCCGGCGGATTCTTACACGATTTCGTAACCATTTGTCGCACGGACCCGAACTACCTTGCACACCGGACGACATCCCCGTTGCCGGCAAAACCCAAACAGGAGACCTTCATCATGTTCAAGCACAATCTGTCCGCAGCCGCCGTCACCGCCCTGCTCGCCGTCGCCGGCAGCGTCCACGCAGCGTCGCCCTTCCCCTCGGCTGCCGATGAAGGCTACGGCCTGTCGGTTAACGCCCCGCTGCCCGCGGGAAGCGGGGCCGCAGCGCTCACCGGTTCTACATTCCCTTCGGCAGGGCAAGAAGGACACGAAGCAGGCGGCGCATACGCCGAACGGAGCACGCCGCGCAACCTGGAGAACCGCTACGCCGGCGTCCTCAGCAGCGTGTTTCCCAGCTCAGGGCAAGAAGCCGTGGAGTGATCTGAAAATTTTCTCCGGCTTGTTGTAACCACCGGCGACTCCAGTCCGAACTAACCAGCAGACCGTTCGCGGCGGCGCCTTTCCGGGTCGCCGCGGGCGGCGGAACAAGTCCATAACACCCTACAGAAGGAGTACACGCAATGAACTCGAAATCCCTCGCCATCACCGCCATCACCCTTGCCGCACTGGTTTCCGGCGCCGCCATAGCCCAGGACAAGAGCGCCGCCAAGGGCGAAAAGGAAAAATGCTACGGCATCTCGATGGCCGGCAAGAACGACTGCGGCGCCGGTCCCGGCACTAGTTGCGCAGGCACGTCAAAGGTCGATTACCAGGCCAATGCATGGAAATATGTCGCCAAGGGCACCTGCACCGGCATCAAGACCCCGAAAGGCAACGGCTCACTGAAAGCAATGTAAGAACGCGTAGTCGCCAACCAGCATCTCGCAACCATGACCACATTCCTCACCGCCGGGCTGGGATTGAAGCCGCAGCATTTTGATGCCGCACTCGATTGCGGTTCGGCGGGGTTGTGGTTCGAGGTGCACCCCGAAAATTACATGGTTGCCGGCGGTCCGCGGCTGGCATGGCTGGAAGCAATCCGCGGCAAACACCCGATCTCATTGCACGGTGTCGCCCTGTCGCTGGCCGCAGATACCGAACCCGATGCGGCGCATCTGCGGCGGCTGGCGGAGCTGGCGCGGCGCGTCGAACCGGCGCTGGTGTCAGAACACCTGGCCTGGTCAACCTGGCGCGGCGCCTACCACCCCGACCTGCTGCCCTTCCCGCGCAGCACCGAAGCACTGGCGCGCATCGCCGACAACATTGCGCGCACGCAGGATGCATTGCAGCGTCGCATCGCCATTGAAAACCCATCGCATTACCTGAAACTCAACGGTCACGATTGGAGCGAAACCGATTTTCTGCGGGAACTGGCGCGCCGCAGCGGTTGCGGGTTGCTGCTCGACGTCAACAACGTCCATGTCAGCGCGCACAACATGGTTTACTCCGCGGCAGATTATATCGATGCCTTCCCGGGCGATGCCGTCATGGAAATCCACCTCGCCGGCCACTCGCAGGACCCCAATCTCGGCGCCGCGCTGCTGGTCGATTCGCATGACGCGCCGGTGGCGCCGGCCGTCTGGGCACTTTATGAACGCCTGGTCCGCCGCATCGGGGCGCGGCCGACACTGATCGAACGCGACGACAATCTGCCGGCCTTCGACCTGCTGTTGGCCGAACGTGACCGCGCAGCCGCCGTGCTGCAGGAATCGCTGGCGGAGGTTGCCTGATGATCGCGCCGGGCGCCCTCAGCCGTTTCCAGGATGATTTCGCTCACGCGCTGATCGCTGTCGACGAAGCCCCGCTTCCGGCAATGGCTGCACTGGTCAGGCAACCGGCCTTCGCGGTCTACCGGAACACGGTAGCCAAGGCCTGCATCGATGCGCTCCAGGCCAATTACCCCGCGGTGAACCGCTTGGTCGGCGACGAATGGATGCGTGCCGCCGCTGCGGTTTACGCGCGCAATACGCTGCCGGGATTGCCGATGTTGCTCGGTTACGGTGCGGACTTCGCCGATTTCCTCGCGCATTTCGAGCCGGCCGCTGAACTGCCCTATCTGCCCGGTGTTGCACGGCTCGACCGTTGCTGGACCGAGGCCCATGTCGCGGCTACCGAGGATCGGCTGAGTCCCGCCTCCATCGCACAGCTCGCCGAAGGGAATTTTTACCGCATGCGCCTGCAACCGCATGCCGCGGCGCGCTGGGTCTGGTGCGCGGAAGCGCCCGTCTGGACCATCTGGTCGCGCAACCGCACCGATGCAGAGGACGAAATCGATATCGATTGGCGCGCAGAGGGCGCCTTGCTGACCCGGCCGCGCGATACAGTGATCTGGCGCGCGCTGGATCAGGCGGGATGCGCGTTCCTCGACAGCTGCGCCGCTGGCGGCACGATAGCCGAAGCCACACAGGCAGCCCTCGACGTCGATCGCAACACCGATCTGTCCCGATTGATTACCACCCTGCTCGACGCCGGCGCGTTCAGCAGCATCCGCAGCGAAGAGCAATAAAGCCCATTCAGACAAAACGGAGAAAACACCATGAATCTTGCAACCACCGTGACAGACACACCTGCCACCGGAATCATCGGCCTGTGGAACCGCATCGCCGATCAACTTGGGGCTTACATCGGCCATAACCTCATCGCGCTATCGTCACGAATCGCCGTTGCCGCGATTTTCTTTTATTCGGCGCGCACCAAGGTCGACGGCGTGCTGAGCATCAAGGACACGACCTTCCTGCTGTTCGAGGAAGACTACAAAGTGCCGCTGCTACCACCGGAATTTGCAGCCTACATGGCCACTTATGCCGAACACCTGTTCCCGATCCTGCTGGTGCTTGGATTGTTGACGCGATTGTCAGCGGTCGCGTTGCTCGGCATGACCGCGGTGATCCAGTTCTTCGTCTATCCCGATGCCTGGCCCACACACCTGACTTGGGCGGTGCCGATGCTCTACCTGATCGGACGCGGCGGCGGCAACTGGACCATGGACCAGCGCCTCGGGATCAAGTAATTATCAATTAAATCAATAATTTATTGATACATCCAGCACCGGCTTGCCGACCATCCGGCGTTGTTCATAGGCGGCATGCGCTTCCTCGACATTGTCCAGCGTGTAACGTCCGGCGATGTCTATGCACAGCGAACCCTCGAGCAGTGCGCTGAAGATATCGTCAGCACGGCGGCGTATTTCCGCTGCATCGCGCAGATGATCAGCGAGTCGCGGCCGGGTCAGCAGCAGTGAACCCGCTTCACCGAGTTCGAGCGGATCGAGGTCGTCCACTGAACCGGAGACATTGCCGTAGTTGACGACGAGGCCGCGTGTGCGCGTCGCGCGGAAGCTGTCGCGCAGCGTCGTCCTGCCGATGGAATCGAAGACCACATCGACACCCTGCCCGCCGGTGGCCGCGCGCACGGCGTCGGCAAAACGGCCGTCGTCGTAAAGGAACACCTGCTCCGCACCGCGGCTACGGGCGATCGCCGCCTTGGAGGCGGAACTGGTGGTCGCCAGCACGCGCGCGCCGGAACGTTTTGCCAACTGGATGAGTATTTGACCGATGCCGCCGGAGGCGGCGTGCACCAGGCAGCTTTTGCCCGACGCGAGGCGGCCTACATCATGCGCGAGGTAGTGCGCGGTGTAACCCTGGAATACCGATACTGCGGCGAGATCCAGCGGCAATGCATCCGGCAGCTTCACCGCCTGCCACGCCGGCACCACCGCATATTCCGCATAACTGCCCCAGACAATGCACCAGGCCACGCGATCGCCGACGCGATGCCCGGACACGCCATCGCCCAGCGCAAGCACCTCGCCCGCGCCCTCCATGCCCAGCGTGCAGGGCAGGCGCACCGGATAGGTCCGCGATTTCGCGTATTTGCCCTGCCGGGTATGAATGTCCATAAAATTGATCCCGGCGTGACGGACACGAACCAGAACCGTGCCAGGCAGGACTTCGGGCATCGGCGCATCGACACGCTGCAGGACTTCGGGACCGCCATAGCGGTGGATCTGTATGCTTTTCATTGCGGGATACCATTCACGGCCAGCCGGAATTATCGCCCATCGGTTATCGCCTTCCGGCTGCCGTGTAAGGAATGCCGGAATGCGGCGACTGATTGCAGAACTGTCCTTGGCAAACCACCCCTGCCGCGGAATCTTCCGTAACGCCGGCGGTCTGAAGGGCACAGGAGAACACTCATGAAACGACGCGGATTTTTGCAGGGACTGTTACTGACTGTTTTCGGCACGTCGCTGTTGCGCACGGTGCAGGCCGCGCAGGCCATGACGATGAAAGATATCGAGGGCATGCAGAAAAACTGGCGTGCACTGCTGGCTGCCAGCTTCAAGGCGCCGCAGCCCACCGAGCTGCTGAAACTGCCCAAGGACCAGTGGCGCAAGCGCCTCGACGCCGTCCAGTACAAGGTGCTGCGCGAGGAAGGCACCGAACGCGCCGGCACCAGCCCGCTCAATGCCGAGAAACGCCCCGGCATCTATGCCTGTGCCGGCTGCGACCTGCCGCTGTTCACTTCCGAGATGAAATACGAGTCCGGCACCGGCTGGCCGAGCTTCTTCACGACCATCCCCGGCGTGTTCGGCACCAAGAAGGACTACCTGCTGTTCTCGCCGCGCATTGAGTATCACTGCGTCCGCTGCGGCGGACACCACGGCCACGTGTTCGAGGACGGACCACTGCCGACGCGGCAGCGCTGGTGCAACAACGGCGTAGCGCTTAAGTTCATCCCGAAACAGGCCTGAGGCTGCGGAGGGTGACGCCCTCTATGAAGTGAACATCGGGAATCGCATGCCAGCGATTGCGCTACACTGCAGCGCAGGAACCCGACACCGCATGCCCGTAACCCCTTACCGATTGCGACTGGCCGAGAACGGCGACATCCAGGAAATCGCCGTGATGTCGCGTTGCCTGATCGAAGTCGGTCTGCGCGGCTGGACCTGGCATCCGACGCGAGTCGCGCGCGCGCTGCGTGCCCGTGAAACCTGCGTGCTGGTCGCGGACATCCGGGGCCGCACCGCCGGCTTTGCGATCACCGAGTTCGGTGACACCCGCGCCCACCTTTCACTGTTCGCGGTCAAGCCCGCTCACCAGCGTCACGGCATCGGCGTGGCAATGATTGACTGGCTGATCGAATCCGCACTCACCGCCGGCATCGACCACTTCACCGTTGAAATGCGCGCCAACAATTTCGCGGCGCGCAGCTTTTATGAAACTCTCGGCTTCAGGCATCAACAGTACATCAACGGCTATTACCAGAACATCGAGCCGGCCATTCGCATGCGCCGCGACCTGCAGCAACACGCGGCGTCGAGAGAACCCGGAAAAACTGTTTAAAAACAAGTACTTATATGATTACCGGAATCAAGGCGCTGACTTTCGACACCTTCGGCACGGTGGTCGACTGGCGCAGCAGCATCATTAACGATCTTTCCGCCTGGGGTCGCACGCGCGGGCTCGACACCGACTGGGCGGCCTTCACCGATGAATGGAAAACCGCTTACAAGCCGGGCATGGCCAAGGTGCGCAAGGCCGAATGGCCGTGGACCACGATCGACGGCATCTACCGCCGGGCGCTGAATGAGATGGCACCGCGATACGGCCTCGACAAACTGGACGAGGCCTCACTGCAGCACATCAACCGCGTCTGGCACCGCCTGCTGCCCTGGCCCGATGCGGTCGCGGGCCTGCAGCGCCTGAAGAAAAAATTCCTGATCTCGACACTGTCCAACGGCGACGTGGACATGCTCGCCAACATGGCAAAACACGGCGGCCTGCCCTGGGACGTGATCCTCTGCGGCCAGGTCTTTCGCCACTTCAAGCCCGATCCCGAAATCTATCTCGGCGCCATAGAACTGCTCGGCTGTAAACCGCATGAAGTGATGATGGTCGCCGCGCACAACGACGACCTGAAACATGCGCGCAGCCACGGCATGCGTACCGGCTTTGTGCTGCGTCCCACCGAATACGGCCCGGCACAGCAGACTAACCTCAAGGCGGCCGAAGACTGGGACGTTGTCGCCAGTAACTTTGGTGAACTGGCGGATGAATTGGGCGCCTGAGCTCGGCAGCGGTAAAAGGAAAAAACTGATTTGACCGCCGATGAACGCGGATAAACGCGGATGAACCCGACTCAAAAGAACGAGCTGCCTCTGCGGCGTTGTGGATGTTATCGGCGTTAATCTGCGTTTATCGGCGGTTAAAGATTTCTGTTTTTTAAATCATGTCTTCCCCGCATGTCGCGCCAGAGCCCAGGCCACATGCTCGCGCACCAGCGCCGACGGATGGTCGGCACGCGAGCGCAGGGCACCCATAACTTCCGGCGTGCTCGGCGCGTTGCCCAGGCCCACTGCGATGTTGCGCAGCCAGCGCTCGTAACCGATGCGGTGGATCGCGCTGCCGGCAAGCCGCGAGGCAAACGCCGCTTCGTCCCAGGCAAACAGTTCGGCCAGCGTGGCATCGTCGAGCCCGTTGCGCACCGCGAAGTCATCCTCGATCGTGACCTGCGCGAAACGGTTCCACGGGCACACCAGTTGGCAGTCGTCGCAGCCGTAAATGCGATTGCCGATCAACGGCCGGAATTCCTCGGGAATGCTGCCCTTCAATTCGATAGTCAGGTAGGAGATGCAGCGCCGCGCGTCGAGCCGGTATGGCGCAACGATGGCCTGCGTCGGGCAGATGTCCAGGCATTTGCGGCAGCTGCCGCAATGCTCGGCCTGCGGCGCATCCACCGGCAGCGGCAGGTCGGTGTAAATCTCGCCGAGGAAAAACGCCGAACCGCCCTCGCGGTTGAGCAGCAGCGTATGTTTGCCGCGCCAGCCGAGGCCGGCCTTTTCAGCCAGCGCCACCTCCATCACCGGCGCGCTGTCGGTGAAGACGCGATAACGGTGAGGGCCCGCGGCGGACTCGATGCGTGATGCGAGCTTCTGCAGCCGGTTGCGCAACACCTTATGGTAATCGCGGCCCGTGGCATAACGCGAGACGAAGCCCCGCGTACCATCGCCGATCACCGCCCAGCTGTCGCGCGCCGATGGCGGCGTGTAGTTGATCCGCGCAACAATCACCCGCAACGTACCAGGCACGAGCTCGGCGGGACGGCTGCGTTTCACGCCGTGGCGTGCCATATAATCCATCTCGCCGTGCCAGCCGCTGGCAAGCCACTCGGCCAGTCGCGGTTCTGCATGCGACAGGTCGCAGTCGGTCACCGCAAGCTGCTGGAACCCGAGTTCCGCGCCCCAGCGGCGGATGTCATCGCTCAAGGCCTTGTAGTCAATCGTTGCGGAATTCAATTCAAACCCTATTCAAAAACCTAGCCACAGAGGACACAGAGTTCACAGAGAACTTCAAAAGCGTGCTCATCCCGGCAATGCGCTTGCGGCTCTGATCGTGAGTCTCTGGTCGCGTTTTTCTCTGTGTCCCCTGTGTCCCCTGTGTCCCCTGTGGCTCAAGCTTTTGATTTTCTCTCCATGCCGATGACCAAGGTTAACCGCTTTCTCGCCGCCGAAGACGACACGCTGGCACTGGGCCGCACGCTGGCGTCGCTGCTGCAGCCGGGCATGGTGCTGCATCTGCGCGGCGACCTCGGCGCCGGAAAAACCACGCTGGCCCGCGGCATCCTGCGGGGCTTGGGCTACCAGGGCCGCGTCAAAAGTCCGACCTATACCCTGGTTGAACCTTATCAATTTTCTAGGTTATACTTGTATCACTTTGATTTTTATCGGTTCCTTGATCCTGAGGAACTGGAGGCCAGCGGCTTCCGGGAATACTTCAACCCCGAATCCGTATGCCTGGTTGAGTGGCCGGAAAAAGCACCAGACCTGCCTGCCGCCGACCTGGAAATCAGCATGCGCCCCGAAAGCATTGGGCGCTCGATCGTGGTGACTGCGCACACGGAGGCTGGCAGGCGTTGTCTCGACAAACTGAAAAACTGAGACCCGTTCGCTACCGCGCGGCATTCCGCCTGCACGCGCTCCTTTCCATGCTTTTACCCCTTCGCATCCTGCTGAAGATCATTGTCGTCTCCTTCGCTCTCGCTGCGCCGGCGTTTGCCGCGGAGATCATGACCACCGCGACGCGGGTATGGCCGGCACCGGATTACACCCGGGTCACCATCGAGTCGCAGCAGCCCATCAAACACGCGCTGTTCAGCCTTGATAACCCCGATCGCCTGGTATTGGATCTTGAGAACGTCGCGCTGAGCGCAACGCTGAACGACATCGCCGGCAAGATCAGCACCGAAGACCCCTATATCAAGGGCGTGCGCGTCGGTCGTTTCAAGCCGGGCACGGTACGCCTGGTGTTCGACCTCAAGGCCAGGGTTAAACCGGAGGTGTTTTCGCTGGCGCCTGTCGGTGACTACGGCCACCGGCTGGTGCTGGATGTCTACCCGCTGGAGCCGCCGGACCCGCTGCTGGCTTTCCTCCGGGGTCGCGAACACCGCCACAGCGAACCGCCGGCCGCCGTGGCGCCCCCCGGTGCCGACAGTGCAGCGCCGCCCCCAGCAAAAGCGGAGCCGCCGGGCGCACCCAAATCTGCGCCACGCGCGGTACGGCCGCCGTCGGAACGCCTGCTCACCATAGTCATTGATCCCGGCCACGGCGGCGAGGATCCAGGCGCCATCGGCCGTCGCGGCACGCTGGAAAAGCACGTGACCCTGGCGATCTCACGAAAGCTCAAGGAACGCATCGACAGCGAGCCCAACATGCGCGCCGTGCTCACACGCGACGGGGATTTCTTCATCCCGCTGCACATGCGCGTGTCCAAGGCCCGGCGAGTGCGTGCCGACCTCTTCGTGTCGATTCACGCCGACGCCTTCGTCAAGCCCTCGGCCAATGGCTCATCGGTGTTCGCGCTGTCGGAGCGCGGCGCAACTTCCGCAGCGGCAAGCTGGCTTGCCAAGCGGGAAAACGACGCCGACCTGATCGGCGGCGTCAATCTCGGCATTCAGGACCCCTACCTGAAACAGACCCTGCTCGACCTGTCGCAGACCGCGTCGATCAACGACAGCCTGAAGCTCGGCAAGGCGGTGCTGCAGGAAATGGGCGGCATCAACCGTCTGCACAAGAACTATGTCGAGCAGGCCGGCTTCGCAGTGCTGAAGGCGCCGGACATCCCGTCCATCCTGATCGAGACCGCCTTCATCAGCAATCCCGACGAGGAACTGAAATTGCGCAACCCTGCGTATCAGAACAAGATGGCCGATGCGATTTTCACCGGCATCAAGCGCTATTTTGCGCAGAATCCGCCGCTCGCGCCGGAGCGGATCGCCGCGACGCCCTGAACACGGCCGACCGATCCTTACGGCAGTCCTTGTACTAGAATACGCCCCACCGATGCGCACCCATGTGCACGGGCAGGAGGAGGAAAAGCATGAGAATCGTTCGCTGCGCCGCTGTGGCCGTACTGGCGCTGGCTGCAGCCTGCGCCGGCGTGCCCGCCGTCGACGCGCCGGCACCCGGACATGTGCAGCCTTTTTCCAGCCTGCAGCCCGGCGAACTGCTGCCACCGGCCTGGCAGCCGTGGACCCTGTCCCGCTTCAAGCGTCCGACCGAATACCGGCTGATCGATTACCAGGGGCGCACCGTAGTACAGGCACGCGCCGATGCATCGGCATCCGGGCTCGTGCATTCGCTGGCGCTGGACCCGCAGGCCTATCCGCTGCTGAACTGGCAGTGGAAAGTCGAAGACCTGATCATCGGCGCCGACAATACGCAGAAGCACCTCGAGGATTCACCGGTGCGCGTGGTCGTCAGCTTCTCCGGCGACATTGACCGCCTGCCGCTGCAGGACCGCATGTTCCTGGACAACGTACGCCTGATCACCGGGCAGCAACTGCCCTACGCCACTCTGATGTACATCTGGGAAGGCCGTGCGCCCCTGGACAGTGTGATCAGCAGCCGCCACACCTCGCGCATCAAGATGATCGTCGCCGCGTCCGGCCGCGAGCGGATTGGCAGCTGGCAGCAGATCACCCGCAACGTGCTCGAGGATTACCGCCGCGCCTTCGGCGGAGACCCTGGCCGGATCACCGCCATCGGCATCATGACCGACACCGACAATACCGGCGAACGTGCTCAGGCCTGGTATGGCGACATCGCCTTCGGCAAGCCCGCGCCAGTAATCGCGACGGCGGCAGCCGACTGAACGCGGACCGTGCCCCGCCGGGGTCAGGCACGGTCCGGAAGCCGGCCCAGGAATTTTTGCTCAAGAATCTCGGCCGGTACCGCTTTGCTCAAAAGATAACCCTGCATTTCGTCGCAATCCATCGCCTGCAGCAATCGCGATTGTTCAAGGGTCTCGACACCTTCCGCCACCACCTTGAGTTTCAGGGAGTGCGCCAGATTGATGATGGTGGAGACCAGCGCCAGCCCCTCCGGCGCGGCCGTCATTTCAATCACGAATGAGCGATCGATCTTCAGCGAATCCAGCGGCAACTTGGACAGGTAATTGAGTGAAGAATAACCGGTGCCGAAGTCATCGACAGCGATGGTGATACCCATGGCGCGAATCAGCTTCAGCGCTGAAATGCTGCGCTCGACATTCTCCATCAGCAGGCTTTCGGTGATCTCCAGTTCCAGGCCGGCTGCTGCATGCTCATCGATCTCGACCACTCTACTGATCTCGTCGCTGAAATCACGCTGGCGTAACTGCAGGGGTGAAACGTTCACCGCAATGCGCACGACTGCCAGGCCCGCATTGCGCCAGCGCAGATAGTCAGTGATGGCCTGACGCAAGGCCCAGCGCCCAACCTCGTGAATCAGCCCGATTTCTTCCAGGACCGGAATGAAATCCACTGGTGGCACCAGCCCCGTGTGCGGATCATTCCAGCGGATCAATGCTTCTGCGCCGGTCAGTTTTCCGCTAGCGATATTCACCTTGGGCTGGTAATGGAGCACAAACTCCCCCTTATCCAGCGCATCCCGCAAGCGGTTCTCCAGCGTCAATTTTTCGGCGACGCGTGCGTTTATGTTTTGCGTATAGAACAGATACGGGTCACCGTCTTCCTTGGCTTTTTTAAGGGCAGCCTCGGCATTCTTGAAAACCGTATCGGCATCAGAGCCATCGGTGGGAAACAGCGCGACCCCGACCTTTGCCGCAATCCGGAACACCGTGTCATTCAGCCGGAATGGATGTGCCCTAAGGTCGTGCAGTGTTTTCTCCAGCAGTCGCGCCATGTCGTCTTCGTGTTTTACTGCCGGCAGCACCACGGCAAAGTGATCCGCGCTCACTCTCGCCACCATATTGGCGTCGCCAGCACTGTGGGTGAGCCATATCGCCACCTGCCTCAGCAACTCATCGCCGGCAGACTCGCCCAGACTGTCGTTGATGTTCTTGAACCGCTCCAGATCAACCAGAAACAGCGCGAGCTTGTGCCCCCGGCTGGAGGCACTGCGCATGTACTGCGCTACCCGGTCGAGAAAAAGCCTGTGGTTGGCAAGCCCTGTCAGCACATCGTAGGATGCGATGTAGTCGAGCCGCTCCTGCTTGACAATATGATCAACCGTGACTGACACGTCGCGGGTGAGCCCGGTCAACAATTCCAGTTCTTCGGCGCGAAAAAATTCACTCTCTTGTGCGTATAACGCCAACACCCCGACTGCCTCATCACTGACAATCAGCGGGAAAACCGCAATCGACTCGATGCCGGCCGCAGAATATTGTTTGCCGAGAACCAGCGAACGATCTCCCGACAAGTCATTGGCGACTACAGTCCTTTTCCCCGAAATGGCCTGGGCGGCCAACGAATCCCCCAACCCCCCATCACCGGCCAGTAAAAAACGGTCCTTGATCGCCGTCAGCAGCGTCTCGTCCACGCCGGCGGATGCCACGGGGACAATTTTCATTGCTTCCCGGTCCACCATCGCGATCCAGGCCATCTGGAACGCACCCGCCTCAACCGCAATCCGGCATGCCCCGCGGAAGAACACGTCCCGGTCATGCACATGCGCGCTCAGCGCATTAATTCCGCCCAGCATGGCATACACACGACTCAGGCGCCTGATCGTTTGTTCCGCCGCCTTGCGAACGGTAATGTCACGGATTGCCGCTGTGACCAGAATGCCCTCGGTGCTCTTCAGCGGGCTCAGCATGATTTCGATGGGAAACTCACTGCCGCTTTTGCGCCGCCCGACGAGTTCGATGCCAGACCCGATCTGCTGTGCCAGCGCATCAGCCGACGAGCGCAGGGCATCGGCCAGCAGGCGCTCGGCAAAACCCTCGGGAATGATGGATGTCACCTTTTGCCCGACGAGTTCATCGCGGCCGTAACCGAACTCCTTCTGCGCGCGGGCGTTCAACATGACGATATCGCCGCCCTCGTTAACCACCACCATCGCATCAGGCGCTGCCTCAAGCAGCCCGCGGTAACGGTTTTCCATCTGCACCAGCTGTGTTTCCGCCGCCTTGCGGATGGTAATGTCGCGGATTGCCACTGTCACCAGAACGGCGCCGTCGCTCTCGAAAGGGCTAAGCATGATTTCGATGGGAAACTCGTCGCCACCTTGTCGCCGTCCGATGAGTTCGATGCCCGACCCGATCTGTTGCGCCAGCGCTTCGGCGGTCGAGCGCAGGGCATCAGCGAGCAGGCGCTCGGCAAATCCTTCAGGAATGATGTTGCTGACCTGCCGACCCGCAAGCTCAGAACGGGTCCAGCCGAAAAGATTCACTGCCCGGGAGTTGAACAGTACGATTTCACCGGTACCGTTGACAATTACCATGGCATCCGGCGCCGCCTCGAGAAAGTCTTCGAAAACGGAATTCTTGAACATAAGTCTCGTTCCGGGCTGTTACCGGCTGCAGTTGCAATTAAGAACCCGCAGATGCGTGGGTTGGACCTAAGCCCGAATGCTGATCCGCAAGAGAGACAGCTTCGATCCTGGCTCAGACCGCTTCACACGATTACAGCAAAAATACTCGCATATATATCGACAATGCGGCATGCGCAGTCCACATTATTTGTAATTTAGGCAAAGCCTCACACGAGTCATGTCTGTACCTGCCGGACCGCTGCCAGCAGGCGATCAATGTCTGCCTCGTTATTGAAAAATCCCATCGAAACGCGGATTGCTCCGTCCTTGACGTTGACGATGACATGGTGCCTTTCGCGCAGTACATCCATCAACCCGCCGGCCTCGGGCGCTGCGAAACTGACGATCTGCGCCCGCTCAGCCCAGGGCTCCGGCGTCAGCACCGGAAATCCCGCGGCTTTCAACTGCACCATGCAATAAGTCGAGAGTTCACGCACGCGGTCCTCGATGTTCTGCAGCCCGACAGACTCGATGAACAGGGCGCTGTCGCGCAATACCCGCAGCCCGAGAAAATTCGGATTGCCGCCCTCAAAACGATGTGCGGTGCGCACGTAATCAAACTGACTTTTCAGGTGTGCGCTGGCCTGGACCGAACCCTGGGCCACCGGCGCTTTCAGGAAGGGCGTGCGAATTTCATCGACGAGTTCTTCCCGGCAATACAGCAGCCCCAGCCCGGTCAGCCCGAACAGGTTTTTGTGGCCACCAATTGCAATGAGGTCAGCGCCCAGGCTGTGCAGTGGTGCCGCCAGCACTCCAGCAGCCTGCACGCCATCCACCACCAGTCGTGCACCTTGCGCGCGACAGGCTGCACCCAGTTCGGGCAGGTTCACCCGATAACCGTTGCCATAAGTAATGTAAGCCGTGGACACCACACGGGTGCGATTGTCCATCTGCTCGGTAAAAGCCTCGAGCGGCAGGCGGCCGCCGCGATTCTTCGCGTAGCGGATTTCGACGCCGCGCGCCTCCCAGTGTTTCCACACCCAGACGTTAGCGACATGCTCCATGTCAGTGAGCACAATGTTGTCGCCGGAGCGCAGGTCAAAGGCGTGCGCGGCAATGTTGAGCCCTTCGGTGGTGTTCTTGGTGAAAGCGATCTCGGACGGTTTTGCACCCAGCAGACGCGCCATGACCTCACGCGTTTCCGCGACATTGACTGCGGACCAGGCATCGGCACCTGCAGTCTCCGTGATATCGCGCCAATAGTCCTGCATGGCCCGTTCCTGGCAGCGCGGCGGCACCGACTTGCGCGCGGTATCGAGGTAGGTCCAGCGAGAGAGCGCCGGAAATTCTTCACGCAGTTCGGACCAGTCCACCTTGCTCATGTCGCTTCCTCCGGGTTGTACTATTCCACCCCGCGCTCCACAGTTGCAGGAACAAAAAGGGACCGCAGTTGCGGCCCCTCTCCGAGGGCCTCGGTTTCAGGCCTTCAGCGCACCCAGCACTTCGTCCAGCATCTTTTTCGCATCGCCGAAGAGCATTCGATTATTTTCTTTATAAAACAATGGGTTATCAACACCCGCATAGCCCGAAGCCATGCTGCGTTTCATGACGATCGAGGTCTTCGCCTTCCACACCTCGAGCACCGGCATGCCGGCGATGGGGCTCGCCGGATCTTCCTGTGCCGCCGGATTAACGATGTCGTTGGCGCCAATGACGATCGCCACCTCGGTATCGGGAAAGTCCTCGTTCAACTCATCCATCTCGAGCACGATATCGTAGGGCACCTTTGCCTCGGCCAGCAGCACGTTCATGTGGCCGGGCATGCGGCCCGCCACCGGGTGGATGCCAAAACGCACGTTGACACCCTTCTCGCGCAGCAGCTTCGTGATCTCGTACACCGTGTGCTGGGCCTGGGCTACCGCCATGCCGTAACCGGGCACGATGATGACGTTTTTTGCATCGCGCAGCAGCTCGGCAGTCTCGATGGCACTGATCGGGATCACCTCGCCCGCAGGCTGGGCGTCGCCGGAGGCTGCCACGGGCGCGCCGGTGCCGAAGCCGCCGGCAATGACACTGATGAAATTGCGGTTCATCGCGCGACACATGATGTAGGACAGAATCGCACCGCTGGAACCCACCAGCGCGCCGGTAACGATCAGCAGGTCATTGGACAGCATGAACCCGGTAGCCGCGGCCGCCCAGCCCGAGTAGCTGTTGAGCATGGACACCACCACCGGCATGTCGGCGCCGCCGATGGCCATGACCATGTGGATGCCGAACAACAGCGCGATCACCGACATCACGATCAGCGGCGTCATGCCGATGCCAACTGAATCCGCCTCGATGAACCTGGCGCCGAAATAAATGACGGTCAGCAGGCCCGCGAGGTTCATCCAGTGGCGCGCCGGCAGCAGCAACGGCTTGCCGCCGATCTTGCCCGAGAGCTTGCCGAAGGCGATCACCGAGCCGGAGAAAGTGACCAGGCCGATCAGGATGCCGATGTAAATCTCGATGTCATGGATCACTTTTTCCGCACCCTGGTAGGCGGCAGAAGCAGACGGGTCAATGTAGGTCGCGAAACCGACCAGCGCCGCAGCAAGGCCGACCAGACTGTGCATCAGCGCGACCAGTTCCGGCATCTGGGTCATCTTGACGGTGCGCGCGGCATACAGCCCGATCGTGGCGCCGAAGACCATCGCAGCAATGATCCACGCATAACCCTGCTGGGTAACCTGCGGTCCGGACACGGTGGCCAGCACGGCAATGGTCATGCCGATGATGCCGTAAAGATTGCCGCGTCTCGAGGTTTCGGGATGCGACAGTCCGCCGAGGCTGAGAATGAACAGGATTGCTGCGCCGAGATAGGCAACCGTGGTGAGGCTGGTGGACATTGCGGTCTCCTATTTCCGGAACATTTCGAGCATGCGGCGGGTCACGGCAAAGCCGCCGAACATGTTGATGGCGGTCAGTGCGATGCCGGTCACGGCAAGCCCGAGGATCCAGCCCTCGGGCCGTCCGGCCACGTCCTGCAAGGGCGGCGCGACCTGCACCAGTGCGCCGATACAGATGATGCTGCTGATCGCATTGGTCACGCTCATCAGCGGGGTGTGCAGCGCGGGCGTCACATTCCACACCACCATGTAACCAATGAAGCAGGCCAGCACGAATACCGTGAAGTGGCCGAGGAAGGCCGCTGGCGCATAGGCGCCGATGAACCAGAAGGCCAGGGCACCTACACCGAACAGGATGGCCAGGGCCTTCGCCGGAATGGGCCCGCCACCGCCGTGGCCATGCCCTTTTTTCTCCGCCGGCTTGGCAGCTGCCGCGGCAGGCCGCGGCGCTGCCTGCTTCACCGGAGGCGGCGGCCAGGTGATGCCACCGTCCTTGATGACCGTCAGGCCGCGGATGGCATCGTCTTCCATGTTGACGTTGATCACGCCGTCCTTGGTCTTGCACAGTTCTTCGGCCAGCCGGAACAGGTTGGTGGCATAAAGCGTTGACGACTGCTTGGCCAGACGCGAATTCAGGTCGGTATAACCGATGATGGTCACGCCGTGTTTGACCACGGCTTTGCCGGCTTCGGTCAATTCGCAGTTGCCGCCGCGCTCTCCCGCCATGTCGACGATGACGCTGCCCGGCTTCATGCTCTGTACCATCTCGGCAGTGATCAGCCGCGGTGCGGGTTTGCCGGGTATCAGCGCGGTGGTGATGATGATGTCCACTTCACGCGCCTGCCTGGCGTACATCTCGCGCTGGGCATTCTGGAAACCCTCGCTCATCACCTTGGCATAACCGCCACCGCCGGAACCTTCTTCCGCGTAATCGACCTTGACGAACTCGCCGCCCAGCGACACCACCTGGTCGGCCACTTCGGCACGGGTGTCATTGGCGCGCACGATGGCGCCGAGGCTGGCCGCGGTGCCGACCGCGGCAAGACCAGCGACACCGGCACCGGCGATGAAGACCTTCGCCGGCGGCACCTTGCCCGCGGCGGTGATCTGGCCGTTGAAAAAGCGCCCGAAGGCATTGGCTGCTTCGATCACGGCGCGATAACCGGCAACGCCGGCCTGTGAAGTCAGCGCATCCATTTTCTGCGCGCGTGAGAGCGTGCGCGGCAGCGAATCAATGGCCAACACGGTGGCCTTTTTCGCCGCCAGTTGCTGCATCAATTCCGGGTTCTGCGCCGGCCAGATGAAACCGATCAGGGTGCCGCCTTCACGCAGGAGGCCGACTTCTTCGACTGTCGGAACGCCGACCTTGAGTACGATGTCGGATCCGGACCACAACTCGGCTGCCGTGGCGACCACCTCCGCGCCGGCGGCGCGGTAGCTCTCGTCACTGCAGTTCGCGCCCTCACCGGCGCCTGACTGCAGTCTGACGGCAAAGCCCAGCTTGATCAGCTTTTCCACAACTTCCGGCACCGTGGCTACGCGTTTTTCGCCGGCTGCCGTTTCCTTCGGCACCCCAATGATTTGTGGCATCACTTTCCCCTGGTTTGGAACTGGCATGGCGTCCCGCTGGCAGCACGCCGGAGGCGCCGCCTCACGGACCCCGCAGACTATTCAGATGGATCACAGTAATTATACGGCCAGATAATGAACAACACGCAGCAGCTCGAGGACTTATAACCCGATTGGCCGCGCTTATAATCGGAAAATGCCTGCCATACAGTTATTGCCTGAACTGCTGATCAACCAGATCGCCGCAGGCGAGGTCATTGAGCGCCCGGCCTCGGCGCTGAAGGAAATGCTCGAGAACAGCCTCGATGCCGGCGCGCAGGCGATCAGCGTCGAACTCGCTGGCGGCGGCATCAAGCAAGTCAGCGTCAGCGACGACGGTGCCGGCATTGCGCGCGACGAACTCAAGTTCGCGCTGGCCCGCCACGCCACCAGCAAGATCACCTGCCTCGACGACCTCGAACACGTCGCCAGCCTCGGCTTTCGCGGCGAAGCGCTGGCCAGCATTGCCTCGGTGTCGCGCCTGGAACTGACCAGCCGCCGCGGCGAGGACCGCCATGCCCACCGCATCACCGCCGAAGGCCCGGCTGTGGGCACACCCGAACCGGCAACGCTGGCCCGCGGCACGCGCATCGACGTACGCGAGCTTTATTACAACACCCCGGCGCGGCGCAAGTTCCTGAAGACCGAGCAGACCGAATACGCGCATTGCGAGGAGACCTTCCGCCGCCTCGCGTTGTCGCGGCCTGATGTTGCCTTTGCGCTCGCCCACAACGGCCGCATGCGATTCCAGCTGAAGCCGCAGCCGCTGGCGGCGCGTATCGCCGCTGTGCTGGGTGAAGAATTCGGCGCAGGCGCACTCGCGGTTGATGAATCCGGCGGCCAGATTGCGCTGCACGGCGCGATCAGTTCTCCGGCCCACGCCAGGGGCACGCGGGATGCGCAGTATTTCTTCGTCAACGGCCGCTGCATCCGCGACAAGCTGGTGGCGCACGCCATCCGCCAGGCCTATGCCGACGTCCTGCACCACGACCGCCATCCGGCCTTCGTGTTGTTTCTGGACATCGATCCGCAACTGGTCGACGTCAACGTGCACCCGGCCAAGGCCGAGGTGCGCTTCCGCGACTCGCGCGCCGTGCACCAGTTTATTTTCCATGCCCTGCACAAGGCCCTGGCAGGTTCGGCCGGGTCTGCGATGCCGCCAGGCGCGACATATCCGCCCGTAACAGCGCCGGCCGCATTCAATTTCCGCAGACAGACGGTGATGCCGCTGGGCGTCGCCCAGCCGGCGGGGGCCTACGACACGATGTTCGCGCCGCGGCCTGAACCATCCACGCCTGCAACTGCTGCGTCGGTACAGCAGCCCCCCGCGTTGCCCGCCTCCGGCGAAGACCACCCGCTGGGCTACGCGCTGGCCCAGCTCGCCGGTATTTATATCCTCGCCGAAAACCGCAACGGACTGATCATCGTCGACATGCATGCCGCGCATGAACGCATCATGTACGAAAAACTGAAAACCGCGCTCGACGGACGCGCGATCCCGATGCAGCCGCTGCTGGTGCCGGCGCATTTTGCCGCCGAGGCCCTCGATGTCGCCACCGCCGAGGATGAGCACGATGGGCTGCAGGATCTCGGCTTCGACGTCGCGCCGGCAGGGCCCGGCACCATCGTCGTGCGCGGCGTGCCGGCACTGCTTGCCGACGCCGATGTGCAGGCACTGACGCTGGATGTGCTGCACGAAGTCCGCGAGTACGGTGCCAGCCGCATTGCCACCGAACGCCGCAATGAGTTGCTCAGCACGATGGCCTGTCATGCCGCTGTGCGCGCCAACCGCCGGCTGACGCTGCCCGAGATGAACGCGTTGCTGCGCGACATGGAAGCAACCGAACGCTCCGGCCAGTGCAACCATGGCCGGCCGACCTGGCAGGCTATCGGCATCGCCGAGCTCGATCGCCTGTTCCGCCGCGGGGAATAATGAGTGATATAAGTACTTGTTTTTATTGATATATTTATGCCTTCTCCCGCACACCCGCCCGCCATCCTGCTGATGGGCCCCACCGCCAGCGGCAAAACCGCGGTCGCGGTCCAGCTGGCAACGACGCTGCCCTGCGAAATCATCAGTGTCGATTCCGCGCTGGTTTACAAGGACATGAACATCGGCACCGCCAAGCCGGACGCCGACATCCTCAAACGCGCACCGCACCACCTGATCGATATCATCGAACCGCACGAAAGTTATTCGGCCGCGCGTTTCCGCGACGACGCGCTGGCGCTGATGCGCGAAATCACCGAGCGCGGCAACATTCCGCTGCTGGTCGGCGGCACCATGCTCTATTTCAAGGCGCTGGTCGAAGGCCTCAATGACCTGCCGGAGGCTGATTCGACAGTACGCCTGATCATCGAAACCATGGCGGACGAGGAAGGCTGGCCGGCGGTGCATGAAAAACTGCGCAAGGTGGATCCGCAAACGGCGGCACGGCTGGAACCCAACGACGCGCAGCGCATCCAGCGCGCGCTGGAGATCTATTACCTCGCGGGCAGGTCAATGACCGATCTGCTGAAAAAACCGAAGTACGTTTATTTCCCCTACACACCGATCCGCATTGCGCTGCTGCCGGAGGACCGCGCGGCGCTGCATGAGCGCATCGCCCGGCGTTTCGACGCCATGCTTGAGGCCGGACTGGTCGATGAACTGCGCAGGCTGCGCGAGGATTACGGTCTCGAACCGGAAATGCCGTCGATGCGCTGCGTCGGCTACCGTCAGGCCTGGGATTTTCTCGACGACCGCATCAGCCGCGCCGAACTGCGCGAACAGGGCATCGCCGCAACGCGACAGCTCGCCAAGCGCCAGCTGACCTGGCTGCGCGGGATGGAGGATTACACCGTGTTCGACTGCCTCGACACCAACGTCGGTGACTTGGTGCTGGAATATGTGCGCCGCGAACTCGAGGCGCAGATCATGGCCGGAGAAACCTGAACATGCCCCTTGCCACCGCCCGCGACGGCACCCGCCTGCATTACGAGGAAGCGGGCAAGGGCACGCCACTCATCTTCGTACACGAATTTTCCGGTGACGCGCGCAGCTGGGAACTGCAACTGCGCTTATTTGCAAGGCGCTACCGCTGCATCGTCTTCAATGCGCGCGGTTACCCGCCCTCCGACGTGCCGCGCGCACGTTCGAAATATTCCTGGCGCATTGCAGTCGATGACATCGCCGACGTGCTGCGCCATCTGCGCATTCGCAAGGCACATGTCGCCGGCTGCTCGATGGGCGCCTATTCGGCGCTGCAATTCGGCCTGCGTTACCCGGCGATGGCGCTGTCGATCACGGCCTTGGCCGCCGGCGCCGGCTCCGATCCCGCGACACGCGAGGCTTTCCTGCGCTCCACCGAAGCCCATGCCCGCCTGTTCGAGAGCGCAGGCACTGCAGCCGCGCTGAAACAGCGCGGCGTTGCCGCGGCGCGCATACCGCAGATGCTGAAGGATCCGCGCGGCTTCGCCGAGTTCCGCCGCATCCACGAAGGACATTCGGGTACCGGGCTTGCCGGCGTGCTGCGCGGTGTGCAGGCGAAACGCCCGCCGGTCTACGCGCTGGAGCGCGGATTGCGGAACTATCGCCCGCCGCTGCTGGTGGTCTGCGGTGACGAGGACGACGGCAGCCTCGGCCCGGCGCTGTTCATCAAGAAAGTCTGCCGCAATGCGCGGCTGTGGATCTGCCCCGGCACCGGACACACGGTGAACACCGAGGAGCCGGAGCAGTTCAATCGCAACCTGCTGGATTTCCTGACCCTCGTCGACGGCGGCCGCTGGAAACCGCGCGACCCGCGCTCGATCACAGGTGCTTGAACTGGCCGACGACTACCGCCGTCCGGTATTGCGCAACCGGCTGGCCAGCGCGCGCAGCAGCGATACACCGAAAGCCGGATTGGTCCTGATCAGCCTCATGAAGTCGTTGCGGTTGATCGCCAGCAGGTTGCAGTCGGTCGCCGCCGCTGCGGTCGCCGCGCGTTTTGACTGATCGACCAGCGCCATCTCGCCGAACACGCCGCCGGGCCTGACTACCTCGATGACGTTGTCGTTCACGACGATACGCACCGCACCGTCGATCACCACGTACATGAAAATTCCGGCCTCGCCCTCACGCATGATCACGGCATTCTTGGGCTGGTATACCGGCGGATGTCCGGGAAAATTCGAGGTCAGATCATTCAGCAGGTCCGAATCGAATACGGCGCCGGAGGTCGGCAACCGGTCGATGGTCGTGGTCGCCTGGCCCTTCCCGAGTTTCTGCATCACCAGCGCCAGGCGCAGGCGCTTGATCAGGATCGCCAGCAGCATCAGCGCAAAGTCCGGGGTTTTCTGGATGGCGCCGAGGAAGGCGCCACCGTCGAGTTCGATCACCTCGCAGGCGCTGCGCGCGGTCGCCGTTGCACTGCGCGGTTCCGCGGTCAGCACCGACATCTCGCCGAGCACTTCGCCGGCTTTGATGACATCCAGCGGCTTGCCGCCGCGGGTCAGCGCGATCTCGCCGGAAGAGAGGAAATACATCGCCTTGCCCGCGGCATTTTCGACAAACAGCACACTGCCCGCAGCAACAGCCTGGGGCTTGCCGTTATCGCGAAAAAACTGCCGAGCCACATCAGACTTGTAGACGTCGCTCTGTGCGGGGCGGGTGAAATCGAGATCGCTCATGGTTGTCCATGTTGTTCTGGCGGTTGTCGCAGGCCGCTCCGGCTGAAACAGCACTGCCCTCGAAAACTCTTATATGCAGCCGCGGCGCCGGCGTCAAGCCGGATTCGCCACGTTTGCTCAGCCGGCGCGTTTAACGCGAACGGCAGCCCAGCCCTTGGCCAAGGTCAGCTGCAGTTCCTGGTCGGTCGCGAGTTGCGTGCCGTCGCGTACGATCTGCCCGTCCGCCGTCTCGGTAATACTGTAGCCGCGCTCGAGCACACGCTGCGGGTTGAGGTGCAGGAGGTGCGCGCGGATGCCGGCCACACGCTCGGCGGCAGTCGCCATCCGCTCTCGCGTCATGCCGCGCAGGCGGCGCGCAAGCTCATGCTGATGTTGCATCAGCAGCGACAGGTCGGGGGCAGCGGCACGCAGCCGCTGCGCAGCATCGCGCAACGCCCATGACCGCTCGTCCGCACCGCGCCGCCATCCGCCGTGCAACCGGCTGGCGAGGTGTTGCAAGTGAACTTTTTGGTTGCGGATGCGCTCGCCGGGATGAGTCAGCCGTCGCGACAGGTAATCGAGTCGTTGCATGCGATCCTCGAGAGTTCGGGCAAACACGCGTGACAGCTGCTGGCCAAGCACTGCGGTATCGCGCCTGAGCTTCACGCCGTCGGGGCTGACCAGTTCGGCCGCCGCTGTCGGCGTCGGCGCGCGCAGGTCAGCGGCAAAATCGGCGATCGTGAAATCGGTCTCGTGGCCGACGCCCGACACCACCGGCAGCGGGCATGCGCGAATTGCCCGCGCCACAGCCTCTTCGTTGTAGGCCCACAGATCCTCAATGCTGCCGCCACCGCGGCAGACGATCAGCACATCACACTCGGCGCGCTGCCCGGCCAGGCTGATGGCTTCGGCGATTTTCGCGGCCGCGCCCTCGCCTTGCACCGGCGTCGGGTAAATGATCACGCCAATCCCGGGCATGCGCCGGCGCAATGCGCTGATCACGTCGCGCAGCGCGGCCGCCTGCGGGGAGGTGACCACGCCGACGGTGCGCGGAAACGGCGGCAGTGCGCGCTTGATCGCCGGATCGAACAGGCCTTCGTCCTCAAGTTTGGCCTTGAGCTTTTCGAAGGCGGCATACAGCGCACCCAACCCGGCACGGCGCATCGCGTCGACAACCAGCTGGAACTTGCCACGCGCCTCGTACACCGTCGCCGTCGCCCGCACCTCGACCTGCATGCCGTTTTCCGGCACCCAGTCCAGGTATTGCGCCTTGTGGCGGAACATCACCGCGTCGACCTGCGCCGCCGCGTCCTTCAGCGTGAAATAGCAGTGGCCACTGTCGTAGCGCTTGAAGTTGGAAATCTCGCCGGCGACCCAGACCAGCGGCACGCCGCGTTCGATAGCCGTGCGCGCAAGCCGGTTGAGCTCGGCGACGGAGATCACGGCTTGTTGGGTGGCTTGGTCCAGCAGGTCGGGCATGGCGTGATTGTAACGAGTGCGCGCCCGACAGAGTATCTTCTCAGGCGCTGGCGGTCTGACCTGCGCGCTGATCCAGTTCCACCCAGCGTTCGAATTTTTTCGCCAGCAACTGCTCAATCGCCGCCGCCCGCTCTCGGTCAGCCTTCAGCTGCGTAGCAGCCTGTTTGTGGTATTCCGCGCTGCTCATGCGCAGCGCCAGATCTGACTGCTCTTTTTCCAGAATTTCCAGCTCACCCGGCAACTGCTCCAGTTCGCGCTGTTCTTTGAATGAGAGTTTTTTCACTGGCGCCGGACGCGCTGCATTTTTTGTTGGTGCAGTGGCTTTTACTTCAATCACATCGGGGACAGAGCGCTGCGTCAGCCAGTCGCTGTAACCGCCGACGTATTCCTTCCACCGTCCTTCGCCCTCCGCCACCAGCGTCTGCGTCACCACATTGTCCAGAAACGCCCTGTCATGACTGACCAGCAGCAGGGTGCCACCGTAGCCTTGCAGGGTGTCTTCCAGCAGCTCCAGCGACTCGATGTCGAGATCGTTGGTCGGTTCATCCAGTACCAGCACATTGGCCGACCGCGCGAACAGGCGTGCCAGCAGCAACCGGTTGCGTTCACCGCCCGACAGCATGCTCACCTTGGCCTGGGCGCGCTGCGGCGGGAATAAAAAGTCCGACAGGTAACTCATCACGTGTTTACGCCCGTCCGCGGTCTCCACCCATTCCGAGCCGGGACTGATGGTTTCGACCAGCGTCTTGTCAGGATCGAGCTGATCGCGCAGCTGGTCGAAATAGGCAATCTCCTGCTTTGTGCCCAGCCGCACTTCGCCGGTATCGGGCGCGAGTTCTCCGAGGATGATCTTGATCAGTGTCGATTTGCCGGCGCCGTTGGTGCCGATCAGGCCGATGCGATCGCCGCGCAGGATGCGCAGGTCAAGGTTTCTGATCAGCGGCTTGCCGTCGAACCCTTTGCTGACGCCGGTCAGTTCGGCAACAAGCTTGCCGGAGCGTTCGCCAGCGTCCAGCGCCAGTTTGACGTTGCCGATGCGTTCACGACGCGCGGCGCGCTCGACACGCAGCGCTTCCAGCCGCCGCACGCGGCCTTCGTTGCGGGTGCGGCGCGCCTTGATGCCCTGGCGGATCCACACTTCCTCCTGCGCCCAGAATTTGTCGAAACGGCGGCTGGCTTTTTCTTCCTCAGCGAGCTGGTCGGCCTTGCGCGCCTCATAGGCCGAGAAGTTACCCGGGTAGGAGCGCAGCAAGCCGCGATCGAGTTCGACGATGCGCGTGGAGACGCGGTCGAGGAAAGCACGGTCATGGGTGATAATGATCGCCGCACGGGCCTGCCCTTTGAGCAGCAGGTCCTCGAGCAGCGTGATGCCTGCGATATCGAGGTGGTTGGTCGGCTCGTCGAGCAGCAGCAAATCGGGCTGCATCGCCAGTGCCAAAGCCAGTGCAGCGCGTTTGCGTTCTCCACCGGAAGCGGTCTGCGGCGGACGCGACTCATCAAGTCCGAAACGGTGCAGGTATTCGAATAACCGCGCATCGGCACGCCAGCGCTCACGCTCGTCATGCATGTCCTCCAGTCCGCCGCGCGCGGTGAGGCTGGCATGCAGGCTGTCCGCCTCCGGCAGCAACGGCTCCTGTTCGACCATGACCACATGCAGGCCGTCCTGGCGGCGGATTGCGCCGTCATCGAGCGCGCCGCGGCCGGCGATGATGTTGAGCAGCGAGGATTTGCCGGTGCCGTTGCGGCCAATGAGGCCGATGCGTTCGCCGTCATGGACGGTCAGGTTGGCACGGTCGAGCAGCGGATGCAGGCCGAATACGAGTTCGGCATTGTCTATCGTCAGTAAAGCCATGGGGCGAGTATAGCCGGCGCACACCGCAGACCCATCCCGCAGGCGGCGCAAGTTGCGGATGCAGAACGATTTTCCGGCCAGTCGCCATCCACAGCGCAGCGCACCTCAGCCCCGCGGCAAGGAGAGGACGCCGTCATCATCGCGACATAATTGCAAGCATCTGTTTTCATTGAAGATATTTTCATGTTTAACAAACAGGCAGTACTTAAAAAATACAGTGGCACAGGCCACTTAGCCACGCCGTCGACAAGCTGCGCACAGGCTTATCCACAGCAAATGTGGACAAGCCGAAAAATCTCTTGCCGCTCAAGGGCTTTGCGCAGGCGGACTGACGGTTCGGCTTGCCCATTGCACGCATGGCAGCTACAGTTACGCGAATTTTTTCGGCATCGACCGCAACACTTACCGAAAGTCCCGCGTGTTATCCATCATTGAAGCTGCCGGCTGGCCCATCTGGCCCCTGATCCTCTGCTCTGTCATTGCCCTTGCCATCATCGGCGAACGCCTGTGGTCCCTGCGCGAGAATGTCGTGCTGCCAAAGAACACGCTGACCCATGCGATCCAGGCCTACCGTCAGAACGGCGTCACACCGCAGCTGCTGGCCCAACTTGCGGCGAGCTCACCGCTCGGCCAGATCCTTGCTGCCGGACTACGCAACGAAAAGCGCAGCCCCGCGGTGATGAAGGAGTCCATCGAGGAGAGCGGACACCTGGTCGCCATCGAGCTTGAGCGCTTCCTGACCAGCCTCGGCACCATTGCCGCCATTGCGCCACTGCTGGGCCTCTTCGGCACGGTGATCGGCATGATCGAGATTTTCGGCTCCCAGGGACCGCAGGGCAGCAATCCTCTGGCGCTGGCCCAGGGCATCTCTATCGCGCTCTACAACACCGCCTTCGGCCTGGTGGTCGCGGTACCGAGCATGGTGTTTTACCGTTACTTCCGCACCCGCGTCGATGCGCTGCTGGTCGAAATGCAGATTCAGGCCGTGAAGCTGGTGGAAATCGTCCACGGCGAGCGCGACGCCTGAGATGCCCCGTCCCGGAGCCCACGCATGAAGTTCCGCACCCGCGCATTCCGCGAAGAGCCGGAGATAAACTTCATTCCGCTGATCGACGTGCTGCTGGTGATCCTGATTTTCCTGATGGTCACCACCACCTATTCGCGCTTCGCCGAGCTGCAGATCAACCTGCCCACCGCCGAGGCCGGCAAGGCGCCGGAGCGCCCCGAACAGATCGATGTCGGCGTCGATGCCAAGGGCAACTACACGGTCAACAAGGTGGCAGTGGCTGGCGGCAATGCGGCCGCGCTCGGCGCCGCACTGAAGACGGCCGCGGGCGACATGAAGGATCCCGTCGTCGTCATCAACGCCGACGCCAACGCCGCGCACCAGGCCGTGGTGCGGGTCATGGAAGCCGCCCAGCGCACGGGATACGCCCGAATCACCTTCACTACCCAGGCGCCGAAGTAAGCCCGGTTACAGTGGCGCCGTCGACGGCCTGGCGCAAACGGGCTAACAGGTCGTTCAAAAAGTGATGCGCGAGCGCGCCGGGAGCGCAGCGACCGAGCGCACACGCGTGCAAGTTTCTGGTTTAACGAGAGTCGAACGACCCGCTGAGTCGGCGAATGGCATCAATATCGGGAATTCCCGCAGCCTGCTAACCTTCGCCCGTCATGCCCGCGCCCACACACTGGCAACACCGCAATCTGAAAAGCCGGCTGCTGCTGCCGGTTGCGCTGCTGTTTGCCGCAATCGTGTCTCTGCGCCAGCTCGCCTGGCGGCATGGGCTGCGGCGCAGCCGCCATCCCGGCGTGCCGGTCATTGTTGTGGGCAACATCACGGCCGGCGGCACCGGCAAGACGCCGCTGGTGCTTTGGCTGGTGCAATTCCTGCAGCACAAGGGTATGCATCCGGCCATCATCAGCCGCGGTTACGGCGCCGCGCGCAGCGATCCACGCCCGGTCCCGGCGGATGGCGCGCCCGTGGACTTCGGCGACGAGCCCTGCATGATGGCGCAACGCGCGAGCTGCCCGGTCTGGGTCGGCGTCGACCGCGCCGCCACCGCAGAGACGATGCGCAGGGCGCACCCCTCCATTGACGTCATCATCAGCGACGATGGTCTGCAGCATTACCGCCTGGCGCGCGATTTCGAGATCGCGGTGATCGACGGGGCGCGCGGCCTCGGCAATGGCTGGCTGCTGCCGGCCGGACCGCTGCGCGAGCCGCCATCGCGTCTTGCGGAGGTCAATGCCGTGGTGATCAATGGCAGCGACGCCAGCGGAACTTTTTCCCGGGCCCTGCCGATGCGTTTGCACGGCGATCGCTTCCGCAACCTGGCCCAGCCGCAGCAGGTGGTGACAGTCGCGTATTTTCAAGACAAGCCGGTCCATGCCGCTGCCGGCATCGGCAATCCGCAGCGCTTTTTCGCACACTTGCGCGAACTTGGATTGAAGTGCGCTGAACATCCCTTTCCCGACCATCACTCCTTCCGTGCCACGGATCTCGCCTTTGGCGACGACGCGCCGGTCGTGATGACCGAGAAGGATGCGGTAAAATGCACGGCATTCGCGACAACCAATCACTGGGCGCTAATCGTCGATGCCGAAGTCGATGGGCGACTCGGCGACCTCATCACCGCCCGGCTTTCTCAGACTGCCCGACATGGATGAAAAACTGCTCGACATACTGGTGTGCCCGATCTGCAAGGGTCCCTTGCTCTACCGCAAGGCAGCGGGCGAATTCATCTGCAAGCCCTGCAGGCTCGGATACCCGATCCAGGACGGCATCCCGGTGATGCTGGAGGAGGATGCGCGCAAACTTCCTCCGGAAGAAGAAATTCAGTAGCGGTGAACAGTGAACAGTAAGCAGTGAGCGGTAAACGGCAACTTACTGCCCCCCTCTTACTGCTTACTGTTCACTGTTCACCCCTGACTCCTCACTCAACAATGAAATTCACCGTCGTCATCCCCGCCCGCCACGCCTCGTCGCGCTTTCCGGGAAAACCACTGGCCGATATCGGCGGCAAACCGATGGTCGTGCGCGTCGCGGAACGCGCTGCCCGCAGTGGTGCACAGCGCGTGATCGTCGCCACCGATGACACGCGCATCGCCAACGCGGTGAACGACCATGGTCACGAGGCACTGATGACGCGTGAGGATCACGTCACCGGCACCGACCGCCTCGCCGAAGTGGCGCTGAAGCTGCGCCTGCCGGCGAACGCCATTGTCGTCAACGTGCAGGGCGACGAACCGCTGATCGCGCCGGCGCTGATCCGGCGCGTCGCCGAAAACCTTGCGGCGCACCGCAAGGCCGCCATCGCCACCGCCGCCTGCCGCATCCGCGACGCGCGCGACATGGCCAGCCCCAATGTGGTGAAGGTCGTGCTCGATGCTGAAGGCTACGCCCTGTATTTCAGCCGCGCGCCCATTCCCTGGGCCCGCGACGCCTTTGCGCGGGGTATCCGCAGCCTGCCGGCCGGGCTTCCCGCCCTGCGCCACCTCGGGATATATGCCTACCGCTGCGGCTTTCTTCGTGCCTACAGCCGGCTGAAGCCGGCAGCCGCCGAGCGTGCCGAAGCGCTGGAACAGCTGCGTGCGCTGGCTCACGGCTACCGCATCAGCGTCGCGATCACCGCCGCGGCACCCCATCCGGGCGTTGACACGCCGGAAGACCTGCGGCGACTGCGCCGACTGCTGCGCCGCTGACAGCTCCCGCGACCGCTCATTTTGAGCACGACGGCGACGCGGCTATACTCTCCAACCCAACTCGAACACGGCACCCCGATGCGCATACTCCTGCTCGGCCTGCCCGGTGCCGGTAAAGGTACCCAGGCCCAATTCCTGATCGATCGATACAGGATTCCCCAGATATCGACCGGCGACATGCTGCGCGCGGCGATGAAGGCGAACAGTCCGCTCGGCAACGAAGTTCGCGGTTACATGGATCGCGGCGCCCTGGTCCCCGACCATCTGGTCATCGAACTGGTGAAAGAGCGCATCAAGGCGCCGGACTGCAAAACCGGTTTCATCATGGACGGCTTTCCGCGCACACTGCCGCAGGCCGAAGCCCTGCGCCAGGCCGGCATCGACATTAATTTCGTCATCGAGATCGAAGTAGGCGATGGCGAAATCCTGCGGCGTATGAGCGGCCGGCGTGTGCACCTGACATCGGGCCGCTCCTACCACATTGAGTTCAAACCGCCGCGCGTGCCCGGAAAGGACGATGTCACCGGCGAGCCCCTGATTCAGCGCAGCGATGACAACGAGGATACGGTCAAACGTCGCATCCAGACCTACCATGAGCAGACCAAACCGCTGATCAATTACTATCTCAGTTGGGCTTCCAGCGGCGATCCGCGCGCGCCGCATTACGTCAACATCTACGGCCGCGGCTCGGTCGAGCACATCCGCGACAAGATATTTGCCGCCATCGAGTCTCATACTGCGCGCATCCAGGGCAACGAAAAATAAGCCGGCATCTGCCAATCGCGCCGTGCCCGCAAAAAACGTTCTCTACGCCCAATCCGGCGGCGTCACCGCCACCATCAATGCCAGCGCCTGCGGCGTGATCGAAACCGCGCGCCGCAACCGTGCCCGAATCGGCCATGTTTACGCCGCACGCAACGGTATCCTCGGCGCACTCGACGAGGATCTGGTCGACACGAGCTTCGAACCGGCAACCGCCATCCGCGCCCTGATGCATACCCCGGGCGGCATTTTCGGCTCCTGCCGCTACGATCTGCCACCGCTGCCGCAGGGACTTGCCCATTTTCAGCGGCTGGCCGCAGTGTTCCGCGCCCACGACATCGGCTACTTTTTCTATAACGGCGGCAACGGTTCCGCCGAGACCGCGCATCAAATCGCCACGATATTGCCGCATCTCGGTCAGCCGGTGATCTCGATCGCAATACCAAAAACAATCGACAATGACATCGTTGGCTCCGACTTCAGCCCCGGCTTTGGCTCGGTAGCCAAGTACGTAGCGACCAGCCTGCGCGAGGCCATGGCTGACCTCGCGTCAATGGCAAACAGCTCGACCAAGGTGTTCGTCATGGAGGTCATGGGCCGCTACACCGGATGGATCGCTGCAGCCTGCGGCATGGCCCTTCCAGCCGGTGAGGACGGGCCCTTGCTGCTGCTGGTGCCTGAGGTGCCTTTCAACCGGCGCCAGTTCATCGCCGCGGTCCGGTCGCGCGTAGAGCGCCATGGCTGGTGCGCGGTCGCGGTCGCGGAAGGCATCTGCCTGCGCGACGGCCGCCGCCTGACCCAGGCCGGCGGTGATGGCATCCCCGGCCACGAACAGCTCGGCGGCGTCGCGCCGCTGATTGCAGCCATGCTGCGCAAGGCCTTGGGGGTCAAGGTGCACTGGAGCGTGCTCGATTATGTGCAGCGGGCGGCCCGTCACCTCGCTTCAAAAACGGATGTCGAGCAGGCCTATGCTGCCGGCCGCAGCGCCGTCGAATACGCATTGCAGGGACACAGCGACGTGATGCCGGTATTCCGCCGTAACGGCGGCCTGCCCTGCCGCTGGCAAATCGCGCCGGCCTCCCTCACACGGATCATGAACCGCGAGAAACGCCTGCCCCGCAGTTTCCTCACTGCGGACGGCTACCGCCTGACCGCGCCGGCACGCCGTTATTTCGCGCCGCTGATCCGTGGCGAAGCCTGGCCGCCATTCAGCGATGGCCTGCCGGTGCATGCCCGCCTGCGGCTGCAGCCATTGCGCCGCCACCTGCAGTCCGGATGGCAAACTCCGGCCAAAACCAAAATCTAGAGCCAAATCAGCAGCAAACACCGCATTTCGTGTGGAGGCCGGCGGCGTCCGGTTTTATAATGCGCCGTCCGTAAATTTGTGGCTTTCCGGGAATCCCGGAGACCCCCGGCCTTGCGCCTGTAATTTTATCAATTAAAACAATAGCTTAGGAGTAATCATGACGGAAGGTTTGATTTTTGCGCTGGTCTGCGCCGTCGCCGCGCTTATCTACGGCGTGGTGTCGATCCGCTGGATCGTCGCCCAACCGGACGGCAATGACCGCATGCGCGAAATCGCTGCGGCCATCCAGGCCGGCGCCCAGGCTTACCTCAACCGCCAGTACACCACCATCGGCATCGTCGGCGCAGTGCTGTTGGTGCTGATCTGGGTTGCACTCGGCGGCCCCACTGCCGCCGCGTTCGCGGTCGGCGCCGTGCTCTCCGGTGCCGCAGGCTACATCGGCATGAACGTGTCTGTACGCGCCAATGTGCGCACCGCCGAGGCCGCACGCCGCGGCATCAACCCTGCGCTCGATGTCGCCTTCCGTGGCGGCGCGATCACAGGGATGCTGGTGGTCGGCCTCGGCCTGCTCGGTACCGTACTGTTTTTCTGGTACCTGACCTCGACCGCAGGTGCCGACGCGAAAATGAGCGACGTCATCAAGCCGCTGATCGGTCTCGCCTTCGGCTCCTCACTGATCTCTATCTTCGCGCGCCTCGGCGGTGGCATCTTCACCAAGGGCGCGGACGTCGGCGCCGATCTGGTGGGCAAGGTCGAAGCCGGCATTCCGGAAGATGACCCGCGCAACCCGGCAGTGATCGCCGACAACGTCGGTGACAACGTCGGCGATTGCGCCGGCATGGCCGCCGACCTGTTCGAAACCTACGCCGTGACCATCATCGCGACCATGGTGCTGGCGGCGCTGATGCTGCCCAAGCCCGAAATCGTGCAGGGCGCGGTGATGTATCCGCTGGTGCTCGGGGGCTTCGCCATCATCGCCTCGATCATCGGCGCCTTTTTCGTCAAGACTTCCGACGGCAAGAACATCATGGGCGCACTCTACCGCGGCCTGATCGTCGCCGGCGGGCTGGCGCTGATCGCCTTCTATCCGATCACCAGCTGGATGCTCGGCAACATCAGCGAGCATTATCCGCAGTTATCGGTGCTGAAGCTCTACGGCTCCGCCGTCGTCGGCCTCGTACTGACCGCATTCATGGTGTGGATCACCGAGTATTACACCGGCACCCAGTACGCGCCGGTGCGCCATGTCGCGGCGGCCTCGACCACCGGCCACGGTACCAACATAATCGCCGGCCTCGGCGTGTCTATGCGCTCCACTGCCTGGCCGGTGCTGGCAGTGTGCGTGGCAATCTACGTGTCGTACACGCTGGGCGGTCTCTACGGCATCGCGATCGCCGCCACCTCGATGCTGTCGATGGCCGGCATCATCGTCGCGCTGGACGCCTACGGCCCGATCACCGACAACGCCGGCGGCATCGCCGAGATGTCGGAAATGCCGAAATCGGTGCGCGACGTGACCGACCCGCTGGACGCCGTGGGCAACACCACCAAGGCGGTGACCAAGGGTTATGCCATCGGCTCCGCCGGCCTCGCCGCGCTGGTGCTGTTCGCCGACTACACCCACAAGATCGCGGAAACCGGCCGCGTCGTCAGCTTCGACCTGTCGAACCCCGCGGTCATCATCGGCCTCTTCGTCGGCGGCATGATCCCCTACCTGTTCGGTGCGATGGCGATGGAAGCTGTCGGCCGCGCTGCCGGCTCAGTGGTCGTTGAGGTACGCCGCCAGTTCAAGGAAATCAAAGGCATCATGGAAGGCACTGCCAAGCCCGATTATTCGCGCGCAGTGGACATGCTGACCCGTTCCGCGATCAAGGAAATGATCGTGCCCTCGCTGCTGCCGGTGCTGGCTCCGGTCGCTGTCGCCTTCATCGTCGGCGCATTGATGGGCAGGGATGCCGGCATCCAGGCACTGGGGGGCATGCTGATGGGCACCATCGTCACCGGCCTCTTTGTCGCCATTTCCATGTGTACCGGCGGTGGCGCCTGGGACAATGCCAAGAAATACATTGAGGACGGCAACCACGGCGGCAAGGGTTCCGAAGCCCACAAGGCGGCGGTCACCGGCGACACCGTGGGTGATCCCTACAAGGACACTGCGGGCCCCGCGATCAATCCACTGATCAAGATCATCAACATCGTCGCACTGCTGATCGTGCCGCTGCTGTAAAAAGGGCACGCTTCAGCCATAAAAAACGGCCGGTGATCCCGGCCGTTTTTTTTGCGGTTTCGCAGATCAGGACTTCATGCTTTCCATGAACCATCCCACCGGCAGTTTGCGGCCGACACCCGCGGCGCGCGCTCTCTCGTAGACCACCGGCCCGACCGCCGCGAACTGCAGCCCCGTACCCCCGTTGTTCTTGAATACCGTGATGTCATCACGGTTCTTGCGACGAGGAGAATTGCCAGCCACGAGGTCGGGCAGATCGATGATTTTTTCCCAGCAGAGTATTCCGGCATCCACCGGCCCCGCAAGGTCGCCGTTGCGGTGCTCGATCGCCCCCGACTTCGAATGCGCCACCACCAGCGCCGCGCGGCGCATCGTCTCGTCATCAAGCTCACGCCGGGTGCTGCCCTTGTCGCCGCTGACGATGGACACGACATGCGCGCCGGGCGAGAGCCAGTGCCCGTCGAGCACCGGCTCGCTGGCATTGGTCGCGGCAATCACGATGTCCGCGCCGCTGACCGCATCCTTCGCCGAGGCGACTGCTGCGGCCGCGATACCGAGTTCGTCCCGCGCCCTGGCGGCAAGGGACTCGCGGCGCTCCGCTCTCGGACTGTAAATTCTCACCCGCTTCAGCCCGCGCACCGCAGCAGCGGCCCTGAGATGCCACCAAGCCTGTTCGCCGGCACCGAGCAGGGCGAGGTCGGAAGCATCCTCGCGCGCCAGCAAGCGCACGCTCAGCGCGCTGGTGCAGGCGACGCGCGCAAGCTGGATCAGGCCATCATGAAGCATCGCTAACGGCACGACATCGCGGGTGCTGAACAGCATGATCAACCCGCAATAGGTCCCACCGGGACCGCGCGCCAATTTCTCGCGGCGCGCCCTGCCGTCCACCTTGCCCTCAAACACGGCATCGGAGGTGAGGCGCAGAGTCATGTAGCCGTCGCCGACCAGAGCGCCCTCCATGCTCTTGAAGCAATAGGTGACGCCCGGCTCGTCCAGCGGCACCCGGGTCTGGCTGCGTGCACGCTCGACGGCACGGCCATCCGCCGCCGCCCGATAGGCCTTCTCCAGCGCACTCATGCAGGCCCCGAGATCGAATACGCCCGCGATCTCGTCGTTGTCGAGCAGCAGCAGATCATCAGCCATTGCAGAAATCAGCGTTCATTTGACCAGTCCCAGCTCGGTCATGATGGTCTTGGTCTGCGCATACTCGTTGTCCATGTATTTGACGAACTCCTTGCTGCGCAGGAAATTGCCGTCCCAGAACTGCTGTTCCAGGGACTTTTTCCACTCGTCGGTTGCCACAACCTTGGCAAGAGCGTCCTCCCAGAATCCGACCTGTGCCGCACTAAGCCCTCTGGGGCCGATGATCGCCCTCCAGTTGGAGAGCGAAACGTCATACCCCTGCTCGCGCAACGTCGGTACCTGTGCAAGATCGCCTCCCATGCGCTGGGGGGCGCTGACCGAGAGTATCTTCACCTTGCCGTCACGCGCCTGTCCCATGGCAGTTGCCACCGCAGAAGCCACCAGATGGATGTGCCCGCCCATCAAGGCCGTCAGGCCCTCGGCATTGGTCTTGAACACCACGATCCTGAGACGCCTGACATCCACTCCACCCGCCTTCGCCAGCATCGACAGCGCAAGATGATTGGTACCGCCAAGATTACTGACGCCCACCACGACGGAACCGGGATCCTTCTTCAACTGTGCAATCAGATCCTGCGCATTCTTCAACGGGGAATCCGTCCGTACCGTCACTGCCGTGAATTCATTGATCATCAATGCCACCGGCGTGAAATCACCATATCGCTGGCGCCCGAAAACCTGGTTGGAAATGAGGGTCGGATTGCCGATGTCGAGAAAATGCCCATCCCCGGGATTCTGGTTGATATAAGCCCGCGAGATGGTCTGATTGCCGCCTGGCTTGTTGATAACCGACAATGGAACCGGAGCCAGCTTCTGCTCCTGCACAATTTTCTGGATCAGGCGTGCAACACGGTCATTGCTGCCTCCGGGTGCAGAAGAAACGACGATTTCCACCGGTCTCTCGGGACTCCAGGCCCAGGCCGGGGTGAACGGCAGCAACGCAAGCACAATGGCCATCACCACCAAAGCTGCAAAACCACGGTCAAAACTGCACACGAAATTCCTGTATTGATATGTGTTCATGCTATCTCCTCCGAAAAACGGTATCTAAAAAAATGCCCGGCAGTCTGCTGAGAAATGCTATGTACGCGGCCGTTTTGTGATGGGCACGCATACCTTGCATTGAAAAGCGCAGCAATGCAAGGTGCCTCGCGCGACCGTGACAACACGAAATGCAGCCGGTCGGGAATCTGCGACCTGACTCCGACCTATACCCTGCCCTTGGAATCGCGCCCGCGCCAGGCCCGGATGATATCGGGCAGCGTGACCGCGCACAGCAGGATCACTGTCAGAATAATGAAAGTAAGGCTCAGCGGGCGCGTGAAGAAAACCGAGAAATCGCCACGTGAAATCAGCAGCGCGCGGCGCAGGTTCTCTTCGACCAGGGGCCCCAGAATGAAACCAAGCACCAGCGGAGCGGGCTCACATTTGAGCTTGATGAACAGGTAGCCCACGAGGCCGAAACCACTCACCAGGATAAGGTCGAAGGGATTGTTGGCGAGGCTGTAAATCCCGATCCCGCAAAAGGCCACGATCGCAGGAAACAATATCCGGTAAGGAACAGCCAGCAACCGCACCCAGATACCGACCATCGGGAAATTCAGCATCAGGAGCATCAGGTTGCCGATCCACATGCTGGCAATCAGGCCCCAGAACAGATCGGGGTTGCTTACCATCACCTGCGGGCCCGGCTGGATGCCGTGTATGGTCATCGCACCCAGCATCAACGCCATCGCCGCGCTGCCCGGGATACCCAGGCTCAGTGTCGGGATGAAGGAGGTCTGGGCGCAGGCATTGTTGGCAGCCTCCGGCCCCGCAATGCCCTCGATCGCTCCTTTACCAAAACGAGAAGGGTCTTTCGCAATTTTCTTTTCGATCGCGTAAGTGCTGAACGACGCCATGGAGGCGCCGGTACCGGGCAGTATGCCGAAGAACGACCCGATCGTGAGGCCGCGCAATGCCGGTTTCCATGACATCCGCATGTCCTTCCTTGTCGGTATCAGGTCCCGCCACGGGATGCGCGACGTGAACTTGCGCCGCGTCTTGTCGCTTTCGGGCTCAAGATTGCGCAGCAGTTCGCCGACACCGAAGAGGCCGATGACGATGACCACGAAATGAATGCCGTCGGACAGTGAGGTCGCACCAAAGGTCAGGCGTGACATGCCCGAATTGACGTCCGTGCCAACCACGCCCAGCAGCACGCCGAGCACCACCATGGCAATGCCCTTGATCAGCGAGCCATGGGCGAGCGCGGCGGCGGCGGTCAGCGCCATGGTCATCAGCGTAAAATATTCGGGCGAACCGAACTTGAGAGCCATCTCCGAGAGGGGTGGCCCCAGCATCGCGATCAGCAGAATGGCCACACTGCCACCCAGGAACGATGCCAGAGTAGTGATCACCAGCGCCGGCCCGGCGCGCCCCTGCTTTGCCATCGGGTGGCCGTCAAGGCAGATCACCGACGAGGAAGCGGTTCCCGGGATATTCACCAGGATGGCCGTTGTTGACCCGCCATACTGCGATCCGTAATACAGCCCCGCAAGCATAATCAGCGCCGAAGTCGGCGGCAGCGTGAAGGTGATCGGCAGCAGCATGCCCATCGTCGCGACCGCGCCGATACCCGGCAGCACACCGATCAGGGTTCCCAGGGTCACACCCAGCGCACAATAAAAAAGATTGGTCGGGGTGACGGCAACCGAAAAGCCCAGCATCAGGTTGTCGAGCAACTCCATGAAACTCTCCTCGAATATCGTTTTTATTCTGACCAGCAGTTCGCGGCTGATCGCGGCACGCCGCTTGGCAGCGGCCTACATGTTCAGTATACAGGGCTATCTTTTACACGACCGCGACAATCACGCAAAGTTCCCGGACGCGCCTGCAGGACACCTATCCTTTTCCCGCTCTGCCTTGGCGCTGCGCGTTTCAGCGGATCAGTGCATGCAGCGTGCGGGACTCGAACTCGCGGTGATGCAGCACGTAGACAACCCATGCCGTGGCAATGATCATCAGGTAGGGATGCAGAAACCAGGTCATCGCGGCGAGCGCAAAATAGTAAGAACGCAAACCATCGTTGAAATTGGTGCCCGCATAAGACGTGACCGCTGCGATGCGCTCGATATCAGCAGAATATTGCTCCGGGTTATCCTTGGGCGGTTTGGGCGCCGCGCCGACGAGCGTGGAGCAGAATCCGAGCTGGCGGATAGCCCAGGAAAACTTGAAAAAGGCGTAAACAAATATCAGCACCAGCAGCACAATCTTGATTTCGAGCAGGCGCTGCGAGGCCTTTACCGTAAAGGGTAACCCGGAGACCACCTCCATCGCCTGCTGCACATAACCCAGCAACGCGATCAGCGCACCCAGAACGAGCATCGTGGTCGATGCGAAAAACTGCGAGCTGCGCGTCAAATTGCGCATGATGTTGACGTCAACCATCCGGTTGTCGCGCTCGATCATGCGCAGCATCCAGTCACGGCGGTAGCGGTCCATCGTATTGTGCAGCGAGGGTACCGACTTTGCGCGCCATTCGGCGAACAGCGCGTAACCTGCCCACGACAGCACAAAAAACAGCAAGGCGCCAATGTCGAGCCAGGTCAGGCTCAACTCAGCGAAAATGCGTGCGCCAGTCATGTGCACCCCGATTCCCGCATGGAAAGATCAGACAAACAACGTCAGCACACCAGTATAGCCATACAGCCTGTCATGCGAAATCTCGCCATTGCAGAAAAAGCCGACGAGCGGCACATCACCCAATGCATCGCGGATCATTTCGAGCTCGGCGGACCCGCCTCCGAAGAGAGCGCCGCCGCGCCCGAGGCAAGAGTAATACAGTGCTCCACGGGGCGCGGTATATAGCCCTTCACGTATGCTGTCGAGCATGCGCGCCATGTCGGCGCGAGCGGTATCACGGTCGCGACGACAGAACCGCAGGCGCTGGCCCTTGCGGGCGCTGTCACCGATGGCAATCAACCGGTTGCCGGGATCAATGCCGATCAAGTTGCGTATTACGTAGTCGCCGGTATCGCTGCCGGACACGGCAAGGCCCGCAAAAATCTGTCCTCCGAGCTGCGCAAGGTCTTCGCCGGCGTCAATGCCGACGTCCTCGCGCAGGACGTCAAGTGCCGGTCGGCCATCCAGTTCGACGACGATGTTGTTCTGTGCGCCAGTAACCTCGTGCGCAGCGCCGACCGGGGAACAGCCCTGGGTCAGCCGCGTAGCGACCGTCACCGCATCGGAGAAAGCCACTCCCGACATTCCACCGCGCTCGACGACATCCGCCAGGAGCACGCTGCCCTTGCGCGAGCTTGCAAGACCGCCGACCAGGAAACCACTCTCGGTGCGTTTGGCCAGCAACCGGATCTGCCGGGCAATGTCACCATCCAGCGGATCAGCATGGACTACGGCAATGCTTGCCGGCGCGGAACCGCAGCGGAGGTCGAGCGTTTGCAGCCGGACGGGATCTGATACCGCACCGAATACGCGAAAGCTTTCGACCGGAAAGTCGCCAATCATCACAGCCATGGCCGGTTCGTCGAGGTATTCCGTCCCGGTGGCGCAAATCCCGATACCCACTGTGCCGACCCAATGCCCAACCCCGGTCTCCCGCGCAAAATGGCGGGCAATCTCCGGCAAGGCTTCCGCAAAAAAATCGGTGACGTAGATGAAGCCGAGGTTGCCGGCACCCGCGCTTTCGCCGCCGCTAAGCTGCGACAGGCAGGCTGCCGCTGCAGCCCGCCAGTCGGAAGCGGCAGCGTGGCCGTAACTGAATTTTTTCACCGTACTGCGCGGATCAGACGCGCTTGATCCATCCCGGCAGCGCTTCTACGCGTTTGACCCAGGCCGCAACGCCAGGATGAGCAGAAAGGTCAAAACCGCCTTCGGGAGACACCGAGGTATAGCAATAACAGGCGAGGTCTGCGATCGTCGGGCGGCCACATGCCAGCCATTGGTTATCCTTCAGGCGTACCTCGAGGACCGCCAGGCCGTTGCGGCCGTAGGCAGCATATTCCTCGTAGTCGCCGATGGCGCGAATTCCGATTTTCTTGCCGCGCGCCCACTGCAGCCCATAGTGAAGCTCGTTGTTCGACAGCGCCAACCACTGCTGAACCTCGGCCATACCCTCGGCATCCGTCGGCAACCACTGCTCGCCGCCATATTTGCGGCCGATATAGACCAGACAGGCCGTCGAATCCCAGAATACCCTTTCGCCATCCACCAGCACCGGCACCTGGCCGCGCGGATTCAGCTTGAGAAATTCCGGGGCCTTGTGCTCCTTTTTGTCGGTGTCGAGCACGACGGTCTCGAACGGCTGCTTCAGCATCGACAACAGCAGGCGCACTTTCCAGGCGTTGCCGGAGGTTGGCGTGATGTACAGTTTCATGGACGGCTCCGAATTGAATTGAGCCGTCATCCTAGCATGCAAAAACAGCCGACCGCCAAGGCGGCGCAGCTATAATTCGGCAACCTTCAGACGGGAACCCAAGACGTGAATCTGGACCGGGTCAGCTCGGGCTACGACGTGCCGAGGGATTTCAACGTAATCATTGAAATCCCCATGCACGCGGAACCCATCAAGTACGAAATGGAAAAAAACACCGGCGCGATGTTCGTCGACCGCTTCATGTCGACGGCCATGCGTTACCCCTGCAACTACGGCTATGTGCCGCACACGCTGTCCGGCGATGGCGACCCGGTGGACGTATTGGTGCTGTCGCCAGTGCCCTTGATTACGGGCGTCGTGGTGCGCTGCCGCCCAGTGGGCATGCTCAACATGGAAGACGAAGCCGGCAGGGACACCAAGATCCTCGCCGTGCCGATCGACAAGCTGACGCCGCTCTACTCCGCCGTCCGCTCGCACGACGACCTGCCGCAGGGCACCCTTGCGCAGATTGCGCACTTCTTCAAGCACTACAAGGACCTTGAGCCCGGAAAGTGGGTCAAGGTCCTCGGCTGGCTCGGCGCCGACGAAGCAGGACGCGAAATCCTCGACGGCGTACGCGGCTACGAGCAGGCGGAGCGCAAGCCTAAGTTCTGAGCGACCGGCGCACCTGCGCCGGCCGCCTGGCTGGGGGGCTACCCTTGGGCCTTCAACGTCCGGGCCTGCGGGTCACCCACAAGCTCGCCAGCATCGAAGTCACCAGCACGATGCCCACCACCGCAAGCGCGAAGCCGACCGGTATCTTGTAGATGTCGATCAGCAGCATCTTGATGCCGATGAATATCAGTATGAAGGCCAGTCCGTATTTCAGCAGGTGAAAGCGGTCCGCGAGATCGGCGAGCATGAAATACATCGCGCGCAGGCCGAGAATCGCAAACACGTTCGACGTCAGCACGATGAAGGGATCGAGTGTGATCGCGAAAATCGCGGGAATGCTGTCCACCGCGAAGATCACATCGGTAATGGCAATCATGACCATCACCACGAACAGCGGCGTGAACCAGCGCACGCCATCCTTCATCACGGTGAAGTTCTCGCCATGGAAATCCGGCGAGATGCGGATATGCCGGCGCATCCAGGCAAGAATCGGATTACTCTCGAGATCCGGCTCGGCCTCGGCCATCATCAGCATCTTCACTCCGGTCAACAGCAGGAACAGACCGAACAGGTAAAGAATCCAGTGGAACTGGGTGATCAGCCAGGCGCCGATCAGGATCATCACCGCGCGCAGGATGATCGCGCCGATGATCCCGAGCACGAGTACGCGGCGCTGGTAGGCTGCCGGCACGCCGAAAAAGGTGAACAGCATCAGGAACACGAAGATGTTGTCGACAGCCAGCGACTTCTCGATCAGATAGCCGGTGAAAAACTCCATCGACTTCTCGTTGGCCAGCTCGCGGCCATGATTGGCATCGAGATACCACCACAGCAGGCCGTTGAACAAGAAAGACAGGACGATCCAGACGATCGACCAGTTCAGCGCCTCGCGGAACGACACCTTGCCGGCGCCCTTGGACTCCAGCACCAGCAGGTCAACAATGATTGCGACTACGACGAAAGCCGCGAATGCGGCCCACATCCACCAAGTACCGATGCTCTCCATTTCCGGTCCCCTACGATGCAGATTGCGTACATGCTGGACGCAGGACGCAAACGAGCGCCTTCGCCAACTCATGGCGAAGGTCTTGCTCGGACCGGTTGGATCCCCAGGCTCCGGAGGCGTTTTTCCCCGGAATGACGGAACCTGGTTGTTGAGCTACTCCCCTTCGGGGGCGGATTCTGGCACGAAGACCGGAAGAACTCCGGACCTGGTCACATGATTTTGCGTAATCCGCAGAATTTTCAAGCTTAATGCCTGAGCTGATTCCCTGAGCTCTTGCTGGCGATGGTTTGAGAACCACCGTCAGAACCCCCTGATGTTGTAATGGTTTCCATCATGTGCTTTAATCCGCGCCGTTCGCGCGACAACGCGCGATCCCTACAAAGGGGAGTAGCTTGAGCGGCATCGCAACGATGCCGCAGCGGCGCAGTCGTCAATTCGGGTCCCTGACAGGATCCCGGCGGCGCCGGCAGGCAGCAGCGGCATTCAGCGCTGCGGTTTGCAAGCGAGACCTTTGCCTGCACGGGCAAGGTCTCATTACCGGACATGTATTGCCTTCCCTGCAGGATAAAGGTCGCATCGCCCTTATCGGCGGAGCGATGTATTGGTCTGCAATCGAAAGGAACGGCATGCCGCAATCCGCAATACGGCGCTACCTGAAACACGGCACCCTGCCCCAGCTGAGCGTATTCGAAGCCGTGGCCCGGCTCGGCAGTTTCACCAAGGCCGGCGAGGAACTCCACATGGCACAGCCCACTGTTTCCGTACAGATGAAAAAACTGGCCGAGACGACGGGCCTTCCACTGCTCGAACAGGTCGGCAAACGTATCCGCCTGACCGAGGCGGGGCGCATCCTGCATGAAGGCTGCCTTGAAATGTTCGCCTCCCTGGCCGGCGTCGAACGCAGTCTTGCCGATCTGCGTGGCCTTGAAACCGGCAGGCTGCAGCTGGCGGTCAGCACCACCGGCGAATATTTCGCGCCGCGCGTGCTGGCCGAATTCGTAAGGCGGCATCCGCGGATAGAGGTCTCGCTGCAGATCCAGAACCGCAGCGCGCTGCTGGAACGCATGTCGGGAAACCTCGACGACTTGTACATATTCGCCGGCACGCCCGAGGACCGGGACATCACCACCTACCCGCTGCTGCCCAATCCCGTGGTACCGTTTGCGCACACCGACCATCCGCTGGCAAAGGAAAAAAACATCCCTTTTGCCCGCTTTGCAGAAGAGCCTTTCCTGATGCGCGAGCCCGGCTCCGGCGCACGCGCGACAATCCGCGAGATTTTCGACGCCCATGGCTGCGAGCCGCGGGTGCGCATGGAACTGTCAAACAACGAAGCCATTAAACAGGCGATCATCGCCGGTCTCGGCGTGTCAATCATGTCCCGCTACACCCTGGGCCTCGACGTACCGCACGAACAGCTTGCGGTGCTCGATGTCGCCGGATTTCCGGTCGACCGACCCTGGGTCATCGTCCATCCGGCCGGCAAACAGCTGTCGCTTTTGGCGCAGGCCTTCCTCGACTTCATGCTGGCGGAATCGCGAAAACTGGTGTTCGACCACCTGTCGCGGCCCTGAGCGGTCTTCCGCGGGAAGGCTGGAACGCAGCGTACGCAACGTCGTAGAATAGACATATCGACCGTCACAGAACCTGGCGGCGCGCAGGCGCCGCTTTTTTATTTTTGTTATCCGAGGACTCCGCAATGCGACTCGCTACCTACACACTGCTTTCCGATCCCGACACCGTGCGCATCGGCGCACAGCTCGACGACAAGATACTCGATCTTGTCGCCGGCGAACGCGCTCTGGGCGACGGCAAACAACTTATCCCCGCTTCGATGAAAGGCCTGCTCGCGCTGGGTGAACCCGGCTTGGCCCGTGCCCGCACGGCGCTTGATCATGCCCGTGGCAACGCCGGCAGGCTGGACGGCAAGACGCTGGCCCCCGAAACAGGTGTGCGCTTCCTGCCCCCGGTCCCCGATGCCGACAAATTCCTCTGCGTCGGCAAGAACTACCGCACCCACCTCGAGGAACTGCGCAAAAACGACCTGATCAAGGAAATGCCAGGGGAACCTACCGGCTTCATCAAGCTGAATTCCTGCCTCACCGGTCACGGCGCGGACGTGCCGCGGCGCCAAACGGTAAACCGCCTCGACTACGAACCGGAAATGGTGTTCGTGCTGGGCAAGGCCGCTCGCCATGCCAAACGGGAAGACGCCGCGAGTTACATCGCCGGCATCACCATTCTCAACGATCTGACCTGCCGCGACACGCAAAAGGCCGAAGTCGCTTCCGGCTCGCGCTTCTGGACCTCGAAGAATTCGCCGTCCTTCGGCCCGCTGGGTCCGTACATCATCACCATGGACGAGGTGCCCGATCCCTACAACATCTGGGTCACCTGCAGCGTCAACGGCGTGCAGCGCATGCGCGTCAACACCAGCGACCAGATCTGGAAACTGCCTGACATCATCCCGCATTTCTCGCGCCTGCTCGACCTGCAGCCGGGTGATATGTTTGCCACCGGCGCACCGGGCGGAGTCGCGGTGGGCAAGGCCGATGCCGAAGCGCTGTATCTCAAACCGGGCGACGTGGTGGAATGCGCGTTCGAGCAGCCGGTGATGGTGCTGCGCAACCGGATAGTCGCCCCCTAGAACGAGGAGATGTCATCATGAGCCACATCACGCGCGGCGATCCGCCAAATCTGAAGAACGTCCGCAAGACGGTCTATAACCACTACATACGCGTCGACAATCCGAAATCGCTGATTTTCCTCTCCGGTCAGCTTTCCCGGGATGCTGAAGGGAACCTCGTAGGCGCCGGCGATATGGCGGAGCAGACACGTCAGTGCATTCGCAACATGCGCACAGTGCTGGAAGCAGCGGGCGGCACACTGGATGATATTGTTTCAATCGTGGTGTACACGACGGACATGCGCGAGTTCAAGCGCATCGTTGAAGCACGAATGGAGTTCTTCATTGACAAACTTCCCACCAGCACGATTGTCGAAGTCAATCATCTGGCCGATCCCGGATTAATGATCGAATTCCAGGCGACCGCAGCGCTCTAATTACAACTAAAGGAGGATGACATGAAATTTTCAGCGAACCTGGTGGCAGTCGCCGCCATGCTGATCGGAGCGGTGATGCCCGTCTTCGCACAGTTTCCCGACCGTCCGGTGCGCGTCGTTGTGCCCTTCCCGCCGGGCGGCGGCACCGATATCCTGGCCCGTCTGACCGGCAGGCACCTGAACGAGGCCTGGAAACAGCCGGTAATCATCGATAACCGGGCCGGTGCCAATGGCCAGATCGGCATGGAGATCGTTGCCCGTGCCGACCCCAACGGACATACTCTGGTAGCGCTCGCAGCAGGTCCCCTTGACGAACATAACCTCAAGTATTTCGCACCGGTCGCGCTGTTTGCCGCCCCGCCCTACCTGTTCGTGATCCACCCCTCGGTCAAGGCGACATCGGTCAAGGAATTCATCGCCCTGGCCAAATCACAGCCGGGAAAAATGAATTACGGCTCCACCGGCGGCGGCGCCGCATCGCATCTCTCCACCGAATTGTTCAAGGCAATGGCGGGCGTGGACATACACCACATTCCGTACAAGGGGATCGGTCAGGCGTCCACCGAACTTCTCGGCGGACAGGTACAGATGCTGATCGGACCGTCGCAGGCGCTGATCCCTCATGTCAAATCCGGAAAACTTCGCGCGCTCGGCATTACCAGCGCCAAGCGCCTAGGCGGCATGCCCGACATTCCGACTGTGGCCGAGTCCGGACTTCCCGGATACGAGGCTTATGGATGGTTCGGCCTCGCCGCTCCGGCACGCACCCCGCCCGCGGTGCTCACCGCAATCAACGGGGCGGTCAACAAGGCGCTGCAACTGCCGGAAATGAAATCACGGCTGGCGGAACTCGGCGCCGAACCCGGAAGTTACACACCCAGCGAGTTCCTCGCATTCATCAGGCGCGAGAACGCCAAGTGGGACAAGTTGATCAAGGACCAGAACATTGAAGTTCAACGCCCAAGGCTGAATCTGTAACCGCCTCGGTGCACAACAAAAAAAGCGGCAAGCTGAACTGACCCCATTTAGTTGGACAGTTAAAGCGGGCCGCTTTTTTTGCAGCATCCTTTATTGCCCCTGCCGCAGGTTGATGTGAGATAACTGAACCTTCTCGATCGCCTCCAGTTTCTGCAGCCGCTTGTCGATCTGTTCCAGCGCAACGGTCGCCTGCTTCAACTGCTGCACGCCGTTCAGCAGCATCACGCCCCAGTCCATTTTCGCCAACTGCAGCCGCGTGGCCTCGACCTCGCGGCGCATGGCACGCAGTTGCAGCACCACGACCAGTAACGTTGCAGCAAGCAGAAGCACCGCAAACCCGACGAGTATTCCAGCCGACATGCCAGCCATGTTGCCCTCCCGTTGTATTCGTTGCTGCACAATGTCCGGTCCGCCAGCGACCTCAATCCGCCACCAGCACCCGTCGCCAGGCGCACAGCAGCGCAGCACCCTCTTGCGCAGGAACCTGCAGTACCCACAGCAGCAAGCGTCAATCAGGACAGGCAATGATAACAACGTACGAATACGGTTCCGTACCCTGCTCTCATGACAACCGCAATGCTGCGCTGCGGCGTAGACTGAATTTCATCTGGTGATGCGTCATTGCACCAGCAAGCCTAACTGACTAACATTGTGGCTACCGCAGGTTCAATATTCAGACCTCTGTGCAGCCTGCCACTCCGCTGTTTCGCGATTCACGATAAGGAAAGTATTGCATGCGTACTTACAAGATTTTGATCTTAGGCGCCTCCTACGGTTCGTTGCTGGCCACGAAACTGCTGCTCGCCGGACATACTGCCAAGATGATCTGCCTTCCCGCCGAAGTCGAACTGTTCAACGCAGAGGGCGCCATCGTGCGCATGCCGGTGAAGGGGCGCGAGGGCCTGGTCGAGATCAGTTCGCGGAAGTTGCCGGGCAAGCTTACGGCCGGCGGGCCAGAATCGGCCGATCCCGCCGACTATGACCTGATCGTGCTCGCGATGCAGGAACCCCAGTACCGTTCGCCAGGCGTGCGCGAATTGCTGGATCGCGTGGCGAAGTCGCGTGTGCCCTGCATGTCGATCATGAACATGCCGCCGCTGCCCTACCTCAAGCGCATACCCGGCCTCGATGCCAATGCCTGCCGCGACTGCTACACCGACGCTTCGGTTTGGGACAGCTTCGACCCGAAAACACTGACACTGTGCAGCCCTGATCCCCAGGCCTTCCGGCCACCCGAGGAAAAAGTCAATGTACTTCAAGTGCGCCTGCCAACCAATTTCAAGTCCGCACGCTTTGACTCCGACACGCACACTGCGATCCTGCGCCAACTCGAAGCGGACATCGAAGCCGTGCGCTTCGACCCCGGTGACGGCACAAAAATCGAACTGCCGGTCAAGCTCAAGGTTCATGACTCGGTGTTCGTGCCGCTGGCGAAATGGGCGATGCTGATCGCCGGCAACTACCGCTGTGTGCAGAAGGATGCGATGCGCCCAATCAAGGACGCCGTGCACTCCGACATCGCCGCTTCGCGTGCCGTCTATGAATGGGTGGTCCGGCTGTGCGTCTCCCTGGGCTCCAGCGAGAAGGACATGGTGCCTTTCGAGAAATACGCCAATGCCGCGCTGTCGCTGGGCAGCCCGTCGTCAGCAGCGCGAGCGCTGGCCGCCGGTGCGCCCAACATCGAACGTGTCGATCGCCTGGTCAAGACTATCGCCGCGCAAAAGGGCATGCAGCTTGATGTGGTCGATCAGACCGTTGCCCTGGTTGATGGCTGGCTGGAAAAAAACCGCAAAAAAACCTGATGCAACTTACTGCCGAAAGCCGCCTTCGGGCGGCTTTTTTACGACCCCCGTATTGCGCGCATCACTGTTGCGGAATCTTCGCGTCCCGCGCCACCTTGGCCCAGCGCGCCATGTCGCGTTGTATCTGGGCCGCGAATTCTTCCGGGGTGTTGCCGATGGCTTCGGCGCCTTCGGTCGCAAGCTTCTGCTTGATATCGGGCAGCGCCAGCATACGCACGGTCTCTGCATGCAGTTTCGTAATGGCTTCTCGCGGCGTGCCGGCCGGCACAAGCACCCCGTACCAGGAGCCGGCCTCGAAGCCGGACAGGCCGGCTTCAGTGAAGGTGGGCAACTCGGGCAGCGTCGGTGCGCGTCGGGCAGATGCGACTGCCAGCGCGCGCAGCCGCTCGGCCTTTACCAGCGGCAGCACCGCCGGCAGCGAATTGAACATCAGCGAAACATGGCCGCCGACAAGGTCGGTGACCGCAGGCGGGCCGCCCTTGTAGGCAACATGCACGATGTTGATGCCCGCCATCGTGCGCAGCATCTCGCCCGCCAGATGTGCCGAGCTGCCTGTGCCGAAGGACGCGTAGTCGAGTTGCCCAGGCTGTGACTTCGCCAGCCTTATCAGGCCCTGTAGCGTATTTGCCGGCACGGAAGGATGCACCACCAGCAGGAAAGGCGAATCCGCGAAATTGCTCACCGGCGCAAAATCCTTGACCGGATCGTAGGGGAGCTTCGCGTATACCGCCGGGTTGGTGGTGTGGGTGCCGGTCGTACCGAAGAGCAGCGTATAGCCATCGGCGGGAGACCTCGCGACAAACTGGGTGCCGATAATTCCAGCCGCTCCGGCGCGGTTGTCGACGATCGGTGTCTGCTTCCAGGAGTCGCCGAGTTTCTGCGCGTAGGCCCGCGCGAATATGTCGGCATTACCACCGGCCGGGAAGGGCACGACAATGCGAATCGGCTTTGCCGGATAGGGTTGTGCCTGCGTGGTGACGACAACGGATGCCGTTGCAGCCGCAAACAGGCAGCACAGCGTTGCGCGCAGTTTCATGATTCCTCCAGGGAAGTCAAATCCATGCAGTCTCAGACGGCAGCCGGGATTTTTGCCGGAATGCCGCCGCGCTGCACCCAGCGATAGCGGTCGGTCAGCCCAGCGGCAAGCGGCCGGCGTTTACCGTCGGGCACGGCGATCCACATCCGCAGCAGGTGGCGCTGGCGCGCGGGTTCCGGGTAATCCTCGTAAGCCTCGCGCGCATGCAGCATGGTGTGGTTGTTGATCAACTGGATGTCGCCTTCCTGGAAATCCATGCTCAGCATCAGCTCCGGACGATTGGCGATTTCCTGAACGGCGAGCAAAACCTCGCGTTGCAGCGCCGTCGGGCGGTACTGTTCGCCGAAACGTGCGGCGGACTCGTAATAGACCAGGCTGCAGATGCGCGCAGTAATGCGTCCCTCGCACTCGCTGAACATCGGAATGCTGAACCAGGGCTCTTCGCCCGCAGGCTCCTCGCCCCGCCAGTCAAGATGAAACAGTCCGTAGAGCACTTCCAGAAGATCCGGCCTCTCCTCGCGCAGCACGTTATGAATGGTCAGGGCGCTGGTCAGCTTGCTGGCACCGCCGGACTTCGCGGTACGCAGGCAGAACAGTCCGAGCACGTCGATCGGCAGCATGTCGGTATGAAAATCCATGCGCCCATTCGTCTGATAGGCGCGCGCGTTCGGATCCTCGATCTGGCGCCCCTCGTCACGGACATGCCCCAGCAGGTGACCGCGCGCGTTTTGCGACACCGGCGTGCCGAAATAACTGGTGATGCCCCAGTAGATCAGTTCGCAGTCCGCGTCGCTGTAACGCAGACGGGGAATACCGCGAATCAGCTGGAAACCACGGCCATTCTCGATTTCGTTGAGGATTCCATCGAGCTTTGCCCCCAGCCGCGGCAGCGGAAAGGCTGCGGAGTCGAAGGGGATGCGCAGGCCATCCCCTTTTGCCCGGGCCAGCGTGGTATCGATTTCGGCGATGTCGGCTTCATCAAGGCGGCAGATCCAGGCGGGATCGTGCTGGATTTCCGCACCGACCCAGGCATCCGGGCTCCTGATCAGCGGGCGTGGAGTGACCATCGAGCGCTCCAATTCAGACGGCCATGGCGACCGGCGCCTCGCCTTTGACCTGGGTACGGTAGAGCGTGCGCCGGTACTGCGGATCGTAAGGGGTCGCGCGGTGCAGCGTACAGCGGTTGTCCCAGACCACGAGATCACCGGGCTGCCATTTGTGGGAATAGACGCGGTCCGGGCGCGTGGCGAAGGCCTCTAGTTCGTCGATCAGCGACCGAGATTCGTCATCAGACATGCCGGTGATGCGCGAGACCACGTCTTTCGCGACGAACAGTGCCGGGCGGCCGGTGGCAGGATGTACGCGCACCAGCGGGTGTTCGACCGGCGGCACTTTGGCGACCTGCTCCAGCGTCAGCGGCGGTCGGTCCGGATACAGCGCTGAATAGCGGTAGTTCCGGTCATGTACCGCGCGCAGCGTCTGCAGTTTTTTGCGCTGCGTTTCGGGCAGGTCGGCAAAGGCTGCGTACATGTCGGCAAACTGGGTGTCTGCGCCGCCTGGCGGACACTCGACGGCATACAGCAGAGTCACCAGCGCCGGCTGCGGTTTGTAGGACAGGTCCGAATGCCAGTGCATGCCGCCTTTGGTGATGCCAATCGACACGCCGTCCTTTTTCACGTTCGACAGCACACGCACCTGTGGCAGATGAGGAAACACATGTTCGGTCATGTGGTGGATGTCGAGTTCTCCGAAGCAGCGGCTGAAAGTTGCAAGGTGGTCAGGCGACAGTTTCTGGCCGCGAAAACAAATCACGCCATAGCGGTGCAACGTCTGCTGGATCGCGGCAAAGGCCTGCGTATCCGGTTGCACTGACAGGTCGATACCTCGAATTTCGGCGCCGAGTTTTTCGCCCATGGGGCGCACTGACAGCGTGGGTGGCGGGACGGTCTGGCTGCTCATGATTGCTCCTCCTTGCTCAGTCCGGTTTTATACCTGCGGCCTTGGCAGCCTCGTTATAACCGGCGATGTTGGATTTGAGGATAGCCATCAGCTCCGGCGGGGTTTCGGCATAGGATCCGCACCCTGATTGTCGAATTTCTTGCGCACCTCGACCAAGCCTGTAGCACGACGGAATTCGGTTTCGAGCCGGGAGAGGATGCGCTGAGGTGTTTTGACGGGCGCGACCAGTGCGTAAAACTGCGACACCTCGAGTCCGGGAAGGCGCGCTTCTTCGCTGTCGGCAGGTTGGGCAGTGGGACGAGCGTTTTTCGGCGCAGCGGCAGCCGCAGCGGTTTTCGTGAATCCCATACCGACCTCCTCCAGGTTTTTTTGTGTCGGGAACGTCGATTGCAGCTTCATCCTTCATGTGACCATATTGGCATTCGCCGGTCAAACCCCGCAAATTGGCATTTGAAACCGGTTTGCAGGTCCATTTACATTTTTGCAGTTCGGCCCGGCTTGTCGTTTCCGATCAGTGACTGCAGCGACAGCACAGGGCTCCGAATAGCGCACCAGCCGTGCTCGACCGACAACCCGAAAAACATTAAAAATCAGGGAATTAATACTGTGAGGGTGTAATTGAGCAGCAGCAAAGCGGCGAGAAACCTACTGTTGCAGTCCTTCCTGCCGCGCACCGGCTTTCAGGTCAGCAAGCAAAAAGGTCGAAAGTTTTGGTCTTTGTCACTGCCCCCTGCGAATTGGGGTGTTTATCCGGACTCAGCGCGATACTGGATGCCCGGCTGCGAACAGCGGCGCGCTCAACCTCATCAATTCCGAAACCTGCTCCGGAATCAGTTCAATGGGCGCCCTTGCGGCGCGGCCGATGAAAAAGCCCTGGGCATTGTTGATGCCGAGGTCGCGCAGAATGCAGAAGTCGGCGGCGGTTTCGACGCCCTCCGCCACCAGTGAGGAACCGCAGCCCTCCGCGATGTGCTGCAACGAGCGCAGGAAGTGATACTTGACCGAGTCCTCGCTGACGCCCTGCACGAAATGCATGTCGATCTTGACGAAGTCGGGCTGCAGCTCGGACCACAGGCGCAGGCTTGAAAACCCCTCCCCTAGGTCATCGAGCGCAACGCGGAATCCCGCGCCGCGGAACAGCATCAGAGCCTGGCGGAAAATCGAGCGGTCAGCGATGAACTGGTTCTCGGTGACTTCGATGGTGACCTGGGCAATATCCAGGCCGCAGTCACGGATGAAGCGGGCGATGCGCTGCACGTCGTCCTTGACCTCAAGCACGGTCTGCGGGGTCACGTTCAGGAAGAGCTGGCGCTTCAGTCCCAGCCGCGCGAACTGGCGAACAACCTTGCGCGCACACAACATGTTCAGCTCGGTAAGGAATCCGGCGTGGTTGGCGGCATCGAACAGCCGGGTCGGTGTGTGCAACTGGCTGTTCTCGGGACCGCGAATCAGACCCTCATAGGCCAGGATTTCGCCGGTGCCAAACGCAAATATCGGCTGGAAAACGGGAGTCACCAACCGCTCCTCGAGGATGCGGATCAGTTCCTCCAACTCGCGAAAACGCGCATTGTGCCGGTGCGGGGTTTGCCGCCTGAATCCGGCACCGGCATCGCTGTCCGGCAAATTGATGCTGCCGGCTGGCTCTGTCGTGCGTGTCACTGCTCCCCCAAGAGATTCTCCTCATGCGCGCCGGCATGAAATGCCCGTCGCGCCTGACATAACTGCTTATCGTCGCGAATTAAAGCATAACTTCAATGGGTTGGCTTGATAAATTAAACCCCGTTATGATTCCGCAAGACTTCACCACCTTCCTCCCGGCACAATGACTTTAAACCCGATGAATGACCGTATGATGCAACGCCAACGGCGGCGGACGCTGGCCCTGCTGGGCGCCGCCGGCGCCGGCATGCTCGGATGGCCGGTCGCAGCACAGCCTGCGTGCATCGTCACCCCGGCGCAGACCGAAGGGCCTTTTTTCCTCGACACCGGGCTGCAGCGCAGTGACATCCGCGGGGATCCCGGCGAAAGCACGCGGTCCCCCGGGGTCCCGCTGGCACTCTCGCTGCGCGTGTCCGCAGTCACGGCAAGCACTTGCATACCGCTCGCGGACGCTCTGGTTGAAGTCTGGCACTGCGATGCCGCCGGCATCTACTCGGGCACCAGCGCCGCAATCGGCAAACGTTTTCTGCGCGGATACCAGCCGACGGATTCCGGCGGCGAGGCGCGTTTCCTGACGATTTATCCCGGCTGGTATCCGGGACGCGCCATTCATATCCACTTCAAGGTGGTTGCGAAGAACGCTGCCGGACACCGGGTCGCATTCACTTCCCAGCTGTACTTTGATGAGGCAGTAAATGCAGTGATCATGTCGCAGCCACCCTATGCCACGCGTCCGGACTCGCGGCGCGTGCGCAACGACCGCGACCATCTCTACCGCGACGGTGGACGCCAGCTGACCACGACACCGGTCGCGCGCAACACCAAAGCACGGGATTACGTCGCAGCATTCAGCATCGGAATGCGCATCTAGCGCGAGGGACGCAGCCATCACGAACATGCAGCGCAAGGAGACCCCGAAAATTGCCACCCGGCTTCTCAGACCACGTCCGGTCGCCCTCCTGACCGCCGCGTTTTTCCTCGTGCTGACCCTGCTTGGGTGGCAACTGGTCAGCAAACTTGAAAAAGATACGGTTGAGGAACGCTTCAGCGCGCGCATATTGGAAGTCGAGCTGCGCGTGAAATCGCGACTCACCGATTACGAGGAAGTTCTGCTCAGTGCCGCAGCCCTGCTGCGTGCATCAAAAAGCGTGTCGCGCGAGGAATGGCGCACCTATGCCGACGGACTGCAACTGTTTGCCCGTTACCCGGGCATCCAGGGCCTCGGCTACGCACAAAGCCTGCGGCCTCTCGAAGTACAGGCGCATGTCGAAGCCGTACGCCGTGACGGCATCGCCGATTACAGGATATGGCCACCCGGACCGCGCGAAGAATACACCGCGATCGTCTACCTCGAACCGGACAACGACCGGACGCGGGGCGCGCTCGGCCACGACATGTTTGCCGACCCCCTGCGCCGGCAGGTGATGAGCGCAGCGCGGGACCAGGGAAAGCCGGTGATCTCACCGCTGGTGGCCCTGCTGCGGGAAAACGACGCCGAAGCGCAACCCGGCCTGCTGATGTACCTGCCGCACTACGGGAAAGGACTGCCCGTGGACAATGTGGAGAACCGGCGCGCTGCGCTGCGCGGATACATCTACGCCCCGATCCGGGTCCACGAATTCATCACGGCGGCACTGCAGGAGCATGCGGCGGACCTCGAACTGGAAATCTACGACGGCCGCAACGCCGTTCCGGAAGCCCTGCTCTACCGCAGTCCGGCGCAGCAAACACCGGAGAAACCACGTGAACCGCTGTTCCGGCGCACGCTCAGCGCGGAATTCTATGGCCAGACCTGGACACTGCAAGCCGCTTCCCGCCCCAGCATCGAGCAGCAGGTGGCGACCCGTACTCCCACAGCCGTGCTGTGGGGCGGGCTGCTGGTGACGCTGCTCGCGACGATTGCGGCACTGGTCGCGTCGATCAGCCGGGAACGCGCCAACGCGCTGTCCGCCGCGCGCAGTGAAACCCAGCGCATCCTCGAAAGCATTGATGATGCCTTCTATGCGCTGGACGGAGACTGGCGTTTCACCTATCTCAATACTCAGGCCGAGCGGCTGCTGAATCG
>JAUXYA010000014.1 GCA_030684405.1 Burkholderiales bacterium | reverse complement strand
GTGCCACACCCTGCGCCTCGGTTTTGTGCAGGATGTCCGGCGATTCGATTTTCAGCACCACCGGATAGCCCAGCGATTCGGCTGCGGCAACGGCTGCGTCGGCTGAGGTCGCCAGTTTTGCTGCAGCGGTTTTTACGCCGTAGGACTGCAGCAAGGCCTGGCCTTCAAGGCTGCCGACGGCGCCGCCGGTTGCAGGCAAGACTGGCGCCGGCAGTTGCAATGCGCCTCGTGCCGGCGCGTCAGCCAACCAGTGCCTCCGCGCTTCGGCATAACGCACCAGAGCCGCCACCGCGTCCACCGCCGGTTCTGCGCTGCGCAGGTAGGGAATCCCGTGTTCGCGCATCAGTTTCGCGGCAATGTCCGGAATGCCCATCCAGCAGACGATGAAGGGCTTATCGGTCTGCGCCTTGGCCTCGACGAAACTCTGCACCGTGACTTCGGCATACTTGTCGGTGAAGGATAGCCAGACGATGGCGATGTCGACTTTGGCGTCGGAAAGCAGGATTTTCAGGCTGTCGCGCATTAGCGCCGGATTGACCAGGCCCTGGGCCGTGATGTCCACCGGGTTGCTGGTGGAACCGAAGGCCGGCACCACCTTGCGCAGGGCGGCCACGGTTTCGTCGCTCAGCGTTGCCACGTCGAGGCCGATTTCCTCGGCACGGTCGGCCATCAGCGCGCCGGCGCCGCCGGAACGGGTGATGAAGCCGATGCCCTTCCCTGCCGGCAACGCGCACTGACTGAAGACGTCGACGAAATCGAGGATTTGCTCGTCGCTGCGCGCGCGGATAATGCCGCGTTGTCGGATCACGCCGTCGAACACGGCGTCCTCACCAGCGAGCGAGCCGGTGTGCGAAGCAATCGCCTTGGCGCCGGCGCGGGTGCGCCCGACCTTGGTCAGCACCAGCGGCTTTGCACGTGCCATGGCGTCCTCAGCGACCTCAAGCAAACCCGGGCCGTTCTTCAGGCCTTCAATGTAACCGGCTCCGACCTTGATGCGACCCTCGGTGACGATGGCGCGCATGATGTCGACGAACTGCAGGTCGACTTCGTTGCCAGTGTTGACGAAGTAGCCGAAATTGAGTCCGCGCTTGCGCGCGGTGCCGGCGGTGGCAGTGCCCAGCGCGCCGGACTGGGTGACGAAAGCCGCCGGGCCGTCGGGCGTCGGACCCAGGGAAAACTGGCTGAAGGTGGCCATCACGTTCTCGGCGACGTTGACCAGACCGAGGCAGTTCGGGCCGAGGATACGCACGCCGCTGTCCTTGATCGCCTGGCGCAATTCGGCTTCGAGTTTCACACCATCACCGCCGACCTCGCTGAACCCGGAACTGAACACGACCGCCGCTTTTACACCCTTGCGACCGAGCTGGCGCAGCGTGTCAGGCACGTGTTTCGCCGGAACGGCGACCACTGCAAGATCCACGGTGCCGGGAATCGACAGAATGTCCGGATAACACGGCAGGTTGAGCAGCGTTGGATACTTCGGATTGACCGGGATAATGCGACCGGCATACTGCTTGTCAACCAGCGCTTTCAGCGTGCGGCCGTTGATCTTGTTGAAATCGGCTGATGCGCCGATCACCGCGATGGATTTCGGGTGCAGCAAGGCCTGGATGGCGTCGTTCATTTCATGACTCTTGCGCAATTTGAGGGGACCGGCGGAAGATAACGGCTACCGATTGCCGGGTCAAACCGGGCCCGTGTTAAATTCGATATTCAATCACGATAAAACTGGGAGAGGAGACAATATGAAAACAATTTTCCGATGTGTTGCTGCGGTGCTGCTCGCGACATCCGCATCATGGGCTGTGGCCCAGAGCGCGCAGAATTTCCCGAACCGGGCATTGCGCATGGTCATTCACTTTCCGCCCGGCGGCCCTACTGATTTTGTCGGCCGTGCGCTGGGCCAGAAGCTTTCCGAAGCCTGGAAACAGCAGGTAGTCGTGGAAAACCGTCCGGGTGCCGGTGGCGTCATCGGCATCGAAAACGTGCTGCGCGCGCCGCCCGATGGCTACACGATGCTTTTCGGCACCGGCGGCTCGCTTGCGCTGGCGCCCGCGCTGCGCTCTAACCTGCCATACGACGTGTTCAAGGATCTTGCGCCGATTTCCCTATTGGTGGTCAATCCGCAGATCCTCGTGGTACATCCGTCGCTGCCTGTGCGCAGTGTCAATGAACTGATCAAGCTGGCGAAGGCGAAGCCGGGCCAGATCAACTACGGGTCGGTGGGCCCCGGCAGTCCACAGCACATGGGCATGGAGCTTTTGAAGTCAATGGCAGGTGTCAATCTCGTACACATTCCCTACAAGGGCACCGCCCCGGCAATGACTGACCTGATTGCCGGCCAGATTTCGGCGATGTTCAACAGCATGCCTTCCGTGCTGCCGCAGATTGCCAGCGGCCGCATGCGCGGTATTGCGGTAGGCAGCGCGAAACGCTCTCCGGCCGCGCCCGACATCCCGACCGTGGCCGAGTCAGGGCCGGCTTTGAAGGATTTCCAGTATGTCACCTGGTACGCCATGCTCGCGCATGCCGGTGTGCCGAAAGACATCATCGCTAAGATCAATGGCGAACTGGTGAAAGCCCTTTCTGAACCGGAAATGGCCAAGCGCTTTTCCAGCCAGGGTGCTGAACCGGCACCAAGCACGCCGGAAGAACTCGGCAAGTTCATGCGCAAGGAATTTGAGGACTGGCAGAAAGTCATCAAGTCCGCGAACATCAAGCTCGAATGACGCGACGGCACATCGAAAAAAACCGGCAAGTGAACCCTTGCCGGTTTTTTTATAACCACTTGTTTTTATTGATTATTTTTAAAATCTCGCAACAATCCTCGTGTAGCGTTTTCGATGAGGTCAAGCACCTGCTCGAAGCCCTGTGCACCACCGTAGTATGGATCCGGCACTTCCGCCGGCACTTCGCCCTCAGCGAACTCCAGCAACAGCCTTACTTTACGGCGATGCTCCGGCGGACATTGCTGCAACAACAGGCTGCGGTTGTCCTCATCCATCGCAAGCACGTAGTCGAATTCTGCGAAGTCCCTGCTCTCGACCTGCCGCGCGCGCAGTTCCGACAAGTCATAACTACGCTGTGCCGCGGCAGCTTGCGCACGCCCGTCCGGTGGATTGCCGATGTGAAAATCGTGGGTGCCGGCGGAATCGATCTGGATTCGGTCTGCAAGTGCTTCAGCCTCGACCAGCGCGCGGAACACAGCTTCCGCGGTCGGCGAGCGGCATATATTGCCCATGCAGACGAATAGCACCCGGACAGGCCTCGCTACATCCGTCATGCCGCATAACTGGAGCGCAGCTGGGCACCCCAAATGCCTTCACGGAGAGTTACCACCCATAACGACCGGAACGATCCCATGGCGCTGCCATCCACACGATAGCGGGTGAACTGGACGTCCAGGTGCACTTTGTCCGGGCCGGCGGCCACAGGCCGCACGAAATCCCAGGTGCTGTGATGCCAGCCATCGCCGGCTCTGGCGCGGAAATCCGCAAGATAACTATCGGGCCCTTCCCAGATTTTCATTTGTCCGCCGGTGAAGCGGTAATGAGGAAAATGCAGTGTCGCAGCCAACGCCGGGGCATCTCCGGCATTGAGGGCTGACATGTGGCGATCCAGTACGGCTGTGGCTGCAGCGACAGCTTCGGCATGCCATTGTGGTTCGTTCATTACGGACATAGCCTATCCCGGGAATGGTTGTCAGGCTGCATCGATGAACAGCCGCTTTTTCAGCAGCTGCAATTCATCCCGCAGATGTGCCGCTTTTTCGAACTCGAGGTTGCGGGCCGCAGCCAGCATTTCCTTCTCCACGCGCTTGATCTCGCGCGTCATTTCCTTGTCGCCCATCTCCGAATAACGTGCTTCGTTCTGCGCCGCCTTCAATTCCTGACGTGCCGAATCCTGGTTGTAGACGCCGTCGATGATGTCCTTGATGCGCTTGGTAACGCCGACCGGCGTTATGCCTTCTTTCTTGTTGTGTGCCATTTGCTTTGTGCGGCGGCGCTCGGTTTCGCCCATCGCGCGCCGCATCGAATCGGTGATGCGGTCGGCGTAAAGGATCGCTTTGCCGTTGATGTGGCGCGCGGCCCGTCCGATGGTCTGGATCAGCGAGCGCTCAGAGCGCAGGAAGCCTTCCTTGTCGGCGTCGAGGATCGCGACCAGAGACACTTCCGGCAGATCGAGACCCTCGCGCAGCAGGTTGATCCCGACCAGCACGTCGAATTCACCCAGGCGCAGGTCGCGGATGATCTCGACGCGCTCGACGGTATCGATGTCGGAATGCAGGTAACGCACCTTGATGCCGTGCTCGGCGAGGTAGTCGGTCAGATCCTCGGCCATGCGTTTGGTCAGCGTGGTGACCAGAACCCGCTCCCCGGCAGCGATGCGTGCATTGGCTTCTGACAGCAGGTCGTCGACCTGGGTGGTGGCAGGCCGCACCTCCAGCAGCGGATCGACCAGTCCGGTCGGCCGCACCACCTGCTCCACCACCTGCCCCTGGTGCTCGCGCTCGTATTCGGACGGCGTTGCCGAGACGAACACGACGCGGCGCATGAACTTCTCGAACTCGTCGAAACGCAGCGGCCGGTTGTCCAGAGCCGACGGCAGGCGGAAACCGTACTCGACCAGATTTTCCTTGCGAGCGCGGTCGCCGCGATACATGCCGCCAACCTGGGGGATGGTGACATGGCTCTCGTCGATGATCATCAGCGCATCCGGCGGCAGGTAGTCGATCAGCGTCGGCGGCGGTTCGCCGGGCGCGCGGCCCGACAGATGGCGCGAGTAGTTTTCGATACCCTTGCAGAAGCCCATCTCGTTGAGCATCTCAAGGTCAAAACGCGTGCGCTGCTCGATGCGCTGGCATTCGACCAGTTTCTGGTGTTTCTGGTAATGCTCAATGCGTTCGCGCAGTTCGACCTTGATCGCTTCGATCGCGCGCAGCGTGGTCGCACGCGGCGTGACGTAATGGCTCGACGGGTAGACCGTGAAGCGCGAGACCCGCTGCAGGATATGCCCGGTCAGCGGATCGAAAATCTGAATACTCTCGACCTCGTCGTCGAAGAGCGAGACGCGCACCGCAGTTTCCGAACTCTCTGCCGGGAAAATGTCGAGCACATCGCCGCGAACGCGAAACACGCCGCGATTGAATTCGACGTCGTTACGTTCGTACTGCATCGCAGTCAACCGTTCGATGGCTTCACGCTGGGCAAGTTTCTCGTTCTCGCGCAGGTGCAGGATCATTCCGTGGTAATCGACCGGATCACCGATGCCGTAGATCGCCGACACCGTGGCGACGATGATCGTGTCGCGCCGCTCGAGCAGGGCCTTGGTCGCCGACAGGCGCATCTGTTCGATGTGCTCGTTGATGTTCGAATCCTTCTCGATGAACAGGTCCTTCGACGGCACGTAGGCTTCAGGCTGATAGTAATCGTAGTACGAAACAAAGTACTCGATGGCGTTCTCCGGAAAGAACTCGCGGAACTCGGCATAAAGCTGGGCCGCCAGCGTCTTGTTTGGCGCCATCACCAGCGCCGGCACACCGAGACGGGCGATGACATGCGCCATGGTATAGGTCTTGCCGGAGCCGGTGACGCCGAGCAGCGTCTGGCTGACCAGCCCGGCGCGCACCCCCTCCTCCAGCTTCGCGATGGCTTGGGGCTGATCGCCCGCCGGCGCGAAGGTCTGGTGCAGCCGATAGGGGCTGTCGGGAAAGGTGATGATTTCCATGCTGATCCGGGCAAAAAGGTCGATGTTACCGGTTTCGACGGACGAGAGTGCTGGACTGCCTCGCAGATCTGTTTGCGATTCCGTTTGGGTGCAGTGCAAAAACACAGATAAAATAGCGTTTGAGCCCTTTTCCAACGCCTTCTAACGCCTTTTTGACGGTTTGTCGCCGTTCAGCCCATGACCTCCTCTGTACTCGAAAAAATTGAAATGGCGCCCAAGGATCCGATCCTGGGCGTGACCGAAGCCTATGTCGCCGACCAGAATCCGAAAAAGGTCAATCTGGGTGTCGGTGTTTACACTGACGACGACGGCAAGGTGCCGGTGCTGCAGTGCGTGCGCCGCGCCGAACAGCAGCTCGCTGAAAAGCCGCTCCCACGCAACTACCTGCCGATCGACGGCCTCGCTGCCTACGACCGCGCGGTGCAGGAAACGCTGTTCGGCGCCGACAGCGCGGCAGTCAAGGATGGCCGTATCGTCACCGTGCAGACCCTCGGCGGCACTGGCGCGCTGAAGGTCGGCGGTGACTTCCTGCGCCGCATTAGTCCCGGAGCGGCTATCCACATCAGCGATCCGAGCTGGGAAAACCACCGGGCGATCTACGAATACGCCGGATTCACGGTGAAGTCCTACCCGTATTACGATGCGGAGACCCACGGCCTCAAGTTCGACGCGATGATCGCGGCGCTGGAGCAGCTGCCGGCGGGCGAAATTGTGCTGCTGCATGCCTGCTGCCACAACCCGACCGGCGTCGACTTGACTGCCGCCCAATGGGAGCAGGTCATTGCCGTAGTCAACAAGCGTAAGCTGGTGCCCTTCCTCGACCTCGCCTACCAGGGCTTCGCCGACGGCATCGAGGCAGATGCGCAGACAGTCCGCCGCTTTACTGCGGAATGCCCGGCAGTATTCGTGTCAAGTTCGTTCTCGAAATCGCTGTCTCTGTACGGCGAGCGCGTCGGTGCTCTGAGCATCGTCACAGCGAGCAAGGAAGAAGCAGCGCGCACCCTGAGCCAGTTGAAGCGTGTGATCCGCACCAACTATTCCAATCCGCCGACCCACGGCGGCCAGGCGGTTTCGCTGGTGCTGACCACGCCGGAATTGCGCACGCAGTGGGACCAGGAGCTGGGGCAGATGCGTGATCGCATCAAGGTCATGCGCAAACAACTCGTGGACAAGATTCGCGAGCGTCGCGCTGATTTCAACCTGGATTTCATCGTCCAGCAGCGTGGCATGTTTTCCTACTCGGGCCTGAGCAAGGCCCAGGTGTACAAGCTGCGCGAGAAGTATTCGATCTATGCCATCGACAGCGGCCGCATCTGCGTGGCGGCCTTGAATACAAAAAACATCGACTACGTCGCCGACGCCATTGCCCAGGTGCTGGTCGAAGGTTGATCTTGCAGCAGCAGTGACAATAGCCGGCGCGTTGCGCCGGCTATTTCTTTTTGTCGCCGCCGAAAAGTCCCTCGGCCCAGTTGCCGATCTTGGCGCCGACCGAGGTGCCGATGCCGGGTCCAAGTACTGCGGTGCCTACTGCAGCTCCTGTGATCGATGCGCCTGTCGGCAGAGCCATGGGTGAATCCAGGGTGCCGCTGATATTCAGCGGTACTGTGGCTGATGCCAGTTTGCCGCTACCCACCTGTGCATTGATGCGGCCTGAGAGTGACTTAGTGGGGGCTATGGTGACATTGCCGTCGGCTGCCAGAGAACCGGATGCAACCTTCAGATTGGTGATGCGCTGGGTGCCACGGTCCAGCGCATAGTGACCGGATAGCGTGTCAAATCGGGTTTGTCCGCCGCTGTCCTTGCTGAGCATGCTGGAAGTTGCCTTCCGGATGTCGATGCCTTGCAGCACGCCATCGCGAATGTCAAACGGCATTTCCAGCTTCAACGCGTTCTGCAGCTGAGCGGCCGAGGGCGCGCTACCTGAGAATACCGGCTTAGCCGTCAGACGTCCGCTGAGCCTGGTCTGCGGCGAGAACAGCGGCACAAGGTCGCGCAGTTCGATGCCGTTGACCTGGTAGGCGCCCTTCAACTGCAGCCCCTTTTGCCACCCGATGGTCGTCGCTCCAGTGAGGGTGCCGCCGTAAAGCTTCGCGCGGATATCCGACAGGCTGGCGTCGTTCGGCGTTGCCACACCCCTCACCTGAAGTTCGTCAAACAGAATCGGCGGGCCAGCCGGCAAACGCCAGGCCTTGGCATCGACCTCAATACCGAATTTCCCACCGGAGGGAACCACCTTCGCCTTGAATTTCCCATCGCGGGCGGTGATGTCCGCCCGCTCTGGAAATCCATTTGTCGCGAGGCTGATGCGGGCATCAAAGGGGCCAAAGCTCGCTTTCTGCAATTGGAGCAATGCGCCATCGAGAACGATCGCGCGCACCTGCACCGAAAAATCGGCTGGCTTGGCCTTGGGATCAGTCTTGATCCAAGCGGGAATGCGGTCCAGTGCACGCTGATTCAGTACCAGTCCGTCGATGTCGATGCTGCGGATGACCTTGGTGTCGGAGAGCATCGACAGCAAATTCGGTGTAACCGCGATGCGTCCTACCTTGATATCGGCCTTGCCGATTTCCACGCCATCGATGACCACATGTGGCAACGGCAATCCCGCAAGCCTGACCCGCTTGATGGTCACAGGCTCCTTGAGTTTCTCAGCAAGCAAGCGTTCGATGCGCGGCCGGTAGTCGTCCACCGATATAAACAATGGAAGGACTGCCAGAGCCGCCACCAGCATTGCAATGAACACAGCTAAACGCTTGAACCACTTCATTTTCATCGACTTTCCGCGTTGACCGACCTTCGAAGCACGGATAGAATACGCCCCTCGCTGAGCCGGTAACAACCGGTTTTCCCAGCACAATTCCCCGATAGCTCAGTCGGTAGAGCGACGGACTGTTAATCCGCAGGTCCCTGGTTCGAGCCCAGGTCGGGGAGCCAAATAAAATCAATGACTTAGCGCAGTTTCAGCAAAAACGCGCCTTCCCCATGTCTCCGTTATGTATCCGGGCTGGGTGACTCTTAAAAACGCAGCCTCTCGCAGCGTGAAATCGGTAGTAACTTCGCCCGTTGAATTCTTGGCGGTTTCAACTGCGGCTTCAAAATGCTCATCGGACATGGAAGCTAATTGCTGGTAGCGGCTGGATTGGTCGCGGGTTAGGCCGATGTCTGAGAGGGTGGGTGGTAACTCTGTCGGTAGATTCGACAGAGCCTTTGCAGCATGTCCACCATTCCGCATTTCCATTTGCGACAGCATCTCCCCGCACCGCCTCTCAGCACGTATCTTTATCAGCGCCTTATGCCGCGCCGGAACTGCCAAGGGGGTGTCGGGTTGGGATCACTCCACAAGCCCCGCCTAGAGGCTTTGGCAGCGTCCTGAATCGAATATAACGGTGAATCCTTGGGTGCGTAGCGGTCAAACACCCATGCCATACCACGCCTAACCTGTTCGGCATTAGCGTCAACTCCGTCGCAGTTTACTGTTCCCAAGGTTCGGCCAAAGCGGTCTTGCTCTCCACCGGACACGGTCGCGGTCTTGCCGTGGCAGAGTTCACCTAACGATTGTCTAGACTTGTCGCCAAAGTCCTGCCCTTTCTCGGGTGCATCAATATCCGCAAGCCTGATTCGGACTTGTGAACGGTCAACCAGTACTGTCAGTGTGTCGCCGTCAGCAATGGAAACAACCTTTCCCGTAAAAGCGTAGACAGGAGTCGCAAGGAAAAACAGCAAGATGAATTTAAGCATGGCGCATTATGCCGCCAAAAAAAAGGCCAGCACTAGGCCGGCCAAATGCTGCAGGAGTTCGATTCAGTTATACAGCTGCGCCTTTACGTTCAACACTGGCCGCAGGTCCGATGGTTCGACGCAAGAAAAATCCTTGAATACAAGATCGACGCATTGACCATACAGCCGCCACAGATTGCCGCGCCGCTCAATTTTCAAATTCCGATCCGCAGCTTGTTGGCGGATCATTGATTCGTGTACTGCCGGGTTTCGGTATCTCATATTTGAAAAGGGCCAGCCCGAAGGCCGGCCCGATCTCCATTAGATCAGCAACGCACCAGCGCGCACGCCGCCAGGTTGAAGCACACCCAGCCCCATGCGAGCCTCGGCACGGACGCTAATCAAATTCCTTTGAAAATCGTCCTCGTCGCTCTCGCTGAAACGCAGATCGATCTCCTCGCGGATACCAACCATGACCGCAGCGAGGTCCAACGCAACAAACTGGCCGGGTGCAATCTTCGTTGACCAGTAAATCGGAGTACCCCAAATTTGCGGCATCGACGCCTCAAGCGGCCTGCCAATCAGGAATCGTTCTTCGTTGTCGCGCTGCAGTTCAATCGCAGCAACGTCAGCAGGGTTCATGATATACAACCCGCAAAAATAGTCCGCAGCCTCTAACGCCAGCTTCGCACGTCGCAAACTATCAACACGGTCATCGCCCGTTGCCGGCGTGAAACTCGTAAAGTTTCCAGCCTTCAAAAGTCCAGACATTTGACCGCTTGCGCCGGTTCCGTTGATGAGGTCTTGCTCTGCGCGAAGTTCGACACCAGAACGCATACGCTCGCCAATGAACTGTTGCAGACGGGCGTTATCGTTCATCACTTGCCGCGATACTTTCGTAAAATGCGCGACAGTCGAAACCGGCATCGTGATTGCCTGAAAACCGAAGTTCGATTCTTTTTTTGCCGCGCCTTCGGAGAAGCCCGGAGAATCGGAACCATCCCACTGCGCCGCCGCCTTCGTGTCATCAAGGCTTGAGCTTTCGCGGGTGAATTCAAATGTCGCAGAGCCTACCGGCAACGATGGCAACAGTTCGCGCAGATAAACGCGCTGGGTCGGATGTGCGGCAATGCCGGGAATCCGATAACTCGGGTTCGTCGCGTTGTCGCTCGTCGTCGCCGCGAATACCGAAAGCGGGATAGATGCACCAGCCGACGACAGCTTGCGCGCTGCAAAGGCTTGTATCTCAGGCGAATCAGTCAGCAGCTTGGCGGCAGCGGTAGTCTTGCCTTGCAATCCACCAAAGCCGGCAGGCGGTGCAATGCCTTGCTGTTCGACGGCCAAAAGGCGGTCATCCAGACTGTTAACCTTCGTTTTGATCTTATCAATGCCAGACTTAATGTCGGCTACAACTTCATGCGGATTAATTGTGCTCATGTCAATGATCCTTAAAAATGGTTAGCTTCGCCCGCGTCACCATGACGTTGGCGGAAATTGCCCGGTTCGTTGTTGCGCATCCCGCGCAAGGCACGTTGCCGAGTTTGAAGCCGACCGCTTGAGCACGAGCATCCCGCACGCACCAGCCGCGCCGCATCCCGCAAAGCGCGTTTGGTCTTGGCTTTAGGGCCGCTTGCAACAGCATCCCGCTGCGCACGCATTGCCCAAAAGCTATGCAAAATCGTACCACGATAGATTTTACTAATCAATGAATAAGTACGGTTTTTACCATCGCTCTGGCGGTGACGTCATACGCACGCCGTGACGCCTCAACAGTCGCATGATCGACCGCGCTCCGGCCTTCGATCCGTTACGAGACAGCCCCGCGTTAATTTTTAGAAAATCCTCCAGCGCGTAAAAAATGTCCCGCGCATCTGGTAGGTTTTCCTTTTCCTCTTGCGGTTCGTCTTGGGGCGCTTCTTTGCGCATTAAGGTTCCAAACATATCAATGACTCCTTTCAAGGGTTGGCGGTGCAGACAATTTAATTTCTAACAATTCGTGCCGTGCGCCTTCGGGTTCGTGAATCTCCAAAAGTAGGCGCGGCTTTGGCAGAACTTGGCATCGGACCGATAACGTCGATCCGCCAGCTAATGCAGCCTCGATGCTCTGCCGCGCCGGATGTGCAGACTGTTCCAGAACGTCAGTAATCATTTTTGCGCTGTTGCGGATTAGCGCGGCAAAGTCCGGGCGGTCAATGGTTCCCATAAGTTTTACCCTTCCAAAAGTTTTCGTAACTCGACGGCCTGAGGCCACGATGCAGCGCCGGCAGTGCTGGCCGGATACGGACAGGAACCAGTGGCATCTAGCGGACTGATTTCCCACGGCTTAAGACCTAGCGCACGATGCAAAGCATGATCCCCTTTCTCAAATGCCTCTAGCGCATCCCGCGTAATCCGAACGGTGCTTTTCCGTGTAAGGTTTTTTCGCTTAGTCGGCATTTATTTCCTCGGGCCAGGTGGACGCCCCGGTCCATCTCTTAGCGGCTCCAAATCAAAATTTAGTGACTTCAGCGCACTAGAGGCTTGTTTCTCGGCATCCCGCCAGACTTTCAGCAATGGATGCTCTCGCCCATTCGCCGTAACCTTGCCATCAGCCTCGACACGCTCGCGACATTCGCGCGCAAGGCTCAGGTTCCGGCATAACTGTTCAAGCAGGACCAGCGCCGGCGCATCCGTTAGGCCGTAGTCGCGCTGCAGCCGTATCCACAGTGACCGCTCAGGGTCCACTAGGTAGTCCGGCGGTTCGTCAAATTTCTGTTTAATCATCGGTATTGCATTCATCGTCTTGCCTCTCACATGGGATACTCAAAATGAGCTTTTTAGGTCTAACAGTCCGGTTTCTGGCGCGCCGCACCAAAACTTACGAACTCCCCCGCCGACATTTTTTCCGCTCTCTCTCGCTAAATTTTTCCTGCATATATTTTTTCTCGTCAGCAAAGCCGCCACCCATGCCACCCGTAAGGCTTTGGCCTCGGGCCTGCCTCTTGTTCCTTCCGTGCCTCGTTAATCTCAGCCAATGCAGCAGCAGCGCGGTCTTGTGCGTCGGGCTTACCTGACAAGGCTGCGATGCAGGCAGCGGTAAATCTTTTTTTTGCAAACAGTAAGCGGTAATCAGTAGTCATTCATTAATCCTCGGGTAACGGCTAGGTAACGGGTAACGCCTGGTAACGCCGTTTTCATATACTTCTATGTAAATATTTCCATGGGGTTTATAGGATTTGCCGTTACTGGCCGTTACCTGTTACCTGCCCGTTACCTTTTTAAGTTCGGTACGCATCTGCATATGGTTGGCTGATTGCCAGATTTGGGAATTGCGCAGAATCCAGTAGCGCACGGGATTACCGCCTAACTTAATCTGCCCTCTGCCCGGAACCATTCCTGCTTCAATTGCAATTGCTCTCAGCATTGAGCCGGTCGGCCTCTTTCCGTCCTCGTCGGCTAATTCATTGGCGAGTTCGCCGGAAGTAATCAAATCGGCGGGCCATTGTTGAATCACCTCTGCTGCAGCTAGGTCCGCTGCCGATGTGGTTGCTAAAATCATTGCGGACTTCGCATCATTCAATGGCGCATGAAGTCCGGGATTGAAGTCTGATAAATCCCGCTGTCGCAGGAATTCCCGAACGGATGCAATAAATTCGCCATCGTTTAAGGCCGCGTATATGGTCCGGTAGTAATCCGAGTCCTTCGCTACTTCAGGATTTTTGATAACCACCAATCGCCGATCCTCTTTGGGTAAGGGCAAGGCGCGCACATGGTTGGAAAACATCAGCCAGCGGGTTGCGCAGAATTCCGTATATTCGCGCCCATACTTCGGCCTGACATTTCGCACCGATGCAGTGAGTTCAGACTTAAGGGCCTGCGCAACCCTTCGCGGGGATGCATGTGCTTGGTCTGCGTGAATCTCGTCAACCACGGCCACCAGAGAGCCTGCCACCAGCCCATTGAATCCACCGTCAAGAATCCGCATCAGGTCAACGGATAGAGACACCCGACCAGGCCACATGCGAGCCATCACTTCGGCCAGATAATTGCGCCCGATACCCTGCGCGCCATCTGTTCGCATCAAAAAGTGAAAGTGTGGCCGCTCTCCGGGCTTTTGCTCGATGTGCGCCAGCCAATCCATAAACAATTCACGCTCGAAAGGGGCGGGAATTAAAAATGCGATGTGGTCAACAAAGAGTTTGCATCGCCCTTCCCAATCTCGCGGCACAGTGTGGGGAATATCTCGCCAAAAATTTACGCAAATTCTGCCGAGAGGGTCCGCGGCAATTGCTGGACGACCTGGGGCGTGAGTTCTACCAAAAACCTCCAGCCGCTCGGGATGTGCAGCCCATTGGTCGGCGATAAGTATTTTTTTTCCAGCATCGGTGCGCTCAAAACTTGCAGCTGTCATTGTTCTAAAATTCTGGAATGACAGCGCAATGTCTGGCTTAGAAAGCGTTGTAACCTGCGCGCCATCCTGCAGGAAAACACATTCAGTCAGCATTTCGGGCAGGGTCCAAGCCCGCGCCCTGCATTGCGGGAAATCGTCGGATGCCGTTGCGGCTGGCTTAGATATCGTCTCCTCCGGCCTTACATTGGGCGCATTTTTCTTATGCATCCGTTCACGCCACGAAAGCACATGCCCCGCTGGCGCGTTATATCGCCGGAAAAAAGTCTCGACTTCTTTTGAACTGCGATAAACAGGGAGGGCATCTACGTCCCGCTTGAGTTTTTCGACTGTGCTAAGCATTAATTACCTCGTCGTTAAAGTCTCGCCCTCCCTCATTTGAAACCCACATCCTTACTTCACGTCCTGCTTCAGCCCATCGCGCAGCACAATCCGCTGCACCTCGCATACCGGCAGGGTCGTGATCGGCAAAAATCGTTAATGACTCAATCCCATCTAACAAAGGGAGTTCCGCCAAATTTCCTGCATCAATCGCAGACCATACGGGGCGGAAAGTTTTAGCCGCGGCAAGGGCGGTTTCGATGCCCTCGGCTATAGCTAGTCCTTGCGTTACCTCGGGGAACAATCGAATTGCACCGCCTTTTTTCCGATGCTTGGAAAGTAGAAGCCTTGGCGGGTTTAGATCGGCCTTGCTTCCGTCTGAATTAATCCATGTCCGGTGCAAACTGAGGGGTTCGCCGGTCAATACGTCCGTTATCAACCCGACGACTGCAGGGCCTTGGTATCCGGAAGGATGTTTAAGGTTTTCGGTGCAGCGCAGATCACCGTCAGATGGCGGAACTTCACACCCACGCGCCACCAGATACTTATGCGCTGTGGTTCCTGCTGAAATCTGATTCAGGTCGCGCCAGATCGCCCGCCAGTACGATGAAAGGGTTTCGTGCGCCTCTGGTATCACCGAGGGCTTAACAGCGCGTCCTGCGCGTATCTCGCCTTTTTCATTAACTCGGCCACGGGTTCCGCAGCGATGACAAACATAAACTGCGTGATCGTCGTGCCGCTGGACGGAAAGGGCGGTATCTCTCGCTCCTTTGTTGCAAGCGTGACAGGGCAAACGATGTTGACCTGAAGGCAGCGCCAGCATGTCGGCCAGCATTTAAGCCGCCTTCCCGCCGTAGCGTGATGCCTCAATCAGTGCGTTGATTTCCGCCATGTCGTAAAAGACAGAGCGGCCCACGCGATGAAAGGGAAATATCTGTTGTTTTACGCGGTCATGGCGCAACCGCGATGCGGTAATGCGCCCGCCTGTTGCCTGCTCGACTTCGTAATCGAGAATCCAGCGGTTACTGTCTTGCGTTGTCTGCATCTCGTACTCTCCTTTTGGGATTTACGAGCATTTGACACCGCGATTTTCATGCTTTCTGGCCAATAATTAAAAACTCAATTGCCCTATCAAATTCGAGAGTTTCGCTAACACTCAGACCTTCCCGCAGCCGGAATATGGCATCGCATTTAACTGCGGACAGTTTTGCAATCTCGGGGCCGTAGATGCCCACAAGTTCCGCCAGTAGCTTGCGGCGCTCCGGGATGCTTTGCGTCATACGCGCCAGCCTTATTGCCTCGGCTCTATGTGTGGTGAAAAACCGCCGCACCGATCGCAGAGACATAATCTTTTCTGCTGCAATTTCTGCTGCAACTTTCTCGAAAATAAAATCAGGGGTCCGTTGCCTTGCGATTGGAATACCCTGCAGTCGCCTCTCTAACTCAACGGCTACCGCTACCGATATTTCATCGTCAATATCAACCGCCCTCCACTTGGGCTTGCGCCCCTTCTTACCGTCCATTTGCTTAACAGATTCAGGCCGATCATCTGCGCGCAGAATCTCCTCGGCGGTCAACGGCTTAATTTTATTTTTCACTTTTTGCTTCATGTCAGCCCCTCAGCCCATCTAGATGTGGTAGTCGTATCATGCGACGACCTAACAAACGGCGAAACTGTTTGTCGCCCCTTGCCTGCGGCCTTTAGGGTAAATCGGGTTATCTTTTGCATGGGGTCCCTCAGGCGCTCTGCTCCGATCACGGTATAGTGCCGCCCCGTTACATCCTGCGCCTTGTGGTTTAGCAGTCGCTTCAGCGCCAGATAAGGAATATCCAGCGATTCCGCGATGCTGGCGAATGTCCGCCGTAGCGTATGGCTTGAAAACTTAACGCCCGATGCGGTTACAACCTTCTTGATCTGCTTCTTTGGTTCCGCCAGCGGTCCCACCTCACCAGAAAACACAAAAGGTTTCTTAACGGGGTCTGTCTCCTTGTCGCTCAGGGCCAAGCGGCGCTTGAGCATATTCAAAAGGTAATCGGACAGAGGGAGCGTATGCGGTTCCCGGTTCTTTGTGATCTGGACCGTGAATAGCTTAGCCTTCAAATCCACGCTGGACCACTGAAGGGTCGCGGCCTCACTGCGGCGCAATCCGGTTAGCAGCAGGAATTGCAGAAAATCCCTAACCGTTTCCCCGTTGCTGTTAAGGGCCGCGCTGCCCTTCTCGAATCGATGCGCGGCATCCCGCTTGACCTTCTGAGGCGCGCCTAGCTTCTCCACCGCCCGCCACCATGCCGGAAGTGCCGCTAAGTCTATGACCTCGCGCTTCGGTTCCTCCCGGTGCCAAAGTTTCCGGTTAGAAAGTATCTGGACCGGATTTATCGAAACAACCGGGGTCCCGGTGTCACTGTTGATGCTCTTGCCAAGGTTCAGTAGAGCCCGTAGCAGGCGCATCGTGTAATTCGCCCTGCTCGGGGATTTGATGCTATGGAATTTCGCCCTTACTGCGGCCTCGTCAATGGTTTCAACGGGCTTGTGCCGCCAGTCATTCAGGTGGGAATCCATCAGCCGGCGGTAATCAGATACGGTGCGCTCAGACAGCTTGCCGGTGCGGTCCTGCAGATATTCCTCAAACACCTGCCCCAGCGTTACAGCGCCCTCCGGAACGCGCTCATCAACCCTTGCAAGCCGGTCCTTGATCTGTCCCGCTGTAAATCCCTGTTCAATCAGTCCAAGGACGATTAAGGCGCTCTTGCGGGCTTGCTCTGCGGTCAAGGCATCCGTGCCAGCCTGCCCCAGCGTGATGCGTATGCGGCCTCGGGGCGTATTCCGGTCCACCACAAAAGACCGCGCACCGTTGGAAGTCACCCGGACATAATGAAACCGGGTTTCAGGGTCGGGATATAGAACTTGATTGTTCTTCTCCGGTAGCGGCATCGCCAGGATTCCCGCCCTGCTAAAACTGTATGCCTTCATCGCGTCACCTCTTAAGGTTCGCGGGCCGCTGGGGAGTTATCCTAGGGTCCGCCGTGTATCCATGTATCCAGACCGGATACTAAACCCTGCAAAAAAAGGATACAAGAGGCCAAACGATAGTAAGTTAATTCAATGACTTAGCTCATAAGTGCCTGATTTCGTTGATGGCTGATTAAATCTGTTAATCCGCAGGTCCCTGGTTCGAGCCCAGGTCGGGGAGCCACCGAATTTCGTAGCGTTTCTTGCACTTAGCCCTGCCACCCCAGCCGGGCTTTTTGCGTTTTTGGGATCGCTATACCGAAAGTCCGCGGGTCGGTATCGGGGCCTGCGGGGCCTTCCTGTGGATTTATGCGCCAGACAAAGACGGGGTTATATTCTCTGGGTATCCGGGTTTTGTATCGGTAGGCCCCCGTGTTACTCGAACGGGGGCATAGACAGCACTCGGAATAGGTGACATTTCTGCTAACTAAAAATGCCACCTAAATTTGGCAACTAAAAAAGTCAGCTAGTACACGTTAGATAGGTTCAACATAAGAAGCAAAGGAGAAATATTATGTATGAAACAATGCATGGTTCAGAAATGTGGTTCTTTGGTCCGTTCATGATGTTGGTAATGGCAGCACTGATCATTTTACCGTTTTGGTTTATCTTCTCTAAAGCTGGATACTCAAAGTGGTTGAGTCTGTTTATGGTGGTGCCACTCGCAAATATCATTCTCTTGTATTTCCTTGCGTTTTCTAAGTGGCCTAGCCTTGAAAGTAGCAAAAAGTAGGGTTGGATTTCTTGCTTTGTCTGCCAACTTGCCCGCCAATCAGCAGGTCCCCCCGCCGTCACGAGGTCTCGGTGTGAAAATCGGTATTGCCCACAGCCTCGTGTAGCGTAATATCAGAGATGCTCTTAATTTATGAAATTTTTTATCAGGCTCTTCTTCAAGACACTGCGCGTCGTCCTCGGTCCGGTGATGCTGCTCAAGGAAACGATCACCCGGCCCAAAGGATTGAGCCGCTCTCAGCCAACGCAGGAAAAGGTGGATGCACAATGCCGCTCGCTCGTTCTGTACCAGTACAGGACCTGCCCTTTCTGCATCAAGGTCCGGCAGGAAATCAGCCGACTGTCATTGAAAATCCACCGCATTGACGCGCAACACGAAGGCCGTGACCGGCAGGAGTTGTTGCAACATGGCGGACAGGTCAAAGTGCCCTGCCTGAAGATTACCGATCAAGCCGGCAATAGCCATTGGCTCTACGATTCAGAAAAAATCATGACCTATCTGCGGGGGCGTTTTGCGGAGGCATGATTGTTGACGTCGGCCTCGAATTGACCACCAGGCTGGTGAAAGCTGACCAGGAACAACGGACTGCTTAGCCCTGCCTCCCCGACCAGGCTTTTGTCTATCTGGGATCGCTATACCGAAAGTCTGCGGGTCGGTATAGCGGATTAGGGTGAGCATCCTTGGCATGCTCATACCCAGAGCCCACGCAATGGTATGTGTGATAGCGAACAGAACCGCTCATGAAGCGGTGAAAACATATGCGACCCAACCGCTGATCGATACTCCCCTTCTGGATTGGCGGTATCTCAGCCCTAGGCGCTTTGCGCCAAGGGCCTTTTCGTGCAGTGCTAAACTAATGATTACGGTGCAGTTCCACGCAGTTCAGTTCGGCAGGAAAGGAAGAAATCCGTGGGTCGAGTCGGCGCCTATTTGCGAAAGTTCCATTTCGGTGCCAAGCCACGGTTATACCCGCTGACTGCTGTTGTGGTGCTAACCCTGCTGGTGGGTGCGCTGCCTGCCGCCCGAGACTATTTCTCCAGCCCGGGAGTAGCTGAGGGCCATGGCCAGTACATTAAAACCCCCGTAATCATGTACAGCACCCGCTGGTGCCCATACTGCAAAAAGGCGCGCGAGTATTTCAAGCGCCATCAGTTCAGCTATATCGAATACGATATCGAAGCCTCAGCGACGAATCTCGAGAGTTTTCGCGCACTCAACGGTAACGGCGTGCCCCTCATACTGGTGGGAGAACGGCGCATGCAGGGCTTCACGCCGCAATCTTTCGAAGCCCTGTTAAAGTAAGCTGGAAACTTGAATCCCGCGTTGTCCTGATTAAAGGATGCCGAGTCTTTGAGCGCGTGTGCTCAAATGCCACAGCATAATTCTATCTGCGGCTGAACTCAGCGCTCGGTAACGGTTGAGTTTGCACCAGGCACGCACGGCACCCTGTCCTTTGGCAGGTTTTGTATTTCTGGTATTGCTCATGCGGGAATCGCGGCGCTTTCCGTGAGCGCCGCGGTCAGGCGGCGGAGCATGACGGCTCCGCTTTTAACACGGGGTTCGCCAGGCCACTGGCGCGGAATCAGTGCCCGGTGTATTTCGAGGGCGCGCGGGTTTTTTCCCGATGCTGCTGGCAAGGCATGCAGCGCTTGGCGCTGGGATAGGCTTTCAGGCGTTCGTAGGCTACCGGCTCGCCGCAATCGATGCATAGGCCATAGCGGCCGTCTGTGATCCGCTGCTCTGCCGCGACAATATCCCGCACCTCACCGATATCGCGCAGCACTTCAGCTTCGGAGATGTCGCGTAACAGACTCGCCGTAGCTTCGTCGCCCATGTCGCCGACGCCACCCACCAGTTCTGCGTGGTGCGCATTACCGGAACGCGCCAAAACTTCGCGGATTTCTTCCAGCAGATTGCTTTTGCGCTTGGACATCCAGTCTTTCAGGGATGTAATTTGAAGTTCAGTCAGTGTGTTCATATGACGAATGGTGCTGCGAAGGTGAATGTAAGGTTTTGATCTACGTCAATCTTCAGCCGTCGATTTCGAATTCCCCGTTGATCTCGATGACTGCGCGACGCGGCAATTCCGCAATCCCCACCGCGGAGCGCGCGTGGCAGCCCTTTTCCGGCCCCCAGATCTCGTAGAACAGGTCCGATGCACCATCCATGACAGCAAACTGACGCTCGAAACCCGGGGCCGAGTTGACCATCCCGAAGAGGCGGATAATGCGTGTGACGCGGTCTAGGTTTCCGGTGTGCTTCTGCAAGGTGGCCATGATCACCAGCGCCACGGAGCGCGCGGTCTTGTAGGCCTCCTCTTCCGATACCTCGCTCCCGACCTTGCCGGTGGTCACCACGCCAAGCGGCATTTCGTGGCGACCTGAACTGTGCCCCGACAGATACAGCACGGGGCCGGACTGCACACAGGCAGTCCGGTTCTTGCTGGCATGGGGATGCACGGGCGGCAGTTCCAGGCCCAGCGCGCGAATGCGTTCGAGAATAATGCTCATGATGTGTAATTCCAGATGTTGTTCCTGCGGCAATGCATGCTACGGGAAGTTGAAATATCAGGCGGTGACTGTTACCGCGCCAATGGCGGCAAAGAGGTTCGCCACGGTCTCCCGCGGAATGTTGCGGGTGATGAACACGATCCGCGTGGAATGGTCTTCGCTGGGCCAGGCCGCCAGTTCGACCGGCGGATGGAACAGATGCTGCACGCCCTGTACTACCATGGGGCCCGCGTGGCCGGCGATGTTGATCAGCCCCTTGACCCGAAGCATGTCTGAACCGCGCAAGGCGCCCAGCACCTCCATTGTCTGTGAGAAAGCCTGCCAGGTCATCGGCTCCTGGTAGCGCAGGCAGAATGACTTCACGTTTACATCGTGGCGGTGGTGCTCGCCGTGCTCATCGGGTTCGCCCATCCAGCGCTCAACGTCGGCCAGCTTGGCCTTGGTATTGCGCAGGCCGACATCGATGAGAAACTCGAGATCTATTTCGCCGTTGACGGCCCGTTTGATCGGCGCCTGGGGATTCAACTCGCGCAGGCGGGCTTCCAGCCTGCTCGTGGCGTCTTCCCCTGCAAGATCCGATTTGGTGATGACAATGCGGTCCGCCAATGCGGCCTGCTTCACCGGTTCCTGCATCGTGTCCAGTTGTTCGATGCCGTTGACGGCATCGGCCAGGGTCACCACGCAGTCCAGCCGGTAATGGGCCAGCAGCATGTCATCAGTCATCAGCGTCTGCATCACCGGGGCGGGGTCAGCGAGGCCGGTGGTCTCGATGATCACCCGGGTGAAGTCGATGATGTCGCCATTGCGGCGTTTGACAAAAAGATCACGCAGCGTTTCCTGCAGATCACCGCGCAGCACGCAGCACAGACAGCCGTTGTTCAGCAACATCATCTGTTCGGACGAGATTTCGACCAGGTCGTTGTCGATGGCCTGCTCGCCGAACTCGTTGACGATGACAGCGACCCGGTTCATGTCGGGCCGCTTCAACAGCTTGTTGATCAGCGTGGTTTTGCCGCTGCCGAGAAACCCGGTTACGACGCTGACCGGGAATCTCCCCGAAAGTGCATCCAGCATTGCGTCAAGGCTCCGGTCAGATGTCCATCTCGAGGATGTAGAGGCCGCCGGCGAATCGGTCGACCGTGTAAATCAGGCGGTTCTCGTCGACCCACACGTCGTTGATCTGGATCGAGCCCTTCGGCGACAGCTTGGGGGCCCCCGGTACGTAGTAAGCGACTTCCTGGGGCTGGTAGGCGTTCGAGATGTCGAATGCACGCACGCCGCCGTTGAAGAAAGTGCCCACGATCAGGTTATCGGAACGGAAGGAAGCCGGTCCCGGCAGATTCTCGTGAATGTTGTGAGCGCCGTAACGGCCGCCGCGCTTGACGAAGCTTTCCAGCGGCGGCAGCGGCAGTGTCGACATCGGCACCAGATTCGTCTCGGCGCTGGCATTGACGACCCAGCCGAGTTTCGGCCAATCGAGGCCGTCATCCTTGGTGCACTCGTCGGTGACCAGCAGCATGTCGCGGCTCATCAAGGGCATTACGGTATGGCAGAAGCCGTTATACGGCGGCGAATAACGCCAGTTGGTGATGACCTTCGGGTTGGCCTTATCCGAGATGTCGAGAATCAACGCTCCGCCGTCGAGGTATGCGACGTATGCGCGGTCCGGGCGCTCCGGGTAGACCAGGATGTTGTGCGGGCGATAACCGCCGTCGAATTTGGGGTGACGCGGCGGCGGTGCTTCCTTGTCGCCCTTGTGTGTTCCGGGGTAATGCCAACGCCCCACTTCTACCGGCTTCGAGGGATTGCGCACGTCGATGATGCGATAGAACTGGAAATCATTCGGGTGCGTCGGCTCGAAATCGCCGGAGCCTGAAGTCAGGTGTACGTACTCGCCGTCGACAAACCACACGCAGTGGGCGCCGCGAGAATTCGGACCGGAGGCGTCGAAATGCGAAATCAGTTTCGGCTTTTCCGGGGTGCTGATGTCGAAAATATCCATGCCGGCAGGCTTGTCGCCAACGGCCTTGGTCTGGTAGGCCACTACCATGATGTCGCCGACAACGTCGAGTGAGTTAGAGCGCACGCGCTCGTGCGGCAGGTCGGTCTGGCAGACGACTTTCGGATTTTTGACATCGGACACGTCAACTGCGGTGAAATTTTTCGGCGCCGATTCATGCGCCAGCCACAGGATGCGGCGGCCATCCTTGGTGATCTGCATGTTGATGCCCTCGCCGATGCCGCCGAATCCGGCGAGCTCGTTGTGGGAGATCAACTTCATGTTGCGGGAAATGGTCTGGGCAGCCTGGCCCTGCGGCGACATGGTCGGTTTCATCGGGTCTTTCTCTTTCGGGTTTTGGGAATGCTGCTTTTCTTGCGCTTTACGCCGGCCATCTGCTCCAATACGGCGCAGACGGCGGCGGTGTCCTCCAGCGCGCGGCCCTGCGCATGGGCTGCGGCATAAAACGGTTTCGAGGCCTCGAACAGCGGCACCGGGCAATGCAGATCGGCCGCGAACTGCTCAATGATATCAATATCCTTCTTGTAGACATCGATTTTCATCGTCGCCGGACTGTAGCTGCCGCTGACCATCAAGGGGCCGCGGACCTCGAACATTCGCGAGCTCCCTGCTCCATCCTTGATCACCCGGTAGAGCAGTTCAAGGTCGAGCCCCGATTTCATGCCCAGCACCATGGCCTCGGCGGTCGACAGGTTGTGGATGGTCACCAGCAGGTTGGCCACATATTTGAGCTTGGAGCCGTTGCCGTACTCGCCACAGTAATAAACGCTGCGCGAAAAGCCCTTCAGCGCTGTCTCGGCTTTTACATAGGCTCTGCGGTCGCCGCTGGCGTAGATTGCGATGTCGCGATTGGCCGCCTGGGCACCGGTGCCGCTTACCGGGCAGTCCAGGACAACAATGCCGCGCTCGTCACAACGTTCACGGATCTCGTGTTTTTTGGCCAGCGGCAACGTGCTGGTCTCGATGACCACGGTACCCCGCTTCGCCGTTTCAGCAACGCCGCCTTTACCGAAAAAAGCGGCATTGACTGCCGCAATGCTCGGCAGCGAAGTAATCAGCACCGGACATTTTGCAGACACCCCCGCAGCCGTTGTTGCCGCCATGCCACCGAGTTTTCGCAAAGCCGCCCGCCGGCCGGGATCGATATCAAAGCCGGTTACCGCAAAACCCTCTGAAAGCAGGTGGCGCGCGAAGGCGCCACCCATAATGCCGAGACCGATGCTGCCTATGTGCCGCTGCTTTATGGTTGTTGCTCCTTGACCGTTACTTGCCTGTCAGACCAAGGAAATCCATGACATCCTTGAGTTCGGCATATTCCGCCTCGAAGAACTTGCGCGTTTCTGCCGAGTTCTTGTAGTTGATGACCCACTGGTTTTTTTCGGCCACTGCCTTGAACTCGGCGCTACCGGCAATCCTGCTGAACACGCCGTCCCAGTAAGCCGTCTGCTCAGGCGTGATTCTTCCGGGGGTTATCACACCGCGCCAGTTTTCAAAGACGCCTTTATAACCGAGTTCCGGCCAGGTCGGACCGTCGGCCAGCGCACCGGGAAGGCGTTGCGGAGCGGAAATCGCCAGCAGACGCATCTTGCCGCTGGTGACATGCGGTGCGATCTGCACAGCCCCGCCCGACAGCACGTCGACATGTCCACCGAGCAGCGCCGTTATCGCTTCCCCCGTGGAATTGAAGGCAATCATTTTGGCTTTCTTGATATCTACCTTCCCCGACATCAGCGGTAAGCCGAAGGATATATGGTGCGTGCCGCCCAGCGCGCTGCTGAGCGCGAGGCTTAGACTGGCGGGATCCTTGCGCAGCGCTTCGATCAGATCCTTACCGGTCTTCAACGGAGAATCGGGGCGCACTGCAAAAGCGATGTATTCGGTCAGCATCACCGCCTGCGGCGTGAAATCGCGGAACGACAGCTTGAGCCGCCCGTTGATGTGGCTGGTGTGCAGCGTGGATGAGGTGATGCTGAGGAAATGCGGATTTGCGGCCTGCTGGTTCAGGAAGTTGTACGCCACGGCATGGCCGCCGCCCGAGCGGTTGACCACGGCACTGGATGACGGCACCAGTTTCAATTCGTCCCATAGTTTCTGAAACGTGCGGCCGACATGGTCCAGTGAGCCGCCGGCGCCGGCTGGTACGATCAATTCGACGTGGCGATCGGGCTTCCAGGCTTGCGCCTGTACAACGCCCGCAGCCAATATTGAAAGAATACCCAGAATATAATTTAACTTATTGATTATAAAATATTTTTTCATCGTTCCTCTCCGGTGGTTGTTTATACGCACGGCCGATGCTGCTGCTGACGATTCCTGCACTGCGCATGTCGCGCGGTGCGGAACCTGTTCTTGTAGGACCCTGGATACTCAGTTCGGTTTCATGTTGACCCGCGCCTGCTCTGCTTCTGCGGGCGACATGTTGTCGATGCGGTTTTCAAGCCATGGTGTCGAGCACACCGTTGCGTATCGCGCATGTTCGCGCACCTGCAGTCGATAACGTTCTCCGCGCGGCACATACAGAATGTCCCCATGCCCTATGGTTTTGCGTGCACCGCCGGTCTGGGCGTCGATTTTCCCGCTCAGCACATAGACGAAGAGTTCGCGCTCGGACACCGCCTCCGGCTCGGCGTAGCCCGCCGGCACTTCAAACAGGCCGAAAGCCAGGCGCTCGCCCTCGATCCAGTTCACGCAGCGGCCGGAACGCGGCGGCGCATCCAGGCTGTCGAGGATCGGATGAAAACAGACCGGCAGGCCTTCAATGATTGCCTGCGACTTGCCCTGGGTTTTCTGGTGCTTGTCGCGATCGCCGACATTGTATTTCTGATTGACCTCGGCCACGGTCATCGCCTTGTCCGGCACCGCCTCGTCTTCGGCTAGCCCGACCACGGTCCAGGTCTTGTCTTTGATATAGAGGTACTGCAAGTTGCCGTCTTCGGTGGCTTTCATCGAGTGCCGCGCATAGGCCGGCGCATGGACGAAGGTGCCGGGCTTCACGATCCGCCGGTCCTTGCCGACAATGGCATTGATCTTGCCGCGGACCGGGAAAATCAACAGTTCGTTCGGGTGGTAATGCAGCTCTGAACCGGTGCCCGCCACCTTGTGCAGCAGGCAGAAGTAGATGTAGCGCCCCTCGATCACAGGCGCCTTGCCGGTGGATAGGTGCGGTGTCAGGTAATGGCTCTCTAAATCCTCGAAACGATGGAAAGGCATGTTTGCAGGTCCGCGTGGTGGTGTTGAAAGACTGTCGGGCCGGCATGGCCGCCGGGCACCTCCTCCCGCAATAATCCTAGCACGCCGCCACCGGTCTGCTGGCCACGGTCCACGATGTGCTAAGTAACACGCAACCGGACCATCGTGTCGTCAATCAGCTGGCGGGAGATGTGTACCGGCTCGGGCAGATCCGGCAGCGCGTCGATGGAAAACCAGCGTGCATCTTCAAGCTCGGCTGGATCGGGAGCCACATCGCCACCGGCCCATTCGGCGCTGAAAGCCATGACCAGTGAATTCGGAAACGGCCAGGGCTGGCTGCCAAAGTAACGCGGATTGCGGATTTCAACGCCGACCTCTTCCATGACCTCGCGCGCGAGGCATTGCTCCATCGATTCGCCGGCCTCGACAAAGCCGGCTACCACCGTGTAGCGCCCGGGCGCGTAGCCTGGCTTGCGCGTCAGCAGGAGTTCCTTGCCGCGATGCACCAGTGCCATCATCACCGGTGCGATGCGCGGGTAGTACACCAGACGGCATTCTGCGCACTCGACTGCGCGATCGGCGGCATGCGGGGTCGTCGGTGCACCGCAGGATCCGCAGAAACGGTGGGTGCGTTCCCATTCCAGCAACTGGAAAGCCTGCCCTGCCAACCCGGAAACCAGATCGTTGCCCTCGAGGATCAGCGTGCGCAAACCCAGCAGATCGAGCCCTTCCGGCAAGTTCGCGCTCTTCGGTAAATACAGCCCGTAGCAATGACAGCCGTCGAGACGTCCAATGTATTGCGCAGTCTTCAGCTGCAGCCCGCAGGCTCCGGGGTCGAGCCTCGGCAGCAGCGGCGATCCGTCCGTATCTCGAGCAACAAGGATGCGGTTGCCGTGGAACAGACAGCACACGACTTCTTCGGTCACGAAGGCCGGACCGCGATGCCCCGGCACGAATTTTCCCGGCGTCATTGCCGGCTCAGATTTTGCCGTCGAACAGGGTCGTGGCGGCCTTGTAGAAAATATCCTCGCGCTCTTTGGCAGTCAGCCCCGGCGTCATTTCGACACGATCCACCGGAGCCATTTCGCCCATGTCAAAGGGCGCATCGGTGCCGAGCACGACTTTCTCCGAGCCGACGACGTCGATCAGGTGACGGATCGACTGCGGGCTGTGGGTCAGCGCGTCAAACCAGAAGCGCTTCAGCATCCGCATCGGGTCGGACTGCGTGAATTCTGCAGTGTCCGGGCGCACCTTGTGACCATGCACGAAACGTCCGATCTGGTACGGCAGGAAACCGCCGCCGTGGGCGAGCAGGATTTTAAGGTCTTTCAGTTCGTCGAGCGCACCACTGAACATCAGTTTGCCGACCATGATCGTGGTGTCCAGCGGATTGCCGATCAGGTTCATCAGGTAGTAGCAATCGAGTCGCCCTGCAGCACCCTGGGTATTCGGATGCGCGAAAATCGTCACCTTGAGTTCCTCGATGCGTTTGAGCACTGGACGGAATTTCGGGTCGGCCAGCTCCTCTTCCCCAATCGCAGTGCCGAGCTCGACTCCTTTGAAGCCGTATTCCTTGACCACACGTTCCAGTTCAGAGATGGCCGCCTCTGGATGTTGCATCGGCAGCGTGGCCATGCCGCGCAGGCGGTCGGGTTTCGCCGCGACCATCTGGGCAACGCCATCATTGACGATGCGTGCCGTTTCGATCGCCAGTTCATCCTTCAGGTTATAAAAAAAGGTCTGGGGACCCGGCGAGATGAAGGCGATGTCGATTTTCTTGCGGTCCATCGATTCAAGCTTGGCGTCGGCGTCGTAGAACTCGGGCTCAAACGGAAAACGCACCTTGCCGCGAATGAACACCCGGTTGTGGCCTTCGCCCTCGATTTTGGTGTTGTAAACGGGATTCGCCTGCATCGCCCTGACGATGGTTTCCGGAATCACGTGGTTGTGCACGTCGATACGCTTCATGCCTGCTCCTGTTTGCGTGTTTTTTTCCGCGACGGCGTATGCGCCGCCGATTTTTTCGCCGTAGTGCCGGGAAGGCTGAAAACGCCGTCATCCGCCAGCGCGCGCACTTCGGCCGCCATGATCTGCACTACTTCGTCGATGGCGGCGGAAGGCCGACGTTCAGCCTGCTGGCCGAGCGTGAGTATACGATGAATGTTTGCGTCGGCAACCGGCGCAGCAGTGATGTTTCCCGCCGCCACGTCTTCATGGAATGTCGACACCGGCATCAGCGCGATACTGATGCCGCGGAGCACGAGACGGCGGATGGCCTCGACCGCGTCGATCTCCGCCTCCACGTTGACGTGCGCACGATGACGCTGCAACTGTTCGTCGGCGATGATGCGGATCGCCTCGGTGCTGATCACGGGCGTGCGTGACAGTTCGGCAACGGTAAAAAAGCGTTTGGCGGCGCGCGCCTGCGCCTTGGCGAATACCACGATGGGCTCGGAGATCAGCGGCGTCACCGTCACCGAACGCGAACTCACGGGATTGGTGAGCACGGCAATGTCGGCACGACCGGCCTGCAGCCAGTCGTAGAGCTGGTTGCTGAAGCCGTCGACCACCTTCAGGCTGATCTGCGGACACTGCCGGCGCATGCGTTCGACGACTCCCGGCAGCAGCAGCGGCCCGGTGGTCGGTGACACGCCGAGGATCACCCGACCCTGCGCCGCTGCACCGCCTTTGCGCAGGCCATCCTGCGCGCGACCCAGTTCTCGCAGGATGCGCTGGCAGTGTTCCAGGAACTGCCTTCCCGCAGTGGTCAGGCGCACGCCGCGTGGCAGCCTGACCAGCAGCAGCACGCCCAGCTCGCCCTCCAGCGCATGGATGTGGCGCGACAACGCCGGCTGGGCAACACGCAGGTGCTGGGCGGCACGGGTGATGCTGCCGAGTTCGGCGATCTGGACAAAATAGCGGATGCCGCGCAGGTCCATGGTTTGGGTCTTTTCCGTCGTGAGATAACAATGCGGCATGTTTTGCGGGCGCTGCCGTTTCCGGGAAGGACGCCGCACTAGCGACTTTTCCCTCTTGCGGAATGTTGCGATGCGCCATCCCTGAGGCATGCCAATGTCGCAGTTTAGCCATGCCGGATTGTTATGTCACGGGGACCGATTCGGCATTTGTCGCTGCCGCCGTCCGTCGTTAACATGGCGACCAGCTAAACAAACAGCGCATCACGCCCGTTGTCCGCCGCAACTGCGGCAGGCGCCATCCCGAGGGAGAAAATTGCAGTGAAGCAGATCAACGTAGGCATCATCGGCACCGGTTGGTGCGGAGGCATCCGAGCCGACACCTGTGCCATCAATCCGGCGGTGAAGGATCTCCATATCGTCGAAACCCGCCCCGAACGCCTCGCCGAAGTGGCAAAGTCCTGCAACGCCAAAACCGCCACCGACGATTACCGCAAGTTGCTCGAGATCAAGGATCTCGACGCAGTAATGATTTCCGCGACCCCGGAGAAACTGCATTATCCGATGGCGCGCGACTGCCTTGAAGCGGGCTTCCACGTGTTCATGGAAAAGCCGATTGCGGTCGAACTGCATGAGGCTGACGAGCTGATCGCGATTGCCCGCCGCAAGGGTGTCAAGTTCACCATCGGCTACTCGCAGCGTTACAACCCGAAATACGCCTATGTCAAGAAATGCATCGACACCGGCCTCATCGGCAAACCGGTCAGCGCCCTTGTCTCGCGCCACATTCAGCGCAGCCTCGGCGCCAAGATCACCGGCCGCAGCAAGCTCTCACCGGCGGCGATGGAAGCCACTCACGACCTTGACTTCATCCTCTGGTGTCTGGCGCCGGCGAAGCCGATCCGCGTGTATTCGCAACTCAACTTTGGCGCAATGAAGGCCAACAGCGGCGCCGAAGTGCCGGACACCCAGTGGATCACCGTGACCATGGACAGCGGCATGTCTTTTGTCATCGGTGCCGGCTGGAGCCTGCCGCCGGGTTATCCCAACGCCTGCTCGACCTGGATAGAGATGATCGGCACAGACGGCGCGGTGCTCTGCGATGACACCCATCGTGACGTTATGCTCAACACCATGAAAAACGGCATGCAGCTGCCGATGTCCTCGATGCCGGGCGAACGCGTCGACCATGCCTTCGCCGGCCCGATGCACGCTGAGACCGTTCATTTCATCGAAGCTGTCTGCTGCGACCGCCCGGTGCTGGTCACCGCCGAGGACGCGCGCCAGGTGATGGAGGTTTACATCGCCGCCGACCTCTCGGCAGAACGCAATGAGCCGGTGATGCTGCCGTTGCCCGAATCGCGTCCGGCCGTGGCCGCGACGGGTCGCTGAAAAAACCACAACCTTTTGGTCACAGAGGGCACAGAATTCACAGAGAAATCCTTTCCTTGGCCGTCATTCCGGCGGAAGCCGGAATCCAGTACGGATGCCAAAACCACTGGATTCCGGATCGCGCGTTGCGCGTCCGGAATGACGTTTTATTTCTGTGTTCTCTATGGCTAAGTTATTGAACTTATTTTTGAACTGGATTCAACAATGAAAAAAAACCCCAAGAAAATCGGACTTGCCATCATCGGTGCCGGCCGCGTCGGCTTGATTCGCGCCGAACTCGCCGCCCGCCATCCCGAAGTGGACTGGATCGGCATCGCCGAAATCAATCCTGAGCGTGGCGAGATCGTGCGCGAAAAGTGCGGTGGCGATTTCGTCACTACCGATTTTCGCGAGCTGCTGGCGCGGCCCGAAGTCAACGCTGTGGCGGTGTGCACCGACGAACACCTGCACGTCGCCCCGGTGTTGATGGCAGCCGAACGCAAACTGCCGATGCTGATCGAGAAGCCGCTGGCCACCGACCTCGGCGAATCGGCGCAGACGCTCGCGGCCATTGAGAAACATGGTGTCGACGCGGTGATTGGCTATACCCAGCGTTTCCGCCGGCGCTGGCTGGTGGCCAAGGAAAAGGTACGCACCGGCTCCCTCGGCGAAGTGACGATGGTGACTTCGCGTGCTTTCATGAACCGTTTGGTTGCGATCGATAACTACAAGCGCAGCGACAATCGCTCCGAAGTCACGCCGATGGTGATTTCCGGCACCCACGCGCTCGACGTCGTGATGTGGCTGATGGAAGCCAAGAAGCCGGTCGAAGTTTATGCGCGCTCCGTCAACAAGGCGCTGGGACCCACCTGGCAGGGTGACGACGGTACCGGCTACACCATCAGTTTCGATGATGGCGCGATTTATCACGGCGTGATTTCCTGGGCGCTGCCCGAAGTCTGGCCGGGTGCTGTCTACAGCCTCGAGGTCGGCGCAGTCGGTACCGAAGGCGTATTGACCATTGACGACACCCATCGCGATATCGTGCTCGCCACCAATCTGATCCAGGGCGAAGGTTATGCTCCGGACAAACGCCGCCACGTCGATTTCCTGACCAGCTATCCGGTCGGCGACATGGCGCTGGGCGAACTGCGCGGTCCCATGCGCGAGGAAACCAATTCGTGGTTGAATCGGGTATCGCTAGGTGTTCCGACGCAGCACGCCACTGCGGCGGAAGGCCATAACCGGCTGATGCTGACGAAGGCCATCGACCTGTCAGCGAAGCTGAAGCGGCCGGTGTCCTTGCCCATCGCGCCCGGTGATGAAAAAGTATAATAAAATCATATAGTTAAATACAATAGGAGGAGATAGTCATGATGTTCAATCTCAAGCGCATTGCCCTGGCTACCGCACTATCGACGATGGTCTGCGCCCCCGCACTCAGCGCCGAGGGCTATCCCAACCGCCCGATCCGCATGATCGTGCCTTTCGCTCCTGGCGGAGCTTCCGACTTTGTCGGCCGCATCATCCAGCCTGCTCTGGCTGAGCAACTGAAGCAGACCGTGGTGGTCGACAATCGTCCCGGTGCTTCCGGCAATATCGGCGTCGAAACCGCCGCGCGAGCGACACCCGATGGCTACAACATCCTGCTCGGCAACGTCGGAACAATGGCGATAAACCCGGTTTACTACACCAAGTTTCAGTTCAAGCCACTGGTCGACCTGATACCGATCACCCAGGTCGTAGATGTCCCGGGTAGCCTCGTGTCACATCCGTCGGTGCCGGCGAAAACGGTCAAGGAACTCGTCGCCCACATGAAGGCCAATCCCGGCAAGCTCAATTACGGGGCCGCGGCACCCAGTAGTGCCAACACGCTGGAGGCGCTGATGTTCCTCAATATGTCCGGCACGACTGCAACCATGATTCCGTACAAAGGCGGCGCCGGCCCCGCCACGATCGGCTTGCTGGGCAACGAGGTGCAATGGCTGATGGCAACCTTCAGTTCCACCGTGAATTTCGCGAAACAGGGCCGGCTGCGGATGCTGGGCATCATTGCACCGGAGCGCAGCTCGGCAATGCCGGAAGCACCGACGATGCGTGAACAGGGCTTTGACATGGTGGTGGGTTCCTGGCAGGGCATTTTCGTGCCCAAGGGTACGCCTGCCAATGTCGTGAATACCCTGTCCAAGGTCTCGCATGCCTCGATGAAGAACGCAGAAGTCATCAAGAAACTGGGAGACAGCGGCGTGGCCGTGATTACCAGCAAGGATCCAGCGGATTTCCGCGCCTTTGTCAAAAACGAGACCGATCGCTTCGCCAAGGCGATCCGCGACAACAACATCAAGACGGAATAATTCGGCAAACTCGCCGACATTGACAGACCAATCAGCCAGCCAGGACAGCCAGGATGAAAATCGCCACCTTCATGATGCCGCTCCACCCGCTCGGGAAGAGCTATCCGCAATCGCTGCGCGAAGATCGCGAAGCCATCATCCTGGCCGACAGACTCGGCTTCGAGGAAGCCTATGTCGGAGAACATGTGACCGATGCCGCGGAAACGGTTACGCACTGCATGACCTTCCTTGCATCGCTGATTTCTGAAACCAAACGCATCAAGCTGGGCACCGGCACGATCAACATTCCGAACTCGCACCCGGCGGCGATCGCCGCCCAGGTGGCGATGCTCGACAACATGCTCGAGGGCCGCTTCATGATGGGCATCAGCCCGGGGGGACTGATGTCCGACGCTGAAGTTTTCGGGAATCTCGGCAACGACCGCACGGCGATGTTCATCGAAGGCATCAACATGGTGCTCAAGATCTGGGAATCGGAACCGCCGTACAACCTGGAAGGCAAGTTCTGGAAAGTCAGTACGGAGAAAACGATGATCCCGGACATCGGCCAGGGCATCATCCTCAAGCCTTTCCAGAAGCCGCATCCGCCCATCGTCGGCACCGTGGTCGCGCCCTACTCCAAAGGCGTAATCGCGATGGCTGAGCGCGGCTGGCTGCCAATCTCGGCGAATTTCCTGATGCCGGAATGGGTGAAGACGCACTGGCCCAATTATGTCGAAGGCAAGAAGAACATCGGTCAGGTCGCCGATCCCGCCGACTGGCGCATCGCCAAAAGCATATTTGTCGCCGACGACGAGGCCACTGCGCAGCGCTACGGCAAGTCCGCTGAAGGACCCTACCATTTCTATTTCAAGCAACTGGTGCGCAAGCTGGTTGGTTTCGGCAATCGTGGCAATCTGTTCAAGGTCGATCAGAGCATGCCGGATTCGGCGATCACCCCGGAGTACGTCACCAACCAGCTGGTCATCGCCGGCACGGTCAACAGCGTCGCTGACCAGATCCTCGCTTTCCGTGAGAAGGTCGGGGATTTCGGCACTCTCGTCTACGCCTGTCATGACTGGATGGATCCGAAACTCGGCAAACGCTCGATGGAACTGCTCGCCGAGAAAGTGATGCCTGTGGTCAACGCCGCCATCGCCAAGGGCAGCAGCAAGGCCGCCTGATCCGCGTTTATTGAAATACCGAAGGAGAAACACCTTGTTCAACGTCGCCGTCGTCGGCATGGGCTGGTGGGGCAAGATCATTGTTCCGCTGCTCAAGACCAGCAAGAAAATCAGCGTCAGTACCGTAGTCGAGATCAACGCCGCCGGCATCGCGGATTTCGCGAAGGAGCATGGCGTCAAGGTCGTCACCGGCTTCGACGAAGTCCTCAAGGATCCGTCCATTCAGGGTGTCGTGCTCTGCACACCACATACCCAGCACACCGAGCAGATCATCGCGGCGGCCAAGGCCGGCAAACACGTGTTCTGCGAAAAGCCGCTGTCGATGACGCGTGCCGACGTGTTGCGCGCGATCAAGGCAGTGAATGACAATAAAGTCGCCCTCGCAGTCGGCCACGAGCGCCGCTTCGAGCCGCCGATCATCGAGCTGATGAAGGTCGTGAAATCCGGCGAGATCGGGGTGCCGCTGCAAGTTGAGGCCAATTTCAGCCAGGACAAATTTTTGACGCTCGCAGCCGACAACTGGCGGCTCTCCGGCAAGGAAGCACCCGCGGGCCCGATGACCGCCACCGGCATCCACCTGCTCGACCTCTCGGTCGGCGTTTTCGGTGAAGCCGAGCGCGTGTTCGCCAGCGTCAAGCAGCTCGGCAGCCAGCTGGTCAATGGCGACACACTGGCGATCCTGGCATCGTTCAAGAACGGCGGCCACGCGCTGATCAGCGCCATTCTCGCCACCCCCTTCGAGGGCCGCTTCGCAGTCTACGGCAGCAAGGGCTGGGTCGAGGTGCGTGACAAGACCCATCCGGAGAAGCCGACCGGCTGGACTTTCACCAAAGTGGTCCGCGACAAGGAACGGGAAACCCGCGAGTACCCGCCGGCACCGAACGTGCTGGCCAACCTTGAGGCATTTGTCGATGCAGCTGAAGGCCGCGCGCCATACCCGGTGCCGCAGTCGCAGATGATCGCCAATATTTCTGCGCTGGAAGCCATTTTCAAATCCGCCGCCAGCGCCCAGATTGTCAACGTCGAATCCTGAGCGAATCCACAAGGCAATGACCACGCCCGCCACACAGCCCGGCCACGCCGACCTCGTCGCCCGCGCGCAGGCGCTGGTGCCGGTGCTGCGTGAACGCGCACCGCGCACCGAAGAGCTGCGGCGCATTCCGGACGACACCGTGCGCGATCTCCATGGCAGCGGCCTGTTCCGCATGCTGCAGCCGAAACGCGTCGGCGGCAGCGAGCTGTCGTACGAAGCGATCGTCGAACTGACTGCGATCATCGGCCGCGGCTGTGGCTCCACCGCATGGGTGCTGGCCAATCTTGCCAATCACCACTGGATGCTTGCGCTGTGGCCGCGTGATGCGCAAAACGAGATCTGGGGCCCCTCCGCCGACGCGCTGGTCGGCTCGGCACTGATGTTTCCGGCCGGCCACGCCGAGCGCGATGGCCACGGCTTCCGCCTGTCCGGTCACTGGAAATTTTCCAGCGGCATCGACGCCTGCGACTGGTGCATGCTGGGCGGCATCGTCCACAGCGCCGAAGGCGAAATGCCCGAGTACTACGTGTTCCTGGTACCCAAGTCCGACTACATAATCATCGATACCTGGCATGTCGCCGGGTTGCGCGGTACCGGCAGCAAGGACGTCGAGGTGAGCGACATCTTTATCCCGGCCCACCGCGCGCTCTCGGTCAATCGCATGAAAGGCGGCGTCAGCGCCGGCGGCGAAACCGCTCCGCTATATCAGCTCGCGGTATTCGACATGTTTCCGTATGTGGTCGCGGGCGCAGCGCTCGGCATCGCCCAGGGCGCGCTGGAAGTGTTCTCCGAAGACATTCGTCACCGCATCACCGCTTACTCAACAACGCTGCTCGCCGATTATGCGACCACCCAGGCACGTCTGGGCCACGCTGCCGCAGCCGTGTCCGCAGCTGAGCGCGTACTTATGGGCGGTTGCCGCGAAGCGATGGCGATTGCCGCCACCGAAATCCCCTCGCAGGAACAGAAAATCCGTCTCCGCCGTGATGGCGCCTATGCCGCCCATCTATGCACCGAGGCCGTCGACCTGCTGTTCGGTGCTGGCGGCGGTGAGTTTCTCTACAACCAGCAGACAATCCAGCGCTCCTTCCGCGATATCCACGCCGCAAACAGCCATTACGCGCTGGCCTGGGATATTTCCACAACGATGGCCGGCAAGTCGCTATTGGGCATTGCCACAGACCTGCCGACCCTGTAGCTCGATGGCTGAAAAACCCTCTATACCGGGCAACCCGGAGCACGATCCACGGGATTTCCGCAATGCGCTGGGACTGTTCGCCACGGGCGTAACCATCGTCACCACGAAAACTTCTGCCGGAGAACCGATCGGCCTTACCGCAAACTCCTTCAGCTCGGTATCGCTGTCGCCGCCGCTGGTGCTGTGGAGTCTGTCGCTGCGTTCGCCCAATCTGCCGAATTTTCTGCAGGCCACGCATTTCGCAGTCAATGTGCTTGCGCAGGATCAGATTGCATTGTCCCAGCGCTTCGCCCGCCCCATTCTCAACAAGTTTGAAGGTGTCGCGCATCGCTTTGCCGGCAGCGACATGCCGCTGATCGACGGTGCAGCAGCGCAATTTGAATGCCGCACCGAAGCACGCCATTACAGCGGCGACCATGTGATTTTCATCGGCCATGTGCTGCACTACAGCTACACCGAGCGCCCGATCCTGGGCTATTTCCGTGGCCGCTATGCCAGCATCGCAACGATTTCCGACATCGGTTGATCGCTCACACCCTCTATAAATTTTATAACTATTTGTTTTTATTGAGTATTTTATGATAAATGCCGCAATTGTCGGACTTGGTTGGTGGGGTAAAAGCATCACCAATGCAGTGCAGGACAAGAGCCGAAAACTCCGCTTCGTGCATGGCGTCACCCAGGAACTGGATGCGACGCGCGACTACGCGCAGGAGAAAGGCTTTCGCCTCTCCGCAACACTTGAAGAAGCCCTGGCCGACCCCGCCGTGCAGGCGGTCGTGCTGGCGACGCCGCATTCCCTGCATTGCCAGCAGGTCATGCAGGTTGCCGAAGCCGGCAAAGCGGTGTTCTGCGAAAAGCCGCTCTCACTCACCCGCGCGGATGCCGAACGCGCGGTGGAAGCCTGCAAAAAAAACGGCGTGCCGCTGGGAGTCGGTCAGAACAAGCGTTTCTGGCCTTCCTGCACCGAATTGCGCCGTGTGATTGCCAGCGGCGCTCTGGGTCGCATCATGCACGTTGAGGGACACTACTCCAACGAGCACTCAAGCAAGTTCTTCGCGCCCTGGCGTGACCTGCCCGCTGAAACACCGGGAGCAGGCATGACCGGTACGGGCATTCACATTCTCGATGCTTTTGCGAATGTTGCCGGGTCCGCGGAAAAAATTACCGCACAATTTATCTCACACCGCGAGGGTGCCGATCCGCGGGACACCGTGTCCGCATTGTTCCGTTTCAAAAATGGCATCAGCGGATTTCTCGGCGCAGTGCGTGCTTCGCCACTGTACTTCCGCGTGCATGTTTTCGGCGACGAAGGCTCTGTTGAGGCGCTGGACGAGACGCGCACCATTATTCGCCTCAAGGGCGGAAAAAGCGAAGTGAAGGATTTCCCGAAAATCGACTCGGTGCTGGCGGAGATCGACGCTTTCGCCGATGCCGTTTCCGGGGTCACACCCTACCCAATCACGACAACGGAAATGATCGACACCATCGGCTCTTTCGAAGCGATCATCACCTCGATCCGTAGCGGCGAGGCCGTGCGCCTCTGAGCCACGGCGGCGTCAGCCGCCACCGGCACGTCTGAAAATATCAAGCAGCGCAGCGCGATCCTGTGTTTTTGCCAAGGCCACCATCAGCAGCAGGCGCGCCTTGAGCCCGCTGAGGTAACCCGCCGGAATCGCACCCTTGGCGACCAGGCTCTGGAAGGAACCGGGATATCCCTTGCCGGCATGCGGCGCACCCGAAACAAGGCGCAGCCCGGCAATCACCGGAATGCCGGCATCGATGGCGGCGCAGACGCCCGCGTAATACGGCGCATTGACGTTGCCGCCGCCGCTGCCCTCAAGCACGATGCCGTCCACCTTAGCCTGCACGCAGGCACGGAACAGCATGTCGCTGCCGCCCTGAACCATCTTGATGATCGGCACCTCGGGTTTCACGTGATTCACTTCAAGATGGATGCGGCGCTGGGGCATCGCAAAAAAATCGACACCGCTGTATTTCGAGACGGCACCGATCGGTCCACCGTCTCGCGCGCCGAAACAGGTCACGACTTCCGGGTTGACCTTGGTCACATCACGCGCAGCAAAAATCTGTCCCGCCAGCGCCACCATGACGCCGCGGCCGCGTGCCTCGGGGTCAGCGGCGATCAGTGCCGCGTACAGCAGGTTGCGCGGGCCGTCGGGGTCCTTTTCGTCGGCATTGCGCTGGGCACCGGTGAACACCACTGGCTTGTCCGAACCCAGTGTCAGGTCCATCAGGTAGGCCGATTCCTCCAGCGTCGCCGTGCCATGAGTCACCACCGCGCCGACAACCGCATCATCCGCAAGCGCCTTGCGCAGGGTGTCGCGCAGGCCGAAAGCTGTTGGCGTATCCATCAGTGCGCTGTTGATGTTGGAATGCTCGACGACACGGATATCAGCGATTTTTTCCAGTTCGGGTACGGCTGCAACCAGATCGGCTGCGGTCGCGGCCGAGACATGTCCGCCGAGTTTGGCGTCATAACGGGAAGCGATGGTGCCGCCGGTGCCGACGATGCAGATTACGGGTTTTTTCATGTGGGAAAAACGCATCCAAGAGTCAAAATGAAAACCGGGCCGTGGATACGGCCCGGAGTGACGTAGAACCGGACAGGCTTTCAGTCGGCCTTGATGTTGGCTTCCTTCACCACCTTGGCCCAGCGCTTGATGTCGCTGGCCACCAGTTGGCGGAACTCCTCGCCGGATGTCGCCATGACGTCGAGGCCCATGGCTTCGAAGCGACGGGTGGTTTCCGGCTCCTTGAGCACGCCGCGAATGGTCGTCGACAACTTGGCGGCGATCGGTTTCGGAATGCCGGATGGAGCGAGCATGCCTTGCCAGTCAAGTACGTAAAGGTCGCCCGCCCCAGCCTCTTTCATGGTCGGCACCTCGGGCAACTGGGCGGATCTGGACTTTGCTCCCACGGCAAGGGCGCGCAGCCGGTTGCCTTTGATGTGCGGCAACGCCGAAGTCATCGACGCAAAGCTCATGCTGACGTTGTTGCCCAGCAGGTCGGCCACGGCCGGCCCGCCCCCTTTGTAGGCGATATGAGTCAGTTTGATGCCCGTTTGTTGTGCAAAGAATTCACCAGCAAGGTGCGGCGCACCGCCGATGCCGGAAGAGGCAAAGGTAAGCTGGCCTGGTTTTTCCTTCGCCTGCGCGATCAATTCCTTGACCGAAGTCAGCGGCGACTTGACGTTGACGACCAGCACATTGCCGACCGCCCCGTTCAACGTCAGGAATTCGAAGTCCTTGAGCGGATCGAAAGGCATTTTCAGCAGGCTCGGGTTCACCGAGAAGCGCAGCGAAACAATGCCGATGGTGTAGCCGTCAGGCTCGGATTTCGCCACCAGACCTGCGCCGATCACGCCGCCAGCCCCGCCGCGGTTATCGACGACGATCTGCTGTTTCCACAGCTCGTTCAGACGCTGCGCGATGACGCGTGCTGCGCCGTCGCTGCTGCCGCCAGGCGCCGCAGAGACCACGAGGCGGATCGGACGGTTGGGATAATCCCCGACCTGCTGGGCAGCGACCGGCAGCGCGGATGCGCAAAGTGCCGCTGCCGAGACGGATATCAAGTGCTTTTGCAATCCATGAATCATGACATTCTCCAATACGTGTTTCAGGGCCGGCAGTGCCGGGCCTCAAGGATCAAGCAAGTTTCCTGCCACAGGGTTTCATCGTATTCAATCAAAGTCCTCTGCTGGAAACACGGGGGGCAGCGGCTCGACCGCATCCATCTCGCTACCCAGTTCAGCCTCCAGTTCCGCCATGGATTCGAGTAGCGCTGACAGACGCAAGGTCACGTTGTCGAGATCCTCGGCGGGAATTTGCAGCCCGGCAATCAATGCCAGCGCCTGGGTTTGCTCCTTTTTCAGCATTGTCCGCTCCTTCAGGCCGGCGTTGCGGGAATTTTTAAAAGATCTGGATGCCGGGTATGCCAGGAAGTTGCCTGCTCATAGGCGTGTCCGACCCGGAATACCATGGATTCCGCAAAAGGTTTTCCGGCGATCTGCAGTGACAGGGGCAGGCACGCCGCGCTGAAACCCATCGGCAGCGCCAGGGCCGGTACATTAGCCATGCTGAAGGGGTAAGTCGAAATTCGCCTCAGCAGCACCTTGTTCTTCATCGCCTCCGGAGAGTCCACGGTTTCCCGGGTGGTCTCGATGCGTCCTGGCGGATTGAGGCTGGTCGGGCAGATCAGCACGTCACAAGTCTGCAGCGTAGCCAATACCTCGCGGCGAACCAGCACCCTCCCGCGCATCGCGCGGTGGTACACCGCGGCCGGGATCAGCGCACCGGCGGCGAGGCGGGTGCGCGTGCCAACGTCCATGTCCTGCCAACGCGTGCGCAGCCAGTGCCTGAGCATCATTGCCGCAATGTCCGAATCCGAAGTCAGCAACTGCAGGGGTACTGCATAACGCGCCCGGGGCAACGATACCTCAGTGATATCCGCACCGAGATTCGACAATACCTGAATCGCGCTCCGCATGGCCGCAACGACTTCCGGGTGCGCCCCTTCTGGCCAGCACAGCTCGCGAACCACGCCCACTTTGAGTCCGCGCAAATCGCCGGTCAGGGCTGACCGATAGTCGGGCACCGGCCGTCGGCTGGACAGCGGATCGCGCGAATCGTGTCCGGCGATTGCCTGCAGGAACAGCGCATTGTCCTCGACCGTACGGGTCAGCGGACCGATGGTGTCAGCGGTCCAGCCATACATCACGCCGCCCCAACGGCTGACGCGGCCAAACGTCGGACGCAGGCCGACGATGCCGTTGGCGGCTGCCGGGCTGCGGACCGAACCACCGGTATCTTCGCCCAAGGACCCCGAACTGAAGCCCGAGGCGGGTGCGATGCCGGAACCGCTCGAGGAACTGGCCGGATTATGTTCGATGTTCCAGGGATTGCGCGGTTGGCCGTAAGCGAAGTCGATGGTGCCGCCCTTGCCGAACTCATGCAGGTTTTCCTTACCGATCAGGATCGCGCCGGCATCCCTGAGACGCTCGATCACCGCGGCATCGTGGTCCGGCACATTGTCGGCGAGGATGCGCGAGCCCAGGGTGGTCCGGATGCCCCGGGTATTGAGCTGATCCTTGACACCAAAAGGTAGCCCGTGCAGCGGACCGCGCCAGCGCCCGGCAGCAATCTCGCGCTCGGCCGCCTCGGCTTCGGCCAGTGCACGGTCGGCGAGCACGGTGATGTAAGCACGCAGTACCGGGTTCCAGCGTTCGATGCGTGCCAGGCAGGCGCGCATCAATTCGACCGGAGAGAGCTTGCGCTCGCGGATCAGCTGCGACTGCGCGGCAGCGCTGAGGAAAACAATGTCGTCGGCTGTATGGGTCATGTCAGTGGCGCAGGAAAAGAGTTTGCTTTCATGTTGCGTTGTATATCACGCGCAATTCTCGGACAGCAACTTGCAGATGCATTACATAACGTGGACAACCATGCACCCGGTCGCGAAGAATGACGTATCTTTCCGGCTTCGCTGAAAAAGGAATCGAAAATGCCTCATCTGAAAATCATACATGCATGCGGGGCAGTCGCCCTCGCGCTGGGTTGTTCTATCCAGGCTGCGGCCCAGACGGCCGCCTATCCGACGCGCGCCGTGCGCGTGGTGATTCCCTACCCGCCCGGCGGCGGCAACGACATCATCGGCCGCATCGTCGCAGACGATCTCGGTAAACGTCTCGGACAACAGGCGATCGTGGACAATCGTTCCGGCGGCAGCACTGCAATCGGCGCCGAACATGTCGCCCGGTCGGCGCCCGACGGCTACACCCTGTTGATCACCAGCCATACCACTTATGCGCTGCTGCCGAACCTGCGCCCCAAGCTCGGTTACGACCCCCAACGCGATTTCGAACCGGTTTCACTGCTGGCAACCCAGTCTTTTGCGCTTGCAGTGCATCCTTCGCTGCCGGTGAAATCCGTGAAACAGATCATCGATCTCGCCCGCGCCCGGCCCGGCCAGCTTTCCTTTTCTTCTGCCGGAGGCGGCACAGGCACGCACTTTTCCGGCGAGCAGTTCAGGGTGCTGGCAAATCTGGACATGCTCCATGTGCCCTACAAGGGCGGCAATGCCGCGATCACTTCGGTATTGAGCGGCGAGACCACGATGACCTTCGCCAGCCTTTCGGCGCTTTCGCCCTTTGTTACCACCGGAAAACTGCGCATCATCGCGGTAACGAGTGCAAAACGTTCACCTCTCGATCCGAAAATTCCGACCATTGCCGAAAGTGGTCTCAAGGGTTACGAAATGACGCCCTGGTATGGACTGACCGCACCACGCGGAACGCCCGCAGCCATCGTCGACCGCCTGAATGCGGCCGTGGTAGCCGCGATCCAGTCGCAGGAAACCCGCGATCGCATGATGAAAGTCGGTTACGAGCCTGCAGGCAGTACGCCGCAACAACTCGCGGAATACATCCGGTCGGAACTCGCGCGCTACGCAAAGCTGATCAAGATCATCGGCTTTGCGGAGCAGTAAGACTACTCCGGGCTGCAGTCCTCAGAACAGGTTGCGCACCGCGGTGATCTGCGGATAACGACCGCGCACCAGCGTTTCGACCACCTGTTTCAAATCCAGCGGCGCCCGCGGGCAGCCGCTGCAGCTGCCCTTCAGGCGCACGGTCAGTATACCCAGCTCCAGTCCGACCAGTTCGATATCGCCACCGTCGCGCCTGAGTATGCTTCGCACCTCGTCGATCACCGGCTCGAGCTCCTGGAGCTGCGGCATCGGACCGGCGGCATTTACCGCGACTTGTGACAAGAGGCGCTTCTTCAGCAACAACTGCTCGCGCGCAATGCGCACGGCAGCGACCGCATCAGTCGCTTCCAGCTGATCCAGCTCCGCCTCGGTATAGAAGGGCGCGTCAGTCTTCAGCGGTGCGGCCATGGCAACCAGGTCATGCGACCCAGCGTCGCGCATTGCGGAACATACGCAGCCAGGGACCATCCTCCGGCCATTCCACCGGATGCCAGGAATTCTGCGCCGTCCTGAACACCCGTTCCGGGTGCGGCATCAGGATCGAAAACCGGCCGTCTTGAGTGGTTAACCCGGTGATTCCTTGGGGAGAACCATTCGGATTCAGCGGATATCTCTCGGTGGCCGTGCCGCCATTGTCGACATACCGCAAGGTCACCAGCGGCTGTGCTGATTTGAGCGCATCGGCAGCAGCGAATTCGGCATAGCCCTCGCCATGCGCCACGGCAACCGGTATCCGGCTGCCCGCCATGCCTTCGAAAAATAACGACGCCGAGTCCTGCACTAGCAGAGTCACAAATCGGGCTTCGAATTGCTCCGAACGGTTGCGCACGAAATGCGGCCAGAGTTCAGCACCAGGAATCAACTCGCGGAGGTTGCTCATCATCTGGCAACCATTGCATACGCCGAGCGCGAAGCTGTCGGAACGCCGGAAGAACGCTTCGAACTCGTCGCGAGCCCGTGCATTGAACAGGATTGACTTCGCCCAGCCCTCGCCGGCGCCGAGCACATCGCCGTAGGAAAAGCCGCCACAGGCTGCAAAGCCCTTGAAATCGCCGAGGCTGACTTGCCCCGAAATGATGTCGCTCATGTGCACGTCAACCGCAGCAAAGCCTGCGCGATCGAAAGCCGCCGCCATTTCGGTCTGCCCGTTAACCCCCTGCTCGCGCAGGATTGCCATGCGCGGCTTCGCCCCCTTGCCGATGAAGGGCGCTGCCACATCCTTTTCTGGTTCAAAGGTCAGCTTCGGCGAAATGCCGGGATCGGCAGCATCAAGGATGCGATCGTATTCCTGCTGCGCGCATTCCGGGTTATCTCGCAGCTGCTGCATGCGGTACGTCGTCTCTGACCACGCGCGATGCAAATCAATACGCGATTCGTCGAGCTCGATTTCATCATCGACGCGGACCAGCAGCCGGTCATTGTCATCAACTGCGCCGATGACCGCGCTGCAGTCATCGAGGCCAACAGCAGCCAGACTCTCCATCACCGCCTCGCGGTCGCTGCGGCGGACCTGCAACACGGCACCCAGCTCCTCGCTGAACAGCACTGCTGCCACATCGCCGGAAAGATCAAGCTGTGCACCGCAGCGCGACGCGAACAGCATCTCGCAGACCGCCACCAGCAGGCCGCCGTCAGAGCGGTCATGGTACGCAAGTAGCAACCCGGCCGCATTCAGCTTCTGGATCACGTCGAAAAAGGCCTTCAGATCCTGCGCACTGACTATGTCGGGAACCCGGTCGCCAATCGCATCGTAGACCTGGGCCAGCGCCGAGCCCCCAAGGCGATTACAGCCGCGGCCAAGATCGACCAGCAGCAGCTCCGTCTCGCCGCAGTCTCGGCGCAGCTGCGGCGTAAGCGTGCGGCGTACATCACTCACCGGCGCAAAGGCCGATACGATCAGCGACAACGGAGCAACGACTTCCTTGCGCGCTCCGTTCTCGCTCCAGGTCGTCTTCATCGAAAGCGAATCCTTGCCCACCGGAATGCTGATACCCAGCTGCGGGCACAGTTCCATCGCCACTGCATGCACAGTGTCAAACAGCGCGGCGTCCTCGCCCCCATGTCCGGCCGCGGCCATCCAGTTTGCCGAGAGCTTGATGTCGCCGATTTTTTCGATGGCGGCGGCAGCGATATTGGTGATCGCCTCACCCACAGCCATGCGCCCCGAGGCCTGCGGATCCAGAACTGCCAGCGGCGTGCGTTCACCCATCGCCATCGCTTCGCCGCGGCAAGTACTAAAACCCATCAACGTCACTGCGACGTCAGCCACGGGCACTTGCCAGGGTCCGACCATCTGATCGCGCGCGGTCATGCCGCCGACCGAGCGGTCGCCGATGCTGATCAGGAAGGTTTTGTCCGCCACCGTAGGCAGCCGCAGTACGCGGTACGCCGCTTCGCGGATGTCGAGGCCAGCAGCGTCGAAAACCTGGCCTTCGCGCACGATGCGTTTGACATCGCGCAGCATTTTCGGCGGCTTGCCGAGCAGCACCGTCATTTCCATGTCAACCGGGTGGTTGTCGAACACCCGGTCATGGACGATCAGTTGGCCTTCGGCTGTGGCCGTGCCGACTACTGCAAAGGGACAGCGCTCGCGCTCGCACAAAGTGCGAAAACGCTCGAGGTCGTGGGGCGAGATCGCCAGCACATAACGCTCCTGCGCCTCGTTGCACCAGATCTGCAGCGGCGACATTCCGGACTCTTCGCTGGGCACGTCGCGCAGCTCGAAGCGCGCACCACGCTGCGCGGAGTGAGCCAGTTCCGGCAGTGCATTTGACAGACCGCCGGCGCCGACGTCGTGGATCGACCGGATCGGGTTGGCATCGCCCAGCGCCCAGCAGCGGTCGATGACTTCCTGGGCACGACGCTCGATTTCGGGGTTTCCGCGCTGCACCGAATCGAAATCGAGATCCTCCTGGTTGGCGCCGGTATCCATGCTCGAGGCCGCGCCGCCGCCGAGACCGATCAGCATGCCGGGGCCACCAAGCTGGATCAGCAGCGAGCCTTCGGGCAGCGCCTGCTTGTCAGTATGTCGTGCAGCGATGTTGCCGAGACCGCCGGCAATCATGATCGGCTTGTGGTAGCCGCGGACTTCGCTGCCGACGCGCTGCTCGTAACTGCGGAAATAACCCGCCAGATTTGGCCGGCCGAATTCGTTGTTGAAAGACGCGCCGCCGATCGGGCCTTCGAGCATGATCTGCAGCGCGGAGGCAATGCGGCCGGGCTTGCCGACAGGATTCACTTCCCAGGGCTGCTCGGCACCGGGGATGCGCAGGTTCGATACCGAGAAGCCGGTCAATCCGGCCTTCGGTTTCGCGCCGCGTCCGGTTGCACCCTCGTCACGGATTTCGCCACCCGCACCGGTGGAAGCTCCCGGAAACGGCGATATCGCCGTCGGATGGTTGTGCGTTTCCACCTTCATCAGGATGTGCGTGGATTCGCGGTGATAGCCGTAGGCGCCGTCATGCACTGGATAGAAGCGCTCGATTTCAGCGCCTTCGATCACCGAGGAATTGTCGGAATAGGCGACCACCGTGCCCTGCGGGTGTTTTTCGTGGGTGGTACGGATCATGCCGAACAGGGAACGATCCTGCGCTTCGCCATCAATGACCCAATCGGCATTAAAAATCTTGTGCCGGCAGTGTTCGGAATTGGCCTGGGCGAACATCATCAGTTCGACATCCGTCGGATTGCGGCCGATGCGGCTGAAATTGTCGAACAGGTAGTCGATCTCGTCCGGTGACAGCGCGAGTCCCATGGACATATTGGCCTGCGCCAACGCTGCGCGACCACCACCGAGGATGTCGATCGTCGACAGTGGCGCCGGATCCACGCGCCGGAACAAGCCCTCCGCAGCGTTCAGGCTGTCGAGCACGGACTCGGTCATCCGGTCATGAATCAGCGGCAACAATGTCCTGCGCTGTGCGGCGGACAATGGTTTGCCGCCGGATGAACACCACCAGGCGAGACCGCGTTCAATGCGCAGGACTTCGGGCAGGCCGCATTGACGAGCGATGTCGCTCGCCTTCGACGACCAGGGTGAAATAGTACCCAGCCGCGGCGTGACCAGCAGCAGGCTGCCTGCCTGGTCGACAGCAGCGCTCGCTGCGCCATAACTCAGCACGCGCTCCAGTCTTTGCCGGCCAATATCGTCCAGCGCCTGTGCCAGTTCGATGAAATGCCAGTATTCGGCGGCAATCTGCAGGCCGGAAATGTCGGCAGCGACGGCCTGCAGCAGTTTTTTCCGGCGGAATGCCGAGAGGGCGTCGCGACCTCTCAGGCGTAGAAAATGCGGCATGATCAATGGGCTATCGGAAAGCACAATTTTACCCGAACCGGTCCCATTCCGCCCGGACCCATGCGGTAAACTTGTGGCCATCATGACACTCCGTCACGCTTCTCCCGTACTGTTGACCGCCGATCTGCGCTCCGTCGAACAGGCTGCGTTGTCCGGACGTCCACCGGCACCACTGATGGAGCGCGCCGGGCTGGCTGCTGCCGAACTGGCGCGCAGCCTTGCCGGCGAAAGTGGCAAGCCGGTGCTGGTACTGGCAGGACCCGGCAACAACGGCGGTGATGCACTCGTGGTGGCCCGTCACCTGAAAGCCTGGTGGTATCCGGTAACCGTAGTTTCTCCTGCGGGTGTGGAGAACTATACGGGCGATGCCGGTGCGGCAAGCCGTGCCTGGCAGCAGGCGGGTGGCACGACCGTCCCGTCCATACCTCCGGGGCAAGACTGGAGCCTGGTGGTCGATGGCCTGTTCGGTATCGGCCTGCGTCGTGAGCCGGCCGGCGACCATGCCATCCTTATCGAGGAGGTCAATGCGCTGGATGCACCGGTGCTGGCGCTGGATGTGCCCAGCGGACTCGATGCCGACAGCGGGCGCGTTATCGGCAGTGCGATCGCGGCCGATCACACGATCACTTTCATCGCCCTGAAGCCGGGTCTGCTGACACTCGACGGGCCTGACCACTGCGGCAACATTCATCTTGCCGATCTTGGACTGGAAGAAGCCGCGACCGCGGCGCCCCATGGTGTGCTGATCGGCGATGGCGTGCTGGCCCATCTGCTGCCGCAACGACCACGCAATTCACACAAGGGAAGTTATGGCAGCGCCGGCATCGTCGGCGGTGCGCATGGCATGGGCGGCGCAGTCCTGCTGGCCGCACGAGCGGCGCTTAAATGCGGCACCGGACGCGTCTATGCCGGGCTGCTCGCGGATGACCAGCCTCTGCTCGACCCCCTCCAGCCGGAACTGATGCTGCGCCCGGCCGACGGCGTGCTGCGACTGGACCACCTCACTGCATTGGCGATCGGACCAGGACTCGGGGATTCCCCGGATGCCGCCGAGTATCTGGATTGGGCACTGGAAAAGAACTTGCCGCTGGTGCTTGACGCCGATGCACTGAATCTTGTTGCCGCGTTCCCTGAATTGGGCAAGCGACTGAAACAGCGCAGTGCACCCTCCATCCTGACGCCGCATCCGGCGGAAGCCGCCCGGCTGCTCGGCTTGACCACGGAAACCGTGCAGGGTGATCGGGTCACTGCAGTGCTGAATATCGCCCGCGAATACCAGGCAGGTGTTGTGCTCAAGGGCTGTGGCAGTCTTTGCGCCTGGCCGGACGGACACTGGGCCATCAACACCTCCGGCAACCCGGGCATGGCCGCTGCGGGCATGGGCGACGTGCTGACCGGCATCATCGTAGCCTTGCTCGCCCAAGGGGTGGACGAACGGCACGCACTGTCAGGCGCCGTTTACCTGCACGGCGCAGCCGCCGATCGACTGTTGAGGACTGGAACGGGGCCGATCGGACTGACCGCGAGTGAGGTCATTGACGCCGCGCGCCGTTTGCTCAACAGAAACTGAGCGGTCGGCTGGTCTATGCGCTGATCGCGCGAACCACCGCGATTCCCAGCAATGTCATCGCCAGCGCACCGATCAGGTGGCTGCTGATCAGCAACAATGCCCAGCCATAACGGGCCTGCTGCAGCAGAATGACCGTTTCCAGCGAAAATGCCGAAAAGGTGGTCAGGCTGCCCAGAAAACCGGTAATGAACATCAACCGGTATTCGGGAGCGAGAGCGTTGTGCTGCATGAAGTATTCGAATGCCGCACCAATCATGAAGCCGCCTGCCAGATTGGCGACCAGTGTGCCCATCGGCAACGCCGGCACCAGCTGGTTCAGCGCCAGCGCCAGGCCCCAGCGCGACCAGGCGCCAAACATCGCGCCGATACCGACAGCGGCAAATGCGGAGAAACTCATGCGGCGTGCATCAACTGGTGACGCCGATGTTCCAGGGCACATACTCGTGGTCGCCAAGGCCCAGCAGCTCGCTCTTGGATTTTTCGCCCGACGCAATGCGCAGCATCAAATCAAAAATCTCCTGCCCCTTCTGTGACAGCGATTTCGTGCCGTCCAGAATTTCGCCGCAATTAATATCCATGTCCTCGGCAAGCCTGCTGTACATCGGCGTGTTGGTCGCGAGTTTGATCGAGGGCACCGGCTTGGCACCGAACATGGAGCCGCGGCCGGTGGTGAACATGATCATGTTGGCGCCGCCGGCGATCTGGCCGGTCGCCGATACCGGGTCGAATCCCGGCGTGTCCATGAATACAAAGCCGCGTTCGGTAACCGGCTGCGCATAGTGGTAGACCGCGTTCAGAGGGCCGGTGCCGCCCTTCATCGAGGAACCCAGGGATTTCTCGAAAATGTTGGCGAGCCCGCCGTGCTGGTTGCCCGGGCTGACCACGCCGTTGATCTGGGTGTCCTTTCCGGCGTTGTAAACGTCCTTCCACCAGCGGATGCGCTCGATCAGTTTTTCACCGACCTCGCGCGACCTCGCGCGCCGCGTCAGCGTGTGCTCGACTCCGTAGATTTCCGGCGTCTCCGACAGGATATGCGTGCCGCCATGACGCGCCAGCAAATCCATCGCCGCACCCAGTGCCGGATTGGCGGTAATTGAGGAAAAGCCGTCGGAGCCGCCGCACTGCAGCCCGATCATTAAATGGCTCGCGGGCACCTTTTGGCGCACTACCTTGTTGGCCTCGGGCAACATTTCCTTCAGCGCGGCAATGCCCGCCTCAATGGTCTGGCGCGTGCCGCCCGACTCCTGCATCACGAAAGTCTTCAGTCGATCGCTGACGTCGATGCCCTGCTCTTTCATCAGGCCTTTGATCTGGTTGCGTTCACAGCCGAGGCCGATGATCAGCGCGCCGGCGAGATTGGCATGGCGCGCGTAGCCAGCCATGGTTCGTCGCAGCAGATCCATGGGCTCGCCGGTCATTTCCATGCCACAGCCGGTGCCGTGGGCGAAAGCGCAGATGCCATCGATATTGGGATATTCGGCCAGTCGCTCCGGCGTGAAATACTCAGCAATCTTGTGCGCCACCGTCGCCGAGCAGTTGACCGTGGCCAGCACGCCGAGGTAGTTGCGCGTCGCGACCTGACCGTTGGCGCGGACGATGCCCATGAAGGACGCGCGTTCCGCCTCCGGGATCATCTGTTCCGGCTTGTAATCGCGCGCATAGGCGTAATCGCGGTCGAATTCGCGGAACTCGAGGTTATGTGAATGCACATAAGTGCCTGCCGGAATGTCGGCCGAGGCAAAACCTATGGTTACTGCATATTTCAGAATGGGTTCGCCCTTCTTGATGTCCCGGGCCGCAATCTTGTGGCCTGCTGGCACCTGGCTTTTTGCAGTGAGGCCGCCATCGAGCTTGGTGCCGATGCCGATGTCGCCGCGGGCGATCAACACATTGTCATTCTCGTGCAACCGGATTACCGGTCCCGATGCGGGTTTGTCCTTGATGTGTATGACGCCGTCGTCCATGGCCTTGCCTCCTGGGTAAGTAACCGCCATTTTATCGGGAATGTTGTCATCGCAGAATCGGCACAACTCCATGGGGTCATCCGCGCGCTGCAACTGCCGAGTCTTCCTGTCCCGGGTATACCTTCGCCAGACTAGGCGGGGGCACCCGTTTTCGCATAGCATCAAAGAGCATCATTCCCTCTTTTCCCACTTCGCCGCCACCCCTTCATGAACGCCCATATTGTGCAGAACTGGAAAGTCGCCAAACCCGTCGCCTGTTCGCGGGGCGGCATTGTCGCGTCGCAAAACCGGATCGCCAGTGAAGTCGGGGCCCGGATTCTGTCCGCCGGGGGCAACGCAGTGGACGCTGCGGTTGCCACCGGATTTGCACTCGCGGCGGTCGAACCCTGGAACAGCGGGCTCGGTGGCGTCGGTTTCATGATGGTTTACCTCGCCCGTGAAAAGCGCGTGCGTGTAGTCGATTTTGGCCCGATAGCGCCCGGCAGCCTCGACCCTGCCGATTACCCGCTGACCGGTGGCATCACCCGGGACCTCTTTACCTGGCCGGCCGTACAGGACGACCGCAACGTGCATGGCCCGCTGTCGATCGCCATACCGGGACAGGTCGACGGGATGGCCACCGCGCTCGCGGATTTCGGCACGATGGCTTTCCGCGACGTGATGCAGCCGGCGATAGGCCTTGCCGAAGAAGGCATCGCGGTTGACTGGTACCTGACGCTCAAGGTCGCGACGATGGCGCGGGAACTGTCGCTGTACCCGGCTACCCGCGAGATCTGGTTGCCCGGGGGCTTGCCGCCAGTGACCCCGGCAGGCGCCCCGCTTGCGCGTCTGAAATTGAAAGGCCTGACCCGGACATTACGCCGCCTGGCGGATGCCGGGCCGCGGGATTTTTACGAGGGCGACATCGCGGCCGGCATTGCAAACGACCTGCGGGCGATGGGCGGCAAGCTTTCGGCCGCAGACCTCGCCGGCTTTCACGCACGCATCGTTGATCCTGTCATCACCACGTATCGCGATGCGCAGTTGGCGCTGCCGCCACAACTCACTGCCGGACCCACCATGCTGCGTGCGCTGGATTCGCTGCGCGGCATCACTTTTCCGCCCGGAGGGCCCGGAGCCGAAGCCTTTACGGCCTATGCCGCCGCCCTGCGCGACGCCTACGCCGAACGCCTGGCCATGATGGGCGACAACAGTGACCGCCGCGATCCTTCGACCACGACTCATCTCAACGTGATCGACTGTGACGGCAACATGGTGGCACTGACCCAGACTCTCCTGTCCGTCTTCGGCTCCAAGGTCGTGTTGCCGTCCAGCGGGGTGCTGATGAACAACGGCATCATGTGGTTCGATCCGCGTCCGGGTTCACCCAACAGCCTCGCGCCGGGTAAACGCGCCCTGTCCAATATGTGCCCGGTCATTGCGATGCGCGATGAGCGTCCCTGGTTTGCGATCGGTGCTTCCGGCGGGCGCAAGATACTGCCTGCGGTATACCAGATCAGTTCCTTCCTGATCGACCATGGCATGAGCCTCGGAGAGGCTTTCCATCACCCGCGCATTGATGCCAGTGGCGAAGACACCGTCGGTGTTGATCCGCGCCACGCCGCGGCCGTGTGTGCGTCGCTGGCCGCACGGTTTCCGGTACAGTTCAACGAACTGGTGGTCTACCCGACGAACTATGCCTGCCCCAGTGCGGTACTGCGTGACCCAACAACGGGCGAACATCAGGGAATTTCCGACGTGATGTCGCCGTGGTCAGGGGCTGCCGCCGCCGGATAAAAGGCTGCACCAGGCGACTGCTTGCAGGCTGGCCAGGAAAATAAAAACGGGCGAAATTGAATTCCGCCCGTTTGCCGGGCTTCTTGCAAAGCCCTTGCCGGCCGGCGCGCCGCCCTCGTGGAGCGCCGCCGCCCTGCCTGCCACCTGCTTACTTAAGGTCGAAGCGATCCAGATTCATGACCTTGTTCCAGGCCGCCACGAAATCGGTGACGAACTTGTTCTGGGCATCCGCGCTGCCGTAGACCTCTGCGAGCGCCCGCAACTGCGAGTTCGAGCCGAAGACCAGATCCACGACGGTTGCCGTCCACTTCACTTGGCCTGTTTTGCGGTCGCGACCTTCCAATACGCCTTCCGCGGTCGATTTCTGCCACTGGGTTCCCATGTCGAGCAGGTTAACGAAGAAGTCATTGCTCAGCGTCTCCGGGCGTTGGGTGAATACGCCGTGCTTGCTCTGGCCGAAATTGGCATTCAGCGCACGCATGCCGCCGACAAGAACCGTCATCTCCGGAGCAGTGAGTGTCAGCAACTGCGCCTTGTCGATGAGCATCTCGGCTGCCTTGCTTTCCAGACCTTTGCGGACATAGTTGCGGAATCCATCAGCCATCGGCTCAAGCACCTGGAAAGACTCCACATCGGTCTGTTCCTGAGATGCGTCCATGCGACCCGGCGCGAATGGAACCTTGACCTCCTGGCCGGCCTTCTTCGCTGCGGCCTCGACCGCTGCACAGCCGCCCAACACGATCAGATCGGCCAGCGAGATTTTCTTGCCGCCGGACTGCGCCTTGTTGAACTCGGTCTGGATGGCTTCCAGTTTCTGCAACACCTTCGACAGCTCGGCTGGCTGGTTAACTTCCCAGTCCTTCTGCGGCGCCAGACGGATGCGTGCGCCGTTGGCACCCCCGCGCTTGTCGCTGCCGCGGAAGCTCGCGGCCGATGCCCAGGCCGTGTTGACCAGTTGCGCGACCGACAAACCGGACGCGAGTACCCGGGCCTTCAGCACCGCGATGTCCTTGTCATCGACCAGCTTGTGGTCGACAGCGGGGATCGGATCCTGCCAGATCTGGACTTCTTTCGGCACCAGCGGCCCCAGGTAGCGGGATACCGGCCCCATATCGCGATGCGTCAGCTTGAACCAGGCGCGCGCAAAGGCGTCGGCGAAAGCTTGCGGGTCCTTGTGGAAACGGCGTGAGATTTTTTCGTAGGCTGGATCCATCCGCAGCGACAGGTCGGCCGTGGTCATCATCGGCGGATGTTTCTTCGAAGGATCGTGTGCGTCGGGGATCATGTGCTCGGGCTTGACGTTCTTGGCGACCCACTGGTGAGCGCCGGCGGGACTCTTGGTGAGTTCCCATTCATAGCCGAACAGCATTTCGAAATAGCCGTTGTCCCACTGCGTCGGATTCGGCTTCCAGGCACCTTCGATACCGCTGGTGGTGGTGTGCACGCCCTTGCCGGAGCCAAGTTTGTTGATCCAGCCGAAGCCTTGCGCCTCGATCGGTGCAGCCTCGGGCTCAGGGCCAACCAGCTTGGGGTCGCCGGCACCGTGCGACTTGCCGAAGGTATGGCCGCCGGCGACCAGCGCCACAGTCTCTTCATCATTCATGGCCATGCGCGCGAAGGTCTCGCGGACATCGCGCCCGGAGGCCACGGGGTCCGGGTTGCCGTCCGGGCCTTCCGGATTGACATAGATCAGACCCATCTGCACGGCAGCGAGGGGGTTCTCCAGGTTCCTGTTTTCGGAATAGCGGCTGTTCGGCTTGTCGCTGGTGGCCAGCCATTCGCTTTCGGCGCCCCAGTAGACATCCTCTTCCGGTTCCCAGATGTCTTCACGGCCGCCGGCAAAGCCGAATGTCTTGAAGCCCATCGACTCCAACGCAACGTTGCCGGCGAGGATCATCAGGTCGGCCCAGGAGATCTTGCGGCCATATTTCTGCTTGATCGGCCACAGCAGGCGGCGCGCCTTGTCCAGGTTACCGTTGTCGGGCCAGCTGTTGATCGGCGCGAAGCGCTGGTTGCCTCTGCCTGCGCCGCCGCGGCCGTCGCTGATGCGGTAGGTGCCGGCACTGTGCCAGGCCATGCGAATCATCAGACCGCCATAGTGTCCCCAGTCTGCGGGCCACCAGTCCTGCGAATCCCTCATCAGCGCGTGCAGGTCTTTCACCACCGCACTCAGGTCAAGGCTGTTGAATTCCTCTGCGTAATTGAATTGCTCTCCCATCGGATCGGGCTTGGAAGAATGCTGGTGCAGGATGTTCAGCCGCAGTTGCTCGGGCCACCAGTGGGCGTTTGACCTTGCTGCGCCGGTGACGGCTGGGTTGACGGGGGCGCCCGAGAACGGGCATTTGGCTTCGTTTGACATTATTTAATCCTCTGCTTGTTTGCAATTTACTGCCGGGTTCAGATCTGCGCGCCATTGGCATCGATCATCAGGCACTACTGGATCTGACTCATTTCGGTTTCCTGTTAAAGACTGCGAACAGATTCTAAAAAATCAGAATTCATAGCGCCAATTGATAGTTGTCATTGAAGTAATAGATATCAGCTATTTAATCTACCCCAAGCCACCAATCCAAGGACGCTCCAGGCCGGGTTATCCGTTCAGGCCGGCAGCTCACCCGAATCCCGAAAATCGCCGGGGTTTTGGTGAAAACCCTTGGCCAAGTCCACACAATGCATGGATTTCTGACGCGAATCGCTGTTTTCCTGCGTCGTGCGTTGATGAACTTCTCGGGAGATTCGGGTGAGTCGCTGACTAAAACGTCTATGTTCGATAGCGCACGGATTGCTTGCTCTGGGGAATTTAATATTTTTACGCGTCGCCGATTACCCCCCCCAAACTTGGAGAGCAAACATGAAAAGCATCCTGGATAACAAATTTCAATACACCAACAGCGTCCAAACTGATTTAAAGAAAACTTTTGCGAGAGTGCGTCGCGAGCTATGCCGGCTCAAGCAGGCTGATGCCATCAACAATGACGAGGCTGCAAAAAAAGTCCTCCAGATCGCCGCCCGGCGCGCCGCCCTTCGCTCCTGAGCAACACGAGATAACCCTGTCAAATCTGACAGTTAACGACCGATGGGGCCGCGGCGTCAGGTGGGTCATTAACGGCCATGCTGAAAACCAATGTGCCGCTTTAAAACGGGCGGCAAGTCGCACGCACTATGGATCAAGTCCTGCTTGCAACCTCAAACACCAGCATAGTTACATGTTTTGCGTCCCTTCACGTCATTGATTGAATCGAATTTCAGTTTGCACTGCGCAGCAGTTGTGCCGGTGATACCCGCAGTCTCCGTATCAGATACAACGCACCCAGGCCGAGGCTGCAGGCGCTGACGACAATTGCGGTCAGCGCCCCGGTCCACAGCAGACCAGCGCTCTCCAGTTGCAGGCGGAAATGCAGTAAGGCAACTGCGAGCCCGCTGCCTACCACCACGGCAAAGCTCGAAGTCAGCAGCGCGAGCAACAGATATTCAAGCTGCAGGCTGCGACGCACTGCACCGAGACGGGCACCGAGGGTGTGCAGCACACTCGCTTCGTATACTTGACGCGCACGGCTTGCAGCCATTGCGCCGGCAAGCACCAGCAGGCTTACCAGCAAGCTCATCGCAGCGATCATGGCCAGCCCTCCTCCCGCACGCCTCAGCAGCAGTCGGGCCTCGCTGAGGATGCCTTCGGTGCGCACGCTGATCACATTGGGCATGGCGGCAGCAATCCGGTTTTGCGCTGCCAGTGCATCATCCGCAGCCATGTACGCCGCGCCGACGTAGCGCGTGACATAAGGATCCAGCACACCATCCGAGAATATCGCCTCCAGCCACAGTCGCGACTGGAAACGCCGCTGACTGTAAATCGCCGCCAGTCGCGCCTCGACCCGGGTGCCGATAATCTCGAACTGCAGAAGATCGCCGACACTAAGGCCGAGTTGATCCGCCTCGCGGTCCTCCATGGCGAGGAGCGGCGGGCCTGCATGGTTTGCGGGCCACCAGGCACCGCGTTCAATGACCACATCATCAAAATTTCCGCTGCGGTCGCTCAACTTGTGCTCGTCCCGGGCTTCGAGAACCTGCCGTGCATCCCCGCTGTCACGCAGTGCCGCGCCGTTCACGGCCGTCAGGCGCCCCAGAACCAGCGGCGCCAGATCCAGTCGCTCAAGGCTCTCTGCCTTGACCGCCTCGCGCAAGGCCTCACGCTGCGAGGGCTGGATGTCGTAGAACACCAGTGCAGGTGCGCGCTCGGGAACTGTTTCGTTGATCGTGCGCAGCAAGGTCATGACCACCAGTGTTGACGCTACCAGCAGCGTTAACGCCGACCCAAGGGAGATCAGCGTGGGCCGCAAGGGCGACCCACTGCGGCCGACGCTGGCAATCGCGAGCCGCCACTCGAAGCGGCGGGCAATGCTTGGCTGCCGAAGGAGCAAACGCGCCGCATGTTGCAGCAAACGGACGCCGACCTCGAGCAGTGCCAGCACCAGCAGCATGGCGACGACGAAGGCCAGGCCGAAGCGCGGGTCCGGCATCACCGCCACCAGCAGAACCAGTATCACAGTGGCGCTGCCTGCAGTCAGGTACAGCCACGGGCGGCCAGCTTTCGTGTCGACGCCCTGCAGGCCGCGGAACAATGCGGCCGGCGACACTGACAGCGCGCGACCCAGCGCCGGCAGCGCGAAGGTGATCGCGGTCAGCACGCCAAAACACCAGGCCAGCAGCAAAGGAGCGGAGAGCTGCGACAACACCGGTGCCAGCGGCAGTTTCTCGGCTGCCATCGAAATCCCCGCCAGCGCCAGAAGTCCACCGAGCACTATGCCGACGAAGCTGGAGAGGCCGGAAAGCATCAGAAGTTGGCTCAAATACAGCATGGCAAGACGCCGGTCGCGCAACCCCAGTGCGCGCAAGGTGGCCAAGGTGCCGAGCTTGCCCTGGAGATAGGCGTGCACGCTGTTGAACACACCGAGGCCGCCGATGAACAAGGCACTGAATCCGATCAGCAGCAGCCCCGAGCCGATCTGCCCCAATACTTCGGCCATGCGGTCGCTGCGTTCGGCGAAGGTGCGGACATCCCAGCTCGCTTTGGGGAACGCCGCAAGCAGGGCCTCGCGCAGGTTGTCCGGCGCGACATCGGTCCTGATCCGGTAGCGGTAATCCACGCGACTGCCCGGCTGCAGCAGTCCGGTCGCGGCCAGAGCCTCAGCAGCGATCATCACCGGCGCCCCGCTCCAGTCGGCACGCAGGCTGCGGTCCGGCTGGTGGCGGATCACCGCCCGTACTGAAAAGCGGTCATCACCGAGAGCTACTTCGTCACCTGTGCCGACGCCAAGGCGCTGTGACAAGGCGGCATCGAGCGCCACGCCCCAGCGGCCATCACGGCGATCGAGCGCGCTGCCGAGTATCGCCGGCGGATCGAGCCTCACCGTGCCGTAGAGCGGATACTGCGCATCGGTACTTTGCAGTTCGACCAGCTGGCTGCGGCCATCCGCGGTGCGCAACATGCTACGGAATTCGGTCAGCAGGGAAACCGTGCCGCGTTCGTTCAGCCAGGCGAGTTCCGCAGGATCCAGGGGCCGGTCATGGCGGATTTCGAGGTCGCCGCCGAACAGGGCCCGCGCATCCGCCTGCAGGTTGTGGCTGACCAGCTGGTAGAGGCCACCACCCGCGGCCACCAGGCAAACCCCCAGCGCCAGGCATACACAAAACACCCACAGCGATTGACCGCCGGCACGCAGGTCGCGCCAGGCGAAGCTAAACAGAAATCGCATCTTGTATCGCGGCCTTGGGAGCCACCTTCAATTCCTGCAACCTGCCCTCATGCAATCCCAGCACGCGGTCGCAGCGCGCCGCGAAATCCGGATCATGGGTCACCAGCACCAGCGTGGTACCCGATTGCGCATTCATTTCGAACAACAGCTCGCGAATACCCTGGCCCGTCGCGTCGTCGAGATTACCGGTCGGTTCGTCGGCCAGCAGCACCTTGGGGCCATGGGTCAGCGCGCGGGCAATCGCCACGCGCTGCTGTTCACCGCCGGAAAGTTGCGCGGGATAGTGGTGCATGCGGTCCGCCAGACCGACCCGCTCCAGCTGCAACGTCGCCCGCTTCAGCGCATCGCGCCGACTCGCGATCTGCAGCGGCAGTGCCACGTTGTCCAGCGCACTGAGACTGCCGATCAGGTGAAAGGACTGAAAAACGATGCCGATGTGGTCACGCCGCAGGTCGGCCAGCGCGTCGGCATCGAGCTGGTCCAGACGCAGCCCGTCAATCACAACTGATCCCGCTGCTGGATGCTCCAGCCCGGCCAGCAACAGCAACAGTGATGTCTTGCCCGATCCCGAATGTCCGGTGATGGCAACGCTTTGTCCGCGTGGAATACGCAGGTTCACGGACCTGAGCACCTCGATCCGCGCATTGCCGAGGGCATAGTGCATGGACACATCGCGCAGTTCGATCATGCCGGATCCCCTTGAGTGACCCGACGCGGACATCTGCGGCAAATCGTGCTCTGCTGTTTTTGGGAAAAATAAGAATACGGAGAGTTGACCACGAACTCGCCACCGGGTTCCGCATTCACCGGCGCAAGAGATACGACAGCGCCTTTACTGCCCCTTCTTGCTGCCTTGCTCCCAGCGTTGCGCTGCCCGGTCATCAACGACACGCGCATCCACCCAGCGCGCGCCCTGCGGCGTGATTTCCTTTTTCCAGAACGGCGCTTTGGTCTTCAGGTAATCCATGATGAATTCGCAGGCGGCGAAGGCGTCGCCGCGATGCGTGCTGGCGACGATCACCAGCACGATCTGATCGGTGGGTTTGAGCGTGCCGACGCGGTGGATCACGAGCGCATCCAGCACTTCCCAGCGGCTGCGCGCCTGGTCGATGATTTCGGTGATCGCCTTTTCGGTCATGCCGGGGTAATGCTCCAGCGTCATCGTCGCGATGCTGTCGCCTTCATTGATGTCGCGTACCACGCCGACAAAGCTGGCGATGGCGCCGATCTTCGGATTGCCGCGGCGCATCGCGGCCATCTCGGCACTGACGTCGAAATCCTGCTCGTGGATGCGCACGCTCATGGCCTCAGCCTCCGGTCACCGGCGGGAAAAATGCCACCTCATCGCCGTCTTTGATTGGCGTGTCGGGCATCGCCACATCCTGATTCACCGCAGCACGCAGATTGCGGCCCCCGGCCATTTCCTTCGCCCAGGCGTCGCCGCGCTGAGCCAGATGACTGCGCAAGGCACCCAGCGTCGTCACGTCCGCCGGCAAAGCCAGTTCCTCGCGCCCGGTGCCCAGCGCTTCACGCAGCCGCGCGAAATACAGCAGCGTGATCATGTCCCCTGCCCCAGACCGACCTGTTTGAGGATGAAGGCCGCAATCGTGTCCGGTGCATTCAGATCCAGTTGCGGCAACGGGGTATCGATCTTGGCATCGCTGGCGATGGCGACGATATTGCTGTCGTGCGGATGGATCATCGACTCGCCGACCTCCGCGCGATACACCTCCAGCTTCGGGATATGTTCATGCTTGAAGCCCTCGACCAGCAGCAGGTCGCAGGGGGACAGGCGTGAAATCTGTTCATTCAGGGTCGGCTCGGGTGCACCGCGCAGTTCGCTCATCAGTGCCCAGCGCCGCGATGACGTCACCAGCACCTCACTGCAACCGGCGTGGCGGTGACGGAAGGAGTCCTTGCCCGGCTGATCGACATCAAAGGTGTGATGCGCGTGTTTGATCAGCGAGACTTTCAGGCCGCGCCGCACGAACAGCGGGATCAGTTTTTCGATCAGTGTGGTTTTGCCGCTGCCGGAATAACCGGCGAAGCCGAAAATTTTCATGGATTCACAATCACAACGAATGGCACCCATATTACCAGTTGCCCTGCGGGCCTTAGCGCGGTTTGGCCGGCGTGCGGCTGTCGTCGGCCGGCATCAGGTGTATGCCGTCAGCAAGCAGCGAAAGCCCGATCTCCACACCCGCGGCAATGTCGTTGCGCCGCGCAACATGTGCCGGAATGTTCAGGAACAGCGGTGGCCGGTCAGGGCCGTTGACGGCCACGGTCAGCGCGACATTCTCACCCAGTGCTATGCATTCGATCACCGGACCGGACACCGGGTTCTCGCGCTCGCCGCGCGACGGCCGGTCTCGCCGGTGCAGCACGATATGGCCTTGCGGAATCGCCCAGGTCACCTGCATCCCGGGCGCAAACGCCGGCTGCAGTCGCGCCTCCAGCCGATGGCCCCGCCATTCAATGGTGGTCATGCCCCGCGACTCGTCATGGCACAGCACACCGGCACGGAATACATTGCGCAGGCCCACCAGTTGCGCGACTTCCACCGACTCGGGGCGCGTCATCACGGCACAGGGTTCGCCGGACTGCAGCGTGCGCCCCTGATGCAGCACACACAGGCGATCGGCGAGCATCAGTGCTTCATCCAGGTCATGCGTCACCAGGATCACCGGCATTGCCAGTTCGCGGCGCAGTTCAGCCAGTTCGCGATACAGCCGCTGGCGCGTGGCGCGGTCCACGGCAGAGAATGGCTCGTCGAGCAGCAACACCTTCGGTTCTCGCGCCAGCGCCCGCGCCACCGCGACGCGCTGCTGCTGGCCGCCGGACAGGTTTCGCGGCAGGCGTTCCTCAAGACCTGCGAGCCGCACCCGGGACAACGCCTCGCGTGCGCGTCGTTCGCGTTCAGCCGGTGGATATTCCAGCAGGGCCTCCATCACGTTGTGCAGGGCGCTGAGGTGCGGAAACAGCGCATAGCTCTGGAACACATAGCCGACCCGGCGCCGGCGTGCAGGCAGATTGATCGTTTGATTGGCATCGAACCAGGTATCGCCGTTGATGCGTATCGAACCCTCCCCCACCTGCAACAGTCCGGCAATCGCGCGCAGGATCGAGGTCTTGCCGCTGCCGGACGGTCCGACCAGCGCCAACACCTCGCCCGGCGCGCACTCGAGGGCGGCATCCAGCGGGATCGGCCCCTGCTGCCGCAACCGGACATGGAGGCCCGGCTCAGTCATGGCGGCGCGCTTGCGCGTGTGATGACGCGAAATAGGCCGCGCCGATTGCAATCAGTGAAATCAGCAGCAGCGCTGCCGACATGATGCCCGCGCCGGCATGGTCAAAAGCCTGCACACGGTCATAGATGGCGATGGCAATGGTCTGGGTCTCGCCCGGAATGTTGCCGCCGACCATCAGCACCACGCCGAACTCGCCCAATGTGTGCGCGAAAGTCAGCACGACCGCCGACAACAGGCCCGACCATGCCAGCGGCAATTCGATGCGCCACAGCGTGCGCCAGGCCGACAGGCCGCAACAGGCGGCGGCATCGCGTACTTCAGGTGCAATGGCTTCGAATCCGCGTTGTATCGGCTGGATGGCAAACGGCAGGTTGAATATCACCGAGGCCACCAGCAGACCCTCGAAGTTGAATACCAGCGTCCTGCCCACCAGCGATTCATAGAGTCGCCCGACCGTAGAGTCGCCGCCCATGGCCACCAGCAGGTAAAAACCGAGCACGGTGGGCGGCAGCACCAGGGGCAGTGCCAGCAGGGCCTCGACCCAGGCCTTGCCCCTGAACTGCCTGACGGCCAGCAGCCGCCCCACTCCGATGCCGACCGGAAGGAGGATCAGTACCGTCCATGCGGCCAGTTCGAAGGACAGCTTGAGCGCGGACCAGTCCATGGCGATTTATTTTGAAGCCGCCTGCGGCAGGGTGAAGCCGTAGCGCACAAAGACCTCGCGCGCTGCAGGCTGCTGCAGCCAGGCGTAAAACGCGCGTGCCGTATCCCCCGCCCCCTTGACCAGCACCATGCGCTGGCGCAGGGGATCGTGCAGTTCTTCGGGCAGCAGGGCGTAGCGCCCCAGTTTCGCAAGCTGCGGCGCCAATGCCAGCGAATAGGCGAAAATGCCGCCCTGCGTCGAGCTGCTGGCGGCGAACTGCGCGGCCTGCGATACGTTTTCGCCCAGCACAATGCGACCCCGCAATCCTTCCCACAGGCCCAGCTTGCGCAAGGCCTGCTCGGCGGCACGCCCGTACGGCGCGTGCTCCGGATTGGCGATCGCGAAGCGGCGGATCTGTCCGGCAGCGAGCGCCTTTTTCAGTCCGGTCATTTCGGTGTCGAGCTGCAATGGTGAACCCTGCGGAGCAAACAATACGATGCGGCCAGTGGCATACAGCGTGCCGCGGTCTTCAGTGCGTCCTGCGGCATGGAGTTTGAACACGAAACTTTCATCGGCTGACATGAACAGCTGGAACGGCGCACCCTGCGCGATCTGCTGGTAATAATTGCCGGACGAGCCGAAGGACAGGCGCAGTTCGCGCTTCGTATCCGCACGGAAACGCGTGGCAATTTCCTCGACCGCGAACTTGAGATCAGAGGCGGCGGCGATGGCCGGCACATCAGGCTGTGCGATTGCCTCTCGTGAAAACAATATAAATATCAATAAAAACAAGTACTTATAAATATACATCACAACATCCCCAAAGGCAGGCAGATCTTGCGGCTGCCCCCACCCTGCAATGACACCTCAGTCACGCTGACGGGAATGCCGTAAAGCTGCTGCAATTGCGGGGCAGTCATCACCGTCACGACGTCACCGCAGGCCACCAGCCGCCCCTGATGCAGCATCGCCACCCGGTCCGCGCACAAAAACGCGTGATCCGGATCATGGGTGGACAGCAGCACACCGATGCCGTCCGCAGACAGCGCACGGATGCGTTCGAGCACGCGCACCTGATTGCCGAAATCGAGATTGGCGGTGGGTTCATCCATCACCACCATGCGCGCTTCCTGCGCCAGCGCCCTTGCGATCAGCACCAATTGCCGTTCGCCACCCGAGATCTGCGTGTAAATGGCATCCGCCAGATGGCTGATGCCAATGCGTTCCATGGCGGCCGCAGTGGCAGCGTAATCACGCGCAGACGGCGCCGAGAACAATCCCAGGTGCGCAGTACGTCCCATGAGCACGGTTTCAAGCACCGTGTATGGAAAAAACGCACCGTGGGCTTGCGGCACATAACTGATCTGCCGCGCAATCGCTTCACGCGTCAGAGTGCTGGCATCACGACCATCGATCAACACGGCGCCGGACAGCGGCGGCAACAATCCAAGCAGCGTTTTGAACAAGGTGGTTTTACCGCTGCCGTTGGGGCCGAGCAGGCATAACACCTCACCCGACGCGAGTTCCAGCGTGACATCACTGCCGACACCATGGTCGCGATACCCGAATCCCAGGCTTTGCGCGGACAGCTTCATTGCCACCCTCGCCGTGCTGTCATCAACTGCCAGAGGAACAACGGCGTACCGATAAAGGCCGTCAGCACCCCCAGCGGCACTTCAATATGGGCGATGCTGCGCGCCAGCGTGTCCACCGCGACCAGAAATCCCGCGCCCAATACTATCGACACCGGCAGCAGGCGCGAAAAATCCGGGCCGGTCAGCAGTCGTGCAAAATGCGGGATCACCAGACCGATCCAGCCGATCACGCCGGCGATCGCCACCGCCGCCGACGTCATCAGCGTAGCGCCAACAATCACCGCCAGACGGATGCGCACGGTCGCCACGCCCAGTGCACGCGCCTCCTCGTCATCCAGCGACAACACGTTGATGCGCCACCGCAGCAGCCACAGCGGCAACAGGCCGGCGAGCATCAGCGGCCCGGCAATCCACAGGTCACGCGGACTCACGGACGCCAGGCTGCCCAGCAGCCAGAACGTGATGGCCGGCAGCTGGTTGTAGGGATCGGCCAGGTATTTCATCAGGGCGACAAAGGCGCCGAGCAGAGAGCCCAGTACCACGCCGGCGAGCACCAGCACCAGTAGCGGGTCGTGGCCGCGCACCGCCCGCGCCACCACATACACCATGGCCACGGCGGCCAGGCCACCCGCCAAAGCCATGGACTGGATGGCCACGATGCCCAGCGACAGAAAAATGCCCAGCACCGCCCCCACCACGGCACCGGCTGACACACCAAGGATATCCGGCGACACCAGCGGGTTGCGGAACAGATTCTGATAGGCCGCGCCCGCTGCGGCCAGCGAGGCTCCGACCAGCAGCGCTGCGATCACACGTGGTCCGCGAATCTGCAGCACCACGGTTTCAACGGTTGGATCGAGGCCATGTGCGGCGCCTCCCAGCCAGTTCAACAACACGCGCAGCAGGTCGGCAAACGCAACCGGGTAACTACCCGTTGCAAACGCCAGTGCGATAACCGCAGCCAGGGCGGCAGCGGCCGCCGCGCAAACGACGATGGACCGGGTATTCATCGCATTACAGCCTGAGGCCGCCACGGCGTGCGATATGGAGCATGAGTATGCCGAACAGAAACGCAATGCCGACATTCCATACCGCGAGTGCAGCGGTGCCCAGGGTGACGAATCGATCGCCCTTGTCGCGCGCGAAATCACAGGACCCCAGCGCCAATTGCAGTCCTGCGAGGAACAGCATCACGCCCAGCGCCGGTTGTGGAAACAGCCGCAGCAGTGCCCCCAGCGACTCACTGAAAGTCAGCGCCAGCACGATCAACAGGACGCCGAGGATGACCGGTGCCCCACCGCTGCGCGCGCCAAAACCGGTCTGCGCCGCCATGCCGCCTGCGCCATGGCACATCGGCACGGCGCCGATGAAACTGCCGAGGGTATTGATCAGCCCGGTGGAGACAGCCATCCGGCGCTCGGTAACAGGACGATCCGGAAACTCGCGATTGCTGAACTCCACCGGCGCCAGCACCGCATTGCCCAGTGTCAGCGGCACCTGCGGCAACGCCAGCAGCACGATGCCGGTCAACACCGCTTCCCAGGACAAGTTGCCGAACGGCCATTCGAGCGCCACGAATCCGGGTTTCGTCGCTGCCAGCGCGCCGGCCATGCCTGCATCGGTGAACATGGCCCAGGCCACGCCGCTGACGAGAATCAGCGCCATCGCGAAAATCGCCTTGCGCGCCAGCAACAGGATGGTCAGCAGCAACAAGGGTGCCGCAAACCACGGTGCAGTGGCCATCAGCTGAGTGCCCTGCAGCATGAACGCGAATCCCAGCCCCAGAGTTACTCCGATGATGACCGGACGGCCGATCCAGCGGATGACGCGTTCCGCAGTGCCGGTAGCCCCCAGCACCAGCCAGATCAGGCCGGTCGCCAGTGTGGCCACCGCGACGGCCTCCGGCGTGACTGTCGCGGTCTGCGCTGCGCCTGCAATCGACACCGCGCCGATGGCCTTCATCGGCTGCACCGCCACCGGCGTGCCGAAGTAGCAGCCGGCGACGACCAGTGCCAGACCAAAACCCAGCAACATGCCCGCCGGCGCGACGCCAACCACGGTCACATAGGCCAACAGGAACGGCACCAGGGTACCGAGGTCGCCGAAAGCGCCGGACCACTCACGGCTGTCGAAACGCAGCCGCGGCGGAGCACCGGCGTCGTCATCCCGTCGCTCTGGAGTAAGTGGTTTCACAGCCCCGGATGCTAACGCAGCCACGAGGGTGACGGGTATTCAGCGTTTGGCGTTCGGGAAAAACAGCTGGTCGGCACCGATTTTGTAGTCGGCGATGGCTTTCTGGCCTTCCGCGGAAACCACCCAGTCGACAAAAGTTTGTCCCATTTCTTTTTTGACATGGGTATGTCTGGCTGGATTGACCAGCATGATGCCGTACTGGTTGAACAGCTGCTGGTCCCCCTCGACCACGATCACCAGATCACCACGGTTCTTGAAGGACAGCCAGGTGCCGCGGTCAGTGAAGGCATAGGCGTTCATGCTCGAAGCCGTGTTCAGCGTCGGTCCCATGCCCGAACCGGTTTCGCGGTACCAACCACCCTTGCCTGTTTGCGGATCGATGCCTGCGACCCTCCATAGCCTCAGCTCAGCTGCATGCGTGCCGCTCTTGTCGCCGCGCGATGCAAACGGCGCCTTCGCTGCCGCGATTTTCTGATATCCGGCAACGATGTCCTTGGTGCCGGCGATTTTTGCCGGATCGGCTTTCGGCCCGACCAGCACGAAGTCGTTGTACATCACCTCGAAACGTTGCACGCCGAAGCCGTCGGCGACAAATTTCTCCTCCGCCACCTTGTCGTGAACAAACACCACGTCGGCATCACCGCGGCGGCCCATGTCCAGCGCCTGGCCGGTTCCCTGTGCAACGACCCGGACCTGGATGCCGGTTTTCTTTTCGAACACCGGCAGCATGTGTTTGAACAATCCGGACTGTTCGGTCGATGTTGTCGATGCAACCGTGATGAACTTCTGCTGCGCGACGGCGGGTGCCTGCGCGAGCCCGAGCAGCGCCAATCCCAGAAACAATCCCCGTATCAGTGCCATGGCAGTTCTCCTTTGATGAATGCGCCCGCTTCGGCTGAAGCAGGTTCCCTGAAAAAACGTTCGATCGGCGCCTGCTCCATCAGCAAACCCTTGTTGATGAACAGCACCTCGTCCCCCAGGCGCCGCGCCTGGCCGAGGTTGTGGGTGGTCATGATGATCTTGGTGCCCGAGGCATGGATCGCCTGGATGATGTTCTCGATGTCCTGGGTCGATGCCGGATCAAGATTGGCCGTCGGCTCATCGAGGAACAGCACATCAGGCCCCAGCGCCCAGGCGCGCGCCAGTGCCAGCCGCTGCTGTTCGCCGCCGGAGAGCACCCGCGCCGGCCGACCGGCATGCTGGGCCAACCCCACCACTTCCAGCACATCCATCGCGCGCAGTTCGCTTGCGCGCCGGGATTTGCCGGCCAGCGCAAGACCGTAGACCACGTTCGCCAGCGCGGAGCGACGCAGCATCACCGGGCGCTGGAACACCATCGCCTGATGGCGGCGCGGATCGCCATTGCGCAGGCCGTGCCAGACAATGCGGCCGGCGGTGGGCTGCAGCAGCCCGTGGCAGAGGCGCATCAGCACACTCTTGCCGGCACCGTTGGGGCCGAGAATGATCGTCCGCGGACCGGCTTCGATGCGGACGGAGATGTCCTCGATGATCGGCGTGCTGCCGACACTGAAGGACAGGCGGTCGAGCTCCAGCGGCAGCATCTCAGCCATACCTCCGCTGTGCCAGCTCGCGCAGCAGTGCCGCCGCTGTATTGAGCAGCAGCACCAGGCCGATCAGAACGATGCCGAGTCCCAGGGCCAGCGGCAGGTCGCCCTTGCTGGTCTCCAGCGCGATGGTGGTGGTCATCACCCGGGTCACGCCGTCGATATTGCCGCCGACGATCATCACCGCCCCCACCTCCGCCGCGGCACGGCCAAAACCGGCAAGCAATATGGTCAGCAGCGAAAACCGGGTGTCCCAGATCAGGGTCATCGCCGCATTCAGGCGCCGGGCGCCAAGCGAGCGCAGCTGTTCGTCATATTCACGCCAGGCATCCTCGAGGGTCTGCCGCGACAAGGCGGCGATGATCGGCACGATCAGCAAGGTCTGCGCAATCACCATCGCTGTCGGCGTGAACAGGATGCCGAGGCTGCCCAGCGGACCGGCGCGCGACAGCAGCAGGTACACCAGCAGGCCCACCACCACCGGCGGCAATCCCATCAGCGCGTTGAGCAGGACGATCAGCGCCTGGCGACCGGCAAACCGTTCCACGGCGATCGCAGCGCCCAAGGGCAGGCCGAAACAGGTCGCAATCAGCACCGCACTGAGGCTGACCTGGAGACTGAGCCCGACGATCTGCGCCAGCGTGGCATCAAATCCGGCAATCAACGCCCACGCCGCCGCGAATGCTTCCCACAGGCTGGTCATGCAAGGAATCTCATAGTTCAGGGTCGCCAATCATCGAAGATCATGGGAGAATCCATAACATGCAAAAACTTGCAAGTATCAATATATCAGGACAAATTCGCTGGACCCTTGGCGACCTTGATATCGACCCCAGACTGGTGGCCCTGATGGAAGCCGTGGCCCGCCACGGCAACCTGCAGGGTGCAGCGCGCAGCGCTGGACTCTCCTACCGTCACGCCTGGGGCCTGTTCGAAGCCGCAGCCACTCAGCTGGGCCAGCCCCTGGTGCTGCGCCAGCAGGGTCGCGGGACCGTTCTTGCCCCCCTGGGCGCGCGCCTGCTGGAGGGGATGGTCGACGTCAACGGCAGCCTGGCGGCCGCACTGCGCGAAGGGGAGGCACGGATGGCCGAACATCTGGCGCAGGCCGAACATGTCGCCGGTTCGCCGATCCGGGTCTCCATGCATGCCAGTCATGACCTTGCCCTGGCCCGGATGCGCGACATCGTCGTACGCCAGAAGGATTTCGAACTGGCGCTCAATTTCCACGGCAGCCTTGATTGCCTGGCCGCCTTGCGGCGCAAACAATGCGAACTCGCCGGGTTTCACCTGCCCGCGATCCCCGGCACCCGCACGCTGGCGGCGCAGTTCCTGCCCTATCTGCAGCAGAAAGGCTGGCGGGCGGCCCACCTCCTCGACCGCACCCAGGGCCTGATGGTGGCCGCAGGCAATCCGCATGGACTTACCCGGCTAAGCGATCTTGCCGGCGGCAAGGTTCGTTTCGTCAACCGGCAGCCCGGCTCCGGTACCCGCCTCTGCCTCGATTTCCTGCTGACCCAGCAGGGCGTGCAGCCGTCCGGCATCCACGGTTACAGCCACGAGGAATTCACCCATGCCGCAGTGGCCGCAACTGTCGCCAGCGGCATGGCCGACGCCGCCTTCGGCATCGAGGCCGCCGCCCGCGAACAGGGGCTCGACTTCGTGCCCGTTGTCAACGAACACTATTACATCGCCTCCCGCAGCACGCTGCTGCAGCGCCCCGGCATGCGCAAGCTGCTGGCCTGGCTGGACAGCCGCGAGTTCCGCCGCCTGGTCAATGAACTGGCGGGTTACCGCTCCGTGGCTGCATTGCGCTGGGTCGACGCGGCCGACGTCATCGAATAGCGCAGCCTCGCCCTGCTAGAATCCGGCCATCCCCCGCATCGAGGAATGCGCCATGAGCACCAGTCCGACACTGCGCGAGCTGTCCTGCGCCGATGACTATGATCCGAATTCGATGCCCGTGCCCAAAGCACGGGAGGTCATCGCAAAATTCCTGTCCCCGATCTCCACCGTCGAACGTGTGTCGGTGCGCGCAGCACTCGGCCGCATACTGGCCGTGGACGTGATCTCGCCGGTCGATGTGCCCTCGCACGACAACTCGGCAATGGACGGTTATGCCCTGCGTTTTGCCGATCTCAGGGCCGATGCCAGTGTCACGCTGAAAGTCGCCGGCAGCTCGTTCGCCGGAGTGCCTTACCAGGGGGCGGTCAAGGCCGGCGAAGCCGTGCGCATCATGACCGGCGGCGTGGTTCCCGCGGGCGCCGACACCATCGTCATGCAGGAACATGTCGAAGCGAAGAACGGCCAGGTCAGCGTCGGTGGCGGGCATAAAAAGGGACAGAACCTGCGCAAGGCCGGCGAAGACCTGCAGCGCGGCCAGCCGGCGCTGCGCCGCGGCCAGCCTGTCCGTCCCGCGGAAACGGGATTGATCGCATCGCTGGGCATTGCCGAAGTCCCGGTTTATCGCCGGCTGCGGGTCGCGTTTTTCTCGACCGGCGACGAACTGGTTTCGATCGGTTTGCCGCTGGGCGAAGGGCAGATCTACGACAGCAATCGCTACACCATCCACGGCATGCTCACGCGACTCGGCTGCGAAGTGGTCGACATGGGTGTGATCCGTGACGATCCGCAACTGCTCGAAGCCGCATTCCGCGAGGCCGCTGCAGTGGCCGACGTGGTGATCACCAGCGGCGGCGTATCGGTCGGCGAAGCGGATTTCGTCAAAGACCTGCTGAACAAGCTCGGCGAAGTCGTGTTCTGGAAAATTGCGATGAAACCCGGCCGGCCACTGGCCTACGGCAAGATTGGCAACGCTCATTTCTTCGGTCTGCCCGGCAACCCGGTTTCGGTGATGGTGACCTTTTATCAGTTTGTACGCGACGCATTGCTCAAGCTCTCCGGACGCGATCCGATCGAAGCGCTGCCCTCCTTCCGGGTGCCCTGTACCTCGACTCTGAAAAAAGCGCCGGGCCGCACCGAATTCCAGCGCGGCGTGTTGTCACGTGACGCCGCGGGCACGCTGAGCGTCCGCGTCACCGGCGAACAGGGCTCGGGCATCCTGCGCTCGATGTCCGAAGCCAATTGTTTCATCATCCTGCCCACCGAACAGGGCAACGTCACCCCGGGCACCCTGGTCGAGGTGCAGGTGATGGAAGGCGTCATTTAGACTGCGGAACAACATCCGTTCCTGAAACCGTACAGGAGGTTTCATGCCTGCCTACTGGCTCGCACGCTGCAAAATCAACGATCCGGTCGAATACAAGAAATACACGGACCTTGTCCCCGGCATCATTGCCAAATTCGGCGGCAAAGTGCTGGCCCGCGGTGGCAAACACCAGATCATGGAAGGTACAGAACGCTTTCACCGCTTCGTCGTCATCGAATTTCCGACGCTGGAGCAGGCAGTAAAATGCCATCAGTCGCCGGAGTATCAGGCTGCCGCCGCGTTCCGGCGCGCTCCTGGAGTAGGAGAGGTCGAACAAGTGATTGTCGAATCCGGCGACGCCACCCCGGTTTGAAACCTGCAGGAGACATTGCATGCCCGTCAGCCACCTTGAACATTTCCTGATTCAGACAGCGGACATTGAAGCCACGCGCGACTGGTATGTTGACGTGCTGGGGTTCCGTGAAGGACCCCACCCCGACTTCAAGTTTCCCGTGGTCTGGCTGTATCTCGGCGACACCGACGTCGTGCACCTGACCCAGGGCGGCAAGAATGTCAGCGACAACCGCAAGGCTTACCTTGGTCAACAGTCAGATGCCGTGCACGGCAGTGGTGTGGTCGACCACGTCGCCTTCCGCTGCACAGGACTGCGCGGGATGATGGAGCACCTGCGCAGCCGCAGGGTCGAATTCCGCCAGCGCATGGTCAGCGACCAGGGTCTGTTCCAGTTGTTCCTGCTCGATCCCAACGGCGTCAAAGTTGAACTTAATTTTGCCAACGCAGAAGCTGAAGGCATCACCCCGGAACTGATGGCCGCGGCGCTGCCGGCATGAGCGCTCCGCAGTGGCGGGTGCGCCAGTACCACTACCTTTCCGAAAAAAGTCACGTCCATCCCTTCCTTGTCGATCTCTGGCAGGAAGTCGAAGCGGCCACCGGGGGGCGCATCGCCGCGACTGTGACGGCTGCCAATGCCGGGTTGCCGCCGACGCACCAGGCGGTGGTCGATCTGCTGGTGGCGGGAGACATCGAATGTTATGTGCTGATGGGCGGCCTGCTGGGGCCGATGCTGCCGGCAATGGAAATTCAGGGCCTGCCCTTCGCCTTCGAGAGCCACGAGCAGGTGCATCGTGCGCTCGACGGCGCGCTTGGCGACTACCTGCGTAGCGAACTGCGTGCCAGGGGTATCCATGCGCTGCCCCATGGCCTGCTGGAAAACGGTTTCCGCCATATTTCCACGATGGACCGGCCGATCACCAAGGCCGCTGACCTCGAAGGCCTGCGCATCCGCATTCCGGAAGGAAAGATGTTTGCTGATGCCTTCGGAAGCCTTGGCGCGGTGCCGGTAGAAGTCAACGTGCTGAAGCTGTACGATGCCCTTAAAAACTGCGAGATCGACGCTCAGGAAAACCCGCTGTCTATCATGGAGGCGCTGAAACTGCATGAAGTCACGCGCCATGTCGCGCTGACCTCACACATGTGGTCAGGCTTCAACTTGATCGCCAGCAACAGATTCTGGGACCGCCTGCCCGAAGACATTCGCCAGACCATCGAAAGCATTGCGCGTAAACACGTGGCGCGCCAGCGGGCGCATACCGATGCCCTGAATCGCGGCCTCGAATTACGTCTCGGCGAATGGGGTATGACAGCCACGACTGTGGACCGCAGTGATTTCCGCAAGCGCCTGCGCGATGCCGGCTTCTATCGGCGCTGGCGTGAAATCACCGGGGAAAAAGCCTGGCGACTGCTCGAAGACAGTGTCGGATGTATATCATAACCACTTGTTTTTATTAATTATTTTGTATGCGCTTTGCGTAAAAAAGCCCGGCATGCCGGGCTTTTGAATCAAGCGAAACAGACAGCGATTACTTTTTCTTCCCCGCTGCCGCAGTGCCGCTCTTCTCTTTCTTGTAACGTTCGGCGACCCGATCCTGGGCCTTTGCCAGCATATCCGCGTCCTTTTTCGCCGCTTCAGCAGCTTTTTTCTTCGCGGCTTCCGCCACTGCCGGATCCACGGGCGGCGGCGCCGGCAAAGGCTCCCAGGCCAGCGACAGCGGTGAGGGTGAGGACGACTTCACCTTCACGCTGTCCAAAGAAGAGTTCATGCAGATCTTCTTTGAAGACCTCGAGCTGCCCC
>JAUXYA010000010.1 GCA_030684405.1 Burkholderiales bacterium | reverse complement strand
GCCGTGGCCCAGGGCAGCGAGCAGCCGCCACGGATGATTGTCATGCACTACCAGGGCGGCAAGAAGGACGACAAACCCTTCGCCCTGGTCGGCAAGGGCATCACCTTCGACACCGGCGGCATCAGCATCAAGCCGGCGGCCGGCATGGATGAGATGAAGTACGACATGTGCGGCGCCGCCAGCGTGTTCGGCACCCTCAAAGCAGTGCTTGAGCTGCAACTGCCGATCAACCTGGTGTGCCTGCTGGCCTGCGCCGAGAATATGCCCAGCGGTGGCGCCGCGCGCCCAGGCGATATCGTCACCACCATGAGTGGGCAGACCGTGGAAATCCTCAACACCGACGCCGAAGGCCGGCTGATCCTCTGCGACGCACTGACTTACGCCGAGCGCTACGAGCCCGCCGCAGTAATCGACATCGCGACCCTGACCGGCGCCTGCGTAATCGCGCTCGGCCATGTTGTCAGCGGGCTGTTTGCCAACGACGATGTGCTGGCGCGCGAAGTGCTCGCGGCCGGAGAGTCGGCCGGCGACCGCGCCTGGCACCTGCCGCTGCACGACGAGTATCAGGAACAGCTGAACAGCAATTTTGCCGACTTCGCCAACATCGGCGGCCGCCCCGCCGGCGCGGTGACCGCGGCCTGCTTCCTGTCGCGCTTTACCAAGAAATACAAATGGGTGCACCTGGACGTTGCCGGCACCGCATGGAAATCCGGCAAGGACAAAGGCTCGACCGGGCGCCCGGTGCCGTTGCTGACCCAGTTCCTGATCGGGCGCGCCGGCAAAGGCTGAGGTACGGTTGCAGGCCCCGATGACACAGATCGACTTTTACATACAGGCCGCCGACCGGCTGCACACCACGTGCCGGCTGGTCGCGAAAGCACGCAGTCAGGGCCTGCGTGTCACCGTATTCTGCCCGGACCGCGAACTGGCCGGAAAACTCGACCGCATGCTGTGGGCAGTGCCGGCGACCGGTTTCCTGCCACATTGCGTGCCAGACGATCCGCTGGCGGCAGTGACACCGGTGCTGATCGACGGCAGTGGAGCCACGCACCTCCATGATGAACTGCTGATCAACCTGCACGGCGAGTGGCCGGCGTTTTTCAGCCGCTACAGCCGACTTGCCGAGATTGTCGGAACCGAAGAAGACGACCGCGGGCTCGCCCGCGAACGCTACCGCTTCTACCGCGATCGTGGCTACGCAATACGCACCCACGACCTGTCGACGTCCGCGGCCCGGCCCTAGCCCGTGCCCGGTTGAGCCCGCCGCCGCTCCTCCGTTACCATCAGTCCAGCCATGGCCGACAACCCGATCCCGGATGATGATGATGCAGCCGACGTGCTGCGCCGAGCCGACGCGCTGCTGAGCAGGCACCGCCGCGCTCCGGCACAAACGCAGCCCGCAACGGCAGGTGAAGCCGGCGCCGACATCCCGACGCTGACCGACATCATCATCGAAGGCGAAGTCATGCCGTCCGCGGAGCCGCAGAGACCCCCACCCGCGGAAAATCGTCCCGCCGGCGAAGTGGTGTCGCGGGTGCAGGCACAAAACATCGAGCATGCCGTCTACATCAAGCTCAAGCGCAGTCTCGATGACCAGATCGCCGGCGTGGTGCGCGAGCGTTACCTGCCGGAAATCGGCGCAGCGCTGGAGCAGGCACTGACTCGCGTCACCAGCGAACTGAAGGCGGGCATCGCCGACATGGTGCGCACTTCGGTGGCCGAGACGCTGCAATCACAGCTGAAACTGCTGCAGGCGCCGGAAGCAGGCGGGGCCTCCGGTATAATCGCAGCCGCCGCACCGGCCCTGACGCCTCCCGCACCGCCATTCATGCAACTCCCGAAAAGTTTTGAACCCGCGACCATAGAGTCGCGCTGGTATCCGCTGTGGGAAAACAGCGGCTATTTCAAGGCCGGCCTCGATGCCGCCAATCCCCGCTCATACTGCATACAACTGCCGCCGCCCAACGTCACCGGCGTGCTGCACATGGGACATGCCTTCAACCAGACCATCATGGACGGGCTGACCCGCTACCACCGGATGAGCGGTTTCAACACGCTGTGGCAACCGGGCACCGACCACGCCGGCATCGCCACCGAGATGGTGGTCACGCGCCAACTCGAACAGCAGGGCCAGTCGCGCAATGCCCTCGGCCGCGAAGCCTTCATCGAAAAGGTATGGCAGTGGAAGGAACAGTCCGGCTCGACCATTACGCGGCAGATGCGCCGCCTCGGCGCCTCCTGCGACTGGGAGCGCGAGCGCTTCACGATGGACGAACCACTGGCGAAGCTGGTGACCCACAGCTTCGTCAAGCTCTTCCGCGACGGCCTGATCTACCGCGGCGTGCGTCTGTCGAACTGGGACCCGGTGCTGCACACTGTCATTTCCGACCTCGAAGTGCAGGCGGAGGAGGAAGACGGCAAGCTGTGGCAGATCCGCTATCCGCTGGCGGACGGCAGCGGCCACCTGACCGTGGCTACCACCCGCCCCGAAACCATGCTCGGCGATGCCGCCGTGGCGGTGAATCCCGAGGACGAACGTTACCGCAGCCTGGTCGGCCGGCAAGTGATCCTGCCCCTGACCGGCCGCACGATCCCGGTGATTGCGGACGAGTACGTCGACAAGGCCTTCGGCACCGGTTGCGTGAAAATCACGCCTGCCCACGACTTCAACGACTACCAGGTCGGCCAACGCCACAATCTTCCGCAGATCAACATCTTCACCCCAGACGCCGCAGTCAATGACAACGCGCCGGAGAAGTACCGCGGCCTGGATCGTTACGTCGCGCGCGAGCGCATCGTCGCCGACCTCAAGGCCCAGGGCCTGCTCGAATCCGAAAAGCCGCACCGCATGGTGGTACCGCGCGGCGATCGCACCGGTGTGGTCATCGAACCGATGCTGACCAGCCAGTGGTTCGTCAGGATGGAGCCGCTGGCGAAAATGGGCCTCGAAGCTGTCGCCTCGGGCGAAGTGAAGCTCTTTCCCGAACAGTGGGTCAACACTTACAACCACTGGCTCAACAACATCCAGGACTGGTGCATCTCACGCCAGTTGTGGTGGGGCCACCGCGTTCCCGCCTGGCACGATGAAGCCGGCAACATCTATGTCGCCCATGACGAGGCGGAAGCGCGCGAACTTGCGGGCGGCAAGGCACTGAAACAGGATCCGGATGTACTGGACACCTGGTTCTCGTCGCAGCTGTGGTGTTTCTCGACGCTGGACTGGACCCCGGAGTGGCCGCAGAAATCGAATCCTGCGCTCGACCTATACCTGCCTTCATCGGTGCTGGTCACCGGCTTCGACATCATCTTCTTCTGGGTTGCGCGCATGGTCATGATCACCAAGTACATGACCGGCAAGGTACCTTTCCGCCATGTCTATGTGCACGGCCTGGTGCGCGACGCCGAAGGCCAGAAGATGTCCAAGTCCAAGGGCAACACGCTGGACCCCCTGGACCTGATCGACGGCATCGACCTCGAAGCGCTGGTGGCCAAGCGCACCGCCGGCCTGATGAACCCGAAACAGGCGGAATCGATCGCCAAACGCACCCGCGCCGAATTCCCGGACGGCATACCCGCCTACGGCACCGACGCACTGCGTTTCACCTTCGCCAGCCTCGCCAGCCTTGGCCGCGACATCAAGTTCGACCAGAAACGCTGCGAGGGCTACCGCAACTTCTGCAACAAGCTGTGGAATGCAACGCGCTTCGTGCTGATGAACTGCGAGGGCAAGGACACCGGCCTCGACGCCAACGCCCCGGTCGAGTTGTCGGTTGCCGACCGCTGGATGGTCAGCCGCCTGCAGCGCGCAGAAGGCGAAGCACAGCAAGCCTACGCCGACTACCGCTTTGACAACCTCGCGCGAGCGATCTACGAACTGGTGTGGGACGAGTATTGCGACTGGTACCTCGAGCTCGCCAAGGTGCAGCTCGCGGGTGGCAGTGAAGAACAATGCCGCGGTACCCGCCGCACCCTGGTGCGCGTGCTGGAAACCATCCTCCGCCTCGCCCACCCGGTGATCCCTTTCATTACCGAGGAACTGTGGCAGACGGTCGGCCCGCTCGCCGGCAAAAGCGGCGCCAGCATCATGCTGCAGAAGTATCCGGTGCCCGAACCTGCGAAGATCGATGCCGCGTCCGAAGCCGAGGTCGACCTGCTCAAGCAGCTGGTCTCGGCCTGCCGCACGCTGCGCGGCGAAATGAACGTCTCCCCGGCGCAGAAATTGCCGTTGCTGGTGCAGGGCGACGCAGCCCGGGTGCGCGCCTGGTCGCCGTACCTGGTGGCGCTGGCGCGGCTGTCGGAAGTCATGGTCGTTGCCGAGCTGCCTGAGGTCGACGCACCGGTGTCCATCGTCGGTGATTTCAAGCTGATGCTGAAGGTCGAGATTGACGTCGTTACCGAGCGCGAGCGCCTGGCGAAAGAAATCGCCAGGCTGGAAACAGAGACCGCGAAAGCGCAGGGCAAGCTCGCCAACGAGAGTTTCGTCGCCAAGGCACCGCCACTGGTCGTAGCCCAGGAAAAGGAACGCCTCGCGCGCTTCTCGGTGACGCTCGAGCAAATGCGCGCACAGCTCGCCAAGCTCGGCAGCTGACTGCCCATCCGCGCGGAGCCGCGGCATCATGAACTTCAAGCACACGCTGCGCGCGCTGCGCCACCGCAACTACCAGTTGTTCTTCTGCGGCCAGACGCTGTCGATCACCGGCAACTGGGTGCAGCAGATTGCAATGGCCTGGCTGGTCTACCGCCTGACCGAATCTGCCTGGCTGCTCGGCGTCACCGGCTTTGCCGGCCAGATCGCCATCCTGGTGCTCGCCCCCTTTGGCGGCCTGTGGGCGGACCGTTTCGACCGCCACAAACTGCTGCTGCTGACCCAGGCGCTGTCGGCGCTGCCGCCGGTGATATTGGCCCTGCTCGCTTACACCGGCCTGATCGAAGTCTGGCATGTCGTGGTCATGGCCCTGTTCGCCGGCATCATCAACGCCATCGACACGCCGGTCCGGCTGACCTTCACCAGCGAAATGGTGCCGCGTGAGGACATGCCAAGCGCGATCGCGATGAACGCACTGATGCAAAACGCGGGCCGCATGATCGGTCCGACCGTCGCCGGCGGGCTGCTCGCGGTCTCCACCGAAGCCTTCTGCTTCGTCGTCAATGCACTGAGCAAGGCCTTCATCGTCGGCACGGTGCTGATGATGACCATTGCCCCGCGCAAGCTGACGCCCTCCACCGAATCGCCCTGGCGCCAGCTGCGCGAGGGCGCGCTCTATGCCTGGACCCTCGTCCCCGTGCGCTGGCTGCTGCCGATGGTAGCCGTGGTCAGCTTCATGGTCACCCCGTACCAGACGCTGATGCCGATCTTTGCCGCCGAGGTATTTGAGGGCGGCGCCGGCCTGCTCGGCTTCCTGATGGCCGCTGCGGGAAGCGGCGGCGTCATCGGCATGCTCGCACTGGCCTCGCGCAGGGATGTGCGCGGTCTGACGCGCTGGATCACTGTCGCCTCGCTGTCAGCAGGCCTTGGCGTCACCGTATTTGCATTGTCACCCTGGCTGCCGCTGTCACTTGTCGCCATCGCCGTCACCGGCTTCGGCATCGTCGTCAACGGCATGTCGGTCAGCACAATGATCCAGACTATCGTCGATGACCGCATGCGCGGGCGCGTAATGGGACTGTTCTCGATGGCCTTCCTCGGCATGTACCCCATTGGCAGTCTCGCCGGCGGCGCACTGGCGGAAGTCATCGGCGCGCCAGCCACGCTGGCCTGCGGCGGCGCATTCTGCACGCTGGCGGCCCTCATTTTGTGGCGGCGCATGCCGGAGCTTCGCGCCGCACTGCGGCCAATTTATCAGGGACTTAAAATTATTTAATAAAAACAATAAGTTATAGCTACCCTTCAGCACTACTGCTGCACTGCTAGACTCGCGACATGGATCCTTTGACCCTGTCCTTGATCACCGGCCTCGGCTGGACCAGCGGCCTGCGCTTCTACGCGGTCGTGTTCTGCCTCGGGCTACTGCACCGCACAGGCGCATACGCCCTTCCCGGCAACCTCGAACTCCTTGCGCATCCCTGGGTGATCGGCATCTCCGGGCTGCTGTTCATTACCGAATTTTTCGCTGACAAGATTCCGGGCGTCGACACGCTGTGGGACGCGCTGCATACCTTCATCCGCATTCCCGGTGGCGCGCTGCTCGCCGCAGCAGCGGTCGCAGGCGGCGATCCGGGACTCGCCTGGGCCGCGGCCCTGCTCGGCGGCACCGCAGCGGCGAGTGCGCATTTCGCCAAGGCAGGTAGCCGCGCGCTGATCAACACCTCGCCCGAACCCTTCAGCAACTGGCTGGCTTCGTTCACCGAAGACACGCTGGCACTGGGTGCGCTGTGGGTGGCTTTCCAATACCCGCTGCTGTTCCTCGCGCTGTTTGTGCTGTTCGTGCTCGCTGCGCTATGGCTGCTGCCAAAGCTGTGGCGGGGCTTGAAGCACATCGCGTCCGCCTTAAGCGGGCTTGCCGGCACGGCGCAGCGCTGAGCAGCTACCAGTCGTATTGCACGCAGAAACGCAGCATCACCTCGGTGGCCTCGTCGCGTCCGAAAAACCGGTCGGCTCGCGCCAGCCGCGCCGCATCACGCAGCGGAGCATCGCCACCCACGCAAACAATGGCGATGTTCAGCATCAACTCCCGCCTCAACGTGTCGATGACATCGAGCGGATCAAACGCGGCATCATCGAGGTCCAGCAGCAGGAAGCGGTACTGCAGGATGTCGGCAAAACCGCCCAGCGCCGCGATATCTGCAGTCTGCAGCAACTGCCAATGCGCGGGGCAAGCCGCGCGCAACGTCTCCCCAAGAACTTCATCGCTGCTGATCAGAGCCAGACGGCGCTCGAGCCGCGAGGCCACCGTCGGCTGCATCGCCTAATATCGCGCCTGGTTAAACGGCGGCGAGCGGCCGACCAGTCCCTCGATCATGTAGAGCTCGGCATCGGTATGGTTGATCACCGGCGCCGCCTCCATCATGTTGGGCATGCCCTTGCCATAGATGTAGCGCGGCTCGTCGTGGTAGCGGGTGCGCACCGTTTCCGCCGATGCCGGATCCTCGACGGGCGTCAGCACTGCCTCGCCATAACAGGTGCAGGCATAGGTACGCTGGGGTTCGATCTCGACATAAATGCCGGTGCCGCGGATGCCAATGGTCGCGGTCGCGGTGTGGATCTCGCGGCGCATGCCGGATTCGAATACCGACAGCAAACCGCCGGTCAGAACGCGCAGCACGGTTGCTGCCCCACGCGCCACCGCCGAACCAAATTCAATACGGCTGTTCGCGCGCACCAGGAAGGCGTCGCGCTCGGCCACAAACAACAGTTCGGCACCTTGCCCGGTGACAATCACGTCGCCCGGCGCCACCCGCTGTCCGGGTTCCACCGGTTTGCCGTTGATGCGCACTTCCCCCTTGAATCGCGCCACGCCCGGTGGTAACGCTCCGGCGGCCAGCGCGGCGCGCAGCTTTAACATCCCAGTCGCAAATGACACGGCAGCGGCGCCGCGCAGCCAGCGCCTGCGCCCCCGCCGAAATGCTTCATCGCTCATCGGCATCCCCCCTGGTCCAGCACCATCACCGCACGGCGCGCCACCATGCCGCACACCACCAGTTCACGCACCAGGCAGCTGCCGCGCCGCTGCTCGACCAGGCGCGATTCGCGGTTGAGCTTGATGCCTCCGGACACGCTGCGCCTGCCGGCATCCCCTTCGTCATCCGCGATCTCGGTTTCCGCCGCGCTGATCGCTGCCGACTCCTCCGCACCCACCACGTCGGCCTGCAGCCTCCAACCGAAAGCTTCCTCCGCCGCGGCGACAAAGTGCGCACGCAGCCCGGCGCGGTCAGGCACCGGCGCATGCGCGGCCCAGTCGGTCAACGTCGCAGCCAATCCCACATCCAGCCACTCACGGAATCCGGCGGAGCCCGCAACGCAGTCAGCAAAACGCCGGCGTGGAAAATCCAGCAAAAAACTCGATGCAAATACCGCACAGGCCCCGAGCGTCGCCGAACCGCTGCCGGCAATCTTGCGGTCGCCCAGCCACAGATCCTCGCCGCGACGCTCCACATCGAGACCAAAAGCCTGAAATGTCGTGATCGCCGGCTGCAGTCCCCACGCCGCCCATTCCCCCGGCCGCCGCGGCGCACGGCGCAGCGGCGTGATGAAGACATAAATGCACTGCTGCTCGTCGATCCACACCATGCCGCCTCCGAGTGGCCGGCGCACCACCGGCACCCCCGGATTCGCCACCAGCTCGCACGCCGCGCTCTGGCTCTGACCGAGGCTGAGGTGGGCCGGCGCGCGCGCCCACAACAACACCGGTTCGCTGTCAGGATTCGCAGCCTCGGCGATGCCGGCATAACTCGCATGCAGGCGCTGCGGCGGCAGCAGGCCGACGTCGAGGAAGCGAGCGGCGATCAACGCGGCTTACCTTCTGTGGAAAAGTACTTTTCAAAATAGAAGTCGCGCTGCGCCAGAGCTTCGAGGTCACGCGCCCGCTGCGCCATACCCTCACGCAAAATTTCCGCCAGGTGTGCCCCCTGCTCCGCATCCAGAACGTGTATCTGCGACGCGAAGGGCAGGCCGTTGAGGTCCTCATCGACCCGAATGATTTCCGCTGCAAGTCCTTCCAGCGGCTGCAGGTGCAGCAGCCAGGCCTTGCACCCCGCATCTTCCGGGTCAAGCGGACAAAGCACGATCTTGCCGAGCCAGGCGAGCCGCGCCACCTGGTTGAACAGACGGATGTCGAGCTTCTTGCCCTTTTTGTACTTCGCCAGTTCGTTTTTCAGCGCGCCGGTATCGACAATGCGGATGTCTTTCATGGCAGTCAATCGGCCGGCGACAGGAGGCCTTACAGCCCGGCCTTGACATCCTCGTCGTCAATCTGACGCCGCACTTTGGCAATGTCGCGTTTTTTCAAAGCGAAGGGGAAAGACAGGATATCGGTCGGGCTGGAGTCGCCGTAGGGCCGGTTGCAGGCCGACACGTCGTCGGCCTTGCCGGGGCAGCCGGAAGTGCGGAAGGGGGTGCCGGCATCGATCAGCGCCTCCAGCTTCGCCTGCGGCAGGCCGAAATCGATGACCCGCCCTTCCTCGTCGAACCGCATGTCGCGGAAACGCCCGCCCGCGTAGTCGATGATGTAGCGTGCAAGCTGCACGCGCCGCCACTGGCCGCGGTCCACCGCCGGCCAGTCTTCCATCAATGAGCCGCGCTCCGGAAAAAACGCGAACATGTGGTTGTGCCCGCCCATGTCGCGAATGCGCTGCGCAACTTCGAGGATCTCGCGTTCGGTCTCACCCATGCCGCAGATCAGATGGGCGCCGAATTTCTCCGGGCCATAGACCTCAGCCGCCCACTCCATCGCGCGCCAGTAGTGCTCATACTTGTGCGGGCTGTCGACGCCCTTGCCGCGGGTGCGTTCGAAAATTTCCGGCGTCACCGCATCCAGCGCCACCGTGAAGATGTCGGCCCCCAGCTTGCGCATGCGCACCAAGTCATCCTTCTCCAGCGTCGTTGGATTGGACAGGATCGACACCGGCACCTGCGGCACCTCCCGCGTCCAGCGCTCGAGCAGAACGAAGGTGTCGTCATTCGAGTTCGGGTGAGTGATCATCGAGATGCACATGCGCTCGAACTGCCCCTTGTCCGAACCCGCCTTCACCCGCTCAATGACCTCGTCGTAACGCGCAGTTGGCCAGTCAACACGAATGAAATTGCGGTCGGCGTAGTCACGTGCCTCCTCGCGGTGGCGCGCCAGCCCGCAATAGGCGCAGTTGGCGCGGCAACCCTCGGGATAGGTCACCAGCAGATTCAGGCAGTGCGTGCAGGCCGTGCGATGCATCTTGCCCGGGATCAGCCCCAGCGTGATCGCTGCCGCGGTGCTCATCTGCACATACTCAGGCGAACGCATCTCCGGCGTCTTGATGTGGTAGTCCGGCCGGTAGAAGCGGATCGGCTGCAGGCCGTCGGCGATCGGGGTATCCATGGCTGTCGCTCTTTCTTTCGATCGTTCAGAATTCGATGCTGTCGCGGATTGCCGCGATACCGGCCGCGGCGCAAACGTCGTCGAGGTCACCACCGGGGGCGCCCGAAACTCCGATGCCGCCAAGCAATGCGCCGGCACCTTCGATCATCATGCCACCGGCCACGGCCGCCACGCGCGGGCGAAAGCGGATGCCATGTTGCGGCATGCCCGGCCGTGTCACGCGGTCGAGATCCACAGTGTTGGTGCGGAAAGTCACTGCGGACCAGGCCTTGTCGGTCGCCATGCGCGGCGTGTGCGGACCGGCATAGCGGTCGCGTAGCAACACCTGCACCAGTCCGCCGCGGTCGACGATGGCCACCGCCACCTGGTAACCGTCATCGCGGCATTTCTTCAATGCGGCCTGCGCCGCCTTCAATGCGGATTCCGGTGTCAGCGAACGGGTGGCAAAGCTGGCGTCCTGTGCCGATGCCGGGGCCACCGCCCACAACATCGCCAAAAATAATATATAAATATTTGATTTTATTGACATTTTGTCCTCACGTGGAGAGCGCTGCACGGTAATACTCGTCAAAGGCAATCCAGCTGCGACGATGTGCTGCATCGTTCACGAAGGCCGGCGTATTCCTGATGCGCATCAATTCAGCGCGCCGGCGCACTGCGCGGGCGAGCGCTTCGCCGAACTGGTCGACCATGTCTTCGGCATAGGTCTCCAGCGCCGCAGCATCGCCGCTTATCCATGATCGCGCTGCGGCAGCCGCTGCTTCGCCGCTGGCCACTGCGGCAGCAATACCGGCGCCGGTGACCGGATGAGTCAATCCCGCAGCATCACCGACGAACAGCACGCTGCCCGCAAGCAGTGGATCGCGCAATCCGCCGACCGGAATCGCGCCGCCAGTGCGCGTGAGAATGTCGGCGCCAACCCGCTCCTCCACCACCAGCTCGCGGTGCAAACGGTCGAGCAGCATCTTCATGTCACCACCGGCCTCAAGGTCCATGCCGAGGCCGAGATTGGCGCGATCGCCCTTGGGAAACAGCCACGCATAACCGCCGGGATAATCCGGCGACAGCCAGATGTCGGTGTCCGCGAAGGGCTGCAGCAGCGGCACGGTGTACTGCCGCGTATTCACAGTCTGCAGCGGCGGCAGGCCAAGCAGCCGGGCCACCGTCGAATGCGGGCCGTCGGCGGCGATCAGCACGCGGTAATGCAGCGTCGATTCGCCTGCAGGTCCGCGCAAGCGCGCCATGCCGGCATCAGCATCAAGCGCAACGAGGCTGGTCGCCGCATGCACCGTGGCGCCTTCCGCTGCTGCGGCACCGGCCAGCTCGCGATCGAATGCAGCACGGTCGACCATCAGTCCGCTGAAGGGCGTATCCACCGCGGTGCCGGAAGGCAGCACGCTGGTCATGCCCGAAATGCGCTGCGCCAGAACGCCTGGCGCCATTGCATGGCGTGACAGCGGCAACGGAATGAATTCCGCGCACTGCACCGGCACACCGATTTCCCGCTTGCGCTCGATCGCGATCACGCTCAGGCCCGCAGCCGCTGCCGCAGCGGCGGCAGCGCCGCCGCCGGGCCCCAGGCCCACGATCAGCACATCGCATTCGCGCGCGTTCACGGGGCGGATGCCAGCAGCGGCTGCTTCAGTGCCAGCCGCACCACGGTGACAAAATCCGCCGGGCTCAATGTCAGCATGTCGACCCGGCGATCCGCAAAAAACGCGTTGACGCGCTGCTCCAGACGATCAACCGGCAGGTCGCGCAGAGCGGCTTCGAGATCGGCAACCGTACGCCGCGGCTGGATGAACATGTCACCGGTAAACCAGACCTGGCGGATGGTGCGGGTTTGCAGATCGTAAGTCACAGCGGCGCGCAACAGGCCACCGGCGAATTTCTGCGCCGCCTCTAGGATCGGCATGTCGGACGCAGGACGATTGACCAGCCCCACCCAGTCCGGATGGTCGATTTCACGCAGCGCATCCTTGTAACGCTGCTGCTCGCTCAGCGTCAGGTCACCCTCACTGAATTCGACGCCGAATTCACTCTCGAAGGCTTCAACCATGTAGCTGCGAATCTGCGCAGCCTCCGGCCGATGTCCGAGCAGGTCCTTCAGGTTCGCCACCCGCTCGCGCGCCGAGGCGATCGCCTTGTCCGACAGTTTCTCGGCGGTTATGCGCAAAACGCGCAGCATTTTTTCGACATCGAACTCGATCAGCAGCGTGCCCTGAAACATCAACGCATCGCCGTCGAAGGCGCCGCCGGTGCCGGAAATCTTGCGCCCATCGACCTCGATGTCGTTGCGCGGGCGGAAACGCGCATCGACCCCGAGCGCGCTGATCGCGGTCGCTGCGGCGTGGCAAATACGCTGCGAGATCAGTTGCATGTCGGCGGTGCCCAGCTCGCGCTTGTGCAGGTAGAGTTCCCAGCCGATCTGGGTCTCGTCGAAATAGATCGCGCCGCCGCCGGTGATCCGGCGCTGGATGGCGATGCCCTGTTCGCGGCAATAATCAAGGTTGAGTTCCTGCTCCGCGCTCTGGTGGTAACCGAGCAGCGCAGACGGCGTGAAGCGCAGGAAACGCAGTGTGCTCGGAATTTCCTCGGCCTGGCGCGCCTCCAGCAGCGCGCGGTTCAGCGCGATGTTCTGTGCCGCAGGCCGCAAGCCCGTATCGATGACGCGCCAGTGATCCATGTTTCAGCCCGCCACCACCGGAATGCCGGCCAGTGCGCTGCCACCGCGGGGACGGCGGCGCTGTTCGGCGATCAGGTCCTGCAGATCGACGCGGATGCCCGATTGACGTTCCAGCGCCATCACCTCGTCGCCGACGGCGATCGAGCAACAAGCCGGTGTTACCCGCACGTCGCGACCCAGCCGCAACGCAAGCTCGACCACGCCATCGGCGGGATGCGCGATGCCGTTGAGACCCGCCATCACCGCATAACTGTCGATTTCCGCCTTCACCCGCCCTGCCGGCCGCGCACAACCCAGCAGCAGTGGCGTGTCCGGCAAGCGCCTGCGCGCATCCATGAAAAAACGGCCGACCTGGCGCGCGTCGGGCGTGACGAAGGGCCGCTGCGCCGGTGCGTAGAAAGGCATCACCACCACCAGCACCAGCGCTGCGGGTTTGTGGCGGGCGACGATTTCCAGTGCCTCCCACTCGCCCAGCAGACGGCCATAATGCAGGCCGATGACGATGTGCGGGACGCATTTCATCGAGGTCGCCGTCAGGCATTCGAGCGAGCGCTCGAAATCGGCGACGCTGCGCTTCAGGTGGTAAACCTGTGAAATCGTATCCTGCGCACCGATGACGTCCATCATCGCGGCGTCGATGCCGGCGGCCTCCATGCGTTGCGCGATGTCGCGATCGACCAGCGCGGTGTGCATGGCGATCTTGAATGCAGGGAAGGCGTCCTTGATCCGTCGTACGACCGGATAGTAGTCGTCGTACTCGACTTCATTGCGATGGTTGGAGCCGCCGGTCAGCAGCATGCCCTGCGCCCCGGCGGAGATCTGCTCATTGACCACCCGCCACAGCTGATCCGGCGTACGCGCCGGGATCATCGGCTCGAGGATTTTCGCCTTGCAGTGGTCACAGGCCAGGGCGCATTCACCGCCGGTGATCGACACTGCGGGCCAGGCGCTCTTGCCGCAGCCGGCAAGCTCTGAGGTGACGTAGGACTTGAAAGTCGGCGTGTAGAAATTGATGCCCTCGCGCAAAGCGGGGGCAGCGGCCTCGATGCCCTTCACCAAGTGCGCATCAAGCGCGACATCATCCAGCGCCTCGACGGCGCTGGCGATGTCAAGCCAGCCGCTGTTCACGCCGCCACTCCCGCCACGCTCAGGCGCCGCAGCCGGCGAAACCCTCGGCATTCATTTTGGCCTCAAAGGCAGTCGCCGCCGCGCCGCCGGTGGTCAGCCCGCCGGAGTCGGCATCCCAGTTCGCCGGCTTAAGCCTGACCATCCAGCCCGAGCCGTAAGGATCGCTGTTGATGGTGCCCGGTGCCGAAGACAGGGCAGCGTTGATTGCCACCACCTCACCCGACACGGGCGCCTTCACCGGGCCCACCCACTTGCCGGACTCGACGGTTGCCGCCGACTTGTTCTGCTCGACGCTGCGGCCGATCTTCTTCGGCGTGCAGGACACCACCTGGCCGGCAAGCGCCGCGGCATAAGCGGTCATGCCGATGGTCACCGTGCCGTCGGCCTCCTTGCGCAGCCAGACATTGCTGTCGACGTTGTAATACAAATCATCCGGTATGTTGCAGCCCTTGACGGAAGCCATCTGGTAATCCTCCTCTTGCCAGCCGATTCAAATAAACATCAGAAAAACAGCACCTTGTCGGAACTCAGGATCAGGTCGGCGAGCTCGCCGCCACTCGACAGCTCGTCGACTTCGGCAATGACATCCGGGACCTCGATTTCGTAACCGGGCATCGCAGGACGGCAGAGGTAGAACTTCGCCCCGGCTGCCTTTGCATCACGCATGAATTCGATGATTGTCTTGCCGCCATCCATCGCCGTCAATTGTTCCGGTACGCCCTTCTGGCACAGACGCACGCCCTCCATCGTGAAAAACACCTTCACCTCGGCGTCCATCGACGCCATGATCGCCGCCATGTAGAAGGGCGTCGCACAGCGGCTGCGCTGCGACGGTCCGCTGGTCATCACAATGACCACCGATTTTTCGCCGTGGTCGAGGTAATGCCGGTCGTCGCTCATGCGTCCAGCCGCTTGCAACGGATATCATCGCGCGCGCAGCGCGCGCGGTAACCGTCCCAGGCGACCTCTCCGGTGAACAGCACCGACAGCGCCTGCTCCACCGAATGCGCCGGCGCCACCTTCGCGATCCAGGCCTCGTACGGACGCCGGTTCAACAGATCCGGATGCTCCAGCACTTCGGTGTTGGCGGCAGCAATGCTGCAATCGAACAGATTCGGCACCGGCCCCGCCCACTTGCCGCTCTCGATGGTCGCCACCGGCTTGCCCGCCGGCCGCAACGTGCCTGGCCGACGCACGCGGACATGAAGAATTTTGCCGGCGATGGTTTGGGAGATATCGGTCATGCCCACGGCGAGCAAGCCATCTTCCTCGACCCGCACCCAGATCTGGTATTCGGCATCGTAATAAAGTTCTGAGCGAAACTCGCAGCCATTGCAGTCCATGTGAGTGACTGTTAATTGGTAACTGGTGAAGGGTAGTTTGTGGCCGTCGTACTGTCGAGGCCATGCCTGTAACCTATCACCACTTACCATTTACCGCTTACCAGCCACTCAGATCACACCCTTCTCATGCAGCAGGTCGAGCGAGTCGCTGACATTTTCGTGGATTGCCAACTTGCGTGGCGACAGCCCCAGCGCAAGCCCCAACAACTGCGTGAAATAGACAATCTTCACCTTGGTGTGGATGCCGAAGCGGGTCTCTGCGCGTATCTGATGCATTTCCAGTCCGGAATGGCAGGTCGGGCACTCAGTGGCAATGACTTCGGCACCGGAGTCTTCAGCCGCCTGCAACAGATTGAGGACCAGTTGGGTCGAGGTGTCGGAATCCGACAAGGTATGAGCACCACCACAACATGCTGTTTTTAAAGGAAAATCAACGTTTTCTGCGCCGGCCGCCTTGAGCAGGTCGTCCATGAAATGCGGCTTGTGCGTCGACTCCGAGCCGGGCCCCTGATCCTTCTCCGGAAAAATCTGCCGTGGCCGGGTGTACATGCAACCGTAGTAATTGGCGATCTTGAGCCCATTGAGATTCTTGTTGATGCGCGCCTTGATACCCTCGGGGCCGAGTTCCTCCATCAGCCATTCCAGCAGGTGCAGCGTACGCACCTTGCCGTCGTAGACCGGGTCATCGGCCTTCTTCGCGAGTTCCTGCACGGTCTGCAGCGTTTCCGGCGAAGTCGAGCACTCGTACTCCGCCTTCTTCAGGTTGTGATAGCAGCCGTTGCACGGAGCCATCACGGTATCGAGGCCCATCTTCTCCGCGGCAATCGCCATGTTGCGCGCCGACATATAGGTCTGCAGCATCGGATGGACGTTCTTCACTTCCATCGCGCCGCAGCAGTTCCAATCCTTCAAGGTCTCCATTTCAAGGTCGAGCGCATCGACCAGCGCGCGGGTCGAGCGGTCGTACGGCCCGCCCGATCCCTCGAGCGCGCATCCCGGGTAGTAGGCCACTTTGCTCATCTGCGATGCATCCCCATTGTGGTTTTCTGTTCCTCGACATAGGCCTGCAGCACTTCGCCGGTGCGTCCCCAGGATTTTGTGCGCGGCTTGAACACCATCGCGAACCCCATTTTCAGCGGCCCCAGCAGCGGCACGCGGGCGACGAAGGCACCGATGCGCCCCTCACGCAGCAACGGCCACTTGTTCATGCGCGCGACCATGATGCCCAGCCAGCCGGTTTTCACCAGCTGTACGATGTCCTGGCCGGTCTTGCGGAAAAAATTCTGGATGACCTCGGTGTCCTCGATGCGGCCGCGCTCGATGCACTGACGGGTGAATTCCTCGTCGAACAGCGTCGAGGGCGATTTCTGCACATGGCCCTCGTCCTCCATCCAGTGCTGCAGCGCCTTCATCACGCCTTCAGGCTTGACGTCCTTCGGGCAGATATTGGTGCATTTGTTGCACGACACGCACTGCCAGATGATGTCCTTGTCCTTGAGTATCTCGTCCTTCAGCCCGAGGTTGGTCAGGTAGATCCAGTATCGCGGGTTGAAGTCGGTGTTTACCGCGTACATGGTGCAGGAATTGGTGCAGGAGCCGCACTGCCAGCAGTGGCTGACGTTCTCGCCGCCGGGATAGGATTCGATGATCTTGTAGAAGTCGGGGTCGTAGTCGCTGATGTACCGCGGCTTCATCATCGTGTTCCAGTGCCCCGACACATCGACGCCGTCGACCACCAGCTTGTCGGTGGTCATCAGGTCGCCGGGGGAAACCAGGGATTTTTCGTGTATTGCCATAGCGGTGTCAGTGAACCTCTGTGTGGGTGGCGGCCTGCCGCTTCTTGACGCGGTCGCTGCGGTCGCCGGGTGCGGCATCAATACCGAGCATGCGCTTCAGCTGCTCCTGCGGCGGCACGCCGCGGCCGAAATCGGCGCCGAGGCTGCCCTCGGTCATCGAACGGAAATAGCCGAGGTAGGCCTGCGCCTGCACCAGATCGACCCACAACTCCTCGTCGCGGTAGATGCCCTGGGCCGCCAGCTGTTCAGCCAGCCAGCAGCGCGCACCCTCAAACAGGCCGGGGTCGTTGCCGAAGGGCAGTTCGCGGATGCTGTCGCTGCCGCGGACCAGCTCGCGCAGCGCTCCGCTCTGCGTGGCCTGGTCCCAGACCCAGCGCGTCATCAGCGGATAGCGCAGGGGGTCGCCGTAATGCAGCAGTTCGGCGGCAAAATCCCAGGCCGCACGGCGCAGCTTGGCCGCCGCCTTGATGCCGGCCCGATCGGAGCTGCCTGCACCCGGCATCGCGTCGACAAACTGCTGCAGCCGGCGATCCGGCGGTAAGGCGCCGAACCACAGGTCGCGCACCAGCAGCCCGGCCTCCGTACCGAGGACTTCCAGCGCCGGATGCAAGTGGCGGCGCGCGGTGAATGCCAGTTCCAGTGCAGGCTCCAGCTGGTCGAGTGCAGGAGACGCGGCGCGGGCGCGCTCCCGCAAAATCGCGAACACGGAAACCTTGGCGCCCAGCGCCGCGAGATAGGCTTCGATCCCGCCGTCTTCCGCCGCGCCGGCGAGCAAAGCATCGAAATGGCGCCGGAACGCCTTCTCGTCCAGCGGCAACGGCAAAGGAGCCGGGGCAATGCCGTCGACTGCCACAGGAGGCGCGGCCTTTGCGGCTTTCCTGAACCAGGCCATCGGCAAAACGTCAGGCCGCCTTCTGGTCGGCGGTGGCGAGATCGCCCACCGCGCGCACCGCCATGCCGAGGCCGTGGGCGATGCAGGTATCGATGTCCTCGGGACCCAGCGCAGAACCGCCGGCATAGACACCGCGGCGCGAGGTCGAGAAGGTCGCCGTGTAATGCTCGCCGCGCTGCAGGAAGCCATGATGCTCAAGCCCGACATCGAACACTTTCGCGATCTCCGGGTTGTCGAGGTTGGGGTCCATGCCGATCGCATGCACCACGAGGTCGAAAGGAATCACGATCGGGCGCTTGACCAGCGTGTCCTCGCCCTTGACCAGCAGGCGGCCGTCCGGCGCCTTCGTCACTTCGGCGATGCGCGCCTTGACGAACTTGGTGCGGAACTCCTCCTGTGAGCGCCAGTAGAACTTGTCCTCGTAGAGGCCGAAGGTGCGGATGTCCATGTAATAAATGTAGACGTCCGTCTTTGGAGACAGCTCTTTGATCTCCATCGCCAGATTGGTCGATACGGTGCAACAGATCTTGGAGCACCATTCGCGGCCGATCTGGCGGTCGCGCGAACCGACGCACAACAGGATGCACACCCGGTCCGGGATGCGGCCGTCCGAGGGGCAGGCAATCTTTCCGGCCGTGACCATCTGCTCGACCTGGGTCGTCGTCACCACATCCTCGTAGGTGCCGAAACCCCACTCCGGCTTGTTAATGGCATCGAAATGGGTGAAGCCGGTGCCCAGGATCACCGCACCCGCCTGCGCCGCCTGCCCGTTCGACAGCGTTGCGGTGAAATTGCCGAAATCGCCGTCGAGTTGCGTGACTTTCACGCCTTTATGAATGGTGATGCGGGCATCATCCTCGACGCGTTTGACCATGCGGCCAATGGCGTCCTTCGCCCATTCGCCCGAGGGCACCAGCTTCGCGTAACCGGACAGGATCGGCGCGCCGCCGAGCTTGTTTTCCTTCTCCACCAGCACCACGCGTTTACCCACTGAAGCGGCAGCGGCAGCAGCGGAAAGGCCGGTCGGTCCGGCGCCTACGATCAACAGGGTGTCATTCATGATGTCTCAGCGGCTGATGGCCAGTTCGGGGTTATAGAGGTATTCGATGCGCCCGGCCTCGACTTCCTTGAGGTAGGCCTCGAAATTGCGCTTGGATTCGTCCCAGGAAATGCCCATTTTCTCGACCACCTCCTCGCAGGGACTGGCATGCCACTGCAGCTGCACGATCTTGAAGGGATCGGCGCCGCAGGCCAGCGCCGCGAACTGGATATCGGCCATGATCGGCACCGAGTAATTCTTGTCGTGCGCTTTGCCGATCCACTGGTTCTTGTCCATCGTGGTGATACAACCGGTGTCTATGCCCAGCATCACGTCGGCGTTCGCCTCTTCGCGCGCCACCTTGATCTTGCGGTCGATGGTGAAGGAGCGGGTGAATTCGCGCTCGGAAATGATGTGGCGGAAGCCGAAGCCGCAGCAGTCATACCAGGTCGAGTAGTCGATCACCTGCGCGCCCAGCGCTTCGGCCACCGAGGTGCCCACCGCGGTGCGGTTGCCGCCGAGCACAGAGGGATCATAGATCGCATCCTCGTGCACCATCTTGTAATAATGGCAGGCGGTGTGCACGGTGACCCGCACCTTCGACACGTCGATGGTCTGCAGTTCGGAGGCAATGCGCTTGCGCATCACATGCACCCATTCCGAGTAGTGCACGATTTCCTCCGGAATCACCAGCTTGCCGTCGACCAGGCGGCCGAGCTTGCCGAGGATCTTCGTCACTTTCTCGCGCAGCTGCGGCGATTCGATCAGGTACTTGCGTACTTCCTTGTAGTTGCCGTACGAAGTGCCGCAATGCACCAGCGGGAAAAAATGTCCCGCCTCGTGACCGTGGTTTTTCCCCGACACGTAAGCCTGGTGGAAATTGCGCAGGAACACCGCGGCCAGCGACTCCAGGTTGCCGATGCCCGAGCCGTGGTAATTCCAGGCGGTGCAGGAGGTCTGGTCGGTTTCGTCGAGGTAATCCTTGCCCGGCACCATGCCCAGCTTGTTCATGGTCCACAGCAGCGCCGTCGGATAGCCGGGAATGTTGCCGCACTGGCCGCAGGACTTGTGATGCCAAAGCTGCGCCGTCGGGATTTTCTTGTTCCAGCCAAACAGCGTCTTCACGTCGACCGGCCGGTGGGCATCGCTGATACGGTGGACGATGATCTCGCCCTCCTTTTCCAGCTGCCACATATGGTCACGCACGTCGTCCATGCGCTCGGACAGGTCAAGCGTGCGACGGTCGACCCGCTTCTCCACCCAGGCCGTGGCCTTGGCAGCGTCCTCCGGCGACAGATTCGTCGGCTGGAAAAACGCGCCGTGCCCGGCTATGCCACTACCGTCACTGGGATGTATGTCGTTGTTCATGTCGGGCTCCTGCGGGTGTTGCGTGGTAAGCGGTAAGCGGTAAGCGGTAAGCGGTAAGCGGTAAGCGGTAAGCGGTAAGCGGTAAGCGGTAAGCGGTAAGCGGTAAGCGGTAAGCGGTAAGCGG
>JAUXYA010000007.1 GCA_030684405.1 Burkholderiales bacterium | reverse complement strand
CTCCCGTAGGAGTCTGGACCGTGTCTCAGTTCCAGTGTGGCTGATCGTCCTCTCAGACCAGCTACGGATCGTCGCCTTGGTAAGCCTTTACCTCACCAACTAGCTAATCCGACATCGGCCACTCCAATAGTGCAAGGCCTTGCGGTCCCCTGCTTTCATCCTTAGATCGTATGCGGTATTAGTCCATCTTTCGATAGGTTATCCCCCGCTACTGGATATGTTCCGATGTATTACTCACCCGTTCGCCACTCGCCACCAGGGTTGCCCCCGTGCTGCCGTTCGACTTGCATGTGTAAGGCATGCCGCCAGCGTTCAATCTGAGCCAGGATCAAACTCTTCAGTTTAATCTCTGCAAAGCATCACTCGCTTGACGTATGTTTCAATTCCGTCGTGCGAGCACTTCTGTATTGCTTGATAACCGCGCGCGTTTCCTTGCGCGGCTCCCTCAAGGCAAAGTGCCCACACTTATCGGCTGTATATTTTTAAAGAACGTTGGTAGCGGGGATAGGATTTGAACCTATGACCTTCGGGTTATGAGCCCGACGAGCTGCCAGACTGCTCCACCCCGCGCCCGATCAATCAAGCCTTGAAGTATAGCTGGGTATTTTTACTTCTGTCAACACCCAAAAACTACTTTTTCGGCCTTCACCGATCTTTGCTGCTCTGGCCAGCCAACAAAGTCATGCATCAGCGAAGCCCACGATTATCGGGGACTTTTTTCCCCAACGCAAGAGCATTACATCAAATATTTATAGCGTTACCGGCCGACTGCGGGCAATGCAACCCGCCGCCTGCGGAAATACGCGGCAACATGATCCATGATCACGTAAAAAGTGGGGGTCACATAAAGCGTCAGCATTTGCGAAAACACCAAGCCGCCCACTACGGCGATACCCAGTGGCTGGCGCATCTCGGAACCCGTCCCGGTGCCAAACGCCAGCGGCAATGTCGCGAAGATCGCAGCCATTGTCGTCATCATGATCGGGCGGAAACGAACGATGGATGCCTCGACGATTGCCTCTGTCGCAGACAGACCTTTTTCACGCTGAAGCTGCAACGCAAAATCCACCATCATGATTCCGTTTTTCTTGACCAAACCGACTAGCAGGATGATTCCAACAAAACTGAAAACATTCAGTTCCTGCCTGAACATAAGCAACATCAGCAATGCACCAAAACCCGCGAACGGCAATGCAGTGAGAATGGTAATTGGATGACCATAGTGCTCATAAAGAATGGCAAGCACCATATAGATCACCAGAATCGTAATGAGCAGCAACAGCGGCAAAGTACTGAATGCCTCTTCGAATGCCTTGGCACTCCCCGCCAGGGTCGCAGATACGCCGCTGGGAAGGGTTTCACGCGCTAAATCCTGAGCCTGCGATACGGCATCGCCAATCGATATGCCCGGCGCCACATTGAAGGATAGAACTACTGAGGACAGCTGGCCGTAGTGGGTCACAGAAACAGGACCTACCCCCATGTTGATATCCGCCACAGCACTGATCGGAACCATTTTCCCCGAGTTGGACTGAACGTAGAGCGAGCGCAGCGCGTTGATGTCTCTCTGAAAGCGTTTATCAAGCTCCAACAGCACGTTGTATTGATCCGTAGCACCGTACAGGGTACTGATGTTTCGCCCGCCATAAGCGTTGTAAAGCGTAGATTCGATCTGCTGCGGTGATACGCCCAGCACAGCAGCGCGGTCGCGCAGAATGTTGATCTGTATCTCGGGATTGCGCAATTGCAGATTAGTACTCACATCCCTGAAAACGTTACTTGATTCCCGCAGGCGCGCCTCCAATTCCTGTGCCGGGCCGTAAAGTGTCCGCAGATCATTGCCTTGCACGACCATCTGAAAATCCGCGTTGCCGATCAAACCGCCGATATTGATTGTCGGCGGATTGTTCATGAATACCCGCAGACCCTGCGCCCCCCCGGCAAAGGAGCGCCGCAGTTCCTGGATAATCTGGTCCGCACCGAGCTTGCGCTCACTGCGAGGCTTCAGCCGCACGATTACACGTCCGACATTGTCCCCGACTACCCCGCCGGTGCCTTGGCCCGCGGTTGCAGTGACAGCCTCCACATCCGGATGTTTCTGGATAATGCTTGAAACCTGCATTAGCCGCCGCTCAAGTTCCGCAAATGTCACGCCCTCGGGCGCGATCACGTTACCAAAAAAAACGCCGGTATCCTGACGCGGAATGAAACCTTGGGGAACCATCTTGTAGATCACGCCAGTCAGTATCAAAAACAGGACGGAGCCCGCAACCATCAACATTGGACGCCGGATGGTCCAACGCAACGTGGATCCATAGAAATCTCGCGAGGCGTCAAAAATCCGTTCGAAAAACTGATATGCGCGGCCGTGCTCGTGCGTGGTTTTCAACATCAGACTGCACATCATTGGCGTCATGGACAGCGAAACCACACCGGAAATCAGCACTGCCACACCCACTGTCACAACGAACTCCCGGAACAATCTTCCCAGCATGCCTTCCATGAACAGGATCGGGATGAACACCGCCGTCAGTGAAATCGTCATTGAAAGGACGGTGAATCCGATTTCTTTGGCGCCCTCCAGCGAGGCGCGCATTCGATCCTTGCCCATTTCCATATGCCGCGTGATGTTCTCCAGCACCACGATCGCATCATCAACGACGAAACCCACCGCGAGAATAATCGCCATCATGGACAGGTTATTAAGGCTGAATCCCAGCACATACATTACGGCGAACGTGCCGATCACTGAAGTCGGCAGGATCAGCGTGGTAATCAGTGTCGCTATCGCATTACGCAGAAATACAAGGATAACCAGGACAACCAGAACGATCGCCAACAACAGGTGAAAAGTCACCTCATCGATCGAAGACTGGATGAACTCCGAGCGGTCGTTGATGACGCTGAAACTCACGCCGGGAGGCGCTTCCCGTTCAATGGCAGGGAATTCTTTCCGGATGTCCTTCACGACCTGAATGGTATTGGCACCCGGCTGGCGATAGATGGCAAGAATGATTGACCGGTCATCATTCAACCAGCTCTTCACTCTCAAATTCTCGACGCTGTCTTCGGCATGCCCAACGTCGGACAGCCGCACCGGCATACCGTCCTGGTAAGCAACGATCAGGTCGTTGAAATTCTGTGCGCGTTCCAGCTTTCCCGAAGACTTAACGGTGAAATTGCGCACAGTCCCTTGCAGCACGCCGGATGGCAGATTGCTGTTCGCATTCTGGATGGCACTGACTATCCGCTCCAGCCCCAAACCCCGTTTTGACAGCGCTTCCGGGTTGAGAAAGACACGAACCGCAAACTTCTGCGAACCAAACACCACGACCTGGGCCACGCCATTGACTGTGGAGAGACGTTGCGCAATATGGGAATCCGCAAACTCGTCCAGTCGCGTCATGGGCAGAGTCTTGGCGCTCAGGGAAAGTATCAGGATCGCATTGTCTGACGGATTGACCTTGCGCAATGTCGGCGGATCAATTCCGTTGGGTAGCCGACGCATCGCTTGGGAAATTGCCGTCTGGACATCCTGAGAGGCGGCATCAATTTGCCGCTCGAGGCTGAATTGCAGTGTAATGCGCGTCCTGCCAGTGGTATTGGAGGAGTTCATCGAAGTCACGCCGGCAATCTGGCTGAATTGCCGCTCAAGCGGCGTAGCCACTGTCGAGGCCATGACTTCAGGATTGGCGCCCTGCAATTCCGCCGTGACCTGAATGGTCGGAAAATCAACGTTCGGGAGATCATTAACCGGCAGCGATTTGAACGCTACGATGCCAAAAAGGATGATGGCCGTAACCAACACCGTGGTCGATACGGGCCGGTCGATGAAGATTTTCGACAGATTCATGGTGCGCTTTCTCCCGACTGTTTCGGACAGGCCTTACGTGCCGTTATTTGCCTTCGCCCTTCTTGCCACCCTTACCTTTACCTTTTGCCGCAACACCTTTGCCCTCGTCATCAGCCAGCTGCACAGTTGCCCCCGGTTGCAATGCCTGGGGAATCTCGGTGATGACCTGATCCCCGGGTTTGATACCTTCGGCAATGACGATTTCGCCGCCAATCTGGCGCGACACCTTGACCGGTCGCACCTGCACTTTACTCTCAGCATCGATAAGATAAACGAAACTGCCTGTCTGTCCCGGCTGAACTGCCACCTCCGGCACCACCACTGCTTCCGGCTCGACCGTCAGCACCACTCGCACGTTGACGAACTGTCCGGGCCAAATAGCCTCGTTCTGGTTTTCCACGCGCGTCTTCAGCAGCACCGTGCCCGTCTGTGGCGTCACCGTGTTGTCAACAAACACCAGTTTGCCTGTCGCCACCGGCGGACCTGAACGGTCGGGCAGAATTTCGATGCGCATGTCCTTCTCGGTCTGGAACCGGCGAATATCCTCAAGCTGTCGCTCCGGCACACTAAAACCGACCAGCACCGGATCGGTACTATTGATGGTCACCAGCGGCACCCCCCCGCCTGATGCCGGGACCAGGTTTCCGGCACGTACCGCCAGTTGGCCGGTGCGCCCGCTGATTGGCGCAACAATTCGCGCATAGTCGAGCTGGATGCGAGCCTGTTCAACTAGAGCCTGGCCCGCCTGCACGGTGGCTTCCAGCGATTTGGCCGAAGTCACCGCAACATCGTATTCCTGGCGGGTGATGAATTCGCGTTTGAGCAGTGGCTCCATCCGCTGCTGCTGCGCCCGCGCATTCTCGAGTTGCGCCTTGTCGCGTTCCAGCGCAGCCAGCGCCTGGTTGTACTGCGCCCGAAACGTACGTGGATCGATTTCGAAAAGCACCTGCCCTGCCTTTACCCGGTCACCTTCGCGAAAAGCGATGGTCTGCAACACGCCGCTCACCTGGGCACGCACCTGAACGCTCTGTTCGGGTTCTACCGTACCGACCGCCTCGATCAGCACGGGCATGGGTTTCGACACAGCGCGAACCGCCCTCACGGTGAGCGTCGTCGCGCCTCTGCCGCCTTTACCTCCCTTGCCACCCGTGGCCTTGGTTTTCTCCGCGCCGCCCTTGGCACTGCCGCCCTGCTGCCAATACCAGTAGCCCCCGGCCACAGCCGCGCCAACCGCAACAAAGGCCAGCAACATGATCAGTCTTTTCATTTTCCTCCGCCCGCCTTGATTAAATCGCTCGCGCCAACCGCGACCTGCAGCCGCGCCAGCGTGGTAAACCAGTCCAGGTAAGACTGTATGCGTTGCACCCGCGCGTTGGATTCGTCCTGCTGCGCGGTAATCAGGTCAAGAATGCTGCCAAAGCCACTCTGGTACCGCGCCAGCGTTGCCTGCGCCGTCTGTTCAGCGGAGCGAACCTGCGCCTCGGTACTGGAGATACTGCTGTTCACCGTGGTGAGGTCATAATAACCGTGCCACACCTCCACTTCAGCCTGACCCAGCAGCGCATCACGGTTGGCCTCCACCGCCTTCGCCTGTGCCTCGGCCTGACGGACGCTGTAGGTGTCGCGGAACCCATTAAAGATGGGAATGCGGATGGCCAGCCCGATGTTGTAGTTGCTGGCCGAAGGCCTGCTGTCGCCAAACATAGTGCGACCACTGCCGCCGACCACCTCGATCGATGGCATTCCCGCTCGCGCCACGGCGTTGGCACTGGCACGCGACGCACGCACCTGGGCCTCCGCCGCCACCAGATCGGGACGCGATGCCTTTGCACGGGCCAGCAGATCACCTATCGATGCGGAAATTTCCTTGGTCTGCGGCGGCGCCTCCAGCGGCCGCACCGCAATGCCCACGTTCACCGGCAGGCCAACCACGAAGGCCAGTTGCCCGCGCGATTTCTCCAGTTCGCCGTTGCTGCGCGTCAGGTTGAGTCGCGCCTGCGCCACCAGGGTTTCCGCACGATATACATCGGCTACCGTCGCAAAACCGGATTCCCGGCGCTTGCTTACCGCCTCCAGCGCAGTTTCAGCATTTTTCAGCGACTGCGCATTCACACGCACCAGTGCATCATTGCCGATCAGGCGGTAATAAGCCTGCTCCACGCCGAAGACAACATCCTGCAGCACGCGGTTGTGTGAAAGATTGGCCGCCAGCAGCCGGTATTCGCTGGTTTCGATCTGGAAGCCTCGCACACCAAAGTCGTACAGCAGGTAACTCAGGCTGATTGACGGACCGTAGCGTGTCTGCCACGGCACGAGCACCCCCTGGTTCGTGACCTGCTGGGTGCGCGTCATCGCATAATTGGCCGAGAGCTGGGGCAGCAGATCCGCCTTTTCAATGCCCACGCCGGCGGCCGCCGCACGCGCCGCGAACCACGACTGTCGGGTCCGCGGATTGTTGCGCAGTGCGAATTCCGTGAGTTCAGGCAAGGACAGCGGCTGATTGCGCGCCAGTTCGCCTGTAGCCGGCGGGGAGCCGACCACTGGCAAGGGCATTGTGGCTTCCCAGCGCAGATGCGGCTCGGCTGCGGTGCGCCCGCTCGTGCCGAAGGGATCACTCCAATTGGACTGACCGGCAGCCTGAGAGCTCGCAAAAAATAAAAAAAGCGCCCCCATGAGCGCTGAAGAAGTCTGGCAGTATCGATGCATGCCGCAGTGTCTTTAAGTCAGATTGAAAAATCGAACAAAGGCGAGGCATGGTAGCACCAAACATGGCAAAAACACGCCGCAAGTAACCTTGGTTCCATGCCTGTCACAAATACGTAACATCCACAATGTGAGAGCTTCCGGCCCTATCAACTTATCCTCACATAAAAAGAATGGATACGAGCCTCCGGAGGGAGCATGTTAGCCTGCTTGCCGCCTCGCCTATCCCAAAAAATCAGCAACAGGAAACCCTTTGACCAAACTGGTGAGTCCCCACGGAGGGGGCAACTTAAAGCCGTTACTCCTCGACGGTCCCGCACTGGATGCCGAGTGCAAACGCGCAGCCGGCCTCCCGAAAATAACCGTCAGTTCCCGCGAGAAAGGCGACCTTCTGATGCTCGGCATCGGCGGCTTCACCCCTCTTGACGGCTTCATGGGCCACGACGACTGGCGCGGCGCCTGCGACCGCTATACGTTGACGAACGGCCTGTTCTGGCCGATCCCGATCACGCTGTCCGCGTCAAAGCGCGATGCGGATGCGATCAAGACGGGCAGTGAAATTGCGCTGGCGGACCCCGACAACGGCGACATCCTTGCCACCCTGCAGGTCACCGAAAAATACAACATCGACAAGGCCCACGAATGCCAAACCGTGTTCCGCACCACCGACGCCGCGCATCCCGGTGTGAAAATGGTCATGGAACAGGGCGAGGTCAACCTGGCTGGCCCGGTCAAAGTGCTATCGCAGGGCGGCTTCCCGGAAAAATACGGCGCGATGTATATGACGCCGGCGCAAACGCGTGCCGTGTTCGACGCCAATGGCTGGGCCACCGTCGCCGCATTCCAGACTCGCAACCCGATGCACCGCTCCCACGAGTATCTCGCCAAGGTCGCCATTGAAGTCTGCGACGGCGTGCTGGTGCATTCCCTGCTCGGCAACCTTAAACCCGGAGACATTCCCGCCGGGGTGCGCACCGAAGCCATCGCGGTGCTGATCGAAAAGTACTTCGTGCAGAAGACCGTAGTGCAATCCGGTTACCCACTGGACATGCGCTACGCCGGGCCGCGCGAAGCCCTGCTGCATGCCGTGTTCCGCCAGAACTACGGCTGCTCACACCTCATCGTCGGGCGTGATCACGCCGGGGTCGGCAAGTATTACGGCCCCTTCGATGCACACTCGATTTTCGACGAGATTCCACGTGGCGCGCTCGAGACAAAACCGATCAAGCTGGGATTGACATTCTGGTGCTACCGCTGCGCAGGCATGGCCTCGAGCCGCACCTGCCCACACGACGAAAAGGACCAGTTGCAGGTATCGGGCACACAACTGCGCCAGTGGCTGTCGGAAGGTCAAACGGTGCCGGCGGAGTTCAGCCGGCCTGAGGTCCTTGAAGTGCTGCGCGCATATTACGCGTCGCTCGGATAAACCTCACCGGCGCAAAACTGGTTTTTTTGCCGTAGCTCAGGCTACGGCGCGACGCCTAAGGCTTTTTCGGCGTCTTGTATTCGACTTCCTTCTGCAGCGGCTTCCATACAGTTTCGAAACCGACAAACCCCTTGTCGTTGGGTGCCATCTGACGCGTCGTGTAAAAAGTCGTATGGCCGTCCGGAACCGGGGTGTTGTTGGGTTTTTGATCGCTCATAAATCACCTTTTTCGTGAAGTCAGGATTGCAAGTAACAAAAGCAGGTTGTCCGCAGCCATTTTACCCCGCCGCTCAAACGGGCCTCATCCGGGACGGATCGATATCCGCACCTGCGATAATTGCCCCGCCCGCCCTGATTTCTTCATCAGTGGCATCGCGCACAGTCAGTATCTCAAGCATAAAAACGACCTCCCTGCCGCAAAGCGGATTGTTGCCATCGACAGTCAGCCTCTCGTCGTCCAGATGCGTCACGAGAAAGCTGCGGGTCTGCCCGCTGTCGTTCTCCATCAGGATGGAGGTGCCGACCTGCCGGTACTCCTCGGGAACGTTCTCGATATGGTCGGAAAAGACCAGCGACTCGTCTCTGGGACCAAAGATCTGGTTGCCGTCGATCACCACTTCGATGACCTCGCCAGTGGACCTGCCTTCCAGTTCCTTGTGGACGGAGGGGGCCAGAATTTCATTGTGTCCATGGACATAGCCCAACGGGAATTCAACCCGGGTGAGGACATGCCCCGATTTCCTGTCGGTCACCTGATAAGTCAGTTCGACAAGCTTGCCGTCCCGGATGACTTCACTCACCTCGAACTCCGACGCAACGTTCAGAAAATGGATGCACCGAAGATCCTGACCTTTCCATCTTCATAACCAAGGACAAGCCGGCCCAGCCATTCGCCCTGCTTCTTGGTGCTCCGCTGCCGGTACAGAACGGTCACATGTTCGCCTCGGCGGATGATGCCGAGCGAGTCGACGTCTTCGGACAGACTTCTCGCCAGTTCACTGTTGGCGAACTGGTGGCCCGCAACAACCTGATCTATGGCGCGCGCCAGGGAACCGGAAAAATTCTTTGCGAACTCCCCGTATTTGCCTTCATTCGAAGCTTTGACGAGGTCGCGCCACAGGAGATTGGCCATGGCCAGAATCTCCTCATCGGTTTTTTCAATGATGTTCACGCGGGGCTCCTGATGACCGGAAGAATCCGGCTTTGCAGGGCTCATAACACTCGACATATAGGCCTTTTCACCACCGGGCAGAGGATCCAGCGCGGACTTCTGCCCGGAGACATCGCTACTCGTTTTCGCCAACCAGGTGATAACAGGGCGCCTTCTCCATGCTGTATTCGCCGGTTTTCGGGTCACGGCGCGAAACAGTCAGCACGTGCCAGTTCTCGTCGTCCACCTTCATGGCGTCGCCCCGATAGTAGTAACCCGGCCAACGGGTTTCCTTGCGGAACAGAGTATGCTGCGTGACGCACTCAGCGGCGCGATGGCGGTGCTTCAGCTCCCACGCACGCAGCAACTCGTGAATATCCTTGGCGGCAATGCTCTCGAGATCTTCCTCCATGACCTTGAGCTTCTTGAGACCAATATTCAGGAGCTTCTCGTTGGTCATGTAGCTGACGGTCACGCCGCCGCAGTACTCGTCCATCAGCTTCTGCAGACGTTCCAGGCCCTGCTTCGGATTGATGTAGTGCGGGTTGACGTCGCCCGCCACGATCGCATTGCGGTAGGTCTTGTAGTGCTCCATGGGTTTGAAGATCTCGTTCCCGCGACGCTTGATCTGCTCGTCGGACACGACGATGCCTTCCGCCTT
>JAUXYA010000001.1 GCA_030684405.1 Burkholderiales bacterium | reverse complement strand
CCTGGAATACCTGCTTTGCCAAATCCAACCCAATTCGCTTAATCTTCATCTCGGACTCCTTCCCCTTTTGTCTGGTGGTCACAGCCTCCAGTCTGGCGCATCGACGCCGTCAGGTGGGAGGAGTCCATCCCATTGGGCTACCGCCCTTCCTTCGGGGCGCCACCCAGGGTGACTTCCTTCGGGGCGCATCCGGGGTACAGCCTCGTGATGCGCTCACCTTGAAGCGAATCAGAGAGGTGGCGTCAACGGCACACTTGGAGCAAAGCAGAAGGGCTGCGGGAAAGGTCCTTCGTTACGGGCCTTAGTTCAGTTCTGCAACCGCCGGTAGATCCCCTCATACTCCCGCGCCACCTGCAACCAGCTGCGCTCGAAATGCGGCGGCGGCGAACTGCGCGTGAGTTGATATTCACAGGCCGCGGCCCAGTCTGAAATCGGCGCATCCAGCGCCAGCACCGTTCCCGCATCGCTTTCGATATCAGCGGCAATACCGCAGCGGTCCGATACCACTACCGGCACCTGCGCCGCCATTGCCTCGGCAATCACCATGCCATAGGGCTCGGCGCGCGCCGGATGCAACAGCAGGTCCATGCGCGGATACACCGAAAAATCGCCAGCCCAGCCGAGTAATTTGAAACCGCCATCCCAGCCTGCGAACAGGGCCTCGACTTCAGCAGGTGCCGGGCCGACCACCCACAACTCCAGCCGCGGCCGTTTGCGCCGCAGTTCGGCAACGATGGCCACGGCCCACTCCAGCCCCTTACGCTGCCATTCCCTGCCGACGAAGCCGATCACGCCACCATCGACCGGTACCACGCGTGCTTCGCGCGACGGTCCCGGCGCGACACCGGGCGGCACCGGTGCGGTGAGCCGCGCGGCGGTCTGCGGATAGTAGTGCCGCAGCTGGTCGGCGATCAGTTGCGAGTTCGGCACCACCGCCTGCACGCCCGGCGCACACAGTTCACGACGCTCCAGCCAGAGCTGCATCCACACCCGCAACGACAGCAGGCGCCACCAGCCGCGTTCGAAAATGGTCGCGAAGGGCGGGCCGTGAAAAGTGGTGAGATGGTGCACGTCGACGCGTTCGTGGCTGTGGATCAGCACACCCGGCTGCGGATGCGCGCGCAACCACTGCGCGACGCGACGCGAAAAGCGCAGCAGCGAAATCCAGCGCGGCCGCTGCGCGATCTCACCCAGTTCGTGCACGGTGATCCCCGGACGTTCGCCCCCGTGCTTGCGTTCGCAGAGCACGGTCACCGGATGGCCCATCGCGGCCAGTGCACCGGCGAGTTCCCAGACATAACGTTCCATGCCGCCGACCGGACCGTAACGGCGCACGATCTGCAGCGTGGGCAGCAGGCTCATGGCCGGCGCGCGGCGGCGCAGGCCGTGCCGCGGCAGAGCAGGTACAGGTCATTGCCACCGAGCCGGTATTGCGCGGCAATGGATCCGAGTTGCGGATTGGGTTCGTAGGTGATGATGAAACCGTCTTTCAGATCAGCCGGCGGGAAAGTCAGCGGTGGCTGCGGCAGGCGGGCAACGTCGATATAGGCGGCGACCGACAGGCCGCTCGCGCTGACATTGAGGGTGTACAGCGGATGCCCCTTGGTGACAGCGATCAGGGTTTCCGCGGTGCGCAGATAGTTTTCACCGCGGTAACGGCTCTGGTAGAGCGGAAACGCGACCGTCACCACCAGCAGCTTCAGGATGATTGCAGCAACCAGCCACTTGCGGGTCGTCGCCAGCATCCCTTCACCACCCAGCCACAGCAGCCGCGCAATGATCAGCCCGGCAAAAGGGTAAAGCGGCAGCAGGTAACGCATGTTGCTGTGGGGTGCCAGCCAGTACGGCAGATAACCGGCCAGCGCGATCAGTGCCGCGGTGCGCAGATGGGCATCGCCGACCGCACCCGGTGCACCGCGCCGGCGGATGAGCAGCCACAGCGCGAGCAGTCCGGCCGGCGCCAGGCCGAGCAGGGTCTCCAGCGGATAAGCCAGCAGTTTCAGCGCGTACTCAGCGAGGCTTTCCGGCGCCAGCTTGGCAAGTATCTCGCTGAACATGCGCCCGCCCTGCCCGCTGCTCGGCGCGACCAGCCCCAGCCACAGCAACAACAGCACTGCAGCCAGGCCATGCAGCACCATCGCCGGCAACGACAGCAGGAAACGACGATGCGATGGTTGCAGCAACAGCACCGCACAGGCGCCCGCATAAAACACATAGGCGGTCAGCGCTTTCGCCAGAAAGGCCGCGGTCAGCGCCAGAACGGCCAGCAGCAGCAGGCCGTGGCTGCGGTGCTCGCAGGCCACCCACAGGCAGGCCAGCGCGCTGAACACCAGCAGCCCGAACAGCGGGTCGACATAGGCGAGCCAGCCGCGATAGAAAAAGAGATCCGCCAGGGTCAGGTAAATCACTGCGGCCACTGCACTGAACAGCGGGTTGCGGTACAGCGACTGCGCCAGCCAGGCCGTCATCAGGCCGGTCAGCACCGTCGCCGCGATGGTGATCGCGCGGGTCACCGGCAGCACCCACTCCCAGCCCAGCCAGGCGGACGGCGGAATGATCAGCCAGGCGAACAGCGGCGTGTGCTGGAGATCGGAGCCGAACAGCAGGCGCTTGACCGGCTCGCCGTGGAACCACATCTCCAGCGCCGATTTCGGGAACACCGCTTCTTCACCGACGTAATAAAAACCCAGCGCCGGCAGGAAACTCAGCGCGGCAATGGCGAAGAGGATCCACCAGAGCCGCGGCGAATCCGTGGTCATGGACGAGGCCGGCATCACGGAAGCACCTTGCGGTCGGCAAAAACCTGCGTCATGAACTTGCGATAACAGTCGGGCAGTGCATGGTGGGCATCAATGAACTCCGTAGGCAGGCAACCGTAGCGTTCCGAAGGGCCACCGTCAATGAAAGGCACTTGCTGCTGCTGCGCCCATTGCCGGAACACCGCCTTGGTCTGCCGCAGGCGGGCACCGCTGTGCGCGGAGGCCTCCAGTCGTGCATCCAGTTGCGGAATCAGCGGCGGCATGAACAGCAGGATCTGCACACCGCGTGAACGCGCGAGCGCGGCCATCGCTTCCAGATGCTGCAGCAGTTGTGCATCCGGCTCGCCCTGCGTGCGTGCGAGCGCCAGCGCGTACTGCGAGGACGCGCTGGCCGCGCGCGCGATCACCGCCGGCGCTTCGGCCGCAGACACCCGCTTCTGGTCGGCGAAGGTCGCGCTGCCATCGGCGCGAAAACCGTTGCAGAGGCCGCGATGGACGGTCGAAAAGTCCCGTGCCGGCAGGCCGTCGGCGCAGCGATACGGCAGTGAGCCCGGTTCGACAAAAAACTGCTGCGCTGCAATCCGTGGATTGTCTGCGCGCACGATATCGCGCAGGATCGCTCCGAGTTCCTGGATGCGCGGCAGGCTCAGTGCTTCGCGCAGCGCCGTGACCACAGGCAAGGGTCCGGGCGGCGGCACCTGTTCCGCAGCAAGGTCAGTTGGCTGCAGCGCACCCGATTGGTAGGTGAAGCCCAGCGACCAGTCGAGCGGAATAAACAGAGTTCGGATGCGCTCAGGCCAGTGCGTCAGCACATATCCGGCTTCGCCGAGCACCGACAGCAGCGAGTTGCCGCTCTGCGCAAAGTTGTACACCCGGACGTCTCCGGGAAACGCATCGGCAGTGAGGCTCATCACCGTCGAGGAACCGAAGGCCAGCGCATTGATGTCGCCGAGCCGGTCATGCAGGCGCAGCGTCTTGAAGGCGCGGTTGTTGTTGATCGGCGGCGCATAGGTCACGCCGCCGGTCTCCTGCTGCCAGCGGCTCGCCAGCCGGTTCTTGTCGTAGCGGCTGTCGTTGGCGAGCAGCAGCAGGTTCAGCGCCAGCACCGGGGCCAGCAGTGCCAGGCAGCCGGCGACGATCCAGGTGGTGTAGGCGCGCGGGGTCATTGAGAGCGCCTAACTGCATGAAACACGCGTGCGTTACGCGCGAAAATCGGTGATGACGCGAAGGTCGGTGCAGGTCTTATCGAGAATAAGACCAAACCGGCCGACAAAGTCAGCGCGGATTTTCGCAGTAACCCTTCGGGCTGGCACGAATTTTTGCTCATGGCTGCGTCACCCGCCTTGTGCATATTCGCGATATGCCCTGCGGCGTGCTTCTTGCCATGAGCAAAAATCGTGACAGCGCATCGTGTGTTTCATGCAGTTAGGCGCTCTAAAACTGGAAGTAGAGAAACTCGGAATGGCGGCCGAGATTGACGATCACCGCCAGCAGCAGCACCGTCGTCAGCAGCATCCAGGGCGCCGACACCTGCCACTGGATGCGCGACGGTGCCTCCCGCAATACGCCGAGGGCGGGTTTCGCCACGGCCATGATCTGCTGGGTGTTCGGCGCCAGCCACACCACCAGCAGCAGGATCCAGATCCAGTGCAGCACGCCGGTGCGCGTCAGTGCCGGCGTCGCGCCGAAACCGACACCAGCGGCAGCCAGCGCCTCACCCACAGTACCCAGTTTCACCAGCCAGGCTTCCGGCAGCACCAGGCCGTTGAAACCAGCCATCGCGCGCAGGATCGCCGCGGCCGATTCGATGTCCGGCGCTCGGAACAGCACCCAGGCGACAACCACGGCGACGAAGGTCAGCAGGCAGCCGGCGCGCCGGCCCCAGGGCGTACTGTGGTGCCGGTCCTGGCCAAGGCGGCGGCGCAGTGCAAGCCAGGCATGGTTGATGACCAGATACACGCCGTGCAGCGCGCCCCACAGCACGAAGGTCCAGCCCGCACCATGCCACAGGCCGCCCAGGAGCATGGTAATCAGCAGATTGGCATAACGTCGCGACGCGCTTTTGCGGTTGCCGCCCAGCGGCACATAAAGATAGTCGCGCAGGAAACGCGACAGGGTCATGTGCCAGCGCCGCCAGAAGTCGATGATGTTAACTGCCTTGTACGGCGAATGGAAATTGACCGGCAGGCGCACGCCGAACAGCAGCGACAGGCCCACCGCCATGTCGGAATAGCCGGAAAAATCGAAATAGAGCTGGAAGGTGTAGGCCAGCGCGCCACACCAGGCTTCGAGCATCGTCAGTGTCACCCCGGCGCCCGGCGCATCGAACACCGGCGCCACATAGGGGGCGACGCCGTCGGCAATCAGCACTTTCTTGGCAAGGCCCAGCACAAACAAGGTCAGGCCGGCGGCGATCAGGCCATGCTGCGGCCGGTAGATTTCGCGCTGCGCGAACTGCGGCATCATCTCGGCGTGGTGCAGGATGGGTCCTGCGATCAGGTGCGGAAAGTAAGTCACGAACAGGCCGTAATGCACCAGGTTGTATTCGCGTGCCTTGCCCTGGTGGGCGTCGACGAGGAAGGCGATCTGGGTGAATGTGAAAAAGGAAATGCCCAGCGGCAGGATGATTTCGCCGAGACTCAGCCCCGTGCCGGCGACAGCGTTGAGGTTGTCGATGAAAAAGTTCGCGTACTTGTAATAGGACAGCAGTGCGAGGTTGGCGATCACCGCCAGCGTCAGCAATCGGCGGCTGCGCCGCACGTCACCTGCCGCATGCGCCCGGGAGATCGCGGTGCCGGAAAAAAAATTGCCGAGGATCGACGCCAGCAGCAGCGCGACATAGGCCGGGCTCCACCAGCCGTAAAAGAACAGCGAAGCCGCGGCAAGCCAGCCCGCCGCCAGCTTCATGCTGATCCGCCCCAGCACAAAGAAGCCGATCAGCGTCAGCGGCAGGAACAGGAAAATGAAGGCCTGGGAGTTGAACAGCATTGGGTGAGCGGTGAGCGGTGAGCGGTGAGCGGTGAGCGGTGAGCGGTGAGCGGTGAGCGGTGAGCGGTGAGCGGTGAGCGGTGAGCGGTGAGCGGTGAGCGGTGAGCGGTGAGCGGTGAGCGGTGAGCG
>JAUXYA010000028.1 GCA_030684405.1 Burkholderiales bacterium | reverse complement strand
AGCCCGATCAGGAGAAGGCGCGCGAATAGCCCATTATGGCCAGGGTCATTGACCCGACGAACAGGCCGGATATACGTGAGCAATCGTACCTACTGCAATCCATGCCGTGTTTGCAAACCGGGAGGAGTCCATATACGGATGCAGGCCGCAGGCCGGAATCCGGGAATACACGACGTCATAACCCGACACGGTGCTTCTCCCCGGATTACGCTTCGCTTCATCCGGGCTACAGCACTGAACGGCAGCGATGAGCGAAAACCAACTACCTCAGCACGTCATTCCGGAAAAAGCCGGAATCCAGCAGACACCGTCGGCATGATTTCGGATTCCGGATCGTCCCCCGCGGGGACTTCCTTCGGGGCGCGCTTGCGCGTCCGGAATGACGATGGTGGCGTTTCAAAAGTCCCGTAGCCCAGATGAAGGCCGTCAGGCCGGAATCCGGGAATACACGACGTCAGAACCCGACACGGTGCTTCTCCCCGGATTACGCTTCGCTTCATCCGGCTACAACACCGCTAGAGATCAAGGTTGCGGGTCAAAATCCATAAAGCTTCGCCGGATTGTCCACCAGTATCCGCTGCCGCACCGATTCACTCGCCGCCCGGTCGTTGACCCAGTCGAGCAGCGCCGCATCGTCGGGCAGGTTGTTTTTAAGCGAGGGATGCGGCCAGTTGGTGGCGTAGAGCATGCGTTCGGGCGCGGCGCTGATCAGCTCTTGCGCGGATGACGCCGCATCGGCGTATTCCGGCGCGCCGGTTTTCGAGCCGTGGTACGGCGCCGAGAGTTTGACCCAGCAGCGGCCGCCGTCGACCAGGCTGCGCATTGATTTCCATGCCGGATCGTCGGTCGCCACCGGCTGCATGAAACGGCCGATGTGGTCGATGACGATGTCGCAGGGTAAAGCTTTCAGCAGCGCTTCGCGCCCGGCCAGCTCGCGGCCGTCGCACTGGATCTGCACATGCCAGCCGTGGGGCGCGACGCGCGCGGCCATTTCCCTGAGGGTGTCCCAGCTCACGCCGCCGTAGGGCAGCAGGTGGTAACGGATGCCGCGGATGCCGGCGGCGGTGAGCTGTGCGATGTGTTCGTCGCTGTCTTCGGGCAGCACGATCGCCACGCCGCGGGTCTGGTGCCCGTCGTCGGCCAGCGCTTTCATCGCCGCCAGCGTGCAGCGGTTGTCATTGCCGTAGGCGGCGGGCTGCACGATCACCGTGCGCGTGATGCCGAGGCGCTCGCGCAGGCGGCGGTACTCGGCCATGGTCCCCGGTATCGACGGCAGGTTAGTGCCGGGCATGACGCTGTAGCCCGGCTCGAAGATGTGCATGTGGGTGTCGCAGGTTCCGGGAGGGGATGGCAGGCGGGGTTGGTTGTGGGTCATGAGGCAAGCCAATGATGAGCGATGAGTGATGAGCGCAATACCAAGGCGGGACAATCCCGCCGGCCGGCCGATGACTAAATCAGGGGATCATCGTGCCCCGTCGCCGTACCCGAATCCGCCACCTGCGAGGCATGTTGGGCAATCTGCAGCGGGACACCCAGTGACTCGGCCATCTCCAGCACCAGGTGCAGGTCCTTGCGCAGGTTGGGCAGCGGCGCATCGGGGGCGGTGGCTTCAAGCATGCCTTTCCAGCGCGGCCCGAGGTCGTGCCACACCTGCAGCACGGTGCTGTTGGCGAGGCCCTGCTTCAATACGGTTTTCATGATTTCGGGATCGACGCCGCCGGCCTTGCCCAGCGCGAGGCCTTCGAGCAGCGCCATCACATTGGTGGCGAACACCAGCTGGTGCGCGAGTTTGGCGGCCTGGCCGCTGCCTATGGTACCGCAGTGGGTGATGTCGCGGGCGAACACGCGGAACACCGGCAGCACGCGTTCGAGGGTGCGTTCGCTGCCGCCAATCATCAGGCTCAGGGCACCCTCCTTCGCGGCGAGGATGCCGCCGGAGATCGGCATGTCGAGCGTGTCACCACCCTTCGCTGCGATCTGCATCGCGACGCGTTGCACCGGTTCCGGGCCCAGCGTGCTGCCGGTTGCAAAAATCGCGCCGCGCTGAAAACCGTCGAGCAGGCCGTCCTTGCCGGAGACGATGGCGTCGGTCTGCGCGGCATCCGACACCAGGCTGATGATCAGGTCGCTGTGTTCGGCGACTTCCACCGGCGCTTTGCACTCCTGCGCGCCGAGGGCGGCGAGTTCGCGCATCGGTTCGCGGCGCACGTCGTACACCGCCGCGTGGTAACCGGCCTTCAGCAGCAGTTCGCTGATTGGCCGACCCATTGCCCCGAGGCCGATGACACCGACGCGCATCTGCGGACGTTGCATCTATTGCGCCTTGATGCCGGCATCGCGGATCACTTTGCTGTAGCGGGCGACTTCGCTCCTCAGATATTCACGGAACTGCTCGGGGGTGTCGAGCACGAGGTCGACACCCATGCCGGTGAGTTTCTCCTTGGTCGCCGGCACATTGAACATGCGCGCGGTGTCGCGCTGGATGCGCATCACCAGATCTGCCGGCATGTTGGCCGGACCGAGCAGGCCGAACCAGGTGGCAATCGCGTAATCCTTGAAACCCGATTCGGCGACGGTCGGGATGTCCTTCGCCAGCGGCGAACGCGTGCTCCAGGTGTTGGCCAGTCCGCGCAGGCGCCCGCTGTTGACGTGCGGCACGGCCACCGGCAGGTTGCCGAACATGATCGGGATCTGGCCGCCGATGGTGTCGGCCAGCGCGGGGTTTTCGCCCTTGTACGGCACGTGGGTGATCTTGATGCCGAGCTGCGACGCCATCAGTTCACCGGCCATGTGCGGCGAGGAGCCGACGCCGCCGGAACCGAAGGTGATCGGTTCCTTGCTGGTCCTCGCCAGCGCGATGAATTCCTTGAAAGTTTTCGGCGGGAACGAGGGATGCACCACCATCAGCAGCGGTGTGTAGCCGGTCAGCGTGATCGGCGTGAAGTCGCGCATGGTGTCGTAGGCGGCTTTGCCGTAGAGCGCCGGCGCGACCGCAAGGCTGGTCTGCGGCGTGATCATCAGCGTGTGGCCATCCGGCGGCGACTTGGCGACCAGCTCTGCAGCGATCATGCCGCTGGCGCCGGGACGGTTTTCCACCAGCACGTTCTGTTTCCAGTCGCCGGTGAGGCTCTGCGCCAGCGTGCGTGCGACGATGTCGGTGCTGCCGCCGGCGCCGAAGCCGACGAGGATACGCACGGGTTTGGACGGGAAAGACTGCGCAGTCGCCACAACGGCAAACAGAGCGAGTACGGCACCGGCGATGCCGGTTCTGATTTTCATTGTTGTTCTCCTCCTGAGGGTGCCGGCATTGTGTGGAGGGCCAGCGGAACTGTCAATCTGATGGCCGTTTCGGGAGGCCAGGGTCCAAGCAAATCCAAGCATTCGTCGTTCCGGCGTGCCCCGAAGAAAATTCTCTTGGGGGGCAAGCCTGTTCAGTCAACGATGCCCGGATTTTCGACGACCGTACTGGACCCCGGCGTCCGCCGGGATGACGGTATGAGCTATTCGGTTATTCGGGAAATCACTAAATCGTCATTCGGGAGCGGGAAAACTCAGGCTGTGTGGATTTTCATCGCCGCAGCCGCGATCGGGCGGGCCCACTCCGGCACATGCAGCAAATCCTGCGGGTTGACGATGCGTCCGCGTTCCATGTGCAGCACCAGCACTGGTTTGGGTACCTTGCCCGCAGCCGGATCAGCTTCGGCGCTGTTGTCATAAACCCGCAGCGAGGCCAGCACCGGCAGCAGCATGATCAGGTTGAGCCGGCTGTGTTCGAAGCGGCGGCGGATTGCCTCTTCGGGAATGTCATGGCCGCCGCGCGCAACACGGGCATGCACCCGCGCGAGGTGCAACTCCGGCGTCGCCAGCCCCGCGTACCAGATATGCACATCTATGCCCTGCCCAGCAGCAGCAATCAGCAGCTTGGGAAGAGTCGCTGCGCCGAGCGTGGATTCCATTGCAAAATCCAGCCCGCCGGCAATCGCGCGTTCGAGCAGATCGCGGCCACGGTGCCAGGCCGCGCTGTTTGCTTGCAGCTGGCTCAGGTCCGGATTGGCGTTTTTGAGCGCTGCCGCAGTCTCGTCGGGATTGTAGTAGTCAGCGCCCAGGTCCCGGAATGCCGCGCCGGCAATACTGCTCTTGCCTGCACCATTGACGCCGGCCAGCACATAAACATGCGGCAAGAGATTCCCTTCCGTCGCGCAGATTCAGCGCTTCGACTTGCGCGCAGCCTTGACTGCCGCGCGTCCCAGTTCGGCCGGCGTGGCATTAAAGGCTGCTGCCATGGCCTTGCGCGCCTGCGACGTCTGCATGCGCGCCAACAGCACGTCGTATTCAGCGGTCAAGTCGTTGAGGGCTGGTGCGCGGTCGCGGGTCAGTGCCACGAATTCATCGTAGGCGATCAGCACGGCCTTGGGGGTTTCATGACGCGTGATGGCCACGGCGCCGCCGCGCATCACCTGCTCCAGCACGCCGCCCAGTCCGTTCTTGAGCTGAGTCGAGGGCACGACAGGAACGTCAACGAGTTCGCCGCGGCTGTTGCGATAGGTCAGGGTCGGCATGGCAGGCTCCGGCATCAGTTCCGGCCATTATAGCCAAAATGGCTATTCTGGACTAACTCCAGTTAACTATTTGTTTTTATTTATTTTTTTAAACTAGAAGATCTTCGATGCATTCTTTTGCGCGTCCGGAACGACTGCGGTGGCGGTTCAACCGCCACCAGCCATATAGCCGTCATTCCGGCGCGTCCCGAAGGAAGTCACCTCGGGTGGCACGCCGGAATCCAGTGCAGCACTCGGGCACGCACAGTGGCGATCAGTGCACCCTGCCCGATCAAATCTACTGCACAGCAATTTTTCCGCGCTTGACGACGTCCCGCCACTTGGCAATTTCGCCATGCAGAAAATGTTTGACGATCTCCTGATTGATCACCGAAACCACGGATCTGCATTCAGCACGACTCACAACTATGGCCTGACCCCGTACTTGGGACGCTGGCCGACGTCGGCCTGCAGACGGGGCTGCATGGCCTTCACGAATCGACACAGGTAGGCGCGCGTATCCCGCGGATCAATCAGGTCCTCGACGGCGAAAGCTTCGGCGCTGAGGAAGGGCGAAGTGATCCGCTTAAGTTCGGCTTCGATCTCTTTTTCGCGCTTTGCCGGATCGGGCGCGCTTTCGATTTCGCGCTTGTACTGGGCACGGACACCGCCTTCCACAGCCAAGGAACCCCATTCGCCGGAAGGCCAGGCAATCTTGAAATCCAGTCCGTATTTGTCGATGCCGACGCCGCCGCCCATGCCGTAACACTTGCGGGTGACGACGGAAATCAAGGGCACCGTTGCCTGACACTTGGCATGAATGGCGCGCGCGCCCTCACGCAGGATGGCCGCCTCTTCCGACTCCTTGCCGATCATGAAACCGGGAACATCGAGGAAGAATATGATCGGGATATGGAAGCAATCGCAAAGCTCGATGAAATGCGCCTGCTTGCGCGCGGATTTCACGTCGATCCGGCCTCCGACCATCGGATTGTTGCCGATCACGCCAACGGGGTAACCGTTGAGCCTCGCCAGGGATGTGATTGCGGAACGGCCGTAAGTGCCCTGGATTTCGAACATCGATCCGCGATCGACGATCATTTCGATGACGCGTTTCATGCTGTAGGGCTTGCGCGGGTCGCGCGGCACGATGCGGATCAACTCTTCTTCGCGGCGGTTTACCGGATCGGTTGAGGCAACCACTGGAGGCATCTGCCAGACATTCGTCGGCAGGTAGGACAGGAAGCGCCTGATCAGCTGAAAACATTCCTGCTCGCTGGCCGCAACATTGTCGATGGTGCCGGCGCTGTCGACCGCAACCTTGGGGCCCCCCAGTTCCTCCTTGGTGAGCTTCTGGCCGAGTCCGCGTTCGACGATCGGCGGCCCCGAGGCAAAAATGGTGCTGTTCTTGACCATCACCGACCAGTGCGACATCACTGCGCGTTGCGCGGGGCCTCCCGCCGCAACACCCAATACCGCGCTGACCACCGGCACCATGCCGAGCAGCTCGGCGACATTGACGCCGGGGTCATTGGTATGTCCGGGAAAAACGGTAAAGCCGCGCTTGGCGGACGCAACCCCGCCGCCGTAGCCGTCGATCAGGCGGACCAGTGGAATCCGGTATTGATGCGCGAGATCGTCGATGAATCCGCCCTGCCCGCCTTTGCGACGACCATGCCCCCAACTGGTACCACCGCGGATGGTGGTGTCTTCTCCGCCAATGGCCACCGGGCGCCCGTCGACTTCGGCGATGCCCATGACATAGGGGGCGGGTGTAACCTTGATTAACCTGCCTTGCTCATCGTACTGGCCTTTACCGGTCAGCTTGCCAACCTCCTGAAAGCTGTCGGGGTCGGCAATTCCCGCGATACGCTCCCGCACCGTGAGAAAGCCCTTTTCGTGGCGCAGCCTGACTGCCTCTTCTCCGCCCATCGCTTCGGCCCACTGGTAACGCTGCTGAATCTCTTCAGCTTCCTTCTCCCATCCCGCGAGATTGCCGCCTGACTCTGACATGACCATCCTTTACGTCGCAATTACAGAAACAAAGTGAATCCGCGGCCTCAGCGTTTGGCCAGGCCCAGCTCCGTGAGCCCTTCTTCCAGCTCCTTGTATTGGGCATCCCAATAGGCACCCGCATCCCGGCCGTTGAGGAAGTTGTTCACCCGAAAGGTTTTCTCAATGTCGGCTTTCCACTCTTCAGTCTGGCTCAAGGCTAGAAGTGCCGACTCCCAGTATTTGATCTGCGCTGCGCTGATGCCCTTGGCACCGACCACGCCGCGCCAGCTGTCAAATACGGCGTTTGCCCCCTGCTCCCTCCATGTCGGGATTTCGGCCAGAGTTCCCGTCATTCTTTTTGGAGCACTGACCCCGAGAATCCTCACGCTTCCAGCCGCGAGTTGCGGGAGAACAGCAGCAAATGTGGCTGCAGCCACGTCGATATGTCCGCCCAGAACCGAGGTAAGGGACTGCCCGGAGGACTTGAATGCCACGACCTTCATCTTGCGGATGTCGACGCCGGCCGCCTTCATCGGCAGCGCGATCCCCATGTGAATGTGGTTGCCTATGGCCGTTGCCACACCGAAGCTCAGGCTGTCGGGCGACTCCTTGAGTTTCCGGATCAGATCTACTCCATTTTTGATAGGCGAATCAGCCTTGACGACGGTGAATATGTACTCGTTGAAAAGCATGCCCAGCGGCGTGAAATCACGGTGCGTGAACTGGCCGACCCCCATGATTTTCGACGTGAACATGGTTGGCGCCAGAATCAGCAACTGACTGGGATCCTTTGGTTTCTGGCTGACGTAGGTGTAGGCAATCGCGCCACCGCCGCCCGGCTTGTTAATGACATTGACCGGCGAGACAATCTTCCGCTCCTGCCATATTGACTGGATGGTGCGCGCGGTAATGTCCTGATTGCCTCCGGGTGCGACGCTGACAATCAGCTCCGGAATACGATCGGGTTTCCATTGCGCCAATGCTTGCGGTACCACTCCAGCCAGCAGCACCGCCATCGTGCCGCCTACAAAAATTCCACAGCCTGAGTTCCTGATCATGGTGCTACTCCTCTCTTGGTGTTGTTGTCAGCGGCGATCGCGACGATGCCCTTTTTAATCAGTTCGTCGAGTTCGCCATTCGTGATGCCCAGTTCTTCGCTGAGTACGGCTGCCGTATCCCGTCCCGTGCGTCCGCCACTACTGTGTATGTCACCGGGAGTCGCCGAGAGTCGCGGCACTGGCGCAACCATTGCAATGCTGCCCAGTTCTTCGTCAGGGACATCCCGAATCATTCTCCTGGCCTTGAAGTGCGGATCGCGGAAGATGTCTGCCATGGTGTAGATCCGCGTGAACACAACGTCTTCCGCAGACAAGGCTTTCTCCACATCGACGTAATCGCGCGCGCCGACCCAGTCCTGCACGATGGCATCCATCTCGTCGCCGTTCTTTACGCGTTCCGGGCGGGTGTTGAATTTCGTATTCTCGAGGATGTCCGGGCGTTTCATCGCCAGGCAAAGCCGGCGGAAACTGTTGGTTTGCGAGCCCTGGATGTGAACATAGTCACCGTCACGGGTCTTGAACAGGTTGTTGACCACGCTACCCGAGTGCCCCGCCCCTTCTCGACCGACGACGTAGCCGGTTTTCTCATAGGCGGCGACATGAGCCTCCATGAAGCTGAATGCGCATTCATACAAGGCCGTATCGACAACCTGGCCCTGCCCGGTCCGGTCGCGGTGCTTGAGTGCCATCATGGTGCCAAACGCGGCGTAAAGTCCGGTTATGCAGTCGGTCAGTGCGATGTTGGCCCGTGCTGGAGGACGATCAGGATCACCGGTGACATGACGCAACCCGCCAACCGCCTCGCACACCACTCCGTAGCCGGGACGCTGGCTGTACGGGCCGCTCTGGCCATAGCCGGAAACCCGCACCAGGATCAGTCCGGGATTGATGGCAGAAAGCGCGTCATAACCGAGATTCCACTTCTCGAGTGTCCCTGGCCGGAAGTTCTCCACCAGCACATCGACTTTCTTGACCAGCCGGCGAATCAAATCCTGACCCTCCGCCGTACGCAAGTCGATGACGATAAGCCGTTTGTTGCGCATCATGCTTGCCGCGTAAAGCGGCTTGTTCTTGTAGCGCTTTCCGGCCAGGCGTGATGGATCACCCTCTGCCGACTCAACCTTGATGACCTCAGCGCCAAAATCGGCGAGCAGCCGCGCACAGAACGGCCCGGCAATGGTAGTGCCCAGTTCGAGCACTTTTATGCCGGCCAATGCCTGATTACTTGCGGAGTCCTGCATTAGAGGCCCCGGTGGGACATAAACACGCGGCATGCCGGTTTATCCGGCATCACTGCTGCATGGGTCATTATCAGCGCCTCTCCGAGAGAATCACGAGCCTGCGCATGCAGACTCGGCGAACATGAATCGCCGGCAATCGCATTTAATCGCTTCGGAGACGGATTCACGCAGGTTCACGCCTTCGACCTGCGCACCGATGCCACAGCCCAGTGAGGTGACGGAAATGCCCTCACGAATTTCAGTAGCCATGGATGCTCCCCTCCTGTTCGCCGCCAACCGCAGTACTTTGCCCGGTTGTTAAATTGGCATAGGCCTCAAGCTTTACAACATAATTTTCGCGGCATCAAGCAACGGGCCACTTTACGGACTCGCCCGGCTGAATAGACGGAACAGAACGGCCAGACCAGAGCGTGGCCCTCAGGCTGCGGATCAGCGCCAGAGTGACGTAAAACAATTGGAGATGGTCTGCGTGGAAATGCGCGGTGCCTATACCGCCAGCCACATGGTCTGCAATTGCTGATCACCGCCGGCAGCGACATCTCGATTCGCAGGGAATGCGAGAGGTGGACCGGAACGTCCCAGGCGTTCTGCCGGACTGCAACAAGCTACTCAGCACATGCGCAGATAAACTATAACTAATTGATTTTATTGATATTTTTAAACCGGATCCCAGCTGAACACATCCTGGTTGCGCGCCAGTGGATAGAAGTCGGGCTTCAGCGCCGGTAGCGCGTGCTCGGCGATCGCGCGGGGCGTCCAGCCCTCGCTGCGCTGCAGGCCGCGGATCGGTCGCGACTGGCTCATCAGGAACAGCTCGTTCATGCGCGTGTAGAAAATCTGGCCGTTGACGTCCTTTGCGGCATCGCTGGCAAGGAACACCGCGAGCGGCGCGTTCTTGTCGGGCGTGACCATCTGGCGCTGCGCCACACGCGCCGCCATATCAGGCGTTTTGGAGGGTATGGATCCGGTCATGCGGGTCCACGCGCTCGGCGCGATGCAGTTGGAGCGCACGTTGAAACGCTGCATGTCGAGGGCGATGTGCTTGGAGAGCATCACCATGCTCGCCTTGGCCGCGCCGTAATTGGCCTGGCCCACATTGCCGGCAAGTCCCGAATTGGAAATCATGTGCACGTAGCTGCCGCCGTTCTGCTGGCGGAAAAAGGTCGCTGCGGCGCGGCTCATGTTGAAGGCGCCGTAGGCAATCACCTTCATCACCGAGTCCCAATCGTCGAAGCTCATCTTGTGGAAAATCACGTCGCGCAAAATGCCGGCGTTGTTGACCACGCAGTCGATGCGGCCGAAGCTGTCGACCGCCTTTTGCACGATGCGCTGCGCGGCGTCGAAATCGGCCACGCTGTCGTAACTCGCCACCGCTTCGCCGCCACCCTTCTTGATCAGCTGTACTACTTCCTCCGCCGGCGTCTGGTCGGTGCCCTCGCCCGCCAATGAGGTGCCGATGTCGTTGACCACGACCTTCGCGCCCTCCTTCGCCATCAGCAGCGCGATCTCGCGGCCGATGCCGCGACCCGCGCCGGTGACCACCACGACCTTGCCCGAAACGATGCCTTCACTCATCTGATTCTCCGTATTCGCTTTTATCGAGAGTTGCATAAATAATGACAAAAACATGCCTCTGACGAGGCTGTCATGTTTTTGGAAAAACTCAATAATAGATGCCGGGTTGAATTGCCTTACAGCTTTTGTTCAAAACCAAACCCCTGACTCACCGCTGGAGATGATTCCGCCGTTGCCGTGCGCCAAAGCCAAATCACAGTCATCCACCTGGCGCCCGCCGCATTTGGCGCCCTCCTGATTACCAGCGATACAGAACCGAGAGATCTGAACCGCGGTCCAGACGCCATACCGCATCGATCAGTTGGCGGCAACGCTCTGCGCCCAGGATCTGCTCGCAGTTGGACATGAATTTTTCGCTCAGATCGTCGTCGCTCATCGGATTCTCGCCCTCGCCCTTCGGATCGAGAACGCGCTCCTCCAGTACCCTGCCGTCCTTGAGCTGTACCCTCGCCACGCCGGATCGGCGCCCCGGATAGATGCGGTCGCACTCCTCGTCGACATAGACCTCGGTCGCGTCGATGAGGCGACGGATGTCGGGGCGATCAAGGTTCGCCCGGTCGAAGCTGGGCACCGTGACGTTGCCGAAGGCCATGGCCAGGGCCGTGGTCACCGGCGCGCTCATCTGCGCATCCAGCAGGTTTTCGGCGGTTTTCTGGTCGTGCCCCGCGGCGCCCGCTTCATACATGCCGATCCGCACCGATGCGACATCATCAATCTTGAACGGCACCCGCGCGCCTATGGTGCGGACCGCGTCGAGGGCCGCGTGGAAATGGCGGCAGGCGGGATACGGCTTGAAATAGACGTTGCAGATCTCGAAACGCCGGCCAAGTTCGCCAACAAGGCGTTCCCATTCCGCGTTGCCGCCGGCCAGTGCCTGCACATAACCAAAGCGTCCTTCTATCACTTCCCCGGGCCCGGTGAGGCCGCGCTTCGCCAGCTCGGCGCAGACGATGCCGTCGCGCGCCGCCTTGCCCGGGTGAATCCGCTTGACCTCGGTGCCGTCCACGAGGAAGGCACGCAGTCCCCCGGAGAAGCTGCCTGCCAGTCCAAGCGCATTGAGCGTGGCAGCCGCATCGAGCCGAAGCAGCCGCGCCGCACCGGCCGCCGCGCCGAACACCCCGGCGGTCGGCGTGTTGTGGAACCCGCGCCGTGTCGTGTGCGGATGCACGGTGGACGCGATGCGCAGCGTCACATCGTAGGCGGCCACGCCGGCAGCGATGACGTCCTCGGCGGAAGAACCCAGCCTTTCCGCCATTGCCAACAGCGCCGGAAAGGCAGCGCCGGCCGGATGCACGGAGCCGCGCGTCATGCCGTCGTCGAGGTCGAGCCCGTGCGTCGCGGTGCCGTTGACGAAAGCGGCATTCTGCGCGGAAAGACGCGCGGGCCAGCCGACGACGCAGGCCTCTTCGGACTTGTCCCAGGACTGCAGGTAGTCCAGCACAATGCGCGTCGGCTCCATCTTCGATCCGGCGATCGCGCAGGTCAGATAATCGAGCAGCGCGCGGCGGAAGGCATGCACGACGTCTGAAGGCAGTTCGCGGCTGTCGAGCCCGGCGACGTATGCGGCCAGCTTGCGGCTGGCGCCCTCGGCGATGCCAGGCAGAGAGGCGGGTGCTGCAATGGGTGCGTTCATGTCTTTCCTCCTTGAGGATCTGTCATTTACCGGGAATTTTTAAATTTCTGGAAAGCATGATTCCGCTCACCAGGACAACAGGGCATCGACTGCGACTACCCCGTGCGTCCGGATCAGAAGCGGGTTGATCTCCGCCTCCCTGACCGGCTGACCGGTCGCGCAAGCCAGCAGGGAAAGTGCGTACACGACCCGGGCGAGTGCATCGAGGTCGCCGGCGGGCCGGTTGCGATATCCCTTGAGCATGGCGAATCCCGGCACTTCCCCGATCATTTCCCGCGCCGTGTCGAGGCTGACCGGCGCGAGGCGAACCGAGTGGCCGCCACCGAGCTCGGCCATGATGCCGCCGACGCCGACCATCACCACCGGCCCGGCATCGGGGTCGTGGCGGTAACCGACGATCACCTCTCCGATCCCCTGCTCCATGCACTGCACCAGCACGCCATCGAGCTTTGCCTGCGGCTGACGGCTGCGGATCCGCGAAAGCATGTCACCGACAGCCGCGCGCAGTTCTTCGGCGGAATGAATGCCGAGCACCACTCCACCGGCATCCGTCTTGTGTGGAATGTCCGCAGAGAGAATCTTCGCCACTGCGGGGAACCCGACGGTGACTGCATCGTTGCCACCCTGCATCACCTGCGATTCGGCGAAGGGAATTCCGAGCACAGCGAGCGCGCCTGCAGCCTCATGCTCGTTGACTGCGCGTCCACGCAGGGGATGCAGGACCGCATCGAGCCGCGCGACTGTTGCGCGGTCGGCAGCCGGATGAGCCTGCGGCGCGCGCCATTCGCAGTAGGCCCTCACCGCGTCGGCGCAGGCCTCGGGGGTGCGGAAACCGGCAGCACCGGCCTGCTGCAAAATACCCAGGGCCTCATTGGCACTCGGCCCGAGGAAGTTGGCCAGGGGCTTGCTGCCCAGCCGCGCAGCGAGCACGCGGGTGCGCACCGATTCGGGCTTGTGGGACGCGGTAGACCCCTGCACAGCGACCACTGCGTCGCAGTGGTCGGACTCCAGCAATGCGTTGAGTATCTCCGGGTACACCGACCCTTCAGCGCGGCCCATCGGCATGTCCGTGAGGGGTGCGTCCGTGATCGAAATATCCTGCGCTGCGAGGCGGGCGAGCACCTGTGGGGTCGGCGGCACGACCTCGATGCCGGACAATCCCAGCCGGTCCACGACCATCGCTGCCGCACCGCCGGTCACCGTTACCACCGCGACGCGCTTGCCTTTCGGCGGGCGGTGCCCGGTCACCAGTTGCGCAGTCTCGAACAAGGCCTCGAAGGTCTCGACGCGAAGGATGCCGTGGTCGCGGAAGAACGCGTTCGCGACATCGTCGGCGCCGGCGATGGCGCCGGTATGGGTGGTGGCGATCTCGCGTCCCACCGCCGAGCGGCCGAGCTTGAAGGCAATGACGGGCTTGCCGGCCTCGAATGCGCGCCTTGCCGCAGCGCCAAGGCGCGGCGCATCGCGGAAGGCTTCAAGAAACAGGAGTATGCAGCGGGTGTCGGGATCGTCGACCATGCAATCGACCAGTTCGCCGACGCCGACGTCGCATTCGTTGCCGACCGAAACGAGTTTCGAAAAGCCGAGCCCGCGTTCCTGGGCGCGGGTGATGATCGCGCCCATCATCGATCCGCTCTGCGACACCAGGCTCAGCGACCCCGGTATCAGGGCCTCCCGCTCAAGAACGGCGTTCGCGGAAAGCACCGCCTTTCCGGTCACGTTCACGACCCCCAGGCAATTCGGGCCAATCAGGCGCACACCACCTGCCCGCGCGGTTTCAACCATGCGTTGCTGGACTTCGCGTCCTGCATTCCCGGTTTCGGCAAAGCCCGCCGTGAAAATGGTCGCGACCCTGACGCCGGCGGCCACGCAGTCCGCGATCACGCCCGGCACGGCATTCGCCGGCACCATGATGAAGGCATGGTCGACTTTCTGCGGCACCGAACGGATGTCGGGCCAGGCCTTGTCGCCGTTGATTTCGCTGCGGCCGGGGTTGATCGGAATGATGGTGCCGGTGTAGCCGTGCTTGCGCAGCACACGCTGCGGCCGCGACGCCAGCTTTGCGACATCGGCGGAAGCCCCCACCAGTGCCACGGTACGCGGCGAGAACAGTGCCCGCCCCAGTTCCAGACGATCCTGCTCGGTAGTCATGCTGCGTGCACCTTTATTCGATTAGGATATTCAATCCCACGACGACATTGCTACTCATGCCGCGGCCGGCCTCGGTGGCCTTTGTGAAAAGCGCCGTTCGAATATGATTTCAGCGAGCCGGTTTTTCATCATCTCGATCGAGCCGCCGGCCAGCATCCACCCGCGGCAGCGACGCAGGCAGTACTCGACGAGGGTCTCCTGGGTGTAGCCAAGGCCGCCCATGACCTGCATCGCTTCGTTGGCAACCTCAAAGCCGGTCTGGTTGCACATCAGCTTGGCCACCGTGGTTTCGTCGGCTGCCGGAAATCCGCGGTCGGCATTGACTGCGGCGCGATAGAGCAGCAGTTGCGCAGCCTCGAGTTTCATTTTCATGTCAGCAAACTTCCACTGCAGCCCCTGAAACTCGCACAGGGGACGACCGAACTGCTTGCGCGTCATCGCGTAGTCGCGAGCCACCTCATAGCAGTAACGGCCATAGGCGAGGGAACGCGCGGCATTGCCGATGCGCTCAGCATTAAAACCAGCGATCTGCTTCTTGAAGCCGCCGGGTCCAAGCAGCACGTCCTCCGGGGGCACATAGACGTTGTCGAAATAGAGCGTCGCCCAGTCGTTGCCGGACATGAACTTCGAGGGTTTGCCGGTGCTGAACCCCTCCGCCGTCCGCCGCAGCATCACCGAACCGATGCCGCCGACGCCGGGACCGTAACGCACGTAGACCAGGTACTGGTCGGCGTGGGGATTCGGGAATACCTTGCGGCCGTTGATGCGGTATCCGGCACCGTCCGCTGTGGCACTGGTGACGAGGTCGGTGGTCGCCGAGCCCGCTTCGGGCTCGGTCATCGCCACCGCAATGACCTCCTCGCCTTTCAGCAGGGGCGCGAGGTAGCGCTTCTTCTGGTCATCGTTGGCGAAGTGGGCGAGTACGCGGATCGCGCCGAAATTGCCTTCCTGGATCACGTCGGCACTGCGCGGACAGAAGGCCGCAACGGTCTCGATGGCCAGCACTGCGTCCATCAAGGTTCCGCCGGCACCGCCGTCAGCCTCGTTGATCGTGATGCCGAGCAGTCCCGCCTTCGACATTTTTTTTGCAACGTCATGGGGAAAACCCGAGTTGTGCGCGCGTTCGAGGGCTCCCTCGGCGAGTTCTTTCCGCGCAAACGCAGCGACAGAATCGCGGAACATCTGCTGCTGTTCGGTCAATCTGAAATCCATGGCTCCCCCGTCATTCATGTGCGCAAACATGCCGCTCGGGGCATGTTTGCACACCGGCATAATTTGCGCTAGGTTGTTCGTATAACGAACACATATTCGCTAAACGAAAAAATAATCATGACTATCCGAAAATCCGAAGTCAACACAAAGTCCATAAAGAAGACAGAACGCCAAGCGACCGAGCGGCGCTCAGATTCATTCGTCGAATCGTTTGCCAAGGGCCTGTCCGTCATCCGCAGCTTTGATCCGCAAAACAGGCGAATGACCCTTAGCCAGGTTGCCGAACGCTGCGGCTTGACCCGGGCGGCAGCGCGTCGAATCCTCCTCACCCTGCTCGAACTGGGTTACGTTGCCCAGGAAGACCGCATGTTTGTACTCACACCTCGAATACTTGATCTCGGGTACTCGTATCTCTCGTCCATGCCGCTGGCCCATTTTGCGCAACCGATCATGATTGAGTTGGGGGCGCGGCTCAACCAGTCATGCTCCGTGGCAACGCTGGACGGAACGGAGGTTGTCTACCTGCTGCGCGTCCCAAAGCGAAATCTGCTCAATACACCCGGAATATCCCTCGCCGGCATGCGGTTGCCGGCATTTTCCTCGTCCATGGGCAGGATCATGCTCTCCGCACTGCCGGATGACGAACTGAAGGCGCAGCTCGACCGGAGTGACCTTCGTTCGTTCACTCCGCGCACCATATGGCGTCGTCCTGCCCTGGAAAAGGAAATACAGAAATGCGGGAAACAGGGCTATTCGCTGATAATCGACGAGCTTGAAGTGGGACTTTCCGCAGTGGCCATGCCCATCGTGGACGCCAGTGGGCGCACGATCGCAGCCATGAACATCTCCTGTAACTCTTCCTCTGTGCGGCGGCAGGATCTGCTTGAGCAAATCCTGCCGGAACTACGCGCTGCGGTGCACCACCTCAACGGCATACTTTCGATCAATATCAAATGATCGGAAGTGGAGAGATTGAAACGCAGGGACTGCAGCGCAAGAAGTTGACTTGCCGAATCGTACGCGCAATGATTGTTACGCATAACGAATAATTGTTCGCCTAACGAACAATTATTAAAACCTGCGGTCGACCGCCAAGCCGACAAGAAGACGGAGCCGTCAAACCAGCAAAAAACTTGGGGAGGAAAATTCATCATGCCGACTAGCCACTGGGCAACGAAACTCGCACTTGTCACTGCAGCGATGGCAATCGCCGCGTCCGCATATGCCGCATCCGAATATCCGGTGCGTCCGATACGTCTTCTCGTTCCCGTCTCTGCAGGAGGCGGCGCCGACATCAGTTCGCGCGCGGTGGCAGCGAGACTCACGGATGCCCTTGGACAGCAGGTCGTCGTTGACAATCGCCCCGGGGCAGCCGGAAGCATCGCCCTGGAGACGCTCGCTGCCGCACCACCCAACGGCTACACAATGGGCCTCATCACCACCACCCACGCGATCAACCGGTCACTAGCGAAAAAACTGCCTTATGACCTGCTGAAGGATTTCGTCGGCGTAAGCCAGATCACGGCGCAGCCTTACTGTCTTTCGATATTCCCGAAGATTCCGGCACACAACGTGCAGGAGTTGTTGAGCCTCGCCCGCGCCCAGCCAGGGAAACTCACTTACGGCTCAGCGGGCACCGGCTCACTCAGCCACCTCGCGGGTGAGCTGCTCGCCAAAATGGGCAACATGAAATGGATACACGTCCCCTACAAGGGAGGCGTTCTGGGAATCAATGACACCATTTCGGGAAATATTACCGGGCAGTTCACGACGATCATCGGCACACAGCAGCACGTAAAGGCCGGTCGCCTGCGCTGGCTCGCAATAAGCTCTCCTGCCCGCTCAAAGGTGGTGCCCGATCTGCCCACCGTCGCTGAAGCCGGCATTCCCGGGTTTTCCGTGGTCGGCTTTTACGGCGTCGCCATGCCCGCCGCGACACCGAGACCGATAGTCGACAGGATAAGCAGCGAGATCCGGAAAATCCTGCAATCACCAGAGGTTGGCGGGCGATTCGCGCTGGATGGATCGGAGCCCGCAGGCAGTTCCTCGAAGGAGTTCACCGCCTTCATCAGGAGCGAGGCCGACCGTTACGCGACTCTCACCAGGGAACTCGGAATACGCATCGAGTAGGAATCGTGGCGAACTGCAAATTGACGTGGTTCATCGTTCGCACAACGACCACGCGCATTAATCGCATCTCAAAATGGAAAGCCCATGAACTGTAAAGGCTTGCGGCAAGGCATGCTGTTCGCATTGATCCTGTGCGTATCCCTCCTGCCCGACCACGGGCAGGCGAATAGCGAATTTCCAATGCGGCCGATCCGGCTGATCGTGCCCGTTTCTGCCGGCGGCGGGCTGGACACCACCACCCGGGCCATTGCGCAGAAGCTGACGCAAGCCTGGGGCCAGCAAGTCATCGTGGATAACCGGTCCGGCGCGTCCGGCGTTCTTGCCTTCGACATCGCGATCAAGGCCAACCCCGACGGCTATACGCTGCTGATGATGTCTGCGGACCATGTCATCAACTCCGTGCCCTCGGCCAAGCGTCCGTACGACATCACCCGCGACGTTACTGCAGTCAGTCAGGCAACCGCCCTGTCCTACCTCGTCTACATGAACCCCTCGGTGCAGATCACGACTTTCAAGGATCTGGTCGCTTACGGCCGCGCGAACCCCGGCAAACTCAACTACGGCACACCGGGGACCGGCAGCCTTCAGCATCTGGGCTGGGAGGTCCTGAGTCAGATGAGTGGCGCGAAGTTCAACCACGTCCCCTACAAGGGCGGCGCGCCGGCCATCGTTGCCACCATCGCCGGCGAGGTGCAGATCGGCTTCATCACCCTGACAAGTGCACGACCACACCTGCAGTCAGGCCGTGCGCGTCCACTGGCCGTCACGTCGCGCGAGCGCATGCGCGCCATGCCCGATCTGCCAACAGTGGCCGAAGCGGGTTTGCCCGGCTTTGAACTCAACCAGTATTACGGTGCAGTTATCACCTCCAGGGCGCCGCCGGCGATCGTACGCAAACTGAGCGGCGGTATCGCTGCAGCCGTCAAGGCACCGGACATCAGACAGCGGTTCGAAGCCGATGGCTGGCGATTGGTCGGTTCGACCCCCGAGGAATTCCGCGCGGTCATTCGCGCCGATCTGGAAAAGTGGACCAAAGTCATCAAGGACATCGGTCTCGTGCTCAACTAGCGCTTCGGCGCCACTACTTTTATCAAGGGAAATCATGGCCAGAACCCCGGACTACTTCAAGGGCAAGACGATCGCAATCACCGGCGCCGGCAGCGGGATCGGACGGGCGACGGCCGTGATTTTCGCGCGTGAGGGCGCGCGCATCGTCTGCGGAGACATCAACGTGACTGGTGGAGAGGAAACCGTCCGACGGGTGTCGGCTGCCGGCGGCGAGGCGATCTTCATTCCAACCGATGTCACGAAGCGAGATGACGTTCGCCGGTTTATCCATATTGGGCGTGAGCGTTTCGGCCGGATCGACTTCCTGCTCAATTCCGCCGGAGGAGCGTTGAAGCGATCCGCCTTCCTGGAGATAGATGATGCACTCTGGGATCTGAGTTTCGATCTCAATGTGAAGGGCACTTTCTACGGCATGCAGGAAATGCTGCCGCACATGCTGGACAACGGCGGCGGAACGATCATCAACATTGCCAGCATGGCGCACAAGCGCGGCGGACCCGGCACGTCCGTTCACTATGCATCGGCCAAGGGCGCCGTCGTCACCATGACGCTGGGTGTAGCCCGGGAGTTTGCCGACCGCGGCATACGCTGCCTGTCGATTTCGCCGGCGTCGGTCGACACTGCCTTTCAGGCCGCATCGGGCACTTCGAAAGAACAGGCACAGCGCGCGCTGAACAGCATTCCCATGAAACGCATTGCAGAGGCTGACGAGATCGCTGAACTCGTGCTGTTCATGTGTTCCGATGCCTGTCAGTTCATGACTGCCGATACTGTGTACGTCAGCGGCGGCGGTGGTTACCGCTGACGGGCCAGCAGCCAATCACTCCTCGCGCGCGGCGCGCCCGCGGTTGCGTGCCTGGTAGAGCATGTCGAGGGTGATCTTGCGCACTTCGAGCTTGCTCTGCTCAATGTGTGTGCGCAGCAGGCGCTGCGCTTCGTCGGCGCGGCGCTTCTGGATCGCGCTGATGATCTTGGTGTGTTCATCGTAGGTCGCGGTGACGCGGTCAGGCTTGATGAAGTCGAGGCGGCGGATGATGCGCATGCGCTCGGTAATTTCACGGTAGGTGCGCTGCATTTCACGGTTGGCGGTGGAATCGACGATGCTGCGGTGGAACTCTTCGTCGAGTTCGCCGACCCGCACCGGATCCTGCAGCCGCGCCTTCAGCGGCACCTGCCAGATCTCCGCCAGTGTTTTCAGCTCCGGACGGTCGGCGGCTGACTTGCAGAGGCCGCGTACGGCGAAACATTCGATCAGCACGCGGAAGTCGTAGAGCTCGTCGAACTTGTCGAAACTGAGCGGCGGAATCAGCCAGCCCACTTTCGGGATCGCCTCGACGAAACCCTCGTGCTGCAGACGCTGCAGCGCCTGCCGCAGCGGCGTTCGGCTGACACTCGCCTGCTCCGCCAGCTCGGATTCCGACAGGCGGTCACCCGGCATCAGGTCGAATTCGAAAATCCGTTTCTTGATAATGACATAGGCCTTGTCGGCGAGACTGCCGGCGTCCTTGCTGATGTCGACGACTTTCGCCATGTTCATGCACTTTTCTTGCGCGTGCCGGCGGCGACATAGTTGCGCCAGCCGCCGTACGCGGTGATGTCCTCGGCCTCCTGCAGCGCCGCGGGTTCGCAGATGAAACCGGTGACCCAGGAACCGTCCTGCAGTTCGATGCGCCCCAGTCCCAGCGGCTGCGGGATGCCGGCGAGGAATCCGCCGAGCGCCGCCGCCGGCGCGTCATAGACCTCGACCTCGATCGCCGCACCGCCTGAGGCGCGGGCCAGCCCCGGCTTGGGTGGGGTCGTGCCCGGCAACGCATAGAGCCGGTACGCCGCCGCGGTGCGGGTGGCCGCGCGCAGCCGCGCACCGATGTTGCTGAGCTGATGGTGCAGCGGCATGCCCGAGAGGTGGGCGCCGACCACCGCCAGCGGCAGCGTCCCCGGCGGCGCATCATTGATCAGGATGTCGGCGGCCTGCATGGCACGCAGTTTCGCGCCCAGCGGCAATGCGCGCGAGCGCTGCCACTGGGCAGCGAATTCGATCAGCGCCCAATCACTGCCGCCGGGGGCGATGAAGGTCACGCCGAAAGGCAAGCCTTCGTCGGTGAAACCGAAAGGCACGGCGATCGCCGAGAGCCCCAGCAGATTGACGAAGTTGGTGTAGGTGCCGAGTTCGCTGTTGCGCGCGACCGGCGCCGTGGCGATCTCCGCGAAAGTCGGCAGGTGCGGCGCAGTGGGCACCATCAGCACGTCATGGTCATCCCAGATGCCGCGAGTCTGCGCCTCGAGTTCGCGCACCCGGTAGAGCGCGTTGAAGGCGTCGACCGCAGAATAATTGCGGCCCTTGCCGATCACTTCAGCAACCACCGGATCGATACCCGGTGCGCCGCTGTCGGTGTGACGTCCGGCAATCGCGTAGCGCTCGGCCGTCCACGGTCCCTGGTAGAGCAGCGCGGCGACTTCGGCGAAGGGGGCGAGGTCGAATTCGCTGTGGCTGCACTGCAGTGCCTGCAGATGGCGGATGCTCTCGCCGAATAGCTGGCGGTATGCGCCTTCAAGGAAAGGCAGTTCGCGCGGTGTGCCGACCCGCGGCTGCGGCGGCAGGGCATGGCGCCACTGCGCCGGCCGGCTGAACACTGCTTCCGCGGCCTGCGGTGCGCCCGGCCCCGTCATCACCGCGAACACCCGCGCCGCATCGGCTCCGGTCAGCGTCAGCAGCGACACGCAGTCGAGCGTGCGGCAGGCCGGCAGCACGCCGTCAGTGCTGACGATGCCCGGCGTCGGCTTGACGCCGATGAGATTATTGAAACCCGCAGGCACCCTCCCCGAACCGGCGGTATCTGTGCCCAGCGCAAAAGCCACCAGCCCGCGCGCAACCACCGATGCCGAACCCGAACTGGAGCCGCCGCTGATGTGCACCGGGCTGAATGTGTTGGGCACCGCGCCGTAGGGCGAACGCGTGCCGACAAGGCCGGTGGCGAACTGGTCGAGATTGGTCTTGCCGAGCAGCACGGCGCCGGCGTCCTGCAGCGCAGCGACCACATGCGCCGTGTGCTGCGCGACATGGGCGAACTCGGGACAGGCCGCAGTAGTGATCCAGCCGGCGACGTCGATATTGTCCTTGACCGCGAAGGGCACGCCGTAGAGCGGGCACTGCAGGGGATCGCGCTGCGCCAGCGCGGCAAGTTGGGCCTCCAGCTGCGCTTCGCTGGCGAGGCTGATCCAGGCCGGATCGCGCGCGCCGTCGTTGAGCCGGCGCAGCTGCTGCCAGCGTTCGCGCAGGAACAGCGGCGCCGACAACGTGCCGGCGATCATGGCCTCGCGGATTGCGGTGACGGTGAGCGGCGCGTTCATGCGTTCACCGCCAGCGTGTTCCGGGCATGCCCCTGCAGATGCGCCGGCCGCGGAATCGCCGCCAGCAGTTCCTTCGTGTAATCGGCCTGTGGATCGGACAGCACCCGCGCCGAGGGCCCCTCCTCGACGATGCGCCCGGCTCGCATGACGATCACGCGGTCACAGAGCAGGCGCACCACCTCGAGGTCATGGCTGACGAAGAGATAACTCATGCCGAACTCGGCCTTGAGGTCGGCCAGCAGGTTGAGCACCACCGCCTGCACCGAGACGTCGAGCGCCGCGGTCGGTTCATCGAGGATCAGCAGTTCGGGTTTGGTGGCGATCGCGCGCGCGATGCCGACACGCGCCTTCTGCCCGCCGGAGAGCTGGTGCGGCAGGCGGTCGAGCAGTTCCAGCTG
>JAUXYA010000023.1 GCA_030684405.1 Burkholderiales bacterium | reverse complement strand
GCGCCAGCTTGGCACCGTGCTGCGGCAAGGTTTCATCATGGAACTCGCGCGCCTTGTCCGGATCGAGCCCGAGGTTGAACTGATCCTCCCAGCGAAACTCGAATCGCGCCTTCGACAACGCGTTGTCGCGAATCTGCGCGCCGGGATGGCCCTTGCCGAGGTCGGCCGCATGTGCCGCCACCTTGTAGGCCATGATGCCGTCCTTGACGTCGTTTTTATCGGGCAGGCCGAGGTGCTCTTTCGGCGTCACGTAACACAGCATCGCCGTGCCGTACCAGCCGATCATCGCCGCGCCGATCGCCGAGGTGATGTGGTCGTAACCCGGGGCGATATCGGTGGTCAGCGGTCCGAGGGTGTAGAACGGCGCCTCGTCGCAGTACTTCAGCTGCAGTTCCATGTTCTCCTTGATCATGTGCATCGGCACATGGCCGGGACCTTCGATCATCACCTGCACGTCGTGTTTCCAGGCGACCTGCGTCAGTTCACCCAGGGTCTTCAGCTCCGCCAGCTGCGCCTCGTCGTTGGCGTCATAGATCGAGCCGGGACGCAGCCCGTCGCCCAACGAAAACGCGACATCGTACTGTTTCAGCAGTTCGCAGATATCCTCGAAGTGCGTGTAGAGGAAACTTTCCTTGTGGTGCGCCAGGCACCACTTCGCCATGATCGAGCCGCCGCGCGAGACAATGCCGGTCATGCGTTTCGCAGTCATCGGGAGGTAGGGCAGGCGCACGCCGGCGTGGACAGTGAAATAGTCGACGCCCTGCTCGCACTGCTCGATCAGCGTATCGCGATAGATTTCCCAGGTCAGTTCCTCGGCCTTGCCGTCGACCTTTTCCAGCGCCTGGTAAATCGGCACCGTGCCAATGGGCACCGGCGAGTTGCGGATGATCCACTCGCGGGTTTCATGGATGTGCTGGCCGGTGGACAGGTCCATCACCGTGTCACCGCCCCAGCGAATCGACCAGGTCATTTTCTCGACTTCCTCCTGGATGCCGGAGGTCACCGCCGAATTGCCGATGTTGGCATTGATCTTCACCAGAAAATTGCGGCCGATGATCATCGGCTCTATTTCCGGGTGGTTGATGTTGACCGGAATGATCGCGCGGCCGCGCGCCACTTCGTCGCGCACAAATTCGGGCGTGATGATTTTCGGGATCGATGCGCCGAAATGCTGGCCGGGATGCTGTTTGGTCAGCAACTCTGAGAGCCCTTCGCGCCGCTGGTTCTCGCGGATGGCGATGTATTCCATCTCCGGCGTGATGATGCCCTTGCGCGCGTAATGCATCTGGGTCACGTTCATGCCGGATTTCGCCCGGCGCGGCTGGCGCGCCAGATTGAAACGCAGGCTCGCCAGCTTGGGGTCGGCCAGCCGTTCCTGCCCGTAGCGCGAACTCGGCCCCGTCAGCGCGTCGGTGTCGCCACGCGCCTCGATCCACGGCTGGCGCAGCGCCGGCAGGCCGGAGCGGATGTCGATCTTCACCGCCGGATCGGTGTACGGCCCCGAGGTGTCATAGACATAAATCGGCGGATTCTTTTCCGCGCCCATCGAGGCCGGCGTGTCCGACTGCGATATCTCGCGCATCGGCACGCGGATGTCGGGACGCGAGCCCTCGACATACACCTTGCGCGAATTGGGCAGTGGCTTGACCGCGCCCTCATCGACTCGGGCGGTGGAATTCAGGAACTTGGGATTGGCATTCATGGTTCGCTCCGTAAATCTGCGGAACCGCGGGAGGAACACGAGCGAAGGAAACGAAAGGACCCTGCGCCACGCTTCCCTACGACGGCATTACCCGTATCAGGTTATAAGGGTTTTTCTCACCCGGCGATGTCCGTCGCCAGGACCCCTACGTGTGGCGTTTACGCTAATGGAAATATGGGATAATTGCAAGCCGCCGAAAACATGACGCTGTCCCCCTGTTCCACATCCGAAACCCCTTATTTGACAATCAGTTGCCCGGCCATGAACAGCATTGCCTCCATCGCGCCCCGCACCGACCTCGAACACGCCCGTTTCAACATGGTCGAGCAGCAGATCCGGACCTGGGATGTGCTCGATTCGTCCGTGCTCGACCTGCTGATGCGGATGCGCCGCGAGGATTTCGTGCCGGCCGAACACCGCGCGCTGGCTTTCGCCGACCTTGAAATCCCGCTGGGACACGGCGAAACCATGCTCTCGCCGAAACTTGAAGCACGGATGCTGCAGGAACTCATGGTGGGTGAAGACGACTCGGTCCTCGAAATCGGCACCGGCAGCGGCTACATGACCGCGCTGCTCGCCAGCCTCGGCCGCCATGTCTACAGCGTCGATATCGTGCCCGAATTCGCGCGCGCCGCTGCGCCACGGCTTGCCGCAGCCGGCATCAGCAACATCACCCTCGAAACCGGCGACGCCGCCCGCGGCTGGGACAAACACGGCCCCTACGACGCCATCGTGCTCACCGGCTCGGTACCGGTGCTGCCTGCGAGTTTCCAGCAAAGCCTGAAACCCGGCGGACGCCTGCTGGCGGTCGTTGGTATTGCTCCGGCGATGCGGGCGCGCCTGATTACCTGCGTTGGCAACAACGCCTTCCGAAGTGTCACTCTGTTCGAAACCTGCATTGCGCCGCTGAAAAACGCGCAGCAACTGCAACGTTTCGTGTTCTGACACGTCGAACGCGGCATGCGTCGCTCATTTAACGGTTTGTTGATCGCCTGCGCGCTGCTCCAGGCCGCGCCGGCAGCGGCAGCGGATCTGCTCGAAATTTACCGCGCAGCCCTCGCTTCCGACCCGGTGTACAGCGCCGCGCGCGCGGGCTGGACCGCGGCTCAGGAAAAACTGCCGCAGGGCCGTGCCGGACTGCTGCCCCAGGCCTCGCTGTCCGCTTCCACCCAGCACAACGATCGCGACCTCACCTTCCGCAACCCGGCCCAGCCCGGCAGCCGCGCACAGTTCAATTCCAACTCGGCATCGATCTCGATCACCCAGCCGATCTACCGCCAGCAGAACCTCGCCGCCTACGAGCAGGGCAAAACCCAGGTCGCGCTGGCCGACGTCCAGCTCGCCGTCGCCGAGCAGGAGTTGATCCAGCGCGCCGCGCAAGCCTATTTCGACGTACTGCTGGCACGCGACAGCGTCGCCTTCGCCGAATCGCAGAAGACCGCCATCGGCCAGCAGCTGGAGCAGGCCAAGCGCAATTTCGAAGTCGGCAACGCCACCATCACCGACACCCACGAGGCGCAAGCCCGCTTCGACTTGGTGACCGCGCAGGAAATCGCCGCGCGCAATGACCTCGAGGTCCGCAACCGTGCGCTTGAACAGCTGATCGGCCGCGCCGCGCCGCGCCTTGCCCTGCTAGGCAAACGTTTCATGCTGCAGCCGCCGGATCCGACGTCGATGGAATCCTGGGTCGAACAAGCGCGCAACGCGAGCCTGCAAGTGCGCGCGGCCCGCGAAAATCTCAATCTTTCCACGCAGGAAGTCCGCCGAAATCGCGGCGCGCATCACCCGACTCTCGACGCCTACGCCACGGTCACCGAATCCGCAGCCGGCTCCGGCATCCAGGGCGGCGCGGGTACCGAAACCAGTTCGAAGGTGGTCGGCCTGCAACTGGCGATTCCGCTGTATCAAGGCGGCGCAATCAGTTCACGCGTGCGCGAAGCCCTGGCCAACGAAATGAAGGCGCGCCAGGATCTCGAAAATGCGAACCGCACCGCAGAGCTCGCCGCGCGCCAGGGTTACCTCGGCGTCACCAGCGGCATCGCGCAGGTGCGCGCGCTGGAAGCAGCGCTGGTGTCCAATCAAAGCTCGCTCGATTCAACACGCCTCGGTCAGGAAGTCGGCGTGCGCACCCAGGTCGACGTGCTCAATGCGCAGCAGCAACTGTTCAGCGCGCGGCGCGACCTCGCGCAGGCGCGTTACAACTACATCCTCTCCCTGCTGCGCCTCAAAGCCGCAGCCGGCCAGCTCAGCGAAGCCGACCTGGAACGGGTCAACAGCTGGCTGGAAAAGTAAAAATACCAATAAAATCAAGTAGTTATAGAAACTCGGCATTCGTAGCCCGGAGGGAGGCCGAAAGGCCGGAGTCCGGGAACCACAGTATCAATAGCTACGACTGACCCGGATTCCGCTTCGCTCCATCACGGGCTACAACCCCGTGATGCCCCACCCGTAGCCCTGATTGCAATCGGGGAATACACTTTTGCGATGGTGCTCTACCGTCGCAATCCCGTTCCAGGCGGGTCCTATTTCTTCACGGTCGCCTTGTTTAATCGTCACAAGGACTGGCTGGTAACACATGTCGATCTGCTGCAGGATGCACTGCGCCAGACACAGCGGATGCAGCCCTTTGAAATCGACGCGATGGTGGTATTGCCGGATCACCTGCATGCGGTCTGGACTCTGCCGCCGGATGATGCGGATTTTGCACAGCGATGGCGCGCGATCAAAAGCCGCTTCAGCCGGGCGCTCGTAAAATCCGGCGTGTCGGTGCGGCAATCCGCCGACGGCGCGTATAACATCTGGCAGCCCCGGTATTGGGAACACACCATCCGGGACGAGCAGGACCTCGCGCATCACGTGGATTACATCCATTACAACCCGGTGAAGCATGGCCATGTGACGCGGGTGGCCGATTGGCCGCATTCATCGTTTCATCGTTACGTACGCGCGGGCCGGTTGCCCGCGGATTGGGGCGGCGTAGCGGTGGAGGATAAGTCACAACGATATGGGGAATAACCACGGCGAGCGATGAATGCTCAGCATCCTGATATTGCGTAGCCTGGAGGAAGGCCGCAGGCCGGAGTCCGGGAACCACGGTGGCCTATGGCAACGACTGACCCGGATTCCGCTGCGCTGCCACCCAAGGTGACTTCCTTCGGGGCGCATCCGGGCTACAAATGCACACCGCATCGGAAATTGCGTAGCCCGGAGGAAGGCCGAAGGCCTGAGTCCGGGGCCACGGCATCAATGTCTACGACTGACCCGGATTCCGCTGCGCTCCATCCGGGCTACGAGTAATGTCCGGCAGTCGCAGGCACTCCATCACCCGCTGCGTCGCGCCGCGATAGGAATCGGTAAACGCCAACCCCGCCTGCGCCATCGCACGGCGACGTTCCACATCCCGCGCAAGTTGCAAGGCCTGCGGTAGCGCCTCTTCGAAATCCGCCGCGCGCAAAGCCGCGCCTGCGGCTACCGCAACATCTGCCGCTTCCGCGAAGTTGTAAGTCGATGGCCCGAGGATCACCGGCTTGCCCAATGCGCAGGGCTCAATCAAGTTCTGCGCGCCATAGGGCAGGAAACTTCCGCCGAGCAGCGCCACATCACAGGCGGCGTAATAAAAATACATTTCGCCGAGGCTGTCACCAAGCAACACAGACGTATCCGCGGCAATCACCCCGTCCGCGCTGCGCCGCTGCATCCGCAGCCCGCGTGCAGCCACCAGCGCAGCGACCGCATCAAAGCGCTGCGGATGGCGCGGCACGATGATCAACAGAGCATCACCTAGTCCGCTGTGCTGCACGGCATCGAGCAGCAGCGCCTCCTCGCCGTCGCGTGTGCTCGCTGCCAGCAGCACCGGCCGCGCGCCGAGGCTCGCGCGCAATTCACGGCCGGCCGCAACCTGCTCTGCCGGCACTTCGATGTCGAACTTGAGATTGCCGGTGACCGCGACTTCAGCGACACCGAGTTCACGCAGGCGCGCTGCATCCTCCGTCGTCTGCGCGGTGATCCCCGTCAAGGCGCACAGGGCATCGCGCGCCAACGTACCCATGCGGCGATAACCCGCCTGCGAACGCGCCGACAGCCGGGCGTTCACCAGATACAGCGGCATGCGCCGCTTTGCTGCCGCATGAATCAGATTGGGCCAGACCTCGGTTTCGATCAGCACCCCGATCACCGGCCGGAAACGCTCGAGAAAACGCGCCACCGCGCCGGGCTGGTCGTACGGCAGATAACACTGCAGCACTCCGTCGCCGAACAGCGCGGATCCCGTCTCGCGCCCGGTGGGCGTCATGTGCGTCAGCAGGATGTGATGCCCGCGGTACCGTGCCTGCAGCGCGCGGATCAGCGGGGCAGCAGCGCGGGTCTCACCCACCGACACCGCATGCACCCAGATCCACGGCCCCGCAGCGGAAACCCCACGATAAAAACCGAAACGCTCCGCCACATAGTCCAGATATTCCGGCTGACGCCGCGCCCGCCACAACAACCGCAGCAACAGCAGCGGCGTGGCGAGATACCACAGCAGCGAGTAAAAAAACCGCGCGACGCTCATGACAGCCACTCCAGCGCCGCCGCGATGACTTCGTCCGCAGACGGAGCCGCGCCCGGCCCGCCGAGATTGCGCGCCTGCCGGCAGGCATAGAGACCGGTGGCCGACGGATCGGTCGCACAGTAAATACCGAGGGTCGGCGCGCCCAGCGCACCGGCGAGATGAGCCAGGCCGGTGTCGGTGCCGACGACGAGGCGCGCCCGCGCCAGCAAGGGCGCCAGCGCGTCGATGCCCAGCCGCGGCGGCACCCGGGCGCGCGGGATCTGCGCCGCCAACTGCTCACTGCGTTCACATTCAGCCGGCGTGCCCCAGGGCAGCAGGCAAACCAGTCCGCGCGCGGCCAGCGCGTTGCCGAGCGCGATCCAGTGCGCTTCCGGCCACAGCTTGCGTTCCGCGCTGGTCGCATGCAGCAGCACCGCATGCGGCCCTTCGTCCAGTCCCACCGGCAAGGGCGCATCCGCGCAGATGCCGTACTGTGCCGGCCCGCCCGACGAGTAACCCAGGGCGAGCGCGGCAAGCCGGCGATTGCGCTCAACCGCATGCGGCCCCCAGGGCACGGCGTGCACACGATCATAGAACCACCCCAGCGGCTCGCGCGAACTCGCACGATCCAGCCCGTGACGCAGACCGCGCGCCGCGCGCGCGATCCACGCGCTTTTGAACAAGCCCTGGGTATCGATCACCGCGTCATAGTCCTGCGCGCGCAGTTCGCGCAGGAACTGCCGCAGCTCGCGCCACACCCGCGGCTGCCAGGGCGTGCGCCGCCAGCGCCGCACCGCCACCGGCAGCACCCGCGAAACACCCGGGTGCAGACGCGGGATCGCGGTAAAGGCCTCCTCGACCACCCAGTCGACGGCGACCCCGGGCAGGGCCGTGACGAGATCGGACACCACCGGCAGGTTGTGCACGACATCGCCCAGCGAAGAGGTTTTGATCAGCAGGATGCGCGGCATTGGCGCGGTATCTTTATATTTTCTGAAGATTGCCGAAACTCTGGGCCGCAGGTTAGCACTCGAGGACAGAAAAGCAAGGCGCGGCCCGGGTGCAGTCCTGCACTCAAGCCGGGTCAGTCATTGCCATCGGCTACTGCGTTCCCGGACTCCGGCCTTGCGGCCTCCCTCCGGGCTACATCGACATCCCGGCACACGCGAGTGTTGTAGCCCGGAAGGAGCGAAGCGGAATCCGGGACAGCTCTTGCCCTGGGCCAATGCGTTCCCGACTTCGCTCTTGCCGCCTTCCCTCGGGCTAACCTGCTTCGGGATGCATCCCGACAGAAGTTCATTTGGGAACGGCGCTCCAATCAGCCCTCCTGTTGTAAAGCGTCACTTTACGCATTACAATCGGCCATGATCAGGAGTTTTCGCCACAAGGGCATTGAAGCGTTTTTCCTGACCGGCAGCAAAGCGGGCATTCAAGCCCGCCATGCGACAAAGCTGCGAATCATGCTGACGGCACTGGATAACGCGAAAAATTCCGGGGATTTGAATGCACCCGGCTGGCGCTTGCACAAGTTGAGTGGCGACCTGAAAGGTTTTTTCTCGATCACTGTCAACGGCAACTGGAGATTGATTTTCCGTTTTGAAGGCAAGGATGCCGAATTGGTCGATTACCTGGATTATCACTGAAGAGAATTTTTAAATGACCCGCATGCATAACCCTGCACATCCCGGTGAAGTACTTCGGGAATATTTGCCGGAGTCGCTGGGCGTAACGGAAGCGGCCAGGCGCCTCGGCGTCACGCGGCAGGCGCTGTCAGCCCTGCTCAACGGGCGCGCCGGCATCAGTGCCGAAATGGCATTGCGGCTCGAAGCTGCGCTGGGCACCAGCGCCGAAATGTGGATCGAAATGCAGGCGGGCCATGATCTGTGGCGGGCACGCCAGCAACGTCAGCCCAAGGTACTGAAAATCGCAGCCTGATGACGCCGCCCCGCAGGGCGAATAACTCGCCCTGTAGTACCTGTATCCCCTGGGGTGCCGCAAAGAAGAACCCCTTGATGGGGCAAGCAAGTGGTATCAAGGCCAGTTCATCACCATTGTTGAAGATTACATAATTCAGTGACAAAGATACCGTCATTCCGGACGCGCGTAGCGCGAGCCGGAATCCAGTTTCGCTTCAATACAAAACCCTTGGATTCCTGCTTGTCCCCCAGGGGGGCTTCCTTCGGGGCGCGCAGGAATGACGGGAGCACAGTCCTCGTGTCACTTACATATGTAATTTTCAATAGTTTCCGCGGCCCCGGACTCCGGTCACGCGGCCTTACTCCGGGCCAAGCCATGTTCTGATGCATTGCGCATGCGGGCTGCCGCGAGAACACCTAACCGCTTGTTCCGAATACAATATATAACCCTTTTTTCAATAGTCGCTGACGGGCTGATCGACCTGCCCTGCGCCTACCTTCACCCGCCCGCGGTTTTGCAGAAAACCGGAACGGGCATGAGGAGCTGATTTGATTCTGGTTACCGGCGGCGCAGGTTTCATCGGCGCCAATTTTGTGCTCGACTGGATTGCCCATGAAGGCACGCCGGTCGTCAATCTCGACAAGCTGACCTACGCCGGCAATCCGGCGAATCTCGCTTCGCTGCAAAACGACGCACGCCACATCTTCGTCAAGGGCGACATCAACGACCGCGCACTGGTAGCCGACCTGCTGAAAAAGCACCAGCCGCATGCGATCGTTCATTTCGCGGCCGAGAGCCATGTCGACCGCTCGATCAACGGCCCCGGCGAATTCGTGCAGACCAATGTCGTCGGCACCTTCAGCCTGCTGGAAGAAACCCGTGCCTACTGGAGCGGACTCGGCGACGCGGAGAAGGCGGGATTCCGCTTCCTGCATGTCTCCACCGATGAAGTCTACGGCTCTCTGGGCAGCAACGACCCGGCCTTCAGCGAAACCACGGCCTACGCCCCGAACAGCCCCTATGCCGCGTCCAAGGCCGGCTCCGACCACCTCGTCCGCGCATACCACCACACCTACGGCCTGCCGGTGATCACCACCAACTGCTCCAACAACTACGGCCCGCTGCAGTTCCCGGAAAAACTGATCCCGCTGATGATCCTCAACGCGCTCGCCGGCAAGCCGCTGCCGGTGTATGGCGACGGCAGGAACGTGCGCGACTGGCTCTACGTCGGCGACCACTGTGCCGGCATCCGCGCAGCCCTCGCCCGCGGCAAGCCGGGCGAGACCTACAACATCGGCGGCAACAGCGAGAAGACCAACCTCGAGGTCGTGCATGCCGTCTGTGCAATCCTCGACGAGTTGCGCCCGAATTCACTCATCACTCATTACTCATCACTCATCACTTACGTCAAAGACCGCCCCGGACATGACTGGCGCTACGCCATCGACGCCGGGAAGATCCGCCGCGAACTGGGCTGGGAACCGCAGGAACGCTTTGACAGCGGGCTACGCAAAACCGTCGAGTGGTACCTGGCACACCCTGAATGGGTGGATTCCGTGCAGACCGGAGAGTACCGGAAGTGGGTGGACGCAAATTACGCCAAGCGATGAATGGTGATCCGGTAGCCCCCCGAGCCGGATAGATATACAATGTATTCTGTATATCAATTGTGTCGGGGATGTGATCATGCAAGTCTCCAAATGGGGTAACAGTCTGGCGGTGCGCCTGCCCGCGTCGGTCGTCGAAGCCCTTGGCCTCAAGGAGGGCGATGACATCGAAATTCAGGTCGCCGGGCGCGGCGTGTTCGAGATCGCCAAGAAACCTGGCGCGCGCGCGATGCTGGCGCGTTTGAGGAAATACCGGGGACGCCTGCCCGCGGACTTCCGTTTCGACCGACTGGAAACCCAGGCGCGTGGCTGAGCGGTTCTTCGACACCAATGTATTGCTGTATCTGCTGTCCGCCGATGCGACCAAGGCCGATCGGGTGGAAGAGGCCCTTGCCGCTGGAGCCGTCATCAGCGTCCAGGTTCTCAATGAATTTGCCGCGGTTGCGCTGCGCAAACTCGGCATGACCGTGGCCGAGGTGCGCGACGCACTGGACCCGATCATGGCGGTCTGCAAGGTTTTACCGATCACTGTCGAAACCCATAAACGAGGTTTGCAGATCGCCGAGCGTTACCGGTTCTCGCTTTATGATGCGCTGATCATTGCCACTGCGCTCGACGCGGGCTGCTCAACGCTCTACACCGAAGACCTGCAGGACGGCCAGGTCATCGATGATGCACTGACCATCAGGAATCCGTTCCGGGGTTAGCCTTTCCAATTTCCGATTATCGAACCATTGACCACCATCCTCCTGCTAGGCAAGACCGGACAGGTCGGCTTCGAACTGGAGCGCACGCTTGCTCCGCTCGGCCAACTGCTCGCGCCTGGCCGTGGCGAACTCGACTTGACCGATGCTGATTCGATCCGCCGCTTCGTACTGGCTACCAAAGCGGATGTCATCGTCAATGCGGCCGGATTCACCATCGTCGATGCCGCCGAATCACAAGCCGGGCTGGCGATGCAGCTCAATGCCTCTGCGCCCGGGATAATCGCCGAGTGCGCCGAAGAAATTGGCGCCGTGCTGGTGCATTATTCAACCACTTTTGTTTTCGACGGTACCAAACACAGCCCCTACACCGAGGAAGACGCTCCCAACCCGGTCAATGCCTATGGCCGCAGCAAGCTCGCCGGTGAACGCGCGGTCATCGCCGCCTGCAAACGACACCTGATCCTGCGTGCCAACTGGGTCTACAGCGCGCGCCGCACAAACTTTGCGCTGACCATGCTGAAGCTGGCCCGGGAAAAACCGGAACTGGAAATCGTCAACGACCAGATTGGCTCACCAACATGGGCGCGCGACTATGCGACGGCAACAGCGACCCTGCTGGGAAACACCGCGCGCCTGCGAGAGCATCCCGGCATTTACCATCTTTGCGCAGAGTCACATTGCACCCGCCTGCAATGGGCCGAAAAACTCATCGCCTGCGCAAAGGCAGCCTGCGGAACCGATGCCGGATGGGCAAAGCTGCGGCCGACGACAACCGCCCGGTATCCCCACATCGCTCCCCGTCCGCTGTACACAGTCACCAGCAACCGCAAGATCCGGGATACCTTTGACATCCGCATGCCTGTATGGGAAGAACGGATCGAGTCTTTCCTGCGAACGCTGTAGCGTGTAATCCGTAATTGAAAAACATGTCCCAAAAGCAAAAATCAATACCGCTCAAGGAAAATGGATAATGGCGGCCTTATCGGCGTTGATCCGCGTTCATCGGCGGTTACCGCACATTCGAAATGAAGATATCCTGAAAGCCCTTGCCCCATGAGAAAAGGCATAATCCTGGCCGGCGGCTCCGGCACAAGGCTCTACCCGGCAACCCAGGTCGTCTCCAAGCAACTGCTGCCGGTGTACGACAAGCCGATGGTGTATTACCCGCTGACCACGCTGATGCTCGCCGGCATCCGCGACATCCTGCTGATTTCCACGCCGCAGGACACGCCGCGTTTCGAGCAGTTGCTGGGAGACGGTTCGCGCTGGGGCATCAGCCTGCGTTACGCGGTGCAGCCGGAACCGAAGGGCATCCCGCAGGCCTTCATCATCGGCGACGGTTTCATCGGCAACGACAGCTGCGCGCTGATCCTCGGCGACAACATTTTTTACGGCCATCAACTCTCGGCCGACCTGCAGTCCGCGACCCGTGAGGCGCAAGGCGCGACCATATTCGCCTACCCGGTGCAGGATCCGGAACGCTACGGCGTGATCGAGTTCGACAAAAGCCGCAAGGTGCTGTCGATCGAAGAAAAGCCGAAACAGCCGAAATCGCGTTATGCCCAGACCGGCTTCGCGGTCTACGACAATGACGTGATCGCCATTTCGAAAGCGCTTAAACCCTCCGCCCGCGGCGAACTCGAACTCACCGACATCAACCTCGACTACCTGCGCCGCGGCAAACTGAATGTGGTCACCATGGGCCGCGGCGTGGCTTGGCTCGACACCGGCACCCACGAAGCGCTGCTGGCGGCATCGATGTTCATCGAAACCATTGAAAAACGGCAGGGCCTGAAAGTCGCCTGCCCGGAGGAAGTCGCCTTCCAGATGGGCTGGATCGATGCCGCAAAAGTCGAGGCACTGGCCGCCGCCATCGGCAACAACCCCTACGCGCGTTACCTGCGCGACATGCTGCGCGAACAGGCATGAGTTTCAGCGTAAGCCCCGCGGGGCTGCCGGATGCGCTGGTCATCACGCCGGCCATTCATCACGACACGCGCGGCTGGTTCAGCGAAAGCTGGAACGAGCGCAACTTCGCCACCGCAACAAAACTCGATGTGCATTTCGTGCAGGACAACCACTCCTGTTCGGCGCGCAATGTGCTGCGCGGACTGCACTACCAGATCGGCACGCCGCAGGGCCGGCTGGTGCGCGTGATCGCCGGCGCGGTTTTCGATGTCATCGTCGACCTGCGGCGGCATTCACCCACGTTCGGCCACTGGAGCGGACGCGAACTGTCGGCCGCCAACCGGCAGATGTTGTGGGTGCCGCCCGGTTTCGCACACGGCTTCCTCGCCCTCGAAGAAAAGTCAGAAATAGTATATAAAACAACAACTTACTGGAATTCTTTGGCGGAACACTCGCTGCTCTGGAACGATCCTGACCTGAACATTGCCTGGCCCCTGCGCGAAGCACCGCTGCTTTCTGACAAAGATCGCGCCGGTATGCCGCTGCGCCTCGCCGAAGTGTATCCATGACGACAATATTGCTGGCCGGCAAGACCGGTCAGGTGGGACACGAACTGATCACCGCACTGGCACCCATGGGACGGGTGATCGCGGTCGGCCGCGATCAGTTTGACCTGACGCGGGCGGACTCGATCATCGCCGGCATCCGCGAAATCGCGCCGGACATCATCGTGAACGCCGCGGCATTTACCGCTGTCGATGACGCCGAGACCGCGCCGGAACGGGCAATGCAGGTCAACGCCACGGCCCCTGGCCTCATGGCCGAGGAAGCCCGGCGCAGCGGCGCCCTGCTGGTGCACTACTCGACTGACTATGTCTTTGACGGAAGCAAAGCCGGCGCGTACCTCGAGAACGACACCCCGAACCCCGTGAATGTCTACGGCCGCAGCAAGCTCGAAGGCGAGCGCAACATCGCGGTCAGCGGTTGCCGGCACCTGATCCTGCGCACCAGCTGGACCTACGGGGCACAGGGAACCAACTTCCTGCGCACCATGCTGCGGCTCGCACGCCTGCATGCCGAGCTGGAAGTGGTTACCGACCAGTTCGGCTCGCCCACGTGGTCGCGCGAACTCGCGCTGGCGACAATCCGCATACTGCAGTCGCCGCGGCTCACGCCGGAGACGCTGGGCACCTACCATCTGTCGGCCGAGGGCCATACCTCGCGCTTCGCCTTCGCCCAGGCCATCATCGAGATGGCCCGTCAGGCCTCAGGAACGGAAACCGGCTGGGCAACCATCAAGCCCACGACGACCGCCAACTACTCAAAGCCGGCGGCACGGCCGCTGAACGCGGCGACTTCGAAGGAAAAAATCGGCGGCATGTTGGGAATAACCATGCCGCACTGGACGGAGCAGCTCAGGGAATACATACCATTGATGGTCCGGGGCGAACTGCTGCAGCGCAAACAAGCCTGAAACCGCTCCTGTCACAACCTTGCGAGACACGCGGTTTCGCGGTTAAATCCCGTTTGTTCAACCGTTGAACAAACCGGCCCTCCCATGCTTACCGACGAAGTCAACTGCAAGATTCTCAAGCTGATCGAGCAAAACCCGGAAATCAACCAGCGCGCGCTCGCGCAGGAACTTGGGGTCAGTCTGGGCAAGGTCAACTACAGCCTGCGCGCGCTCGTCGCCAAGGGGCTCATCAAGGCCAACAACTTCAAGAACAGCCGCAACAAGAAAGCCTATATGTACCTGCTGACCCCGCGCGGCATTGTTGAAAAAACCCGGGTTACCACCAGCTTCCTGCAGCGCAAGATGGCCGAGTACGAAGCCCTGGCCCGGGAAATCGAAACCCTCAAGCGCGAGGCCGGCCGTTGAAAACCCCCATTTCCTACGGGCGCCACTTCATTGACGAAGAGGACATCGCATCCGTCGTCGAGGTCATGCGCCATGGATGGCTCACCCAGGGCCCGAAAGTCCCGGAATTCGAAGCCGCCGTCGCCGCCCGTGTCGGTGCCCGGCACGCCGTGGCGGTCAGCAACGGAACCGCGGCTCTCCATATTGCCTGCGCAGCCGCCGGCGTCAGTGCCGGCGACACCGTGATCACCAGCCCGAACACCTTTGTCGCAAGTGCAAACTGCGCCGCCTATCTCGGCGCCACACCGGCGCTCGCGGACATCGATCCGGAAACGCTCAACCTTGATCCGGCAGAGCTCGCGCGCCACTGCGCGAAAAACCAATCGGTCCGCGCAATCATTCCCGTGCATTTCGCCGGATTGCCCTGCGACATGCCCGCTATACAGGCGATCGCCAGAAAACACGGCGCCTGCGTGATTGAAGACGCAGCCCACGCGCTGGGTGCGACCTATGAAGATGGCAGCACTGTCGGCAATTGCCGATATTCCGACATGACCACCTTTTCCTTTCACCCGGTCAAAATGATCACCACCGGCGAAGGCGGCATGATCACCACCAACAACGACGCGCTTTACCGGAAACTGCTGCGGCTCCGCAGCCACGGCATCAACAAGCTGGATGATCCGCTGCAAGGCAAGGATCACGCGTTCACCGGCCCGGAAATCAACGCCTGGTACTACGAGATGCAGGAGCTGGGATTCAACTACCGGCTCACCGACCTGCAGGCGGCACTGGGCACCTCGCAACTCAGGAAACTGGATCTGTTTCTGGAACGCAGGCGGGAACTGGCCAATCGATACAATTCGGCGTGGAAAGACCATCCCGTGGTGCGGCCGGCACAATCGGACACCGGCAGCAGGAGCGCGCTTCATCTCTACGTGCTGAGAATCGCCTTCGACAGGATCGGTACCACGCGGCATGCATTCATGAAACGGCTTCGCGAAAAAGGAATAGTCGCGCAGGTGCATTACATCCCCGTGCACTTCCACCCCTATTACGCGCCGAACGGAAATCGAAAGGGGGAATTTCCCCATGCTGAGAATTACTACGAAGAAGCGCTGAGTTTGCCGCTGTACTACGGCTTATCCAACGATGAGCAGAACCTGGTGATCGAATCCATCAATGATCTTGTGAAATGAAAATCGGCCTCGGCACAGTTCAGTTCGGAATGAATTACGGGATATCCAATACCCGGGGAAAGCCGAGCGAGGATGAAATCAGGCGCACTCTTGATGTCGCGCGTGGGGCCGGCATACAGATCATCGACACTGCACACACCTACGGGGAAAGCGAGGCGGTACTCGGCCGCAATCTACCTGCAAAACACGAATTTCGCATTGTTACCAAGACGCTGCCCCTGCGCACCGAAACCGTTTCCGCTGCCGACATACAGCGGGTAATTTCAGCATTCCATTTTTCATTGGAACGGCTACGTCAGCCTTCGGTATACGGGCTTCTGGCACACCATGCGTCGGATTTGCTTGCCAAGGGAGGAGAGCACTTAATGTCGACGCTTGTCTCCCTGAAATCTCAAGGTCTCATCAAAAAGATAGGTGTATCCGTTTACGACCAACTTGAACTTGATGCCATTCTCAGCCGATATACAATCGATATGATTCAGCTTCCATTCAACGTACTGGACCAGCGATTGCTGGAAAACGGCACACTCTCTCGTCTTAATAAAGACGGAATTGAAATTCACGCCCGATCCATATTTCTACAGGGGTTATTGCTGATGGATCCCGATAATCTCGGATCTCACTTCCGGTCGGCGCAAGGCCCCCTTAAGAAGTTTCATGAGTTTTCCAGGTCACATGGCAAAACTCCGCTCGAACTGGCGCTGAATTTTGCGATAAACCGGAAAGAGATTGACCACATCATCATCGGAATAAATCACCCCGAAGAATTGGCTGAAATTCTTTCTGCCGCCCAACTGCCTCCAGCAATCGATAACTACTCCGACTTCGCCATTCACGACGAAACTGTTTTGAACCCCGCCCGCTGGCCACACTAATCTCATCATGAATAAAAACCACAAATCCCTGTTGATCATTGCCGAAGCCGCACAGGGTTACGAAGGAGATCCAGGCTTGGCACGCGCACTCGTTCGTGCCGCAGCCGGGGCAAATGCTGACGCCCTGAAACTCCAGCTTGTTTATGCAGATGAACTGTGCACACCGGATTACAAGCATTACGAACTGTTTCGTTCACTCGAAATGCCTGATGCGACCTGGCATGAGCTGGCAAATTACGCAAGGAGCATGAACATCGGGTTGATGCTGGATGTATTCGGATCACGCAGCCTTGCTCTTGCTGAAGCCGTTTGTGCCGCTGCCGTAAAAGTGCACAGTACAGACATGTCGAACCTAGGCCTTTTGCAGGAAATTGCCGTCTCCCGCGCGCCTTTGGTATTGCTTTCGACCGGTGGTTGCCTGCGCGATGAGATTGCCGAAGCCCTTGGGGTGCTGGGGGAAAAGGACGTGGTCCTTTTGCATGGCTATCAAGGTTATCCGACGCCGATTGAAGGCAACCAGATTGAACGCCTGTCCGATTTGCGGGGAATTGCCGACCTTGCGCCGCGAACAGGCCAGGTCAGACTGGGCTTCGCAGACCATGCGCCTTCCGATGACCCGCTGCGCCATACGCTGGCTGCGAGCGCATTGGGGCTGGGGGCATGTGTTCTCGAGAAACACATAACTCTCGCGCTTCGCATGAAGATGGAAGATCATGAGTCCGCGCTTAATCCCGATGAATTTGCAGGTTTTGTTGACGGCATGCGCCGGTGCTTCACTGCGCTTTCTCTGGACGGAAACGCGTCTGCCCCGGACTTCGGGATGCACGAGAGCGAGCATACCTATCGCGCCAACACCCGCAAGCATGTAGTCGCCCTGAAGTTTCTCTCTGCCGGCACCGCAATCACCCCGGACATGGTCGGCCTTAAACGCACATCGTCGGAGCACTTCTTATCCGATTTGCGGGAGGTCTACGGAAAACACCTCGCACAGGACGTGCCAGCCGCATCCGCAATCACCCGTGAAATGCTTCGCACGGAAGAGAAACCATGAGCGGTTCTTCAAGACGCCTTGTCGCAGCCCTGGCCTGCCGGAATAACGGTTCCCGGCTTTATGGGAAGCCTTTACAGAACATAACCGGCGAAACCACGATACTTGATCAAATCATCAACGCGATACGGCGTTTCCCTGCGATTGAAGAGATTGTTCTCGGAATTTCCGAGGGTTCCTCCAACACCGTATTCGTCGATTTCGCAAAAGAACGCAACGTTTCGTACGTATTCGGCGACCCGCGGGATGTTTTAAGCCGTCTCATCCTGTGTGGCCGCGTCGCGAAGGCAACTGATGTATTCCGGGTTACGACTGAATGCCCGTGGTTTGCCTATGACCTGCTGATGCCCGCATGGGAAAAGCATGTACAAAGCAACAATGACATTACAGTATGCGACCGCTTGCCCGAAGGATTGCATTTCGAGATATATCGCCTGGAGGCGCTGGAGCGATCACACCAGCGCGGAACATCGAAAGACCGGTCCGAATTCTGCTCCAACTATGCGCGAACAAATCCCGAGGAGTTCAAGATTGACGTAATCCTGCCGCCAAGAGAACTGCAGCGTTTGGACCTCAGGGTCACGGTGGATTACCCGGAAGATCTGATCCTTTGCCGGGAAATTGCAAAAGCCCTCGGGAATTCGATGCCGCTGGTTTCGGTCAGCGACATTATTTCGTTTCTGGATTCCCATCCAGATATCAAGGCTCTCGTTGCCCCGTTCGTCGTTCCCGAGCCGTTGTGGGACGTTCTCTGAAGGGAATATCTCAATGAAAAAAATCACGGATTTTTCCCGCTCCCGCGAGTTTTCACGCGCCATCAATGACGTTATCCCCGGTGGCGCTCATACCTACTCAAAGGGAGACGATCAATTCCCGGTCAATGCGCCGGCTGCGATCACACACGGAAAAGGGGCGCGGGTTTGGGACCTTGACGGGAATGAGTACATTGACTGCAGCATGGGATTGACTTCGGTAAGTATCGGCCACGGCTATGAGCCTGTCGCCAAGGCGGTCGCAGACGCCGCATATCAAGGAACAAATTTTCAGCGGCCCGCAGCGCTCGAACTGGAGGCGGCAAGAAAATTCCTTGATACGGTTCAATCGGGTGACATGGTCAAATTTGCCAAGAATGGCTCCACAGTCACAACCGCTGCAGTCAAGCTTGCGCGCGCCTATACCGGCCGGAACAGGGTCGCAATCGCAAAAGAGCATCCCTTCTTCAGTTATGACGACTGGTTTATTGCCGCCACGGCGTGTGACACCGGCATCCCCGTCCAGGCAAAAACACTTACGGCAGGATTTTCATACGACAACCTCTCGTCCGTGGAAGAACTATTCTCAGACAAGAACCACGACATCGCGTGTCTGATCATGGAGCCGGTAAAGTTCAGTCCGCCCAAGGAAGGATTTCTCGAGGGCGTCCGTGAACTTTGCAGCGAGCATGGCGTGGTATTCATTCTTGACGAAATGATTTCTGGATTTAAATGGGCCCTGGGTGGGGCACAACAATACCTGGACATCAAGCCTGATCTTGCAACTTGGGGAAAAGGCATCGCCAACGGATTCTCGGCCTGTGCGTTAACTGGTCGCGCAGAAATCATGGAGCTTGGCGGCATTCGCAGAACCGGTGCTGACAAGGTTTTTCTGATCTCCACAACCCATGGCGCTGAAACGACGGGGCTCGCCGCAATGGTGGCAACCATTGATGCTTTCAAGACTCATGGGATGATCGAGAGTAATTGGCAGCGTGGCGAAAAACTGCGTCAGCGCCTTGACCAGATTATCGTGAAACATCAACTTGAATCCTCGCTCACTGTCACCGGATACCCCTGCCTCCTTGCTGTAATCTGCCGCAATGCCAGCGGGCAGGTTGACGATACATTTCGCACCCTTCTGATGCAGGAAATGATCGCCCGCGGGGTGCTGTTTCAAGGGTTGCTTTACCCTACGTGGTCGCATCAACGGGCAGAGCTCGATCATATCGAGCGGGCTTTCGATGAATCATGTGCCGTGTACCGAAAAGCAATTGATGCAAACAGTTGCTCAAATCTTCTCGTCGGCCCTCCGGCCAAGCCCGTGTTCCGAAAGAAGATTTGAGCGCCGCGACCAATGTATTCCGGTAATCAACGATGCCATACCAGCAGAATGTGATGCTCGTCGCGTTTCGCTGTGATGCTTCTGTCGAGATTGGCGGCGGACACGTCGCTCGCTGCCTCACGCTTGCCCGGGAATTGATTGCACGCGGCGCGAGCATACTTTTCCTTTGCAGAAACCCACCGCCGGCGGTTGCGGACGGAATCCGCGCAACACCCGGCATCGAATTTGTTCCTTTGAATGAAAATACCTCTCCTTGCACCCCTGATCCCGGATTGCCGCTTGCTCATAATCAATGGCTCAGGGTTTCACAGGCTCAGGATGCTTTGGATACCGGCGAGGTCATGATGCGCCTCGGAAAACCCGACTGGCTGGTGGTGGATCACTACGCCCTGGATGCCCGATGGGAGAAATCGGTACGCCCTTTTTTCGGAAAAATTCTGGTGATTGACGATCTTGACGACCGTCCGCACGAAGCTGATCTGCTTCTGGATCAGAACCTGTTCCTGGACATGGAGCAACGGTATTCTGAACATGCACCCGCTCACTGCCGTCTTCTCCTGGGCCCGCATTACGCTTTGCTGCGGCCAGAGTTCGCTGAAGCACGGAGCACCCTGAGGGCGAGGAGTGGAAAACTCGAAAGGCTGCTGGTTACTTTTGGCAGCTATGATCCGATGAATCTGACGCTGGACGCGCTCCAGGGCATTGAGGATGCCGATTTACATGAACTGAAGAAGGTGGATGTTGTTGTCGGTTCGGAAACCCCGCATCTGGAATCAATCACCAACTACTGCAAAAACCGGCCCGGATACCAGATCCACGTTCAAACATCGAATATGGCGGCACTCATGGCCGGCGCTGATCTGGCAATCGGCGCAAGTGGAGCCACTACCTGGGAACGATGCTGTCTGGGATTGCCGAGCATTGTTTTCGCTGTTGCCGACAATCAGCTGCCAATAGCTGCGGGTTGC
>JAUXYA010000025.1 GCA_030684405.1 Burkholderiales bacterium | reverse complement strand
AGCCCGATCAGGAGAAGGCGCGCGAATAGCCCATTATGGCCAGGGTCATTGACCCGACGAACAGGCCGGATATACGTGAGCAATCGTACCTACTGCAATCCATGCCGTGTTTGCAAACCGGGAGGAGTCCATATACGGATGGAGCGCAGCGTAATCCGGGGTCAGTCCTTGCCATGGGCGACTGTGTTCCCGGACTCCGGCCTGCGGCCTCCCTCCGGGCTACGGGTATGGCGCACAAAGAGCCACTTTGTCAGGCGTTCTTGGTTTGCGGTTTTATTGCGCCGGCTTGCGCAGCCAGGCCAGCATGTCGTGGCCGCGCCCTGCCAGCCGCGCCGGCAGGTTCAGCGCCTCGGCCAGCAGCTTGCCTGCGGCGTAACGCCAGCGTGGCGTGTTTTCGCGGTCGTGGAATTTCACCCGCGCGGTATCTATGCCTGCGACCTCGAAACCGGCCCTGGCCGCAAGCAGGGCCATCGAGCGCAGATTGAAAAAGCTGATGTGCCCGCCGTCGCGCGCCATGTCGAAATAATCCCAGCGCGTGCCCATTGCCCCTGTTGTCCAGCTCGCCGCATTGCCGGTGCTGATCAGCAGAATGCCACCGGGTTTCAGCACGCGCCGGCATTCGGCGAGCAGCGGCAGCGGCGCGCGCAGGTGCTCGACCACTTCGAACAGCGTCAGCGCGTCGAAGCTCGAATCCGCGTACTGCTGGTCTTCGAGCAGGCCGGTGCGCACCGGCAGCCCGGCATCGCGCGCCGCCTGCGCAATCTGCGGCGCAGGCTCGACGCCCTCGGCGCTGAAGCCTGCGGCTATGGCTGCGGCGACGAACTGGCCGCGCGAACAGCCGACGTCGCAGAGACGGATGTCTTGCGGTGATTTGTCGAGAAGCGCGGCGATGCGCATGAGCCGCCGGTGTGCGACGGCATCGCGGCGTTTCTGCGCGCGGCCCGCGGTGATGTTGAAGGTGCTGTCGTCGAACTGCGCCATGGTCTCGCTGTAGCGCGCTGCGCTGGCACTGCTCAGCAACTGGCCGCAGGCGCTGCAGCGGCGCAACAGGCCTTCGCGCAGCCGCAGTGTCGTGTCGGCGAGCGGGGCCGTGCAGCTGATCGGGCAGGTCGTAAGGTAAGGCGTTTCGGAGGTATTCATCAGTATTTGTTTTTAAGAGCACCTGACAAAATCAAATTTTCCTCTAACATCAAGGTGAGCGGATTACAGGGTTGTAGCCCGGATGGAGCGCAGCGTAATCCGGGTCAGTCCTTGCCATGAGCGACTGTGTTCCCGGACTCCGGCCTGCGGCCTCCCTCCGGGCTACGGGTATGGCGCACAAAGAGTCATTTTGTTAGGCATTCCAGATGACATTTTTAATGTTCAGAGATACTGGTCTACACCCAGCTGTGCCCGAAAGCGGCGCGAGGCGATCAGCTCGTCGAGCAGACGCTGGTTCTCGTCGAAACCGCGCTTGTCGGCTTCGCGATGCCAGAGATGAAACACCGAAGCGCCGAAGCGCGCATTCTTGTGTTTGACCCCGGCATGAATCAGGCGGATTGCAAGATCGGAATCCTCCAGGCCCCAGCGTCCGGCATAGGCTTCATCGAATCCGTTGACGCGCAGCAGGTCGGCGCGCCAGGCCGAAAAATTGCAGGTCTTCACGCCTTCCCAGCGTTCCGGCGTGCGCAGACGGAACGCACCGTCCGGCAGGCGCAGCAGCGGCAGCAGCCGGTTGATTTCGCCGCGCAGCCGGGCGGCAGTCCATTGCGCGAATGACCAGCCGTGCAGCGGCAGGTGCTCGCGCAGCGCGCGCTGCGTCAGCGCTTCGCTCAACAGCACGCGGTTGCCTGACAGAAAGCAGCCGGATTCGGCGAGCATGCGGTGGCGGCGCACGAAATCCGGGGCCGGCACGCAGTCGGCATCGGTATAGATCACGTACTCGGCCTGCGTCGCCGCCAGCCCGCGGTTGCGCATCACCGCGGCGCGGAAACCGCGATCCTCGTGCCAGAGATGGGTCACCGGAAAGGGTGCGCGTCGCGCATAGTCCTCGGTCAGCAGGCGCACATCGTCCTTCGATCCGTCGTCCGCGACAATCAACTCGAAGTCGCCGGCATCCTGATGCAGATACCCTTCGAGCAGCGCCGCGAGCGCGTCGGGGCGGTTGTAGGTTGCGATGACGACTGCGATTTGCATGGATTGGGTGAACGGTGAGTAGTGAGTAGTGAGCGGTAAGGGGTGAATGGTGACGGGTAATTGGTAAAACCTCGGTGGGTCATTGCTTACTGCTCACCGCACCCCATTCACCGCTTTCCCAGAAGCATCAACTTCACATACCGGTAATACGACCCCTCGGCATTGGCGATGGCGAGCATCAAGCCCTCGCGGCCGTCGAGGAAACCCAGCCGCAGCACATAGGTGCGGAAGAAGGCCCAGCCGCCATGCAGCAGTGCGGTGCCGATCGACGCGCGGCGGCCGCGGGCATGCAGTCCGCGCGCACTGGCGGTCGAATAAAGGTTCATCTTGGCGACCATCTGGTCGAGGTCGCTGATTGCCTCGTGCATCAGCGGGTTCTTCAGTTTGTGCGTCGCGCCGTTGACGATCAGGCGTTCGTGGGCCTGGTCATCGGAGAAACGCGCCGCGTCGCGGCGGAACAGCCGGACCACGTAATCCGGCCACCAGCCGGAATGTTTCATGTAGCGGCCGCAGAAGCTGGAACGCCGCGGCAGGGCAAACGCCGATGCCGCGCTGCCGCCCGCGGCCGCCGCGCGGATCTCGTCGCCCAGTTCCGGCGTCACCCATTCGTCGGCATCGATGTTGAACAGCCAGTCGCCGGACGCGGCATCCAGCGCACGGTTCTTCTGCGGACCGAAACCCGGCCAGTCGGTGGTGACTGAAATCTTTGTGCCCAGTTCGCGGCAGATATCCAGCGTGTCGTCGCTGCTGCCCGAATCGATCACCACGATCTCGTCGGCCCAGGCCACGGATTCGAGGCAGCGGCGGAGGGTGGCACCGGCGTTCTTGGTGATGATGATTACGGAGATGGACATGTTTAGTGATGATTGGTGACTGGTGAATGGTAATTGGGGGTATGCGGTTCTATCAATTGCCGGTCACCAATCACTACTTACCCGATTTTAGGGGCTGTAGCCGGATGGAGCGCAGCGTAATCCGGGTCAGTCCTTGCCATGAGCGACTGTGTTCCCGGACTCCGGCCTGCGGCCTCCCTCCGGGCTACGGGTGTGGCACACAAAGAGTCATTTTTATAAGCGCCCTTATATTACTCAATCACTTAATCACCTGTTTACTGAATCACTGGATTTTAATCCCGCATACAGCAGCCCCGTCATCCAGGCAAAGAACAGCCCCTCGGCATGGTCGAGCAGGAAGGAGTTGAACAGGCAGCCGGCGGCGATGGTTACCACCAGTCCACGGGCGAGATGGGTCTCGAGGCGCGTCGGCAGGTGCCGGGCCGCGCGCCATTGCACGGCGAACAGTGCCAGCATGGCCGCCAGTCCGACCAGGCCGATCTGTGCCGCGATGTGCAGGTATTCGTTGTGCGGATTACGCGTGGCCACCATGGCCGTGCCGCGGACCTGTTCGGCGTAGGCGTCCGGGAAGCCGCCGGTGCCGACGCCGGTAAGCGGGTGGTCGGCGACGATGCGTAACGTGTTGCTGTAGAACTCGAGGCGGAAACCGGCGGAGGAATGGCGCGCCGCAGTGTCCGGGCTCCAGTTGCGCACCTCCCCGGCCAGCGAAGCGACCCTCTGCGACAGCGGTCCGGGGACGGTGACCAGGATCGCCGAGATTGCAAAGAGGGCGACCATCGCCGCCATCGCGATCCGTGCCGGCAACCGGATCAGGATCAGCAGCAGTGCAAGCAGCCCAAGGACGACATAACCCGTCGCTCCCTCCACCATCAGTGTGACATTGATGGCAGCCAGCAGGGCGAGAATGCCCCAGATTATCCGATCCCTGCGCATTCCGGCTTCCAGCGCCATCAGCGCAAACATGAATGCTGCGAAGGCCATCAGCAGGTTATGGGTGATGCGGAACTTGAAGACTACCGGTGACAGGTCACTGCCCAGGATGATCGCGCCCTGCCCGATCACACCGAACTTGATCATGAAGGAGAGCAGCAGCATCAGGATCAGCGACCCCGCAAATACCCACAGGCCCTGCTGCCGGGTTTCAGGATCGCGGAAAAAATAGGCGAACAGGGGGATGAAGGCGAGGTCTAGGTACTTGAGCAGATAAGTCCGGGCATCGGCGGGCGACTGATCACCCCACAGCGTACCGAGCAGCAGCAGACCGAACAGGATCAGCGCCCAGATGGACACGATGCTGCCGCTGGCCTCGCGTTTCTCCGCAAAACGCCCGCCGGCCAACCAGCAGATCAGGATCACCAGCAGCAGTACATTGTCGAGCGCCACCGATACGGGGATCGACGCGCCCAGCGCGATGGCGGCCCAGCGCCCGGTCCGCTCCATTTGACGCGGCAATGCCAGGACGCTCATCGGCCTAGCGCCGGCTGTACTCGGGCAACCACCGCGAAAGATCCGTCTTTACAGCATCCGCATCGAGCTGGTCGGAACGCTCAAGCCAGGAGAACAGCTGCGCCAGCATGGCCGGATCGGCCGGGCGCACCTGCGCGATGCGCAGCTTCGGGTGCGGCGTCGGCAACGAATTTTCGTCGGCCGCGAGGACCTCTTCATAGAGTTTTTCGCCGGGGCGCAGTCCGGTGTAGACGATCCGGATCTCATTTTCCTGAAAACCCGAGAGGCGGATCATGTCGCGCGCGAGGTCGGCGATTTTCACCGGCTCGCCCATGTCGAGCACAAAAATCTCGCCGCCATTACCCATCAGACCGGCCTGCATCACCAGCTGCACCGCCTCCGGAATCGACATGAAATAGCGGGTGATTTCCGGATCAGTGACCGTCACCGGGCCGCCGGCGGCGATCTGCTCGCGGAATTTCGGGATCACGCTGCCGGTGGAGCCCAGCACGTTGCCGAAACGCACGATCACGAAGCGGGTGCCCTCCAGACGCTGCAGCGATTGGCAAACCAGCTCCGCGAGCCGCTTGGTGGCACCCATCACATTGGTCGGGTTCACCGCCTTGTCGGTGGATATCAATACGAACTTTTTCACACCATGCGCAATCGCTGCTTCGGCCAGTACGCGTGTGCCGAGCACGTTGTTAAGCACTGCCTGCCAGGCATTCCCGTTTTCCATCAGCGGCACATGTTTGTAGGCGGCGGCGTGGAACACCACGGTCGGACGGTACGTCGCGAGTATATGGTTTACCTGTCGCGGGTCACCGACGCTGCCGATCACCGGCGTGATGGTAATGTCCGGAAAGCGCTGCGCGAACTCCTGCTCCACGCTGTACAACGAGAATTCGCTGTTCTCCAGCAGCACGATGCGTTGCGGCTGATAACGTGCGACCTGTCGGCACAGTTCGGAACCGATCGAACCACCGGCGCCCGAAACCAGCACGACTTGCTGGCCCAGCCATTCGTGGAGCCCGGTGGCGTCAAGCTGCACCGGGTCCCGGCCCAGCAGGTCGTCGAGTTCGACATTGCGGATCTGCGACACCGTAACCCGGCCGCTGATCAGATCATCGTAGGAGGGCACGGTCAGCACCTGCAAGCCGGCGGTGCGGGCGATTTCGACCGCACGCCGCCGTTCACGATGGCCAGCTTCGGGCATCGCGACAATGGCACGCTGCGCTTTCAATTTCGGTTGAAACTGTGGCAAATCGCCAATTGCGCCGTAGACCATCGCGCCGTGAATCTGCCGTCCGTGGTGCGTGCGGTTGTCGTCGAACACGCCGATGACCTGCCACTGCGGACTGCGCGCCAGATCCTTGATCAGGCTCGCCGCAGCGTCGGCGGCACCCAGTACGACGACGGGCTCCCGGCTGGCTGGCAGTGTGCCGCCGAAGCGGTATTCCCTCCATGCGCGGTAGACGAGCCGGCTGCCGCCCATGATCATCACCAGCAGCAGCGGGCTCATGACCAGCACGGAGCGCGGCACGATCAATTGCAGCATGAACAGCATTGCCGGTACCGCGAGTGCGCCGGCCGCCACCGCGAGGATGATGCGTTTCAGATCCGGCAGGCTGGCAAAGCGCCAGATGCCGCGATAAAGGCCCGACATGAAAAAGAGTGCCGCATACAGCGGAACCACCCATAACACCGAGTCAAAAGCCTGGGCGTCGTACGGCTCCGGCAACTCGAGATTAAATCGCAGCCAGTAGGCCAGTATCCATGACAGCGCCACCGCCATCAGATCGTGCAGGATCGCGAGCAGGGTGCGGATACTAAACATCGCCGGCAGGCCTTTTGCGCCAGATGTGCTCAATGGTCCCGATCAGCGCCAAGTAAACGGCGGCAACCGCGGCCAGAACAGTCAGCTGGGATGCGGGGGAAATCTTCATCGCCCATAGCCCGGCAACCCCGCATGCCGCCATCAGCGCATATTCGGCAAGCGCGGTGTTGCGGTGTCCCAGGCCGAGGCGCACCAGGCGTTGGTAGTAGTGATCCCGATGCGCTTCCCACACACGTGCCCGGGAGAGCAGGCGGCGAGCCAGGGTTACGCTGGCATCCACGATGAACGGTGAGAACACCAGCAGGGGGAACCACCACGGCCAGTGGCTGTTGAGCCAGCCGATCAGACCAAAGGCTGCAGCGAGAAAGCCCAGCGGCACCGAACCGGCGTCGCCCAGGAAAATCCGCGCGGGGTGGAAGTTGAACAGCAGGAAGGCCGCAGCGGCGGCGGCGAGGCTGGCGTTGAGCAGGGCGAAGTCAGCATTGCCGTCGAGTGCGGCGGCGATCGCAAAAAACGTGAAGCCTGATACGGCCATGCCGCCTGCCAGACCGTCGGAGCCGTCCATGAAATTGTAAAGATTGATCATCCAGCCCGCGGCAAGTGTCATCAGGACGGCAACCATGAGGCCATAGTCGCCGATCAGCAGCGGAACCGAAAAAATCGCCGCTGCGAACAAATGGGCAGCCAGCCGCAGGCTCGCCGGCAGCGCCCTGAAATCATCGACCAGCGACACGGCAATCAGCAGGGCAACGGCAACCCACAATGTTGCCGGCAGCCCCGGTGCGATCAGGACCGCCGCAGTACAGAATCCCCCCAGAAGCCCGATGCCGCCCGCGCGCGGAACCGGCGTCGAATGCAGCGACCGCTCATTCGGCGTATCGACAGGAAGCCGTCGTGCCGCCCGCGTGGCCAGCCACCAGACGAGCCCGCTGGCCACGGCAAATGACAGTATCGGTGCGGATCCGGTTCCGGACATCAACGGCAAGACCTCCGCTGCGCTGAATCATTCAATGCCGTTGACGGCTGCGGATCAGAAGAAATTGGTGATCCGGCTGCGGATCACGTTGACGACCACGGTCGACGGCTCGAAATTCTCTTCCAGGTCGTATTTGCCGGTCCACTTGTTCGACGTGGCTGTCTCCACTGCTGCAGCAATGTTTTGCGCGTCCATGCCAGCAACGATATGCGCGCCGCCTTCCACGGTTTCCGGCCGTTCGGTGGTCATGCGCAGGCTGACGCAGGGGATCTTGTAGAAATAGGCTTCCTCGGGCGCGGTTCCGGAATCCGACAGAATGCAGAAACTGCTCTGCATCAGGCGGTTGAAATCATAGAAGCCCAGTGGCTCCATCACGCGTACGCCCTTGGGCAGACGGGTGTTGCCGATCTTGCTCTTGGTGCGCGGGTGCATCGGGTAGATGACCTCGCGCTTGAATTTCCGGTAAAGCTCGCCCAGCGCCTGGATGATCGCATCCCTGTGCACGGGGTTGTCGACGTTTTCACTGCGGTGTGCGGTGACGATGAAATAGTCTTTCGGAGCAAGGCCGAGTTTCTTGAGGATGTTGCTTTTTTTTATCTGCGGCATGAACGCGCGCATCGCCTCGAATGTCGGGTTGCCGGTGATGAAAATCTTCGATGGGTGGATGTTCTCCCGCATCAGGTTTTCGCGGTGATACTGGTTGAACGGCAGCAGGTAATCGCTCATGTGGTCGATCAGGATGCGGTTGCGCTGCTCGGGCATGCGTTTGTCCCAGGCGCGCAGGCCGGCTTCCATGTGAAAGACCTTGATGCCGCGGTACGAGGCCGGCATCACCGAAAGCCCGCTGTAGGTGTCGCCGAGGATCAGCAGGGCGTCGGGCTTTATTTTTGCCATCAGCGCGTCGGATTTTGCAACCACGTCCGCCACTTCCTTGCCGTAGCTGCTGGTGTCGATGCCGAGCTCGTAATCAGGCTTGCGCAGCTTCAGGTCGCGGAAGAAAAAGTCCTTCAGTTCGGGTGTGAAGTTCTGTCCCGTGTGTACCATGATGTGCTCGAAATTGAGTTCGTCGAGCTTGTTCAGGGTGGACCACATCTTGATCATTTCAGGACGGGTTCCGAATATTGACAGCACTTTCATGATGTACTCTCTGCAGTCGTTGAATGTCTGGTGGCGAAAAGGATCATCTGTCGCGTTCGGGCCTGGGGTGCGAAACCTGGCGCACTTCTGGCAGCGGTGTCAGCAGTCTGCCACCCTGTTCCAGGTAGTCCCTGCATTTCCTGGCGATCTCGTTAAGGTAGGCCCAGGCGAACACCAGCAGATAGTCGGGCGGCGTCGTGGCAAGTCTGTCGCGCGGGACCACCTCAATGTGCGAACCCGGCGTGAAAAAGCCCCATTTGGCTGATGCGTCGTCGACCATGAAGTCGACATGCCGGTCGGTGATGCCGCAATACTGGATGATGGTGTTCGCGCGGCCGGAGGCGCCGTAACCGGCAACCCGCAGGCCCTTCCCGCGCGCCTCTTCCAGCAGCGCCATCAACCGGTCCTTGCGCCGGGCGATTTCGCCGGCGAACTGCTCGAAACACTCGACCCGGTTGTAACCCTGCTCGAGCTCTTCCTTGCGCAGGCGCTGCACCTGGGCGGAAACCGTGCGCGCATGTTTGCTGTCTTTCCGGCACACGTAGAAGCGCATCGAACCGCCGTGGATGCTGATGGACTTGACGTCGAACACCAGCAGCCCGTGCCGCGCCATGTGGTTCTCCAGCGACAGCAGCGAGTAATAGTACAGGTGCTCGTGGTAGATCATGTCGTACTGCAGGCCCTTGACGACACTGCCGAGGTAATGGGCCTCGAAGACGAACACCCCGTCGTCGTCCAGCAGCCCGGCAATGCCGCGGGTGACATCGTTGATTTCCGGGATGTGGGCGTAGACGTTGTTGGCGACGATCAACTGCGCGGGGCCGTGTTCGGCGCGGATTTTTTCGGCGACGGCGCTGCTGAAAAAGGTGTTGACGATGGTGATGCGCGGATCGTTGATGGTGCGGACGATGTTGGTCGCGGGATCCACGCCGATGACCTTGCGCACGCCGTGGTTGGCGATCGGCTTGAGCAGGATGCCGTCGTTGCAGCCGATCTCGACGGCCGTCGCATTCGCCGGATCCAGGAACCGAGGCACGACCTCGTCGGCATAGTCGATGAAATGGTCCCGCAGCGACTGGATGGCCGAAGAGAAGTAGAAATAGTCGGCAAACAGGACCTCGGGATCAATGATGTCCAGCACCTGCAGCGCGTAACAGTCCCGGCAGAAGTGCACGCGCAGCGGGAACCGCTGTTCGGACGCGAATTTTTCGGGCTTCAGGAAGCCGCCGGCAAGCGCAACATTGCCGAAATCGATGATTTTTTCGAGCGCCTTGCTGTCGCAGAACGCACAGGTCGTTCGTGCTTTGTAGTTATTCATGTCCGGGGCTACGGGTGTCGGGCGGATTGGTCTTCTGCAGTTGCCAGTGCACCGCAGCGGCGATGCCGGCATCAACGCTAACCGGCGGATTCCATTGCAGTTCTCGCCGAAGTTTGCCGCAATCGACGCGCAACGATTCTATCATGCGCCTTGCTTCCCCCCCCTTGCCGGCGAGGCCCGCGGCGGCCAGCAGCAGCGACGGCGGGCAGGGGAAAAGCAGCGGATTCCGTCCCATGGCCACGCTGATCCTGCGCACCAGCTCCGGGGTCGACAGATCGTGATCGTCGCTGACCAGGAAGGTGCCGCTCACCGGCTGCGGCCGGCCCAGCACGGCTTCGATGGCACTCACCATGTTGTCTACGCAGAGCATGCTGCGCGCATTGCTGATGCTCGCAAGCGGCAGCGGGATCCGGCGCCGCACCAGCGAGATCAGCCGCCGGAAGTTGCCCTTGACCCCGGGGCCGTACATCAGCGGTGGCCTGAATATCGCGGTGGCAAGCCCGGTTTCACCGGCAATCCGGGCCAGTTGCTGCTCCGCCTCCAGTTTGGAGAGGCCGTAGGCATCGGCCGGGTCGGGCGCATCGGCCTCGGTAAAGGGTTTGTCCGATGTCCGTTCGCCGTTGACCTTGATGGTGCTCAGGTAGACAAAGCGCTGCACGCCGGCATGCACAGCGGCGCGGGCGAGAGCTGCAGTGCCTTCGGTGTTGACCCGCCGGTGTTCACGCAGGCCTTCCATTGCGGTTTCGTGCATGACATGCACCCGTGCGGCGAGGTGCACGACTGCTTCGATTCCGGCCAAAGCTTCAGACCAGTCGGTCTGCGGTCCGATGTCCGGGACTACATGCCAGTCGATGCCGCCGGCGAGGGATACTGCGGAAGTGCCGCGCACCGCCGCACCGACCTGCCAGCCTTGTTTGACGAGGTGCGCGCAGAGCCGGCGTCCGACGAAACCACTGGCTCCGGTGACCAGGATCCGTTTCAACCGCGGGACATCCCCGGATCAGCGCAACAGCTCAAGGCCGTTGCCGGATTCGACATCGTCAACCATCAGGCGATGGCGCTTGAGCAGAGCGATGGTTCCGGCGAGATCCAGCACGGTGTCGCCCGAACTGAATTCCTTGCGCAGGGCAGGTTTCGGTTTGCCGCCGCGCGGCGCCAGTTCCGGCAGCATCGGCAGGATCGCGTAATAGTCGCCCCGTTTCACGCAGTAGTGAGCCTCTTCGTCGGACACCATGATTTCGTGCATTTTTTCGCCGGGGCGGATACCGGTGATCCTGGTCTTGACGGGGCGCTTGCCGATCAGCGCCTTGGCGATGTTCTCCACGGTTGCGGCCGGTGCATTCGGGACATAGGTCTCGCCGCGTTTCGCTTCCTTCAGCGCGGTGAACACGGTGTCGACGGCCTGGTCCAGGGTCAGCAGGAAGCGGGTCATTTCCGGCACGGTCAGGGTGACCGGGCCGCCGGCGCGGATCTGGTCATGGAACAGCGGAATCACCGAGCCACGCGAGGCCAGCACGTTGCCGTAACGCACGCAGATGAAACGCGTCTTCGGGTTCAGCACGTTGGCAGAAATGAAAATCCGCTCCTGCAGCGACTTGGTCATGCCCATCACGTTGACGGGTTTGCAGGCCTTATCGGTGCTGATGCCGATGACGGTGTCGACCGGGTAGCTGTTTTCCTCGATTGCGCGCACGATGTTCATCGCGCCGAGGCAGTTGGTGGCGATGGCCTGGGCCGGGAAGTATTCGCAGGTGGGTACCTGTTTCAGCGCCGCGGCGTTGACCACGATGTCGGCATTTTTCACCGCCGAACAGACCTCGGCGAAATTACGCACGTCGCCGATGCGGAACTCCAGCACGTCCATGAAATTGCGGAAGATGACCTCGTCCGTGGTCACCGTGCGGTGCAGGTACGAAATGCGCATTTCATGCTGCTTGGCCTCGTCGCGCGAGAACACGATCACCTTCTTCGGTTTGCCCAGTTCGCCCGAGAGCACGCGGCGCACGAAGGTCTTGCCCATGGATCCGGTGCCGCCGGTGACGAGTATGGTCTTGCCCTTGAACATCATGATGCCTTTCTGGAACGGTGGTCTGCCGCCAATTCGTCAATCATCTGCGCCCAGGTCGGCGGCTCGTAGTTGAAGTTCCTGCGGAAACGCTCGGAGTTCAGGCTGCGGTCGCAGTGGAAGGCGTCATCGGGCGCCAGTTCGATCGACAGGCCGAACTTGTCGCGGATCAGCGTCAGCAGTTCGAATTTGCTGATGGGCTGGCTGGACACGTGGTAAATGCCGGCGGACTGCGGGAAATTCGTCACCAGCCGCTCCATGATCCGGCCCATCTCGAGAGTTGTCAGGCCGGAGAAAATGGCGTTCCGGTAGCCCAGGGCCCGGCCTTTCTGGGCCAGAAACCATTCCAGCAGGCTGGTCCGGCGCCACAGTTCCGGGCCGATGATCGAGGTGCGCAGGGTGATGCAGCCGTCGGCGGTGACTTCACCGAGCAGCTTGCTGTGCCCGTAAACATCGATGGGGTCGGGCTGGTCGTTTTCGGCGTAACCGCCGGTGCGACCCGAGAACACGCAGTCGGTGCTGATGTGGATCAGGTGCGCCCGGATGGCCTTGCACAGCGCCGCGAGCCGGTGGGGGAGCAGGGCGTTGATTTCGAGATTGGGGATCGGGTCCAGCCCGTCCTTGCGCTGCTTGACCACGCCGACGGCGTTGATCACCGCCTCGGGATGGAAGTCCGCCAGCACACTGACCAGGCGGTCGGTCACCCGCACATCGACCCCGGTATAGGAATTTTCCTCGGTGAACAGCGCGAACTGGCTGTAGGCATGGCGCTCCTGGCGCAGCGTCACCCGCACCTGATGTGTCTGCGAGAGGTCCTTCAGCAGCCGGTGTCCCAGCATGCCGTCGCCGCCGAGTATCAGTATGCGCATGTCAATTTCGAGCCAGTTGTTTGATCCATTCGTCGAGCCGGTTCAGCAGCAGGGTGCGCTCAAAATTGTCTTCGTAATATTTCCGGCCGCGCATCCCGCAGGCCACCCTTTCCTGCGGGGTCATGCGATGGACAGCGAGCACGGCGGAGGCAAGTCCGGGAACATCTTCAGCGGAACAGACCGCACCCGCCCCGCACTCCCGCATGATGGCCGCACCTTCGCCGTCCAGTGATGCGACGACCGGCTTTGCGCATGCCAGATACGACTGGATTTTGCTGGGTATCGTCAATGAGAAAACCGGATCGGAGCGCAAGGTTACCAGAAGCACATCGGCGTGCGCAAAATACGCCGGCATGTCCTCCGGCGGACGCCGGCCGGGCAGGTGAAACCGCTGCCCGAGTCCGTGGCGGGCGATTTCCGCCTCGAGCCACGCCTTCATGTTGCCGTCACCGAGCACGACCCAGTGCAGGTCCTCTACATGCTGCAACTCCCGCGCGGCACCGATGATGGTGTCGAAGGCCTGCGCGCTGCCGATGTTGCCGGCGAACACCACCCTGAAGCCGCGGATCTGCGCCATCGGGTCTGCGATGTTTTCCTGCGGGAACAGCGGGCGATAAAACGATTCGGCCCAGTTCGGCAGGTAGGCGATGCGCGATGGCGCCACACCGCGCGCCTCGATCCGCGGAATGTAAGCCCGCGACTGTGCCAGCACCCGCTCGCAACGGCGATGGACAAAATCCGACAGCCATGCCGCGACCCGGAAGGGAATGCCGGAGCGGCGGAATCCCATGGCCTCCAGCGTGTCCGGCCACAGATCCTGGATCCAGATCAGCGCCGGGGCTTTCTTGATCGCTGACATCAGCAGACCGGGCAGTCCGATGGTGACCGGCGAGGGCTGGAAAATCAGCACGGCATCGAAACGCCCCCGGCAGCGCAGCGGCCCCAGCAGGCTCGCCATGACGGCGAAGGACAGGTAATTCAGCGCCAGGCGCAAGCCCTTGCTGCGTCCGCGCGTCACCATCGGCACGCGCACCACGCGGATGCCTTCAAATTCTTCGCTGGCCGGCCGCAGCCAGCCGTAGCCGGGGAACAGGCTGCCCTGCGGATAGTTCGGCATGCCGGTCAGCACTTCCACTTCGTGTCCCAGGGATTTCAGCCCGAGCGCAAGGTCATTGACGCGAAACGCCTCCGGCCAGAAGTACTGGGTGACGATGAGCAGCCTCAAGACAGGGCTTCCATCATGCGGGGGCCTGCCCGCGGGCCGGTGTTGAAGGCTTGAAGAGATGACTCAGCAGAATTCCCCAGAGGAAAAAGGTCAGGATGCCCGGATAGGGCTGGCGCATGCCCACCTTGAACGAATTATCGACCAGCACCAGAAAAAGTACCACTGCGGTCAGGCCCAGCAGCGGCATGGATGATTTGACGGCCTGCCATTTCCGGCGCACCCCCAGCAGGGTCAAGCCGATCAGTCCCAGCAGCGGCAGCAGCGGCACGATGCCGAAGTTGTAGGCGAAGTCGAGGTAGTAATTGTGGGCGCTGGGGTACTTGGTCCGGTCCGGAGGGGCGACATGGCCCAGCACGGCACTTCTGGGACTGGCGAGGATTTCTCCTGTATAGAATTTCCAGTAGGCGATGCGCTGGGCCAGATTTTTCGGGGCAAACACTGCAGTGTCGGTCTGGAGCCGGATCAGGTCGTACCGGGGCCCCATCCTGCCTGAGGCCATCGAGAAATAACCGATCGCGCAGATCAGGACTGTCACCACCAGAACCAGCAGCGGCCTGCCCTGTCCGCCGCGTCGCCAGGCAAGCAAGCCAAAAGCGGCGACTCCGGCAACCAGCCCTGCCGTTGCCAGTGCCGAGACGGAGGCGCCGGCGTACATGCCCATCGGCGCCCCCAGCACCAGCAGCAGCATGCGGTAGCGGGGCATGTCCCAAAGCGCATACAGCGCCACCAGATAAGCCGCCACAAACATCGCCGGAACATACTGCAGATGCTGGTAGGCGCTGAACACCACGTAAGAGGGCGACAGTATCCACGAGGACTCTGACCAGGTTAAGAGCAACTGGACCGGCACCAGGATGGCCAGCACCCACAGAAAACATACCGGGACGATTGGCTGAGCCGTCGTGTCTTCGCCATGCAACTGCCCGAGGACCAGGGCGAACATCGGCAGCACGAACTGGATCAGAAGGATCAGTTTTGCCTGTTCCTGTCCGGCCTGCACATGGGCGAGAAGAACACTGGTGACCAGCATCAGTGCAAATGTGGCGAAGATCAGTGTCAGGGCCAGGCGGGCCCGGGCGTAGTGCCCCAGCAGCAGAATGCCGCCGTAACAGGCCAGCACGGAAACCGGTATCGGCAACAGCATCAGATTGCCTTCGGAGTTGAACAGGTAGGTGGTGTCCCTGAAAATCGTCCCGCTCAACTGGAAAAAAAGCGGCAGCACCAGCAGGAGTGCGATGGTTGTCCTGATACGCCGGTTCGCGGCACCCTCCGCCTTCATCGATGCCCGGATGCCGGTGCCCGCGCTGAAATAAAACAGCAGCGCCAGCATGGCATTCAGCAGGTAGAGGGCTGCGAGGGCATTGAGCCCCAACAGATAAAAGGAATAAGGCACCGCTGCCACGATCAGGATGTTCATCAGCACATCCGGCCCGAAGACGTCACTGTTTGCCTGTTGCTGGAGCATCCGCAGCCGCAGCTGCTGGGCGATGACCATGATGGCGCCGCCGACGAGCGAAAGGCCCGCGGCCTGCCAGAAGAGGGCCGATTTTCCGGCGAGATCCAGCCACTGTGGGCTGGCGCCGGCCAGCGCATAGAGCGCCAATCCCGCTGCGGTTGCCGCCGCGAGCACAATCCGGATCCAGGCCGGAAATCCCCGGGCGGTGCCGCGGGTTTCCTGCAGCACCAGCGTGGGACCGATTGCCTGCGCAAACACCGATCCCAGCAGGCCGCCGATCGCAAATGCCGTATAGAGATCCCCGGCAACCGCTTTGCCGACCAGCAGCAGGATCAGCAGGCGGAAGACATAAACCGAAATGCCGATGATTGCTGTTGATCCGAAATGCGGCAGCAACTGCAGCCAGTGTCCGGCGGCAGTGGACCGGATGTCAGCCTGCTGCAGCACGAAGCGGAGGCTCAGCCAGAGCGGTGAGGTGGCCCAGGCGAACAATACCGGCAGTGCAAATGGCAGCCCGGTGACCAGCGACGCGGCCGTTACCGGAAACAGGGCGCCCTGCACGACCAGGAAACGTTTCGCCGGGAGCACTTCCCGCGAGGCTTCCATCTGGCTGACATGCACTTCGGCAATCCATTCGGCACAACGCCGGACGATCAGCGCGAGGGCGAGCGCCGCGCCGACGCTGCCCAGGTTCGTGCTCAGCCACAGTGACGACAGACCCAATGGCAGCAGCAACAGCAGCCGGGAGCCGAGGATGGCGCCCGTCGAAATGGCCGATGCGGGATTGAGGATGATGCTGCGGGCGTTGGCCGAAAAGGAGTAGAGGAGGGCCACGGTTGCGCCGTGCACGATGCCGAAATCCGCGGCCATCACCGGTTCGCCGGCGAGGCCGAGGATGATCATCAGCCCGGTGACCGAGAAGGTATTGGCCATCAGTGCGGCCGGGAAAACGTAGTTCATGGCGCAGCGAATGCGGTGCTCGCGCGGCGTCAGCCGCCCCGCACCAGATCAAGGAACTCCGCTGGCGTCCTGATCTGCAGGCCGGCTTCGTCAGCGCCGAGAAAACGACGGACCGCGCGTGCAATGGACTGCGCCGATTCGGGATCAAAGGTTTCGCGTGGAGTTACGATATCACGCACGAAATCGCGTTCAGAAGCGATGATCGGCAGTCCGTGTGCACGCGCTTCGAGCAAAGGCAGTCCGAGCGATTCGGTCAGTGAGGGGTAAATCAGCGCGGCAGATTCTTTGTACAGCCGCGCAAGCTGTTCCGGGCTGACCTCCCCTGAATTTTCGATGCGCAGTCCGGAATGCTCGCTGGAGGCAGTGATCCACGCGGCAAGTTCGGGATGATGAGCGGTGTTCAGGGTCAGTCGCAGCAGGGGCCGGATGCCGGCTTCGGCCAGTAGCAGCCAGGCTTCCACCAGTCGCCGGTGATTCTTGTGCGGCTCGCCGGAAGCGACGTACAGGAATCCGGCTGTGCCGGCATCCCCGGGACTGTCTTTTGTTACCGGGGCAGTGTGTCCGGAATCAAGGAGTGCGAACGGCGCTACTTCAGACCTGATGTCAAGGCAACGATGCACCGCATCCGCCATGGATGGGGATTGCACGAGGATCTGCTGCACGCGGCTGATTGTGCGGCGCAGCCATAGTCGCTCAATGGCGATGCGCAGGCGCACGATTGCGTCGAACGCGGAAGTGTCGACCGCGTCCAGCAGGTAGCGGTTCTGGATGAAAAGTACCGTGCGGCGCGCACGCAGCTGAAACAAGGGTGGCAGATTGCCCATGCAAAGCACCACGTCGGCCGGCTGCGCGCGTGCCCGCAGGAATCGTTCCGCAGCGAGCCTGCCGGCAACGCTGGGCGGAAACCTGATGACCTCGGTGTTCTCCGGAAGCGGGAGTGTTGCGAGACGATCGTCGGCCAGAACCAGGCAGCCTCCTGACCGGGCGGTCGCCTGCAGCAGGCTGAGCAGCAGCGTTCGGCCGCCCCCCCGGTGCACGTTCGGGGCGTGAATGATCAGGCTCAATCGGTCGCCTTGCAGCTTGCGAGGACCATCAGCGTTTCCCCTCCGAACAGGCGGACTCCCCAGTCCGGGTTCACCACGCGCGCAACGCGGCGGGGCAGGCTGGCAAGCCAGGTCTTGAGGGAACGCTGAGGCGCGGTGAAGGCCGCACCGGTATATCGGGCGTCGACGATGTGGTAGCCGCAGTCCTCAAGCAGCGCCGTGGCCAGGCCCCGGGTGTAGTAATGAACATGCCCGACTTTTCGCCGCACATGCAACAGCGGCGATTCGCGCAGGACACTGATTGCAGACAGGTCCAGCGGGAAGTGGAATACGTAATGGTTGGCCCTGCCCTTGAGTCGGGCCAGGAAGGCGAACGGATCCTGCAGGTGTTCCAGCACATCGAGGGCCATCAGGACGTCATACACCGGCGTGGCAGCGTCAAGGAAGTCGCCGACGACCAGTTCTATACCGCGTGCACGGGGTGCTGCCCAGAAACGCTCGGCGTCGGGGGCAATGTCATAACCGGCATAACGCGCCGAGTGCCAGCTTTTCTGCAGTTCCGCCAGCACGATGCCGGCTCCGCATCCGACATCGACCACCGATGCCGGAGCGATTGCATTGCCCTCGAGCAGTTCACGCACCTTGCCGGCTTTCCACGGTGAATCTTCGCTGTCCCAGGACGGGTTGTCGCGCAGGTAGTCTGCGCCAAGATAGCGTGCTGCAATCGGGTCAATGTCGGGCATGTCGCGATTTTAAGCTCTAACCGGCAGAACGTAGCCAGTACGGCAGACCACTGAACTACAGTGACCCGAGACCGTGTTTATGCGGTATGCATTCGCGTTCATTGCCAAATCTGACTCAACGAATGCGGCCATGGGAAGGTTTTTTAACGTAAGCGGTCTTTGACATGCTGCCTTTGCGCCCAGATAATCCGGAAATAATCCCTTTTCATACAATACTTTACCTTGATGCATCGCAGTCCGGAACGCGCTTGCCGGAGTAATCGCTCCTTGCAACAAACACAGGCCCAAGCATGACCAGCGTGAATCGCAACACATGACGAGCAACATGCTGCCCCGCATTTCCCGCTGGACATGTCTGGACCAGATCTGCCTGGCCGTTCTGGTCTGCATCTCCACCTATTTGCTGATCGGCGATCTCGGGGTGAGGCTCGCCAATACCAGTACCGATGACGGGCTCGTTGCTTATTCCTATTTCCTGAAGTATCCGGAACGGTTTGCGCAGGACGCCAACTTGCGTAACTGGGCACCAGTCGGGCTCACTTCGATGCTGAACTGGTTGCCGGCGGTGCTGTTCAAATATGTAGGGATTCCGCCGGATTTTTTTTACGGGCTTTTCATTTTCCTGCAGAACATTCTGCTGGCGTTGGCCATGTATCGCCTTGCGATAGTGATGACTGGCAGCCGCGAATCAGCTTTGATTAGCGCAGTTTTCACACTGGCGTTCCGGCCGCACTGGTGGAACATGGGGCTGTTTGCGGATCTCGACTGGATGCCGTACGGCGCCTGGACGGCCTTGCCTTTCCTGATATATGCCGGCGCTTACGCGCTTGAACGACGTATCGCAATGACGGTCAGCATGCTGTTGATCGGCGGACTTGTACATCCGATTCTCGGCCTGTTTGCCGGAGCAATGTTTGGCGCTTACTGGGTGCTATTGTCTTTGCGCGAAAAAGAACTGCGTGAACTGGTCAGATCAGTTGTGGCGTTTTCTGTTACCGGTTTTGTTTTTCTGTTGCCGGTGATGTTGGTCAGAGCGGGCGCTGAAGAGGCCCCCGTAGCCCACATACTTTCGCTAGTACTAAGAAATGGACATGCGATTCCCTGGGCCAATCCCGAGTGCAGTTATTGCATGCCGCTGTTTGTGAGCAGCCTGTTGATTGTTCCGATAATGGCCGTGCTGGCGCTGGTGGCCGCCCGGCATCCGTCCATGCATGCCGGACTGCGATTATTCATGCCTGTAGTGGCGGCCGTTGCATTCGCAGCTTGCGTGCTCCATTTCGTGGCCTATTTGATGCGTGATCCTACGCTATTACGGGTGATTTCTTCGCGTTCGACGATACTGCTGCTTGCTTTTTCGGTTCCGCCGGTTGTTGCGCTTGCGTGGGGAGCTTTCCGGGATGCAGGCACCTATAAGCGAATGGTCGCGGGTTCTTTCATGATGTTACCCTCGCCCGCCACGGGCCTGTCGCTGTTGTTGACGCAGCCTGTATTAATGTCAGGCGGCAGCTTCGGGAAATGGTTCGCACGGGCTTGCTATGCAGCAGGCGCTTTCCTGCTCGTGTTGACAGCAGTTCGTTTCGTGCCGCAACTTCGCGAATATATCGATCCGTTGATCATTGATCAATGGATGGCTTCAGCATACAAGCCGCTGTTTTTCAATTATCACTCCTGGGGTGTGAAGTTGCCGGTGCTTGCCGTTGCGATCTCGGGGGCGGTTTTCCTGGCGTTGGTTTGGCGATCAAGCCATGTGCGGGGAAAAGAGGCTTCTTTGGCGCCGCAAGGAGGAGGCCTATCGCCAGGCGCGGTATTTTTTCTGGCGCTGCTGGCCGTATATTTGCTGTTCACCAACTACAAATCCGGTTTGGCCGGCACCAGCGGTGAGGCGCGTGAATATTACGAAGTTCAGGTGTGGGCCCGCACATCAACAGCGGTTAGCGCGACATTTATTGTTTCAGATACTTCGGTATATGAGGCGTGGAGAAATTACACGCACCGGGCACGTATCTCCCCCGGCGGATGTGGGTTTTATGTATGTTCGAACGCCGGACTGGAAGAATCCGGCAAAGTGGGGGCTTTCTTTGCGCGGCACGGAAATAGCGGGTATTCAGGTCTTGATACGAAAGGGCTACGGGCTTATGCAGATGCCTTCGGCGGTGATTACGCGGTGCGAAGGAAGTCCTGGAAGCCAGTCGAGTTTCCGGTCGCTTTCGAGAACCCGGGATATGTCGTTTACGATCTGCGCTAAATGGTCAATTGACCGGTTATTACAGGGCATTTGCATGAATCATATTTTGATCTTCAATGGCGGTCGACAATCAATGCAGTGCCATCATGCAAGTCAGCCAGCCTGACATCATGAGCGAGCGATACATTTGTCCGGTTTGCGGTGCGGCGGAATGGCGCCATCGTTTCCACAAGCAGGGCTACGATTTTGTGGCATGCAAGCGGTGCGGCCTTGCCCGGCTTGATCCGCAACCATCCCTGGAGGCGCTTGCTGCGCATTACGCCGAACGAGCGCAAGCGGGAAATTACGAGCCGGGCAAATCGCTTGAGCGCCGGCATGTTGACGAGAAGCTGTTCTCTTTTCTGCTAGAAAAGACCGCGCCTGTGCGTTCGGGCAGGATTCTTGATATCGGATGTTTCGACGGGCAATTGCTGGATATTGCAGCGGGCTCAAGCTGGGAAACCCATGGACTTGAATTCCAGGGACCGGCAGCCGACATGGCCGCAATCAAACACCCGGGGCGAATCTCGTTTGGCACCGTGGAAAGTTTCGATCCACAGAAACTGGGATTGGCGGGAATATTCGACGCGGTAACCGCGTCTGGCGTCATCGAACACCTGCTTGATCCGGTCCGGTTGCTGGAGGTCGCAGGGGAATGCCTGAAACCAGGCGGAATTCTGCTGATTCAGACCCCGAACAACGATTCCTTACCAGCGCGGACCATGGGCAAGTACTGGCCCTGTCTGGCCGCGCCGGAACATACGTTCTATTTTTCAGGGAAAACCCTGAGCCGATTGGCCGTGCGCCATGGTTTTGAAATTCTGGGGGCTCATGCGCACTGGAAATCATTGCGCCTTGGTTATGCATTTGCACAGCTGCAGTACTTTGGAACCGAGCTCCATCATATTGTTCAGCGGATTGAACCCTGGATTCCCAAGGCACTTCTCAATGCAAGGTTTCCGCTTTATGGCGGTGAAATGATTTTTGCCGCGCGGAAAATCTCGTCCGCTGACGTGGTCGCACCGGCATGAACGCAGAGCAGTACTCTGCAGGCCGGATACCCAGTTTCTGCGTGGTGTTGCCCATGTACAACGAGCAAGCCAATGCGGAAAAATGCATAGGAACCATATCAGCGTTTCTCGGGGCAATTCCTGCGCGGACGGGTATTGTTGCTGTAGATGATGGCAGTAGCGACGGAACCGGGCAGACTTTACGCGAGCTTGGTAACAGGTTCTCGGGATTGTACGTGGAAGTGCACGAAAAAAACTGCGGCTATGGCGGTGCAAACCGCACCGGATTCTTGCGCGCGATCAGCGAAGGATTTGAGTACGCGCTGGTCATGGATGCCGATCTGACGCAGGACCCGGTTTATATCCATGGTTTTATTGATGCCATGAAAACAAAGGCGGATTTCATCAAGGCCACCCGTTATGCAAAAGGCGGGAAAGTCGAGGGCGTACCGTTCGCCCGGGCCATGGTGTCCTGGATCGGCAATCGGGTGGCGCAGGTTGTATTGCGTTGCGGAGTCAGTGACTTCACCAACGGGTTTCGCGCCATACGCACCGATTTCCTGCCGAAACTGGATACGCGGGAAAACGGTTTTGCAATGCTGATGGAGGAAGTCTGCCAGGCACGTCGTGCGGGTGCCCGATTTGCCGAGGTGCCCTACACACTCACCGTTCGTGATGATGGATCAGTATCGAAATTCAGTTACTCCTTCGGCGTGTACTGGCAATACCTGCGGCACCTGCTGCCACGCTGGTAAATCGCGATGACCGCCCGAAAATGGCTGTTGGCCGCCGGTTTCCTGCTCAGCGCGACGTTTCTTGCCGCCATTCTCTGGCGGATGGACTGGCCGGTTTTCGTGGCGGAGTTCCGAAATTTGCAATACGTATGGCTGGGAGCAGCCTTGATATTCATCGTGTTTGGCATGGCGTTGCGCGCGCTGCGCTGGGGACTTGCGGCTGGAATGCCCATGATTGCTTTTCCGGCCTTCTGGAATTCAGCGGTGATCGGAATTGCGCTCAACCAGATTTATCCACTTCGTGCGGGCGAAGTAATCAGGATTTTCGCGCTCAGAAAAATGGCCTCGGTACCGCTGGGTCAGGCCGCTACCAGCGCGCTGATTGATCGGCTGGCCGATGCCCTGCTACTGGGGGTCTGTGCCGTGGCCGTCGTCGCAACACATACCGGACTGCCCTATGCTGAAAATCTGGCAGTGGTTACCTTGATCGTGGCCGTGGCCGCATTGATGACAATCATCCTCTTTGGCAAGGGTGATCACATCTGGCGGCGATGGTCGACGCGATGGGGTGGGAGAGTGCCCGCGAAGTTTGCAGAGCGGATTCAGCGGTTCTATGCCGGTGCCGTGCAGACGGCCGATCAGATCGCATCACCGATACGGCTGGGGAAAATACTTGTGCTTACCGCGATAGTGTTTGTTTGTGACATCGCGGTATTTTTCACGGTAATACAATCCTTCGGCTGGACTTTGCCGACGATTGCGCCGGTTACTGTCCTGGTATTTCTGGCAATTGGCACTTCATTGCCCGCAGCCCCCGGCTATGCCGGGGTGTACCAGCTTGCCTGCGTACTTGCGCTTGCATTGTTCGGGGTGGCTGAATCGTCAGCAGTGGCTTATTCCATCGTTCTGCAGATCTGTGTGCTGGTCACGATCGTTCCGCTGGCTGCGCTGGCTGCCGCTGCCCACCGGGAAGAACTCAATGCGGTGCGCAGTGAACTGGCGAAGGCCGGTTGAATTTCACGGTTTCGTCCGCACTGTTGTTGGAGACAGGCTTCCGCGCCTATGCGCCTCTACGCAGCAACAGCGCCCTCAGGTCCGTAACTTTCAGCCGTTGCAGCCATGCAAGAAAAGCGATGGCCACGCACAGCTGCAGGAAAAAAATCAGGGTCAGGTAGGGAAAGGTGGTCTGCGCGACCACGTTGGCAAGCGATGCGCCGGCCATTGCACGAAAGAAGTCATTGGCCAGCAGTCTGGTGATGCAGGTTTCGGTGGTAATCATCAAGGCGGTAACAAAAACCATTCCGAGAAACACGACTGCCAACGAGCCTGAAAAAAGAAGAATCGCAACGATTCCTGCATTGGCAAGAAAAGTGAACTTGTCCGGGTTCTCCGACAGAAAGTGAACTTTTGCGAGTCGCTGATACAGCGACAGCGCGCCCTCGGCTGGATCGGTTGTCAGCACTTCGGCCAGACGGTCTGTGCCACGATCTGTCGCTGCGCCAACGACCAGAGTGCCCTCAAGACCTACCCAGCGCTGAACAAAAAGATGGGGAAGCTGAAAAGCCATGGTTCTGTGGGCTTGCGTGGTCACGGAATCGGTCGGCGGCACGTAGTAGTAAATGTTTATGCGAAGCCAGAAAACGGCATAAATGCTGATTACAAACAAGATAATGAAGGTGGCGAAAAGCAAGCCGAGGTTACGTTTCGCCATTTGCCCGCGAAGCGCAACCCATTTTTCCCAAAGAGCGAGCCAGTAGGGCAGGGTATGCAGAAGGTAGGTCAGGCGGCTTAGAGCGCAAACTGAAGAAAAAAAGGCTTCAACGATTGGCGCCACGAGAGCTCTTGCCAAGCTTGGCTTTGGCATCAATCGTTCCCAATGCACGAGTGCGGAGATCCAGAACGCAAAACCGACATTGACCAGCCACGCGACCGGCACGTTGAGCCTGAACGGGAGAATGAGTTTCGGGTTTACGCCGATCTGGAAAAAAGAGAAATGGAAATTCAGTCCGTTCACCACGACGACCAGAATCAGCGTTGCCGACCAGATCCAGCGCCGGTAACGGGGATACCAGTCGGGTGGTAGTTGTGGTGTTTCCGGGGGGCTTTCGTTCCGGCGGCCTGCAAGCGCCAGATGGATCAGCCGTGCCACCATGACACCGCCGGCTCCGGCGATGGCGGCCCAAAGGGCGGCATCCCATTCCGCCGCGCTCCCGGCAAAGCTGCCGACGGGATCGATGAACCCGACGTTCCAGATGGTTTGAATCGCCGCTTTCGGCCAGAAACCCAGGAACAGGAAGCCAGCAAGGAAGGTATAGAAATACAGGCGGGGGCGTGGAAAGGCCAGTCCAAGTAGCAGGAGATAAGAAATATGGAAAGCTGCCAGCGTCAACGCGGACCCGCTGTAGTGTTGAAACGTTGCCGCAATCAGCGTGCCAACAATGGCAGCGATTGCCATCACCAGCAGTATTTTCAGTGCGCCCAGGACTTTGTTGACGGACATCTAGTAAAAATATCAATAAAATCAATTAGTTATGAAGTATACGCTGAGGATGGCCAAGCGTGACGGACTAACGGTTGAGCATGCGGCGCACCCACCACAACAGGCGATGGCCCGTCGTATTGAACAGCGCATTGAACATCATGCGCAGCAGCCGCAGCGAGAGCAGATTCCGCGGATGCAGACGGAATGCGCGACCCAGTGCCGTGCATCCTCGTGCATATTCGCCAATGCGAAAGTAGGTATACCCGGAGTGCATCAGGGCATGGCTGATTGCTTCGTCTTTTGCAGCGCGCACGTCGGCAGGCACCAGCGGATTGGCGAAATAATCCTCCATGATCTGCACAGGTTCTTCTGGGCGTATGTTGCTGGAGGAGGCGAATGTTTGCGAGCCCGGGTGCACCCGATACCCCGCCAGCACCCGCGGGATGCGCACGAAACGGCCGTGCAGCCCCAGGCGCAGCCAGTATTCGAAATCGAGCAGCTGTTTGTATCCGGTGTGCCACAGCCCCGCCTTTTCGAAGGCTGAGCGCCGGAAGAAAGCCCCCGGCCCCGGCGGGCAGAGCATCCTGACCGCCATGTCCCGGTAGCTGCATTCCTGCGTGGTTACCCTGCGCACCACCGCGGAATCGGGGTCGAGCAGGTTGAAATCGCTGTAAGACAGCATGGCATCCGGGTGGTCGCTCAGGCACAGCACGGCGGCGCTGACGGACTGCGGCAACAGTATGTCGTCCGCACTGAGATAACCGATGATGTCGCCCTTCGACATCTGCCAGCCGCGGTTGAGTGTTGCAACCTGACCCTGGTTGGGCTGGTATTCCCGGTGAAAACGTCCCGGATGGCTGGCGAGGATCCGCGGCGAATCGTCGGTGGAGCCGTCGTCGATGACGATCAGTTCGATATGCGGATAGTCCTGGGCGAGGATGCTGTCGATGGCTTCCTTCAGGTAGCGCCCGTGGTTATAGGACGGGACAACAATCGACACCAGCGGTGCTGAGCGGACATCAGAATTCATGCCGCCGATTTTCCGGCAAGACGGGCATATAGCGCCAGTATTGTCTTGCGATCATCGGCGTTCAGCACGCGATGCCACTCCCACACCAGCAGCGCTGCAAGCAATGTGCCGACCAGCATCGCGCGCAGCAGCCATGAGCCGGGCAGCAGCATGCCGATCAGCCAGAATGCGAGCAGAAAGCCGCCCAGCAGCAGGAGGTTGACTGCAGTCAGTCCGCGCGGTGCCCCGGCATCACCCGGCGGCAGCGTGGCATGGGCCGCCGCAGACAGCAGGACGGCATCGATTGCCGCGCGCAGGGCCCAGACTGCGGCAACGCCATTGATGCCCCAGGCATGCGCCCCGTACCAGATTGCCACCACATAGAGCGGCAGTTCCACAGCCGCGATTTTTGCGGAGAGATCCGCGCGTCCCGAGGCGTTCAGCGCGGTAAGCGGCACCTGGGCGACGACGTTGACCAGAATGCCGATAGCCAGCAGCTGCGCGACAACCGTCGACTGCTCGCGGAAACTTGTCCCCAGCCACAGCTCCAGCAGCAGGTCGGAGCCGGCAAGGAGCACCGCCACGACGGGTGCGGCAAGGCAGAGCAGGACGGTTTCAGCCTGCCGGCAGATGCCGCGCAGCGCAGCCGGTTTGTCCGCCGCCGCGGCAGACAGTACCGGGAACAACGCGCCCAGCACGCTGGCCGAAATGATCCAGGTCTTGGTGATGACCTCATAAGGGGTTACGTAATAAGCCACCGCAGCGACCGATACCGCTGCGGCCACCACGAAGCGGTCGGTGACGATGATCAGCGGGTTGACGAAGTTGGACACCGTCAGCCAGCCGCCATAGGACGCGAGTCGCCGCAGCAGCGCGCCTTCGATGCGGGTTGTCCCGGTTTTTGCGGGCAGCAGGCGCAGGCAGGCTGCGGCATAGGCGAGGACCACCACAAAACGGGCCACCGCAATCACCGCAACGGCCGCGGGCAGGCCGTCGGCGAACTGCAGCGCGATCACCGGCCCGGCGAAATTGACGATGCCTGCGGGAATGCGCACCAGATTCACGATATCGAAGCGGTGCAGGCCCTCCAGCATGCCGCGCAGTGCCGCCGAGATGACGATGGCCGGCACCGAGGCCGCCAGCCAGTAGAGGGCATGGGTGGTTTCGCCGACCAGCTCCGGTGGTACCTCGAATGCCCGGGTGGCAAGCCACGGAACCAGTGCCGCGAATGCCGCACCCCCGAGCAAGCCCAGCGCCGCATGCAGCAGCAGCGAATTCAGCATCAGCGTGCGCAGATCCTGCGATGCCTTCCTCTGGGCCACCAGCCGGGTGGTGCTCTGGCCGAGGCCGAAATCGAACATGCCGAAGTAGCCCATGACCACCCACGCCAGCCCCAGTACGCCGAAACGGTCCACGCCGAGTGCGGCCACCAGCAATGGAATGCACAACAGTGCGACCGGCAGTGGCAGCGCGGCGCCCAGCAGGTTCCAGCCGGCGTTGCGGGCAAGTCCGTGCGAGGGTGAGTGGATGGGCGCAGTCATCGGGGAAGGATGCGGAGCTTCATTGCAGGAATTGCGCAACGGTCTGCGGCGATTTCGGGGTCAGGTAGCTGCGCACATAGTCCAGCGCGGCATCCCGCTCATTTTCCCGCTGCGCCGTATCCAGCGCGGCCAGAGCATCCAGCGCAGCGACAAATTCATCGGTGGTTCCCGCGGTCCAGCGAAAACGCGGATTGCCGAGCAGGGGGTCGGGATTATCGGGATCGATGGCGAGGTATATCACCGGACGGCCCAGCATCAGTGATTCCAGCGCCACGGTCGAGGACACATAGGCGGTGACATCGGCCCAGGCGAGATTGTCCTGCAGTAAGGATCCGCTGAAATCAGTGGCATGGGTTCGTACCCAGTCGCGCAGTTCCGGTGACAGTATCGTCAGCGGAAAGTTGAGGTGCGGGCGCACGCCGATCTCGACGCCGGGCAGCCGTGTTTTGACTTCGCGCATGAATTCGACGGCCGACACCAGTTCCCGGATGCTGGATGACAGCGCGAGCAGGATGCGCGGATGTCCTGCCGCAAGAGGTCGGGATGGCAGGGGCGCGGTCCACGCCTGGCGGAGGGCGCAGCCTGCGACCAGCCGGCCGGCCGGGTAATTGCCCGACTCTTCAAGGTAATCCCGGGTAATGCTGCCGACGGTGACGATCCGGTCCGGCAGCGGGGTTGTTGCCGTTTCCCCTGCTTCAAAGCGCAGGCCGATGTGTCGCGGCGTGATCGAGGTGTGCTGGTAGCCGACCAGCCTGACGCCGCCTGCTGCGCGCGCGCCGAGCAGCAGTGCTTTTTCCAGCGACTTGTTTTCGTAGGGATAAATCACCCTTGATGGCGACAGGGTGCGAACCATCGCTGCCGTGGCGTGATGGACCAGCAGGTTGTGGAGGTAACCCCGCCTGCTGACATCTTCGATCAGTGCTTCCTCCAGCAGGCTGGCCATGGCCGCCGCTTCGACATCCATGCCGGCACTGTATTTGTTCAGGCCGAAAGTTGCCGCGATGCTGCGGCCGAGGGCGCGCAGGAGTTCGCCGTTGTCGAGAAAGCCGTAAAGCGGCAGGTACGGCTCGGTGGCCCGGGCAAGCATCTCGTCCAGTCGCTGCCGATAGGGCGTGTAGACATAGGCAACGCAGGCCGTGCGCAGCTCCGGCTGCTGCTGACGGATCAGGTCGGCCAGGTCGCCGAAGTAGCGATCCCATCCGGCGCTGAATTCGCCATCGAGATAGGTGAACAGGATCACGTCACGCCGTGTTTCGGGCGGGACTGTTCCGAAACGGAAAGCCCCGCGTATCCTGACGGCCTGGTAGATGACGCGTCCGATGGCCAGCGCATGTGCGGCGAGGTTGCGCAGTCCGAGCCCGAGGGTGGATGGCAGTGTGACCGTGAATTCAGGCTGCAGCAGGCGCGCACCGGAGCGCATCTGGCCGGGTGTTGCCCCCAGCACAACGATCAGCCGGTAGCGGCCCGAGCGTGCCAGGTTGCGCAGGGCCAGCAGTTGCAGTGTCCGCGCACCCAGGGCCGATGACAGGAAGTTCTTCGAGGTCGAGGAGTAGGCCCACCAGTCGAGCGCCGCATGCCGCGCGTTCAGTTGCCCGAGCCAGCCGGCGAACCACTCAACGGCATCTCCGGACCAACGGGCCAGCAACTCGTCCGCGGTCAGTGTTTCAATGCCGGTGCCAGGCTGTGGCTGCGCATGGAGGTCGACACAGACGGCCCCGGGCTGCGGTGGTGGCCGGCGAGTCACGAACCGGATGGTGGCGGGGGTGGACAACAGGTATGTGCCGATTACAGGTTGAAGTAGTTATCGCCTGTCGAATGCTGACAGTGGCATTGCGGGTCACGAGTCTGGGTGACCATGCAGACGGACAGTGTGCTTCTTCATTTCAAACGATTTTCGATTTCAGTCGAGGCGCAGAATAATTTCATGCTGCAAGAATACGACTGAATAAAGAAACAGGCGAATGCGCGGATATCCGCGCTGTCAGCGCAAGGCTTTGGCGACGCGACGCAGCAGCCGCACGAGGATGGGCGGGGTTACCAGATGAATGAAATAGACCAGCCGCATCCGCAGATGCACCCAGTTTTCGCGCTTGAGCAGGTCGCGGAACGGGACGACGAAGTAGGTGCCGTAATTGACGTCATGATCGGCATTGGTCTTGCCTTCCTGCAGGCCGGGAAACTGTTCCCCTGCGGCTGAGCTGCCGCTTGACTCGACCGTATAGTAGGCAAAATAAAGCGAATGCCTGCGGCGTTTCGATGATTCGGCCACGGGCTCAACGCCATGATAGGCGGTTGGGGTGCAGGCAAAAATGATCGCGCGGTTGTACAGGCAGGATACCCGCTTGACGACGTTCTTGCCGCTTTCGTCATACAGGCAGAGTGTGCCGCCGTCCTTTTCGTCCCAGTCTTTCGACAGGTAGACCACGAGATTGAGTACATGCGGCACATGCAGGGTGTTGTGCCGGCTGTGATCGACATGGCTGCCGAGTACGCCGCCCGCCCCGACGATGTGGTAGTAGCCGTAGTCCGAGTTGTAATGCGGATCGGGGATCAGGCGGTTGAGTCCCGTCACCTTCTCCAGGTAACGCAGCATGCCGGAGGCCGCGAACTTGGACGCGATGACATTGATCAGTGGCGGAACCGCATCGCCGGTGCTGATGGTCTTGTTGCGCTGGTAGGCGTCGGTGAAGACCTTGTTGAAGTTCACCTTTTCCCCGACGATTTCCCTGGAGATCTGTTCCAGCATCGCTTCATCGAAAAAGTTGTCGATGACCAGGTGCGGATAGGGTTTTGCTTCGCGGTAGGCGGTAGTCACCGCGCCGGAATCCGGCAGGTTGAAAACTTTCTCGGGACCCGCCAGCGCGGCGTTTGCGATCGTTGCCGCAGGAACGATACCGGACTCGGATGCAGGAGATTCAGGATGGGTTGCTGCAGCAAGCATGGATCGTGGTTTCCGGGTTGTGGCGTTTTTTGGGCGGCCGGCCTTCGCGGACTCAGTTCGAGCGGTAACGTTCGCTCAGCTGGTTCTCGCCGATCTCCTTGCCCGCCACCAGGTCGAAAAGGTCGGTGTTCGACAGCTTGACCGCTTCCTCGGGAGGCAGGTTGTGGCGGTTGGTGTAGACCAGCGCATCGGCATGGGGCAGCAGCTGGTCGCACTGGTCGCAGTACGGGAACATGCCGAACTTCTTCATCCGGTGCGCGTAGCGCAGCAGGCGGTATTTCTCGTTGTTGAGGATTTCCAGCACCGGCTGCTCGAAGGCGTTGCCGAGAATGATCTGGTTGTTGTAGTCATAGCAGCAGGGGATTACTTCGCCGTTCCACTGGATCTGGAAGGGGCCGTTCTCCGGCCGCCCGCAGCTGGTCTTGCGTTCGAGGTCGCCCTCGCGGAAGCGGTAATCGCGGCCGTCACCGAAATTGTGCGGCTTCCAGATCTCGATGGCGTTGACCTTGGGCTCCCAGAATTCGCGGAAGGCTGCCGTGTCGGATTTGTTCTGTTCCAGCTCCAGGTAGGAAATCTGGACCCGGGTTTTCGAACCCGACTCGTCGCGGATTTTCAGGAACTCGAGCAGGCCCTTCATCGTGCGGTCGAAATCCAGGCCCTGCATCACGGCGTTGTAGGTCTCGGGGCGCATGCCGTAGAAACTGACGCGCATTTCCGCGAGCCCTGCTTCCATCAGCCGGCGCGAGCGTTTGGGTGTCAGTGCGGAGCCGTTGGTGATGAAATAGGTCGACAGGCCCTTGCCGGTGGCATAGGCCACCTTGTCCTCGAGCCGCTTGTCCAGCATCGGTTCACCAAAACCGGTAAGTACGACTTTCTTGGCGCCGAGGCCGACCACTTCATCGATGCTTTTTTCGTACTTGGCCTGATCCATGATGCCGTGCTCGCGGCCGTGCTCGTGCTTGTCGCGCGGGCACATGATACAGCTGGCGTTGCAGTGGTCGGTGACTTCGTAGCGCACCTCGGGGTGCAGCAGGCGGGTGATTTCGGGCTCAGCCACCAGAGCTTCCGCCGCAAGGCGCCTTTCGCCGTCGGTGGCGACAAAGCTGCCGTCGCGCAGCAGCCGGTCAACGCCGTAGCGGTTGTTGTCCAGCGCCTGAATCGGGATTACTTTTTTGGCGGTTGTGCTCATCGGAGCCCCAAGTTTCTGTTCAGAGAATTTTACCCGAACTCCATGATTTCAGGGCGAAAATGCCCTGTTTGCGAAAAGGTCTTCGAGTATTTCGATGAATGCGGGCAGGGTGGGGGCGCCGGTGCTGAAATACGAGTCGAAACAGCGGACGATGCCGGCACGCAGAGTTTTGTCCGAGACGGCACTGTGAATCATGCCGGTGAGCGCTGCTGGATCGTGGGTGTGCAATGCGGCACCTTCAAGGCAGTGCGGCGGCACGGTGCAGGATTTTTTTTCGAAAAGGCGGTCGGCGCCGGCGCCCGGCAGCAACACATTGAGGCTAGGGATGCCGCAGAACCCGGCCTCGACGGCCAGCGACGAGAACTGCGTGATCACCAGCCGCGGCGCCAGAAGCAGCGCGGCCTCGACCGGCAGCGCGGTGACGTCAACCGGCGACAGTGCGGGATCATGCAGCAGATCGTGGTAGGCCCCTGCAACATATCCTGCATCGCGGGGATGGGCCTTGAACAGGAGCTGAAGCCGCAGAACCGCAAGCACCGGGCGCAGTGCTTCCAGTGTGAGTAGACAATCGGCGGTTTCAGGCTGGCCGGCCCACAGCACGGAAGGCTTGCCGCCGCCGGCCCAGGCCTGACGGAGGGTTGCCCTGCGCGCGGCAACCTGCAGGCGATATGGGTCGTAACGGGCGGGGCTCAGCACATGTAATGGCGGACATGCAGTGCCCAGGCGTGCGCGGGTTACTGCAGCAACGGATTGGCTTTCCACCAGCAGGAGATGGATGCCGCATCCGGATTCGGCGCGGTAGTTCCCCGGGAAATCCTCGACCATTGCGACCGGAATCCCTGCCCGGGCCGCCGCACGCCGGGCACCGGCTTCGACGGCCCTGCCTTCGGGGCTGTCCGAGGTGCCGCAGACCAGTCCACGTGGCCTGCGTGCGAGGATCAGCTCGAGCCAGCGCGCATCATCAGCCCAGACGGCATCCGTGCTGTCGTTAACGATGGCGCCGTACGCGTGAGTCAGTGGCTGGAGGGTTTGGCGGGGACCATCATCCCCTGCGGCGAGCAGGACAGGGCGGGGATCCATGGCGGGTATTCCGGTGCCGCGGCTCAGGACGGTTTTGCTGCAGTGCTCTGAGGCGCAAGGTGGCAGAGGCGGTGCATCATCGGATTCTGGGGCTGTACGAGATCATGAAATGCCGATTGTCCGTAGAACAGATCACGGTCAAGTGGGCTCCACGGGTAACTTTCAAAGCGAAGGCAGTGTTTTGGGGGTCGCGCAGTTTCGGATGACGAGCTTCCGGGCTCATCCATCCATTTCTCGATACGGTTGCAGGTGAAAAAAAGTCCATCGGGCCGGACAATCCGGCGCAGCAGGGTGAAGTAGTGCTCCACGAGTCCGGGAAGCATTTCTCCGAAAGACGCCGTGTTGACCCCGATGTCCATGCAGTGATCGGGCAGACGGGTGGCCTGGTCGGAGGTCATGAATACAAACCCCTCTTCAGGCAAGCGGACGGGGTCACCTGCCAGTTCATTGGGCAGCACGAATGGAACATCCGGAAAAGTACGCTGCAGCAGCAGAAAGGAATAGGGGAGGATTTCCGGCAGGTCGATCAGGATCAGGCGACCGGGCCGGTGGTGGTGGACCAGCGTGGCCAGATAACCGGAACCTGGCCCGATTTCGACGTAGGTGGTTTTGCCGGTGACCGGCAGTGACGGCAGCAACAGGTTGGCGTAATGCGCCGCAAGGAACTTGTGTGCGGTCAGGGGTGGGCGCAACAAGTCTGCGGCAGCCCGGGCGTCGATGGCCGGACTGCCCGGCCAAAGCTTGAAAAATGCGTCGGAAAAGCGCGAGTCGGGATTGAGTTTTCTGATATCAAGCCAATGTCGGGCAATTATCTCGGTGAAAGTCCTTTTACGGAAATTCAGTTCATATTCGCTGTCGAAACCGGCCCCAGCCGAAAAAACCGCTGTGGTTTCTGCAACATTAACGGTGATGCGATTGAGTCCGGAAAAATATTCCCAGTGACCGGAGCGCGGAGCGATGTCTGCGCCGGACTGCAAGAATGAAGCGAGGCGCCGGCTGACGGACGGTGCGAGGGGAAATTTAACCATTTCGCTGCGTCAGCAATATCCGGGACGGGCGCATGAAAATTTGCCGAATCGGCAGATTGTCATGCCAAGGGCAGGCTCTGGTGTGCGTTGCCAATGAAATCGTTGTATTTCGGGTGTTTGAAATCGTGCAGCACAAAAACCTGATCATTCCAGGATGAAGGAATCCTGCGCGAGGTCGAGAGGCTGCTGATTTTTGCAATCTGTCGAGCCGGGGCGCTTTCATTGAATTCATCAATGGCTCTGAGAACGCCGACATTGATGTTGTTTGCACGCAGGCCGCCGCTTGCGATGTCGTCAAAGTAGCAGTAGACCCGTGGCAGCCGCGTATCCGGGGCGGCCTTGAACAGCGCAAAAGCGTCGGCTGTCGAAGAGTAGTAATCAAGGTCAAACAGCACGCAACCCAGCGGCGCCGGATCATGCTCGGTAAAAAAGCGGCCGGCGGTTTCGGACACGTTGCCGATGACCAGCTTTGCCTTGCGCAAGCGGCTTTCCAGCAGAGGTCGATCCATTTTGTAAAAGCCTTCCGCCCACATATACGGCATGTCCCGGTAATCCAGTGGCTTCGGCAGCCCGCTGCCCATGTCGAATCCGTAGATTTCAAACTCCACGCCAAGTTCAGCGGTAATTTCCGCGGCGTGCTGTTCCATGTTGACGAGGCCATTGCCCCCGGCCACGCCAAACTCGATGACACTGATCTTGCGATGCCCCAGGGCTTTGGCAAGCACCGCGGCGTTGTACATGCAAAACCCGTATTGCGGGCGCTGCACGGCATCCAGTTCAAGTCGTGTCGAATAACCGAACCAGCCCAGTTTGCGCAGAAAGTAGCGCAGGAATACAACTCTCAATGGCAATGGATGAAAGGCTATTCGGGAGAGCAGATTTATTATTGAATTCATCAGGGAAGCGCAGCTAGTGAGGAGCTAAAATTATAGCCTATCGCTCATGGCGAGCCGGTCGGAAGTTGCCGTTCTTGTAACGATTCGCCAGTGCTATTTCAGGTGTCCGCCGAGCGGCCCCCGCTTGCCTGCAAGTTCGAAGAACATGCCCTGAAAGTTGCCTTTCGCGCGCAACCAGTAGTCACGGCGCCAGCGAACCAGGGCGATTGCGATGTTCAACAACGCCGTACCGCCATTGGCGACCCATGCGGCGGCAATAGAAAGGCCGCGGCCCCGGTGTTTGCGCACAAAATACATGCGATTGGTGATCTGCCACCTGCCAAGCAGGGTTTCGCGTTCGAGTTTGATTGGATGGCTGTAGTGCGCCAGTCGGGCTCCTGCGATGACTTTCAGGCGGTAGTCACGGCGCACCGTGAAACTGAAATCGACGTCTTCCATGAATCCCGTGCCGAGGAACCATTCGTCGTAGGCATAACGGTTCACGACTTCCCGGCGCCATACGGTTGCACCGCCGTAAAGCCAGTCGGTATCGAGATCGGCCTGCTGGAAGCCTATAGTGCTCGGAAAGCCGGAAGGCAGCATCCGGCCCGGCTTTGTCGCGTCAACCAGCAGCAGGCTTTTCAGCCGAATCCAGTTGGGCCTGGCTGCATTGGTGATGTTGAAGGCGGCGCCGCCGACATCCGCATCGGCCATCGACCAGAAGGCGAGCATGGCCTCGACAGCCTGTGTTTCCACCACGATGTCGTCATCGAGATAGCCGGCGAGGGTGATGTCTGGATTCAGGCGTTGCATCCCGGCGTTGCGCTGCTGCGAAAGGGACGGGGGATATACGCGGACGTAATCGACGGAGAGTGCGGGGAATTCGGCAATGACATGCCGGATATCGGGACTGCTGCCGTCAACAATGATCAGTTGGTCCGGTTGCCGGGTCTGTGACGCCAGACTGGACAGCAGCTTTCTGAGATCGTCCGGACGGTCTTTGGTGGGTACGACCAGGGCGAGTTTATGCATGGGCTGGGGCAATGCGGCAAAGCTTTGGGTTCAGTCAGGAAGCTTGCGCGCAACAATCACGATGTTGAGCGGCATGGTTTTTCCGAGCTTGAACAGGCTCCGTCCGAGGTCAACCAGCCGGCGCTTCAGGGTACCGGCAAATGAGTTTTCGAAACTTGCGTAGATGAAAAAAGACTTTTCAATCGCAAAACCGGCCAGTTTCAGTTCGGCGGTGATCAGCTCCGGGGTGTATGCGCGCACATGCCCCATGCGGTTGTGCATATGACCGCATTGCGGGCAGTTCAGGGTCATCGCGCGCAGGTTTTCAAAGACAGGCACCGTGATGATCAAACTGCCGTTGTCCGCAAGAATTCGTCGTAATTCACCAAAAAAACCGAAGATTTTGCTGGGTAGAATATGTTCGCAAACCTCAAGCGCCAGCACGGCATCATAAGACGCGATTATCTGATCGAGCCCGCCGGTGTAAAACGTGCAACCCGGGTGTTGTTGTGAGACATGGGCGACGATTTTTTCCGAGAAATCAACCCCGGAGTAACTGCAGCCGCGCGACTGGATCATGGGAATGATTTCGCCCCAGCCTATTCCGATGTCGAGAACCCTGGCACCGGCTGGTAGCTGGTCAGCCACGGCCTGCAGCCTTCGGACGCGGAATGCCGGTACGTCCGAGCAGGCTGCCAATTCGTCCCACAAGCGGGCCGAACTCATGTCCGTGAGCTCTGGCAGGGCGCCTGGCTCGTAGCTGGCTTTCAGCTCCGCCAAGTCTTTTTGGCACGCCAGTTTTCCGCGAATTTTGTCGCTTTCAAATGGATTAGACGGGATCGCAATTTCGTTTGCATTTTTCATTATGTCAGGCTTCTTTCAGGCCAGAGGGCGTGCCATTCAGAACGATCTGCCCATTCTCGATTTTAATGACGCGGTCGCACCAGGCTACGGACTCAATTCGGTGCGTAATGAAAATGATGGTTTTTTTATTTTTTAATGATTGCAATACTCTCAGAACTTCAGCCTCTGTGGCCGAATCGAGTGCGGAAGTAGCTTCGTCCAAAACCAATATATCTGGGTCTGTATATAGAGCTCTTGCAATTCCTAGTCGTTGACGTTCGCCGCCAGAGAGTATGCCGCCTCGTTCCCCCACGGAGTTCTGCAATTGATTTGGTAGCGCGATTACTCGCTGTTCAAGTTGGGCGAGGCGCAAGGATTTCCACACCCTTAAATCATCAATTTTGTCGTCGGGCAATCCAAAGGCCACGTTTCTGCGTATCGAGTCATCGATTAGAAAAAATTCCTGCGGGACCAGACCGACTGTTTCGGCCCATTCACCTCGCAGAGAAAAAACCTTCCTCTTGTCATTAATAACAATTGTTCCGGTATCTGGCTTCAGTAATCCCAGAAGGATATCTCCCAAGGTGGACTTGCCTGATCCGGATCGACCTATCACGGCAATTGCTTCCCCCTTTTTTATATGAAGGTCGATATTTGAAAGGCTGGGTGTAGTCGATTCCGGGTAGGAGTAAGAAATACCGTTAAGACGCAAGGATTCAAAGGGGATAGTTACATGTAACTTTTGCACTGACTTCAACGGTCGCTTCAGGGGTTCTTCCGCGCTCCTTAAATCTGTTGCCACGGTATTTACTGCGGGAATGTAGTAGCTAATCGTGCTCAGACTGCTTATTAGCCGTGAAGCGGAGGGCATTAATCGAATTGCCGCCAAAGCAAATATGGTCAGTGCCGGAACAATGGATGGTAATGACATGCCTGCTTCAAGCGATATGATTACCGAAATGGCCAGTATTGATATCGCAGTGGCTTCCAGTGCTATTCGGGGCAGGATTATCAAGGTATTAAATACGTAGGTGTTTTTTGCGTAAGCCCGGCTGTTCTTTTGAAACTCGTCAATTACGTAAGCTTCCCTTTCAAGGGCTTTGATTTCTTTTATTGCACCAAGCCCTTCTGTCGCCCATCGATACATGGCCTTCAGGGTTTCGACACGTGATGCCCTATGTGAATCAAGAGATTTGCGGAATACGGTTTGCATGAGGATGCCAACTACACCAATCACAACTATTGAGACCACTGCAATAAGCGGCTGTGCGATCAGCAAAAGCGACGCGACCGCGATAACTACGAGAATTTCGGATAGAACCGTAATGGAGGACTGGATTACTCCGGCGGTTACTCTTCCCACCTCGTTTGTTATGACCCGGATTCGATCAGAGGAATTTTTCGCAAGACGTTCTGAGAATGGTGCAGTCAAATATGATTGGAGTAGGTCAGCTCCTATGCGCGCTTCCAAGTTGCAAACAAAATGTGCCTGATACGCATAAAGTGCCAACAAGAAAAGATTTTTAAGGGTAAAGACGACTATCAAGGTTATGGAGCCCAGAGTTGCAAGTTTCCCAGCGTTAATTTCTCCCGCGTTTTTGAACAAGGCTGTTGTTATTGGATGTGACAGGACCAACTCTGGGTTGGTGAGCAGGGACATAAAGGGAAATATCAGTCCGATGCTGAGGGCTTCTGCGGCAGCCGCGACCACCGCAAGCCCTGAAATTATTACAAGCTTTCGAGATTCTGCTGGCGAGAGAATGTAAAAAAGCTGCCTGAAAACCAGCTTGGATTCATGCGAGAGAATGGGCATGTCTAAGGTTATTTCAGGGTGATTTCCATTTGTTGTTCTTCCACGGGATTGATTTGACTTTTGAGGCGAGCCAGCTCAAATTGCGTTATTAGATCCGCATACAAGAAATGGCCATGCATATTGATGTGGTGACCGTCAGAATGGGTTATAAAATTTTCTATGTTGTCCGATTTTGATATTTCTGAGTGAGCGTTGATCAAAGAGGCCCCCGTTCTTTTTTCGACCGCACTTTTTATTAGTTCGTTGTATTTATTTATGCTGTCCTGAAGGCCGGGTGAATGTCTGGAGGTTGCGGATGTTGTTGGTGCTATGTTGATTACGTAGACATGACTGTAGTTGCGTTCGGCATGATCTAGCCAACGGCACAAGAGCGTGGAAAACTGTCCTTCGTCAGTAAGGCGCCAGAATATACCGGACCTCAGAAGCAAAGGGCGAAGTATGTGCAGCAACTTTGAGATGGGTGTGCGTATGCGACCATGCAATTTTCCCAACAAAGTTCTAGCTTTTTTGGGGATAGGGCGTGGAGCGCAATCAACCACACCACATTGAATAATTATGATCTGGTTATTTTTTGCGCCAAAGTAGCTGCAATCGTTTATGTAAAAATCATGCAAAATGTCTACAGTGGCGCCACCGATCGAACGATTGTAAAGGTAGAACTTTTGCCCGGGACTGTTTGCAACTAAGTTTGCGATTAACAGTTCTGGATAAGTTTGCCAAGGAGAAATCTGCTCGGTATCCCTGGGCATGCTTAATGAATCGCCGTAGATCCTGACTACCAATCTCGGACCCGGCAATTCCTTCCATGAGAGGGGGGGTGTATGCATTGATAGCCGTCTAAGTTAGGTAGATTGACGCCGTGATGCCAGGATGTGTTGCGCGGTCAAATGCCCTCCATAGCCAAAAGATTTTCAGCTTGCAGTTTCCTGGCAATAAGAGACAGTTCCCATGCGGGTATGCCGATGATGTTTGCAATATCTATCATCGAATTTCTACCATCTGAATATGCGAGAAGATTCATCATGGATACTGTGCTACTGGCGGAACCGAATTTTCCCGTTGTCGCGCGTAAACCCCGTTTACTCATCATCGGTTCACCCAGCACCCGGGTATGGGGTGTGCAGTTCGACTCGATTGTTTCGATCGCCCGTGTGTAGGCAATAAAGCTTTTCTCTAAACCTTGGGGGGAAACAAAATCGAGGTTGTCAAAAGATGTATGGTATTCGGGATAAGTTGCATATTTGGAGCGCATGATTGAAGCGACTGGTAGATCAACGCCCGGGCTGCAATATTGTCTTTCGTCGGATCCGCGTTCCAGGAATGAGTATTCTTTGAAGTCTGGCGCAATGTGCTGCAAAACATGCCGGGCAACGGCGTCACTCAAGGTATTGCCCTTCCTGGAGGGCATGAAAGACCATGTCCGGTCATCACCTACGCAGGTGATGACATAGCCAGCAATGACATTCTTTTTAAGATCCTCAAGATGGCGACTCAGGTAAAGAATGGCTCCGATCGTTTCAGGAATAAAAATAATTCTGTACGTGTAACGCCTGTCTATTGTTTGTAGCCATTCTGCAATCTGCGCTGTAACGCAGGGTCCGGAAAGTTCGTTGTTTGCAAGCGACGGATGGCATATATACGTGGATAGAAATATCTCCTGGCGCTCCCTGCCTGGCAGGGTAACCGACCCATACGTCAGGTAACCATCACTCAGAGTGCTATCTATCTTTACGTGATATCGGCCCGGTTTCAGCCGTGCTCGCACGTTATGCGGCAAGCAGAACCCCCAATCGGGCTTGTAGTAAGACGTTACGTAAGGAATGGCGTCCGGTTGATCGGGTAAAGAGTGCAGGTGACTTTCCAGGGTTGCCAGGTCAACTTCCATCTCGATCGGGATGGAGTAGCTGACCAAGTGCAGATTGTTGATCTGGAAATCAGCGATTTTTTTACCTTCCGGTGTCAGGATATACGCATCCCTGACAGACCATTCTTTGGGGACTACCCAGTCAAAGCATGCAGTTCCCGTAGGCACCTCATGAATCAAAAGTTCAGGAATTTTTTGCTTGATGATATTGAGGGTCTCTCTTACGCCAGGGCCGGTGATGCTCCGGCATATCGGCCACAAGCGTTGAATGAGGGAATAAATTTCCTCGCCGGAGGAGGGTTTGCGGTCACTCATGATGGTTCATCTCGGCTTCTCACTGTAAATTTCCATCGAGCTTCTCCAGAAGGCAAATTTTTTTTTGATTCCGAAATAACTCATCAGAAATTTCAAGTGGTCCGATATCGGTCGGGCATAAGGAGTTTCCAGGTATGGATAGTTGATTTCAATGATTAGCATGCCGAAATTTTGCAATGCGTTGCGCATCATGATGTCCGAGGGAATCAAAAAATTGCCGTGCGGGGTCAGAAAAGGCAATGTTTTGAATCGACGATAGTAGGGGCTGTTGGAGTTGGGTGTGGCCAGGAACACCAGAATTCCGCCGGGAACAAGCAGCTTTATGCAAGTCTGGATTACCGCAAACGGGGTGGGAATAAGTTGCAACGATCCCCGGAACGTGATGACATCAAAGTATTCATCGGGATATTCGTAGGCTTTTTCGAAGTCATTGACCTGAATCCCGGCCTTACGCGCTTCATTCGCAGCCAATTCTGATATTTCAATTCCGTGGCGTTGCCATTGCTCCGGAGAGAAGCCGGCAAGAAATCCACCCAAACCGCAGCCCACGTCCAGTATGCGTCCGCCAGATGGTTTTAGATTGCAGATCCGTTTGCGCTCGGAGACGTACATCGCTTCGCGCTTGGGGTCATTCCGGTAAGCCGTGAAATAGCCCGAATCGTACCTTGCCTTCTGCTTTTCCGTGGCGTTATCCGTGTTGTGGGACATACTCATGACTCAGACTTTTTGTGCTTCGACGAGAAACATGGCGGCCATGAAGTGCCCACGCCAGTCATCGGACATGGACATCTCCATTTTGTGATTGATTTCTTCGAAGTCTGGCGTTTTGCCCTTTAACAATGGGGGTACGCAATGAAAGTGATAAAAACGGATTCGGTTAACCTGGAATCCGAATTTGGACAGGTAATTTGTGATCGTCAGTGGATTGGATTTCGGGCGCCGAAGTTTTCCGAAAGATTTATCTTCTGCCGCAGTAAAGTGGCGACCGGGGATTGACGGGTTGATGATCAGGCTTTTCAGGTTCTCGGCATTAATGTGGGCATTTTTATCCCCAGTTGGCGTTATATCCCATAAGTGTTCTTCAAAGAAGTCGACGGTAAGGCTGTTGAAGGTGTACATGTCAAAAAGACTATTCCGGTAGGCTGCAACCAGATGCCCACCGGGCTTTAATATTCTGTGAATGTTCTCGTGAGTCGCGTCCCATTGTTCGGTAGGTATATGTGGCAACACGCTTAAAAGGGCCGTGCAGTCCCAGCTTGATGATTTGTGCTCGCGTATTACGGACAAGTCATTCCGGGTAATACGCTTAGGATCATGGCCTTCGGCACTGATCAGCGATTGGGCGAATGCGTGCAATTCGGTGACCGGCTCGACTCCATGCGCGTCAATGTTTCTCGTGAGTGCATCCAGCACAGTCCAACCACCGCCGCATCCCGCATCGAATATCGAGCCGGGACAATTTTCATCCAGGAATTGCTGGTAGAGACGGCGACGGTACCAAGCGGGGTCAATCGGAAGGCCGGTTAGCCCAAGGTCGTAGCAGTTTGCTATTTTTTCCCAGTTTTTGGAGTAATACTCAACAACCTCCGGAGGGGCTACGCCCGGGCTGTTGGATGGCTTTTGCATCGGTGGCTTTCCTGAAATAAAAAAATAATATTAACGGCCGGTTTGTAATGGAGGCCGCAGGGCAAGGCAGTCGCTGCCGGAAGATGTTACATGGCTAACCAACGGATATCGCTTTCAGTTTTTTCAGAACATCAGTGAAGAGAAAGCATCTTTCGATCGTTTCTTCATCCATCTCTGAGCTTGACTCCAGTGCCCGCTTCCGGAAAAACTCGCAGCCCATGGTCTGTTCTATTTCGCGGAAATCGGTTTTCCATCCCAGACATTCACGGAAATTTCGGAGTGCGTAATCAAAAGCTTTTTCCGAAAGCCCTTTTTTACGATCGTAAAGTTCCGGCTTGTAACCGTGCATCTGCATTTCAGGATCACATATGAACTCTGTGAGCTCGGCCATTTCTTCCGGACATTCTTTGCGCCAGATGTCCGCTGAAGACTTGTAAATTGCCCAGTCCGATTGCCAGGGTGTTCCATCCGCTTTGCGGAAGCTGGAAATATCAATCATGTCGGATACATAGTCGAGGTCAAGGAAATCCGTCATTCGCCGCACTTCGGATTCTGGATCAAGCAGAAAAGGTTCGTAGCTGGTAATGAGCAGCCGATCTTTCATCAAGGGATCGTTTGGCAGGACGCTGGCAAAGGCGAAATATTTTCTTAGGTGCCGGGCAAACGAGACGACAGTTGGTCGTTTTCGTGGATCCGGTTCTGCAAACTCAGAGGAATGCACGACGCCTCGTGGATCCCGGAGATGCAGCATGAATTTTGCGTCGGGGATCAGGCGCGCCAGAGGCCGGAAGAATTCCATTGCCCAGTTGTCGTTGAATCCCGCCCAAACGAGATCGACACCACCGCGTGCCTCTGCAACCATGGAGACTGTATTTTCGAAGACTTCCCTGAAGGTGGGGGCGGGCAGCTTTGCAAGATGGGGGACCAGATTGACTGATGCGAGCGTCATCCGCGATGCAATCGCGTCCCGCAGCTGATCCCACTTGCCAAGATCAAAGGGGATATCTGGGTCGGCGGATTGCACTAATTGCATGATGCGGCGCTTCGTGTTGTTGAAGTAATAGTCATCAAGGACGCCTGACTCGAGGCGTTGCAGAAGGCCGCTTTCTCCTACGGATGCCAGCAGGCTGTCCCGATAAAAGCGGAACAACGGGATAAATGGATCCAGTGACATCCGGATCCGTGGATGTCTATCGAGGATCAGCGTGCGGAAATTGGTTCCACCGCGTGCAGTGCCGGAGGTGAACAGCAGGCGCGGAGGTTTAGCCATTCTGGAATACCTTGGAGAGAAAACGAGTCTTGCGCGTATATTCGGCGGTGACAGGTGATGCTTCGACAAGCCCTTCACGTACGAAGCCACCTATGTATTCGCTGACTCTTGTGGGATCAAGTTCGTTACTGAGGGCGATATCCAGTACGGAAAGTCCCGACCACATGCTGTCTATCAGGCGTGTATTCACGTCGTACTGGGCCCGCTCGCACGTCCAGTCAGCGTAGAGGTTGAAGCGTGTAAGGTAAGTGGGCACGCGATGCCGGGGTCGGGGAATGTAGTCTTCCTCAAGAACATCAACAACGGACGTAATGATGTCGACAACCTCTTCCAAGCGCGCTGGCTTGACTAATGACATGTTGTCGTGATGGGTGTGATATGCAGCAAATGGATATCGATCCATCGATACGACAGGCACGCCGACGCCTGGCGCATCAAAGACTAACTCATCATTCCCCCATCCCCTTCTGAAGGGTATGCAGCGGCATGGCAACTTTCCCTTGTTGCTAAGCACATGCAGAAACACGCGGTCAATATAAGTGTCGCCCCGCCGTGAATATACGAGTTGCAGCGGCGATTCAGCGCCGGCCATTTCACTAAATACAGCACCAAGCGTCTTGTCGATTTCCTCTTCGTGCGTGGCGGCGTAAACGCTGCTACCTATGGTTTCCGGCATCAGCAGAGCTTTATAGCCGTGCAGCGGATCGGGATGCTTTTTCTGGATACGTTTCATTGCTTCCAGCATTACTGCTACGCCGGCAATACCGTCGTTCGCCTGGGCTACGTGACAGTAATGTGCCAGCAGAGAAAACCAGTTCCCGCTCCTTCCCGGATGTGCCATTTCGCCGATGAGCATGTGGCCAGGCGAAACTTCAACGTCGATCTCGACATTAAAGGGGCCTTCAGGCAGGTTTTCGAGTCGTTCATGCGGCAGGGATATTCGCCATTCTTTCAGTCGGCGCTGGAAGTTGTATGCGAGCCTGAATTCGTAGCAGTAAGCGTCGGGCACCGCGGGATTGGAAAATACGTGTTTAACCAGTTCATCACGCGTCACTTGGCCCGAAAACGGCATGGAATAAGGCGCGAGGAAAAGCGGGCTCTCGTCGTAACTGCCGATAATTCCGTTTTTGTCGGACAGTACGGCCTTTCGCACATTCCACTCGGGCGGTATCGGCCATGTTTGATACTCGTTCCCGGTCGCGTATTTGTGAACATGTAATGGAAAATGCCGGGACAGAAGACTCATGCATTCCGCGTCATCCCGTGAAACGATGGTGCGGTTTTTCATGAGGAGTTTTTCGATGACATCTGTCATTTGCATGTTGTGGGTCGCTTTTTAAAAAAATACATATAAATCATGCACTTACATTACATCACTTCTCATTGTGCCATGACCGGACTCCGGAAGAGAGCTTTTTCCAGCATCTCGCGAAGCCGATGTGCGGCTCCTCTGTCGCGACCGGCATCGAGATGGTGGAGTACGGCTGTCCAATCTCCCAAAGCGGCTCGTGCGGAATGGTTTTGGCGGTACTCTGCGATGGCTGACAGGCATTCTTCGATCGACGGAAAAACCACATCGAGTGGTGCCAGCAAATGATCAATCAGTGTTTTCTCCCCGTAGCGGCGTATCAGGATTGCGGGGGTTCCGGCGATAACGGACTCAAGTGCTGCTGTTGCACCGAATGCATGCCCTATGGAGATATCTGCCGCGAGTGCTGCCTCTGCGGGAAATATGCCATTTCTGTGGATACCTTCCACTACGGTCCGGAACCGGCCTGTGGCAACAGCAGTTTGTATCGATTGCTCGGAGGGATAAAGGATTGCGGGGTCGTTCCAGGCATATTTTGTTTTGATAAGAACGGCGACATCCGGTACTTCGAGCACGATCTTGGCCAGGATCCTGAGTTCTCCCAGATGATGTTCTTCACTGATGAAACCCCATCGGTTCTTTTGAACGCTTTCGTCGAAATAGCAGATCACAAACTTCGCCCCTGTGGCAGCCAACGTTGATCTCAGTTTTTTTGCCCGTCCCATCACAAGTGGCCCGGCGTAGCTGTACGGATATCCGAGGGGGATCAGTGATTTTGGGCCAACAGGAGTTGAATTGTAGAGCCCTGCATAAGCGGAGCCGATCATTGCCATCGCATCAACGGTGGAAAGCATTTGCGGGGACCATTTGCGAATCGAGCCGTACTGGAAAGCAACCGTATGCATGGCGTGGAAATCAGCGACCAGGTTTACCGCATCCGCATGAGGAAAGTAGGTTTCGCAGCCAACCCAGGCGCGTGCTCCGGAAGCCTCTATTACCGCGGAAACCCGGCGGGCAGTTCGGATAAGCAGCCATACATTAGCTATCGCAATCCGGTTTTCAATCCCGGATGTTGTCAGCAATTGCAGCAAGCAAGCATGTTCTTTCCTGGCGAGGACATTCTGTATGCTACTTTTCGCCTTAACTAAGCACCTTGCAACGTCGCCGTCGGAAAGTAAGGTGATTCTCTGCTTGGATAAAGTGTCGTCAGTGGCAGTGCAGCCGTAGGAAGGGCCACGCCTGGGCATTATCATTGTCCGGAAGAATGGTGTGACAGGTGAAGCATTAAGCCAGTGCAACTGTCCTCGATAGGAGGGGTCGCTGATCAGATCCTCTTCCTGGACAGTAAGGACGGTCGGCTCAGCTTTCCACTCGGTGACCGAAGGCTTGTCAAAATGGCTGCGAATGGTTTTGAGAAACTCTCCGCCAAGGGTCCGCATCAGCCGCCACCAGCCCGTAGCTATCAGTCTCCGTCGGGGAATGACGGTCATGTCTGGCGCCAGTCGATGGACCGCATCGAGTGGCAATTCGGGGTGCACGAGTATCCACGCCGATGTGCGTTCAGTCCCGGTGAGTGCGCGTGCGGCTTCCAGACGCAGGGAGACTTCGAAGCTGGCGGGCAGCAAGGTTTTTGTCAGCCACAGTAATATGTTCCCAGGACGCCCAAATTTATCGAGCTCTGTAAGCAGGATGGACTGCCGTATTTTTTCTGTTGCGAGTTCTGCTGCAACAACGTAGGAGTTGTCGCGTGCAGAAAGATATGAGGACTCACCGCTGCTCGAACGAAAATCTCCCATAAAGAATTCTGGATATTCGACGGGAATGGATTGACGCTTGAGAATAAACTCTGTGATGCGAGCCAGTTTTCCACTGCCCTCCAAGACAATAACTTTGGCTGGTCTGGCAGATATCAATCCGGGCAGCAGTATTGGGGTCAGGTGGTCGACAACGGCGACTGGCATCTTGATCTTAAGGGGCGCAGAATCCAAGCCTAAATGACCAAGGTTTTTTTCAGGCGAAATTGATTCGCGCGGTTCATTATCAGATGCTGTCGACGCAGGTGCATTTCTGATATTCAATGGCGACGATTTAGCCATCGACTTTTTTTATCATCGAGAGTGTAGTGGCGGTATCGACCTGCAGGTAGTGGCGATGACCGAAAATAAACCCCGATTTTTTATAGGCTTTTTGGGCGGCGACATTACTCTTTGCAACGCCTAACGCGAGTTCGGAAATTCCAAACGTCTTGTTAAGCCATTGTCCTGCGGCGTTAATTACCTCACCAGCAACGCTGCGTCCGCGCCAGCGCACATCCCCCACCATGATGCCAAGAACGGCATGGCAGGCGTTAAAGTCAATTGGCTCGAATTTCAGATTGCCAATATGGGTCCCAGTTGCCTTCGCAAAAATGCCGAGAAAAAGCACATTTGGGTGAGCTGATTTTTGGACTATGTAGTCGCGCAGGGAGGCAATGTCGTGGGCAGTTTTGGCGCCCACGATATGTTCGGCGACTACTGGATCATCAAACCAGCGGCTGTATTTTTCGGTTGCGTCTTCGATGGTGAGGGTGCGAAGCGTGAACCTCGGTGTTTCGATAACTACTGAGTCCACGAATTCAGCTCACAAGATCCCAGGAAACTGGCGTTCCCTTTGCGATAAATTTACTGGCTCGTTTTCCTAAAATTTGGTCGAGGTATTTTGGAGGCAATCCATATCCGGGTCGAATTGCGCGGACGTTCTTTGGAGTCAGAATATCGCCTGCCCGCAGTTCCTCGACGATGTATAGGGAACGCCTGAAAACAAGGGAATTTTTTTCCCCCTCGGTCGGGCCGAAACGCGGTGTGCCCATTGCCTGGGCCGCACGCGATGATTCCTCGACTAAGACCCGAAGTTCTTCGGGTTCCAGCGAGAAGGCCGAGTCCACACCGCCGTCAGCGCGACAAAGCGTGAAATGTTTTTCGATGGCGACTGCGCCAAGAGCAACACTTGCTATTGCTACCCCAATGCCCATGGTGTGATCGGAAAGACCCACATGACATTCGAATCGTTGGCGCATTGCCGGAATGGTGAGGATGTTTGTGTTTTCGGGTGTGGCCGGATACGTGCTGGTGCATTTAAGGAGCACGAGCTCTGTGCAACCGGAATTACGAGCAGCCGTCACAGCGTCATCAATTTCCTCTTCGGTGGCCATCCCTGTAGAGATGATCAGCGGTTTTTTGGTCGCAGCGCATCTTCTGATAAGAGGAATATCCAAAATTTCAAAAGACGCAATCTTGTAGCACGGCACGTTGTGTGACTCGAGAAAATCAACGGCTGTTTCATCGAACGGGCTGCTGAAGCCGATCATTCCCAATTCTCGACTGCGCTCGAAGATCGGTTTGTGCCATTCCCAAGGGGTATGGGCTTCTTTGTAAAGGTCGTAAAGCGAACGCCCGCTCCAGAGGCTGGAGGGGTCTTCGATCGAAAATCCGCCTCCTGCCATTTGCAGTGTCATGGTATCGGCAGTGTAGGTCTGGATTTTTAAGGCATGTGCTCCAGCTGCAGCGGCGGCTTCGACAATCGAGAGTGCGCGATCAAGCGACTGATTGTGATTGCCGGACATCTCGGCAACAACAAGAGGCGCGCACGAGTCGCCAAGAATCTTGTTGCCAATTTTTATGGCGGGTTGTTTCAAGATTAATCCCCTTTCTGCCCGGCCTTTTTCAGGTGCAGAATGTACCTGTATCCCCGATGGTCGAAATAGCACGGAAAGCGTTCCGGATCAGCAACACGCATCAATTCAAACTGTTCAGCAAGGGAAAGTTCCGGATTGAGCCGGCTGTCCTCCGGGCTTCGTTTGCGGTAATGACTCTCGCGTGCGGCATCCTGTGCGCAAGGCTTGATAAGCCCGATGTTGCTGAGGGCATAATCCATCAACCTCAGTTCCGCATCAAAAAGTTTTTTATTGATCTCATCGGCAAGCTCGTTTCCGGCTAGTTCGAAGGTTGTTTTGGCCCAGATGTCTCCGGAGTCAACCTGATCTGCCGCTTCCAGCAGCGTGACGGTAATAGTCGTTCGCCCCTCAAGCACCTGCCAGACCACCGGGGACCAGCCTCTTCCCTCGGGCAGGTCGCTGCCGTGCAAAACAAGGCTGTGTTTGTAACGGGACCGTATTTCCGCATCCACGATTTCGCTGCACGATACGAGAAACAGCATATCTCCGCCCGAAAGTTCGGCGGCTCGGGTAACCAGTTCTATGTCATGGTCGATAGCATGTCGTTCCACCCACTTTTCCAATCTGGGGCGAATGGGGTGTTTCTCGTCAGACGACAGGAGAGATATCCGCATTTTCAGACCATCGCGTTACATACACGTTGAGCGCCAAGACCATCCACCAGGCTGATGCCAATTTTGCTCATTTCCCCCAGTTTTTCCGAATTTTTCGAAAGTTGTCGCAGGCTGCTGGAAATCGGGTTCCGTACTGCAGTTGGTGTGC
>JAUXYA010000021.1 GCA_030684405.1 Burkholderiales bacterium | reverse complement strand
CTTGGCTATCTAACCCCGGCCGAGTTTGCCGCACAACGAAATTCAGGTAATTTAACCCCGGACTCTACATCGGCCTGTAGCTAATTCTTGGGGGCAGGTCACCGCCGTTTCCCGCCGAAACTATTCCACTTTTGCCTTGGCGCGCAGATCTGCAACTGCTTTTTGCACATTTTCCTGCTGCACTACCTGCTGCAGTTGTTGCTTAAGTGTTTCATAGGGAACGGGACGAATATCTTCCAGACGGATGACATGCCAACCGAAGTTGGTTTGCACTGGTGCTTCGGTCATTCCGCCTTTCTTGAGTCTGGCTAGCGCTTCGGCAAAAGGACGCACATAAGTCGCAGGAACCGCCCAGTCCAGTTCGCCGCCTTTTGCCTTCGTTCCTTCGTCCCGCGATTTTTCAGATGCGAGTTTGGCGAAATCTGCGCCATCCTTGATTTGTTTGATAATGGCATTCGCCTCCGCTTCCGATGCAACCAGAATATGCCGCGACCGGAATTCGTTCGCAGCCGGGCTGTCCTTGAAGCGCTCGTGCGCCTTCTTCATCGCGTCTTCCGTGGCGGGGTTGCGGCGAGCCATTTCGTTGACGAAGGCGGTGACCAGAACCTGCTGGCGGGCCAGTTCGAGTTGGCCGCTGACTTCCGGATTCTTGTTGATACCTAGGCGCACGGCTTCCTGCGTCATGATCTCGCTGTCGATCAGGCGCTCCTTGATCATTTTGCGCAGTTCCGGTGTGTCCTGACGGCCCTGGGCGGTGACATCGCGCAGCAGTGCATCAGCCCGCGCCTGCGGGATGGTAACGCCGTTGACCTTGGCAACCTGGGCGACGGCCGCCGGCGCGGCGAGTGCCGTGGCAACGGCGATCATCACATGTACTGCGGTGGTTTTCTGCATGGCTGCTCCTGTGGGTAAGTCAGATTTCGTCGGGTGCGTAGGCCTTGATGGCCAGTGCGTGAATGTCCTTGTGCATCAGCGGGCTGAGCGCGGAATAGATCATGCGGTGCCTGGTCACTGCAGGCTTGCCGGAAAAGGCCCCTGACACGATGATCACCTGATAGTGCCCGCCGCCGTCACGGGCACCCTCATGGCCAATGTGCTCTCCCGACTCATCGAGGATTTCCAGGGATTCGGGCGCGAGAGGGGCCAGCATTTCGCGTATCGACGCAATGTCCATCAGGGAGTTCTTTTCGCAACATGCAGTCTCATGCAGACTCCTTCATTCGGCTTCGTTTTCCTTGATGTGCGGTGCCAGCAGCACGGCCTGGGCGATCACGAAAATGATCATCAGGCCGATTCCGCCGAAGAGCTTGAAGTTGACCCAGATGTCGGTCGAGAATTCGTAGGCGACATAGAGATTCAGTATTCCCATCACCACGAAAAATCCAACCCATCCCAGCAGCAGCTGTTGCCATATCGAATCTGCGGCGCTGACCTGCTTTCCCATCATCGAACGGATCAAATTTTTTCGGAATCCGTATTCGGCAATCAGTAGCACCGCCGCGAACAGCCAGTAGAATACTGACGGCTTCCATTTGATGAAGGTTTCATCCCGCAGGAGCAAGGTGGCGCCTCCGAAGACCACGATCAGGCCGAGGCTGATCCATTGCATGTTGTCGACCTTGCGGTGCCTTATCCATACCCAGCCGATCTGCAGCGCCGTAGCGGCGATCGCGACCGCGGTCGCCACGTAGATGTCGTAGAACTTGAATGCCGCGAAAAAAAGGATAACCGGGAAAATGTCGAAGAGGAATTTCATGGCCGAATATTATCCTCCCTTAGTCCCGGGTAGTCCATTTGGCGAGACGTGCGCGCATCGTTTCACGGACATCGGCGCTGTAACTGTCTTTTAACGTTTCGCGCAGGCCCTCCTGGTAAAAGGCGGCGCAGTATTCGGGCAGGTTTCCCTCGAGCAGGTCAAAGGCAGCATTCATCCGTTCCAGCACACCGATCCGGGTAGCAATGATCGCGCCGTTGAAATGCAGCGTCCGCCAGGGCTCTTGCTGTCCGGGCTCACCGGAGAGGCCCGGTGCGACATGACTGATCACGGCAAGTGCTCGTTCGAAGAGATCAGACAGGACAGCCGGATCTCGGGTCGCATTGGCTTGCCGGGCCAGGGAATTGACCACAGGTTCGAGAACGGAAATCCGGCCGCCATGCCGGGTGACCCACTGTGCGACGTCAAGCGCCAGGTCTTCAAGGTCGGCGCGAGTATCATCGAGCTTCAGCTGGTAGGCCCAAAGGCCGAGGTCAGACAGGCATTCCAGTGCGTGCGAGCCCAACTCGTTGACGTCCTCCTCAGGGAGTGCGGCTTCAGCGGCATCCGCCTGCTGGCAGATTTCGAAGCATTGCCCGAGGGCGTCAACGAGCAGCGGCGGCGTTGCCTCCTGTCCGGCGAAAGGCCCTGCTTGCTCGAAAGCCGGGAACAGTCCCTGAGCCGCCCGGTCAAGGGCGCGTCGCGCCGCGCGGTTCACTTCTTATCGAACTTGAGCGATGCAGAGTTGATGCAGTAGCGCAGGCCAGTCGGTGGCGGGCCGTCTTCGAAGACATGGCCGAGGTGCGCGTCACAGCGGCTGCACAGCACCTCCGTACGGGTCGTGAAGAAACCATGGTCGGCCTCGGTTGCAACATGCTCCGGTACCGCCGGCTGCCAGAAGCTTGGCCAGCCGGTCCCGGAATCGAATTTTTCCGAGGAATGGAAGAGTTCGACGCCACAACAAACACAGCGGTAAACACCTTCTTCATGGTTGTCCCAGTATTCACCGGTGAATGCCCGCTCGGTGCCTTTGCGGCGCGTGACCTCGAATTGCTGAGGGGTCAGCCGGGTTTTCCACTCGGCTTCGGTTTTGTCGGTTTTTTCACTCATAATGCTTCCTTGGGCCGCTGAGCCCGCAAATTGGTTCCGCATTTCATGACCACTGCCTACTGGATGATCCTGGTCGCCGGGCTGCTGCCATACTGGCCGACGGTTGCGTCGAAATTGAGGCGCGACTATGACAATGCCGCACCGCGCGCCGCTGTCGACCGCTTGCAGCCACGCCAGCAGCGTGCCTACTGGGCGCAACTCAACGCATTCGAGGCATTTCCGCTGTTCGCTGCGGCGGTGATCATCGCACACCTTGCCGGCGCGGAGCAGCATCGGGTGGATGTGCTGGCGGTGGCGTTCGTCGTGTTCCGTGTCCTCTACACGCTGGCCTATCTGTACGACCGGCCGACGCTGCGTTCCCTGATGTGGGCCGGCGGTGTGTTCTGCGTAATTGGGCTTTTTATCGCTGCAGTCTGAGCCCGGCAGTGTTCAGAACAGCTTGCCCCGGTTGAACAGGCCCTGAGGGTCCAGCGCTTTCTTGATCGTCCGCATCAGATCGAGTTCCACTGCGCTCTTGTAACGCGCGAGTTCGGTCACCTTGGAAAGCCCGATGCCATGCTCAGCGCTAAAGCTGCCGCCGTAGCGCTGCACGATGTCGTATACCGTTTCGGTGATGTCGTGCGCATCGCGCGCTGCAGCATCCGTGCGCAGTCGTGACGGAATATAAGCGTTGTAATGCAGGTTGCCGTCGCCGAGGTGTCCGAAACAGATCAGGCGCACGTCGGGGAATTTGGCCTCCAGCGCGGCCTGCGCCTCGCGGATAAACTCCGGGATACGGCCCACAGCCACTGCGATGTCGTGGCGATAGACCATCACCGGTTCCTGGCGGGCGCCTTCCGGGATCGATTCACGCATATGCCACAGCGCTTGCGCCTGGCTGCGGCTCTCCGCGATCACGGCGTCGACCACCAGGTCTTTCTCGAAGGCTGATTCCAGCGCGTGCTCGAGGTCGGCGCGCAATGCGGCCTCGTCGCCGGCATCGCCCAGTTCGGTCAGCACGATCCAGGGGTAGGGCGCCGCGAGAGGGTCGCGGGTACCAGGAATGTGGCGCCATACCAGTTCGAGGCTGTGATGCGAGATCAGCTCGAAAGCAGTGATACGGTCGTTGCAGTGCCGGCGCATCAGTGCGAACAGTTGTAGCGCGGCTTCTGGATCGCGCACCGCCATCCAGGCGGTGGCGTTGGCGGCGTGGCGGGGAAACAGCTTAAGTGTCGCTGCGGTGATGATGCCCAGTGTGCCCTCGGCGCCAATGAACAGGTGCTTGAGGTCGTAGCCGGTGTTGTCCTTGCGCAGCCCGCGCAGACCGTTCCAGATGCGGCCGTCAGGCAGCACCACCTCGAGACCCAGCACCAGTTCGCGGGTGTTGCCGTAACGCAGCACGTTGACGCCGCCGGCGTTGGTCGACAGGTTGCCGCCGATCTGGCAGCTGCCCTCGGCGCCCAGACTGAGTGGAAACAGCCGGTCGGCATCGGTTGCAGCCTGCTGAATGCTGGCAAGGACGCAGCCTGCTTCCGCGGTCAAGGTGTTGTTAAGCGGATCAACGTCTAGAATCCTGTTCATCCGCGCCAGCGAGAGGACGACTTCCTTGCCGGTGGCTTGTGGAACGGATGCGCCGCACATCCCCGTATTTCCGCCCTGGGGAACCAGCGGCGTTCCGGTTTCGTAGCAAAGCCGGACGACAGCCGCGACCTGCTCCGTGTTTGCGGGGCGCGCGACGGCAAGCGCAGAGCCGCGGTAGACGCCGCGCCAGTCGACAACATAGGGCTCGAGGTCCTGAGCGGCAGTCAATACGCCCTGAGCACCTAAAAGTGACTGCAATGAAGTGACGATGTCTGAGTTCATCCTGGATTATTCAATAAAAACATGGCGTTGAAATTATTAGGGGAGTGCTGCCCGCTGCGCATTCTTGAATGGGTCCGATTTTTGGTCAACTGAAATATTGCCGGCGCCGATTTTTCTTTCCCAAGGGTTTTACAGGCGCCGGATTTGGGGCAAGTTCCCCATGAATAGTTGTCCATAAAATGGGACGGAGCGTCGGTTGAGCGCGTGGAGAACATGTCTGCGACTCCTTTCTTACTGTTTTAACCATAGGAAAGCACGACGCAGGACGAGTCAGCACCGGCCTTATGATGAGTTCCACTATGCGGCCATCGGTGCGTATGGGTCAATTACATGCCACCGCATCTCGGTTAACATCTCCACCCGCAAATAACAGCAGTATCCACGCTGCACACACAAATCGGGATACATCCGGGTGTTGAACAGGCCGCAGTCTTCAAGGGGATAGAACGATGACGGACCGAATTATTTTTGTCTGCGCGCTGCTGCTCGCGGGCGTGTATTTCTGGGGAACAGCACAGATACCCAGCCTCGAACTGGGGGACCCGCTGGGGCCGAAGGCTTTCCCGCGGATGCTGGGCGTGGGCCTACTGATCGCTGCGGCTATGCTGCTGGCTGAAATCTTGAACAACCGCAAAAAAGCTGTGACCGATGGCGATGATTCTGGCGGGTTTAAGTGGGAGCCTCATGATTGGGTAGTGTTGGGCGTTGTGGCATGGACCGCCCTTTACATTGTGTTGTTTGAACCCCTGGGTTACATGCTGGCGACGCTGATTTACCTGCTGGTGCTGACCGGGTATTTCAACCGAGGTCGCCATCTGATGAACAGCCTGAGCTGCGTGCTGTTCGTCGCAATCAGCTATTTCGCCTTTACCAAGCTGCTCGGCGTGAACCTCGCCCGCGGCATCATCCCGTTCTGAGGCGCGCATGGAAACCCTGACCCATATTCTGCACGGCTTCGTCGTTGCAACGCAGCCGATCAACCTTTGGTATACCTTCCTCGGCGTATTCATGGGTACTATTATCGGCGTGCTGCCGGGTATCGGCCCCTCAGCCGGCATCGCGCTGCTGATCCCGATCACCTACGGCATGAATCCGACCTCGGCGCTGATCATGATGGCCGGGATTTATTACGGCGCCAAGTACGGCGGCTCAACCACGGCGATCCTGATCCGCACGCCGGGCGAGGCGGCCTCAGTGATGACTTCGATCGACGGTTACGAGATGGCGAAGAAGGGCCGCGCCGGCGCCGCGCTGGCGGTGTCCGCGATCGGTTCCTTCATTGCCGGCACCATTGGCGTCATCGGTCTGACCCTGTTCGCGGTGCCGCTGACCTCAATGGCCCTGAAGTTCGGACCTGCCGAATACTTCACGCTGATGCTGTTCGCGATGACTGCGGTGTCGACACTGACTGGCAAGTCGCCGGCCAAGGGCATTATCGCGACGATCCTCGGCCTGATGATTGCCACGATCGGCATCGACCTGCAAAGCGGCCAGGCTCGTTACACGATGGGTATCCCGGAGTTCCAGGACGGTGTCGGCTTCGTAGTGGTGGTGGTTGGCCTGTTCGCGATGGCGGAGGTGCTCCGCGGTCTGGAGGGTATTTATCGTGGGACCTCGGCCGAGGCGATGAAAATCAAGGGCAAGCTGTGGCTGACCCGCGAGGAATGGAGGCGCTCGATCGGACCGATCTGGCGTGGCGGAATCATTGGTTTCGTCATCGGCGTGCTTCCGGGTGCTGGCGGCACAATTGCCGCGATCATGTCGTACACCACTGAAAAACGGCTGTCCAAGCATCCAGAGGAGTTCGGGCACGGCGCGATCGAGGGTGTGGCGGGTCCGGAATCGGCCAACAATTCCGATACCGCCGGTGCACTGGTTCCGTTGTTGACCCTGGGCATTCCTGGAGGCGGTGCCACCGCGGTGATGCTAGGTGCTTTCATCATGTATGGCGTGCAGCCGGGACCGATGCTGTTCCAGACCCGGCCCGACCTGGTGTGGGGGCTGATCAACAGCATGTACATCGGCAACGTGATGCTGGTGGTCCTCAACCTGCCGCTGATCGGCCTGTTCGTGCGGTTGCTCTATATTCCGCAAGGCATTCTCTATCCGATGATCGTCGCGATTTCCGCGATTGGCGCTTATGCCATCAACGGCAGCGTCGTCGATCTCTGGCTGATCCTGCTCTTTGGCGTCATCGGCTATATCTTCGACAAGGTGGACATCCCGGTCGCGCCGCTGGTGCTGTCGCTGGTTCTCGGCGGTATGATGGAGCAGTCCTTCCGCCAAGCGATGACGATTTCCGGCGGTGAACTGAAGATCTTCTACGGCAGTGCGATTACCGTGACACTGTTGGTGATGTCGCTGATTTCTGTGATGCTACCATTCATCATTCCACGCCTGAGGGCCATGGGTAGCAAGGGCGACGAAAGTTGACCCGTTTTTCAACGATGTTTCGGAGAGTCAGATTTGAAAAAGGTAACCGTAGTACCGGGCGATGGTATCGGCCCGGAAGTCGTGGGCTCGGCCTGCGCCATCATCAAGGCGGCTGGTGCGAATGTGGAGTTCGAAGAAGTGCTGGTCGGCATGCGTGCGGAGAAGGAACTCGGCACGCCGTTGCCCGCTAGTGTCCTGGAATCTATCGAGCGCAGCGGGCTTGCGCTCAAAGGCCCAACCCAGACGCCTTTCGGCGGCAACTACCGCATTTACATCGAGCGCATGCGCGGCGGCAAGGAGTGGCGCGCTGACTACCCGAGCATTGCCATCGCGCTGCGCAAGGAACTGGGTCTTTATGTCAACGTGCGTCCGGTGAAGAATTATCCCGGTGTAGCCTCGCGTTATGACAATGTCGACCTGGTGATCTTCCGCGAGAACAGCGAGGATCTCTACGTTGGCAATGAACGCATGGTCGATGACGACACTGCCGAAGCGATCAAGCGCATCACCCGCGGCGCCACCACACGCACCGCGCGGTACGGCTTCGAGTACCTGAAGAGGACCGGCCGCAAAAAGATGACCATCGGCCACAAGGCCAATGTGCTGAAGATGACCGACGGCCTGTTCCTCAGCGCGGGACAGGATGTGGCGAAGGACTATCCCGGCATCGTCTGTGACGCACGTGTCATCGATGCACTGTGCATGGAACTGGTGATCAAGCCTGAAACCTTCGATGGTTTGCTGCTGGCGAACCTGTTCGGTGACATTGTTTCCGACCTTGCTGCGGGACTGGTCGGGGGGCTGGGTGTCGCACCCGGCGCCAATGTCGGAGAAAAATGTGCGATGTTCGAGGCGGTGCATGGATCGGCGCCGGACATTGCCGGCAAGGACATTGCCAACCCGATGGCGGTGATCCTCTCCGGTGTGCTGATGCTGCGCCACATCGGCGAAAACGATGCCGCCAACCGCATCGATGCCGCACTGACCGCGGTGCTGGCCGAGAAAAAACACGTCACCCGCGACCTCGGCGGAACGGCCGGCACCCGGCAATTCACCGACGCGATCATCGCGAAGTTGTAAGTTAATCCCTGGCCCCAGGGATCGCGAGAAAATAGCAATAAAAACAATAACTTATAATTTATATGCAGTGGCTTTTGTTTTCTTTGTGAACTCTGTGGCTGCTTTTGATTCCGAATTAGTCTCTGGAGGATTTCGTTTTGGGTAAACGTATCGTAGTAGTCGGCGCCGGCGCCATCGGTGGCATTGCCGGTGGACACATGACCCGTGCCGGACATGACGTCACGCTGATCGATCCCTGGCCCGAGCATGTCGAGACCATGCGCGAGAAGGGCCTGCACCTGTCGGGCATGACGCCGCAGGAAGAACACACGATAAAGGTCAAGGCCATCCACATCACCGAGGTGCAGCGCTTCTGCAAGGAGCGTCCGGTGGACATCGCTTTCATCTGTGTGAAGTCCTACGACACCGAGTGGGCCACGCACCTGATCAAACCCTACCTTGCGCCCGACGGCTTCTGCGTGTCGCTGCAGAACTGCATCAACGAAGAGCGCATTGCCGCCATCGTTGGCTGGGGCAAGACACTGGGCAGCATTGCCAGCCTGGTGGCTGCTGAACTGTATGCGCCGGGGCGCATCAAGCGCACGGTGCCGCTGGGCGGTGACCGGCACACGGTATTCCGTGTCGGCGAGCCGCATGGGCGCATCACGCCGCGGGCGGAGGAAATTGCCGAGTTGCTGCGCTCTGCAGACAGCGCCAAGGTCACCACCAACCTGTGGGGTGAGCGCTGGTCGAAACTGGTCATCAACTCGATGCGCAACGGCCTGTCCGCAGCCACTGGACTGTCAGGGAACCAGCGCGATGCTGCCGATGGGCCGCGCTGGGTGTCGATCCGCCTCGGTTCGCAGGCAGTGCGTGTCGGCCAGGCGCTGGGCTATTCGCTGGAGCGGATGCTCGGCATGGAGCCGGAGATGCTGGCGCTGGCGGGCGAGGGCAACAAGGATGCGCTCGCCGGCATCGAGGAAATCCTGCGTGAAGGCGCGAAGAAGCGCTCCGACGAGCAGCGGCCCTCGATGGCCCAGGACATGTTCAAGGGGCGTCGCACCGAAACCGACTTCATCAACGGTTACGTTGCCGAACGCGGTCAGTTCATCGGCGTGCCGGCGCCTCTGCACGTGAAAATGAACGATCTGGTGCGTCGCGTCGAACGCGGCGATGCCAAGCCCAGTGCCGATCTGATCACGGGCTGGTAATCAATCTATTGCGGGGTGCAAGCCCCGCAGTTTATGAAAGGTGTTTGAATGAAAAGAATTTTTGGCGCAGGTATGGTTGTAGGACTGCTGACGGCGATGCCGGCTTGGGCGCAGGACTGGAAGCCCGAGCGCAACGTCGAAGTGATAGTGCCCTCGGGCCCCGGCGGCGGTACCGACAAGACCGGGCGTGCGGTGCAGGCCTTGTTGCAGAATCTCAAGCTGGTCGACAAGAGCGTTGTGGTCAACAAGCCCGGTGCCGGCGGCCGACTGGGCATGATTTACCTGAACCAGCATGCGGCCGACGGCCATTTCGTGTCCGTCAGCACCGTTCCACTGCTGACTAATCACATCACCGGTTCAAGCAACCTGACTTACACCGATGTGACGCCACTGGCACAACTGTTCAGCGAGTACATCCTGTTCGCGGTGCGTGCCGATTCGCCAATCAAGGACGGTCGCGACCTGGTGGCCCGGCTGAAGCAGGATCCGCAGTCGCTGAGTTTCGGCGTCACCGCGATCGGGGGCACCAGCCACATGGTTGTGGGGCAGGTGATTGGCAAGGCTGGAGGCGACACCAAGCGCCTGAAGATGGTGGTTTTCAAGTCGGGTGGTGAAGTCACCAGCTCACTGCTGGGCGGCCATGTCGACGTCGTGCCGGCGCCGGTGGCCAATCTGCTGCCGCATATCAAGGCCGGCAAGCTGCGGGCGCTGGCGATTTCCGCGCCACGGCGGCTGGGCGAAGATTTGGCGTCGGTGCCGACCTGGCGCGACCTCGGCGTAGACGCGAGTTTTGACACCTGGCGCGGCATGGTGGGTCCGAAGGGCATGACGCCGGCGCAGATGGCCTTCTGGGATGCCACTTTTGCTGCCATGACCCAATCGGATGCCTGGAAGCAGGATCTTGCGAAGAACTTCTGGGGAGACAATTATCTCAACAGCAGCAAGGCGAAAAGCTATCTCGATCGCGAATACAAGGATTTCAAGGGCATTCTGACCGACCTGGGGCTGGTCAAACAATGATGAAATTTAATGCGGTAGTAGGTGCGGCGATGGCGCTGAGACGAGTGATGCCCATGCTGAGTATTGCAGCTATTTTTCTGACGGCGACGCTGCCCGCGCAGGCCCAAGTCTGGCGGCCGGAAAAACCCATTGAAATCGTTGTGCCGACTACGCCTGGTGGCGGCATTGACCGATCGGCACGGCTGTTGCAAAAAATCATCCAGGAAGAAAAGCTTTCGCCGGTTCCGGTCAATGTCACCAACAAGCCCGGAGCCGGCGGCGCGCTATCTCTGTTTTACCTTAACCAGAACGCCGGAGACGGCCATGTCGTCGCGATCAACTCGCCCAACCTTATAGCCAACGACCTCAACGGGCGGGGCACGGTCAAATACCGCGAGGTAACGCCAATCGCCAACCTGTTCAGCGAATACACTGTGGTCGCAGTGCGCGCCGATTCGCCGTTAAAGCGCGGGCAGGATTTCATCGATCGCCTGCGCAAGGATCCACAGTCACTGGCGGTGTCGACACCGACCACGCTGGGCAGCGTCAATCACCTTTCCTTTGTGCTGGTGGCAAAGGCGGGCGGCATCGATTCACGCAAGCTGAAGGCTGTTGTGCTCGGTTCGGGCGGCGACGCCGTGACTGCGCTGCTGGGCGGCCATATCGACGCCCATACCGGCACGCCGTCATCGGTGGTGCGCATGGTGCAAGCCGGGCAGATCAGGGTCATCGGTATTCTGGCGCCCAAGCGTATCGGCGGTCCCTATGCCGACACGCCGACGTGGACCGAACAAGGCTACAAGGCGGTAATGGATACCTGGCGTGGCGTCATTGGTCCGAAGGGCATGACCGCAGCGCAGATTGCCTGGTGGGACGGCGTGCTGGCGAAGGCAGTGACTTCAGATCTATGGAAGCAGGCGCTGGAGCAGAACACCTGGGAAGCCAACTACCTGAACAGCTCGCAGACTCGCGAGTTGTTCGATTCGGAATATGCCAACTATCGTGCCATCCTCGGCGAGCTCGGCATGATCAAGCAAAGTGCGCCATGAACCCCCGCACGATGTTCGACAAGATATGGGATGCCCACGTGGTGGCCGAGGAGGAAGGTGAAATCCTGCTCTATGTCGATCGCGCGCTGATCCACGAGGGTTCTTCCCACGCCTTCGCCGCACTGAAGCGGCGCAGCCAGAAGGTCGCGCGGCCACAGCAGGTTTTTGCATTTGCCGACCACTATGTGCCGACCACCGGGCGCGACAAGGGTATCGCCGGCATTGCTGTCGATGAAATCCGCAACATGGTGATTGCCCAGCACGAAAACACCAAGCTGCACGGCATTCGCCTGTTTGGCTTTGACGATCCCGCGCAGGGCATCCTGCACATCGTGCCACCGGAGCAGGGCATCACCCAGCCGGGGATGCTGATCTGCGGCGCAGATTCGCACACTTCCACCCATGGTGCTTTCGGCAGCATTGCCTTTGGCATCGGTGCCTCCGACATGACCCATGTCATGGCAACGCAGGCCACCTGGCAGCGCAAGCCGAAAACGCTGCGTATCCGGGTCAATGGCGAGCTCGGCTTCGGCGTTGCGCCCAAGGACATCATCCTTGCCGTGATCGCGAACATCGGCGCTGCGGGCGGTGTCGGCCATGCCATCGAATACGCCGGCACTACCTTCCAGCGCATGAGCATGGAAGGGCGCATGACGGTCTGCAACATGTCGATCGAGGCTGGGGCGCGTTGCGGCATGATCGCGCCCGACGACACCACTTATGCCTACATGGACGGCCGGCCCTGGGCGCCAACGGCCGGCGCGGAATGGGATGCCGCGATGACTCTGTGGAAATCGTTGCCCAGCGATGTCGGTGCGAAATTCGAACGCGAAGTGCAACTTGATGCCGCGCAGATCGAGCCGATGGTGACCTGGGGTGTCAATCCGGAAATGGCCAGTGCCGTCGGCAACTGCGTGCCCGATCCGAAGAATGCCCCGGACGAGCGCCGCCGCAGCGACTGGACCATGGCGCTGGACTACATGGGGCTTCAAGCGGGCATGGCCCTGCAGGACATCCGTATCGACCGCGTGTTCATCGGTTCCTGCACCAACAGCCGCATTGAGGACATCCGCGCTGCTGCCGAAGTTGCGAAACGCGGCAAAGCCGTCGTGCCGGCCTGGGTCGTGCCGGGTTCGAAGGCCGTCAAGCGCCAGGCCGAGGCTGAGGGACTGGACAAAATTTTGTCCGCCGCCGGTTTCGAGTGGCGCGATCCCGGTTGCTCCCTGTGCACCGCTATCAACGGCGACCAGTTGAAGCCCGGTGAACGTTGTGCTTCGACTTCCAACCGCAACTTCCGTAACCGCCAGGGGCCAGGCGGACGCACCCACCTCGTCAGCCCGGCGATGGCTGCGGCGGCGGCGCTCAAGGGGCACTTTGCGGATGTTCGGGAAGTGTTGAAGTAAGGCGTAAGGCGAAAAGCGAGCCACAGAGATCACAGAGGACACAGAGTAAACCGAACCAGAACACGAAAGAGAAATGCCCTGTTTTTCGCAATTCTCTGTGTTCTCTGTGCCCTCTGTGGCTAGAAGTTTTGAACTTGATTTTCAAGGAAGCACCGCATCATGACCAGCAACACCCCGCAATCGATCATCGAGAAACTCTGGAATTCGCACCATATCCTCACCGAAGAAGGTGAGTCGCTGATGTACGTCGATGTCGCGCTGGCGCAGGAGAATACGCTGCACGCTTTCACGGCGCTGGAGAAATCCGGGCGCAAGGTGAGGAAGCCGCAGCAGATTTTCGCCTTCACTGACCATTACGTGCCGACCACCGGCCGTGCCAAGGGAACCGATGGCATCCCCGACATCGGTATCCGCAACATGGTGATCGACCTGCAGAATCTTGCGCACAAGTATGGTGTCACGCTGTTCGGTATGGCGCACGAGCACCAGGGCATCATGCACGTCGTGCCGCCGGAGCAGGGCATCATCCAGCCGGGGTTGTTTGTGATCGGTAACGATTCACATACCTCAACCCACGGCGCCTTCGGCTGCCTTGCCTACGGCGTTGGCGCATCCGAATTCGCGCACGTGATGGCGACCCAGACGCTATGGCAAAGGAAGCCCAAGGCGCTGCGCGTGATCGTCGACGGCGAACTCGGCTTTGGCGTCAGCGCGAAGGACCTGATCCTTGCGCTGATCGCGCAGATCGGCGTCGATGGCGCTACCGGCCATGCCATCGAATACGCCGGCCCTGCCATCCGCGCCCTGAGCATGGAAGGCCGCATGACCGTCTGCAACATGTCGATCGAGGCCGGTGGCCGCGTCGGCCTGATCGCGCCTGATGACAAGACCTATGCCTGGGTTGAAGGCCGCCCCTATGCACCGAAGGGAAAGACATGGGAACAGGCTTTGGACGGCTGGCGCGCCCTGGCCAGCGACGACGACGCGCACTTCGACAAGGCAGTGACTCTGGATGCCGCGCAGATCGCGCCTACGGCAACCTGGGGCATCACGCCTGAACACGCGCTGCCGATCACCGGTGTTGTCCCCGATCCTGCGGGCATCAAGGATGTCAGGAAGCGTGCCGAGTACGAAACCGCGTTGGAATACATGGCGCTGCGTCCCGGGATGGCACTGCAGGATATAAAGCTCGACCGCGTGTTTATCGGCTCTTGCACCAATGCCCGCATCGAGGACCTGCGCGCTGCCGCTGAAGTGGCGAAACACGGCAAGGCGAAAGTGACGACTTGGGTGGTGCCCGGTTCGATGGCGGTCAAACGTCAGGCTGAAGCCGAGGGCCTCGACCGCGTGTTCACTGATGCCGGTTTCGAATGGCGCGATCCCGGCTGCTCGATGTGCACTGCGATCAACGGCGATTACCTGCAGCCGGGTGAACGCTGCGCTTCGACCTCCAACCGCAACTTCCGCAATCGCCAGGGGCCGGGTGGCCGCACCCATCTCGTCAGTCCGGCAATGGCCGCTGCTGCTGCGATCAGAGGGCATCTCACTGATGTGCGTGAGCTGACCAAGTAAATTTATCAATATAATCAATAGGTTATAAAGTCATGCAAGCTTTTACCACATTGACCGCGATTGCCGTGCCGATGCACGAGGCGAACATCGACACCAACCAGCTGTGCCCGACGCGCTTCAACAAGGTGCCGCGAGGACCGAAATACCGCGAGATACTGTTCTACGACTCGCGTTTTCGTCCCGACGGCACACCGACCGAGTTCATGCTCAACGCTGCGCCGTACGACCAATCGGGGATCATCGTTGCCGACCGCAACTTCGGTTGTGGTTCTTCGCGCGAAACAGCGGTGTATGCCTTGTACGAATTCGGCATCCGCTGCGTGATCGCACCGAGCTTTGGTGACATCTTCGCCGCCAATTGCGCCAAGAACGGCCTGCTCGCATTGACGCTGCCGGAAGAGGAGTGCGCGGCGATTCGCCGCCAGTTGCAGGACCGGCCGGGCGCGACGGTCAGCGTTGACCTCGCTGCACAGACGGTGACCGACATCGAAGGCAAGGTGCACAAGTTCGAGATCCACGAAGTGCGCAAGCGTTGCCTGCTGGAGGGACTGGACGATATTGCCAGGACACAGCAGTATGCTATGAAGATCGAGGGTTTCGAAAAGGGCTACTATCAGGAGCATCCTTGGTTTGCCGCTGCGTCGCATCGGGGTTGATCGGCATCAAGTTGCCATGGTTGCCACGGGAGGTGATGGTGAGTTGTGCTGTGACACGATCCATCCGCACCGGTCTCCGATGCGCGGACGGGCTGACCTGACATGCCGTTGAACCCGACGCGTCGTGATTTCTTGCGCCAGCTGGGCGGCGGTGCATTGATTGCGACCGCCGGGGCGCTGAATTTCCCGGTCTGGGCCAATCCGCGTTTTAATTCGAACCCGTTTGCGCTGGGTGTGGCTTCCGGTGATCCGTGGCCGGACGGGTTTGTGATCTGGACCAAACTCGCACCGAAGCCGCTGGAGCCGGGCGGCGGAATCGGCGAGCGCAGCGTCGAAGTGACGTGGGCTGTGGCCGCCGATGAGCGCATGGGCAAGGTGGTCCGCAAAGGCACGTTCACAGCTGGCCCGGATGCCGGGCATGCCGTGCATGTCGAGATCGAGGGGCTTGAGCCCGCGCGTGATTATTTCTACCGCTTTTCCGCGGGTGGCGAAGCCAGTGCCACGGGGCGTGCGCGCACGCTGCCTGCTGCGGGCAGCGCGGTTTCGCAACTGCGCTTTGCCGTGGCCGGTTGTCAGCGATACGAGGACGGCTATTACACGGCTTATGGCCATCTTGCCAGAGAACACCTCGACTTCGTGTTTCATTACGGCGATTACATTTACGAACGCAGCGCCGCGCACGCCCGACAGAACAGGAAGGTGCTGACTCGCGAGATGCCCGGCGACCCCGGTGAGTGTGTCACGCTGGGGGACTACCGCAACCGCTACAGCATCTACCAGCTCGATCCCGACCTGCAGGCGGCGCATGCCTCGACGCCGTTCGTGATGAGCTTCGATGACCACGAAGTGCGCAATGACTGGGCCGGACTCAAGGTCGACAAGCTGCCGCGCGCGCAGGCGATGGCGCGCCGCGCGGCGGCTTTCCAGGCCTGGTATGAACATTTGCCGCTGCGGCGTGCCCAGCGACCCTCCGGTCCGGATATCCAGGCCTATCGACGCTTCCAGGTCGGCAGCCTGCTGGGCATGGATGTGCTCGATACCCGGCAGTACCGCTCTGTCCAGGCTTGTGGAGGTGGTACGGCGGTTGAATGCAGCGAAGCGCTTGATGTCCGGCGCAGCCTGCTCGGTCAGGCACAGGAACGCTGGCTGCACGAGGGTTTCCGCAATCGTGAAACACGCTGGAACGCGATCGCGCAGCAAGTGCCGGTGAGGCGTTTTGACCGCAATCCCGATCCGGAGGTGCTTGAAGTCAACATGGACAAGTGGGACGGCTACGTGGCAACCCGCGACCGGCTGTTTTCCGCTGTCGAGGCTGCGAAGCTGTCCAACCTCGTGGTACTGACCGGCGACGTGCATGTCAACATGGCAGCCGAACTCAAAAAGGACTTCGCTGATGTCCGATCCCCAACGCTGGGGATCGAATTCATTACCACCTCGATTTCGTCCAACGGCGATGGTTTTGATACGAGCAAGCGCCATCAGGCGGCGCTGCAGCACAACCCGCATGTCAGGTTCTACAACGCGCAACGCGGTTACGTGCGCAACGTGGTGACCCCGGGGCAATGGCGGGCGGATTACCTGGTGGTCGACAGGATCACCAGCCGCGACGGGCAGATCAGCACGCGCAAGAGTTTTACCGTTGAAAACGGCAAACCTGGACTTCATGAATCCTGAGGAGGATGCGGTCATGCGAATCAAACTTATGCCTTTCCTGAATACCGTTTTGCTCACGGCCGTATGTGCCACCTTTGTTGTTGCTGGTGCGGCGGCCCATGCTCAGAGTTGGCTACCGGACCGCAACGTCGAAATCGTCATCAACACCGCACCCGGCAGCGGACAGGATTCGACCGGAAGGCTGATCCAGAGGATTCTCCAGGACCGCAAGACGGTGCCGACCTCGATCACTGTGGTCAACAAGCCCGGCGGCGGCGGCGCGATTGCTTATGGCTACCTGCAAAGCCATGCGGCCAACGGCCATTTCGTGTCGATCGCCTCGAAAAGCCTGCTGACCAATCACATCTCCGGGCGTGCGCAAGTCACCTACAGCGACCTGACGCCGCTGGCGATCCTGTTCGATGAGTACATTACCGTGGCGGTAAAGGCTGACTCGCCGATCAAGAGTGGGCGCGAGTTGCTCGACCGCATGAAGAAGGATCCCGGTTCGCTGAGTTTCGGCGTCGCCACCAGCCTCGGCAATCCCAACCATCAGGGCATTGCCATGGCGCTGAAGTATGCCGGCATCGATCTGCGCAAGACCCGCACGCCCGTGTTCCAATCAGGCGGCCAGGCAGTCACCGCGCTGCTCGGCGGTCATGTCGACGCCGTGCCGGGTTCGGTCGGCCTGATGCGCAGGCACCTTGAGGCCGGTACCATTCGCGTCATCGCCGTCGCTGCACCGCAGCGCCTTACGGGGCTCTATGCCAGTGTGCCGACCTGGAAGGAGCAGGGCGCCAATGCCGTTGTTTCCAACTGGCGCGGCCTGATCGGTCCGCCCGGCATGACGCCGGCACAGATCGCCTTCTGGGATAACGCCCTGAAGCAGTTGTCCGAGACCGACAGCTGGAAGAAGGAACTCGCCGACAACAACTGGGACAACGAGTACAAGGCTGCAGCCGAAACCCGGAAATACATGGACGCGGAGTATGCGGAGCTGAGGGGGTTCCTGACGGAGCTGGAACTGGTCAAGGCCAAGCCGTGATCACAGGCCAGTCCTTCGCGACATGACGGCACGTCACAAGGAACGTCATCGCATCGACCACATCGGCTGGTTGCGCGCAGCCGTCCTTGGCGCCAATGACGGCATCGTGTCAACGGCAAGTCTCATTTTGGGGGTTGCCGCAGCCGGTGCTACGCATGACAACATCATGGTCGCCGGAATTGCCGGTTTGGTTGCCGGTGCCATGTCGATGGCTGCCGGCGAATACGTCTCAGTCTGCTCGCAGGCGGATTCGGAGAAGGCAGCGCTTGATCTTGAGCGCAGGGAATTGGAGACCGACAGCCCGGGCGAACACCGGGAACTGACGGCAATCTACATCAGCCGGGGCCTGGAACCGGCGCTGGCCAAGCAGGTGGCCGAGCAGTTGATGGTCCATGACGCACTGGGGGCGCATGCACGCGACGAGCTGGGTATCACCGCAACCCTCAGTGCAAGGCCGGTACAGGCCGCTTTCGCTTCAGCCGCGAGTTTTGCGGTCGGAGCCGCGATGCCACTGCTGGCGGCTGTGCTGGTTCCGGGGCCTGGGCTGATCCTGCTGGTATCAGGCACCTCCCTGGCGTTTCTGGCGGTCTTGGGCGGGCTGGCTGCGAAAGTGGGCGGTGCCAGTCCCGTTCTCGGAGCGGTGCGCGTGACTTTCTGGGGAGCACTGGCGATGGCGCTTACCGCAGTCGTGGGCATACTTTTCGGTACCGTGGTCTGACGCGGCGATAGCCGTGCCAATCATCACTTGAAGCAGTAGAGCCTTGCCGGATTGTCGACGAGGATCTTTTTGCGCAATTCCGCATCCGGCGTCCAGGCATTGAAGAGGTCGAGCAGGTGCCCATCCTCGGGCATGTCCTTTTCCAGCCGCGGATGCGGCCAGTCGGTGCCCCAGACTACTTGCTCGGGATTGGCATTGACCAGCGCTTCGTGGATCGCATTAGCGTCCGGGTAATCCGGATACTGGGTCGACACGCGGTAGGTGCCCGACAGTTTCACCCAGATGCGGCCTTCAGCCAGCAGCCGGCACATCTGCCGCACGCCGGGCTGGTCAGGACCCTTGGTGCCGTCAACGTTGCCCATGTGGTCGAGCACGATCGGCAGTTTCCAGTCCTTGAAAAACGGCATCGCGCTGTCGAGCGCGTTCGCGTCCATCATGAACTGGGCGTGCAGGCCGAGTTCAGCCATGATCGGTGAAAGTTTCTCGAAGGACTGCATGCCCAGCGGGCTGAAACCGACGCCGTGCGGCATGTGATGGAAGCGCAGTGCGCGCACGCCGAGGTCGGCCATTCGCTTCAGTTCCTCGCGGCCGGTGTCGGGCTTGACGATGGCGGCGGCGCGCAGGCGCTTCGGCTCGCGCTTGAGTGCGTCGAGCACGACACTGTTGTCGGTGCCGTAGGGATGAGCCTGTACGACCACGCCACGGGCCATGCCCAGCGTGTCGAGCAGCTTCAGTAAATTTTCCAAAGGGGCATCGTCGGGCGTGTATGAACGCTTCTCGGCGAAGGGGAACTTCGCCACTGGTCCGAAGATGTGGAAATGTGTGTCACAGGCGCCGGCAGGTGAAGGGATTTTCGGCTGACGGGTGTTGGCGATCGGGGGCAGGCAAGGCAGGTCCATGGCGTTTTCTTTTCAGTTGGGGTTCGGTCAGGGAATGGGGATGGTAGAGCAAGCCTTCATCAGGCTCAACGCCGAAGCGTCGTTATAATCGCTGCGCATGTCCGCAGCATCCATATCCTGAACCGGAGCCCCGTATGATTCCGTCGAAACGCCTGCCCTATGTGCCCATCATCGATCGTCCGCCGCTGAAGCCGCCCGCGGGGGTGCGCCTGATCGTGTGGCCGGTGGTCAACGTCGAAGTCTGGGACATCGGCCGGCCGATGCCGCGCCAGGTGCTGCCGCCGCCGACGCATGTCACGCGCTTGCCGGATTTCGCCCACTGGGCCTGGCATGAATACGGCAACCGCGTCGGCTTCTGGCGCATCAAGCAGGCGCTGGACGAACTCGACATCAAGGCGTCTCTGTTCACCAACGGCCGCATCTGCACGGACTACGCGCGCATCGCCGAGGAATCGCTGAAATCGGGATGGGAGTTCGTCGGGCATTCCTGGGATCAGCAGCCGACACACGTCGAGAAGGACCAACGCGCGATGATCCGGCGCACCGTGAAACAGATCAAGGCCTTCACCGGCAAGGCGCCAGTGGGCTGGCTGGCGCCGGGGCTCACCGAAACCCTGTTTACGCCGGACTACCTCGCTGGGGCGGGAATCAAATACATCGCCGACTGGGTAGTCGACGATGAGCCCTGTGACATCCAGACCCGGCACGGCAAGGTCGTAGCGATGCCGTACTCGGTGGAACTGAATGACATCGCGATGATGATGGTGCAGCACCACAGCGCGGCCGAGTTCGAGTCGCGCTGCATGGACCAGTTCGAGCGGCTGTATGAAGAAGGTGCGGAGCGGGTCAAGGTGATGGCGATTGCCGTTCACCCCTATATCTCCGGCGTGCCGCATCGGATCAAGTATTTCGAGAACGTGTTTCGCCGGCTGCGTGATGAGAAGGGCGTGGTGTTCTGGACGGGGAACCGGATCCTTGACTGGTACCAGCGGGCACGCCCAGCCGGTGTAAAGCTGCTGGCGAGGCGTAAAAGCTGAGTTCGCCGTGTTGTATCCGGTCGCTCGTGCCAAGGCCATGTCCCTGCCGCAATAGCTGCAACTGAAGCAGTTGGACCCAGATCAATAAATATTAAATAAAATCAATTAGTTATGGTCGCCACAGGCCGAGTGACGAGCTTTGTCATTCTTGGTAATTCGGGTTCGGGAAAGTCAACGCTTGCGCGCTGGCTGGCGCTCCAGATCGGTGCCGAGGTTCTTGATCTCGACACCGTGGCTTGGGCGCAGGGCACTGAAGCCGTGCGTCGGGCTGAAGTGGAGTCGCGACAGGCGGTTGCGGCGTTTTGCCGGGATCGCGGGCGATGGATTGTCGAGGGCTGTTATTCGAGTTTAATCGGTGAAGCACTGCTATTCACGCCAAAACTGATTTTCCTGAATCCAGGCGAGGAGCGGTGCCTGGCCAATTGCCGCCAGCGACCCTGGGAGGCGCACAAGTACGATACGCCGCAAGCGCAGGATGAGCGCCTCTCGTTGTTGCTGAATTGGGTGCGCGGTTATTACACACGCGGAGATGAATTGTCGCTGCTTGCACATCGAGATTTTTTTGAGGGCTACCTTGGGCCCAAGATGGAATTTACCGTGCAACTGAACCTCGAATCACTGTCCCACGAGCTGCTGGACGACATGCTTTGCAGCGGCGAGACGCTTGTGCGTCAGTCGAGCAGCGCAAAAAAACTGTCGCTGTAATCCTTGCGGTATTTCTCTGTCACCGGCATGACCGCTTCTGCGAACGCACGGTGTTCCTCCGCTGTCAGTTGCACCACCTCATTCTGTGCCGGGTCCAGCCGTATCAGCATTTCTTCATCCTCTGCAGCTGCGAGTTGGCGCTGGTAGGCCGTGGCTTCGGTCGCCGCGATCGCCGCCGCGCGTTGCACCGCCGCCGGCCAGGATTCGTACTGCGAGCGGTTGGCCATCAGGCAGGCGACGCCATAGACATGGCCGGAGAGCGTGATGTAGCGGTGGTGCTTGTGGATGTTGAAGTTGACGATGTTGGTCAGCGGATTGTCCTGCGCGTCGAAGCGGTCACCACCGATCTGTTCGACGAAAATCTTGATGTCTTCGAGGATGGGTTCCATGCCGAGCAGGCGCAGGGACTCGGCCTGCAGCTCGCTCATCTGGATGCGGATGCGGATGCCCTTGCAGTCGGCGGGTTTGCGGATGGGGCGCAGCTTGTTGCTGAAATGGCGGAAGCCGTTGTCCCAGTATGCCAGCAGGCGGAAGGGTGACTGCGCGGCGACCTTGTCTTTCAGCGATAACCCGAGGCGGCCGTCGAGCACCTTGTAGGCTGCGGCGCGGCCGGGGAACAGGAAGGGCAGATCGAACAGCGCCAGCTCGGGCACCCATTTCGAAAACCGCAGCGACGAGATGTAGCAGGCCGACAGTTCGCCGCGCTCGACCATGAGTGGCAATTCCCCGGATTTATGGCCCAGCGATAACACGTCAGGCACGAACTCGAAGCGCACTGCATCGCCAGCTTCGCGTTGCAGCACCTCACCGAAACGCAGGCAGGCGCGGGTGTGGATCGAGGCGGGCTTTTGATAGCCGCCGAGGCGGAAGGTGACGGGGGGCATGATGTTTCCTCATTGGAATGGCTCAAAGCAGTCCGGTGATCAGTCCCAGTGCTACGGCAAACAACAGTACTGCGACCAGCTTCTGAATGCCGGGCATCGTTGCCTTGTGCAGGAAGCGGTTGCCGACTACTGAGCCGGCCAGCGCAGCAAGCACCGCGGCGCCGAGCAGCACATAGTCGAATTCGGCATGATGCCTCGCGATCAGGCTCGCGTACATCGTCAGTCGCGACAGGTCGATGAAAAAGGCCACCGCCGCGCCGGTGGCGACATAACCGGCCTTGTCGAGGCCGGCTTTCATCAGGAAGGCTGAGCGCAGCGCGCCCTGCAGGCCGGCGAGGCCGCCGAAGAAGCCGCAGAGCAGGCCGCCGGGAATCTGGTGGCGGGGCTCGAAGTTCATCTTGCGCGCGGCGGGCCGCAGCTCAGAGGCGGCGAACAACAGCAGCAGTACGCCGATGATCAGTTGTGCCGGCGTGATCTCGACCTCGTTGCCGAACAGGCTATAGCGGATGCGAATCTCGCTTTCGGCCATGCGCACCAGCAGCCAGGCGCCCGCGAGTGCACCGAGGGCGGCGGGGAGGCCGAAACGCAACGCGACGCTGGTGTTGATGTGCCGGTGCACCAGTGCGAGCTTGAATATGCCATTCAGGAAATGGACGATGGCGGTCAGTGCAACCGCCTTTTCGATCGTGAAGAAAAGCGCGAAGGCCGGAAGCAGCAGGGTGCCGAGGCCGAAGCCGGAAAAAAACGTCAGCAGCGCGGCAAGTGCGGCAACTGAGCAAACGATCAGATAGGTCATGGCTGCGAAGCAGAACATGAACCCCTATTGGCTGGCAAGCTGCAGTCGGCTGTGTCAAAGTACAGCCATGCACACCACGCGTCCGGATCGTGAAACGCCACCAAGGAGGGATACACATCATGAAAACCCGCGGAATCCATCACATCAACATCGGCTGCCGTGACAGCGATTTGCTGGCGATCGAGAAATTTTATTGTGAGGGGCTGGGCCTGACCGTAGGGCCGCGCCCGGATTTTCCGAATAAGGGCCTGTGGCTGTACTGCGGCGACCATCCACTGATCCATGTCGTTGTGCGCTTCAAGCCGGATTGGCCGGGGCTGGATGAAAAGCGCAGCAGCTACGACCACACGGCCTACGCTGTCAACGGCGTGCCGCAGTTCCGCGAGCGCCTGCTGAAGCTCGGCATCAAGTTCGATGAGCAGAACGTGCCTGGCGCCGGTTTCCAGATGTTCATGCGCGACCCGGTGGGCAACAAGGTCGAGTTGAATTTTCCCAATGAAGAAGTGCCCGCGGATGTGGCCCGCGGTACACTGTCCGCCTTGCAATTCCCGGAACATGCTGCACAGCGTTGAGCGTCGGTGTTCCGTCCTTGATATAGTGAGATAAGTAATTGAAGTTATTGACTTTTATTGCGCATGATGAAATCCGTCCCGGGGTGCTCGACGACGGAACCGTAGTCGACCTCAAGGCCGCCGGCCTGCCGGTGGGTGAAGATGGCGACCTGCTGCAGATCGTGCGCGGCGGCGATACGATGCTGGAGCGCGTGCGTGAAGCCATCGACAGCCCGACACGCCGCACCTTTGACCTTGATGAAGTGCGCCTGACGGCGCCGCTGTTGACTCCATCAAAGATCATCGCCGTTGGCCTCAACTACATTGATCATTGCAAAGAGGCGAACCTGCCGGTGCCCACCGAGCCGGTGTTGTTCAGCAAATTTCCGAACTCGATCACCGGACCCTACGACGAACTGCACTGGCCGGAGAGCGTGACCCGGGAAGTCGATTACGAGGTTGAACTCGCCGTGGTGATCGGCCGCCGCGGCCGCAACATTCCGGAGAGGGACGCGCTCGACTACGTCTGCGGTTACAGCGTGGTCAACGACGTCTCCGCGCGTGACTTGCAGTTCGCCAATGCCAAGCAGTGGGACCGCGGCAAGTCGCTGGACACCTTCTGCCCCTGGGGGCCGTACATCGTCACCCGTGACGAGATCGACGATCCGCATGACCTCGAGGTGCGCACCCTGCTCAACGGCAAGGAGATGCAGAAGTCGAACACGAGGAACCTCATTTTTAACATCAATCAGATCATCGCCTATGCCTCGCAGGGCACCACGCTGATGCCGGGCGACCTGATCCCGACGGGCACGCCCTTCGGTGTCGGTTTCTCGCGCACGCCGCCGGTGTTCCTGAAACATGGTGATGTCTGCGCGTGCGAGGTCGAAGACATCGGCCGCATCGTCAACAAGGTCAACCTGAAATAGAGGACAAATGATGGGCAAGGCTGAATCCGCGGTAATGCAAGGCAAGGATGGAGTGACAGTCAGGCCGCTGGCGCCGGCACTGGGGGCGGAAGTGTCCTGTGGCGATCTGCGAAAACTGGATGAGCCGGCATTTGCTGCGGTCTATCGGGCGTTGCTGGACCACCTGGTGATTCGCATCCGCGGCCAGGTGCTGAGTGATCCGGAACTGATCGGTTTCGGCAAACGGCTGGGTGAACTCGACTTCGCGCCGCTGGCAAAAACCGGCAAGGAACGGGCGCGCACCCATCCGGAAATCATCGTGGTATCCAATGTCACCGAGAACGGCGAGGCCATCGGGGTGCTGCGCGACGCGGAAGTGGTCTGGCATTCCGACAATTCCTATCGCGATCGCCCCCTGTCGTACAGTGCGCTGTATTCATTGGAAGTCCCGCCGCAAGGCGGCAATACCGGATTCGCCAATATGTACCTGGCCCTGGAAACCCTGGAGCCAGAGCTGCGCAAGCGCATTGAGGGGCGCACGCTGAAACACGACATGACCTACAACAGCGCGGGCGATCTGCGCGAGGGTTTCAAGCCGGTCAGCGACGTGCGTGATGCACCGGGCCCGAGCCATCCCATCATCCGCACCCATCCGGAGACCGGCTGCAACGCGCTGTACCTCGGCCGGCGACCCAACGCCTACATCAATGGGCTCTCCGTTGCTGAATCCGAAGAACTGCTTGATGCGTTGTGGACACACGCCACCCAGGACCGTTTTACCTGGCACCACGAGTGGCAGCCTGGCGACCTCCTGATCTGGGACAACCGCTGCGTGATGCACCACCGCGATCCTTTTGACGGCGGCTATCGACGCGTGATGCACCGCATTCAGTGCGCGGGAGATGTGCCTACCCTCAGACTCGAGGGGCTGAGCGGGCACGCACGTGCCAAGCATGCGAGCTGATGTCTGCCACGTGATGCTTAGCTGTCAATCGAAAAAATTCAAAAATATATTTATAAACCCCCGCCGAAGGTGGGCCACGCCTGCTAGCTGTGATCGGGTTCGGGCAGCACTGGTCGAGTGCATGAACGGTGGGATCGGCTTTGAGTCGGAACCTCGACAGGGCTCGACGTCCAGCTTTGTGCTATCGCTGCAGCCGTTTGCCTAGGGAAAGCTTTTTCATGGACGTGAGTCCCGTTGTGTACTGGCCGATCACGGCATGAAATCGTAGAATGTAGTCCACATTGAAGGCGGGAAGCCGCTTCATCAGGAAAATTCCAATTGGCGGGCCCATGAGCCCGCAGATCGTGCATCCCAGGGATGCACGCCCAAACCGACAGGAGTAATAAATGGGCAAGGCAGGGACAAGTGGCACCGAGAGGACGCCGCGTGGAGTCGATGTGCTGCGTGATCCGGTTCTGAATCGGGGCACAGCATTTACGGAAGCCGAGCGTGACGCGCTGGGGCTGCGGGGGCTGCTCCCTCCCCACGTGCATACGCAGGCGGAGCAGGCCGAGCGTTTTTTGGTGACCTTCCGCAAGCTGACCGATCCGCTGGACAAATTTGTTGCCTTGAATGCGCTGCACGACCGGAACGAGGATCTGTTTTTTCAAATACTTGTAGATCATATCGACGAGATGCAGCCGATTGTCTACACGCCTATTGTCGGCCTCGCCTGCCAGAAGTTCGGACAGGTTTTCCAGCGTCCCCGGGGCATGTTCGTCAGCATCAAGGATCGCGGCAACATCGCCAATGTGCTTCGCAACTGGCCTTACCAGGCCGGCATCATCGTGGTTACCGATGGCGAGCGCATCCTCGGGCTCGGCGACCTCGGTGCCCATGGCATGGGCATTCCCGTGGGCAAGCTGTCGCTGTACACCGCCTGCGCCGGCATCCATCCGACGCAGTGCCTGCCGGTGACGCTGGACGTCGGTTGCAACAACGACGCCGTGCGCAATGATCCATTCTATGTGGGGCTGCGCCAGAAACGGGTGACTGGGGCCGAATACGACGCCTTCATCGAGGAGTTCGTCAACGCTGCGCAGGAAGTTTTTCCGGGAGTTGTCATCCAGTGGGAGGATTTTGCCAACCACAACGCATTCCGGCTGCTCGAAAACTATCGCGACCGCGTGAGCAGTTTCAATGACGACATCCAGGGCACGGCAGCAGTGGCCCTGGCCGGAATTTTTTCGGCACTGCGGGTGACCGGGGCGAAGTTGACTGACCAGCGCGTGCTATTCCTCGGCGCGGGCGAGGCGGCCACCGGCATTGCCGACCTGGTGGTGTCGGCGATGGTCGCGCAGGGTATGTCGCGCGATGAAGCGCTGCTTACCTGCTGGCTGGTCGATTCGCAGGGGTTGGTGGTGAAAAGCCGGCAGAAGCTGGCCCACCACAAGCTGACCTATGCCCATGACCATCAACCGGTCACCGATTTTCTGACTGCAATCCGAACGCTGAAGCCGACGGCGATTATCGGCGTCGCCGCAGTCGGCGGCACCTTCACCCGCGAAGTGCTGGAGGAGATGGCCAAGCTTAACGAGCGGCCCATCGTATTTGCATTGTCGAACCCTACTTCACAGGCAGAATGTACCGCTGAGGAAGCCTATCGCTGGACCGGCGGCCGTGCCCTGTTTGCCTGTGGCAGTCCGTTTGATCCGGTGCAGATCAACGGGCAAACCTTTGTGCCGCGGCAGGGTAACAACTCGTATATTTTTCCGGGCATCGGTCTCGGTGCGATTGCCAGCAAGGCCAAAATGATTACCGATGACATGTTCATGAAGGCGGCGCATACGCTGGCGCACCTGGTCACGGAATCCGATCTGGCGCAGGGCAGCCTGTATCCGGCGCTGCCTCGCATACGCGAGGTGTCAGCACAAATCGCCGTCGCTACTGCCGGCGCTGCACATGCCGGAAAATATGCCGGCCGGCAGAAACCGGTGGATCTGTTGGCGGATATCGAAGCGCAGATGTTCGATCCACGGCACTAGGAAATAAAAACGGGCCACTGCACAGTGGCCCGTTTCACGCAAGGCAGGCTTCCTGACTTGCGTCACAACGACACAGGGTTATCGCGGATTCACGATCACGGTGCTGCCGCCACTGCTGCCGGTAGTGCCTCTGGCGCCAGTTGCGCCAGTACTGCCAGTGGCACCGGTATATCCGGTATCGCCTTGAGTGCCAGTCTCGCCAGTTGCGCCGGTGGCACCGGTATAGCCGGTGTTGCCGGTATTACCGGTACTGCCGGTAGCGCCCTTGGCACCGGTGTAACCAGTGTTGCCCGTATTGCCGGTGCTGCCAGTGTATCCGCGGTCGCCTTGCGGTCCAGCAGGTCCGGTACACGCGGCCAAGCCTAGCACTGCAAGTAATACGATGGATATTGTCAAATATTTCATGTGGACTGCCTCTTTGGGTTAAACGCGGCCCACAGGGCCGCATCCGCCAATATGGGGGGCTGCGCGAGGAAAGTCTGTTCGCGGACACACATACAAACCCCGTCATGTACGGCAGCTTCCAAGAACCTTTGCGATGGCCAGATTGTTCCCGAGCGCCCAACGGCTGATCTGCATGGCGGCATTGCGGATGATGCGACGCGACGCTTCATCGAACGGGTGTTCGCTGCGCTTCTCCCGGTCCTGCACCTGCATGACAATGCCAAAGGATTTCTGGATCTGGCCATGCAGACGGTCGCGCCGGCCGTCGATGGTGTCCAGGTGATCGTTGGTCAGCCGGCCCATCGTGTTTCTCTACCTGGCTTGGCGATTGCAGGCGTGAAAAAAACCGGGATGCTGGGCATCCCGGTTTTTTTATGACGTAATGCAGTAATCAGGCTGCTGCGAGCAACTCGCGTAAGACGTAGGGAAGAATGCCGCCATGTTTCAGGTAATCGACCTCAATACCGGTGTCGATGCGCAGCGTCAGCGTCACGCGCTGGGTGCTGCCGTCGGCGCGGGTCATCACCATGGTCACGTCCTGCAGCGGTTTTACGTTGCCTCCGTTGATACCCTCAATAGTGAAGGTTTCGGTGCCGTCGATTTTCAGTGACTGCACGCTTTCCCCCGGCTTGAACTGCAGCGGCAGCACGCCCATGCCAATCAGGTTTGCGCGGTGGATACGTTCGAAGCTTTTGACGATGACAGCCCGGACGCCGAGCAGTTGCACGCCTTTGGCTGCCCAGTCACGCGAGGAGCCCATGCCGTAGTCGTCGCCACCGAAGATCACCAGCGGCGTGTTTTTGGCGCGGTAGATTTCCGAAGCTTCGAAAATGGTCATCTGTTCGCCGGTAGGCTGCACCTTGGTGATCGGTCCTTCGGTGCCGGGCGCAACCGCATTGCGCAGGCGCACGTTGGCGAAGGTACCGCGCACCATCAGTTCATGGTTGCAGCGGCGCACGCCGAAGTGGCCCCATTCCGACGGCGGTGTGCCGTAGGGCTCGAGCCATTTCCCGGCCGGGGTGCCCGGCTTGATCTTGGTCGACGGGCTGATGTGGTCGGTGGTGATCGAGTCGCCGAGGATGGCCAGCGCGCGCGCGCCCTGAATGTCGCCGACCTTGCCCGGAGTGCGGGTGACACCGTCGAAAAACGGCGGTTCCTTGATGAAGGTGGATTTTTCATCCCACTCATACACCGCGCCCTTGATGGTGGGGATGGCATCCCACAGTTTTTTGTTGCCCGACAGATCGCCGTATTCGCGGCGGAAGTGTTCGGCATTGGCGGCGAATTTGAGCAGCGCTGCAACTTCGGCATCGGTGGGCCACAGGTCCTTCAGGAACACCGGCTTGCCGTCGCTATCTTTGCCCAGCGGATCCTTGGTCAGATCGGTGCGCACGGTTCCAGCGAGCGCGTAAGCCACTACCAGCGCCGGGCTGGCGAGGTAATTTGCGCGCAGGTTGGCGTGGACGCGGGCTTCGAAATTGCGGTTGCCGGAAAGCACGGCGCAGGTCACCAGATCCTGCGACACCACGGCTTCTTCGATCTTTGCATCCAGCGGGCCGGCGGCGCCCATGCAGGTGGTGCAGCCATAGGCGACCACGCCAAAGCCGAGTTGTTCGAGATGCGGCAGGAGGCCGGCGTCGCGCAGGTACGCGGTGACTACTTTGGAGCCGGGTGCCAGCGAGGTCTTGATGCGCGGGTGGACCTTGAGGCCGCGTTCGTTGGCGCGTTTTGCCAGCAGGCCGGCGGCGAGCAGCAGTGCCGGGTTGGAGGTGTTGGTGCAGGAGGTAATGGAGGCAATCAGCACGTCTCCATGGCCGACATCGAACTCCGGATGGCCCGAGGGAACGCGGCGGTTGAGGTCGTCAGCAGGGCGGGCGTAACCGTTTTTTTCGGTAGGTGCGGAAAAAAGCGCATCGAAGCCGCGGCCGAGGTCGGGCAGGTTGACGCGATCCTGCGGGCGTTTCGGTCCGGACAGGCTGGGCACGATGCTGTCGAGATCAAGTTCAATGAGTTCGGTGTAGTCGATATCGCCTTTTTTTGGCATGCCGAACATGCCTTGGGCCTTGTAGTAGGCCTCGATCGCGGAAACCAGTTCCGGCTCGCGGCCGGTAGTACGGAAATAATCGACGGTTTTTTCATCGACCGGGAAATAACCCATGGTTGCGCCATATTCAGGTGCCATGTTGGCCACCGTGCAGCGGTCGGCGGCGGTCAGGGCAGTCGCACCTGGACCGAAGAATTCGACGAATTTGCCGACGACCTTGGCTTTGCGCATCAGTTCGGTGACGGTAAGTGCGAGGTCAGTTGCGGTGACCCCTTCGCGCAGCTTGCCGGTCATGTGGCAGCCCACCACATCCGGCGTCAGGAAGGCATTGGGCTGGCCGAGCATGCCTGCTTCGGCTTCAATCCCGCCCACCCCCCAGGCCACGATGCCGATGCCGTTGACCATGGTGGTATGTGAATCAGTGCCGAACACCGTGTCCGGAAACCACACACCGTCCTTTTCCCAGACGCCGCGCGACAGGTGTTCCATGTTGATTTGGTGAATGATGCCGTTGCCGGGCGGCACCACGCGCACGGTCTTGAAAGCACCCTGCGCCCATTTAACAAAGCGGTAACGCTCGGCGTTACGCTTGAATTCGATTTCCTGGTTGATCTGTACTGCGTCCGGCCTGTTGTAGACGTCAATTTCCACCGAGTGGTCGACAACCACGTCGACCGGCACCAGCGGCTCGATGTTGCCCGGTGGCACACCGAGGCGTTCCGCAGCTGCACGCATTGCGGACAGGTCGTTCAGCGTGCCGAAACCGATCAGGTCCTGCAGCACGATGCGCACGACAATGAAAGGAATTTCCATGGTGCGCGCGCCCTTGGGCTGCCAGGCGGCCAGCGCCTTGACATGCTCTTCACTGACGCGCTTGCCGTCGCAGTGGCGAACCAGCGCTTCGAGTACCACGCGGATGGAGCGCGGCAGGCGCGAGATTTTGCCGAGGCCCGCAGCTTCCAGTGCAGCGAGGCTGTGGTATTTGGCGGTTTTGCCGGGGGAAGGGGAGAATTCCTTCAGGGTTTTAAAAGTATCTTGTGCCATGGTGGGCTCCGGGGTTCGTTCAGACATAACAAAATGACATTATTCAATCGTTTCCCCCCCGATCAAGCTCCCTCTTTCGCCTTAAGGTGCGGGATAAGGGCACACTTAAAGCGTAGCAGAGGGTTGGGGTGAGGGTAGGGGAAGCACCGTCTCTATAGTTGCGGTGGTTGCCCCTCACCCTGGCCCTCTCCCCGCCAATGCGGGGAGAGGGGATTTCTTGGCTTGAGTCTGCCTTCTTGCTTACGCGGCCATCAGTTCGCGCAACACGAACGGCAAAATTCCACCATGTTTTAAATATTCGACTTCAATCGGCGAATCGACACGCAACGTGACGGTGACATTTTGCGAGCTGCCGTCCTTGCGATGGATGACCAGCGTCACGTCCTGCATGGGTTTGACATTGCCGCCTTCAACACCGATCAGGTCGAAAGTATCGTCGCCGGTAATGTTCAACGACTGCACGCTGTCCGCGCCTTTGAACTGACAGGGCAATACGCCCATGCCGACCAGGTTGGAGCGGTGGATGCGTTCGTAGCCGCGGGCCACAACGACCTTGATGCCGAGCATTTGTGTGCCCTTGGCCGCCCAGTCACGCGATGAGCCTGTGCCGTATTCTTCGCCGCCGAAGACGAACAGGGGTACCTTGTCTTTCTGGTAGCGCATGGAGGCTTCGAAAATCGTCATCTTGTCGCCGCTGGGCTGGTGAATGGTCACACTGCCTTCGCTGCCGGGCACCAGCAGGTTCTTGATGCGCGGATTGGCGAAGGCGCCGCGTACCATCACTTCGTGGTTGGTGCGGCGTGAGCCGAAGCTCGACAGATCCGTGCTGCCCGCTGCAACCAGCCAGTCACCGGCCAGCGTGCCCTTGCGGATCGGCGCCACCGGGCTGATGTGGTCGGTGGTCAGCTTGTTGCCGTAAATGCCGAGAGCTCGACCTCCCTTGATATCGCTGACCTTCGGCAGTTCCTTTTTAAAGCCTTCGAACAGCGGCGGTTCGAGCATGTAGGTCGATTTCGGATCCCACTGGAACAGCGCGCCCTTGGCTTCCGGAATGGCGTCCCACAGGTCTTTCGCGCCGTCGAGATTGGTGTATTCGCGTTTGAAGTTTTCGCTGTTGGTCGCGAACTTCATCACGGCGTCCACTTCGGCGCCGGTGGGCCAGAGATCCTTCAGGAACACCGGTTTGCCGTTTTTGTCGTTGCCGAGCGGATCGGTTTCGACGTTTTTCAGGACAGTGCCGGCCAGCGCGAAGGCGACCACCAGCGGCGGGCTCATCAGGAAGTTGGCCTTCAGGCTCTGGTGCACACGGGCTTCGAAGTTGCGGTTGCCGGAGAGCACTGCGGCGGAGATGACGTCGTTTTTGACGATCGACTCTTCAAGGTCTTTGTCCAGCGGGCCGGCGAGGCCCATGCAGGTGGTGCAGCCGTAGGCGACAACGTAGAAGCCCAGTTGTTCCAGGTAGGGCAGCAGGCCGGAGTCCTTGAGGTAGGCAGTGACAACCTTGGAACCGGGCGCCAGCGAGGTTTTCACGCGCGGATGCGGCTTCATGCCTTTCTCGACTGCTTTCTTCGCCAGCAGACCGGCAGCCAGCAGCACCCAGGGGTTGGAGGTGTTGGTGCAGGAAGTGATGGCGGCGATGCCGATATCACCGTGGCCGATGTCAGCGATGGCCGGGTTGGCGACCGGGAAACGTTTGGCGAGGTCAGCGGCGGGTTTGTTATAGCCGCTTTCCGCGACCGGCTTCGAGAACAGCTCGGTGAAGCGGTCCTTGATGCCTTCGAGGTTGATGCGGTCTTCCGGCTGTTTCGGACCGGAAACGCTGGGGCGCACGGTGGACAGGTCGAGTTCGACGACCTGCGAATAATCGATTTCGCCTTTTTTCGGAATGCCGAACATGCCCTGCGCCTTGAGATAGGACTCAATGGCGTCGCAGTGCTGCTCGCGGCCCGTCATGCGGTAGTACGCGAGGGCTGTTTCGTCGATGGCAAAGAAGCCGCAGGTTGCACCGTAGTCGGGAGACATATTGGCGACGGTGGCGCGGTCGGTCGCGGACAGTGACGAAGCGCCTTCTCCGAAATATTCGACAAATTTGCCGACCACCTTGGTTTTGCGCAGCAGTTCGGTCACCGTCAGTACAAGGTCAGTGGCGGTGACACCTTCGCGCAGCTTGCCGGTCATATGCACGCCGACGACGTCCGGTGTCAGGAAATAATAAGGCTGGCCGAGCATTCCGGCTTCGGCTTCGATGCCGCCCACACCCCAGGCGAGGATGCCGATGCCATTGACCATCGTGGTATGCGAATCGGTGCCGACGGTGGAGTCGGGGTAATAGACGCCGTCTTTTTCCCAGACGCCGCGTGACAGATATTCGAGGTTGACCTGGTGGCAGATGCCGTTGCCGGGAGGCACGACGCGGATGCCGGAAAAGGCCTGCTTGGCCCATTTGAGGAAGGTGTAACGCTCGCCGTTGCGCTCGAACTCGATTTCCATGTTCTGACGCAGCGCATCTTTCGAATTGCTGACGTCGACGACGATGGAGTGATCGACGACAAGGTCAACGGGCACCAGCGGCTCGATCTTGGTCGGTTCGAAGTTCTGACGCTTGGCTTCAGCGCGCATCGCGGCGAAGTCGTTCAGTGCCGGGAACCCCGCCATGTCCTGCAGCATGATGCGCGCGAGCACGAAGGGGACTTCCTGGGTGCGTTCGGCGTTCGGTTGCCAGCCGGCGAGCTCGCGCACGCGATCCTCTGAAATCCGCGCGCCGTCGCAGTTGCGCAATACGGACTCAAGCACCACGCGCAGGCTCACCGGGAGGCGCGAGACCTTGCCGAGGCCGGCTTCTTCCAGTGCCGCCAGCGAATAGTATTTGCCGGTCTTGCCGGACTTGAGCTTGAATTCCCTGAGCGAGTTGAATGCATTGTTGGCCACGCGGATGCTCCTTGAAAAAGTAGGTACCGGAAAAGTGTGCGGAAAAGCCCTAAATTATAAGGCTTCAGAGTGCGAAATAAATCGTTCCGGACCACCGGAACGGCGTTCGCGATGCGGAATCAGGGCGTCGGCTTGCGCGGCAGCTTGCGGTGTTCGGCGAAGCTGCGGGTCTTATGGGCGCCGCTGGCGACGAATTCCGCGAGCAGCTTGAACTCGTCGACATCGCGGACGGCACCGGCGATGCGGACGATCTCGGTGCCGGTGAGATCGTGGAAAACGAATGTTGGCGTTGCGCGCACCTTGTTTTCCGCAGCAAAGGCTTTTTCGGTGAGGTCCCGGCCCTTGAAGTCCTGCAGCGGCACCGCGCCGAAAATATCAATCGTGAAATTAACGAAAAGTTTCCGGTAGAGCGCCTGCACATCGCTGCGGTTGAGCACGTTCTGCTTCATGTAAATGCAGGCCGGGCATCCTTCCTGCTCGTACATCAGCATGATGCCCTTCTTGCCGGCGGTCTTGGCGTCTGTCAATTCGGCGCGCAAGTCACCCATGTTCGCGTCGAAGAAGTGCGTCATTGCATCGCGGGTGACGACGCTCTGTGCGCTGACCATGCCACTGCCGAGGGCGAGCAGCAGGGTCAGTAACAGTTTGCTCAGGGATTTCATAAAAATATCAATAAAATCAATCGATTGCTTTAATTTTCGGGAATTATATGATCATCATATCAACGAATTCGTGCACTGGGGTCGCCTCCAGTTTTTTCTGATCGCGGCACAGGGCTTCGATGGTGGCGCGCTGCTTTTCGGGGAAGCGGCGGGCGAGGTTGGTGCGGAACTTGGCTTCGAGCAGCGGGATACCTTCCTTGCGCCGGCGGCGATGGCCGACGGGGTATTCAACGACCACATTGGCGGTCTTGCTGCCGTCCTTGAAGTAGACCTGGATGGCGTTGGCGATCGAGCGTTTCTGCGGATCGAGGTAATCCTTGCTCCAGGGCTTGTGTTCGACACATTCCATTTTGTCACGCAGTGCATCGACGCGCGGGTCAAGGGCGACGTCGTCCTCGTAGTCGGCCGCGGTCAGGTTGCCCTTGATCAGGCCGATGGCGGCCATGTACTGGATGCAGTGGTCGCGGTCGGCCGGGTTGTTGAGCGGGCCCTTCTTGTCGATGATGCGGATCGCCGACTCGTGCGTGGTGATCACCACTTTCTTGATCTCGTTCAGACGGTCCTTCACCTGCGGGTGCAACTGGACCGCGCACTCGACCGCGGTCTGGGCATGGAATTCCGCCGGGAAGGAGATCTTGAAAAGTACATTTTCCATCACGTAGGAGCCGTACTTGCGTGTGAAATGGAAGGGTTTTTCCTTGAACAGCACGTCGTAGAAACCCCAGCCTTTGGCGGAGAGCACCGACGGGTAACCCATCTCGCCCTTGGCTGCCATCAGCGCAAGGCGCACCGCGCGGCTGGTGGCGTCGCCGGCAGCCCAGGATTTGCGCGAGCCGGTGTTGGGCGCGTGGCGGTAGGTGCGCAGCGACTGGCCGTCGACCCATGCATTCGACACCGCGTTGATGATCTCGTCGCGAGAAAGTCCCAGCATCGCCGAGACCACGGCGGTGGAGGCAACTTTCACCAACACGACGTGGTCAAGGCCGACGCGGTTGAAGCTGTTCTCCAGTGCAATCACGCCCTGGATCTCGTGAGCCTTGATCATGCCCGTCAGCACGTCGCGCATGGTCAGCGGCTTTTTGCCGGCGGCGACGGCCTGGCGCGACAGATAATCGGCCATGGCGAGAATGCCACCGAGATTGTCGGAGGGATGACCCCATTCGGCGGCAAGCCAGGTGTCGTTGAAGTCGAGCCAGCGGATCATGCAGCCGATGTTGAAAGCTGCCATCACCGGATCGAGCTGGAAGGAGGTGCCCGGTACCTTGGCGCCGTTACTCATTGTTGCACCCGGAACCACCGGCCCCATCAGCTTGGTGCAGGCGGGGTAGGACAGCGCCTCGAAGCCGCAGCCGAGGGTATCCATCAGGCACAGGCGCGCGGTGTTGTAGGCCTCGGTGCTGCTGATCTTCGCCTTCGCGGCGTAATCGGCGATGTCGGTGATGACCGCGTCGGGTTTGGGGCGGACGTTGGAGATGTGGGTGCTCATAGGTTTAGGGGCTTGATGGTGGTTGGTAAATGGTAAGCGGTAAGCAGTAAGCAGTGAGCGGCAAGCGGAACTTCGAACTGGCGAGTTTTTACTCACCGCTCACTATTCACCCCTTACTTCCTGTTCTTCAATGGCACAAAACTGCGGTTTTCGGGCCCGGTGTAGACCGCCGTCGGGCGGATGATCTTGTTGTCGATGCGCTGCTCGATGACATGCGCCGACCAGCCGCTGGTTCTCGAGATGATGAACAGCGGCGTGAACATCGGTGTCGGCACGCCCATGCGGTGGTAGGACACGGCCGAGTACCAGTCGAGGTTCGCGAACATTTTCTTCTCGCGCATCATCACCGTCTCGATGCGTTCGGCGACGTCAAACATGCGCAGATCGCCGACTTCCTTCGACAGCTTGCGCGCGACTTCCTTGATGATCTTGTTGCGCGGATCGGCGATGGTGTAGACCGGGTGGCCGAAGCCGATCACTACTTCCTTGTTGGCGATGCGGGTGATGATGTCGTTCTCTGCAGCCTCCGGCGTCTCGTAACGGTTCATCACCTCGAAGCCGACTTCGTTGGCGCCGCCGTGTTTGGGGCCGCGCAGGGCGCCGATGCCGCCGGTGATCGCCGAATGGATGTCGGAGCCGGTGCCGGCAATGACACGGCAGGTGAAGGTCGAGGCGTTGTATTCGTGCTCGGCATAGAGGTTGAGCGAGGTATGCATCGCGCGCACCCAGGACTCGGAGGCGGGTTTGCCGTGGAGCAGGTGCAGGAAATGCCCGCCGATGGAGTCATCATCGGTCTCGACCTCGATGCGGCGGCCGTTCTGGCTCCAGTGGTGCCAGTAGAGCAGCATCGAGCCGAAGCAGGCCATCAGGCGATCGGCGATGTCACGTGCGCCCGGAATGCCGTGGTCTTCGCGCTCGGGCATGGCCGCGCCGAGGGCCGAGCAGCCGGTGCGCATCACGTCCATCGGGTGCGCAGCGGGCGGCAGTTGTTCGAGTACCTTGCGCACCACCGCGGGCAGGCCGCGCAGCGATTTCAGTTTGGTCTTGTAAGCGCGCAATTCGGCGGCATTGGGTAATTTTCCGTGCACCAGCAGATGGGCGATTTCCTCGAATTCGCAGGTTTCGGCGATGTCGATGATGTCGTAACCGCGGTAGTGCAGGTCGTTGCCGCTGCGGCCGACGGTGCACAGTGCCGTGCTGCCGGCAGGGACGCCGGACAGGGCCACGGATTTTTTGGGCTTGAAGCCGGTGGGTGCGGGACTGTCGCTCATCTGGAATTCCTTCGGTTCACTTTGGTGGCGCGAAAAAAAACGGACACTGCGCCGGGGCAGGGTCCGTTTTTCCGGGTGCGATTTGCTCCGCTCAGCCGAGCAGTTCGCGGATGGAGTCGCGTTCTTCCTGCAGCTCCTTCAGCGTGGCCTGCATGCGGGCCTCGCTGAAGCTGCTCTGCTTGAGGCCCTGGACGATACTGTACTGGCCGTCCTTGCAGGTCACCGGAAAGCCGTAAATCATGCCCTGGGGGATGCCATAGCTGCCATCCGAGGGGATGCCCATGCTGACCCAGTTGCCGATACGGGTGCCATGCACCCAGTCGCGGACGTGGTCGATCGCGGCATTGGCTGCGCTGGCCGCCGAGGACAGGCCGCGGGCGTCGATGATCGCGGCGCCGCGTTTCTGGATGGTCGGAATGAAGTCGTTCTCCAGCCAGGCCTTGTCGCGGATCATCGGCCACACTTTCTTGCCGCCGCAGGTGGCGTGGAAGATGTCCGGATACTGGGTGGCGGAGTGATTGCCCCAGACCGCCATTTTCTTGATGTCGGTGACCTGCTTGCCGATTTTCTGCGCGACCTGGGTCAGCGCGCGGTTGTGGTCAAGACGCATCATGGCCGAGAAGTTCTCGGGCTTCAGGTTTGGCGCGTTGTTCATTGCTATCAGGCAGTTGGTGTTCGCAGGGTTGCCCACAACCAGCACCTTGACGCTGCGCTTGGCAACTTCGGACAGGGCCTTGCCTTGAGGCGCGAATATTTTGCCGTTGGCTTCGAGCAGGTCCTTGCGCTCCATGCCGGGGCCGCGTGGGCGGGCACCGACCAGCAGAGCCACATCGGCATCGGCAAAGGCGATCATCGGATCCGATGCGGCGACCATACCGTGCAGTAGCGGGAACGCGCAATCATCGAGTTCCATCATGACGCCTTTGAGCGCCTTCTGCGCGCGTTCGTCCGGAATCTCCAGCAACTGGAGGATGACCGGTTGGTCCTTGCCGAGCATTTCGCCGCTGGCAATGCGGAACAGCAGGCTGTAGCCAATTTGGCCAGCGGCGCCCGTGACCGCTACGCGCATGGGTTGTTTCATATGGAAGCTCCTGAATTTCCTTGGTTTTTAGAGGGGGCGCGGCGCTCTCGCATGCACAGACTGCTGCACGGCCGGCACCGGAATAGCACGGGGATGATAGCCAACCGCAGGAATTACGGTCAACACGGCGTCCACGACAAAGCGGTTTCAACGCGCTTCACCGCAACAATGCAGTCGAAGCGGCAAGCATATTTTAATTGCCAAGTTGAATGTTTCGGCATTGTGTGACGGCATGTGGAACACTGACAGGGTTGCTTGACGCGCACGTCAACGCGAGCGTCTCACATGAACGGTTTTTACTGATGAAAGGCGTTGCACAGCGTTCCGTCAATTCGTGAAAGCTGGTAATATTTCATGCGTTTAATTGAGTCCTTAACCCGATTTCACTGGTGCTAAAAACTCTCAACTGATGTTCCGCGCGTGCAGCGCAGCATCGCGGCCGTTGTGGCGGATTGGGAAACACGGATTTGCGGCACCTGTATCCGAACATCTGCCAGCCGGCCGGCAAGTTGAAACAAACCCGCAATCAAGGAGAGCGCGTGTCGTCGACAGTTGCCAAACCTCGCCCCAAGCATCTGAACCTGATGCAGATCCGGCTGCCTATGCCGGCCCTCATTTCCATCATGCATCGCGTCAGCGGCGCCATCCTGTTCCTGGCGCTTCCGCTGCTGCTGTGGCTGTTCCAGTCGACCCTTGAGTCGCAGGCGTCTTTTGCCGCATTGCAGTCTGTGGCCGGCAATCCCCTGATGAAAATCGTGCTGCTCGGCCTGCTCTGGGGCTATCTGCACCACCTGCTGGCTGGCTTCCGTCACCTGTTCCTCGACCTGCACATCGGCGTTGAGCTGGAGACCGCGCGGCTGACCAGCATGATCGTGCTGGTCGCAGGCATCGCACTGACGCTGGCTGTGGGGGTGGCATTATGGTGAACCGTCAGGTAGTAGGGGCGCATTACGGCTTGCGCGACTGGATCGCGCAGCGAGCCACTGCGGTAGTGATGATTGCCTACACGCTGCTGGTGCTGCTGGCGCTGGTAATGCTGCCCAAGTTCGATTACTGGCACTGGAAGGCACTATGGCAGCTCGATCTGATGCGTTATGCAACGGTGGTTTTCCTCGTTGCGCTGCTGTTTCACGCCTGGATCGGCGTGCGCAATATTTTCATGGACTACATCAAGGATGCCGGCATCCGGCTGACGCTTTATGTGGTGGTGATTCTCGCCCTGATCGCCTACGGCGCCTGGGCGATCCAGATTCTGTGGGGCAATTAAGCAATGGCAATTTCAACCAGACAATTTGATGCCGTGGTCGTCGGCGCCGGCGGTTCGGGCCTGCGCGCGGCGTTGCAACTCGCTGAAGCCAACCTGCGGGTGGCGGTCCTGTCCAAGGTTTTTCCGACACGCTCGCACACCGTCGCGGCGCAGGGCGGGGTGTCTGCCTCCCTCGGCAACGAGGAGCCGGACAACTGGCACTGGCACATGTATGACACGGTCAAGGGCTCCGACTACCTCGGCGACCAGGATGCGATCGAATTCATGTGCCGCAAGGCGAACGAGGCGGTGATCGAGCTTGAGCACTACGGGATGCCCTTCGACCGCCTCGACAACGGCAAAATCTACCAGCGCCCCTTCGGCGGTCATACCAGCAACTACGGCGAGCGCGCGGTCAAGCGTGCCTGCGCTGCGGCCGACCGCACCGGCCACGCGATGCTGCACACGCTCTACCAGCGCAACGTGCGTGCGAAAACCCAGTTCTTTGTCGAGTGGATGGCGCTCGACCTGATCCGCAACCAGGCCGGTGACGTGCTCGGCGTGGTGGCGATGGAAATGGAAACGGGAGAAGTTTGCATTCTTCATGCCAAGGCGACTCTGCTCGCCACCGGCGGTGCCGGCCGCATCTACGCCGCCAGCACCAATGCCTTTATCAATACTGGTGACGGCCTCGGCATGGCGGCGCGCGCGAACATTCCGCTCGAAGACATGGAATTCTGGCAGTTCCATCCGACCGGTGTGGCCGGTGCTGGCGTGTTGATCACCGAGGGTGTGCGCGGCGAGGGCGGTTTCCTGCTGAACAAAAACGGCGAACGTTTCATGGAGCGCTATGCGCCGACGGTGAAGGACCTGGCGAGCCGCGACGTGGTGTCGCGTGCGATGGCCACCGAAATCAAGGAAGGCCGCGGCGCCGGCAAGGATGCCGACTACATCCTGCTCAAGCTCGACCATCTCGGTGCCGACGTGATCGACAAGCGACTGCCGGGCATTCGCGAAATTGCGATCAAGTTCGCGAACGTGGATCCGGCCAAGGATCCGATCCCGGTGGTGCCGACCTGTCATTACATGATGGGCGGTATTCCCACCAATATGCATGGCCAGGTGCTCGCCGGCAGCAAAGGCGGTGCAATTGTCAAAGGCCTGTACGCCGCGGGTGAATGTGCCTGCGTATCCGTGCATGGCGCGAACCGCCTCGGCACCAATTCGCTGCTTGACCTGCTGGTGTTTGGCAAGGCTTCAGGCGAGCAGGTGGTCAAGGACCTGGCGAGCGATGCGGTTTCGCATCAGGAATTGCCGAAGGATGCCGCCGACCGTTCTCTGGCGAGGCTGGCCCGGCTCGATTCGGCCAAGTCCGGGGAGGATGTTGCCGAGGTGGGCGCAGAAATGCGGCGCACGATGCAGCTGCACTGCGGCGTGTTCCGTTTCCCCGACAGCCTGGCCGAGGGTGTGCGCAAGATGGGTGAGGTGGGAAAACGCGCCGAACAGCTTTATTTCAAAGACAAGAGCAAGGTGTTCAATACGGCCCGTGTCGAAGCCCTTGAACTGGAAAACCTTGTCGAGGTCGCGATGTCGACGATGGTGTCGGCCCATGCGCGCCAGGAATCGCGTGGCGCCCATGACCGCAGTGATTTCCCGGATCGCAACGATGTGCAATGGATGAAGCACACGTTCTGGTACAAGGACAACAACCGCCTTGAATACCGTCCGGTGAATCTCAAGCCACTGACCGTTGAATCCTTCGAGCCAAAAGCCCGGGTCTATTGATTCGCTCTACTGATTAAAATCCAGGGAACAGAAATGCGTCTTTCCATTTACCGCTACAACCCGGATGTCGACGAAAAGCCCTATATGCAGGACTATGACATCCAGCTTGAACCGACCGACCGCATGCTGCTCGACGCGCTGATCCGGCTGAAATCGACCGACGATACGTTTTCGTTCCGCCGCTCGTGCCGTGAAGGGGTTTGCGGCTCAGATGCGATGAATATCAATGGCAAAAACGGCCTCGCCTGCATTTCCAAGATCGCCGACCTCAAGGAGCCGGTGGTGATCCGCCCCTTACCTGGCCTGCCGGTGATCCGCGACCTGATCGTCGACATGTCGCAGTTCTTCAAGCAGTATCACTCGGTGACGCCGTACGTGGTCAACGACACGCCGCGTCCCGAAACCGAGCGCCTGCAGTCACCGGAGGACCGCGAGGAACTGAACGGCCTTTACGAGTGCATACTCTGCGCCTGCTGCTCGACCGCCTGTCCGTCTTTCTGGTGGAATCCGGACAAGTTCGTCGGACCGGCAGGCCTGCTGCAGGCTTACCGCTTCATCGCGGATACGCGGGATCAGGCGACCAACGAACGCCTGGACAATCTCGAAGATCCATACCGGCTGTTCCGCTGTCATTCGATCATGAATTGCGTGGATGTCTGCCCGAAGGGGCTCAATCCGACGAAAGCGATTGGCAAGATCAAAGATCTGCTCGTCAAGCGCACGGTGTAGCAAAGGGGCGGATATGGGAGACCTGGACCGTATCCGCTGGCAGTGCCGGCGTGGCATGCTCGAACTGGACCTGGTGTTGAACCGGTTCGTCGAGGCCGGGCTGGAAGGCTTGTCCCCCGAGCAGTTGGATGTCTTCAAGGCCTTTCTGGGCGAGAACGACACCCGTCTGTTGGCCTGGGTCATGGGGCAGGAGGAGCCGCCTGCGCAATATGCGGCTCTGGTCCGGCAGTTGCAGCAGCAGTGAAACGCGGCAGCAGGAACCGAGCTTCGCCTGCAGCCAAGAACACGAGCAATCGAACTTACGGAGATAGTTATGAAGGAAAAACTGGCAACCCTGTCATTCAGCGATGGCACCCCTTCGGTGGATTTCCCGATTTTCGAGGGGACGATAGGTCCCGATGTCGTCGACGTGCGCAGCCTTTATGCCAAGACCGGCAAGTTCACCTATGACCCGGGATTCATGTCGACGGCAAGCTGCCGCTCGAATATCACCTACATCGACGGCGACGAAGGTGTGCTGCTGTACCGCGGCTATCCGATCGAGCAACTCGCGGAGAAGTGCGACTTCCTTGAGGTCGCCTACCTGATCCTCAACGGCGAACTGCCGAACAAGCAGCAGAAAGTCGAGTTCGATGACATCGTCACCAAGCACACCATGGTGCACGACCAGTTGACCTACTTCTTCCGCGGTTTTCGCCGCGACGCACATCCGATGGCGGTGCTCTGCGGCGTGGTCGGCGCGCTGTCGGCTTTCTACCATGACTCGATCGACATCCACGACGCGCGCAGTCGCGAGATTTCGGCGTTCCGCCTGATTGCCAAACTGCCGACGATCACCGCGATGGCCTACAAGTACAACTCGGGCCAACCCTTCATGTATCCGAAGAATCATCTGTCGTATACCGAGAATTTCCTGCAAATGATGTTCGGCACGCCCTGTGAGGAATACAAGCCGAACCCGGTGATCTCTCGCGCGATGGACCGCATCCTGATCCTGCATGCCGACCACGAGCAGAACGCATCGACCTCGACGGTGCGCCTCGCCGGTTCGACCGGCGCCAATCCCTTTGCCTGCATCTCCGCCGGCATCGCCAGCCTGTGGGGCCCGGCGCACGGCGGCGCCAACGAGGCGGTGCTGAAGATGCTGGACGAGATCGGCGATGTGAAGAACATCCCGGGCTTCATCAAACGCGTGAAGGAAAAGGATGGCCACGCGATGCTGATGGGCTTCGGTCACCGTGTCTACAAGAACTACGACCCGCGGGCCAAGATCATCCAGCGAACTTGCCATGAAGTGCTGGAAGAGATGGACATGAAAGACAACAAGCTGATCAAGCTGGCGATGGCGCTGGAGAAGATCGCGCTGGAAGACGATTACTTCATCAAGCGCAAGCTTTATCCGAATGTCGATTTCTATTCGGGCATCGTCTACAAGGCGCTGGGTATTCCCGTCAGCATGTATACCGCGATATTCGCGCTGGCACGTACTGTTGGCTGGATCGCGCAGTGGAAAGAGCTGATTGCAGATCCCGATCAAAAGCTGAGCCGTCCGCGCCAGCTGTTTACCGGTGCCAAGCAGCGTGATTTTGTGGCGATGGGCAAACGCAAGTAAAGAGTGGCCGGCGCCCTGCATGCAGCGGGGCGCTTTTTCATCAGGTGCAGACATGATCAAGGAATCACGCGGAACCTCTCTGCTGTTCGGCGCCAATGCGCCGTTCGTGGAAGGCTTGTACGAACAGTACCTGAAGGATCCGCAATCGGTGGAGTCGCGCTGGCGCGGCTACTTCGACGAATTGCAGAAACTCGACGATGGCCCGGTCGACGTTGTGCATTCCGAGGTGCAGCAGCGCTTCATCGACCTCGCGCGCAGCCAGCGGCCCGGTGGCGGGGGCGAGGCCGCGCAGCGCAATCTGCAAAAGCAGTTCTCGGTGATGCAGCTCATCTCTGCCTACCGCTTTCAGGGCATCCGCGTTGCCGACATTGACCCGCTGCAGCGGATGGAGAAACCGGCAATTGCTGAGCTCGATCCGGCCCATTACGGCCTGACCGAGGGTGACATGGACAAGGTGTTTGACACCGGAACGCTGCATGGCCCGGCGAAGGCCACCTTGCGTGAAATCCTGCAGTTCCTGCGCGATACCTACTGCCGTACCATCGGCGTCGAGTACATGTATATATCCGACATCCCGCAGAAACGCTGGATGTCGGAGAAACTGGAGCCGACTCGCGGCCAGCCGACCTACGACGCGACTTACAAGAGGCACCTGCTAGACCGACTGACTGCTGCCGAGACGCTGGAGAAATACCTCAATGCCAAGTTCGTCGGTCAGACGCGTTTCTCGCTGGAGGGGGGCGAAGGCCTGATCCCGATGCTCGACCACCTGCTGCAGCGTGCGGGATCCGCCGGCGTGCAGGAGCTGGTGATCGGGATGGCGCATCGCGGGCGACTCAACGTGCTGGTGAACACCCTCGGCAAGATGCCCAAGGCCCTGTTCTCGTCCTTCGAAGGCAAGCAGCAGCCCGACGTGCTCGCCGGCGACGTCAAGTACCATGATGGTTTCTCGTCGAACGTGATGACGTCCGGCGGTCCAATGCACGTCACCGTTGCCTTCAATCCCTCGCACCTCGAGATCGTGAATCCGGTGGTTGAGGGTTCGGTGCGCGCGCGCCAGCACCGCCGCAAGGACCACGATGGCTCGCAGGTGCTGCCTGTGCTGATCCACGGCGATGCAGCATTCTCGGGGCAGGGTGTGATCCAGGAAGTGCTGAATTTCGCCGAGACCCGGGGCTACGGCACGGGCGGCACTGTGCATATCATCATCAACAACCAGATTGGCTTCACCACCTCGGATCCGCGTGACTCGCGTTCCTCGCTGTACTGTTCTGATGTCGTGAAGATGCTGGAAGTGCCGATTTTCCACGTCAATGGCGACGATCCCGAGGCCATCTGCTTTGCTACAGAGATCGCACTCGAATACCGCATGAAGTTCAAGAAGGATGTGGTGATCGACCTGATCTGCTACCGGCGTCTCGGGCACAACGAGCAGGATGAGCCGATGGTCACCCAGCCGCTGATGTACCGGCGTATACACAGCCATCCGACGTCGCGAAAGGTCTACGCTGACCGGTTGATCGGCGAAGGCGTGGTTACCGAAGTCGAGGCGGACCAGATGGTCGCCGAGTTCCGCGACGCGCTGGACCATGGCTACCACACCAACAAGACGATCCTGTCGAACTACAGGCCGCCCTTTGAAACCGACTGGAGCGCTTACAAGGGCAGCAAGTGGAACGAGAACGACGATACCCGGCTTCCGCTAGAGAAGTTGCAGGCACTGGCGCGCAAGGTCTGCGAAGTGCCGGCCAGCTTCAAGCTGCATCCGCGGGTCGAGAAAATCATGCAGGACCGCCGCTTGATGGCGGAAGGCAAGCTGCCGCTGGATTGGGGCATGGCCGAAACGCTGGCTTATGCCACGCTGCTGACCGAGGGCTACTCGGTGCGGCTTTCGGGCCAGGATTCGGGGCGAGGCACTTTTTTCCATCGCCATGCGGTGCTGCACGATCAGAGCCGGGAGCATTGGGATCAGGGCACCTGGATGCCCTTGCAGCACCTGTCCACCGACCAGGGTGATTTCGTGGTCATCGATTCGGTGCTGTCGGAAGAAGGTGTGCTTGGCTTTGAATACGGTTATTCGACATCTAGCCCCAGGGAACTGGTGATCTGGGAAGCCCAGTACGGCGACTTCGTCAACGGCGCGCAGGTGGTGATTGACCAGTTCATCGCTTCAGGCGAGGTGAAGTGGGGGCGCATGTGCGCCCTGACGATGATGTTGCCGCACGGCTATGAGGGCGCGGGCCCCGAACATTCATCGGGCCGTATCGAACGTTTTCTGCAACTCTGCGCTGACTACAACATGCAGGTCTGCGTACCGGCGACCCCGGTGCAGATGTATTACCTGCTGCGTCGGCAAATGATCCGTCCATACCGCAAGCCGCTGGTCATCTTCTCGCCGAAAAGCCTGCTGCGCCACAAGGAATCGGTGTCACCGCTTGAAGAGTTTGCCAACGACAGGTTCAACCCGGTCAACGAAGACTGGGATGCGCGCGAGATTGATCCGGAGAAGGCGGAGCGGGTAATTTTCTGCAGCGGCAAGGTCTATTACGACCTGCGTTCCGAGCGACGTGCCCGGGGTATCGAGAACCTGCCGCTGGTGCGCATCGCACAGCTCTATCCCTTTGCGCACGAGGAGTTCCGCGCGCAGATCGTGCGTTACAAGAACGCCAAGGAAATCGTCTGGTGCCAGGAAGAGCCGCGTAACCAGGGTGCCTGGCGGCATATCCAGCACTACCTGATGCGCCATCTGCTGCCGCACCAGAAAATGTACTACGCCGGGCGTGATTCATCGGCTTCGCCGGCAGCCGGATACAAGTCGCTGCACGACAAGCAGCAGAAGGAACTGGTCGACCAGGCACTGACGCTGTCGGGCGGCAGCCAGCCGCGTGCATTCAAGCCGCGGCCGTTGGCCGAAGGCGAAGAATTTTAAATTCATCAATTAAATCAACAGGTTATGGAGTAATCATGCTCGTCGATGTAAAAGTGCCGCAACTCTCGGAATCCGTAGCCGAGGCGACGCTGGTGTCGTGGCACAAGAAAACCGGCGAATACGTCAAGCGTGACGAGAACCTGGTCGACATCGAGACCGACAAGGTCGTGCTCGAGACGCCGGCACCACAGGCGGGCGTGCTGGTGAAGATCGTCAAGGCGGACGGCGGTACGGTGACCAGCAATGAAGTCATCGCCACCATCGACACCGAGGCCAAGCCCGCAGCGGGCAAGGTGGAAGCTCCTGCAGTTGCGGCGGCACCCGCTGCAGCTGCACCGGCCAAGTCCGCGCCCGGCGCCCCCGCTATGCCTTCGGCGCAGAAACTCGCAGCCGAGAAAAACATAGACACGGCCTCGATCAGCGGGAGCGGCCGCGGTGGCCGCGTCACCAAGGGTGACGTGCTGCAGGTGGTGGAAGGATCTACCCAGGCAGGCGGCGACAAACCCGCGACTCCGGCAGCGCCAGCAACCGCCGCAGCGCGCCCGGCCCCGGCCGTCGACCTCGGCGACCTGGGCGAGCGTGCGGAGCAGCGTGTGCCGATGTCGCGCCTGCGTGCGCGTATTGCGGAGCGCCTGGTGCAGTCGCAGTCCACGGCCGCGATCCTGACCACGTTCAACGAGGTCAACATGCAGCCGGTGATGGAGCTGCGCAACAAGTACAAGGACCGTTTCGAAAAGGAGCACGGCGTCAAGCTCGGCTTCATGTCCTTCTTCGTCAAGGCCGCGGTGTATGCGCTGAAGAAATACCCCTTGGTCAACGCCTCCATTGACGGCAACGATATTGTCTACCACGGCTACTACGACATCGGCATGGCGGTGGGCAGCCCGCGCGGACTGGTGGTGCCCATCCTGCGCAACTGCGACCAGATGACGCTTGCCGATATCGAGAAGCAAATCGCCGAATACGGCAAACGCGCCCAGGACGGCAAGCTGACCATCGAGGAACTGACCGGTGGCACCTTCTCGATATCCAACGGCGGCGTGTTCGGCTCCATGCTGTCGACGCCAATCATCAATCCGCCGCAGAGCGCGATCCTCGGTGTGCATGCGACCAAGGAGCGCCCCGTGGTCGAAAACGGTCAGATCGTCATCCGGCCAATGAATTACCTCGCGCTGTCCTACGATCACCGCATTATCGATGGCCGCGAAGCCGTGCTGTCGCTGGTGGCGATGAAGGATGCGCTGGAAGATCCGGCGCGGTTGCTGCTCGATATTTGAAGGGGTGAGTGGTGAACGGTAAGCGGTGAGCGGAAAAACGCTCGCCTGATGCCGTTCCCGCTCACTGCTCACTGCTCACTGCTCACTGCTTACCGCTCACTGTTCACTAAAAGCCATGTCCAAATCATTCGACGTAGTCGTCATCGGTGCCGGTCCCGGCGGATATATTGCAGCAATTCGCGCGGCTCAACTGGGAATGCAGGTCGCCTGCATCGATGAGTGGAGCACCCCGGAAGGCAAACCCGCGCCCGGCGGCACCTGTACCAACGTCGGCTGCATTCCGTCGAAGGCGCTGCTGCAGTCCTCCGAGAACTTCGACCACGCCGGCCATGCCTTTGCCGAGCACGGCATTCAGGTCAAGGGCCTTGCGATCGATGTCGCGCAGATGCTCAAGCGCAAGGACAAGGTCGTCAAACAGAACAACGATGGCATCCTCTACCTGTTCAAGAAGAACAAGGTGATTTTTTTTCACGGCCGGGGTGCCTTCGCCGGTGGCTCGGCAGGTGCGTGGCAGATCCAGGTGTCGGGCAAGACCGCCGATGTGCTGACCGCAAAACACGTGATCATTGCCACCGGCTCCACGCCACGCGCTTTACCCGACATCCCTTTTGACAACAAGCTGATCCTCGACAACACCGGTGCGCTGGCGATCGGCGAGACACCGAAGAAGCTGGGCGTCATCGGAGCCGGCGTCATCGGCCTCGAGATGGGCAGCGTGTGGCGCCGCCTCGGTGCCGAAGTGACCGTGCTGGAGGCGCTGCCGGCCTTCCTCGGTACGGTTGACGAGCAGGTGGCGAAGGAAGCGCTGAAGGTGTTCACCAAGCAGGGCCTGGCGATCCACACCGGTGTCAAGGTCGGCAAGATCACCGCCAGGAAAAACGTTACCGTTGAATATACCGACAGTGCCGGCGCGGCGCAGACCCTGACTGTCGATAAATTGATCGTGTCGATCGGCCGTGTGCCCTATACCCACGGCCTCAATGGCAATGCGGTAGGGCTCAAGCTCGACGAGCGCGGTTTTGTTGCTGTCGACGGCGATTGCAAAACCAACCTCGGCAATGTCTGGGCGGTGGGTGACGTGGTGCGCGGCCCGATGCTTGCGCACAAGGCGGAGGAGGAAGGTGTCGCGGTGGCCGAACGCATCGCCGGCAAACATGGCCACGTCGATTTCAATACCGTGCCCTGGGTGATCTACACCTCACCGGAAATCGCCTGGGTGGGCAGGACCGAACAGCAGCTGAAGGAGGAGGGCGTCAAGTATCGCGCCGGTTCCTTCCCGTTCATGGCCAATGGCCGCGCCCGGGCACTGGGCGATACCACCGGCTTCGTCAAGATCCTCGCCGATGCAGCAACCGACCGCATCCTCGGCGTGCATATCATTGGTCCGATGGCCTCCGAACTGATCGCTGAAGCCGTGGTGGCGATGGAATTTGGCGCAGCGTCGGAAGACATCGCGATGATCTGCCACGCCCACCCTTCGTTGTCCGAGGCGATGAAGGAAGCGGCCTTGGCGGTCGACAACCGGACTCTCAACCTGTAATCCACGGCGCGGGTTTTCCGCGCCGGTTTCCGGATTTTCCCATTGGCCGCCGATTTTCTCCATTTCCTGCGCGCCCGCGCCGCCGAGCACGGCTTCATGCCGGACGCGGCTCAGTTCGCTGCCGCGCGCGAACTGCAGCGTGTCCACGATGAACTTGACCAGCGCCAGCAGCGGCGCGGCCTGCTCAGTTTCCTGAACCGCAACCGTAGCGTACGTGGCGTCTACCTGTGGGGCGGTGTCGGGCGCGGCAAGAGTTTCCTGATGGACGGTTTCTTCGCCTTCGTGCCGGACGTGACCAAGAAGCGCGTGCATTTCCACCGCTTCATGCAGGAGATCCACAAGGCGTTGCTGGCACACCAGGGCCAGGAGTCGCCGATGGCACTGGTCGCACGCGACATCGCTGCAGAAGCGAAGATCCTCTGCCTCGACGAATTCCACGTCACCGACATCACCGACGCCATGCTGATGCGGCGCCTGCTGGAGGGGTTGATGGAAGAGGGCGTGGTGCTGCTGACCACGTCGAACTTCGAGCCGCGGGAACTCTACCGGCATGGTTTGCAACGCGTGATGTTCCTGCCGGCGATCGACCTCATCATTGAGCGCATGGCCGTGGTCAACGTCGACACCGGCACCGATTACCGTTTGCGCGAACTGGAGAAGGCCGGCACCTATCACCTCGGACCCGAGGCCGACCGCCGCCTGGCCGACGCCTTCGCCCACATCGCCAGTGACGCCGGCGACGATACGCCGCTCGACATCGAGGATCGCCTGATCCACGTGCGCCGCCACGCGCCGGGGGTGGCCTGGTTCGACTTTCCTGAACTCTGCGCCGGACCGCGCGGCAAGCCGGATTACATCGAACTGTCACGGCGTTACCACACGGTGTTGATCTCCGGTGTACCGCGCTTCACCGAAAATGACAGTGACACGCTGCGGCGCTTCGTCTGGCTGGTCGACGAGTTCTATGACCGGCGGGTCAAGCTGATGCTGGGTGCCGCGGTGCCGGTGGAAGAATTGGTCGCCGAGGCCGCCGACAGCGATGGTTTCCAGGCACACCTCAATGCCTCTTTGAAGGAACGCCTGGCGAGCCGGCTCACCGAAATGCAGACCCGGCAGTACCTGGCGCAGCCGCACCTGCCCTGATTGGTCGTAGTATCCGGTCTGGTAACCGGACTCACGGAGGAGAAACTCATGGACCGCTGCAAGGCGTACCGGATCCACAACGACAACAACACGGTAGCCGGCCGCGTTGAGGAGATGCCGGTTTCGGATATCGGCCGCGGTGAAGTGCTTTTCCGCACTGCGTATTCCAGCGTCAATTTCAAGGATGCGCTGGCCGCCACCGGTGCCGGCGGCAAGATCATTCGCAGCTATCCGCTGACCGGCGGCATCGACGCCGCCGGCACGGTCATCAGTTCCAGCGACGCCCGCTTCAGGACGGGCGATGAGGTCATCTGCACCAGCTACGACATGGGTGTCGCCCACGACGGCGGTTTCTCGGAAATCTGCCGTGTGCCTGCCGACTGGGTGGTTCCGCTGCCGCAGGGACTGACGCTGTTTGACGCGATGGCACTGGGCACGGCCGGCTATACCGCGGGCCTGGCCATCGAACTGCTGGAACTGAACGGCCTCGCATCGAACAACGGCAAGGTGCTGGTCAACGGCGCCACCGGCGGCGTGGCGAGCCTGCTCATCGACATGCTGGCCGCCAGGGGTTACGGCATCACCGCGGTTACCGGCAAGACAGGGGAACAGGAATTCCTGAAGAAGCTTGGTGCTGCCGAAATTCTCGACCGCAAAGCCATCGACTATGGCAGCCGCCCGCTGGAAAAGCCGCTGTGGGCGGCCGCCTTCGACTCGGTCGGCGGCGAGCAGCTCGGCTGGCTCACGCGCACGCTGGCGCCGCAGGGACTGATCGCCAGCTTCGGCAATGCCGGAGGCATTGAACTCAAGACCACGGTGCTGCCCTTCATCCTGCGCGGTCTGCGCCTGATCGGCGTGGACTCGGTGACTACGCCCATGCCGCTGCGGCGGCGGGTCTGGGCGCGGCTGGCGAGCGACCTCAAGCCGCGCCACCTCGCCGACATTGCGCACACGATCACGCTGGAGGATCTGCCGGGATATTTCCAGCGCATGCTGAAGGGCGAAATCCGCGGCCGCGCAGTGGTCAGGATGTTGTAAGACCCGACAGGCCATAATGGCCCTGTGCGGAAACCCGGGCAAAAAACACGGGGCCGCGCCGACTTCAGGAGGAGATATGGGCGCCTACGCCGAGCTGCACCGCCGTTCCATTGCTGACCACGAAACATTCTGGACGGAAGAGGCGCGACGCATCCACTGGCACCGCCGCTTCGACCAGGTGCTCGACTACAGCCGGCCACCGTTCGCGCGCTGGTTCGTCGACGGTGAGACCAACCTCTGTTACAACGCCGTTGACCGCCACCTTTCGACCCGCGCCGATCAGCCGGCGCTGGTCTACATTTCCACCGAAACCGGAGCCGGACAGACCTGGACCTACCGCGAGCTGCATTCAGCGGTGAACACGATGGCGGCGGTGATTGCCGCCCAGGGTGTCGGCCGCGGCGACCGCGTGCTGCTCGACATGCCGATGATTCCCGAAGCGGTATTCGCGATGCTCGCCTGCGCGCGGCTGGGCGCGGTGCATTCGGTGGTGTTCGGCGGCTTTGCTGCAGCGAGCTGCGCCTCGCGCATCGATGACGCGAAGCCGACTCTGCTGGTGACCGCGGATGCCGGCATGCGCGGCGGCAAGGCCATTCATTACCAGCCGCTGGTCAACGAGGCGCTGCGCCTGGCGCGGCATCCGCCGCAGAAGGTGCTGGTGGTCAATCGCGGCATCGATCCGGACTACCGGCCGGTGGCAGGCCGCGACCTTGATTACGCGGCGCTGGCGCGGGCGCATGCCGGCGCCCAGGTGCCGGTGGCCTGGCTGGAATCGAACGAACCCTCGTACATCCTCTATACCTCGGGCACTACCGGAAAACCCAAGGGCGTGCAGCGCGACACCGGCGGTTACGCAGTGGCGCTGGCGGCCTCGATGGACTATCTATACGCCGGAAAACCCGGAGAAACGATGTTCACCACTTCCGATGTCGGCTGGGTCGTCGGCCATTCCTACATCGTCTACGGGCCGCTGATTCACGGCATGACCACGATCCTCTACGAGGGACTGCCGATCCGCCCCGACGCCGGCATCTGGTGGAAAATCGTCCAGGACCACAAGGTCAGCGTCATGTTTTCCTCGCCGACCGCGGCGCGGGTGCTGAAAAAGCAGGATCCCGCGTACCTGAGGAAATACGACCTGTCCTCGTTGCGTCACCTGTTTCTCGCCGGCGAGCCGCTTGATGAACCGACCCACCGCTGGCTGCACGAGGCCATCGGCAAGCCGGTGATCGACCACTACTGGCAGACCGAAACCGGCTGGCCGATCCTGTCGCTGGCACCGGGGGTCGAAGCGGCGCAGGTGAAATACGGCAGCCCGGGTTTTCCGGTTTACGGTTATGACCTGAAGCTGCTGCGCGAATCCGATGCGACGGAAGCGGCGCCGGACGAGAAGGGCGTGCTGACCATTGCGCCGCCGCTGCCGCCGGGCTGCATGAGCACGGTGTGGGGCGACGACGAACGTTTCGTCAACACCTATTTCCGCGTTTTTCCGAAGCGGCTGCTGTATTCGACCTTCGACTGGGGCCTGCGCGATGCGGAGGGTTACACCTTCATCCTCGGCCGTACCGACGATGTCATCAACGTTGCCGGCCATCGCATCGGCACCCGCGAGATCGAGGAGGCCGTGCAGTCGCATGCCAACATTGCCGAAGTCGCGGTGGTCGGTGTCGCCGACCCGGTAAAGGGACAGATGCCGCTGGCTTTCGCGGTGGTGAAGGACCCGACAAAAATCGACAGCGACGAACGCCGCGCGCAACAGGAGCAGGAGGTGCTCGCCGCGGTCGACCGCCAGCTCGGTGGCATCGCGCGGCCGAAACGCGTGCTGTTCGTCAACCTGCTGCCGAAAACGCGTTCGGGCAAGTTGCTGCGGCGCTCATTGCAGGCACTGGCCGAGGGGCGCGATCCCGGCGACCTCACCACCATCGAGGATCCGGCGGCCCTGGAACAAATCCGCGGAGTGCTCAAGTAACAAAGGAGATATAATGTATAAGTATTTGTTTTTATTGATTATTTATACTTGTTCTTGGGCAATCGCAGCGGATTATCCGACGCGGCCCCTGCGCCTGGTCGTCGCTTATGCGCCAGGAGGCACTACGGATTTCGCGGCACGGGTGACGGCACCGAAGCTTGCTGAATTGCTGGGGCAGAGTGTCGTCGTCGACAACCGCCCCGGCGCCGGCTCGCTGATCGGCACCGAACTGGTCGCCAAGGGTGCTCCCGATGGTCATACACTGCTGATGGCCGACACTGCCTTCGGCATCGTGCCCGCGATCTACGCCAGACTCCCGTTTAACGTGCAGAAGGACTTTGCACCGATCAGCCAGGTCATGAGCGTGCCCAATGCTCTGGTGGTGCATCCCTCGGTGGCAGCGCGCACCATGCGCGAACTCGTCGAACTGGCGAAGGCGAAACCGGAACAGCTGACTTTTGGCTCCGGTGGTGTCGGCACCCCGCTGCACATGGCCGGCGAGCAATTGAAGGTCGCCGCCGGTATCGGCATTCTGCACGTGCCGTTCAAGGGTGCGGCGCCGGCAATGGCCAGCCTGCTTGGCGGGCAGATCACGATGGTGTTTCCGACGCTGACACTGGCGGTGCCGCAGCTGCGTAATGGCAAGGTGCGTGCGCTGGCGGTGACCAGTGCGAAGCGCGTCGCCGCACTGCCCGAGGTGCCGACCACCGCAGAAGCCGGATTCGCCGCAGTCAATGCCACCTCCTGGTTCGGCCTTGTCGCCCCGGCACAGGCGCCGCGCGCGATTCTCAACCGCCTCAGTGCCGAGACCGCGAAAGTCGTTGCACTGGCTGACGTGCGCGAGCGCATCGAGGCGCAGCACGGCGAAGTGGTCGGCAGCAATCCGGCGGAGTTTTCGAAGTTCGTTGCCGGCGAGATCGCGAACTGGACGAAGGTGGCGAAGGCCGGGAACATCCGTGCTGATTGAAGTACCGTCCGCCCGACTTGATCTGAATCAATATTGCTCGGCTCTGCTTGGCCTAAGTTCAGATGCAAGGAGGCCAGCCGTGTGATACCTGAAGTCATCAGCAAGCAGCCGATAGCAGGAAAGTGTACGCCGAACCTGCGAGACTACGCGGCGGACTATGCGCGATTCAGCTGGGCCGACGCTCGCGCGGAATTGTCCGGACTCCCGGGCGGCGGCATCAACATCGCCCATGAGGCGGTCGATCGCCACGCCGCGGGTGGCCGGGCGGAGAAGGTGGCGCTGCGCTGGCTGGGCAAGGACGGTACGCGGCGCGATTACACCTACGCGGATCTGCGCGAGCTGAGCAATCGTTTTGCCAATGTGCTGCGCGGCCTGGGATATGGCGCCGGCACCCGGGTGTTTGTCCTTGCTGGACGCATTCCGGAACTCTATGTCAGCGTGCTGGGCACGCTGAAAAACGGCAGTGTGTCCTGCGTGCTGTTTTCCGCGTTCGGCCCGGAACCCATACATACCCGCCTCGAGATCGGTGCCGCCGACGTGCTGGTGACCACTGAGACCCTGTACCGGAAAAAAATTGCCGGACTGCGTGAGCGCCTGCCGCAGCTGCGGCTGGTGCTGCTGGTCGGCGATGGCGATGCGGTAACGACTGAACCGGACACCCTCGATTTCCGGCGGTTGCTGGCCGCAGCCGGCACGGATTTTCAGGTCGAAAACACCTCGCCGGATGTTCCGGCACTGCTGCATTTCACCAGTGGCACCACCGGCAAACCCAAGGGTGCAGTACATGTACACGGCGCGGTGGTCGCTCACCACGTCACCGGGCGGCTGGCGCTGGACCTGCATCCGGAGGACGTGTTCTGGTGCACCGCCGACCCCGGCTGGGTCACCGGCATGTCCTACGGCATCATTTCCCCGTTGACCAACGGCGTGACGAGTATCATCGACGAGGCCGATTTCGACGCCGAGCGCTGGTACTCGATCCTGCGGCAGGAACGGGTCAGCGTCTGGTACACCGCACCGACGGCGGTGCGCATGATGATGAAAGGGGGCACTGAAGCCGCGCGCCGCCATGCCTTCCCGGAATTGCGTTTCATTGCCAGCGTGGGTGAGCCGCTGAATCCGCAGGCGGTCATGTGGGGCGTAGAGGCTTTTGGCCTGCCGATACACGACAACTGGTGGCAGACCGAAACCGGCGGGATCATGATAGCCAACTATGCCGCCATGCCCATCAAGCCGGGTTCGATGGGGCGGCCGCTACCGGGGGTTGAAGCGGCTGTCGTGCACCTGACTGACGATGGACGAATCGCCATTTGCAAGCCGGGCGAGGAAGGCGAACTGGCGCTTCGTGCCGGATGGCCGTCGATGTTCCGGACTTATCTCGGCAATGACGAGCGCTACCGGAAGTGTTTTGTCGATGGCTGGTATCTCAGCGGCGATTTGGCGCGCATGGATGAAGATGGCTATGTCTGGTTTGTCGGTCGCGCCGACGACGTCATCAAGTCCTCCGGCCATCTGATCGGGCCGTTCGAGGTCGAGAGCGTGCTGACCGAACACCCGGCAGTGGCCGAGGCGGGCGTGATCGGCAAGCCCGATCCGGTGCAATTCGAGACCGTCAAGGCCTTCGTTGCGCTGAAGCAGGGTTATGAACCGGGCGAAGCGCTGCGTCGCGAGTTGCTGGGCCATGCCCGCAAACGTCTTGGTGCCGCGGTGGCACCCAAGGAAATCGATTTCCTGCCTGCTCTGCCACATACCCGCAGCGGCAAGATCATGCGCCGGCTGCTCAAGGCGCGCGAGCTGGGCCTGCCGGAAGGAGATACATCCACCCTCGAAGGGGGTACCTGATGAATGATGCTGCGGATCGCGTCGGGCTGTTGCGCGAAATGCTGCGCATCCGCCGCTTTGAGGAGAAATGCGCGGAACTGTACAGTGCCGGCAAGATCCGCGGTTTCCTGCACCTGTATATCGGCGAGGAAGCGGTGGCGACCGGCGTGATGCAGTCCCTGCTGCCGGAGGACGCCGTGCTGGCCACCTACCGGGAGCACGGCCATGCGCTGGCACGGGGCATACCGGCCACCGCGGTGATGGCGGAGATGTACGGCAAGTACGAAGGCTGTTCACGCGGTCGTGGCGGCTCGATGCACATATTCGATGCGCGGACGCGCTTTTATGGCGGCAATGCGATCGTCGGCGGTGGCCTGCCCCTGGCTGCAGGATTCGGCTTGGCTGACCGGATGATGCGGCGGCCGCGGGTCACTGCCTGCTTTTTCGGCGAAGGTGCTGTGGCGGAAGGGGAGTTTCACGAAGCGCTGAACCTGGCGTCGCTGTGGCAACTGCCGGTGCTGTTCCTGTGCGAGAACAATCTTTATGCCATGGGCACTGCCTTGCCACGTTCCGAGGCCAATACCGACCTGTGCGAAAAGGCCCGCAGTTACCGGATGCCGGCGCAGCCGGTCGATGGCATGGATGTCGAGGCGGTGATGGCGGCGACTAAGCGCGCAGTGTCGGAGGTGCGTGCAGGAGGAGGTCCGCAATTCCTGGAATACAGAACGTACCGCTTCCGCGCGCATTCGATGTTCGATCCGGAACTCTATCGCGACAAACAGGAAGTCGAGGAATGGAAGAAGCGTTGCCCGATCGCCGGCTACGTTGCCAGGCTCGAAGCCGCGGGAATCCTGGATGGCCAGCAGCTTGCAGCACTGGAGGCCGGGGTTGCCAAGGAAATTGCCGCCGCAGTCGCTTATGCTGAAGCCGGCAGCTGGGAGCCGGTGGAGCAGCTCACGCGCGATGTCTGCGCTGCGGGTGCAGCGTGAGCGGATCCACGGCCACTGTGCGCACGACTTACCGTGATGCATTGCGGGAAGCACTGCGTGATGCCCTGGCACGCGATGAACGCGTGTTCCTGATGGGCGAGGATGTCGGGCGTTATGGCGGGACCTACGCGGTCAGCAAGGGGTTGCTCGCCGAGTTTGGCGAAGAGCGCGTCCGCGATACGCCGTTGTCGGAATCGGGTTTTGTCGGTGCCGGCATCGGCGCGGCGCTGAACGGCATGCTGCCGATCGTCGAGGTCATGACTTGCAATTTCAGCCTGCTGGCGCTGGACCAGATCGTCAACAATGCGGCCACGCTGCGCCACATGTCGGGCGGCCAGTTCGGTGTGCCGGTTGTCATCCGCATGGCCACCGGGGCGGGACGCCAGCTGGCGGCGCAGCATTCGCACAGCTTTGAAGGCTGGTACGCGCATGTGCCGGGTATCCGCATACTGACCCCGGCAACGCTGGAAGATGCGCGCGGCATGTTGTGGACGGCACTGATGGATCCTGATCCCGTGATCATTTTCGAGAATGCGCTGCTCTACAACCTCGAAGGAGAGCTTGCGGCGGGGGCAGGACCCGTCGACATCGACAAGGCAGCCGTGCGGCGCAGCGGGGAAGCATTGACACTGGTGACCTATGGTGGCTCCCTGGGAAAAACACTGGCTGCGGCCGATGTGCTGGCAGAGCAGGGCATAGCGGCCGAAGTCATCGACCTGCGCACGCTGCGCCCGCTGGACATGCCGACTGTGCTCACCTCGCTGGCGAAAACCCACCGCATGGTGATCGTTGACGAAGGCTGGAAAAGCGGCAGCCTGTCCGCGGAAATCATGGCGCGGGTCATGGAAGAGGCCTTTTATGATCTCGACGCGCCTGTGGCACGCGTCTGCGGCGTCGAAGTGCCGATTCCCTATCCGAAGCATCTTGAGGATGCCGCAATCCCGCAGGTCGCAGGCATCGTCGAGGCTGCGCTGCGTACCCTGAGCCATCATGTCTGAATTCCGCATGCCTTCTCTGGGTGCCGACATGGACGCCGGCACGTTGGTCGAATGGCATATCCAGCCCGGTGACACGGTGAAGCGCGGACAGGTGGTCGCGGTGGTCGAAACCCAGAAGGGGGCGATCGAAGTCGAAATCTGGGAAGACGGCGTGATCGACCGGTTGGTGGTGCAGCCTGGTGCCAAGGTGCCGGTGGGTGCAGTGCTGGCCGAACTGCGTGGTGCAGGAGAGCATGCAGCCCCTGCCGGGCAGACGCCGCTCGCTGACGTTGCGGTGCCGGCGTCGCCGGTGGCGTCAGCGCCTTCCTCCGGGCGACAGAAAATTTCGCCTTCGGCACGCCGGCTGGCTCAGGAACTGGGCGTAGATCCCGCGACAGTGCAGGCGCAGGCCACGGATGGCGTCATCTCGCGAGCCGATATCGAAAGAGCCGCCGCAAGCAACGCTCTTCCCGCGAGCGCGCTGCCTGATGCAGGCGACTGGCGCCTGCAGATGCGCAAGGCCATAGCGGCGGCAATGTCGCGCTCCAAGCGCGAGATTCCGCATTATTACCTGGCGACTGACATCGACGTCACAGCCATGCTTGACTGGCTTGCCGCGGAAAATGCCAAGCGCAGCGTCGCGGAGCGACTGTTGCCGGCTGTGCCACTGATGAAAGCTGTGGCGCTGGCGTTGCGGGAAGTGCCGGAGCTGAACGGGTTCTGGATCGATGGTGAATTCCGGCCATCGGCTGCAATCCACCTGGGCATGGCCATCGCGATGCGTGGCGGCGGTCTGGTGGCGCCGGCCATCCATGATGCTGACCACAAGAGCTGCAACGAACTGATGGCCGCGCTGCGTGACCTGATTGCCCGCGTGCGCGGCGGTCGTCTGCGCAGTTCGGAGATGGCAGATCCGACGGTCACCCTGACCAGCCTCGGTGACCAGGGTGTGGCACAGGTGTTTGGTGTGATTTACCCGCCGCAGGTGGCGATCATCGGGCTGGGCCGGATAGACGGAAGGCCGTGGGCCTTGGCGGGTACGGTAGGCGTGCGGCAGGTGCTTACCGCGTCGCTGGCAGCAGACCATCGCGTCAGCGACGGCCACCGCGGTGCGCTGTTTCTCGCAGCGCTGGACCGGAGGTTGCAGAATCCGGCTGAGCTGGACATGACGTCGTGAGTGGCCCGGATCACGACAGACTGCGGGCGGCGATTTTCGAAGCCATAACGGCCATTGCGCCCGAGATCGACTCCGCCGATATCCGGAGCGACCAGCCGTTGCGTCAGCAGATCGACCTTGATTCCTTCGATTTCCTCAACGTCATCATCCGCCTGCACGAAATCCTCGGCATCGACATTCCCGAGAGCGATTACGGCGAGCTGCTTACACTGGACCGCGCGGTGGAATACCTGGCGCGCCGATGCGGAAGCGGTGACGCCGGCAAATGACGCCGGTACGGCTATGATCGCGGCTTTATTTTTACAGACAAATTCCCGATCATGAAATTCACCAGGAGGCTGGCCGTGCGCCTGGTGCGCAACGGCAAGGGCATCGTTGCGTTGCGCAGCTTCAGGCCCGGCACCACCGTTCTGCGCATACGCGGCAAGATCGTCGACGCCGACACGGTATGGCGCTACTGGCAGCAGGGCAACACCCGTCGTGGTGAGAACTGCTTCCGCTTCGATGCTGACCGTTACCTGAACCCCGAAGGAGACATCAGTGACTACGCCAACCATGCCTGCGATCCGAACAGTGGCATCGTCAAGGATGCGCGCGGTCTGAAGCTCGTTGCCATACGCCTGATTGCGGCCGGCGAGGAAGTCACACATGACTATTCGACGCTGCTCGGCGCGGATGATGTGTGGACGATGCGCTGCAGATGCGGTTTTCCCGATTGCAGAGGGATTGTCGGGAACCTGCTGACGCTTCCGCCTGCGCTGCTGCGGCGTTATCGGCGGCTCGGTATCGTTCCATCTTTCATGCTTTCGATCTGATCAGTTGATTCGCGGTCTTACCTCCTTTGCGTGAACAGTGTGTTATCTGGGCACCTATTGAGGATTACGTAACTGCGCGACACTTCTCCCTCATCCCCACCCTTCTGCTCCGCTTCAAGTGTCCCCTTGTCCCGACGGGAGAAGGGCTTTGCATCCCTCTCCCTCCGGGAGACGGATCGATGGTGAGGGAAACATGTCGGAATAGATATGCCGTTTCATGGGGTTTGGTAATCCTCAATGAGTGACGTGCATGGATAGCTGATATTTTTCGTGTGACTCTGTTCTCAAGAATCAAATTTTTCCGCATCAACTCGTTCACATGATGTGGATTCCAAAACGTAATTTCCGCACCATCGAAGAGCGCGACGCACCATCGATGTGCGACGGTATTTCGAGATTTTTCGTATACAATCAACAGGCGTTTTCTCCACTACCTGCAGCTATTCTTTATAAATTTTTGAGGTTATTCGATGTCATCAGTATTGAGTTTTAGTGCATTTTCTGTAGCAGTTGTAGGTGCATTATTTTCCGGATTTGCACACTCGCAGGCTTATCCCACCAAGCCTATTCGCGCAATCGTTCCTTTCGTTCCAGGTGGGCCCACTGACATCATGGCGCGCGCACTCGGACAAAAACTTAGCGTAACCTTGGGCAAGCAAGTCATCATTGATAACCGTGCCGGCGGCGGCGGACTGATCGCGGCGGCGATGGCAAAAGATGCGCCGCCCGATGGTTACACCATATTCTTTGGTACCATAAGCACGCTGGCGACGAATGTCGCGACCAAGGCCAAACTGCCTTACGATCCGCTCCGCGACTATGCGCCGATCACACTGACGGCATCAAATCCCTATTTCATGGTTGTGCATCCCACGGTGGCAGCCAATTCCGTCAAGGAGTTTGTCGCGCTGGCCAAGAACAAGCCGGGGGGGCTGAACTTTGCTTCGTCGGGTACCGGCGGTGGGTCGCATCTTGCGATGGAGCTGTTTCGCATTATGGCGGGACTTGACATGGTCCACGTACCTTACAAAGGTTCGGGGCAGTCGGTAACCGAGGTTCTGGCTGGACAGGTGCAGATGACCTTCATACAACCATCGATCACCATCACCCACGCAAAAGCGGGCAGGCTGCGGGTTCTTGGCGTAACCAGCAAACATCGGCTGTCTTCATGGAAGGAGGCGGCGCCGATTGCCGATGCGGTTCCTGGCTATGAGTCAACCTCCTGGCAGGGTGTGGTTGCGCCGGCGAAAACGCCGAAGCCGATCATCGACCGGCTCCACACGGAAATCGTGAAGGCTTTGAATGAGCCGGATCTGAAGGGGCGCCTGCTGGCCGAAGGCTCTGAAATCGGCGGCATTTCTCCGGAAGAGTTTGGAAAATATATCCGCACCGAGATCGCGAAATGGACCAAGGTGGTGAAAGACGCCAAGATCCAGGTGGAGTGAGATTTTCCGGGTGCGGCTGCTACAGGCCGTGCTGCGGGATGCCACGAAAAGAAAAAAGGCTGGAGCTTTGCTCCAGCCTTTTTTTGCCTATCGGCCGTATAACGCAGCGGTCCAGCGGGCGATTTCGAACAGCTGGCGGTCGCAGTCACGCCGCGTCACCAACTGGATACCGATCGGCAGGCCGTTCGGACCCGAAAACAGCGGCAGGGTCATTGATGGCGTGTGACAGAGCGTCCAGATTGAGCTGAACGCCGCCGATCCGGTGGCATCCAGGCCGAGGGGGGGCTCCCCCGCGGCCGAAGGGGTAAGTACGGCATCGTAACCGGCAAAAACGTCGTCGAGCTGCAGGCGCAACTTTTCGGCAGCAGCCCGTGCCTCGCGGTATTCATCGAAAGTGTATGCCAGTCCGTGCTTCAGTCGGCCGTTGCGCAGGACTGCGCTGATTTTTTCCGGGTAATGATCGAGTTCCCAGGCGCGGGCACGGGCGAATTCGAAGCTGGATATTTTCTGGTGTACCTCTGCGACGGCGTCGAATGCCGGCGGCAGTTCCAGCGTGGAGACTTTTGCGCCAGCTTTCGACATGGCCGCGGCGCAGTCTTCAATGCTGGCCCGGGTCGCGGCGTCTGCCTGTGCCTGGAACTGAGTCCAGCAGACGCCTACGCGCGGCGGCTTGCAGGCCGCTGCAGGCAGCGGCTGCGGCGACGTGCCGGCGAGTACGTCGCGGTACAGCACGACGTCGTCCAGCGAGCGTGTAATGATGCCCAGCGTGTCCAGTGAGCCCGCGGCTTCCATGACGCCGGTGATGCGCAGATCACCCCAGGTAGGGCGGTAGCCGAAACAGCCATTGAAGGCGGCAGGGCGTATGGTCGATCCCGTGGTCTGGGTGCCGATGGCCAGCGGTACCATGCTGTCGCCCACTGCGGCGCCTGAACCGCTGGAGGATCCGCCTGGCGTGCGACGGGGATCACGCGGATTCATGGTTTTCCCCGGGAAACGGTTGGCGAACTCCGTGGTGACCGTTTTGCCCATGATGATGCCGCCGGCGCGGCGCGTCAGCGCCACGCAAACGGCGTCCATGTGCGGGCGATGGCCGGCATGGATCGGTGATCCGTATTCGGTGGGCATGTCGGCAGTGTCGATGATGTCCTTCATGCCGACCGGAACGCCGTGCAGCGGGCCCCGGAAACTGCGTGCATCGATGGCCCGTGCCTGTTTCAGCGCCAATTCGGGGTCGATGAACTGCCATGCCTGCACAGCTTCCTCACGCTCCGAGATGCGCTCAAGACAGGCACGCACAACTGCTTCTGCGGTGACGCTGCCACTGTGGGTCAAATTGACAATTTCGGTCGCGGTCAGTTCGTTAAGTTTTGTTTTCAATGTAAGCCTTCTGGAAAAATTTGTTCTGTTCGTATGTTGTTTACTGCAGGACAATCTTTGCGGTTTTGACGACCTGTGTCCATTTGGTGATTTCCGACTTGATGTGATTTGCAAATGCATCCGGCGCCATGCCGCCAATTTCAGAGCCTTCTGCCAACAGCTTGCTCTCCATGTCGGGGGAGCGTAAAGCCTTTACGACTTCGGTATGCAAGCGGTCGATGATCGGCTTTGGGGTGCGTGCGGGAACGACCAGACCCTGCCAGGAAGTCGACTCATAACCCGGAACAGCCTCGGCAACGGGGCGGGCTTCTGGCCAAGCGGCGAGAGGTTTGAGTCCAGTGACTCCCAGAATTCTTAAACGCTTGTTCCTGGCATGCGGCAGTACTACTGTCGGTTGAGCCAGAGTCATTTCGACATGTCCCCCAACCATTTCAGCGATCGACTGGCCCGAGCCACCCTTGTAGGGCACGTGCACCAGATTGATCTTGGCCATCGACAACAAAAGTTCGACCGCAAGGTGCGCGCCGCCACCCAGACCCGAGGAAGCGAAATTAAGCTTTCCCGGCATGGCTTTCGCCAATGCGACGAAATCGCGGGTTGATTTTGCAGGAACCGATGGATGTATTACCAAGAAATACGGATTCGACGAGGTCATTGTAATGGGCGCGAAGTCGCGCAACGGGTCATAAGGCAGCTTTGCTCTGGTGGCCACGTTGGTTGCCAATGTGCTGATGGTCCCGAAAAATATTGTGTAGCCGTCCGGAGCGGCATCTCTGGCCATACTTGCAGCAATGATGCCGCTCGCGCCGCCGCGGTTGTCGACAAAGACCTGCCTGCCCATGGACTCCGTAAGTTTTTGCGAGATGTCGCGTGCCATGATGTCGGCGGCTCCTCCAGCCGCAAACGGCACGATGGCGCGTATGGTTTTTGATGGGTAATCCTGTGCGAGAGTCGCGCTGCACATGCCTACGAGGATGCATGCGAAAACGAGAGCGCTGATTTTGGCCGGATTGTGCATATGTGTTCCTTCAACCTTTCTGTGCATGATTTTTACCATTAACCTTTCCGCTCTTTGATAGCAACAGAAAGTCCAAGCAGTTTTTGCGCCAGACTCCTTTATGTGGTCTTCCAGGCGGTCCGGGGCCGTGTTTCGGTACTATCCGGAATCCCTGTGCCTAAATGCGGACTGAGCCTGCGGTCTTTTGTAAAGAGAATGAACACAGGTGGTGCGGGTTTGGGATCTAATGGTGCATCAAGTGCGACAATACAGGTCGTTCATAAAGGGAGACATCAATGATCAGGAACCATCGAATCATCGCGACGTTTGCAACAGGCCTGCTGCTGGCCGGGCTCGTCGGCTGTCAGAAAGAGGAAGGTCCGGCAGAACGCGCCGGCAAGACTCTCGATAATGCGGTGCAGGAGGCCGGCAAGAAAATCGAGCAGGCCGGCGAAAAAATCCAGGACGCTGCGAAAGAGGGGCAGAAGTAGCGCGATCCGCTGCGGCGGGCGCTAGCGGGTCGCGACGCGCACCAACAGCAGTAGGACCGCGACGACCAGCGCGGTCATCATCAGCGCACCGACCAGAATCTGCCACCGGGTCAGTGTTGCGCCGTCGCGCTCCCAGGTGCCTTTCCTGCCGATCATCAGCAGGCCCCAGAACATCGTGGCCATGACTTGCCGCCAACCGGCTTTTCGGGGCGCGGGCGTCGCCGATGTTTCCAGATCACTCTCGCGGGAATCGCTCATGATCCGCGCAGATGCGCCGTCGCCTCCTCTTCCGCGCGCTGCTTGATTTCGTAGGCCATCGGGTTCTTCATTTCCTCGAGGATGTGCCCGACCAGGCCTATCGCGCGCGCCAGCACGCCGATACCGCGGACGATTTTCCAGGGCAGCTGCAGTTCGCTGGCGATGGCACCGATGGCGCCGGTGGCGTTGACCGGCAGCGACTTGCCGTACACCTTCTCGGCCTGCTCGCCGACTTTCTGCATCAATTTGACGTAGGGGCCGTCGTAGCCCTGTTCCGCGGCGATCTGGAACAGCCGCGGCGCACGCGGGTCGACCGGCTTGTGCAGCGTGTGGCCGATGCCGGGGACGATCTGCTTGCGGCTGCGGAAACGTTCGACGATCTCGGCGGCCAGCTTGTCGAGGTCGGCGTCGGCTTTCGGGTCGGGCAGGGCTTCCTGCAGCATGCGGGCTGCGGTTTCCATGCTGCCGACGAAGACACTGCCCAGTCCGCAGAGACCGGCGGCGACGGCCGCCTGCATCGCCTCCGGCGCGCCGGTGTAGGTCATGCGCGCGGCGATTGAACTGGGCGTAAGTCCGTGTTCCACCAGTGTCACGGCGATGGCGTTGAACATCACAGACTCGCGCGGCGTCGGCAGGCGATCGGTCATTTCGAGGAAGGCCATGTCGCCCAGCGACAGCTTGCCGAGGATATCGGTGCACAGGTCGTGGCCTTTGACGGTGATGCGGTCGACGGCACTCCAGGCGATGTCGGTGCGTATGGATTTGCGTTTGGGCATGGCGGATTCCGGTTGATGTGGGTCAAGGCCCCGCACGATAGCCCTGCCAGGGCGGGATTTTCAGGATGGGGCGGTCGGTTTCATTCTAAAATGACGCCTCTTTCCGCGCACTATCCGGAGTCCATCATGCAAATGGCAGTAAAAAAATCAGTTGGGGCGTCCGCAGCCAGCCCGTCGCTGATTCTCAGCGAGTTTCTGGCCTCGATTCGTTACGAGGACATTCCCGCGCCCGTTGTGGCGCGCACCGAGGAACTGTTCCTCGACTGGTTCGCCTCGGCGCTGGCCGGCAAGGGGGCGCGGCCGGTGGAAACCCTCCATGCCTTCGCCACTGCGATGGGGCCCCAGGACGGCAGTGCGGAAAACCTGCTGAGTCGCAAACGGACCTCGCCCTTCTTCGCGGCGCTGGTCAATGGCGCGGCTTCGCATTTTGTCGAACAGGACGACCTGCACAACAGCTCGGTGCTGCATCCGGGTACGGTGGTGTTTCCCGCGGTGCTGGCTGCGGCACAGGAAGTCGGCGCTTCCGGCAGGGAACTGATTGCTGCGGCGGTCGCAGGCTACGAATGTGGTGTGCGTGTCGGCGAGTACCTCGGCCGTTCCCATTACACGGTGTTCCACACCACCGGCACCGCGGGCAAGCTTGCGGCGGCTGCCGGCGTTGCGCATATCCTCAAGCTCGATGCCGGGAAAATGCAGCACGCGCTGGGCTCCGCCGGCACCATGGCCGCCGGCCTCTGGGAGTTCCTGCGCGATGCGGCGGATTCCAAGCAGCTGCACACTGCCAAGGCCGCGGCCGATGGCCTGATGGCGGCGTACATCGCGCGCGACGGTTTCACCGGGGCGCACGCTATTTTTGAAGGCAAGCAGGGCATGGCCGCGGGGATGTCGAGCGACGCCGATGCGCGCTGGCTGACCGACGGCCTTGGTACACGCTGGGCCACCGCCGAAACCTCGTTCAAGTTTCACGCGTCCTGCCGCCACACCCATCCCGCAGCCGACGCGCTGCTCGCATTGATGCAGCAGCACGGTCTGAAGGCAGACGACATCGTGAAAGTCACTGCACATGTGCATCAGGGCGCGATCGACGTGCTGGGCCCGGTGACCGATCCGCAGACCATCCACCAGTCAAAGTTTTCGATGGGCTTCGTGCTGGCCCAGATTGCGGTCCTTGGGCGCGCGGCGCTGGCCGACTTTACTGAAAAATCATTAAAAAACAATGAGATACGTAGTTTTCACGACCGTGTGAGCATGGTCCTCGATGCGGAAGTCGATGACGCTTATCCGCGGCGCTGGCTGGGCCGGGTGTCGGTGCAGACGAAGGATGGTCGAAACATCGAAAGCCGTGTCGATACTCCCAAGGGTGATCCCGGCAATACGCTGTCGCGTGCCGAACTCGAGGACAAGGCGCAGCGCCTGGTCGGATATTCGCAGGCGGCGACACCGGAAGAAGTGAAGATGATCATCGCGCGCATCTGGCGACTGCGCGATGAAGGCAGCGTCCGCGATTTCCTCGCGGGACGCTGAGTTCCACAGCTTTACACTGCCTCCCGTGCGCCGTTTTCTGCCTCTTATTCTCGTTGCGCTGGTCGCAGCGATATTGATCTTTTTCATCGCGCGCCCGAAGCCGGTGGCAGTGCAGTTCGTCATTGCGACGGCCGCCGACATTCAGACCAGCGTCGTTGCCAGCGGCCGCGTGTTGCCGCCGGCCCGGGTCGATATCGGCGCAACTATCACCGGTCGCGTTGAGACCGTGCGTGTGCGCGAAGGCGCGCGGGTTGCTGCGGATGAGGTGCTGGTCGAACTCGAGCAGCGCGAACTGAAAGCTGCGGTGGCCCAGGCACAAGCGGCATTACAGCGGGCGCAGGCCCGGGTCAGCTCGGTGCAGACTCTGGCCTTGCCGACAGCAGTTGCCGCTCAGCAGCAGGCGCAGGCCAACCTCGCCCTGGCGGAACGCGAAGCGCAGCGCGCGCGCGAACTGGTGGCGAAGGGCTTCGTCAGCCAGTCGCGTGTCGAAGATGCTGAACGCCAGCTCGAAGTCGCGCGCAGCGCGCTGGCCAGCGCGCGCGCCCAGTCCGGCGCGCAGTCATCCGGCGGTGCGGAAGCGCAACAGGCGCAGAGCCAGCGGGTCGAGGCAGAAGCGGTACTGCAGCTGGCGCAGGCGAAGCTGGCGCAGGCGCTGATCCGTGCACCGGCTGCAGGCGTCGTGCTCGAACGCATGATCGAGCCCGGTGACATCGCGCAACCGGGGCGGCGGATGATGACGCTGGCGCTCGATGGTGCGGCGCGGTTGATCGTGCAGGTCGACGAGAAGAATCTGCCATTGATCAAGGCCGGTGCGGTGGCGACCGCGGCCGCCGATGCCTTTCCCGATGAACGATTTGAAGCCATCGTCAACTACATCTCGCCCGGCATCGATGCCGCGCGCGGCACGGTGGAACTGCGCCTCGACGTGCCGAAACCACCGGCCCTGCTCAAGTCCGACATGACGGTGGCCATCGACGTGCCGGGCCCGCTGCTGAAGAACACCATCATGCTGCCGGCGGATGCAATCCGCCAGTTGCAGACCGATACGCCCTGGGTGCTGGTCGAACGCGAGGGCACTGCGGTGCGCGTGCCGGTGAAAACCGGCCTGCAGACCCAGGGCCGGGTGGTCATCACTGAAGGTGTCCAAGCCGGCGAGCGGGTGATCCTGTCCCGCGACCTTGAGGCCGGCGCCCGCGTGCGCGGCCGGGAATGACCCTCGGTTTCGAACTCGCCGTCGCGCTGCGTTTTTTGCGCGAAGGCCGCATGCAGACGGCCCTGATCATCGGCGGCGCCGGCATCGGTGTCGCAGTGATCTTTTTCATCACCGCGGTGCTGACCGGCGTGCAGGGTGACCTCATCAAGCGCGTTACCGGTGCCCAGCCGCACGTCGTGGTGAAACCGCCGGAGGAGACCGTGTCGCCGCTGGTTGCCGGCAGTGATGAGGCGCCGCGCGTGGCCTCGGTGCAGGCGCGGCCGCAGCGGCTGACCACCATCGACGGCTGGCCGGCGCTGGCGCGCGCCGTTGAAATGACCGAGGGTGTCATCGCCGTGGCACCGGTCGCCTCGGGTTCCGCGCTGGGCATCAAGGGCGATGCTTCGCGTTCAGTCGTCATCATCGGTACAGAACTCGACAAGTATCTGCGTGTGGTGCGCCTCGATGACAAGGTGAAGGCCGGCGTGCTGCAGCTTGAGCCCGGCGATGCGCTGATCGGCATCGAGCTGGCAAAGGATCTTGGTGCGGTGCTCGGCGACCGCTTCCGCGTGCAGTCGGCGACCGGTGTCAGCGAAGTTTTCCGCATCCGCGCGCTGCTCGATCTCGGTTCCCGCGAACTCAACCGGCGTTATGTCTATACCGACCTGCGCGCGGCGCAGAGCCTGCTGGGCATTCCCGGTCGCATCACCAACCTTGATGCGGCGGTGCGCGACATCATGCAGGCTGACGTAGTCGCGGCGCGATTGCGCGGGCAGTCGGGCCAGCTGATCGAAAGCTGGATCCAGACCAACAATCAGGTGTTCACCGCGATCAAGAATCAGGACATCATGACCCTGCTCATCCGGTTTTTCATCACCGTCGTCGTTGCGCTGGGCATTGCCAGCGTGCTGGTGGTGTCGGTGGTGCAGAAGCGCAAGGAGATCGGCATCCTGCGCGCGATCGGCGCGACGCGCCGGCAGATGCTGGCCGTGTTCCTGATGCAGGGCGTGATCGTCGGGGTTGGCGGCGCGCTGCTTGGTTCGGGACTGGGACTGATGCTGGTATCGCTGTTCAGTCGCATCCTGCGCAATTCGGAAGGCGAGGCGCTGTTCTCGCTGACCTTCGATTTCGGTTTGATCGGCATTGTCGTGATCGCGGCTGCCGTGCTGGGCCTGCTGGCCGCAGTGCTGCCCGCGCGCAATGCGGCGCGCCTCGATCCGGCGCAGGCGATCCGGGGATGATGCGATGACACAGCCGCTGGTCCGCCTGCAGGGCTTGCGCAAGACCTACAACGAAGGTCTGCCCAATGCCGAGGAGGTGCTGCACGGCATCGACCTCGAGATCGCGCCCGGTGAGTTCACCGCATTGATCGGTCCCTCGGGATCGGGGAAAAGCACCTTGCTCAATGCCCTTGGCCTGCTCGAGAGCGCATCCGGCGGCCACTACGAACTGGCGGGTCGCGATGTCACCCAGTTCGACGATGACGAGCGCACGCAGGCGCGTCACGATGTGCTGGGTTTCATATTCCAGTTCCACCACCTGCTGCCGGCCTTCACCGCGCTGGAAAACGTGATGTTGCCCGGACTGATGCGGCCGAAGGAAAAAGGCGGGCCGGAGGCCATCCAGCGGCGGGCCGCCGAATTGCTCGACGCCGTCGGGCTCGCCGATGCGATGGGGAAGAAGCCGCAGCAGCTCTCGGGCGGCATGCAACAACGGGTGGCGATCGCGCGGGCGCTGGTGCTCGGGCCGCGGCTGGTACTGGCCGACGAACCGACCGGCAATCTGGATACCCACACCAGTGACAGCATCTTCGAGTTGCTGCGCCGCTTCAACCGCGATTTCGGCACGGCGCTGTTGGTCGTGACACACGATCCGCGGCTGGCCGCGCGTTGCGACCGCATTGTCCGGCTGGTTGACGGACTGATTGCTTCTGACGAACCGAACTTGGCGGCGACCTGAGCGCTTGCGGGAGCTCCGCGGGATTTGCCTAATCCTGTGGAGGACGCTCGCGACCGCATTGCCAGCAGGCAGTGAACTGGCCCTCGATGGACTCCCCGCAACCCGGGCAGTGCCAGCCTTCTGCGCCGTGGATACGTGCTGGGGCGCCTATCAGGAAATCGCGCATCAGGCGTTCGGCCTCTTCGAATTGGGCGTCATTGCTGACCCAGACCGCGCAGAGGTCTACCGGCAACTCCCCCCAGCCGCCTGCCAGCAGGTCACCGCGTACCACGGCTTGGATGCCATGGGATTCGAGATAGCCGCGAATCAGGTGGGCTTCGGCGCCATGTCGTGCATTGTGGACTCTTTTCATGGTCCAGCCAGCCTAAGGCAGACCCCATCGCGGGGCAAGGACGGCTTGAGGGGTATGAGCCGGGACGGGGTTGCTGGTAACATCCGGCGTTTGATTACATTCTGGCGGGAGAGACTGTCATGGCGGTATTGCGCTTGCTGAGCGCTGGAGCGGCACAGGCTGTCTGCGAACAGGTCATCGCGGTTTACCAGCGCGAGACCGGGCATCGGGTCGAGGCGTCATATGGCGCGGTCGGCGCGATGAAGGCGCGCATGGTCGGGGGCGAAGCCGTTGATGTCATCATCCTCAGCGCACAGCTGATCCAGGATCTGGTGTCCGGCGGACTGGTTGCGGTGTCCTCGGTGACCGACCTCGGCAAGGTCGGCACCGGTGTCGCAGTGCGCGCCGGCACGCCGTTACCGGAGGTGCGTACCCGCGAGGCATTGCGCGCCAACATCCTCGCGGCATCCGTGATCGTCTGTCCGGACCCGGCGACGGCGACCGCCGGCAAGATCGTGATGAAGCTGATGGAACGGCTGGGTGTCGCTTCGCAGGTCGAGGACCGCATGGAGTTTTTTCCCAACGGCAATGCGGCGATGCACTGGCTGGCGGCGAGCAGCGGTAATTTCGAACTGGGCATCACCCAGAACACGGAAATCCTGCCGGTCCCCGGCGTAACTTACGTCGGTCCGCTGCCGGATGAATTCCAGATGAAAACCGTCTATACCGGTGGCGTCGCCGCGCGCGCCGCACAACCCGAACTGGCGCGCGAATTCCTGCGGCGGCTGACGGCGCCGGAATTTCGTCCCAGCCTGATTGCCGCAGGCTACGAGATCGATAACTGAAGAGCGGCGTCTTCGCGCGACGAAAGCACCATTGAGCCGGGCCTGAGCCCGGTCAAACCAAAAAGGACCGGTAGCCTGGCTGCAGCTGCCATGCTACCGGTCTCCGCAGGAGGAGCAAGACATGAGGAGACTCAACGGGGACGTGCTGTCCGGCGCAGTGCTGGTCGCGCTGGGTGTCTACGTCATCATCGAGGCGCTCGGCTGGAACTACATGAGCGAGGAGGGCCCAGGGCCGGGGTTTTTCCCGCTCTGGTACGGCATCGCGATGGTTGTGCTGTCGCTGGTGCTGGTGCTGCGTTCAGCGATAAATCCGGCGCCCGGCGCACCGGCGGACTGGACTGCCATCGGCCGCGCGCTGCTGGCCTGGGCGGCATTTGCCGGCTGCGTCGCGCTGATGCAGCCGCTGGGATTCCTGCTCTCGTTCGCGCTGCTGACCCTGTTCGTGGTGGCGGTGATGTACGGCCGGCCGCTGAAAATCGCGATGGCGGCAGCCGTTGGCAATGCAGTCGTATTTTACTTTTTGTTCGTGCTGGCTCTGGATCTGAGCCTGCCGGTCGGCCCGCTGGGGTTCTGACATGGAAGCACTGATCGGTCTTGGCCAGGGGTTCGCGGTTGCGCTGCAACCGATGAACCTGTTCTGGTGTTTTATCGGCGTTTTTCTCGGCACCGTGATCGGCGTGCTGCCGGGGCTCGGGCCGGCCGCGACGATTGCGATGCTGCTGCCGCTGACCTTCAACATGCCGCCCACCAGCGCGGTGATCATGCTCGCCGGCATCTATTACGGCGCCAAGTACGGTGGCTCGACAACCGCCATTCTGCTTAATGTGCCTGGCGAATCGGCTTCTGTGGTGACCTGTCTTGACGGTTACCAGATGGCGCGCAAGGGGCGCGGCGGCGCGGCGCTGGGCATTGCCGCGATATCGTCCTTCGTTGCCGGAACCTTCGGCGTGCTTGGCCTGATGCTGCTGGCGCCGCCGCTGGCGAAATTCGCGTTGACCTTCAGTTCGCCGGAATATTTCGCACTGATGTCGCTGGGCCTGGCGATGGTCGTGCTGCTCGCCGGTGCATCAATGGTCAAGGCCTTGCTGGCGATGTTGGTCGGCCTGTGGATCGCCAGTATGGGTATCGACCTGTTCAGCGATTCCGCGCGTTTCACCTTCGGCACGGCGCACCTGCTTGACGGCATCGATTTCGTGGTCGTTGCCATCGGCGTGTTCGCGCTGGGGGAAGTGCTCGGCAACATGGAGAAGCGCGGAGAGGGCACGCTGCTGCCGGTGCCCAAGGGCCTGCGCAACCTGCTGCCGACCATGGCCGAACTCAAGGCCTGCCGCTTTGCCTTCGTCAATGGATCGGTAATCGGCTTCCTCATCGGCGTGTTGCCGGGGGCCGGCTCAACCATCGCGTCATTCATCTCCTACGGCGTCGAGAAGGCAATGTCGAAACACCCGGAGAAATTCGGTACCGGCGTGCCCGAGGGTGTGGCGGCACCGGAGGGTGCTAACAATTCGGAGACCGGCGGCTCGCTGGTGCCGCTGCTGACGCTGGGGATCCCGGGGTCCGGCACCACGGCCATCCTGCTCGCCGCCTTCATCCTCTGGGGGCTGCGCCCCGGCCCGTTGATGATCCAGGACAACCCGGAGCTGTTCTGGGGGCTGGTTGCCAGTATGTACGTCGGCAATGTGATGCTGCTGGTGCTCAACCTTCCCTTGATTCCACTGTTTGCGCAGATCCTCAAGGTCCGCGAATACCTGCTGTACCCGATCATTTTCGGCATTTCGCTGGTCGGTGTGTACACGGTGTCGGGCAGCATCTTCGACTGCGTGCTGCTGGCGCTATTCGGACTGCTCGGTTACCTGATGCGGCGTTTGGACTATCCGTCGGCGCCACTGATTCTTGGCCTGGTGCTTGGCAATTTGATGGAGCGCGCGCTGCGCCAGTCGCTGATGATGTCCAACGGCGATATGTCGATCTTCGTGTCAAGACCCATTTCAGCGACAATGTTGTTTTTGGCGGTCGTACTGCTGTGCCTGCCGCTATTCAGGAAATTCAATTCACTGCGGATCAAGGCTATTGAAGAAAACGGTTGACCCGGGTGCCGGGGCAATCCCTGTGGTGTTCATCGAGGAGGTATCAACAATGAAATTACGTTCATCAATCATTATCGCCGCTTGCGCCGCGGCGCTGGCGGCCGCACCGGCCTGGGCCCAGTTCAAACCGACCAAGCCGGTCGAGTTCATCGTCCACACCGGCCCCGGCGGCGGTGCCGACGTGCTGGCGCGTTTCATCTCGCAGGTCTTCGAGAAGGAAAATCTGGCGCCGGTGCGCTTCCAGGTCAGCAACCGCGACGGCGGCGGCGGCCTGCGCGCGATGGCCTATGTTGCCGAGAAGAAGGGCGACACCCACGCCATCGCCGTGTTCACCGGCAACTGGCTGACCAATCCGCTGACCCGCGCCGAGGCGAAATACACCATCAAGGACATGACCCCGGTCGTGCGTCTGGTGCTGGAGCCGGCGCTGATCGCGGTGAAGGCCGATGCCCCGCACAAGACGCTGAAGGACTTCATCGACGAAGCCAAGGCCAAACCGAAGACCCTCAAGCAGTCCGGCGGTTCGATTACCAGCCGCGACAACGTGGTGCGCCAGCTGCTGATGAAGGCCACCGGCGCGGACTGGGCCTACATTTCCTTTCCCGGCGGCGGTGAACGCATCGCGGCGCTGCTCGGCGGCCACGTCAACATGATGGTGGTTGAACCGCAGGAGGCCGGCGAACACATCAAGGCCGGCAATATGCGTGTCATCGCGCAGGTGTCCGACAAACGCCTGGCCGGATTCCCCAACGTGCCGACGATCCAGGAAGCGGGCTTCAACATCCCGAACGTCGAGCAGGTGCGCGGCATCGTAATGCCCACGGGCGTCGCACCGGACGTGATCGCCTATTACGAGGACCTGTTCCAGCGCCTGACGAAAACCGCCACCTGGCGCAAATACCTTGACGACCAGCAGTTCCAGGACGGTTACATGAAGTCGGCCGAGCTGGCGAAATACTTCGATGTGTTCACCGACCAGATGCGCGACATCCTCACGGAAGCCGGCGCCAAGGTCGTGCGCTGACCTGCAGGCATGACGGGTCCCTGCAACGGGGCCTATCCGGCGGGGGTGGATAACCCCCGCTTTTACTTTAATGACTGACAAAACAATGACCACCGCAAAACTCCCCGAAGTTGCTATTGCCGAAAAACTTGCCGACCAGGCTGCGGCGCTGACCGTCGAACAACTGCCGGCCGAAGTGCGGGCCCGTTCCGAGGAACTGCTGATCGACGTAGTCGGCCTCTGCGTCGCCGCACGCGGCACCGATTACGTCAAGGCGGTGATTGCCGGTGTTGATGCCGGCGGACCCTGCACGGCGATCGGCCATGCGCAGACCTTTTCCGCGGAAAATGCGGCACTGATCAACGGCACCGCCACTCACGGCGAGGATTTCGACGACACCTTCGAGGGCGGCCCCGTGCATTCGAGCACGGTGATCGGTCCGGCGGTGCTGGCCGCGGCGGAGCGTTTCGGTTGTGACGGTCGCGACGTGCTGGCGGGTTTTGTCGTCGGTGTCGAGACGCTATGCCGGATGTCGATGGTGATCCCCAAGGCCATCCACAAGGCGGGTTTCCATCCGACAGCCGTACTCGGCGCGATGGCGGCGACGCTGGCAGTGGCACGCACGATGAAACTGAACAAACAGCAGACCGTCGATGCGCTGGGCATCGCCGGCAGCATGGCGAGCGGCATCATCGAGTATCTCGCTGAAGGCGCCTGGACCAAGCGCCTGCACGCCGGCTGGTCGGCGCAGGTCGGCATTCAGGCCGCGCGCCTGGGGCAGCAGGGTTTCCTCGGGCCGCGCACGGTGTTCGAAGGCACCCACGGCCTGTACTATGCGTTTGCCCGTTCAGCCGAAGGCAACTACGACGTGCTGACCCGTGACTTCGGCAAGGATTGGTACATGTCGCGCATCACCTTCAAGCCCTATGCCACCGGCACCATGAACCAGCCCTATGTCGACTGCGCGCTGCGCCTGGCGAAGAAGGGCTTCACTGCCGAGGATGTCGCTGACGTGCTCTGCGAAACCGCCGAAGGTTATGTGCACCGGCTGTGGGATCCGTTGCCGGCCAAGCAGCGCCCGGCCAACGACTACGCCGCCAAGTTCAGCGCGCCCTTCAACATCGCGGTGGCCTTCGTTACCGGCGGCGCGGGGCTGGCCGCTTTCACCGAAAAAACCGTGCGTGACGAACGCATCCTCGCGCTGGCAGGCAAGGTCAAATACGTGGTCGATCCCAACAATCCCTATCCCAAGGCTTACACCGGCCACGTGCGCATGACGCTGAAGGACGGTCGCGTGTTCGAGGAGCGCCAGCCGCATATCCGCGGCGGCGCGCAGGAACCGCTGACCCGCGCCGAGATCGAGGACAAATTCCGCCGCAATGCGCTGTTCGGCGGCTGGAATCCGCAGCAGTGCGATAAATTTCTCAAGTCGGTGCCGAATTTCTTCGCTGGCCGCATTGACTTGGCGGCGCTGCGCAGTTAATAAAAGTATCAATAAAATCAAATAGTTATGTGAAATCAGTATTATTGAGGATTACGTAACTGCGCGACACTTCTCCCTCATCCCCACCCTTCTGCTCCGCTTCAAGTGTCCCCTTCTCCCGACGGGAGAAGGGCTTTGCATCCCTCTCCCTCCGGGAGAGGGATCGAGGGTGAGGGAAACATGTCGGAATAGATATGCCGTGTCATTGGGTTTGGTAATTCTCAATAAGCTGCTGTTGTTAAAAGGAGTAATCATGACCAATCCGATCAGCATCGACATCGTTTCCGACGTGGTCTGACCCTGGTGTTTCATCGGCAAGCGCAGACTGGAAATCGCGCTGAAGCAGTTCGCCGAACTGCATCCCGATGAAACACCGCCAGCCGTGCGCTGGTTGCCGTTCCAGTTGAATCCTGACCTGCCGCCGCAGGGTATTTCGCGCGCCGATTACATCATGCGCAAGTTCGGCGAACAGGACAGCTCGCGTTATAAACGTGTTGCTGCGATCGGCGAGTCACTCGGGCTCGACATGCAGTTTGAGAAGATCAAGGTGCAGCCGAACACAGTCAAGGCGCATCGCCTGTTGCACCATGCCGGTGAACTCGGCAAACAGGATGCGCTGGCAGAAGCGCTGTTCCGTGCTTATTTCATCGAAGGCGCCAATCTGACCGACGATGCAACTCTGGCGGAATACGCGGCACAGGCGGGGCTCGACCGTGCGGAAATCCTGACTTATCTCGCCACAGACAGCGATGTCGACCTGATTCACAGTGCCGATGTCGAGGCGCGGCAGGTGGGCATCAGCGGCGTGCCTTTCTTTATTATCAACCGCACCGTCGGCGTGTCCGGTGCGCAAGAACCGGATGTGCTGCTGCAGGCGATGGAGCAGGCGCGGCAGGGCTGATCCGGCCGTTTTGGCCGTTTAGCGACTACGGTCGAGTTTTTCCGCGATTTTTTCGGCGTAATCCGCCTCGACCTTCAGGCTGTTGCGCCGGCCCAGTGGCGCGCGCAACAGCAGAAACCGCAGCCTGGCCAGCAGCCGGCCGCGTTCGTATTCACTGCTGGCGGCGCGCAGCAGGGTTTCAATGTCGCGGATCTCGGCATGGGTCTCCAGTTCCGGTGGCAGACAGCCCGCGTTCTTCAGCAGGCGCCAGGCGGGCCGCAGTTCTTCCGGCACCAGTGTGTCGTCCCCGAGGTCCAGCGGTTCACCGCTGCCCGGCAGGTCCTTGAACTCGCCCCGCGCCTGCGCTTCACCGATGTGTTTTTCGGCGAGGGCATCGAGCAGGGGCAACACATGCCGCGACGGGCGTTTCATGGCGTCAGCAGGAAATCGCGCACCGCGCGGATCTGGTCCTCGGCCATCAGCGCCGGGGCATGACCGACGCCGGGGAATTCGACGAATTGCGGCCGCGGTCCGCGCAGGGTCATCTCGAGGGCAACCTCGCGCGGCAGCACATCGGACTCGGCTCCGCGCAGCAGCAATGTCGGGCAGGCAATTGCTTCGTATGGTGTCCATAACAGGATGTCGCGGTCGATCGCCTTGCGGAAAGGCAGCGCGATGCCGGGGTCATAACCCATGACCCAGCGACCGTCGGCGCGCTGCTTCGAATTGTGTTCAGCGAGGTGTCGCCACTGTGCGTCGCTCAGCGCACCGAAGGGCGCCGAGACCTTGCGCACATACCGTTCCAGCGCCGCAAAGGATTCGAAGTCCGGTGCCTTGCCGACGTATTCGCCGATGCGCGCCATCGATTCCTTCGGAATCACGGTGCCGACGTCGTTGAGTACGAGCCGGCGGATCGGCGTTGCCGACCGCGCGGCGAGCAACATGCCGAGCATGCCGCCCATTGAAGTGCCGATCCAATAAATCTCTCTTGCGCCAGCCGCGGTGATACGCGCGATCAGTGCCGTGGCGTCGGCCATGTACTGCGGATAGGCGTAGTCCTCGGGATCCGCCAGCCAATCGCTGCGGCCGCGGCCAGCAACGTCGAGGCAGACCACACGCAGATCGTATTGCAGTGCTGCAGCCAGCATGTCGAAGTCACGACAGTTGCGGGTGAGGCCGTGGACGCAGATGGCCACCCGCGGATTCGCCTGATCGCCCCAGTCGGTGTAGTGCAGGCGATGAAAACCGCGGCTGTCGAGGCCCTGAAACCAGGATTCAATCATAAATACTTGATTTTATTGATAATTATACTATTTAAACTCCAACAACACCAGGCTGCCAATGCCGCAGCCCGTCAGCACCACCAGATGCAGCGCGCTCCACCACCAATAGCGTCGACCCAAAGTGTCGGGCATTTCGTTGGCGAGAAGGAACAGGCGACGGTCCCTCGGTTTGCGCAGCAAGTGTACGCCCTCGACCAGTGGCTTAACCATTTCGCTGCGCATCCTGCGCACTTCCCGTTTTGCCTGCATCCGCGCGAGTTCCCATTCCTGCATGTCGATGGTGCCATCCTGATTGAGATCGAAACGTTCATGCAGTGTCTGCTGGTCGCGTTTCCAGGCATCAATCAACACGGCGATGTCCTTGCGCTCCTCGACCTCCTCGCGCAGGTTGCCGCTGGTGGTGACGAATTCGCCCAGTGCGTAGAGGATTTCGCCCGGGACCAGCAGCCATTCGGTGTGGCGGTAGGGTTCTTCGTACCAGGTGCGGTGATTGCTGGTTACGATCTCCGCACCCTCCGGTGAGATCACGCATTGCCCGGTATCGTCGACCAACATGAAGTGCGCGACGCTGCAGCCCTGGTCGAGGGTCTGCCACTTGTTGTCGGACTTGCGCTCCTCGACCAGATAACGGTACCAGCAGCAGCGCTGGCGGCCGAGTTTGCTGATCACCGGCGTGCCGTCAATCAGGTCGCCGCGGCCCAGCAGTTCGACATAACCCTGGGCGGCGGAGGCGATCTTGGAGGTCGGCAGGTCGTGGATCTGACGGTAGCGGCGGTAGTTGCCGAGCCAGGCGAAAAAACTGACCACCGCCATCGCCAGCAACGCCCAAGGCCAGGCCTCCGGTTGATCAATCTGGAAGGTGATGGCAAGAATCAATACATGTGCGGAGCCCGTCAGCCACCACGGGCCCTGCATGCGGATGCGGCCGATCATGCGCGGCGGCGCCGTTCAGCGCCGGTTCAGGAATTGAACAGCTGCTTGACGTCGACGTCCTTCTTCTCTTCCTCGGAGAACTCCAGCAACTGCGCCTCCCTGAAGTTGAGCAGCCGGGCGACGATCACGTCCGGGAACTGCTCGATGCGCACGTTGTTGACGTTGACCGATTCATTGTAGAACTCGCGGCGGTCGGCGATCGCGTTCTCCAGCGTGGAAATGCGGGTCTGCAGCTGCTGGAAGGTCTGGTTCGCCTTCAGGTCGGGATAGGACTCGGCCAAAGCGAACAGGCTGCCCAGTGCGCCGCGCAGCATGGTCTCGGCGCCGCCGAGGGCGGGGATGTTCTGTGCCTCGCGCGCGGTGAACACCTTCGAACGCGCCTCGATCACCTTGGTCAGGGTGTCCTGCTCGAATTTCATGTACTGCTTGCAGGTCTCCACCAGCTTCGGCAGTTCATCGTGACGCTGCTTCAGCAGAACGTCGATGTTGGCCCAGGCCTTGGTGACGTTGTGCTTGATCTGGACCAGGCTGTTGTAGATCGTGACGCCGTAGACCAGGACCACGACGATGACGCCGAGGGTGATGAGGGTGCCGATGCCCATGTGGTTCTCCCTGTATTTTTGTGGGTATGACGGGGGGATTGTATAGCAGGGGCGGAGGAGAGGTAGGATGATCAGGCGCGTGAGTGGCGCCCTCCGCTGGAGGGGAGCTCGGCAGGCCAATGCGAGCAAATCCGCATGCAGCGCATGACGCTTCGCTCATGCGCCCTACGAGATCTTGGGCTTTGCCTTCAGTGGAAACTGCTCCGGATGCCGGAGGGATTCGACGGCCAGATCGACGTCGAGATCGGGCCAATACAGGTGGTGGGGCTGCGGGCGTTCGACGTGCGTGAGTTTGGCGATCGGCGCCTCCTTGAACCACGGAAACTCGGCAAATGGGACGAAAAATTCCTCGGCATCCAGCATCAGCCAGAAGCCGTGGGTCGAGACGTTGGTGACTTCAACGTCCGAAATGTTTGCGCCATGCAGAGCGGATGTCATGTTCGTGTCTCCGGATCAGTGTTTCGGCGGAACGTAACTGCCGGTCATTCAGACCATGATTCTGCGCCAGTTCAATGGCGGGCTCAAGCCAGAACTTGGCCTCACCATCGGCATGGTGGACGTGGACATGCAGCCGTGTTTCCTCCCGGGAGAAGAAAAAGAACCGGAATCCGTCTTCGCGGAAAATGGTTGGGCTCAACGCAGATCTCCGTGGCGGCTTGGGCGGCGCGCGTTAGCTTACCTTACCAAGTGTAAGTCACGCTGTACCGCACCATAGCCTCCGCCCCCGCCGCCACTTTCACCGGAAACGTCACCGTCCGCGCATCGTCCTTGCGGTAGTTGTGGTTCTTGCTGGTGATGGTCCAGTTTGTCCAGCGGTAGAGGTTTTCCTTGACCATCACCGTCACGGTCTCCTTTTTCTGGTTGCGCAGTTTGACTTCGATCTCTTCGGTCATGGTCTTGCGCGTGCTGTCGGCCGTGAAATTGACTTGCCGCCGTTCGCCGACGACGTCGAAGGCGGAGCCGAGTTTGACCAGTACCTGTTCATTGCGCGGGGTGTGGTCGATGCTGTCTTCGCCGATGAATTCGAGCGTGCCGTCGGCGTCGTCGAGTTTGGCGACGCGGATGCGGCCGGCGGGGAGCGGCATGCCCATGTTCTGTTCCTTGCCGTTTTTGAAGCCAAGGTAGACGTCGACTTTCTTGTTGCCCTGCACGCCGTAGTTGCGGTCGGTGGCGGGGCTGCCGTGGGGATACAGGCCGGCAGCGCCGGCGTAGACCAGGGTTTTTTCGCAGGGCACGGCGCGGGCCGCCGGGAACAGTTCAAGCTGCTGGGTGGAGTTGTCGGGCAGCGTGGTCGGGCGGCCGAGGGTGTAGAGGTGGTACTCGAAGAAGGATTTTTCCTCGAAACCCCTGGCGCTGATTTCCGACGCTATCGCGCGTTGCGCGGCGGGCGCCGCATACACCCGGCCCGGCGGTTGCACGCGCTGCACGTCGCCGGCGACGAGTTTCAGTTTCGCATCGGCATAAGAGGCGCCGGAGCGGTTGACGATGCTGACCCAGGCGGCAACGTCGAGCGAACAGCTGCTGGCCTTGGCGTCTTCACGCAGCGTGAGGTTGTAGTCCGCCCACCAGGTGAGGCCGCCGGTCTGGTAGGACACGCGGGTCGCGTGTTTGCCGGCGCGACTGGCTTCGACGTCCCACACCAGCGTCGGCCGGGTGATCAGGCCGCCGGGCAGTTCGGGCAGGCGCACGCCGGCGTTGTGGGGCAGGGTCTGCAGGCTCCCGTCATCGAGCTTCAGCACCAGGCCGCCGGTGGTGGAGAGCAGAGTGCCGGCGAAGGATTGAGTGCCATTGCCGCGCACCTGATCAACGCCGATGCGGCGGTCGACGTATTTCTCCAGCAGCTTCTGCGTGTTGACGAGGTCGAACTGGAAATTCTGCGCCAGCACACGAGTGCCGGCGGGATCGGTCAGGGATTCGAAGGACACTGTGGTCGGGTCGATCAGCGCGGCGACGTCGCTGAAGCGTGCGCTGTTTCGCCCGCGCTCAAAAGCCAGTTCACGTTGCTGGCGTACCATCGCGTAGCCGGGGATGGCCGCGCCGCCAAGGTTGCCGCGCAGCAATTCGGGCGGGATCGCGCCGGGACGGGTGTTGCTGTAGATGGTCAGGGCGGTACCGCTGTCGGCGGCGAGGCTGGCGGCGGGGAGCAGGGTGGCGAGGATGGCGGCGGTGGTGAGGGAGCGGGTGAAATGGATCATGTGTATTCCTTTTTATGTGGTTGCCCCTCACCCCTGCCCTCTACCGTCAAGCGGTACCGAGGTCCCCGCCAATCGGCGTGGAGAGGGTGACATGCTCGCGAGGCTGGGCGTTGTGCTTGTAAACGTGGCAGCGGCGGGTTTGGGGTTAAGTGTGTAGCGGGCGGGGTTGCTGTCTATACACTAAAATTGTGCGTCAGGAGCAAGTTCATCGGGGAGTGGCGGTTTCATGCACAGCGTCTGCATTTTCTGTGGTTCCAACACCGGCCGCGAGGCGGTGTATGCCGAAGCGACCCGCGTGCTGGTGCAAGCGCTGGCGGAGGCCGGTGTCCGCATCGTCTATGGCGGTGGCAATATCGGGCTGATGGGGGTGGTGGGGGAGGCAGCGCTCGCTGCCGGTGCTCATGTCATCGGTGTCACGCCGCGCAAGCTGCTTGAGCGCGAGGTGGTGCATACGGGGTTAAGCGAACTGCACGTCGTCGATTCAATGCACGAACGCAAAATCATGATGGCGGAGATTTCCGACGCCTTCGTTGCGCTGCCGGGCGGCTTGGGCACACTGGACGAAATTTTCGAGATGCTGACGCTGAACCAGTTGGGTGTTCAGCGCAAGGCCTGCGGGCTTTTCAACGTCTCCGGTTTTTTCGACGGCCTCTGCGATTTTCTCGATCATGCGGTGGCCGAACGTTTCATCCGCGTCGAACATCGCGAGATGATTATTGTCGAGGACGAGCCCTCGCGCATGATCAAGCGCCTGCGCGCATGGCAGATGCCGGAGGTCAGCAAGTGGATGGATCGCAAACCGGTCTGAAATTCGTGGCTAATGGACTCATAAGTAATTTCGACGCAGGGCATGCGCCGTCGCGCATACAATCGGTGCTCGGTCAGAATAGGACCTCAGCACCATGAATGCCCCCTTGGAAAGTCCTCCCGCAGTCACCGAAACCCGGAACACCACTTGTTATATGTGCGCCTGCCGCTGCGGCATACGCGTGCACCTGAAGAACGGCGAAGTCCGTTACATCGAAGGCAACCCCGAGCACCCGCTGAACAAGGGCGTGATCTGCGCCAAGGGCGCTTCGGGCATCATGAAACAGTATTCTCCGGCTCGGCTGACGCAGCCGCTGCGGCGCAAGGCGGGATCCGAGCGTGGTGCCGGCGAGTTCGAGCCGATCAGCTGGGACGAGGCGTTCTCGGTCATGGAAGAACGCCTGCGCAAAATCCGCTCGACCGATCCGAAGAAATTCGCGTTGTTCACCGGCCGCGACCAGATGCAGGCGCTGACCGGCATGTTCGCGCGCCAGTTCGGCACGCCGAACTATGCGGCCCACGGTGGTTTCTGCTCGGTGAACATGGCCGCGGGCATGATCTACACCATCGGCGGCAGTTTCTGGGAATTCGGCGGCCCCGATCTTGACCGCGCCAGGCTGTTTGTGATGATCGGCACCGCGGAGGATCACCATTCCAATCCGCTGAAAATCGCGCTCTCGAAATTCAAGCGCCGCGGCGGACGTTTCATTTCGGTGAACCCGGTGCGCACCGGCTACTCGGCGATCGCTGACGAGTGGGTGCCGATCCGCCCCGGTACTGATGGTGCGCTGCTGCTGGCGCTGACCCATGAAATTCTTAACACCGGCCTCTATGACCGCGCCTTTCTCGCGCGTTACAGCAATGCCGGCTACCTGGTCAACGTCGACCTGGCGAGCGCGGAGCACGGCACGACGGTGTGCTCCGGCGAAACGTCGAAGAGTGACAATCCCGAGCATCGCCACAACCAGCTGTGGTGGGACCGCCTCAGCGGCCGCGCGGTGCCCAACCACACGCCGGGTGCCGATCCCGCGCTGCTCGGTGAATACAAGCTCGCCGACGGCACGCCGGTGAAGCCGGCCTTCCAGCTGCTGCTGGAACGGGTCAAGGAATACACGCCGGAATGGGCGGAGGGCGTCACCGGCATCCCGGCGAAGCGCATTCGCCGCCTCGCGCACGAGATGGGCATCACTGCGCGCGACCAGAGAATCGAGCTGCCGATTGCCTGGACCGATTCCTGGGGAAAGGAGCACGACACGGTTACCGGCAACCCGGTGGCATTCCACGCGATGCGCGGGCTGGCGGCTCATTCCAACGGTTTCCAGACGGTGCGCGCGCTGGCGGTGCTGATGTCGGTGCTGGGCACCATCGACCGGCCCGGCGGTTTCCGCCACAAGGCGCCGTTCCCGCGCGCGATTCCGCCGATGGCGAAACCACCGAAGGGACCGGAGGCAGTGCAGCCGGACACGCCGCTCGCCGGACTGGCGCTGGGCTGGCCGGCGGGTCCGGATGATCTCTGCATCGATGCCGACGGCGGCCCGGTGCGCATCGACAAGGCCTTTTCCTGGGAATACCCGCTGGCAGTGCACGGCATGATGCACAACGTCATCACCAACGCCTGGCGCGGTGATCCTTACCGCATCGACACGCTGATGATCTTCATGGCCAACATGGCCTGGAACTCGACGATGAACACCGTCGAGGTGCGCAGGATGCTCAATGACCGCGACGAACAGGGGGAATACAAAATTCCCTTCCTCATCGTCTGCGACGCTTTCCAGTCGGAGATGACGGCCTTCGCCGATCTGGTGTTGCCGGACACCACCTACCTCGAGCGTCACGACGTGATGTCGATGCTCGACCGGCCGATTTCCGAATTCGACGGGCCGGTGGATTCGGTGCGCATCCCGGTGTTGCCGCCGAAGGGCGAATGCAAGCCCTTCCAGGAAGTGCTGATCGAGCTCGGCACGCGGCTGAAGTTCCCGGCCTTCGTGCACCAGGACGGCACGCGCAAGTATCGCGACTATCCGGATTTCATCGTCAATTTCGAGACCGAGCCGGGCTCCGGCATCGGCTTCCTCGCCGGCTGGCGCGGCCGCGGCGGCGAGAAGGCGATGGTCGGCGAGCCGAATCCAAGGCAGTGGGAGATGTATGAAAAGAACAACTGCGTGTTCCATCACGAGCTGCCGCGCTCATACCAGTACATGCGCAACTGGAACCAGGGTTACCACGAGTGGGCGCAGCGCACGCGGGTGCGCCGTTACACCGATCCGATCGTGATCCAGATCTATTCCGAGGTGCTGCAGAAATTCCGCATGGCCGCAGAAGGGCGCGGGCCGTCGAAGCGGCGACCGCCGGAGCACCTGCGTCAGCGCCTGATGACCTACTGCGACCCGCTGCCTTTCTATTACGCGCCGCTGGAAGTGCAGGCCACCGATACCGCGCAGTACCCGCTGGCCGCAATCACCCAGCGCCCGATGGCGATGTACCACTCCTGGGATTCGCAGAATGCCTGGCTGCGCCAGATACATACTCATAACTATTTGTTTATAAACGAAAAAACGGCAACATCGCTCGGCATCGCCGACGACGACTGGATCTGGGTCGAGTCGATGCACGGCAAGGTGCGCTGCATGTGCCGGGTCAGCGAGGCAGTGGAGCCGGGCACGGTGTGGACCTGGAACGCGATCGGCAAGGCACAGGGCGCCTGGCACCTCGCGCCGGATGCCAACGAGGCACAGCGCGGCTTCCTGCTGAACCACGTGATTGCCGAGGAACTGCCGGCCGCCGAGGGCCGGCGCATGTCCAATTCAGATCCAGTGACCGGGCAGGCGGGCTGGTACGACGTACGCGTGCGCATCCGCAAGGCCGGTGCCGATGAACCGGCGGAAACCTCGCCGCAGTTCGCGCCGCTGCCGGCGGCGCCGGGAACGAATGCGGTGCGCCGGTTGTGGCTGGCGTTTGTTGCAGGTGAAAAAGATAAGCGGTGAGCGGTAAGCGGTGAGTAGTGAGCGGTAGATGTCACTGGGCTGCGGCGACAAGTGAACAGGAATCGATGGTAATGACAGGCATACACTCAACAGGAAAAGCTGTTTTTCCACTCACTGCTCACCGTTCACTGTTTACCCCCGTGAATTGCGGAGCTAAAACATGACCCAATTAGCGTTGGTCATCGACCTCAACGTCTGCGTCGGTTGCCATGCCTGCGTGACGAGCTGCAAGGAATGGAATACCTCGGGCGAAGCGGGCTACATGTCTGACGACAATCCTTACGACCGCGATCCGACGGGCAACTTCTTCAATCGCGTGCAGACCTTCGAGGTCGGTGAGTTCCCGAACACGCAGACGGTACATTTCCCGAAGTCCTGCCTGCATTGCGAAGATCCACCTTGCGTGCCGGTGTGTCCGACCGGCGCCAGCTACAAACGTCCGGAAGACGGCATCGTGCTGGTCGATTACGACAAGTGCATCGGTTGCAAATACTGCGCCTGGGCCTGTCCCTACGGCGTGCGTGAGCTCGACGAACACCAGAAGGTCATGAAGAAGTGCACCCTTTGCGTTGATCGCATTTACGACGCAAAGCTGCCCGAGTCCGAGCGCAAACCGGCCTGTGTTCTGGCCTGTCCGACCAGTGCGCGGCTCTACGGCGACATTCACGACGAGGAGTCGGTGGTGTCAAAGGCAATCCGTGAGGCGGCGGGATATGCGCTGATGCCGGAGTGGGGCACCCAGCCGGCCAATCACTATCTGCCGCGGCGGAAGACGGAAATGCGCATCCACGAGGACGAACTGGAGCGCGCCGACAATCCGCTGAAGATCGACGGTCGCCTGCCCAAGCCCGGCGTGCGCGATCCCTCGCTCGACGACGTGACCTCATGGTAGCCGCGGTGCAACGGATGGCAGTCATCAGTGCGAAGCGCTGTTGCGGTCGCGCCCATCGCTCATCGATCATCATTCATCGTTATCCCTCATGAACCCCGCGTTCTCTGTCATTTTCCTGACCACACTGCTCGGCACCGGGCAGGGGCTCTTCCTCGCACTGTTTGTGATTGAGGCGCGCGTCGCGGCCGGCCTGCTGGAAGCGCCATCCCCGGTGTTCTACCCGATGGGCGCTGCGATAGTCGTTCTGTTGCTGGGCGCCGGTCTGCTGGCCTCGTTTTTCCATTTGGGCCATCCTGAGCGCGCCTGGCGTACAGCGGCGATGTGGCGCACGTCCTGGCTGTCACGGGAGGTCATCGCGTTGCCGGCCTTCATGGCCGTTGTGGCAGCCTGGGGCTGGGCGCACTGGCAGGATTGGCCAGGTACATTGCTGATCGGCGTCGCCGGCGCCGCGCTGTGCCTTGTGCTGTTCTTGTGCACGGCGATGATCTATGCCTGCATCAAGTTCCTGCAGGAGTGGGCGACGCCACTGACGCTGGTTAATTTCGTGCTGCTGGGTTGCGCCTCCGGCGTGACGCTTACTGCGGCGCTGGCTGCCCTGCGTCGGGAACCGAACGTCCCGGAGCTCACTGCATGGGCCATTGCACTCATCGTGGCCGGACTGGTCGCGCGGCTGGCCTCGCTGTGGCGCAATGCACGTCTGAAGCCGCGTTCAAACCTGCAGACGGCGATTGGCATCAAGCACTCGCGCATTGTGCAGAAGGCTCAGGGTTTTATGGGCGGCTCGTTCAATACCCGTGAGTTTTTTCACGGGCGCGCACCGGGAACGCTGCGCTTGGTGAAATGGCTGTTCATTGCCGGCGCTTTCCTGCTGCCCATCGCGCTGCTCGCCGCAGGAATGGCGGCGGATTCCGCGGCCCTGCTGGCAGCGGCCTTCGCAGTGCAGTACGCAGGCCTGGTGGCCGAACGTTGGTTTTTCTTTGCGCAGGCAAATCATCCGCAAAACCTTTATTATCAGGCGGTCTCCTGACTTCAACGAATTCCGCCGTTCGCTTGCGATGCCGCCGCTTCAGATCATTACTTACCGCGTCCGTCGCACCTACCATTCGGTCCGCAGTCTGACCCAGCGCGAGAAGGATTATCTGATCGGTGAAATGCAGCAGGCCCGCGGCCTGATGCCGATCCTGATGAAGCAGCGCAACGGCCAGCGCTGGACTCCGGAGGAGCGCGCCGAATTGCGTGGCCACTTCGGGCGCCTGACGCGGCTGAGCCCCTACCTGGTGCTGGTGGTGATGCCCGGCGGCTTCCTGATGCTGCCGGTATTTGCCTGGTGGCTGGACCGCAGGCGCCTGCGTAAGGAGCGCTTGCTGCCTCCTGCCTGACAGCGTCCGCCTGTTTGCATTCCGTTGTACGAGGACATCCATGGTTGCTATCTGGTACCTGCTGATCCTTGCGCCGTTCATCGCGATCCCGATACTGTGGTGGAACTATCGCCGCAAGATCGCCCTGAAGGAGGAACTGTCCGGTGCGCGCTGGGAGCAGTTCATCAGCACTGCGAAGTCCGCCGAAGTGCCTGCAGCGGCGGCAACCACGGCGCCGGGATATCAGCGACGCGAACGTATTCTCGATGCGGGCCAGACTCTGGTTTACCTGCTGTTGAAGCAGGGCATGGCCGATCACGAAATTCTGGTTAACGTGGCGCTGGCTGATCTGCTCGATCTGCCCGCCGGGGGCGACGCCGAACGCGAACAGCGCCGACGCCAGCTGGCACAGCATCGAGTCGATTTCGTGGTCTGCAGCAAGGCCATGCAGCCGGTGGTGGCCGTGGATTTACTGGCTGCGGAAGCGCCGGCGGCACTGACGACGGCTCCCGATTTCAAGTCGCTGTGCCTGCACCAGGCGGGAATACGCCATGTCCGGCTGCTTCGTAATGCCTTGCCGGCGCGTCAGGAAATTCGTGCCCAAGTGTTGGGCTGAAGGATTTCGGTTCGGGCGCTCCCCGCTGTTTTCACGCCTACCTTGGTCAATGCGGCATATCGAAAAAAGACCAGTTCGGCAATGAAAACGAATATCTAAGCCATTGAATTTAAAAGAAAAAGTGGTTTGACCTGAGGGTCGTTGTCGTCTATAATAGACGCCTTGAAAAAAGTCTCAAGATTAACGTAACTTGTTGTTTTAATTAGATATATAGGTGAAAACGCTGTCCACTGCAGCTCAAGTGGCGCCAGCGTCGTCAATCTCTCTTTTACGAGAACCCTGCATTACCGACGGCGCGGCCATCCATGGTCTGGTTCGCGCTTGTCCACCGCTGGACCTGAATTCCCCGTACGCCTACCTGCTGCTCTGCGCCCACCATGCCCAAAGCTGCGTGGTCGCCGAGCAAGACGCCGAACCCGTCGGCTTCATTTCCGCTTACCGCCGGCCTGATCAGGCAGACACCGTCTTCATATGGCAGGTCGCTGTCGCCGCTGCGGCACGCGGGCAGGGACTGGCGCTGCGCATGCTCGAACACCTGCTGGCCCGGCCGGCACTGGCTGGTTGCCGCTGGCTGGAAACTACAGTCACCCCTTCGAACGCCGCCTCGCGGCGGGTATTTGAATCACTGGCAACAAGACTGAACGCGCGGTGCGCCGAGCGCACCTTTTTTTCCAAGGAGGACTTCCAGGATCCGCATCACGAGCCCGAGATGCTGATGCGCATTGGCCCATGGTCAACATGAGCCGGACTGGTCAAACCGGGCAGAGGAGAGCCAAACAATGAATCTTAAAATTTTTGACCGTATGGAATCGGAGGTGCGTGGTTACATCCGCTCCTTCCCCACGATATTCGACAAGGCGCGGGGGTCGAAACTCATTGACGAGGCGAACAACAGCTACATCGATTTCTTCGCCGGGGCCGGTACGCTCAACTACGGGCATAACAACCCGGTGATCAAGCAGGAACTGCTGAATTACATCGAGTCGGACGGTCTTATCCACGGTCTCGACATGGCCACCGTCGCGAAAAAGGAGATGCTGGAAGCCTTCGAACGCATCATCCTCAAGCCGCGCGGCATGAACTACAAGCTGCAGTTTCCGGGCCCCACCGGCACCAATGCCGTGGAGGCGTCGTTGAAACTGGCGCGCCTGGTGAAGGGGCGCAGCAACATTGTGTCCTTCACTCACGGTTTTCACGGGGTCAGCGGCGCCTCGCTGGCGGCGACCGCCAATGCCAAATACCGTGATGCGGCCGGCGCTCCGCTCGACAACACCACTTTCATGCCCTATGACGGTTACCTCGGCAAGGGCGTCGACACCACCGAATACCTGGAGCGCATGGTCGCCGACCGCAGCAGCGGCATGGACCATCCTGCGGCGGTGATTGTCGAAACCGTGCAGGGCGAGGGCGGCGTCAACGTCGCCAGCTTCGCCTGGCTGCGCGCGCTGGAGCAGGTCTGCCGCCGCCACGACATGCTGCTGATCGTCGACGACATCCAGATGGGCTGTGGCCGCACCGGGGGTTTCTTCAGTTTCGAGGAGGCCGGCATTTCACCGGACATCGTCACGCTGTCCAAATCAATCAGCGGCTACGGCCTGCCGATGGCGCTGGTGCTGCTGAAGCCCGAAATCGACATCTGGAAACCGGGCGCACACAACGGCACTTTCCGCGGCAACAATCTCGCGTTCGTGACCGCACGCGCGGCGTTGATGCATTACTGGAGCGATGATGCTTTCCAGGCTGCGGTGCGCCGCAAAGGCGCCATCATGCGCAACTGGCTGGAGCACATTGCCGCCGATTATCCTGCCGGCGCATTCGAGGTGCGCGGCCGCGGCATGATTCAGGGCCTCGCGTCGACCGATCCGCTGCTTGCGGACCGCATTGCCAAACGCTGTTTCGAAAATGGAATGGTGATCGAGACTTCCGGCGCTGATGACGTGCTGAAGCTGATGCCAGCGCTGACCATCGACGAGAAACTGCTGTGTCAGGGTCTCGACATCATCGAGGACTGCGTAGCGAGGGCACTTGAGGTGCCGCGGGTTCAGGGACAGGACCGCAAGATCAAGTACATCAACTTCCGGGCCGCGAGATGATCGTCCGCAATATCGACGACATCCGTGGCACGGCGGAAGAGGTTGCTGCCCCCAACTGGGTCAGCCGCCGCCTGCTGCTGGCGCGCGACGGTATGGGATTCTCTTTCCACGAGACCACCATCTTCGCAGGTACCGAGACCCACATTCACTACCGCAATCACCTGGAAGCCGTGTTCTGCGTGGCGGGCGAGGGCGAGATTGAGACCGTAGCTGACGGCAGGAAGCATGCGATCCGGCCGGGTGTGATGTACGCCCTCGACCGGCATGACGAACATTACCTGCGCGCACACCGCGAACTGAAGCTTGTCTGCGTATTCAACCCGCCACTCACCGGTCGCGAGGTGCATGACGAGGAGGGCGTCTATCCGCTGCTGGCGGAAACCGCCTGACCCCGAACAGAGGAGTACGTCCATGGTACTGGTATCCGATATCTATCAATCCCGCACCGACAACGAGGCGGCAATCATCCTGCGCCAGGATCCTGTGGTCCATCCAGGTCCGTACGAAAAGGGTGAGTTCGCGCTGTCCGAGCACCAACTGCGCAGCTATCGCAAGAACGGTTTTATCCAGTTGCGCGGGCTGCTGCCGGAGAGCGAGACCGAAGATCTGCTGCGCGAAGCGCGGCAGCTTGCCGCGTCCAGCGGTCGGCGCGGACTGCCTGAGGCGGTGCTGGAGCCGGGCAGCGAGGATGTGCGATCGGTATTCCGGGTGCATGGGCTGAGTGCGGTGTTCGAGCGGCTGATGCGCGATGGGCGCCTGCTCGACGTGGCACGGCAGATTCTCGGCAGCGAGGTATACATCCACCAGTCGCGCGTCAATCTCAAACCCGGTTTCGCCGGCAAGGAGTTTTACTGGCATTCGGATTTCGAGACCTGGCATATCGAGGACGGAATGCCGCGCATGCGCGCGCTGAGTTGCGTGGTGCTGCTGACCGAAAACAACGAGTTCAATGGTCCATTGATGCTGGTGCCGGGGTCTCACATGCAATACATCTCCTGCGTCGGCCAGACGCCGCAGGATCATTACAAGCAGTCTCTGCGCAAGCAGGATTACGGTGTGCCGGATCCCACCAGTCTGGGTTTCCTGGTGCAGCGGGGCGGCCTGCAGTCGATCAAGGGAGCGGCAGGATCGGTGCTGTTCTTCGATTGCAACACCATGCACGGCTCGAACAGCAATATTTCCCCATTCCCGCGCGCCAACCTGTTCTTCGTCTACAACAGCATCGCTAACCGGTTGGGCAGCCCGCGCGGTGGCCTGCAGCCACGCCCGGAATTCATCGCCTGCCGGGATGGGGTCGAGCCACTGCAACGACTTTAAGCGGATCAGGTGTGCATGAAAGTGAATCGAGAAGAGCAGGTTTGCGCGAGCTGCTATTTATATAACTAATTGATTTTATTGATATTATTTTTTACCCTCAAATACCTTGCAAACTCCTCTTGACGTTGAAGCAAGCATTCCGTATAACGGCGACGCGTGTTTGGTTTCTAAGTACTTGAAAGTTAGCGGTTCCCGCGTTCGTTGTTGTGGTGTACGTACTTTTGGGGCTGTGAGATTTAAATACGATACTCGGCGCAAGCCGGAAATTACTAACCTCAAAAGGAAATACATATCATGGCAACCGGTACTGTTAAGTGGTTCAACGACGCAAAAGGTTTTGGCTTCATCACCCCGGACGGCGGTGGCGAAGACCTGTTTGCCCATTTCTCGGGCATCAACATGAACGGCTTCAAAACCCTGAAAGAAGGCCAGAAGGTGACGTTTGACATCACCGCCGGCAACAAGGGCAAGCAACAAGCGAGCAACATCCAGGCTGCCTAAGCCGGATCAAGCTGCAGAAAAACCGGGCGCAAGCCCGGTTTTTTTTCGTCCTGCGTCCGCCGCATAATCCTCGCGACCATGACTCGATCGGGCACTCCGCAAATCTGGGACATCTTTTGTCGCGTCGTCGACAATTTCGGCGATGCCGGGGTGTGCTGGCGCCTGGCGCGCCTCCTGAGGCAGGAGCACGATCTTCCGGTACGGCTGTGGATCGATGATCTGAAAACGCTGCAGGAACTGCATCCGGGACTGGATCCCGAGGCAAGTGTCCAGTCCTGCGCGGGCATCACGGTCTGCCGCTGGCCCCAGGCCGGGCTGCCGGAACCTGAGGCGGCGGTGATCATCGAGGCTTTCGGTTGCGGACTGCCTGAAGAATGGGTTGCGCGGATGGCGCAAACCGCACGTCCGCCGCTGTGGATCATCCTCGAGTACCTCAGCGCCGAGGACTGGGTGGACAGCCACCATGGACTGTCCTCGCCGCATCCGCAACTGGCGCTGCCGCGCTATTTTTTCTTTCCCGGTTTCACTCCATTGACCGGCGGCCTTTTGCGTGAAGCCGATCTTCTGCCACGACGTGACAATTTCGACACTGCAGCACGTGATGCTTTCTGGAATGAACTGGGGTTTGATGCGCCACAGGTATCGGCGGCTTCGCTCTTTGCCTACGCCGATGCGCCCGTCGCGGCACTGCTGTCAGCGATGGCTGCCGATGCCCGGCCGCTGGTGCTGGCTGTGCCCGAGGGACCGCTGCTTGCCATAGTCCGGTCTTGGCTGGGTGCCGAAGCCCGCACCGGACAGGGACCCTGGCGGCGCGGCGCGCTCGAGGTGCGCGCGCTGCCTTTTTTGCCGCAGGAACAATACGACGAGTTGCTGTGGGCCTGCGATTTCAATTTTGTCCGCGGCGAGGATTCCTTCGTGCGCGCGCAATGGGCGGGAAAGCCCCTGGTCTGGCAACCGTACCGTCAGGACGACGGCGCCCACCAGCGCAAGATGGCTGCATTCCTCGCGCGATACTGCAGCGAACTGGCTTCTCCGGCGGTCGATGCGCTGCGCGGCTTCTGGCGCGGCTGGAATGAAGGTTCTGTTGATTTGGCGCCGGCATGGCACGATTTCCGCTCCGAGGTGGCCGACCTTGCCGGACATGCACGGGAATGGACGACAAGACTGGCCGATGGCGGCGAACTGGCTGCTCAACTGGTGGAATTTGCGCGCCGCAAGGTAAAATAGCGCCTTTTTACTCCGGTCAATCAAGGGTGCAGGTTTATGAAAATCGCTCAGGAAATCCGCGCGGGCAACGTGATCATGGTCGGCAAGGACCCGATGGTCGTGCTGAAAGCCGAATTCAGCAAGTCCGGCCGCAACGCGTCGGTGGTCAAAATGAAGCTGAAGAACCTGCTGTCGAACGGTGGCACGGAAACGGTTTATCGCGCCGACGAGAAGTTCGACATGGTGATGCTCGAACGCAAGGAAGTCACTTATTCCTACTACGCTGATCCTTCGTATGTGTTCATGGATGCGGAGTTCAACCAATTCGAAGTCGACAAGGAAAACATGGGCGATGCGCTCAACTACCTTGAAGACGGCATGGAGTGCGAGGTCACGCTCTACGAAGGGCGGCCGATTTCGATCGAAATCCCGCAGACGCTGGTGCGTGAAATCATCTATACGGAACCGGCGGTGCGTGGAGACACCTCGGGCAAGGTGTTGAAGCCGGCCAAACTGGCCACTGGCTTCGAAATTCCGGTGCCGCTGTTCTGCGCCACTGGCGACAAGATCGAAATAGATACTCGAACGGGCGAATATCGCAGCCGCACCAAGGGCTGACTTCCTTTCGCATGGTCACGAAAACGCTGCGGTTCTCCGCGGCGTTTTTTATTGCGGGGTTTTACTCCCGCACCAGCCATTCGCAACGTGTACCGCCGGCCTTTTCAGGCGATAGTGCCTGCCACAGCCAGTCGAGCAGGGGTGGTGCTTCCCGGTCCAGGCCGAAGGGCGGATTGACGACGATCATCCCGCTGCCGCGGATGTGTTCCGTCCAGTTTTCGGGGTGCACCGTCAGTTCCAGTTGCAGGGTTTTTGGCAGGCCGGCCGCGCGCAGGCTGCGCGCAAACGCGTCCATCGCGGATGGCGCCATCAGCGGGTACCAGATGGCAGTCATCCCGGTGGCGAAGCGCGAGTAAGCCTCTTTTGCTGCGCGGACTACGCGCCCGAACTCGTCGGCCTGGTCAAAAGCCGCATCGATAAAGGTCAGTCCGCGCCGTTCCTGCGGCGGCAGAAATGCGCGCAGTGACTGGAAGCCATCCTTATTGTGGATGGCAGTGTGGCGCACGCCGGCGAACAGCTCTTTCAGCGCCGCGCAATCATCTTTGTTCAATTCGCAAAGCACCAACCGGTCGGTGTCGCGCATCAGGCGGCGGGCGATGCGCGGCGATCCGGGATAGCGCCGCAGCTGGCCATCGGGATTGTCGGCTCGTATCGCTTCCAGATACGGCACCAGCGATTCCGGCACATCCTTGCGCCCCCAGATGCGTGCGATGCCCGAACGCCATTCTTCCGTCTTCTGTGACCAGGGATGGGAGAGATCGTAGAGGCCGACGCCGGCGTGGGTATCGAGCACGCAGAAAGGCTTGTCCTTCTTTGCCAGTGCAAGCAGCAGGCGCGTCAGCATCGCGTGCTTGAAAACGTCCGCGACATTGCCGGCGTGAAACTGGTGGCGGTAAGAAAGCATGGCCGGGATTAGAACACATGCACCGCAGGTACGCTGCCGCGCAGCCTGGAAGGTGCCGGTGGTCAACATTACCGCGCTGGTGGATTGAGTTTCCACAGGATCGTCCGCGGATTCCCTGATTTGGCGGTATAGCCTCAGGCATTGGATGCTTGACCTGTGCCGGCATCACCGGTTAATACGGAATGTCGGTTGTTGATCGGGAACATGTCATGCAGGGAAATCAACCTGGTGTTCTGATGCATCCGGTCATGGTGATATCCGCCGTGATCGTTTTGCTGCTGGCGGGAGTCGGCGCGCTGATGCCGGCGGAGTTTGAACGCCTGGCCAAAAATCTTTTGTTGTTCACCACGACCAATTTCGGCTGGTTTTACCTGCTGACCGTATTTGCCATCGTCGTGTTCCTGTTCGGACTGGCCGTCAGCCGTTTCGGCAGCATTCGCCTCGGCCCGGAAGGCAGCCGTCCCGAATTTCCCTTCTTCACCTGGATCGCCATGCTGTATTCCGCCGGGTTTGGGGCAGGTTTGGTGTTCTGGGGCGTGGCGGAGCCGATGAGCCATTTTTTTACGCCACCGTTCCAGAGTCTGGAGCCGCAATCCGCACCGGCGGCGCGGGTGGCAATGGGGTATTCCTTCTTTCACTGGGGCGTCAGCCAGTGGTCGGTGTTTGCGCTGGCGGGGCTTGGCATTGGTTATATGCAATTCCGCAAGGGGCGCGACGGCCTGGTGTCGACGGCGCTGGAGCCGGTAGTCGGTAAACGCCCGGGAATCCGGACCGCCGTGGATGTGCTGGCCGTAGTGGCCACGGTGATGGGCGTTGCGACCTCGCTCGGCCTCGGGGTGCTGCAGATCAGCGGCGGCCTGCAGTCGGTGATGGGATGGGCGGGTTCCCTCAAGCTGCAGTTGCTGGTCATCGCCGTGATGTTTGCGGTCTACATGCTGTCGTCAACGACCGGACTGCATCGCGGCATCCGCTGGCTGAGCAACTTCAATCTCGGGCTATGTCTCCTGTTGCTGGCTTTCGTGTTTGTGGCCGGCCCTACGGTGTTCATCCTCAATGCTTTCACGCTGGGGCTTGGCGACTATCTGAGCCACTTTGTCGAATACAGCCTGCGGTTGACGCCGTACCGCGGAGGTACCTGGGTGCGCGACTGGACAATTTTCTATTGGGCCTGGGCCATTGCCTGGTCGCCTTTCGTTGGTGCGTTCGTCGCCAGAGTGTCCCGTGGCCGCACCATACGCGAGTTCATTTTTGGCGTGCTGATCGTACCGCCGATGATCGCCTGCGCCTGGATCGGGACTTTCGGCGGTATGGCGCTCCACGAAGACCTGCTGCATGCGGCGGGCATTGCGGCGGTGGTGGACAAGGACGTCGCGCTGGCGCTGTTCACGCTTTACCGGCACTTGCCAATGGGCGATTTGCTGTCCATTTTGTCGATCCTGCTGATTTTCACTTTTTTGGTGACGTCAGCCGACTCTGCGACCTACATCCTCGCGGGCATGGTGTCCGGAGGCAATCCGGATCCCCGGCAGTCGCTGAAGGTGTTCTGGGGAGCGATGATGTCGCTGATCGCTGGCGTGCTGCTTGCGGCGGGTGGCCTGGCTTCACTGCAAACAGCGTCGCTGGTCGCGGCACTGCCATTTACCGGCCTGCTGATCCTGCTGATGGTAGCGCTGGTCAGACTCTTGCGGGTCGAGCCGCTGCCGGTGATGCAGGGGCAGCCGCCGGTGCAATGATTTTTACTTGAACGCTTATTCAATTTCCGGAGAACAGTGATGGGACTGCAAAGACTGCATGTCGCGGCGCGTTACAGCGAGGCCGCCATTTTCAATGGTGTAGTTTATCTCGCGGGCATGGTGCCGGAATGTGAGGCGAAGGACATCCGCAGTCAGACTGTTGACGTGCTCGCCCAGGTCGACCAACGACTGGCGGAGGCGGGCAGCCACAAAGGCCTCATCCTGCGTGCGAAGATCTATCTGGCCGACATCAAGGACATCGGCGCGATGAATGAAGTTTGGGATGCCTGGGTGATACCGGGCACGGCGCCGCCACGGGCAACGGTGCAGGCCGCGCTGTCGAATCCGGGTTGGCGCATCGAGATCGTGGTGACGGCGGCGCAAGCTGCGGTGGCCTGAACGGACAGGAGGCTGCGCGAAAAAGAAACGCTGCCCAAGGGCAGCGTGCTAGTAAATGGTGGGGCGGCGACTACCGAAAAACCCACGGAAGCCTTTGTTTTAATTATATTTTTTCAATTCTTTCATTGTCGGTTGCCCCCAGAGTTGCCCCCAATCACGCCGCGGCCTCTCAACTTCGCAGTTTCGAGTTGACGATATTTTGTTGTATTTAACACCGCGTACAAAAGCTCGCTGGTTATACGCTACGAGAGCGTTCGTACCGCTTTAAGTCGATGTTCTTCCTCTTCTCTGTGGAGTTCGGCCGCCTTGGCTACCGCTTCTGGAGATGGATCAGGCAACTGGTCAAACCATCGGCTCCAGCGCCTATCGATGGCGTTTAGTGACATTTCATCGGTTGTGGTACGAGCCGCATTGATAGAAATGATGTGGTGGAGTTCTGGCGCAAGTGGCTTACCTTCTAAAAACCGCCTATGAATCCATAGGTAGATGTCCACTAAGCTGAGACCCGGAGATGCTTTGCTGTCTTTAATGAGAAGCTGGATGCTTGGCATGTCTCGGAAATCAAGCCTCGGTAAGCCCGGCCCGTTGACGATTCCCTGCACTGTCCTAGCGTCCGCGTACCATTTAGCTAGGCGTTTTTGTGCTTGATTGAACTGGGATTGCTGGTCAACCACAATTTCTTTTGCTTTGCCTCCTCTCTGTCGGATGCGTCTTGCAATTCCGCTCATTACACTTTGAAACCCAACAACGTTGGGTGAGACGTCTATCGCCATGTTGGGAGAGTAGGCATGGAAGTGGATTTCGTTCGGGTTTTCTTGCGCCCAATGAAGGGCATCGCTGATGAGCACTCTGGACCTGTGATCGGGGAGCATTGATACTCGGGTGAGAAGCTCATTACACGCTTCCTGAAATAGCGGTATAGCAATTTCATCTCGATGCTCAATCCGAGCGGCCCATGCTTTTTTTGCTAGATTCTCATCGAAAAGTGCGGCGAGTTTTATCAGCAATAAGTATCGTATCGGCGTCCAATACCCTGTCCAAGTAACAGCAGGATTTAATCCTTGATCGAACACCTGATCGAAAAAGCAAATAATTGCGTGGTCGGGCTTCTTGATTCGATAAATGTCAAACCGTAGATCAAGCTTTTTCTGTATATAAAGAATGCGCGGAACCAGCGCAGCTAATCTGGTGACACCAAGTTCGGCTGCATGTAGGCGGGGAACACCGGCTTCACGGCACATTGCTGCGATACCATCTGCGCCGAGCAGGTCGATGTTGACTTTGCTAGAGAGAACCCCGTAGTAAAGAACTGGCTGCTCTGGATCGAATAAATTCGAACCAGTGTGGCCACTTTCGTCTACATAGAAGAACATCGTGTCTGTCTAGCTTTGACGGCAGCGCAATGATATGCCGCACATTTAACATCTCCATCTAAATTCGACGTTATGGCGTCCATTTTTTCGGTGCGAGCATTTGTCGTGAGAGACGGTTTATTTACGGGTGTGCTCTAAGAAAAGCATCTCGGCCGCTTGCGCCACGTTTTTCAAGGGGTTTGCTCTGCAATAATTATCAATCCATAAATACACAGATTTGTCGTCAAGCTTATTGCCCGGCTTACTCCAAAATTCTTTAAATGTCCCTGCTGCCATGCCAGATAGAAACCCATCAACCCAGGATTCCCTTTGGAGTCGTTGAATTTTATTGTCGGTTCTGTCCATCCATGCTCCGCAACTCCCATAAGCCCCGAAAACATCCACTGATAATGCTGATTGACTGAAAAACATAAAGCTGAATGCCACAAGGGCTGCGCTAACTTTTTGCATTTTTTTCCTTTCAGGCCTGTTGGGGTAGGGCTTACTTTTGCGTAGGCTCGATCACTTTCATAAACCATTGGTAATCATTTTTTTAAATACAGAAAGAGAAGCCCGCCCATTGCTAAAGCACCAAAGGCTGCCCAACCCTCATACGGGTTACTTTCGCCATTGGTTTGGTTTTCTTGCTCAGGAAAAGTAAAAAACCACTTCAGGCAACCCAAAAATAGCAACCCAGTCAATAAGTTTGACCCGAGCATTTTGGGGGTCATTGAGGAGAAGGGCACATCGGCTAGTGATTTTGGATCAAGGTATAGATAACCAAAAAAAGCGATAAGGGCAATGCTTATCGTTCTAACAAGCATTCCCCAGCCGTGCCACATCAATTGCAGAATTCTGTCGGTCGTTTTTCCTGGATCAAGTTTTTCCTGGGTTTCGCTATTGGCGGAGTCATCGTTTTGATTGCCATCAAATGACATGACATTTCCCCCTGTAATACGTATTACTTGATATAGGAATTTTTTACGTCAAATGCTTTTGGCATTTTAACTAAATTTTTTTCATATTGAGTGCCGTAAAATTCTTGCTAGTGAACGCAATTGTTGACGGACTGAGCCACGATAGGCGTTTTTAGATGCCCTCATTTTTCCGTATTCGGTCTTGGGGCCGGTCGATTTTTCCCAAGGCCGCCAGTTGTGGATCAGGATTGCTTGCCGCGCCCGCCGCTCCGGTGTCCAGCCGTTCGCCATGCTTGGCCTCCAAAAGTTTGTTTTGCGGTTTTTCAATTTCCCGCGCCTGCGGGGAGATGCCGTTATTGACTTGCTGCGGCCCGTTCGCAATGTTTGCCTGCTTCGCATAGACGATGGGCGGATTCTTGATCTGCGCCAGCGTTTCAAGAGATGCCCGGCACTGGCTTTGGGCCTTCAAAGCTAATCGTAGATAGGTTTCTGCTGCGGGTAGGTGTTCGCCCATGTTGCGATACGCTCGCCGTGCCAGGTTATTGAAAACCTCATCCAGCGTATGCGCTTGAGCAACTAGCATGGCTTCGACGCGCCGTAAATCGCCCTTAATAACCGCATCTGCCTGTGCTGAGAGTTCGCCTACAAAGGCGTTAATGTTGCGCCCTTGCTTTGCTCCCTGCTCGTACTCGTAAATGGTTGCGGCAGCTTGGACGCTAGGGCGGGTCAACGTGCGGGCAATGGAGGCATCAAATTCGCTTTTATCGCGGGCTGCCACTTCAATGGCTGCCGGGTTTGGTTTCGCGGGCTCTGACTTTGCGGGCTGATTGCGCTTGGATTGCTTAGAGGGCATATAGGGAGATGGTGATTCTAGATAGCACTACGGCAGGCGTAGCAGGTGAGGACGAAAAAATGCCCGGATAGCTACGGGAGGCGTAGCAGTGGCGGCTGTACCTACTACGGCAGGCGTAGCTATGCTGCCTCCGCTACTACGGCGGGCGTAGTAAGGGGGGTGATTTTCCCGCCAGTGGTGGGCACGCGGGGCTTGATTGCAGGCATTGGTTCGTTTGCCTTCCATGCGCCAAATGTAAATCCTTTTGGACCGGCATCGTGCTTTGTGGATGGGTCCAGGGCTTGCCAGGTGAGGGCGTAGAGGCTGCATACGTTCGGTCTGCGCCCTTTCCTCATCTCGATGATGAATCCGGCCCTTAATAGCTCCTGCTTTGCTTTGGCGAGCGTTTCCTCGCTACGCCAGCCCTTCGGTTTCATCAGCTTCCATGCGGCGCTCAGGTCGCCGTTGTTGTCGCCGCGGTACTGGCTGCCCAGATCAAGCAACAGCTTCACGGCATGGGCGGAAAGTCCGGCATAGGTACGCGAATTCAGCACGTTGAACGGCATAGCCAAGAATCCGCCGCGCTCACGCTTAGCCTTGCTTTCCTTATAACGCTTGTTTCCCATGCCTTAAGCTCCGGACAGGCGGCGCAGCCACCTCAGCAGGGCGTAGGCTTCTGCACTGGTCAAGCTGGCAAGGTCGGCGGATATGCCTAAATGGGCAAAGCGACTAGCGAGGGTTTGCAGTTCCTGATACCAGTCAAAAGAGTTCACGTTGCGCCCTTTCGCCGGTCAGGTGATACCTTGCTACCCGGTGCAGGTAGCCTTCGCTCGTAACGTCATGCGTCCAGGCCCGTTCAATCGGATAGCCATCGCGCCGAAGTTCCATGACCCTTGCGGCGGGGTGTAAAACGTCCAGCTCTCGCCGTGCTTCCAAAGTACTGAGGGGGCGGGTTTTGAGGGCCGCAAGCAGTCGCCCGCGTTGCGCGGCGGACGTAGTGTCGGTAGCATTGTGCTTGCATGTTTTGGATAAGCCCGGTGTGCGCCTGCCAGCGCAGCCGGGTTTTCTATTTGGCGGCATGAGCAACTTTCAAGCAGCCTTACGGCTTTGCTTAATACGCTCTTGCATCCAAGCTTCAATTTCCAGATCAATCCAGCCAACGGCGCGAGGGCCGAGCGCAATTGGTTTTGGAAATTTACCTTCAGAAACTCTGAGATAAATTGTGCTGCGGGAAAGCCCGGTACGGGTCTTTACTGCGGGTAGTCTGAGAATTGACTGCATCACGTTTTCCCCTTGGTGGAGGTTGTTGGAACATGATGCAATCTACTAGCGCTAAACAGATGAAAATAGACGCTGTGCTGACAGAGTAAGTGTTATGCGGGTAGAGTATTTACTCTGCTGGCAGAGTGCTTTTTTTTCTGTGTTCTCTGATCCATCGCAGAACCACAAATTCAGTTATGTTGACTTCCCTTGCGATTTTTCTAGCAGCTTCATTTTGAGAGGGCCAAGTTCTGGATTCATAAATTTTTATCGCATTTGCTTTGGTTTCACGATTTTTCGCATGGCGATGATTTGCCCCGATTTTGGCTAGCTCGGTAGCTGCGTTATCTGACCAACTTAATCCTAAACCCATGCCATAGTGTTCGTAGGCAGTGGCGCACCATGCGCCTGCTTTGTAAGGTTCATCGGCCATTAAATGGCGTGCGGAATAATCAACTGCTACCAATGCGGCTGCAAAATTTATATCACTCCACTGCCAGTGTTTGCCTTCCTCTGATAATGGTAATTTTGAAATCCAATCTTCTTCTTTTACTTCAAGTGAAGTTTGTAAGTCTGCACTAAACGCCCAAGCGCGCAGTGGTGGAATGCAATTTATTTCATATCTTGCCAGGGAGTTTCCGGGAGTAATCGGGTGGTCTCCCGTGACTTCCTTAAGTTCACCTTCTTCATAATCGTTGAACGCTTCGAAATCGCAATACGCTTGCCACTCAATCCCTTCGTCACGAATGATTTGGCAAACCGTTTTTACAGTATTTTCACTAAATTTATTCTCTGTTAAGTGAAACCAACAATATCTAGTTACTTTAATCAATCGTTGCCGTAATGGATAAGATTCTAAATTCTCGTAATATAAATAATTTTCTTCATGGCTTAGCGCTATCCCAGATAGCGTATTTAATTCGAGAATCTCTGGAAATTTGTTATTCATGTTTACTCTTTGGTTAATGTAATCAGCATATTTTTGTGGATTTTTTGTCTATGCAGCTTTTTCTTTGATATTAATAATGGATGCTCCAAGCTTGATCGAATCTAAATAGTCTGCCCATCGTTGCATCATCTCTTTGCGTTCCGGCAGGTGGGCCGTGCGGTTATAGGCACGTCCGTTCGGGTCGCGTACGGCATGCGCTAACTGATGCTCGATGTAGTCCGGTCGTATTCCCAAGACTTCATCCAGAATTGTGCGGGCAGTAGCACGGAAGCCGTGCCCGGACATTTCATCCTTGCTGATTCCCATGCGCCGCAGCCCGGCAAGAATAGCGTTATCGCTCATGGGGCGTTTAATGCTGCGCGCCCCGGGGAACAGGTAGCGCCCTTCGCCGGTCAGCTTGTGCAGGTCGCGCAAAATTGCCACTGCCTGTGTGGACAGGGGCACGATATGCTCGGTTTGCGTCTTGCTTACGGTGTAGCGCCATTCGGCAGCGTCCAGATCGAAGTGTGCCCATTCCGCGTTTCTGAGTTCGCCGGGTCGTACGAAAACCAAAGGCGCAAGACGCAAGGCATAGTGAACGGTTGGTGTGCCTTGGTAGCCGTCAATGGCCCGTAGCAGGTCAGCTAGCCGCTTGGGGTCGGTAATCGCTGCGAAATGCTCGCCCTTAACCGGGGGCAGTGCGCCGCGTAAATCGGCTGATAGGTCGCGTTCGGCGCGCCCGGTGGCAATGGCATAGCGCCATACCTGGCCGCAGTTGGATAGGGCGCGGTGTGCGGTTTCAAGTGCCCCCCGGCTTTCAATGCGCCGGATTACGGCCAGCAGCTCGGGTGCGGTTATTTCCGCAATGGGTCGCCCGCCAATCCAAGGGAAAATATCGCGCTCAAGGCGACGCAGAATGCGGTTGCCGTGATTCTTAACCCATGTGGCGGAATATTTTCCGTGCCACTCGCGGGCAATGATTTCCAGACTGTTTGCGGCCCGGTCAGCCTTGGCGGTTTTCAGGGCTTTGCGGTTCTCGCTGGGGTCTATCCCTTCGGCTAGCAGCTTGCGGGCATCGTCGCGCCGGGCGCGGGCTAGCCGTAGCGACACTTCCGGATAAACGCCAAGGGAAAGGCGCTTTTCCTTGCCCCCGTAGCGATATTTCAGCCGCCACCACTTGCCCCCGGTTGGGGTGACTTCCAAATACAGTCCGCCGCCGTCGAAAAGGCGCACGGTTTTATCGCTGATTTTGGCCTTCTGGATAGCTATGGCAGTGAGGGTCATTTGGGGGCAACTCCTTTTACGTTTTCCCAGTTGCCCCCAATGTTGCCCCCAGCTTGTACCGGATGTCAATGGACGTAGTTGCCCCCAATTGGATAAAAAAACCAATAAAAAACCCGCACTTAGGCGGGTTAGTGGATTTTGCTGGACTACTTTGGACTAGTAAATGGTGGAGGCGGCGGGAATCGAACCCGCGTCCGCAAGCCCTCCACAGCCAGGACTACATGCTTAGCCTGGTTATTTGGGTTTCGCCTCGCACCCGCCAACCGGCAGGCTGGTGTTTGGCTAGTCACTTCGACGGATCCACAAGGTTAAGTGACCAAACCCTGCAGAGAGGCTGATGTAAATGACGTTGCACCCCTCTCGGGGCCTGACCCATCAGCAGATCAGTGCAACGTCTAGCCGGTGTTAGGCGGCTAGAGAATAACGCTCGTCGTTGGCGTGTATAAATTTCCAGCGGATTTACAAGGTGACTGGACCTTGGCATGCCCTGTGCTGCTTTGTAACCCACGTCGAAACCGGGTCGCCCCCATAGTTACTCAGATTGCGCCGCAGGGCTGAAGTTCAAGTGCCAGCCGTGCGGTGGGCGATTATCGCATGGTGCCTGACCCTCAGGGTTATTATATAACCTATTGTTTTTAAAGTATATTTTCTATTTCCAGTGGTGAGGAAACGAGGCTGTCTGCGTTCCAGTCTTCCGGGTTGCTGCCGTTCAGGTAACCGAAGCGCACGGCAACCGTGCGCATGCCGGCAGCCCGGCCGGCCCGGATATCGCGTTCGTCGTCGCCGACATAGAGGCAGGATTGCGGTGCGATCCCTATAGCCTCCGCGGCGGCGAGCAGGGGTGCGGGGTGAGGTTTCATGTGGGCGGTGGTGTCGCCACCGATGATGCAGGCGGCGCGTGTCGCGTATCCCAGCTGCAGCATCAGCGGCTTCGCGAAGCGTTCGGCTTTGTTGGTGACGATGCCCCAGACGACATTGCGCTGCTCGAGACGGTCAATGAGTTCGGCCATGCCGGGAAACAGCGTTGTTTCGCAACAGAGTTTGTTTTCATAGAGCTGGAGGAATTCCTCGCGCATGGCCAGGTAGTCGGGGTGCTCCGGCGTGATGCCAAAACCCACGCTGAGCAAGCCGCGTGCGCCCAGCGAGGTGACGCGGCGGGTGTCGGCCAGCGGCACGGGTGACAGGCCACGCGCGGCGCGCATGGTGTTGACCGCAAGGCCGAGGTCGGGTGCGGTGTCGGCAAAGGTGCCGTCGAGGTCGAAGAGGACGGCTGTGGTCATGGCAGTGGCGCGCGTGCGTGGAGGATGTAGTTGACGCTGGTGTCCGCTTCAAGTGCGTAGACCTTGCTGAAGGGGTTGTAGGTCATGCCGATGAGGCCGCCAACGTCGAACCCGGCGCCGCGGCAGGTGGCCGACAGTTCGGAGGGCTTGATGAAGCGGGCGTAATCGTGGGTGCCACGCGGCAGCAGCTTCAGCACATACTCAGCGCCGATGATCGCGAACAGGTAGGACTTCGGATTGCGGTTGAGGGTTGCAAAAAACGCATGGCCTCCGGGCTTCAGCAGCGCGGCGCAGGCACGCACGACCGACCCCGGATCGGGCACGTGCTCCAGCATTTCCATGCAGGTGACGACGTCGAAGCTGTGCGGTGCTTCCTGCGCCAGGACTTCGACGGCGATGTTGCGGTAGTTCACGTCCAGTTTCGACTCCAGCAAGTGCAGCTGCGCGACCTTCAGCGGCTTGTCGGCAAGATCGATCCCGGTGACCCGCGCGCCGCGTGATGCCATCGCTTCGGCAAGAATGCCGCCGCCGCAGCCGACGTCCAGCACGGCCTTGCCGCGCAGCGCCGCAATGCGATCAATGTAGTCAAGACGCAGCGGATTGATCTCGTGCAGCGGGCGGAATTCGCTGTGCGGGTCCCACCAGCGGTGGGCGAGTTCGCTGAATTTCTGCAGTTCTGCAGGATCGACATTGGTGTTCATGAGGCGGATATCCTGTGTCGCCAGTGCTGCGCTCGCGCGCGGATGCCGGCTTCGTCCAGTTTGAGCAGCTTGCCGCCGGCCAGTTGCCGCTTGCCGTCGACCCACACGTCACTCACGTGCTCGCGTCCCGCGGCATAGACCAGGTGTGAAACGGGGTCGTAACAGGGGGAGAGCTCGCTCGCTGCAAGATTGACCGCAGTCAGGTCCGCGAGTTTCCCGGGCACGATGGAGCCGATCCGGTCCTGCAGGCCGAGTGCACGGGCGCCGCCGAGAGTCGCGCATTCAAGGGCGCGTTGTGCCGGCATCGCGGTGGCATCGCCGCTGCTGCCTTTGGCGAGCAGTGCGGCGAGCCGCATTTCGGTGAACAGGTCGAGGCGGTTGTTGCTCGCGGCACCGTCGGTGCCGAGGCCGACATTGATTCCGGCCTGCAGCAGCTTTGCGACGGGTGCTATGCCGCTGGCGAGTTTGAGATTGGATGAAGGGCAGTGCGCCACCGAGCAGCCGTGGCGGGCGAACAGTGCGATTTCCTGAGCATTGAGGTGCACGCTGTGAACGGCGATCAGTCCCGGACCGAGCAGGCCGGCCTTCTCGAGCCGGGCCAGGGGGCGCAGTCCATGGCGCGCCACGCTGTCCGCCACTTCCTGTGCGGACTCGTGGATGTGGATATGCACCGGGAGTTCAAGTTCTCCGGCGTAGATCGCCACCTGGGCGAACGTCTCGTCGGATACCGTGAATGGCGCATGGGGCGCGAGGCAGAACGACAGCAGAGGCTCGTCGCGCAGGCTGTCGCGCAATGCCATGCCCTTTGCGAGATAGTCCTGTGCATCGCTGGCATAGGCCGAGCGGAATTCGAGGGTGATGATGCCCAGGGCTGCGCGCATGCCGGCCTGCAGTGCGGCACGCGCGGCGGCCTCCGGGAAAAAATACATGTCGTTGAAGCAGGTAATGCCGCCACGGAGCATTTCGGCGCAGGCCAAGAGCGTGCCGTCGTGAACGAATTCGTCCGATACCAGCCGCCCTTCGGCGGGCCAGATATGATTTTGCAGCCAGTCCATCAAAGTCAGGTCATCCGCCATCCCGCGCATCAGGGTCATCGCGGCGTGTGTGTGCAGGTTGACCAGTCCGGGGATCAGCACATGATCGGGCAGATCGATCCGCTCGGCGCCGGGGTAACGGCCCACAGCATCCCCAACAGGCAGCACCGCGGCGATGTGCCTGTCCTCGATGACCACGGCATGTGCTTCGAGCACTGTCGCGGCGGGCTCCACCGGGATGATCCAGCGCGGTTCGATGAGGGTTGTTGGGGGCATGCGAAATCGGGAACGTGAAGCCGGATTGTAGGCCAAAAAAAAGCCCTGCCGAAGCAGGGCTTTTCTAATTGCGAAACAACTTATGGTTTCGGTTTTGCTTCCGGCTTGGCTTCCGGTTTTGCTTCCGGCTTCGGCTTGGCCAGGCTCTGGGCACGACCGACAACTTCCACCGTCACGCGACGATTCGGCGAGAGACACTCGATGAGCTGCTTGCGCTTCATCTTGTTGTCGCAGAACTTGGTCACGGGGATCGGCTGTTTCGGGCCTTTGCCTTCCCAGAAGATCAGCTTGCTGTCGACACCCTTGGACACGATGTAGTCCTTGACCACCACGGCACGGCGCTCGGAGAGCTTCATGTTGTAGTTCAGGCTGCCGATACGGTCGGTGTGGCCAGTGACAACCACGGCACCGAAGGCAACTGCGGCACGGGCTTTGGTCGGCTTCTGGAGGGCACCCAGGAACTTGTCGAGATCAGCCTTGTTGTCCGTGGTCATCTCGGCCTTGTTGAATTCCATACCCTGCAGCTCAATCTTCTCTTCGATGTTGAGCATCTGGGGTTTCTTGGGCTTCGGCTTGGCTTCCGGCTTGGCTTCCGGTTTGGCTTCCGGTTTGGCTTTCTGCGGAGCAGGTGCCGGTTTGGCTTTCGGAGCCGGCTTTTTCACCAGATCCGGATCGCATTCAGCGATGGCCAGAGCCGGGGTCCACTGGCTGGTGCGCACGCAAACGCCGGCGCCCAATGCCTTGACGACGCCACCGGCAGTATCCGTCAAGTAGCCATCCTTGGCCTGCGCAGACGCCAGCGCAGGTGCAAACGCGGCAGCTACGAACGCGCTTGCGAGGGTAATCCTGAGAGTTGAACGCATGTTTTTGATCCTCCTGTTTTGCGAAAAAGTAGGGACGTGCCGGTTAGCCGGTAAAACTAAATGGAAAAAGTGAATCTCCCCAACAGGCCACTAGATACCACATCCCTGATATCCGAGTAAACCTTGGCCGCGATACTAACATGATTCCAAAAAAAAAAGCACGAACCTGTTGCTGAAAAGCCGCACCTGAAGCGGTTGCGTTGCAGGGTGGGATGTGGGGGGTATTTCACTTTGTGGAACAGGAGGGGCGACAGATTTCGTATGCCAAAGACGTTCTGCAGTGTTGCCGGACGACATGGTTGATGGGGGCCGGTTGATGGGTGCCGTTGCTGCATGACCGCTTTGTCATGCCTTTGGGTCGAAGGCAACAACCCGTTCACCCGGGGCGCGATGACGCTTATTAGCTGACTTTCCCGCGCACTGTGGCGAAAGAAATCGTGTTGATCGGATGCAGGCGAACCGGCGCCTTTTATGCGCATGTCTAGGCGCTTGCACCCCATGTCCGGCGTACCCGGCAAGGTGATAAGCGGAGTCGCCACATGTTAGAATTCTACGCTTTGTAACAACACAATGCCTGGTCCGGATGCAGTGGCGGCCAGTGCGTAAAAAGAACCGGAATCCATGGATCAATTCGCCAAAGAAACCCTGCCCATCAGCCTCGAAGAGGAGATGCGGCGTTCGTATCTGGACTATGCAATGAGTGTGATCGTCGGGCGAGCGCTGCCCGACGTGCGCGATGGCCTGAAGCCGGTGCACCGCCGCATCCTGTTTGCGATGCATGAAGCCAACACTGCCTGGAACCGTCCGTATGTAAAGTGCGCGCGCGTGGTCGGCGACGTGCTCGGCAAATACCATCCTCACGGCGACAGCGCCACCTACGAGGCGCTGGTACGCATGGCGCAGAGTTTCTCGATGCGCTACATGCTGATCGACGGCCAGGGCAACTTCGGCTCGGTCGACGGTGATTCGGCGGCGGCTTATCGCTACACCGAGTGCCGGATGAACAAGATCACCGCCGACATGCTCGCTGACATCGACATGGAAACCGTCGATTTTGTCGATAACTATGACGGCAAGGAAAAAGAACCGGTTGCGCTGCCGACCAAGGTGCCGAACCTGCTGATCAACGGCTCTTCCGGCATCGCGGTGGGTATGGCCACCAATATTCCGCCGCACAACCTGGGCGAGGTCGTCGAGGCCTGCCAGGCGCTGCTGAAGAATCCGGATATCAGCATCGACGAGTTGATTGAAATCGTGCCGGCGCCGGATTTTCCGACCGCCGGCATCATCTACGGCGTGTCCGGCGTGCGCGATGGTTATCGCACCGGACGTGGCCGCGTGATCATGCGTGCGCGCACGCATTTCGAGGAGGCGGAAAAGGGCGGGCGCGTGTCGATCGTCATCGACGAACTGCCGTACCAGGTCAACAAGGCCAACCTGCTGATGAAAATCGGCGAGTTGGTGCGTGAGAAAAGGCTCGAGGGCATTTCCGACATTCGCGACGAGTCGGACAAGTCGGGCATGCGGGCGGTGATCGAACTCAAACGCGGGGAGGTGCCGGAGATTGTCCTGAACAATCTGTGGAAAGACACGCAGATGCAGGAAAGTTTCGGCATGAACATGGTGGCACTGGTCGACGGCCAGCCGCGCCTGCTCAACCTGAAGCAGTTCCTCGAAGCCTTCCTGCGCCACCGCCGCGAGGTGGTGACCCGCCGCACGGTGTTCGAATTGCGCAAGGCGCGCGAACGCGGCCATCTGCTGGAAGGTCTGGCGGTGGCACTGTCGAACGTCGACGAAGTCATCGCACTGATCAAGGCAGCTCCAACGCCTGCGGATGCCAAGCGCGAGCTGATGGCGCGTTTCTGGCGTTCGAAGCTGGTGGAAGAACTGCTGGAGCGTGCCGAGGGCGCCTCCTACCGCCCGGACGGGCTGGGCGATGAATTCGGTCTGCAGAAGAAGGGTTATCGGCTGTCGGACGCGCAGGCCCAGCAGATTCTCGAACTGCGTCTGGCGCGACTGACTGCGCTGGAGCAGGACAAGATCGTCGCCGAGTACCGCGAGACCATGGACAAGATCACCGACCTGCTCGACATTCTCGACAAGCCGGGGCGCGTGACCAAGATCATTTCCGGCGAACTGGTGGACGTGAAGAAGCTCTACGGCGACGAACGCCGCAGCGAGATCGTCACCCAGACCCAGGATCTCAGCACCGAGGATCTGATCCAGCCCGAGGACGTGGTCGTCACCTTGTCCCACGGCGGCTACATGAAATCGCAGCCGATCGCCGACTACCGCGCGCAGAAGCGCGGCGGCCGCGGCAAGCAGGCGACCACGACCAAAGATGACGATTTCGTCGAGAAGCTGTTCATCGCCAACACCCACGATTACATCCTCTGCTTCTCCAACCGTGGCCGGGTCTACTGGATCAAGGTGTATGCGGTGCCGGTGGGCAGCCGCGCCTCGCGCGGCAGGCCGATCGTCAACCTCGTGCCCTTGATGGAGCATGAGAAAATTACCGCGATCCTGCCGGTGAAAGAGTTCGACGACGATCATTTCGTGTTCATGGCGACCTCGACCGGCACGGTGAAGAAAACTGCACTGTCGGCGTTTTCACGGCCGATGGCCAAGGGCATCATCGCGGTCAACCTCGACGATGGCGACTACCTGATTGGCGTTGCGATCACCGACGGCAAGCAGGACATCATGCTGTTCTCGGATGCCGGCAAGGCGGTCCGCTTCAGCGAGACCGAAGTGCGCGCGATGGGGCGTGCGGCAGCCGGTGTGCGTGGCATGAAACTTCAATCAAAACAAAAGGTTATATCGTTGCTCACACCGAACGATGAGATCCGGTCGGTGCTGACAGCAACCGAAAACGGTTACGGCAAACGCACACCGGTGGCGGAATACACGCGTCACGGCCGCGGTACGCAAGGCATGATCGCGATCCAGGCCAGCGACCGCAATGGCAAGCTGGTGGGCGCGCAGATGGTAACCAAGGAAGACGAGATCATGTTGATCACCACCGGCGGTGTGCTGATCCGCACCCGCGTCAAGGAAGTGCGTGAACAGGGTCGCTCGACCCAGGGCGTGCGCCTGATCAACCTCGACGAAGGCGAGAAGCTGGTCGGCATGGAGACCATCGTTGAAACGGATGAGGACGAGTGATGGGTGAGCGGTGAAGAGTGAACAGTGAAGAGTGAACAGTGAACAGTGAACAGTGAACAGTAAAAAACAGTGAATGATGCAGTTGTAAGACAGGTTTGCCGCTCACCGCTCACCGCTCACCGCTCACCACTTACTGCTTACCAATCCCCAGTCACCGCAAAAAACAGGAAATTCGTTGATGACGCGAGTATTTAATTTCAGCGCCGGCCCGGCTGTTCTGCCGGAACCCGTATTGCGGCAGGCCGCGGCGGAGATGCTTGACTGGCAGGGCAGTGGCATGTCGGTCATGGAAATGAGCCATCGCGGCAAGGAGTTCGTCGACATCCATGCCCGTGCCGAAGCTGACCTGCGCGAGTTGATGGCAATCCCGAAGAACTACAAGGTGCTGTTCCTGCAGGGCGGGGCCTCGGCGCAGTTTGCCGTGGTGCCGATGAACCTGCTGCGTGGCAAGGACCGCGCCGACTACGTCAATACCGGGCAGTGGTCGAAGAAGGCGATAACCGATGCCAAAAAGTACTGCAAGGTCAATGTTGCGGCGAGTTCCGAGGGCGACAATTTCACGCGCGCGCCGAAGCAGTCCGAGTGGAAGCTCGATCCCGATGCGGCCTATGTCCACGTCACCACCAACGAGACGATCGGGGGCGTCGAGTTTCACTGGGTGCCGGATACCGGCGAGGTGCCGCTGGTGGCGGATATGTCCTCGCACATCCTGTCGCGCCCGATGGACGTCTCGAAGTACGGCCTGATCTACGCCGGTGCGCAGAAAAACATCGGGCCGGCGGGGCTGACCATTGTCATTGTCCGCGATGACCTGCTGGGCCAGGCGTTGCCGGTTACGCCGACGGTGTTTGACTACAAGGTGCAGGCGGAGAACGACTCGATGTCGAACACGCCGGCGACCTACGGCATCTATATGGCGGGACTGGTGTTCCAGTGGCTGAAGAAGCAGGGCGGGCTGGCGAAGATGGAGCAGGTCAACCGCAGCAAGGCGGCGCTGCTTTACGATTATCTCGACCAGACCGAGTTCTACCATTCACCGGTAGCGAAGGACGACCGTTCGCTGATGAACGTACCGTTCACGCTGCGCAGTGCCGATCTCGACAAGGCTTTCCTGCAGACCACTGAAGCGGCCGGACTGACACAGCTGAAGGGCCACCGTTCGGTCGGCGGCATGCGTGCATCAATCTACAATGCGATGCCGGTCGAGGGTGTGCAGGCGCTGGTTGAGTGCTTGAAGGAATTCGAGCGCAAACATGGGTGAGCCACTGCGCATCCTGACGCTCAACTCGATTGCCGCGGTCGGCCTGCATCGCTTCCCGAAGGAGCGTTATCAGGTCGGTGCTGATACGGTCAATCCTGATGCCATCCTGGTGCGTTCGCAGGACATGCACAAGATGGATATCCCGGCGAGCGTCATGGCCATCGGTCGCGCCGGCGCCGGCACCAACAACATTCCGGTGGACAAGATGAACCTGCGCGGTGCGCCGGTGTTCAATGCGCCGGGCGCGAATGCCAACGCGGTCAAGGAACTGGTGATCGCCGCGCTGCTGATCTCCGCGCGCAACCTGCTGCCGGCGGCGCGTTTCGTCGAGGGTTTGAGCGGGGACGACCATGCGCTGCACAAGCTGGTCGAGGAAGGCAAGAAACAGTTTGCCGGCATTGAACTGCCGGGACGCACGCTGGGCGTCATCGGCCTGGGCAAGATCGGCAGTTTGGTGGCCGATGCTGCGATCAAGCTCGGCATGGACGTGCTGGGCTACGACCCGGAAATCACCGTCGACGCGGCCTGGAGCCTGCCCTCACAGGTGCGCAAGGCGCATTCGATCGAGGAGGTCATGAAGGCCGCGGATTTCGTGACCGTGCACGTGCCGCTGTTCAATGCGACGCGCAACCTGATCAACGCCCAGCGCCTGCAGCTGCTGCACAAGGGCGGATACCTGCTGAATTTTTCCCGCGAGGGCATCGTCGACAACGACGCGGTGCTGGAAGCGCTGGCCGCCAAAAAGCTGCGTGCTTATATCTGCGATTTCCCGGCCCAGAAGCTGGCGGGGCACCCGCAGGTAATGGCGCTGCCGCACCTCGGCGCCTCGACGCGCGAGGCCGAGGATAACTGCGCGGTGATGGTGGCTGACCAGGTGCGCGATTTTCTGGAGCACGGCAACATCCGCAATGCGGTGAACTTTGCCGAGGCGGTGATGCCGCGCGAATCGCAGTTTCGCCTGGCGATCCCGCATTCCAATGTGCCCAATATGGTGGGTCAGATAACGACCACGCTGGCGCGGGCGGGGCTCAACATCCACAACATGCTCAACAAGTCGCGCGGCGACATGGCCTATACCCTGGTCGACGTCGAGAGCGCGGCGCCGGCAACCGTGGTTGCGGAACTCTCGGCGATCAAAGGCGTGCTGGCGGTAAGATACCTGCTGGCACACTGACCACGAGTCATCCGCAAGCATGGCCAAGGCACTCAGCGACATTCGCAACAAGATCGACGCCCTCGACGCTCGTCTGGTCAGCCTGCTTTCAGCGCGCGCAAAGCTGGCGCAGCAGGCCTGGCAGGCGAAGGGCAACGCGGCAGCCTACAAACCGGAGCGCGAAGCGCAGGTACTGCGGCGCGTCCGCGAACTGAATCGTGGCCCACTGTCCGCTGCGGCCCTCACCCGATTGTTCACCGAAGTCATGTCGGCCTGCCGCGCGCTGGAAGACCAGTTGGCGGTGGCCTACCTCGGTCCTGAGGGCACCTTCAGCCAGGAAGCCGTGGTCAAGCATTTCGGCTCGTCCACCGATTCGCAGCCCCATGCCACCATCGACGAAGTGTTCCGTGCCGTCGAGACCGGCGCCGCCGGTTATGGCGTGGTGCCCGTTGAAAATTCCACCGAAGGCGCGGTGGGCCGCACTCTCGATCTCCTGCTCAACACCTCGGCGCGGGTCTGCGGCGAAGTGATGCTGCCGGTACGGCAGAACCTGATGAGCGTGGCGAAACGGCGCATCGATATTCGCATTGTCTACTCACATACTCAAAGCCTCGCGCAATGCCAGCATTGGCTGTCGCGCCATCTGCCCGAAGCCGAGCGCGTGGCGGTGGTCAGCAATGCTGAAGCTGCGCGACTTGCCAGCCGCGATCGTCGCTCGGCGGCGATTGCCAGCCGCACCGCGGCCACGCTCTACGGCTTGCAGGTGCTGTCCCGCAACATCGAAGATGATCCGAAGAACACCACGCGCTTCGCGGTGATCGGCATGGAGGAGGTGCTGCCCTCCGGCCGTGACAAGACCTCGCTGATTCTGTCCACGCGCAATGTGCCGGGTGCCGTGCATGACCTGCTCACGCCACTGGCCCGGCATGGCGTCAGCATGACCCGCCTTGAATCGCGGCCGGCACGCACCGGACGCTGGGAGTACGTGTTCTACATCGACATCGAAGGTCACCAACAGGAGCCGCGTGTGGCGAAAGCGCTGGCGGCACTCGGGCGCAAGGCGGCTTTCGTCAAGGTGCTCGGTTCATATCCTGCGGCATGATTATAAGTATCTGATTTTATTGGTAATTATTAAATGAGCGTGTGCGATCTCGCGCCTGGCTACATCCGCGCCATAGCGCCGTATCAGCCGGGCAAACCGACCTCCGAACTGGCGCGCGAACTGGGCCTCGATGAGGCGGGCATCATCAAGCTCGCCTCCAACGAAAATCCCCTGGGCGTGAGTCCCAAGGCCGCAGCCGCGATGCGCGCGCAGCTCGATGATCTCGCACGTTACCCGGATGGCAACGGATTTGAACTGAAGCAGGCGCTGTCGCGCCGCTTCAACATAGGCCTCGATGGCGTCGTGCTCGGCAACGGCTCCAACGATGTGCTCGAGTTGGCGGCCCGCGCATTTCTCGCACCTGGGTTGACTGCGGTCTACGCGCAACATGCCTTTGCGGTTTATCCGCTCGCCGTGCAAGCCGTCGGCGCGCAGGGCATTGTCGTTCCGGCCCGCAAATTCGGACACGACCTCGCTGCGATGGCAGCGGCTGTGCGCCCGGATACGCGCATCGTGTTTGTTGCCAATCCGAACAATCCCACCGGCACCTTCGTAACCGGCGCCGAACTGGAGAAATTCATCGCCGCATTGCCGAGCGACGTACTGTTGGTGCTGGACGAGGCTTATACCGAATACCTGCGTCCTGATTTCCGTTACGACAGCATCGCCTGGCTGAAGCAATATCCGAATCTGGTTATCACCCGCACTTTTTCCAAGGTCTATGGCCTTGCCGGCCTGCGCGTCGGTTACGCTCTGGCGGCGCCTGAAGTGGCCGACCTGATGAATCGTGTGCGCCAGCCTTTCAACGTCAACAGCCTGTCGCTGACGGCGGCGGCAGCGGCGCTCGATGACGAGGATTTCCTGCGCGAGAGCTACGAACTCAATTGCCGCGGCATGGACCAGATCGTCGCCGGCCTCGGAAAACTCGGACTGGTGCACATCCCTTCGTCCGGAAATTTCGTCACCTTCGCCGTGCCGCAGGCGGGTGCGGTGTTCCAGAAGCTGCTGCGCCAGGGCGTCATCGTGCGTCCGATCGCGGGCTACGGCATGCCGGAGCACCTGCGCGTGTCGGTCGGCCTCGGCTCCGAAAACGCGCGCTTCCTTGAAGTGCTGAAGCAGGCGCTGGGTTGAACGTGGCCAAGCCGCGCATTCGCAAACTGGTGGTGATCGGTGTCGGCCTCATCGGCGGTTCCTTCGCGCTGGCGCTGAAAAAGGCACGGCTGGTGAAGGAAGTGGTCGGCGTTGGCCGCAGCCGGAAAAACCTGAATGATGCACTGCGCCTCGGCGTCATTGACAAGGCTGAGACCGATGCCGCGAAGGCGGTCGTCGACGCAGACCTGGTGCTGGTCGGTGCGCCGGTGGGCCAGATGCCCGGCATTTTCGCGCGCATCGCGCCGGCGCTGTCGCAGCAGACTGTGGTTACCGATGCCGGCAGCACCAAGCAGGACGTCATCGCCGCAGCCCGCCGCCATCTCGGCAGCCATTTCCCGATGTTCGTGCCCGCGCATCCGATTGCCGGCACCGAACACAGCGGTGCGGCGGCGGCCTTTCCCGAACTGTTCCGTGACCGTAATCTGATTCTGTTGCCGCAGCAGGAAACAAAAGCTGCAGCGCTGCGCCTGGTGAGGGCGGCCTGGCTGGCCTGCGGCGCGAACATCGTCCGGCTCGATGCGGCCGAACACGACGAAATTTTCGGTGCAGTCAGCCATCTGCCGCATGTGATCGCCTTTGCGCTGGTACACCAGCTTGGCAAGCGCCGCGACGCGAAGCGCCTGCTCGGCTTTTCCGGCGGTGGACTGCGCGACACCGTGCGCATTGCCGGCAGCTCGCCGGAAATGTGGCGCGATATCTGTATTGCCAACCGCGAGGCGCTGGTGCCGCTGCTCGATGGCACCCTCGCCGAACTGGAGGCGGCGCGTGCCGCACTGGCGGCCGGCGATGGCGAGGCACTGGAAGTGATGTTCCGCAGCGCGCGGCAGGCAAGGGCGCGCTGGCTGCTGAAAAAGCCCCAATGAGGACGGCCCAATGAGCGCGGGACGGCCTGCCTTTCTCGATTTGCAGCCGATCCGCGACGTCAGTGGCTCGATCCGGCTGCCCGGTTCCAAGAGCATCTCCAACCGCACACTGCTGCTGGCGGCGCTGGCCCAGGGCACGACCACGCTGCGCGAAGTACTCGATTCCGATGACACCCGCCTGATGCTGGCAGCACTGCGCGAGCTGGGTGTGCACTGGGAGGCGGCCGGCGAGCGCACGCTGCGGGTCCATGGTGCCGGCGGAGCACTCCCCGGTAAACGCGCTGACCTTTTTCTGGGTAATGCCGGCACCGCAGTGCGTCCGCTGACCGCGGTGCTTGCGCTCAACGGCGGCGAATACACCATTGACGGCGTGCCGCGCATGCACGAGCGCCCGATCGGCGATCTGGTCGATGCGCTGCGCCAGCTGGGCGCTGCCATCGACTACCTTGGCAGCGTGGGTTTTCCGCCGCTGGCGATCCACAAGGGCGCGCCCGCACCGCGCGCCGAAGTGTCGATCCGCGGCAATGTGTCGAGCCAGTACCTGACCGGCCTGTTGATGGCGTTGCCGTTGCTGGGGGCGCGGACCCGCGTGCGCATGGAAGGTGAACTGATTTCCAAGCCTTACGTCGAGATCACGCTCAACGCGATGCGCCAGTTCGGCGTTACCGTCGAGCGGGATGGCTGGGCCTCGTTCACGGTGCCGGCCGCTGCCCGTTATGTCAGTCCGGGCGACCTGTACGTGGAAGGTGACGCCTCTTCAGCATCCTATTTCCTCGCCGCCGGCGCGATTGCCGGCCTCAGCGGGGGCGGGCCAGTGCGTGTCGAGGGCGTCGGCCGCAACAGCACCCAGGGCGATGTGCGCTTTGCCGGCGCGCTGGAGCAAATGGGGGCAGCGGTCACAATGGGCGAACACTGGATTGAGGCGACTGCCGGGGACGTGGCCCGGGCCAATGGAAAGCTGCGTGCCGTGGACATCGATTGCAACCACATCCCCGATGCGGCTATGACGCTGGCCGTGACGGCGCTGTTTGCCGACGGCACGACGACGCTGCGCAACATCGCAAGCTGGCGGGTGAAGGAAACCGATCGCATCGCGGCGATGGCCAAGGAACTGGTCAAGCTCGGTGCCGGCGTGGAAGAGGGTGCTGATTACCTGAAAGTCTCACCGCCGACGCGCTGGATCGCCGACGCCGCCATCGATACCTACGACGACCATCGCATGGCCATGTGCTTCTCGCTGGCAGCGTTGGGCGGGGTGGGCGTGCGCATCAACGACCCGGACTGCGTGGCCAAGACCTTCCCGGATTACTTCGCAGTGCTCGCCAGCGTCGCCCGGACCTGAGCATGGGCGGCACCTTGCCCCCCGTCATTGCCATCGACGGTCCCTCGGCTTCCGGCAAGGGCACCATTGCGGAGGCCGTCGCGCAGCGCCTGAGCTTCCATTATCTCGACAGCGGCGCCCTCTATCGAATTGTTGGTCTGGTCGGTGGTGAGCGTGGCGTGAACCTCGATAATGACTTGGAAATATCAATTATCTCATTGAATTTAAAAATAAATTTTGAATCCGGTCGAGTCTGGGTCGATGGTCGGGATGTCTCCGCGCAAATCCGCGGCGAGGTGGCCGGTGCTGCGGCGTCGCGGGTTGCTGCGCTTCCCGGTGTGCGCCGGGCGCTGATGGCGTTGCAGCGCGGCTTCCGTCAACCTCCCGGGTTGGTCGCGGACGGGCGTGACATGGGGTCGGTGGTGTTCCCGGATGCGAGCCTCAAAATCTACCTGACAGCGACCCCCGAGGAGCGGGCCCTTAGGCGACATAAGCAGTTGATGGAAAAGGACTCCGGTGCTAGTATGGCGGCCCTTTTGCAGGACATCCGCGACCGTGACTTGCGCGATAGCACCCGCGCCGCGGCACCCCTGCTGAAGTGTGCCGACGCGATTGAAATTGACACCACCGGCACGTCGGCCAAAGAGGTGGTGGAGCAGGTCCTGCATCTGTACCAAAAGCATCAAAAAACGCAGTAACAGCAGCACACAGGCGTCATGGGCCGCCAGGCCCACGGCATTTTTAAACTACCCTCCCGTTTCTCAAGCGGGTGTGATAACCTCCTGATTCCAATGATGAAAACAACCCAACCCGCCGCCGTTACCGAGAGCTTTGCGGCACTCTTTGAAGAGAGCCTGACGCTCAAGGAAATGCGCATCGGCGAAGTCATTACCGCCGAAGTCGTGCGCATCGACGACAATTTTGTGGTCGTCAACGCCGGCCTCAAATCCGAAAGTTATGTACCCGCCGAGGAGTTCCGCAGCGACCGCGGTGAGCTGGAAGTCAATGTCGGCGACTTTGTCAGCGTCGCCATCGAAGCCCTTGAAGACGGCTACGGCGAAACCCGGCTGTCGCGCGACAAAGCCAAACGCCTCGCGGCCTGGCACGAACTGGAAGACGCCCTCGAGAAGGGCAATATCGTCTCCGGCATGATCAGCGGCAAGGTCAAGGGCGGCCTGACCGTGATGATCAACGGCATCCGTGCCTTCCTCCCGGGGTCGCTGGTCGACACCCGTCCGGTGAAGGACACCACGCCGTACGAAAACAAGGAAATGGAATTCAAGGTCATCAAGCTCGACCGCAAGCGCAACAACGTGGTTGTGTCGCGCCGTGCCGTGCTTGAGGCCAGCCAGGGCGAAGAGCGGGCCAAGCTGCTGGAGAACCTGCGCGAAGGCATCACCGTCAAGGGCATCGTCAAGAACATCACCGACTACGGCGCCTTCGTCGACCTCGGCGGCATTGACGGCCTGCTGCACATCACTGATCTGGCCTGGCGTCGTGTCAAGCATCCGTCGGAGATGCTCAGTGTCGGCGACGAAGTCACAGCCAAGGTGCTCAAGTTCGACCAGGAGAAGAACCGCGTCTCGCTGGGCATGAAGCAACTGGGCGAAGATCCCTGGGTCGGCCTGTCGCGCCGCTATCCGCCCAACACCCGTCTGTTTGGCAAGGTCTCGAACCTCACCGACTACGGTGCGTTTGTCGAGATCGAGCCGGGCATCGAAGGCCTGGTGCACGTCTCGGAAATGGACTGGACCAACAAGAACGTGCATCCGTCGAAAGTCGTGCAGCTCGGCGACGAGGTCGAGGTCATGGTGCTCGAGATCGACGAAGACCGCCGCCGCATTTCGCTGGGCATGAAGCAGTGCATGGCGAACCCGTGGGAAGAGTTCTCGATGAACTCGAAGAAGGGTGACAAGGTGAAGGGCCAGATCAAGTCGATCACCGACTTTGGCATCTTCATCGGTCTGGCCGGCGGCATCGATGGCCTGGTGCATCTCTCCGACCTCTCGTGGAACGCGCCTGGCGAAGAAGCCGTGCGCAACTACAAGAAGGGCGAGGAAGTCGAAGCCCAGGTGCTGTCAATCGATGTCGAGCGCGAGCGCATCTCGCTGGGCGTCAAGCAGCTGGAAGGCGACCCCTTCAGCAGCTACGTCGGTGGACACGACAAGAACTCGGTTGTCACCGGCACCGTAAAATCGATCGACGCCAAGGGCGCAGTGATCAGCCTTGAAGGCGAAATGGACGGTTACCTGCGCGCGTCGGAAGTTTCGCGCGACCGCGTGGAAGACATCCGCACCAAGCTGAAGGAAGGTGATTCGGTGACCGCGATGATCATCAACATCGATCGCAAAAACCGCACCATCAATCTGTCGATCAAGGCCAAAGACCTTGCGGAGGAGACCGAAGCCATGCAGAAGATGTCTTCGGACAGCAAGCAGGCGAGCACCGGCACGACCAACCTCGGGGCGTTGCTCAAGGCCAAGCTGGATACTGCCAATACTCAACAATAAAGTTAAGGGAGCATCATGACCAAGTCGGAGTTGATTGCGAAACTGGCTGCACGCTACCCACAGCTTGTGGCCAAGGACGCCGAACTGGCAGTGAAGATGATTCTCGACGCGATGGGCAAAAGCCTGTCGCAGGGGCAACGCATCGAGATCAGGGGCTTTGGCAGTTTCGGACTCAACTACCGACCGCCGCGCACCGGACGCAATCCCAAGTCCGGCGAGCGCGTGCAGGTGCCCGCGAAGTACGTGCCGCATTTCAAGGCCGGCAAGGAACTGCGCGAGCGCGTGGACATCAAGAAATAACGGACGATCAGGCATCGTTCCTTCAGGCGGCATGGCTTCGGCCATGCCGCTTTTTTATCGGACATGCGGCGTGATATTCTCGGTGGGCCATGCAATACGTGATGCTGACCGTCAAACTGCTGTTGTTCCTGCTGATCCTGTCGTTCGCGATCGTGAACACGGATCCGGTGACTGTGCGTTATTACCTCGGCTACCAGTGGGAAGCGCCGCTGGTATTGGTGCTGCTGGTCGTCGTCTGTGGCGGTGCGATCATCGGGTTGATTGCGGGCTTGCTGCAGACACTGCGGCTGAGGCGCGAAATTGCAGCATTGAAGCGCGAAGTGCGCGCCCTGCAGGCCGCCGCGCGTCCTGTCGAAGAAGCGCCCGTGCTGCCGCCGCCGGACCTGTTGTGACACGCTGACCGCAATGGACATCGAACTGTGGTGGTTGCTGGCGCTGCCGTTGTTTTTCGCGCTGGGCTGGTTGGCGGCACGCGTCGACATCCGGCAGATCGTCACTGAATCGCGGCTGCTGCCGGTTTCCTACTTCAAGGGCCTCAATTTCCTGCTCAACGAGCAGCCCGACAAGGCGATCGAAGCCTTCCTGGAAGTCGCCAAGGGCAATCCCCAGACCACCGAATTGCATTTTGCGCTGGGCAACCTGTTCCGTCGCCGTGGCGAAGTGGAGCGGGCGATCCGCATGCATCAGAGTCTGGCCGAGCGTGAGGATCTTCCGCAGGAACAGAAGCTGCAGGCGCTGCTCGAACTCGCGCAGGACTACCTGAAAGCCGGTTTGCTTGATCGCGCCGAGGAACTGTTCCTCAAGCTCGACGGCACGCCGCATGCCGAGGCCGCGCTGCGTTTCCTGCTCGATATCTACGAGCAGGAAAGGGAATGGCACAAGGCCATCGTCATTGCCGAGAAGCTGGAAGAGCTCAACGGCAGTTCCTTCCAGATGGAAATTGCCAACTTCTACTGTGAAATGGCGGCGCGCGACCTGATGCAATCGCGACCGGCCGAAGCGCGTCCGCATCTCGACAAGGCCCTGATGCACCACCGGCAATGCGTGCGGGCCAACCTGCTGCTGGGCGACGTCGAGCGCGACCTCGGCAATTTGCCGGCAGCGATCACTGCCTGGCAGCGTATCGAATCCCAGAATCCGGCCCACCTGTCGCTGGTTGCCGAGCGTCTGCTCAATGCCTATCGCGACGAGGGGCGCGCCGAGGAGGGGCTCAACCTGTTGCGCGGCTACCTTGAGAAATACGCCTCGGTCGATCTGCTCGATACCGTGTACCGGGAGACGCTCACAGGCAGTGGCGCAGCCGCCGCCTACCGCTTGGTGCGTGATGAGGTGAGGCGCACGCCGACGCTGCTCGGCCTCGACAAACTGCTCGAAGCGCAGCTCCTTGAAGCGCCTGCAGAGCGCCGCCACGATCTTGAAATGATCAAGCAGCTGCTCCACCAGCACACCCGCAACCTGTCGATGTACAAGTGCGAACACTGCGGCTTTCGCGCGCGGCAGTTCTACTGGCATTGCCCGGCCTGTGGCGAATGGGAAACCTACGCGCCGCGACGCACTGAAGAAAAGGCATTGCCGGCATGAGGACCGCCGAATCATGAACGTCGTACACACTGGACCCCGGGTCATAGTCGCGCTGGACTATGCGAATTCAGCCGAAGCGCTGGCCTTTGCGCAACGGCTGGATCCGGCGCGCTGCAGGATCAAGGTTGGCAAGGAGCTTTTCACCGTGGCGGGGCCGACGCTGGTCGAGCAGCTCGTCGCACGCGGCTTTGATCTCTTCCTCGACCTCAAGTATCACGATATTCCGAACACCGTAGCCTCCGCCTGCCGTTCCGCAGCCAAGCTCGGCGCCTGGATGATCAACGTGCATGCCAGTGGCGGCCGCACCATGATGATGGCAGCGCGCGAAGCACTCGCTGGCCTTAAGCATCCGCCGAAGCTGATCGCGGTCACGGTGCTGACCAGCCTCGGGGCGGAAGACTTGCGCGAAACCGGCCACAACGAACCGCCCGAAGTGCTGGTCGAGCGCCTGGCCCGACTGTCCGCCGCAAGCGGCATGGACGGCGTGGTGTGCTCGGCGCAGGAAGCGCCGCTGCTTCGTGCCGCCTGCGGGCCGCAGTTCTGCCTGGTGACCCCGGGCATCCGCCTCGCTGACTCTGCCCAGGACGACCAGAAACGCATCGTCACGCCGCAGGCGGCGATTGCCGGCGGTGCGGACTATCTGGTGGTAGGACGACCGATCACCCGCGCAGCCGATCCGCTGGCAGTGCTCGACCGCATCAATGCCGATATTGCCGCAGCGCAGACTTGAACATTTTGCCGCTTGAAATACCGGATTGAACCAGCCGTCATGACCGCAAACAAGACAGACACAACCTACAGCCTGCTACGGCGCCTGCGCCGTGCCCGGGTGCTGGTAGTCGGCGACGTGATGCTCGACCGTTACTGGTTTGGCGAGGTCAATCGCATCTCGCCCGAAGCGCCGGTGCCGGTAGTCAAGGTTGACCGCGTGGAGGAGCGTCCGGGCGGTGCCGCCAACGTGGCGCGTAATGCGTCTGCGCTCAGTGCGAAGACAGCGCTGCTGTCGGTAGTGGGTCGAGACGAGGCTGGACGCAGCCTGCGCCAGTTGCTGAAGCAGGAAGGCATTGCTGCGAACCTGCATGACGACGTCACGGTTTCGACAACCGTCAAGCTGCGGGTCATCGGACGCCAGCAGCAGTTATTGCGCGCCGATTTTGAAACCGTTCCCGGCCACGAAGTGCTGGCCTCCAAGCTGAGGGATTATCAGCGCCTGCTGAAAACCTGCGACGTGGTGATCCTCTCGGATTACGGCAAGGGCGGGCTCGCGCACATCGCGCGCATGATCGCGCTCGCGCGCCGCGCCGGCAAGCCAGTGCTGATCGACCCCAAGGGCGAGGATTATTCACGTTACCGCGGTGCCACGCTGATCACGCCCAATCGTGCTGAATTGCGCGCGGTTGTCGGTGACTGGCACAGCGAAACGGTGCTCAACAGCAAGGCGCAGGCGCTGCGGCGGCGGCTTGGACTCGGCGGCCTGCTGGTCACGCGGAGCGAGGAGGGCATGACGCTGTACCGGACGGGTAGCCGGCTGCACGTGCCGGCGCAGGCGCGCGAGGTCTACGATGTCAGCGGTGCCGGTGACACCGTGATCGCGGTAATTGGAGTGATGCTGGCAGCGGGTGAAGACATGGGGCAGGCGGTGCGCATCGCCAACCGCGCGGCCGGCATAGTCGTCGGCAAATTCGGCACCGCGGTGGTGCACCCTGATGAGTTGTTTCTGCAGGTGCAGGAGGACTGAAGCATGGTTTACGTAGTGACAGGCGCGGCAGGCTTCATCGGCTCTAATCTGGTCAAGGGGCTCAATGCGCAGGGCATCACCGACATCCTCGCCGTCGATGACCTGACGCAAGGCGACAAATTCCGCAACCTCGTCGATTGCACGATCAGCGATTACCTCGACAAGGACGAGTTTCTGGCGCGGCTCAAGACCGGTGGCTTTCGCCGCGCGGTAAAGGCGATATTCCATCAGGGGGCCTGCTCCGACACCACGGCCAGCGACGGCCGTTACGTGATGGACGTCAATTACGCCTATTCCTGCACACTGCTCGATTTCAGCATGGCGGAAATGATTCCGCTGATCTATGCGTCCTCAGCTGCGACGTATGGCGCGCACACTGAATTCCGCGAGGATACTGCCTGCGAAGGGCCGCTCAATGTCTACGGCTGGTCCAAGCTGCTGTTCGACCAGCGCGTGCGCCGGCTACCGCCGGGCGGCTCGCAGGTGGTCGGCCTGCGCTATTTCAATGTCTATGGCGAGCGCGAGCAGCACAAGGGGCGCATGGCCTCGGTGGCGTACCATTTTTTCAACCAGTACCGTGCTGAAGGCCATGTCCGTCTGTTCGAAGGCAGCAGTGGTTATGGCAACGGCGAACAGCTTCGCGACTTCGTGTCAGTCGAGGACGTGGTAAAGGTCAACCTCTACTTCCTGCAGAACCCGATGGTGTCCGGTATCTACAACTGCGGGACCGGTGCGGCGCAGTCTTTCAACGACGTGGCGGTCGCAACCCTGAACACCTGTCGTGCTGCCGAGGGGCGTCCGCGAGCCACGCTGCACGAACTGCAGCAGCAGGACATCATCCGCTACATCCCTTTCCCCGGCGACCTCAAGGGCAAATACCAGAGTTATACCCAGGCCGACCTCGCGGCCCTGCGAGGTGCGGGTTATGCCGCACCCTTCCTCAGCGTGGAGCAGGGCGTATCGCGCTACATCCACCAGTTACTGGCCCGGGGCTGAACCATGCAGCGCACGCTCGCAGATTTCGTCGGCAACACGCCACTGGTGCGCCTGCAGCGCATGCCGGGCAAGACCACGAACGCGGTCCTGCTCAAGCTCGAAGGCAACAACCCTGCAGGTTCGGTCAAGGACCGGCCGGCACTGTCGATGATCCGCTGTGCGCAGGAGCGCGGCACGATCAAGCCCGGTGACACGCTGATTGAAGCCACCAGCGGCAATACCGGCATCGCGCTGGCGATGGTGGCGGCGATCATGGGTTACCGCATGGTGCTGGTGATGCCGGAAAACCAGTCGCTGGAACGCCAGCAGACCATGCGCGCCTACGGTGCCGAACTGGTGCTGACGCCGAAGGACGTGAGCATGGAGGGCGCGCGTGACGTTGCCGAACGCATGGTGCGCGAAGGCAAGGGTGTCATGCTCGACCAGTTTGCCAATCCCGACAATCCGTTGGCGCATTACGAAGGCACCGGTCCCGAGATCTGGCGCGACACCGAGGGGCGGGTCACGCACTTCATTTCGAGCATGGGCACCACCGGAACCATCATGGGTGTGTCACGTTTTCTGAAGCAAAAAAATCCGCAAGTGCAGATCATCGGCTGCCAGCCCGCCGACGGCGCGCAGATTCCGGGCATCCGCAAATGGCCCGCTGAATACCTGCCGAAAATCTGCGACTGGTCGCAGGTCGACCGGATCATCGAAGTGAAGCAGATTGACGCTGAAAACATGATGCGGCGGCTCGCACGCGAGGAAGGCATCTTCGCTGGCGTGTCTTCCGGCGGCGCGCTGTGGGCTGCGTTGCAGATTTCGGCGCAGGTGCAAAATGCGGTGATTGTCTCCATTGTCTGCGACCGCGGCGACCGATATTTGTCCACGGGTGTATTTGCGTAATTATATAAGTACATGATTATAAAGGTATTTTTGTGAATCCCGTGCTGGTCTTCGATATTGAGACCATTCCCGACATCGGTGGTATCCGCAAACTGCAGGACATCGACGCCAGTGTCTCCGATCATGATGTCGCGGAGATGGCCTTCCAGCTGCGACGCCAGACCCACGGCAATGACTTCCTGCCGCATTACCTGCAGCGTGTGCTGGTGATCTCCTGCGTGCTGCAGGACCGCGATCATTTCAAGGTTTGGTCGCTGGGCGCGGCCGGCGAGAGCGAAGCGGAAATCATCCAGCGCTTTTTCGACGGCATCGAGAAATACACCCCTCAGCTGGTGTCCTGGAACGGCGGCGGATTCGACTTGCCGGTGTTGCACTACCGCGGGCTGATGCATGGTGTAAAGGCGGCGCGTTACTGGGACATGGGCGAGGACGATCGAGAATTCAAGTGGAACAATTACATCAGCCGTTACCACCAGCGTCACCTCGACCTGATGGACCTGCTGGCGCTTTACACGGGCCGCGCCAATGCGCCGCTGGATGCACTGGCGCAGCTGATGGGATTTCCGGGCAAGCTCGGCATGGACGGTTCCGCGGTCTGGGGCGCCTACCAGGATGGCAAGCTGGAGGACATCTGGCGTTACTGCGAAACCGATGTGGTCAACACCCACCTCGTGTTTCTGCGTTTCCAGCTGATGCGCGGCGTACTGACCCAGGACCAGCACGATGCCCAGATCAAGGTGGTGCGTGCAGTGCTGGAGAAGGCCGCACAGCCGCACTGGAAGGAATTTCTCGCGCGCTGGCCGGCGTGACGCACATACCGCGCCGCCACGTGCGGCCCGGAAAATCACCATGAACCCTCTGCTCATCGAATCCCTGGACCAGGAAGGCCGCGGCATTGCCCGCCGTGACGGCAAAGTCGTCTTTATCGAGGGTGCGCTGCCGGGAGAACGCGCCGAGATTTCGGTGTATCGCAAAAAACCCGCGTTCGAGCAGTCATTCGCAACAAAGATTTTTGATGAAAGCGCTTCACGTACCACGCCCGGCTGCGAGTTTTTCGGCCTTTGCGGCGGTTGCAGCCTGCAGCACATGGATGCGCGCACCCAGGTTGCCGCCAAACAACGCGTGCTCGAAGACAATCTGCGCCATATCGGCAAGGTGCAGCCCGAACAGATGCTGCCGGCGATTTACGGACCGTCCTGGGGCTACCGGCACCGCGCGCGCCTGACAGTGCGCCATGTGTTCAAAAAAGGTGGCGCACTGGTGGGTTTTCATGAAAAACGCAGCAGTTATGTTGCCGACATGAGTAGTTGCGAAGTGTTGCCGCAGCGAATCTCGGATCTGCTGCCGCTGCTGCGCCGGCTGGTCGATAGCCTGAGCCTGCGTGCGCGGCTGCCGCAGATCGAACTGGCGATTGCCGATAACGCCGATGTACTGGTATTGCGCAACCTCGATCCACTGACAGCGGAGGATGAAGACAAACTGCGGGTTTTTGCCGACGCCCACCGAGTGGTGTTCTACCTCCAGCCCTCAGGGCCGGAAACTGCAGCGCTACTGTATCCGCAGGACACCGGCGCGCTCTATTACACGCTGCCCGAATTCGATGTACGCATCCATTTCCATCCGACGGATTTCACCCAGGTCAATCATTCTGTCAACCAGGTTCTGGTGCGCCGGGCGCTGAAGCTGCTCGCCCCACAGCCCGGAGAGAGCATCGCCGATCTGTTCTGCGGACTGGGCAATTTCACACTGCCGATTGCGCGCAGCGGCGCCGAAGTTACCGGCATTGAAGGCAACGCCGGCCTGATCCGGCGGGCAGAGGACAACGCGCGGCGCAACGGCCTTGAGGGCAACACCCGCTTTTTCACGATGGACCTGTTCAAGATCGACGCGGCGCAGTGGCAAGCCTTAGGGCCCTTCGACAAGCTGCTGATCGACCCGCCGCGGGACGGCGCCATGGACCTCGTAAAGCTGATCGGCGCCGACGGGCCGCGGCGCATTGTCTATGTCTCATGCAGCCCGTCGACGCTGGCGCGGGATGCAGAGGTGCTGGTGGCGGTGCACGGTTACACGCTGCGTGCAGCCGGCATCGTCAACATGTTCCCGCATACCGCGCACGTTGAATCAATCGCGCTGTTCGAGCGCTGAGAAGGTTTTCGCAGGCAACAAAAAAGCGGCCCAGGCCGCTTTTTTGCAGGAAGCGATTGCCGATCAGTCGCGGTCGCCGCCCATGATCCCCAGCAGTTGCAGCAGGCTGGTGAAAATGTTGTAAAGCGAAACATACAAGGTCAGCGTGGCTGACACGTAGTTGGTTTCACCGCCGCGCACGATCGAGTTGATCTGCCACAAGATGATCGCCGACGAGAAAATGATGAAAGCGCCACACAGCGTCAGTTGCAGCAACGGGCTCTGCAGGAAGATGTTGGCGAGCACCGACAGCATGATCACCACGAAACCGACCAGCAGGAACTTGTTGAGGAAACTGAAATCACGCTTGGTCGACGCGGCGATGCCGGAGAGCACGAAGAACACCGCAGCGGTGCCGCCGGCAGCCATCATGACCAGTTGTCCGCCGTTGCGCAGCGAAAGAATGTTCTGCAGCAGAGGGGCCATCATCAAGCCGAGAAAGGCCGTGAAGCCGAGCAGCAAGCCGACACCGAGGACGCTGTCACGGTTTTTCTCTATCGCGAAGATCCAGCCGTAAAACACCACCAGCATCAGCAGCACCGACATGATCGGGCTCGCGCGCATGAAGCTGAAATTGATGAAATTGGTGCCGACCGCAGCGCCGATCACCGTCGGGATCAGCGAAATCGCCAGCAGCAGGTAAGTGTTGCGCAGAACCTTGTTTTGCCGGGCGGCAATATCGGTGCTCCCGGCAGAGTAGGGAGTGGCGGTGCGCATGTCAGGTTGCATCAATTTAAGGCCTCCAAATAAAAGTTGACTGAAACAGTCGACAGTAAGACGTTGGTAAGACTACTGAAGGGGCCTTAAAGTTGCAATCGTTTTCGTTGATGGTGCTGAGGGGCGGGACAGCGCAAGTATTTGATAATGGATGATATTATTTTGTGCAATGACCACGTCCAGAGCGCGGTTGAAGCGTCATTTGGGGCTACAATGCGCGCCACCGAGAAAAGGGTCCCCGCGTGTCTTGTTGTGACGCAAATTAAGCGCCAAAGGCGCGGCCGGAGCTAAAACCGGCAGGTGTGGCAGACAGAGACACGGAGAGTTGGCAGAGCGGTTGAATGCACCGGTCTTGGCGGCGGCTTTGCCGACGCTTGCGAGGCTAACTTGCCGTGAGGCAAGTTAAGCGCCAGTAGGCGCGGCCGGAGCTAAAACCGGCAGGTGTGGCAGACAGAAACACGGAGAGTTGGCAGAGCGGTTGAATGCACCGGTCTTGAAAACCGGCAGGGCCTCACGGTCCTCGTGAGTTCGAATCTCACACTCTCCGCCACTAAGACGACTCATCCCTCAGCGCATCCGCCCAGCAGTTGGGTGTTTCGTACAAGCGCACACGCTCCAGCCGCAAGCTGTTGCCATATTGTCCCTTGTAGGCGCGGTCGAGTATGGCCAACGCCGTCTGCGCCAGGTGCTCTGCAGTCGGCGGTGCATCGAACAGCACGGTCTTGTGTCCCGGGATGCCGTCGAGAAAGGTGATGACGGCCTTGTCCTGCCGCCATGCCAGGAAGGCATGATCCCAAGGATCGACGACATGCTGCTGCGCAATGGCCTTCACCGCTGAGAAATCGATCACCATGCCCTCGTCGGCTGCGCCGGCGGTGGCCACCACCGGACCGCTCAACGTGACTTCGATGGCATAACGATGGCCGTGCAGATGCCGACACTGGCTGCCGTGGTTGGGGATGCGATGGCCGGCGTCGAATTCCAGCCTGCGGGTGATGCGCATGGGGCGCCGATTATATCAAGGCGCCCGTGGAGCTTCTGTCTTACTTGCCGTTCTTCGACTCGCGCGACACGCTGGCTTTCAACTCGCGATAAAGCAGAGGGCGCGATTTTTTCAGGTGCTGGATCAGGCGATGGTCGTCGCCGCGGACCTGGTGCAGCGGTATGCCCTCGACATGCACGATGCGCAGCAACTCGCGCACCGGGGTGGGCATGCGGCGACCGGATTCGTAGCGCGAGCCGCCGCTCTGGGTAACGCCGATCTGCGGCCAGAATTCCTGCTGGTTCATGCCGCGCTTGCGGCGGATTTCACGTGGGTCACTTGCCGATTTCTTCACTGCTTTTTCTCCTGTCTGAGTCAATAAGATTGCGCGCACGGTCATTGGTTCCTCGGAAAGACGACCCTACGCGGGAGAAAAGCCCGGGAAAACTCGTTTTTTCCCCGGAAATCCAATAAAATTACGCCCTTTTTGCTCTAGGCAGAACCGTAGACATCATGGCCTTGATAGTCCAGAAATACGGCGGCACGTCCGTCGGCAGCCCCGAACGCATCAAGAATGTCGCGAAGCGCGTTGCGCGCTGGAAGGCGAAAGGACATGACGTGGTCGTGGTTGTCTCGGCAATGAGCGGGGAGACCAACCGGCTGATTGCGCTCGCCAAGGAAATCCAGGCCCAGCCTGATCCGCGCGAGATGGACGTCATGGTCTCAACCGGCGAACAAGTCACCATCGCGTTGCTGTCGATGGCGCTGCTGGAAATCGGTGTCTCCGCGCGCAGCTATACCGGTGGCCAGGTCCGGATCCTGACCGACAATGCCTACACCAAGGCGCGCATCCTGAGCATTGACGAACACAATATGCGTGCCGACCTCAAGGCCGGACGCGTCGTCGTGGTCGCCGGATTCCAGGGGGTCGATGATGCGGGCAACATCACCACGCTGGGCCGCGGTGGCTCCGATACCACGGGTGTTGCTCTGGCTGCGGCGCTGAAAGCCGACGAGTGCCAGATCTACACCGACGTTGACGGTGTCTATACCACTGACCCGCGAATCGTCCCCGAAGCCCGCCGTTTGAAAACGGTGACCTTCGAGGAAATGCTCGAGATGGCAAGCCTGGGCTCGAAGGTGCTGCAGATCCGCTCGGTTGAATTCGCCGGAAAATACAAGGTGCGTTTGCGTGTGCTCTCCAGTTTCGAGGAAGAGGGCGAGGGCACGCTGATTACATTTGAGGAAGACAAGGATATGGAAAAAGCCGTCATCTCAGGCATCGCGTTCAACCGCGACGAGGCGAAGATTACCGTCCTCGGCGTGCCCGATCGCCCAGGTATCGCCTACCAGATACTGGGTCCGATCGGCGACGCCAACATCGATGTCGACATGATCGTGCAGAACGTCGGCCATGACGGACTCACCGACTTCTCGTTCACGGTCCACCGCAATGATTACCAGAAGGCGCTGAACGTGTTGAAGCCGGTGCTGGAGCATACCAAGGCCCGCGGCATCCAGAGCGGCGACAAAATAGCCAAGGTATCGGTGGTCGGAGTCGGCATGCGTTCACACGCAGGCATTGCCAGCACCATGTTCCGCACGCTTGCTGAGGAAGGCATCAACATTGAGATGATTTCCACCTCTGAGATCAAGGTTTCAGTGGTGATCGACGAGAAATACACCGAACTCGCGGTGCGGGTCCTGCACAAGGCTTTTGGCCTGGATCAGGCCGCGTAACCGGGCCGCGGCCCGAGGGGGTGTGATATCCTCCGACCGCAGTTATCTGGTGGCCGAGTGGTCACGGCGAAAGCCGTCGTAAAATTCAGCGCACGGCGCCGAAGACCACCATGGCAGAACCGCGAGAGCAAGAGTTTTCAGAGCAGATAGCAGAAAAATTCCAGGAGAGATGGCCGAGTGGTTACGGCGAAAGCCGTCGTAAAATTCAGCGCACGGCGCCGAAGACCACCATGGCAGAACCGCGAGAGCAAGAGTTTTCAGAGCAGATAGCAGAAAAATTCCAGGAGAGATGGCCGAGTGGTCGAAGGCGCGCCCCTGCTAAGGGCGTATGGGGGCAAAACCTCCATCGAGGGTTCGAATCCCTCTCTCTCCGCCACACAACACAAACCTCGCTCCGGCGGGGTTTTGTTTTTTGGACTGGCGATGATGCGCTGCGCGTATTGGACCCTGCGAACGAGGGGGTTACGCACAAGACCATGCTGCAATACGGGTTTTGATTTTTCCGACCTCGCTTCGTGGTCTACGCGCCAGTTCGGATTACAATCCCTATCCAACTTTTTAACTGGCAGGAGACGAACCATGATCGCATCAGGACAAAACCTTCCCGCGGGCAAACTGATGGAGTCCACGGAATTCGACGCCGGCAACGGCTGTGCGATGCCACCGAAGGAGGTTGACGTGCTGGAGGCTGCCAAGGGCAAGAAAATAGTCATCTTTGGCCTGCCCGGCGCCTACACTCCGACCTGCTCGGCCAAGCATGTGCCGGGTTATGTGCAGAACTTTGATGCGCTCAAGGCCAAGGGCGTCAACGAGGTCTGGTGCCTCGCGACGAACGACGCCTTCGTGATGGCGGCCTGGGGTCGTGACCAGAACGTCGGCAACAAGGTGCGCATGCTCGCCGACGGCAGCGTCCACTACACCAAGGCGCTGGGCCTTGAGCTCGATCTCACCGCGCGCGGCATGGGCGTGCGCACCAACCGCTTTGCGATGATTGTCGACAACGGTGTGGTCAAGCATGTCGCCGTCGAAGGGCCGGGCAAGTTCGAAGTGTCCTCGGCCGAGGCGATCCTCGCCAAGCTGTAATCTTCAAACCAGTAGTAATCTATTGAGTATTACGTAACTGCGCGACACTTCTCCCTCATCCCCACCCTTCTGCTCCGCTTCAAGTGTCCCCCTGTCCCGACGGGAGAAGGGCTTTGCATCCCTCTCCCTCCGGGAGAGGGATCGAGGGTGAGGGAAACATGTCGGAATAGATATGCCGTGTCATGGGGTTTGGTAATTCTCAATAATCGGGACAGTGCGATCGTGCTGCCCCGATTTTTCATTGGAGGCAGCGATGATCACCGGCATAGACCATATCACCGTCGGCGTGGCCAACCTTGACGACGGCAGCGCCCGCTACCGCCGCCTCGGCTTCAATGTGCAGCCGGGAGGCGTGCATGCCGGCCGCGGCACTCACAATGCCATTGCCTGGAATAACGCCGACTACCTTGAGCTGCTGACGATCCGCGATGAGGCTGAGTACCGTGCTGCCAGCAGCTCCGGTGGAGCATTCGCGCGTTTCATTGCGGCTGGCGGCGGCATTTACACCATCACGCTGGCGAGCGATGACCTTGCTGCCGACGTCGCGGCTATGCGCGCGCGGGGCGCCACGGTCAGCGATCCCGTCGACGGCGCGCGCACCACGCCCGAGGGAACCGGGTTGCGTTGGCGCTTTGCCGCACTGGGGCCTGAGTACGGCCTGCCGCTGGCGTTCATCGAACACCGCACACCGCTCGCCAGCCGCCGTTCGGCCGCAACGCCGCATCCTAATGCCGTGTTCTCCCTGGAGCGCGCCTACATCGTTGTCGAAGACGCCGCTGCCCGTGCGCAGACTCTGTCGCGCATCCTCGGCATGGACGCGCCGCCGCTGCAGAAAGGCACCGTGATCATGTCGCACATGGCCATATTCCAGCTCGGATCGACCGGGCTGGGCATCGTCCAGCCCTATGCCGATGGCCCCGCAGCGCGCGCATTGGCCGAGCGTGGCGCCGGCGCTTTCCAGGCCCTGTATCGCACCAGCAGCATGGGTGCTGCGGCAAGCTGGATGTCCGAACAAGGCATGCCGCCCCTCGAGCGTGGCGTGCGCAACACCGGAGAACACGCCATGCTCGCTACGCCTGCGGAAGCCTGCGGCGCCTACATCGGGTTTGTCGGGCCGGAGTAGCGGGCGTAACACGAAGGGTGCAATGTCCTAAGCTTTATTGCACCCTGCGGAGTTGGACTTAGTTGGGGTTAAAACTGCGTAGCGGCGTAACCCACCCTCACATGTCCGACAGCCGAGGGTTCAGGCCTTTTACGATTGACCGGTGCAGCATCGCGTACTGCACCCATAAAATAATTAAAAAATTAATAAAAACAAGTACTTAAAATTATCACTGTTGAGTTGGTTGCCAGCGCAGGTCGAGAGTCATCGGAAAGGCCGGATTGGTCACTTCGGGTGCAATGTTCATCGGGCCCGGCGTATGCCCATGCCCCCAGAAGCGTGCGATGCGGCGGGCATCGGCTTCGTTGGCGTTGACCGGCAGTGTGCTGTAGTTACGTCCGCCGGGATGGGAAACATGGTAGGTGCAGCCGCCGCTGGAGCGTTTGCTCCAGGTATCCACGACATCGAATACCAGTGGTGCGTGCACGCCGATGGTCGGGTGCAATGCGGAGGGCGGGGCCCAAGCGCAGTAGCGCACGCCGGCGACGAACTCACCGGGTGTTCCGGTGGGGGTCATCGGTACTGCGCGGCCGTTGCAGGCGATGATGTGCCGCGATTCGGTAAGCCCGCGGGCGCGCACTTGCAGGCGTTCGACCGAGGAGTCGACGTAGCGCGCGGTGGCGTTGAGGCCCATTTCCTCGCCGAGTACATGCCAGGGTTCAATGGCCTGGCGCAGTTCGATTTCGATGCCGCTGTAGGTGACTGTGCCGTAACGCGGAAAGCGGAATTCGTGAAAGGGCGCGTACCAGCTGTCGTCGAAGGCGAAACCGGCGCGGCGCAGGTCTTCGAGCACGTCGTGAAAATCCGCGGCGACGAAATACGGCAGCATGAAGCGGTCGTGCAACTGCGTTCCCCAGCGCACCAGCTTTGATTCGTAGGGCGTCTGCCAGAACCAGGTGACCAGCGCGCGCAGCAGCAGCATCTGCGCGAGGCTCATCTGCGGGTGCGGCGGCATTTCGAAGCCGCGGAATTCAAGCAGGCCGAGGTGACCGCGGCCGCCCGCGGGTGTAAAGAGCTTGTCGATGCAGAATTCGGCACGATGGGTGTTGCCGGTGAGGTCGACGAGGAAATTGCGCAGCAGGCGGTCGGTCATTTCCGGCGGCAGGGCTTTGCCATTCTGTGCTTGCAGCCGGGACATTTCCTGGAACGCGATTTCGAGTTCGTAGAGGTTGTCGTCGCGCGCTTCGTCGACCCTCGGTGCCTGGCTGGTCGGGCCGATAAACATGCCGGAGAACAGGTAGGACAGCGAGGGATGGTTCTGCCAGTAGGTGATCAGGCTGCGCAGCAGATCGGGCCGGCGCAGCAAAGGGCTGTCAGCGACCGTGGGGCCGCCGAGCGCAATGTGGTTGCCGCCACCGCTGCCGGTGTGGCGGCCGTCGAGCATGAATTTCTCGGTGCCGAGCCGGGTGGCGCGTGCCTCTTCGTAGAGAGCGTTGGTGTTGCCGACAAGCTGTTCCCAGGTCGCGGCTGGATGGATGTTGACTTCGATGACACCGGGATCCGGGGTTATCCCGAGCACCGTGATCCGCGGGTCGGCGGGCGGTTCATAACCTTCGAGGCGCACGCGCAGTCCGAGGCCTGCCGCGGTATTTTCGATGTGCGCGACCAGTTCGAGGTAGGGCTCGAGGGTCTTGAACGGCGGCAGGAAGACGTAGAGCCGGCCGTCGCGCACTTCGATGCACAGGGCTGTGCGCACCAGTTTGGCGCCGTCGGGCAGGATTTCCGGCAGTGCGTCCAGTGGCAGGCGATAACCGATCGGCGAGTCGCCGTTGATCAGGATGACTTGATCATCGGGCAGGGGCCAAGCCGAGCTGGTCCAGCCGGAAGTGGATGCGCCCAGCGGCAGCAGGTAACCGGCGGGGTTCGAGTTGCCCGGTGTGCGCGCTGCTTTTTCTGCGGAGAGGTGGGTCAGCGGATCTTCCCAGGCCGGCATCAGGCAGGTCGCGGGCAGTTTCAGGGCCGCGGTCAATGCCTCGGCGTAGCGACGTGCGTCGGCTGCGGAGGCGCTGGCCGGCGCGCTGGCCGCGGCGATCAGTTCCAGATTTCGCCACAGCGGCAGGCCATCATTGCGCCACTGGATGCCCAGCGACCAGCGCGGCAACGGTTCGCCCGGATACCATTTGCCCTGGCCGTAGAACACCAACCCGCCCGGGGCAAAACGTTCGCGCAGACGCCATGCCAGCTGTTCGGCGAGTTCCCATTTTTTTTCGGATAGCGCTGCGGTGTTCCATTCCAGGCCGTCCATGTCATCGACGGAGACGAAGGTCGGCTCGCCGCCCTGGGTCAGGCGCACGTCCTGCGCGAGCAGTTCGCTGTCGATCTGCCGGCCGAGCATGTTAATGGCGTTCCATTGCGTGGCGTCGTAGGGCTTTGTGACGCGCGGATCCTCGTGGATGCGCGTGACCGACATTTCGAAATCGAACTGTGTGTCGCAGTGGTCGACGCCACCCGTGACGGCTGCTGCGCTCGCCGGTGATGGCGTACAGGCGAGCGGGATGTGGCCTTCTCCGGCGAGCAGTCCGGAGGTCGGGTCGAGCCCCACCCAGCCGGCGCCCGGGATGTAGGCCTCGGCCCATGCGTGCAGGTCGGTGAAGTCGTGTTCGGGGCCGGCAGGACCGTCGAGTGGTTTCTGGTCGGCCTTGAGTTGAATCAGGTAGCCCGATACGAAGCGCGCGGCGAGCCCGCAATGGCGCAGCAGTTGCACCAACAGCCAGCCGCTGTCGCGGCAGGAGCCGCTGCGGTTGTGCAGGGTCTGTTCGCAGCTCTGCACGCCGGGCTCCATGCGCACGAGGTAGGCGATGTCCTGCTGCAGCTGGCGATTGATCGCGACCAGGAAGTCGATGGTGGCGATTTCACCGGTGTTGGCCGCGCGGAATGCGGTGAGCCATTCCTGCAGCAGCGGTCCCTGTTCCTCGATGGCAAGGTACGGTGTCAGGTCGCGCAGCAGGTCCTGGCGGTAGCTGAAGGGAAAGCGGTCGGCGTAGCTTTCCATGAAAAAATCGAAGGGGTTGATCACCGTCATGTCGGCAACGACGTCGACCGTGATTTCCAGTTCGCGCGTTTTCTCCGGAAACACGAAACGCGCGATGTAGTTGCCGAATATGTCCTGCTGCCAGTTGATGAAATGCTTTTCCGGCGCGACGTTCAGCGAATACGAGAGGATCGGCGTACGACAATGCGGCGCCGGGCGCAGACGGATTTCATGTGGCGACAGCCCGACCTCGCGGTCGTAGCGGTAACGGGTCAGGTGATGTAGTGCTACCTGGATGCTCATCGGCGGTGGTCTCCCGCCGGAAAACGCGCGGCGTTATTGTTCGAAACCGACATTCCAGTCGGGATTGGGCAGTTCGCCGAAAACCTTGCGCAGGCCCTCGCCCCAGCGCTGGTGGACCATGTTGAAGTAGCTGTCGTTCTCTTCGATGCGGTGCTGGAAGGCCACACGCAGCGTGTCGGCACGGTAGATAAGCAGGTCGATCGGCAAGCCGACCGAGATGTTGCTGCGCATTGTCGAGTCGAAGGAGACCAGCAGGCACTTGGTGGCTTCGAGCAGCGTGGTTTCGGGCTTGATGACGCGGTCGATGACCGGCTTGCCGTACTTGCTTTCGCCGATCTGGAAATAGGTGGTCTCGGCGGTGGATTCAATGAAGTTGCCCTCGCTGTAAACGTGAAACAGCCGCTGGCGGCCTCCGGCAATCTGGCCGCCGACGATGAAGGATGCGCCGGCATCAACATTTGCCTGCTGCAGATAGGGGCCGTCGCGCAGCCGGACTTCGCGCAGTGCCTGGCCGACCATTTCCGCGACTTCGAACATCGAGCGCGCATCGAACAATGTCTTGCGCAAGCCGGGCTCGCGCTGGTCCTCGACCAGCAGGTTGATGGCACTCTGCGTAATTGACAGGTTGCCCGAGCTGAGGATGACGATCACGCGGTCGCCGTCCTTGCTGAACACGCGCATCTTGCGGTAGCTGGAGACATGGTCGACGCCGGCATTGGTGCGCGAATCGGACGCAAACACCATGCCGGCCTTGAGGGTGACGGCAACGCAGTAAGTCATTGGGGGCGGTCACGGGAAAATGGATGGGGCGAAGCATAGGGGAAGCCGGCAGGGCTGACAAGCGAGCTGCGCGGTTGAGCCGGTGATGGATTATCGGATTGAAAGCCTGCTTCATGCACTTTGCCGGGAAATGGCCGGGAGTGCGTCCGGAGAGTCGTACACCGGCGCAAGGAAATGGCGGTTTAATTCGTCATTCAGCAAGTGCAGTCTTTCGAGGAACTCCATCAGGTATTCGTGGAGTCCGGTTTCCATGATCTGCTCGACGCGGCCGTAATGCAGCTGCGCATGGAGCTCACCGGCGAGGCGTTCGGGCTCCATCGAGTCGCGCTTGCACAGTTCACGCAGGATTTCGTAGATCTCGTTCATGCAGGCATGCAGCGAGCGCGGCAGGTCATTGCGCAGGATCAGCAGTTCTGCGACGCGTTTGGGCGTAATGACATCGCGGTAGATGCGGCGGTAGGAGCTCAGAGCGCTGACGGAGCGCAGAAGGGCGCTCCACTGGTAGTAATCGACCGCGCCGCCGACTTCCGCGGCGCTCGGCAGAAGCGTGTGGTACTTGACATCGAGCAGGCGCACCGTGTTGTCGGCGCGCTCCATGAAAGTGCCGAGGCGGATGAACTGGTAGGCCTCGTCGCGCAGCATGGTGCCAAAAGTCACGCCGCGGAACTGGTGGGACTGTGTTTTGATCCACTCAAAGAGCTCGTTGATGCCGCCGTGGTTCAGCGCGGTTTCGCTGCGGCCGCGCAACTCCAGCCAGATCGAGTTGAGGTCTTCGTACATTTCGGAGGTCATCACGCCGCGCATGCTGCGGCCATTCTCGCGTGCCGCGTGGATCAGCGAGCAGATGCTCGAAGGGTTGGTGCTGTCGGTGACCATGAAGCGCAGCACTTTTTCGGAGGTCAGCGGGCCCGGATTTTTCGCGTAGTAGTTGCTGGCGAGTCCGTTGATCACCAGCGGTAGCGCCCAGGGTTCGGCCCAGGACTGCGACACGTCGGTCACGCGATACGGCAACAGCGACATCTGGTAAGTGATGTCGAGCAGGCGCGCTGTGTTTTCGGCGCGCTCGATCTGGCGTGACATCCAGTAGAGGTTGTTGGCGTGGCGGCTCAGCATTGCAGGTCCTCCAGTACCCAGGTGTCCTTGGTGCCGCCACCCTGCGAGGAGTTGACGACCAACGAGCCTTCGCGCAGTGCGACGCGGGTCAGGGCTCCGGGTACCAGCGTGACGCCGCGGCCCGAAAGCACATAGGGTCGCAGGTCTACGTGGCGCGGCACGATATCGGAATCGCGGAAGGTCGGGCAAGTCGAGAGCGCCAGTGTTGGCTGTGCGATGTAATTGGCCGGGTTTGCTTCGATGCGCTTGCGGAATTCGGCAATCTGCTCTTTCGTTGATGTCGGGCCGACCAGCATGCCGTAGCCGCCGGAGCCCTGGACTTCTTTCACCACCAGCTCGGGCAGGTGCGCCAGGGTGTAGGCGAGATCTTCGGCCTGGCTGAGGCGGTAGGTCGGAACGTTGGAGATAATCGGTTTTTCGCCGAGGTAGAACTCGATCATCTGCGGCACGTAAAGATAAGTCGATTTGTCATCGGCGACGCCGGTGCCGATGGCGTTGGCGAGCGTGACGTTGCCGACACGATAGGCTTGGAATATGCCGGGCACGCCGAGTTCGGAGTCCGGACGGAAGGCGAGCGGGTCGAGGAAATCATCGTCGATGCGGCGGTAGATGACGTCGACCCGCTGTGGACCGGCGGTGGTACGCATGTACACGTAATTGTTGGAGACGAAAAGGTCCTGGCCCTCGACCAGTTCGATACCCATCTGCTGGGCGAGGAAGGCATGCTCGAAATAGGCGCTGTTGTAGGCACCAGGGGTCATCACCACGACGGTGGGCTGGCTGACGTGCTCGGGCGCGACCGCGCGCAGGTTGTCGAGCAGCACATCGGTGTAGTGATCGATGGGGGCGACCGGCATGCGTCCGAAGAGCTGGGGGAACAGCCGCATCATCATCTTGCGGTTTTCGAGCATGTACGAGACGCCGGAGGGCGTGCGCAGATTGTCCTCGAGGACATGGAATTCGCCGGCATCGGTTTTGACGATGTCGACGCCGGCGATGTGTATATAGACGTCGCCCGGCACCTGGATGCCCTGCATTTCGGGGCGGAAGGCCGGGTTGCCAGTGACCTGGGCCGCGGGAATGATCCCGGCCTTGAGAATTTCCTGGCCGTGGTAGATGTCCTTCAGGAAGGCGTTGAGCGCGCGGACGCGCTGGCAGGCGCCATCGCTGATGATTTTCCAGGCATTGGGACGGATAATGCGCGGAATGATGTCGAAGGGAATCGAGCGTTCGGTGCCGGATTCGTCGCCATAAACGGCAAAGGTAATGCCCAGCCGGGTGTACAGTGCATCGGCCTCCCGCTGCTTCTGCGGCAGGAAATCGGTCGGCTTGCCGTCCAGCCACTCGCAGTATTCGCGATAATGCGGCCGAATCTCGCCATCCGGGGCGCGCATTTCGTCAAAAGGGCGTTTGCTGCTCATTAATGATCCTTGGTCCGCACGTAAAGTGGATTAGCCCAAAAGCGGCGCATTCCACCGGGATATGTCCGACAACCTAACATGTTTTACTGTGGCGATTGAGCGGTGGGTGGGCTGGTGCAATGCGCTTCGCTTATTGCGTCCAACGGTCTGGGGAGATTTTGCATTGCGTGAGTTAACCGAGAGGCGGCGTAACCACCGGCCCATCCCAAAACAGCCATTTGATATCGCGTTTCTCTTCCTGTTTATACCCGCAAGCAACCCTTGTACCATTCAAGGGTCTACGACTGCGCAGTCGCAGTGCAGCTGGACCTTCGAAGGAGATAGGGTGCCACATTGCGGCGCGAATGCCCTTAAATGGGGCATTTTTGTGTGACAAGCAGAAATTCTTTCAGTTCAGGGTCGGCTCATGGTCAGCAACGTACAACTGCAGTTGGTGAAATCTCCGGATGCCGGGCCGCAAGCCTGGATCCTGGCGGCCACTGCGCGTTTTGACGCCCCTGCCAGCGCGGCTCTCCGGCGCGCCTTCGACGACCTGCTGGCAGTGGCTGAGCGCCACGACGGCCTGCTGGAGCGCGCCTGTGCTCTCGCCGACACCGTACTTCAGCTGGATCTCGATCATGAGGCGGTAACAGCAACGCTGTTGCTGCCGCTGCTGCGCCTGCAACTGATCGGCAGCGTTGACCTGCGCGCGCGTTATGGTGATGTCATCGCCGAGCTCGTGGAGGGTGTCCTGCGCATGGGTGAGATTGGGGCGCTGTCGAGCCATGCGCCTGCGCCTTTGCGTCCCGAGGGTCAGGCGACCCAGCTTGAGGCGCTGCGCAAGATGCTGCTGGCGATGGTGCAGGACGTGCGCGTGGTGCTGGTTAAGCTGGCGGACCACCTGCAGGATCTGCGCGAGGCGATCAAGTCCCGGGATGCCGGAAAAATGACGGAGATGGCGAACCTCACGCAGGATCTGTTCGCGCCGCTGGCCAACCGGCTGGGCGTTTGGCAAATCAAGTGGGAGTTGGAAGACCTCGCGCTGCGGGTGCGTGATCCCGGGAGCTACAAGCGCATCGCGCGGCTGCTCGACGAGAAGCGCCAGGACCGCGAGCGCTACATCGAGAACGTGGTAGCGATCCTCAAGAGCGAGCTCGCGCGTGCAGGTATTGCCGCCGATGTCTACGGGAGGCCCAAGCACATCGCGAGCATCCACCGCAAGATGGAGAAAAAACGCCTCGATTTCGAGGGGCTCTACGATGTGCGCGCGGTGCGCGTGCTGGTGCGTGACGTCAAGGATTGCTACACGGTGCTCGGCATCGTGCACAGCCTTTGGTCCCCGCTGCCGAAAGAGTTCGATGACTACATCGCCAAGCCCAAGGCCAACAACTATCGCTCGCTGCACACAGCGGTGAGCGGTCCCGAGGGCAAGTCGGTCGAGGTGCAGATCCGCACCCACGAGATGCATCAGCATTCGGAGCTGGGAGTGGCGGCGCACTGGCGCTACAAGGAGGGTGGACGCCAGAATCGCGGCTATGAGGAAAAGATTGCCTGGCTGCGCCAGGTCCTGGAGTGGAAGGACGAGGTCAGCGATACCGGCGAGCTTGGCGAGCAGTTCCGCACGGGGTTGTTCGAAGACACGGTCTATGTGTTGACGCCGCAAGGCCGCGTGGTGGACCTGCCGAAGGGGGCTACGCCGGTGGATTTTGCCTATCACGTGCATACCGAGCTTGGCCATCGCTGCCGAGGTGCCAAGGTGGACGGTGTGATGGTGCCGCTTAACACTCCGCTGTCGAACGGCCAGCAGGTGGAGGTTCTTGCGGCCAAGCAGGGCGGGCCCAGCCGCGACTGGCTCAATTCGCAGCTCGGTTTCCTGCGCAGCCCGGGCGCGCGTTCGAAGGTGCGGCAGTGGTTCAACAAACTCAACCTCGAGGCCGACATTGCACAGGGCCGAACAGTGCTCGACAAGGAGTTGCAGCGCCGCGGCATGACGCGCACCAATCTCGACCAGTTGGCAACGGCAATGGGCTTCGAACGGCTCAATGACTTGCTCGCCGGCATCGGGCGCGGTGAGATCGGGCCCAAGGCACTGCAGGAGGCGCTTGATCCCGATGCGGCCGGGGCACCACAGGCACAAGTGCCCGCTCCTGCCATCGTCGCGCGCAAGGCGAAGAACGCGGGCGGCGGAATCTTGGTGGTCGGTGTTGACAAGTTGCTGACGATGCCGGCCAAGTGCTGCAGGCCCGCGCCGCCGGAGCCGATCGTGGGTTTCGTGACGCGGGGCCGCGGCGTCAGTGTGCATCGCGCCGAATGCGCGAACCTGGCACGCCTCGATCCGCAGCGGCGGGTGGCGGCAGAGTGGGGAGTGCCGGGTAGCGCGACGTTCCCGGTGGAGATTGTGGTTGACGCGGTCGACCGCACCGGACTGCTGCGGGACATTTCCGAGGTGCTGTCGCGGGAGCGCATCAATGTCACGGCGACGCGTTCGACCTCCACGGACCTGACGGCGCGAATGCGCTTCACGCTGGAGGTTTCGGACCTCGCGCAGTTGGCGCGGGTGCTGGGCCTGGTGCGGGAGGTGCGTGGCGTGGTATCGGCAGCGCGGCGCTGAACGCTGTGGGCGCGGGCGTAAATTCGCAAGCCACTGATTTTATTTGATCGGCCTGCCCCGATTGGGCTAGAATTCCGCCCTTTCAGGCGCGTAGCTCAGCTGGTTAGAGCACCACCTTGACATGGTGGGGGTCGTTGGTTCGAGTCCAATCGCGCCTACCAATTTGGAATTGCGCAAACTAAACCATCGGAATGCAGGAAGCGAGCGTTATGACACCGCGAACTCGTAACTTCCCTGAAGCCCGGCGATAGCTGCGTCAATTTTCTGGTAGCGGAAAAAGTGCGGCTTGCCGCACTTTTTTTATTTGTAGTCACGGAAACCCGACATGATCAATATCACATTGCCCGACGGATCGGTCAGATCCTACGAACACCCGGTTACGGTGGCCGAAGTGGCGGCCTCCATCGGTGCCGGACTCGCCAAGGCGGCGCTGGCCGGGCGTGTCAACGGCAGTCTGGTGGATACCTCGCATCGCATCGAGTCGGACGCCGAACTGGCGGTGATCACGGATCGCAATCCCGAAGGCCTGGAAATGCTGCGCCATTCGACGGCTCATCTGCTGGCCCATGCGGTGAAGGAGCTGTTTCCCGATGCGCAGGTGACGATCGGTCCGGTGATCGAAGACGGCTTCTACTATGATTTTTCCTACAAACGGCCCTTCACGCCCGAGGATCTTGCTGCGATCGAAAAGCGCATGCTGGAAATCAGCAAGCGCGACATTCGCGTCGAGCGTCAGGTGATGCCGCGCGATGAGGCGGTGCAGTTTTTCTCGGACATGGGGGAGAAATACAAGTCGCAGATCATCGCGTCGATTCCCTCGGATCAGCCGATCTCGCTGTATCGCCAGGACAATTTCATCGATCTATGCCGCGGCCCGCATGTGCCGTCCACCGGCAAGCTGAAGATATTCAAGCTGATGAAGGTGGCCGGGGCTTACTGGCGCGGTGATTCGAAGAACGAGATGCTGCAACGGGTTTACGGCACGGCCTGGGCGCGGAAAGAGGATCAGGACCAGTACCTCCACCGTCTTGAGGAAGCGGAGAAGCGGGATCATCGAAAACTGGGGCGTCAGCTCGACCTGTTCCACATGCAGGACGAGGCGCCGGGCATGGTGTTCTGGCATGCCAATGGCTGGGTAATCTGGCAGGCGATCGAACAGTACATGCGCGGGCTGCTGACCGAAGCCGGGTATCGCGAGGTACGTACGCCGCAGGTGATGGACCGCGTGTTGTGGGAGCGTTCCGGACACTGGGAAAACTACCGTGAGTACATGTTCACGACGGAATCGGAGAAGCGCGATTACGCGGTAAAACCGATGAACTGCCCGGGGCATGTGCAGATTTTCAACCAGGGCGTGAAAAGCTACCGCGACCTGCCGCTGCGCATCGCCGAGTTCGGTTCCTGTCACCGTAACGAACCTTCGGGCGCGCTGCATGGCCTGATGCGTGTGCGCGGCTTCGTGCAGGACGATGCGCACATATTTTGCACGGAAGAGCAAGTGCAGCGCGAGGCCGGGGATTTCGTCGACCTGTTGCGGCGGGTGTATGCCGATTTCGGCTTCGACCACATCCTGGTCAAGCTCTCAACGCGCCCGGAAAAGCGCATCGGAGATGACGCGGTCTGGGATCGTGCCGAGGCGGCTCTCAAGGCGACGCTGGACGAAAAGGGCCTCGAGTGGGAGCTTAATCCCGGCGAAGGCGCGTTTTACGGTCCGAAAATCGAGTTTTCACTGAAAGATTCGCTGGGCCGTGTCTGGCAATGCGGCACCCTGCAGCTGGATTTCGCATTGCCCCAGCGCCTGGGCGCGGAATACGTGGCCGAAGACAACAGCCGGCGCACGCCGGTAATGCTGCACAGGGCTATCCTCGGGTCGCTGGAGCGCTTCATCGGCATTCTGATCGAGCACTATGCCGGGGCCATGCCGGCCTGGCTGGCGCCCTTGCAGACCGTGGTCATGAACATCTCGGAGGGGCAGGCCGGCCCTGTGGCGGTGGTGGCGGATGCCCTGAAAAAGGCCGGTTTTCGGGCCGCGGCTGACTTGAGGAATGAGAAAATTTCCTATAAAATCCGAGAACATAGTCTGCAAAAGCTGCCATTCCAGCTGGTCGTCGGTGACAAGGAAGTGGCAGCACAATTGGTGGCCGTGCGTTCCCGTAAAGGCGAGGATCTGGGGCAAATGTCCCTGGATGCCTTCATGTCGCTTTTGAAAAGCGATATCGCGAAGAAGGGTCGTTCGGCCTGAGAGCAATAAATTTTGGGAGTTTTCGCATAGCTCAGGAAAAGGAAGCCCGGATCAACGGTGAAATCACCGCCCCGGAAGTGCGGGTCATCGGAGCAGATGGTTCGCAGGTTGGCGTGATCAGCATTGCCGCAGCCAACAAGCTGGCGGAGGATGCTGAGCTGGATCTGGTCGAGATCGCGCCTACGGCACAACCGCCGGTATGCCGTGTCATGGATTACGGGAAATTCAAGTACCGTGAGAGCAAGAAGCAGCACGAGGCGAGGCTCAAGCAGAAGCAGATCGTCGTTAAGGAAGTGAAATTCCGTCCGGGAACGGACGAAGGCGACTACCAGATCAAACTGCGCAACCTGATCCGCTTTCTTGAAGAGGGCGACAAGGCGAAGATCACGCTGCGCTTCAGGGGGCGCGAGATGGCGCACCAGGAGTTCGGTTTCCGTCTGCTGGAACGAGTGAAGACGGATTTGATCGAACTGGCTGTTGTCGAGCAGTTCCCGAAGATGGAAGGTCGCCAGCTGGTGATGGTGCTGGCGCCGAAGAAGGTGCAAGTGCAGGTGCAGGCAAAACCTGCGGTAGCGAAGAATTCCCCGAAGGCCGGAGCCAAGGCCACGGATGAAACGCCGGCGGCAACGCCGGCAAAGGTGGTTGTGGCGGCAGGCGCTCCGGCGCCGGCAGCTGTGGCCGTTGAAAAGAAGTAGTGTTCGGGCTTTAAGTCCCGCGGCAACGCAGGCGCCCGACGCTAGGCTAAAACAGGAGTCAACATGCCGAAGATGAAGAGCAAGAGCGGCGCGGCCAAGCGATTCAAAAAGCTGGGCAGCGGCGCATTCAAGCGCAGTTCCTCGCACCTGCGTCATATCCTTACCAAGAAGAGCACCAAGCGCAAGCGTCAGTTGCGCGGCACGACCATGGTGCACGATTCCGATCAGCGCGCAGTACGCGCGATGCTGCCTTACTGATCAGGGAGAAGAGCCATGCCAAGAGTCAAACGTGGAGTCATCGCCCGCAAGGCGCACAAGAAAGTCCTGAAGGCCGCCAAGGGTTTCCGTGGCCGTCGCGGCAACGTATTCCGCATCGCCAACGAAGCGGTGATGCGCGCAGGACAGTATGCATATCGTGACCGTCGCACCAAGAAGCGTGAATTTCGCGCCCTGTGGATCACCCGCATCAATGCGGCAGCTCGCGAGCACGGCATGACCTACAGCGTGTTCATGAACGGCCTGAAGAAGGCGGCGATCGAGGTCGATCGCAAGGTTCTCGCCGACATCGCCGTGTTCGACAAACCCGCGTTCCAGCGGTTTGTGGAGCAGGCCAGGACGAGCCTCGGAGCGTAAGCAGTCGCACCCGGAAAAGGAGGCTCGCAGAGCCTCCTTTTTTTTCTACTGGATTTCGCGAACAATCACCCATGCAGGAACTTGACAAGCTGGTGGCAGAGGCGATGGCGCTGTTCGATGGCATCGACAACGCCGATGCGCTTGAGCAGGCCAAGGCGCGTTACGTCGGCAAATCCGGAGCGCTTACGGAGTTGCTGAAAGGGCTGGGCAAGCTGCCTGTCAGCGAGCGTCCGGCTGCAGGCGCGCGTATCAATGTGGCAAAGCAGCAGCTTGAGGAGGCGCTTCATGCCCGCCGCGAATTCATTGCGGCGCGGGCGCTGGAGGTAAAACTGGCCGGGGAGTCCATCGACGTCAGCCTGCCGGGGCGGGGTAGGGGCATGGGTGGACTGCATCCGGTCAGCCGCACTATGGAGCGCATCGAGCAGCTGTTTCGATCCATCGGCTTTGAAGTTGCCGATGGTCCCGAAATCGAAACTGATTTCTACAATTTCACGGCATTGAATCAGCCGGAGAACCATCCGGCGCGTTCGATGCACGATACCTTTTACCTTGCCGACGGCAAGCACCTGCTGCGCACACACACTTCGCCGATCCAGATCCGCTACATGGAGCGCAAGCAGCCGCCCATCCGCATCATCGCGCCAGGGCGTGTCTATCGGGTGGATTCGGATGCGACACACTCGCCGATGTTTCACCAGGTCGAGGGGCTGTGGATCGACGACAGCGTGAGCTTTGCCAACCTGAAGGGCGTGCTGGTAGATTTTTTCCAACGCTTTTTCGAGAACCCGGATTTGCAACTTCGATTCCGGCCCTCATTCTTCCCGTTCACCGAGCCGTCGGCGGAAATCGACATGAGTTTCGGCGACGGCTGGCTCGAGGTCGGTGGCTGCGGCATGGTGCATCCCAACGTGCTGCGCAACGTCGGCATCGATAGCGAAGGCTACCAGGGCTTCGCCTTCGGCCTGGGGCCGGACCGCCTGACGATGCTGCGTTACGGCGTCAATGACTTGCGGTTGTTTTACGAAAACGACTTGCGTTTCCTGAAGCAATTCGCATAAGCGGCCGCTGCCATGAAAATTTCGGAACATTGGCTGCGCGAACTGGTTGATCCGCAGCTCACAACCGCAGAGCTTTCGGACCTGCTGACTTTCGGTGGCGTGGAAGTCGAGGCTGTTGATCCGGCAGCGCCGCCCTTTGACAGGGTGGTGGTGGCCGAAGTGCTCTCGGTGGAGAAGCATCCTCAGGCTGACCGCTTGAATGTATGCCAGGTCAACGCCGGCACTGCGCCGCTCAACATCGTCTGCGGTGCGCCGAATGTGCGAGTTGGCATGAGGGTGCCTGCTGCGCTGGTTGGCGCGTGCTTGCCGGGCATGGAGATCAAGCTTGCCAAGGTGCGCGGCATAGAGTCGCAGGGGATGCTCTGCTCGGCCCGCGAGTTGGGGCTCAGCGAAAGTGCAGAAGGGCTGCTCGAGCTGCCTGCGACGGCGACTCTCGGCATGTCGGTGCGGGACCTGCTGGATCTCGACGACCAGGTGCTCACTACCAAGCCAACCCCTAACCGCGGCGATTGCCTGAGCGTTCTGGGCATGGCGCGGGAAGTGGCGGCGCTGAGCGGCGCCACGCTCAAGTGGACGACACCGGCCGCGGTGCAGCCGCAGATCGAAGACCGGATCGGGATCTCGGTCGAGGCCCCGGCGGATTGTCCGCGCTATGGCGTGCGCATCTTACGCGGGGTGAATGCGAAGGCTGCGACGCCGGAGTGGATGCGGCGACGCCTTGCGCGCAGCGGCATCCGCCCGATCAGCGCGGTGGTCGATGTCACCAACTACGTGCTGCTGGAAATGGGGCAGCCGCTGCACGCCTTTGACGCCGCGCAAGTGGCGGACGGCATTTGCGTGCGGCGCGCGCGCGACAGAGAAGAACTGAAGCTGCTCAATGGTACTGTGCTGCCCCTCAACCCCGGATATCTGGTGATCGCCGATGCGAGCCGACCGCTGGCGCTGGCAGGCATCATGGGGGGGGAGGACAGCGGCGTCACGACTGAAACCCGCGGCGTCATCCTGGAGAGCGCTTTTTTCATGCCGGAAGTCATCGCTGGCAAAACCCGCGAACTGGGGTTCGGCTCGGATTCAGCCTACCGCTTCGAGCGGGGTGTCGATTTCGCGGGAACGCGCGATGCGATGGAGCGTGCGACCCAATTGATCCTGCAGATCTGCGGTGGACAGGCGGGACCGGTGGTCGAGGTCACGGGCAAGCTGCCCGCACGCCAACCCGTTAAGTTGCGCCTGCCACGTGCGCGGCGGATTCTGGGTTTTTCCGTCGAGGCGGCTGCCGCCATGGCGATCCTCGAGCGGCTGGGCTGCCGACCTGTGCTGGTCGGTGACACGGTGGAAGTGGCGCCACCGAGCTACCGTTTTTTTATCGCCATTGTGGAATATCTTATCGAGGAACTGGCGCGGGTCACAGGTTATGACCGCATCCCTGCGGAAGCGCCGCTGGCGCGTGCGGACATGCTGCCTGCAACGGAGGCGCAACGCGATGCTGTGGCAGCGCGGCACACACTGGCGACTTTGGATTTTCAGGAGATTATCACCTACAGTTTTGTGGATCGCAGCTGGGAAGAGGATTTCTGTGCCAATGCCGATCCGGTCGCGCTGGCCAATCCGATTGCGAGCCAGATGAGCGTCATGCGCTCGAGCCTGATCGGCGGCCTGATGCATGCCGTGGCATTCAATGCGAGCCGCAAGCAGCCGCGTGTACGCTTGTTTGAAATCGGCCGCTGTTTTATCAATGCGCCGGATTATCCGCAACCCTGGCGCGTGGGCGCCGTGGCCTATGGCGATGCACATTCCCAGCAGTGGGGGATGGCTGCGCGCGCCGTCGACTTTTTTGACCTGAAGGCAGATCTTGAAGCGCTGCTGGTGCCGGCTATTGCAACCTTTGTGCCGGCAGTGCATCCGGCCTTGCATCCAGGCAAGTCGGCGCGGATTATTCTGGAGGGGCGGGATATCGGCTGGATCGGGGAATTGCATCCGCGCTGGCAGCGGAAGTATGATCTGCCCACTGTGCCGGTTGTGTTTGAGGTCGAACTGGGTGCCGTTGAAAAGCGCCTGTTGCCGGCCAGCGAGGAAGTGCCGAAGTTTCCGGCCATGCGGCGAGATCTGGCTGCGGAGTTCGAAGAAAACGTCCGCTTCGGCGACATCAGTGCCGAATTGAGACGCGCAGGACCGGCGATTTTGCGGGACGTTACGGTGTTTGATTTATACCGTGGCGAGGGGGTCCAAAAAGGGAAAAAAAGTCTTGCATTCAGTGTGTTATTGCAGGATACTCAAAAAACCTTGACGGACGTAGAAGCTGAAAAAGCAATGTCTGAGCTGCGCCAGATTCTGCAAGAAAAGTTCAACGCGAAACTTCGTTGAGAGGGGACAAGATGACGTTAACCAAAGCAGAACTGGCCGACTTGCTGTTCGAGAAGGTGGGGTTCAACAAGCGCGAAGCCAAGGACATGGTGGAGTCCTTTTTCGACGAAGTTCGCCTCGCGCTTGAAAACGGGAGGGGAGTCAAGCTCTCCGGGTTTGGCAATTTCCAGCTGCGCGACAAGCCGCAGCGTCCTGGTCGCAATCCAAAGACCGGCGAAGAAATTCCCATTTCCGCGCGCCGTGTCGTTACGTTCCACGCATCACAAAAATTAAAGTCGATGGTGGAGCAGCATTTCCATGGAAACCAGCGGCAGCCTTAAGTCGCAGCTCCCGCCGATCCCGGCAAAACGTTATTTCACGATCGGTGAAGTCAGCGAACTGTGCGGCGTGAAGCCGCATGTGTTGCGTTACTGGGAGCAGGAGTTCACCCAGCTGCGGCCGGTCAAGCGCCGCGGCAATCGGCGCTATTACCAGCATCATGAAGTGCTGCTGATCCGGCGCATTCGCGACTTGCTTTACGACCAAGGCTTTACGATCAGTGGCGCGCGCAATCGCCTCGAGGAAATGTCCAGCGAACCCGCACGCCATTCGCGTCGCACTGGGGACACCGCGACTGCCGCGGCCAAGCCCGCGCTGATCAAGCTGCGCCAGGAACTCAAAAGCGTTATTGACGAGCTGCGGGCCTGAGCGAGCGGCACGAAAACGGCCGTCCGCTGATGTATAATCCGCCTCCTCGGGGCGTAGCGCAGCCTGGTAGCGTACCTGCATGGGGTGCAGGTGGTCGGAGGTTCAAATCCTCTCGCCCCGACCAAATAAATCAAAGGGTTCCGTTAAGGTGCCCTTTTTTTATTTCTGCGCCCGTAGCTGAATCGTTTTAGCTCTATTGAGATCCCTGTCATGACATCGCCTTTTCGCATTGCCTGCCTGCAGATCAACAGTGGCAACGACCTTGCCGCGAATTTGGTCATGCTCAAAGGAATGGTGGCCGAAGCGGCCAGGAGTGGCGCCCAATTTGTGCTGACGCCGGAGTACTGTCTGATGATGGACGGCAGCGGCCGCGTGATGCGCGAGCATGCGTTGCCGGAAGATGGCGGCGAAGTGCTGGTGCAGCTCCAGGCGCTTGCGTGTGAGCATCGGGTCTGGCTGCTGCTGGGATCGCTGACTCTGAAAACCGATGATGAACGCATTGCCAACCGGTCGTTCCTGATTGCCGACGATGGCAGGGTGGTAGCGACTTACGACAAGATCCACATGTTCGACGTGACACTGCCCGATGGCAAGGTGATTCGTGAATCGTCATCGTACCGTCCCGGTGAGCGTGCGGTAGCGGTGCAGATGCCTTGGGGCAAGCTCGGGATGACGATCTGTTATGACCTGCGATTCCCGCATCTTTTCAGAACACTGGCGCAGCAGGGCGCGCAGTTCATCGCGGTGCCGTCATCCTTCCAGCGCCAGACCGGAAAGGCGCACTGGCATGCACTGCTGAAGGCGCGTGCGATTGAAAATGCCAGTTACATTTTCGCGCCGGCGATGTGCGGCGAGCATGCCGGCAATCGCCAGACCTATGGCCATGCGCTGATCGTTGATCCCTGGGGTGAGGTGCTGGCCGATGGCGGCGAAGAACCTGGAATTGTCTACGCTGATATTGATCCGGCGCGGGTGGCGAAGATCCGCGGCATGATGCCGTCGCTGGAGCATGATCGACTTTATGCTTACGATACTGCAGAAAATCATTAAAATCGTTTAAAAACATATGCTTATATAGAATTGTCGGCGCCTCACTGGCTGCTGGCCGTGTCGTGGTGGAGGAGGGCCTGCCAGCGTGAGTGATGCGGAGGATCTCGGAACGACGATGGCGGTCGCGGATTTGCAAGTCGGTCCTGCAGTGCCTCGCCGCGCGTACGGTCCCCTGGCGCTGATCGGGCGTCTGGTGTTGCGTGCAATGCGCTGGCGCGCGGAGGGCTGCTTTCCGGACAGTTCGCGATTGGTCGTCGCTATTGCACCGCATTCTTCCGGCTGGGATTTCGTCATCGGCGCGGCATTCCTGTTCACCCTCGGGCTGCGCGTGTCATTCATTGCCAAGCACACGCTGTTCTTCTGGCCGCTGGGCCCTTTCCTGCGTTGGCTGGGCGGCATTCCGGTCAATCGCGCTCGGCCCGAAGACTTGGCCGATGCGATGGCAGCCGAGTTTGGCCGTCGCGGACAACTCTGGCTCGCCATCACGCCGGAAGGGACGCGCACCCCGGGCGCTCGCTTCAAGTCGGGCTTCTACCGCATCGCGAAGGCGGCCGGAGTGCAGGTACTACCGGTGTATTTCAACTATCGGCGCCGGGTGACCGGATTTCTGCCGCTGGTCGAAACCGGAGGGGAAGTTGCCGCAGGCGTCGAAGCAGTGCATCAGCAGCTGTTGCAACACGGTGCGCGGCGCGATCAGTAGGATTTGGGCAGTCCGAGCACGCGTTCGGCAATATGACAGAGGATCAGCTGCGGGCTGACCGGTGCGATGCGCGCAATCATTGCTTCGCGGAAATAGCGCTCGACGTGGAATTCCTTTGCGTAACCCATGCCGCCGTGGGTCAGTACCGCAGTTTCGCAAGCCTTGAATCCGGCTTCCCCGGCAAAATATTTTGCGGCATTGGCTTCGGCGCCGCAGGGTTTCCCGGCGTCGTAGAGGCTGGCGGCCCGGTAGGTCAGCAGGCATGCTGCTTCCAGTTCAATCCAGCGTTGTGCCAGTGGGTGCTGGATCGCCTGGTTCTGGCCGATTGGCCGGTCAAATACGATGCGTTCATTGGCGTAACGCACTGCGCGTTCGAGCGCCGCACGGCCCAATCCGGCGGCTTCGGCGGCGATCAGGATGCGTTCGGGATTGAGGCCGTCGAGGATGTAGCGAAAGCCCTTGCCTTCCTCACCGATGCGGTCGGTGACCGGAACACGCATGCCATCGATGAACACCTGATTGGAATCCACGGCCTTGCGGCCCATCTTGTCGATCTCGCGCGCTTCGAATGTGCTGCGGTCGATGTCGGCATAAAACAGTGTCAAGCCGTCGGCCGGATTCTTCGTGTCCTCCAGCGGCGTTGTGCGTGCCAGCAACAGGATCTTGTTGGCGACCTGGGCTGTCGAGATCCACACCTTTTGTCCCGATATCAGGTAATCGTCGCCGTCACGCACCGCCCTGGTGGTCAGACGGGTGGTGTTGAGGCCGACGCCCGGTTCGGTGACGCCGAAGCAGGCTTTGTCCTGCCCTGCAATCAGCGGTGGCAGCCAGCGCTTTTTCTGCTCGTCCGAGGCATATACCACCACCGGATGCAGGCCGAAGATGTTCATGTGCACCGCGGAGGCTCCGGAGAAGCCTGCCCCGGAGGCAGCGATGGTTTCCATCATCAGCGCGGCCTCGGTGATGCCGAGTCCGCTACCGCCATACTGCTCAGGCATCGCAATGCCGAGCCAACCGTCGGCGGCGATGGCGGCATGGAATTCATGGGGAAAACCGCCGTCGCGGTCTTTTTTCAGCCAGTAGTCTGCGCCGAAGCGGGAGCACACTCGTTCGATGGCATCGCGGATCGCGCGCTGGTCCTCGGAAAACTCAAAATCCATGGCAGCGATCCCTCAGTCGGGCAGGACGGTTGCGCCGGCGGCGGCGAGGGCGTGGATTTCCTCTTCACCGTAACCGGCTGCGTGCAGCACCTCGGCACCATGCTCCCCGAGGCGTGGGGCGCCGTACTGAGGGGCAGGGACCGTACGTGACCATTGCGTGGCGGCCGCCGTGGTGCGCAGCCGGCCTTCGCTGGGATGTTCTTCCTCGCGGATGAAGCCGCAGCCTTTGAGGTGTGCGTCGTCGATCACTTCATCGATTGAATTCATTGGTGCGCAGGGAATGTCGGCTGCGTCGAGCGCCTGCAGCCATTCAGCCGTCGTGCGCTTGCGCATTTCGCCGGCGACGAAGGCATTGGCTTCGGCAATGCGCGCGGAACGGTTTTCGTGGCTGTTGAAGCGCGGGTCGTCGCGGAACAGGTCCTCGCGGCCGATCAGGCGGAAGAAACCCTGCCACTGCTTGTCGTTGTACATCAGCACGCAGACATGGCCGTCACGGGTCTGGAACGGGCGGCGTTCGGGGGCCAGCACGCGGGCATAACCCGAAGCGCCGAGCGGCGGATCGAAGCTGCGGCCGCCGAAATGATCGCCGAGGATCATCTGGCTCATGCACTCGAACATCGGAACCTCGACCGACTGCCCCTTGCCGCTGCGCTCGCGTTCATAGAGCGCAGTGGTGACCGCGTAGGCGGCATGCAGGCCGACGATGCGGTCGGCCAGCGTTGCCGGGATGTAGCGGGGATCAGTAGAGCCGGCCTGCTGCGTGAGCCAGGGCAGTCCGGTCATGCCCTGGATCAGGTCGTCGTAGGCGGGGCGTGCGGCGTAGGGACCCTGCTGGCCGTAACCATAGGCGCCGACATAGAGGATGCGCGGATTGACTGCGGCAACGTCAGCGTAACCGAGGCGCAGGCGCTGCATGGCCTGGGGCCGGATGTTGTAGATCAGAACGTCAGCCTTCGCGGCGATCCGCAGCAGCGCGTCGCGGCCTGCCGGCTGTTTCAGGTCGAGCACAATGCTTTTCTTATTGCGGTTCAGGTGCAGGAACATGTGCCCCATGCCGCGGTTGCGCATGGGGCCGACATAGCGCACGTTGTCGCCGCCCGGTGCTTCGACTTTGATGACTTCGGCGCCGAGGTCGCCGAGGATCTGTGTCGCGTAGGGGCCCATGACCACCGTGGTCATGTCGACCACGGTGACCCCGGCGAGCGGGCCGGCCATCAGCGCATCTTCGGCGGGATGACGCAGCCTTTGCTTTTCAGGGCGTCGTTCACCCAGGCGCGGTCGAGCTTCTTGCCGCCGCGGATCGCCTTGAGCAGGTCGGACTCCTTTTTCTCCTGCAGTTTCGCGAGCCTGAGGGTTTCCTCGATCATGTCCTGGGGAATGGCGACCAGGCCGTCGTCGTCACCGATGATGATGTCGCCCGGGTTGACCACGGCTTCGCCGATGACGACGGGAACGTTGAGTTCGCCAGGGCCGTTCTTGTAAGGGCCGCGGTGGGTGATGCCGCGGGCATAAATCGGGAATTTCGATTGTGCGAGGGCGTCGGCATCACGGATTGCGCCGTCGATGACCATGCCGGCAGCGCCGTTGCGTTCAGCGATCGCCGACATGATCTCTCCGATGATCGCCTGGGTGCAGACCCCGCCGGCATCGACAACGATGACATCGCCAGGGCGGCAGATGTCGATAGCCTTGTGTACCATCAGGTTGTCTCCTGGGCCGACCTTGACCGTCAGCGCGGTGCCGACCATGCGCCCGCTGCTGTGGCAGGGAAACAGGTCGGGGCCGATGGCATGCAGGCGATGCATGTTGTCACTGAGGTGCGCGGTCGCGGTTTTGCGCAGCGTGGCGATGATTTTTTTCGAGGGCTGCGGGGCAAAGGGGAGGATACGGAAGCCGATGGGCGCCATGTTGTTGATCCGATGGTTGATGACAGCGCATATCCTAGCACCAGTCTCCGGCCGAGGCAGCAGCGCGTGTTAAAATCCGTCCTGCAGTCAAGGGATAGCAGAATAGAACAGAACAATGATGGCCTGCAGCACTTCTTCGGGCCCCACGATAAGCAGACCGAAACACCAGCGTGCGCATCCTGCTCAGCAACGATGATGGTTATTTTGCGCCGGGACTTGCCGCCTTGGAGCAGGCACTGTCCCTGCTCGGCACCGTCACCGTCGTGGCGCCCGAGCGCGATCGCAGCGGCGCCAGCAACTCGCTGACGCTCGATCGGCCCCTGTCGGTGCGGCGCGCAGGCAATGGTTACTACTATGTGAACGGCACACCGACGGATTGCGTGCATCTCGCGGTGACCGGCCTGCTGCCGGATTTGCCCGACGTCGTGGTCTCGGGCATCAATCACGGTGCAAACATGGGTGATGACACCATTTATTCGGGTACCGTGGCGGCGGCGACTGAGGGATTCCTGCTCGGCATTCCCTCCATCGCCGTGTCGCTGGTCGCTGCGGGACAGGATCATTTCGAAACCGCAGCACGTGTCGCTGCCGAATTGGTCGATCGTTTCATGAGACATCGCGTGGAAGGGTCGGTGCTGCTGAACGTCAACGTGCCGGACGTGCCTTACGCGGCCCTGCAGGGCGTGCAGGTCACCCGGCTCGGCAAGCGTCACAAGGCAGAGCCCGTGGTGAAGGCGAGCACGCCGCGCGGCGAGACGGTCTACTGGGTAGGCGCCGCGGGCGGTGTCCAGGATGCCGGCGAGGGCACCGATTTCCATGCGACAGCATCGAACCGGGTGTCGGTGACGCCGCTGCAGATGGACCTTACGCGCTTCACGCAGATGGAGACCGTGCAGCACTGGCTGGGTCTGAAGGGAGGCGCGTGAACGCGGTGAACTCCGGCATCGGCATGACTTCGCAGCGCACGCGGATGCGCATGGTCGAGCGGCTGCGCACCCAGGGCATACGCGACGAGGTGATTCTCGGCGCGATGGGCGAAGTGCCGCGGCACATTTTTGTTGACGAGGCGCTGGCGAGCCGCGCCTACGAGGATATGGCACTGCCGCTGGGATTCGGGCAGACCATTTCCAGCCCGTACACCGTGGCGCGCATGCTCGAACTGTTGCGCGGCGGTGGCGCGAGCTTGGACAAGGTTCTCGAGATCGGCACCGGTTGTGGCTACCAGGCTGCAGTGCTGTCGCGGATCGCGCGAGAAGTCTATTCGATCGAGCGCCTGGCACCGCTGCTGACCAAGGCGCGTCGCCACCTGCGCGATGCGCGCGCGCACAACGTGCGCGTGCGCAATGCGGATGGACAGTTCGGCATGCCGGAACAGGCACCTTTTGACGGAATTGTTGTCGCAGCTGCAGCGACCCATGTGCCGCAGGCGCTGCGCGACCAGCTGACCGTGGGTGGTAAACTCATCATTCCGATGACAAACCGTGACAAACAGGCACTGCACGTCATTGAAAGAACACCGCAAGGTTATGTTGACCGTAAGGTGGAGGATGCCCGGTTCGTTCCGCTGCTCCCCGGCCTGGGCTGAACAGTTCGTGCGTAGCCCGACGCAGCCCGGTACGGCAAGCCGATCAATCCTGTTGCTGGCCTCGGTGCTGGTATTTTCCGGCTGCGTGGCTTCGCGACCAGCGCCCGTGGCAGAGCGATTGCCGCCGCCGCAGGCCAAGACCACGCCCATGCCTCAGGCTCGCGTGGCGCAGGCGCCGGAGCGGCCGCGGCCGGATTTCTATACGGTAAGGGCCGGCGATACCCTTTACAGCATTGCACTGGAATTCGGGCTGGATTACCGCGAACTGGCGGCCTGGAACAGCATAGAACCTTCACGCATCCGTGTGGGGCAGCAGTTGCGCCTGTCGCCCCCGCAGGGAGTCGTGGCCTCACCGATGCGCGCGCCGGGCAGCGTGGAAGGCCGCCCCTTGGGTGAGCGCCCTGCAGTGGCGGATGGAGCCAGGAGCGAGCCGCGTGGCGTGCGTGTGCCCTACAGCGATCAGGCCTATGCGCAGATGTCCGGCGTCAAGCCGGAGCCCTCGGTTACCGCCAAACCTTTCCCGCAGGACCGTGCCCAAGGCGATGACGACATCGGCTGGATCTGGCCGGTCAGCGGCAAAGTAATCAGCAATTTCAACGATTCATCGAGCAAGGGCATCGGCATCGCCGGAAAAATGGGGCAGCCTGTTGTCGCCGCCGGGGCGGGGCGCGTCATATTCAGCGGAACCGGCATCCGCGGCCTGGGCAGGCTGATCGTCATCAAACACAACGAGAAGTATCTGAGCGTCTATGCCCACAATCGTGAGCTGCTGGTGAAGGAAGGGCAGTCAGTGACGCGCGGCCAGAAAATCGCCGAAATGGGCGATTCCGACAGCGATCGGGTCAAGCTGCATTTCGAGATTCGCCTGATGGGCAAGCCAGTCGATCCCGCGGGCCTGTTGCCGCCTGCCGGATAGTTTATAACTATTTGTTTTTATTGAGTATTATGGTTTAAACACGCGTATGCGCTGTTTGAACCGCCGCAGTGTTTCCGCGTCGCTACTGTTCTCGGCATAACGCAGTCCGACATAAAGCGCGGTGATGTCCTCGATTGCGGCGGCAAGATCCGGGCGTTGTTGTGTCGCACGGCGGGCAAATACTCGCGGACCTTCGGCAGCACCTCGCGGCAATCCGCGTTGGGCAAGCTTGCGGCAGAAACGCTCATACGCACGCTTTGCCGGATCCGCGCGCACGCCGCGCAGGTCACGTAGTGCAAGGCCGGCCCCGATCAGCACGGCAATGCCGGCAAACACCAGCAGCACTACGGAGATGGTCTGCCAACTGGCTTCGCTGAAGCCGAGTTGGCTCAGGAAAAGCCGTTGCCGCTCAGGGTTGTAACCCAGCACCCACTGGTTCCAGGAATAGGTGATCGAGTCCCAGGTCAGCCGCATCCTCTGCAGCATGGCAAAGTCCCCACGCACGAACATGGGCAGGGGATCGCTGCGCGGCAGGGCCGATGCGATGCCGCGCTCCACCCGGGCCGGTGATACCGCAGCGGTCGGATCGACGCGCACCCAGCCGGTGTTCTCCAGCCAGACTTCGACCCAGGCATGGGCATCGGCCTGGCGCACCAGGATATAGCCGCCGACAGGGTTGATCTCGCCGCCTTGGTAGCCGGTGACCACACGCGCCGGAATGCCTGCGGCACGCATCAGCACCGTGAATGCGGATGCATAGTGTTCACAGAACCCGCGGCGCGTTTCGAAGAGAAACTCGTCCACCGGGTGCTCGCCCAGTAGTGGTGGCGTCAGCGTGTAAACGAAATTTTCGGTGCGGAACAGGTTCAGCACTGCTGTCACCAGATCACGGTCCTCGCGGTGCCTGCTGCGCAGCTCCGCGGCAAAGTTGCCAGTGCGCGGGTTACTGGTGGCGGGCAGCCGCAGCGACCGCGCCAGCACCGAACGATCCTCGTCGGCACCATAGGCCACGCCGATCGCCGAAGTCATGTCGTAACGCATGCGGCTGCGCACCGGCGTGAAGCTAAGCAACTGCATGTCGCGTGTCGCGATTGCGCGCGGCGGCCGCTGACCGGGAAATTCGAGCGCGAACAGCCAACGCTTGTTGTGCGGCTCGAGGGTTACCGTGTATTCGAGATCGCCTGTCTCCGGCAGGTCTTCGTTGCTCTGGGTCAGCCGCGGCGCCGTCCAGGTGCGCCCGTCGTAGTCCCACAGCACGGGGCCGCGCCAGTAGAGGTCCTTGGCGTCGGGCGTTTTGCCGTCCTTGAATTCAGCACGGAAGGCGACGTCGTAGGACAGGATCAAGTTGTTCAGGCTGCCCGGACTCATGTTGTCGGAAAGCCCGCTCAGGCCGGCGTAGGCGTCCTGCGGCAGCCCCCAAAGAGGACCCTGTACCCTCGGGAACAGCAGGAACAGCACGGCCATCAGAGGCACCGCCTGCACCAGCAGGACGCCGGAGCGCTGCAGTTGCTGCCGCCACCCCGGCCAGATTCCCGTGTACTGCATGCCGATCAGGGTGGCGAGGAGCAGCCAGGCGCAGATCAGCATGAACAGCGCTGTCGGGATGGTCTGGGAATGCAGGAAATTGGTGACCAGCAGGAAGCAGCCGAGGAAGCCCAGCAGCATGCCGTCGCGTCGGCTATGCGTTTCCAGCAGTTTCAGCGCCAGCATGATGACCAGCAGGGAAACGCCGGCATCCCGGCCGAATAACGTGCGGTATTGCAGCAGAATGCCGCCGGCTGCGGCTACAGCGATCAGAGCCAGCAGCCATTTTCGCGGCAGCGCGAAACGCAGGCGAACCTGCAGTACGCGGATGGCGGCGATGACGGTCACCAGTGCCGATATCCACAGCGGCATGCGCAGCAAGTGAGGGGCCGCGGCGAGCAGGAATGTCGCGCTCAGCCAGTGGATGTCGCGCATGCCGAGCGGATGCGAATTAAGTACGGTCGGCAGTGGTCTCATGCAGGGCGAGGGCGCGCAGGCAATCCGCGCGATGCGCGGCGCCCGAGTCGATCGGGATGATTGAACCGGGCAGGCGCAGCCCGTAGGCGAGTCCTTCCGCGTCGGCGTCGATGACCCAGCGCGCCAGGTGCTCCAGCCTGCGCTCGGCATCCATTTCCGGCGGCAGTTGCTGCCACGACAGCCACAATTCCGCGGCAACGCGGCCGGCGAACTGCTTGGTCATCAGCACGTCACTGCGGGCAACGGCTTTCCACGCAACATGCCGCGGCGAATCGCCCGGGCGGTAAGGGCGCAATCCGGCGAATTCATCCTGGCCTTGTCCCTGGGTTCCGCCCTTGCCGTCGCCGGCCTGAAGGCGCGGCAGCGGCAGGCCCGGGTTCGCAGGCGCCGGGTAAACCAGGCAGTGCATGTCGAGGTCGGCGTAGGACCATGCGCGAAACAGCCCGATCGGAAAAAAAGTGAACAGGGTCACCCGGCCGGGGCGCAACCAGCCGCGGTGGACTGCGCGGGCAAGTACTGTGGCCACTGTCTCGCCATCAGCCGGCACATCGACGTAGTCCGCGGTTTTCCGGTCACGGGTCACGGCCACGCTGTAACGGAACATGCGCGCCGTATTGGCGATGCGGATCTGGAATTCGGCAATGTCTCCGGCAAATACCGGCGACACGCGCCCGGCGGAGATGCGCAGGTTCGCCAGATTGCGGAAGGTATGCAGCATCGACTGGATGCCGCTGGCGCCGAGCAGGAAGGCGAGGATGAATCCGAGGGACAGGTCGTAGTTGACCGACCCCAGAAGCATGAGCAGGATGACACCCGCAAACAGCAACCCTTGGCGCGTTGGCAGTATGAACACGCGGCGTTGCACCAGCACGATGGTGCCGCGCTCGGGCCCGCGCCACTGGAATATCCAGTCGAGAATCCGGCCCTTGAGGGCGGCGGCTGCCGTAAGTGTGCCGTTCAGTGGCGGCATCAGGGGATCGCGACTTCCTCGAGCAGTTGGGCGGCGAGCGTGCTGCCGCTGGTGCCGGTTGTTTCGCTGGCCGGGTTCAACCGGTGCGTCACCACGGCGGGCAGAACGGTCTGTATGTCCTCAGGCAACACGTGTTTGCGGTCGTCCATGTAGGCCCAGGCGCGCGCGCCATGGAGCAGGGCCAGCGATGCGCGCGGCGAGAGTCCGTGCGCGAAGGAGGGCGAGCGGCGGGTGGCATTGACGAGTGCCTGCAGATAATCGAGCAGGGCGGGCGAGGCATGGACCTGCTGGACTTCAAGTTGCAGGCGCGCCAGCCCATCCGCATCGAGTTGAGGCTGCAGACGCAGCAGCATGTCGCGCCGGTTGTCGCCCTTGAGCAGCGCGCGCTCGGCCTCGGCATCAGGGTATCCGAGTTCGATCCGCATCAGAAAGCGGTCAAGCTGTGATTCGGGCAGGGGAAAGGTGCCGATCTGGTAGGAAGGGTTCTGCGTCGCGATGACGAAGAACGGCAGCGGCAGCTGCCGGGTCTCACCCTCGATGGTGACCTGGTTCTCCTCCATGGCTTCGAGCAGCGCGCTTTGCGCACGTGGTGTTGCGCGATTGACTTCATCCGCCAGTACGACATTGGTGAACACCGGACCGGGGTGAAACTCGAAACCGCCAGTGTCGCGGTTGTAGACGGATATCCCCAGGATGTCAGCAGGCAGCAGATCGCTGGTGAACTGGATACGCTGGAACCGCAGGCCCAGTGATGTGGCGATGGCATGAGCAAGCGTGGTTTTGCCGACGCCGGGAACATCTTCGATCAGGAGATGGCCGCGTGCCAGCAGGCAGGCAAGGGCAAGACGGATCTGGTGTGCCTTGCCGAGGATGATGCCATTGATCTGTTCCGCGACCGCGTTGAGCTGTGACGACATTGGGGAGAGGCCTTCCGTGCTGATGGGGGCGGGGCTGCTTGGGCAGCGCAGTTGGACAATGTTTCGCCGCGATTATAAGATGAACCCTTGTAATCCGGCCCGCCGCAGCCTCATCGCGCTACGCAGATCGTGAATTTTCCCGACGTTCAGGACAAAGGTCGCGCAGTGCCAGCCCTCGGTGAGATCTTGCGGAATCCGCGTGCGTTGCGAATGTTGCTCCTGTGCGGCGCGCTGCTGCTGGGCCTGGCGCTGATCGTTGTCACGGAGGTCCTTGTTCGCAAGGAACGCGCTGATGCCCTCGGTTTTGCGCAGCGGCATGTCGAGACTCTGGCCCGTTCCCTGCGGGACCAGTTCGACGCGGAGCTTTCCGCAATCGAGAGCATGATGCGCGTGATCGCCGTCGAGGCACAACGTGACGGCCTCGAAGTTGCGGCGCTGCGCCTGTCGCGCATGGTCGCCGCGAGAAGCGGCAAGGTTGTGGATTTTTTTCTATTGGATGCCGCTGGACAGCAGGTCTGGGGCAGCCGGGATACGGTCCTGCCCGCGGACCTGATCGAAAGACACCGGCAGGCTCATCGGCGCGAGGCGATGTCCATGCAAATTACGCCGCTTGCCCGTGGCTCGGAGGCAGACACCTGGGCGATGCATCTGAGTTATCCGGTTCGAGGTAAAGACGGCAACATCGGCGGAATTGTGATGGCGGAGCTTGGCTCTGCTCGGCTGCAGCGCAGTTACGGGGTGATGAACCTCGGCCGCGGCGGCGTGCTCAAGCTGGTGGATCGCAATGGAATGCTGATTGCCCGGGTATCGGACAGTGGTGTCAGCGGCGGGCAGGAAATTCCGGATAATGCCTCGGCACAGCATTCGCAGCAGGCGGGACGGGAATGCGGTTCGGAAACCATGGATGACCCGATTGATGGTGTCAGTCGTATCGGCAGCGTCTGTGGCATGGATGCGCGAGCCCTGTCCGTCGGCGTGGGCGTGCAGACAGCCGATGTGGTGTCAGGTCCGTTCGCCAACGCGACGCGTTACCGGATCATCGCTGTTCTTCTATTGATGATGCTCGCCGGCGGCACTGCGATTCTTGTGGCTCTGATGAATCGCCGGGAGGCCATGCAGAATGTCCTGCGCAGCAGCGAAGCGCGCTTCAGGGCGCTCAATGCACTCGGTTCGGACTGGTACTGGGAGACCGATGAGCGGTACCGGCTCAAGGAGGTATCTGAGGGTTTTTACCGGATTTGTGGCCTGTCCCGGGAAATGCTTGCGGGCAAGACGCTGTGGGATATCGATTCGATCACTCCGGTGGGCGGCGACTGGTCAGCGCACCAGTCCGGCATCGCGCGCCGCCTGCCGTTTCATGATCTTGCGCTGCGATTCATCGGTCCGCAGGCGGTTGTGGTCTATGGCAGCATCAGCGGTGAACCGGTATTCGGAGCTTGTGGCGAGCTGAAGGGTTATCACGGGATCGGCAAGGACATCACTTCCGGGGTCACCTTGCGTCAGCGCCTCCGGATGCAGCACGAGGTCACGCGCATCCTTGGTCAGGAGCAGGAACCTGCCATAGCGTTGCGCGAGGTGCTGGCAACGATTTGCCGGACCATGGAGTGGAAATGGGGTGCGCACCGCCACCTCGACCCGGTGAGCCGACAGCTTAGCTGCTATGAGTACTGGCTTGCTCCGGGATTTTCGGCGGGTGAATTCATCGCGCACACGATTCAACCCAAAAGCAGTGACCCGAGGCCTGGCACTGTGTCACAGGCAATCTTCAGTGGTGAAATTGCCTGGCTCACTGATCATGGACCGCTGAACCTGCGGCGCGGCCGGCTTGCGCGCCAAGCCGGTTTTCGGGGCACGGTTTCGGTGCCGATACGCCGCGGCAGAGGCATCGAAGACGCCCTCGAGTTCTTCAGTGACCGGGTAGAGGCGCCTGACGAGGTCACGCTCGACACGCTGGAGTCGATCGGCCGGGATATCGGGCAGTACCTTGACCGTACTGAAGCGCAGGCCGCAAGCAGTTCGCTCCAGCGCGAGCGCCAACTGCTGCTGGATCGTCTGGAATGGCAGCTGCAGCACATGCCGATTGCCTGCGTGATGCAAGACGAGCGATTCAGGGTCGTTTATTGCAACTCGGCCGCGGAGCGCCTGTTCGGCTATTCGATGCAGGAACTGCAGGGGCGTGACATTGCGGAACTGATCACCCCGGAAGAGGTTCGCCCGCTGGTATGGAGTTGCCGGGCGCGTCTGCAGGCAGGAGACGGCGGAATATCCGGCATAAACGAGAACTTGCGAAAGAACGGCGAACGTATCATTTGCGAATGGCGCAATACGCCGTTGACCGATGAGTCGGGGCGCTTTGCCGGCGTGCTGGCAACTGCGCAGGATGCAACCGAGCGCACGCGGATGGTTGCCGCGCTGGAGGAAGGGGAACGGCGCTATCGCCAGATTTTCGAGTCCGCGCCTCTGCCGATGTGGGTGGCGGAGACGGGGACGCCGAAATTCCTGGCTGTCAACCATGCGATGGTGACCAAGTATGGCTATTCGCAGGATGAGTTGCTGCGGATGAGCGCGATCGATCTGCAGCTTCCGGAGGATCAAGGCTACGTGGACCGGCAGTTGCGCGAGCGCGATCCGGCGGCGACGGCTTTTTTCGATCGGCGGCACCGGACACGGGACGGCCGGCTGCTGTATATGGAGATCACAGCGCATCCCTTCGTGTTTGATGGCAAACCGGCGCGGCTGGTGGTGGCGCTGGACGTGACCGACCGCCGACTTGCCCAGACAGCGCTGGAGGAGAGCGAGGCTCGCTTCAGGGCGGTTTTCGAGCAGGCCTCTGTGGGCATCGCGATTCGAGAACTCTCGGAACGGCCACGCTTCCTGCGCGTTAACCGGAAGCTGTGCGAAATCCTCGGTTATTCCGAAAGCGAGCTGCTGCAGAAAACCACCACAGAGTTGACGGTTGACGAGGATCTCGATGCCACACTGCAGATGAACCGCCAACTGATGGCCGGCAGCGTGTCCAGTTATTCCCGCCGCAAGCGCTACCGGCGCAAGGACGGCAAGCCGATCTGGGTCAACTTGGCTGTGTCGCGAGTGATCGAGAGCGCAAAGGATGGCCAGGGGGGCGTGAGCTACCTGATTTCCGTCATCGAGGACGTTTCGGAGCAGGTGGAGAGCGAGTCGCGAGTAATCGAGAGTGAGGCACGCTACCGGCAGATATTTGCGCTGACCCCGCTGCCAATGTACCTGCGCGACGAGGACACGCTGGAATTCCTGGAAGTCAATGATGCCTGTCTGGCGCTGTACGGCTATTCGCGCGAGGAAATGCTATTAATAAGTCTGGTTGACATCCAGATTCCGGAGAACCGCGAGCGCTATCTTGGGGCCCTCAATCGTCCGGTCGGGATTGTCGAGCGTATCCAGAAACGCCATATGCGTAAGAACGCTGAACAATTCGATGTCGAGATTTACTCGTGCCCGACACTTCTCGCCGGGCGCAAGGTCAGGCTGGTGCTGGTTCGCGACATGACTGACCAACTGCGCATGGAGCGACTGCTACGGGACAACGAGTCTAGGCTGAGGACCATAGCCGATAATGTGCCGGCCGTAATTGCATTTTTCGACGGAAGCCGCCAGCTGCAGTATTCTAACCTCGCTTTCTCAAGGTGGTTCGGAGCGGAGCCGGGAGGGCGGTCGCGCTATGCGGAACCTCTTTACCCGTTGCTCGAACAAGCCTTGCTCGGAGAGGATATAGTCAGTGAACTGGAGCTGGAAACGCAGGATGGAAAAAAGGTGGTACGCATGACGCTGATCCCTCATCCCGGGGATGAGGGCAGGGTTTCCGGCGTGCACCTGATGGGCTATGACCTGACTGATTTCCGGCGCGCCGAGGCCGAGGTGCGCCAACTCAACGCGGAGCTCGAGCAACGCGTCGAAAGACGTACGCGTGCGCTGGCAGTAGCGAATAGCGAACTGGAGTCGTTCTCGTATTCAGTTTCGCATGATCTGCGTGCGCCGCTGCGTACCATCGATGGCTTCAGTCAGATACTGCTTGAGGAGTACTCGACTAAGCTCGACGAGACGGGGCGGAGCTATCTCCGAAGGGTGCGAGCGGGAAGCCAGCGCATGGCAGAGTTGATCGATGATCTGCTGGAATTGGCACGGGTGACCCGTCGCGATCTGCAGGTCCGCGACTGCGATCTCAGCGCGCTGGCAAGGGACATCCTGACCGACCTGTCACAGGCCGATGCGGCGCGAAAGGTCAGAGTCGAGATCGCGGAGGGCATGATGGTCGCCGCTGACGCTGGACTTTTGCGCATTGCCTTGGAGAACCTGCTGCGCAATGCCTGGAAATTCACCGGGCGCAGGCCGGACGCGGTTATCGAGGTGGGCTTTTCCGGCGCTCACGGGAAAACAACTTATTTCGTGAGGGATAACGGCGTGGGTTTCGACATGGCTTACGCGAACAAGCTGTTCGGGGCATTCCAGCGTCTGCACAGCGAATCCGAGTTCGAGGGGACGGGAATCGGGCTCGCGCTGGTGCAGCGGATCATTCGTCGCCATGGGGGCAATGTCTGGGCGGAAGCGGGGCCCGGGGCCGGAGCGTGCTTTTATTTCACGCTGCCGCACGGGCCAGCCCTGGGGGCGGCGCAAGATGTGCAGGAAGAGTTCAGGGCAGGCACATAGCGGCCAGCACCCGGCGCCCTTCGCTGGCAAGGATGTTGAAGGTGCGGCACCCGGCCGCCGTGCTCATGATCTCGAAGCCGGTGCCGGAGCCGGCGAGGGTTCGCAACAGTTCCGGTCCGGGAAGAATTTGCCCCGGCCCGGTGCCGAAAACGATGATTTCCGGGCGATTTTTCAGCAGCTGGCCGGCATCTTCGGCCGACAGTGAGGCGAAATCGCTCACCGTCCATGCCCGTGGGGATTGGTCAGGGAATACCAGCAAGGGATGTTCGTAGCGGGTGCCGTTGACGGTCAGAAAGCCTGCCCCATATGCGGTGAAGGCATGGCTGTTCCGGGTGTCGGCCAAATGCAGTTTCATAAGCCCATGATTTGCCGTAGATAATCTGCTTGGCTACAATTATACGTTTTCCGTCTCCCAGACACCGATATGCAGGGCGCCCCGGTGCCGAGAGCTTGCGGCTGTACAACATCGCGCTCTGCACGTATTCCTCCGAGATAACTATAAATGGAAGATTTTCCACGCATCAAACGCCTGCCGCCGTACGTGTTCAATGTAACTGGCGAACTGAAGCTCGCCGCGCGCCGGCGCGGCGAGGACATCATCGACTTCAGTATGGGCAATCCGGACCAGCCGACGCCGCGGCACATCGTCGACAAGCTGGTGGAGACGGTGCAGCGGCCGGATACCCATGGCTATTCGGTATCCAAGGGCATCACGCGCCTGCGCAAGGCGATCTGCAACTGGTACCAGACACGTTATGGCGTGGAGCTTGATCCCGACTCGGAGGCCATTGTCACCATAGGTTCGAAGGAGGGCATTGCCCACCTCGCGCTGGCGACTCTCGAGCGCGGCGACATCGTGCTGGTGCCCAATCCAAGTTATCCGATCCACATCTATGGGCCGGTGATTGCCGGTGCGGATATCCGTCATGTGCCAATGCATGCAGGCGTCGATTTCTTCGAGGCGCTGGATCAGTCGATCAAGGATACCTATCCGAAGCCGAAGATGCTGATCGTCAACTTTCCGAGCAACCCGACGACACAGTGTGTGGATCTGGCGTTTTTCGAGCGCCTGATCGCTATTGCGAAGGAGCACGATATCTGGGTCGTGCATGATCTTGCCTATGCCGACATCGTGTTTGACGGCTATAAGGCACCGTCCATCCTGCAGGTGCCCGGTGCGCGCGACATCGCAGTGGAGTTCTTCACGATGTCAAAGAGTTACAACATGGCCGGCTGGCGGGTCGGCTACATGGTTGGCAATCGCGACCTGGTCAACGCGTTGGCGCGGATGAAGAGTTACCACGACTATGGCACCTTTACGCCGATCCAAGTGGCCTCGATCATCGCGCTCGAGGGCCCACAGGACTGCGTCGAGAACGTGCGCTTGGTCTATCAGGGGCGGCGCGACGTGTTGTGGTCTGGAATGAATGCAATGGGCTGGCAGGTCGACAAACCGCAGGCGACGATGTACATCTGGGCACCAATTCCCGAGCCCTACAAGGCGATGGGCTCTCTCGAGTTTTCGAAAAAGCTGCTGATCGAAGGCAAGGTCGCCGTGGCGCCGGGCACAGGCTTCGGCCATTATGGTGACGGCCATGTGCGATTTGCATTGATTGAAAACGAAGCGCGGACCCGTCAGGCAATCCGTACCATCAAGGAAATGTTCCGCAAGGACGGCCTGCTGAAATAAACGGCTGCCGCAATTACGCAGAAAACAGAAAGAACACCGGATCAATGAAACCGATCAATGTAGGCCTGCTGGGCATCGGCACTGTCGGCGGCGGCACCTTCCGCGTGCTTCAGCGCAACAGCGAGGAAATTTCGCGCCGCGCCGGCTGCGAGATTCGCATGACCGTGGTGGCGGACAAGGACGTCGCGCGTGCGAAGGCGGTCGTCGGCAACGCGGCGCGGGTGACTGCTGATGCGAATGAGGTGGTCAACGATCCGGAGATCGACATCGTCGTCGAACTGATCGGCGGCTACGGCGTAGCGAAGGACCTGATGCTCAAGGCGATCGCTACGGGCAAGCACGTGGTTACCGCCAACAAGGCGCTGCTCGCGCTGCATGGCAACGAAATCTTCGCCGCGGCACGGGCCAAGGGCGTCACGGTGTGCTTCGAGGCGGCAGTCGGCGGCGGTATACCGATCATCAAGTCGCTGCGCGAGGGGTTGACTGCCAACCGCATCGAATGGATCGCCGGTATCATCAACGGTACCAGCAATTTCATCCTGTCGGAGATGCGCGACAAGGGTGCGGCATTCGCCGAGGTGCTGAAGGAGGCCCAGAGCATGGGTTATGCGGAGGCCGACCCGACCTTTGACATTGAGGGGGTCGACGCCGCACACAAGCTGTCGATCATGGCGGCGATTGGTTTCGGCATTCCGGTGCAGTTCGGCAAGGCCCACGTGGAAGGTATTTCAAGGCTGACGCAGGAAGATATCCGTTACGCCGAGGAGCTCGGTTATCGTATCAAGCTGCTGGGCATCGCCAAGCGCAAGCCGGCGGGATTCGAACTGCGCGTGCACCCGACGCTGATTCCGGCGCGGCAGCTGATCGCCAATGTCGAGGGTGTCATGAACGCCATCCTGGTCAAGGGTGACGCCGTGGGACAGACCATGTATTACGGTGCTGGTGCCGGCGCGGAGCCCACGGCGTCCGCCGTGGTGGCCGACCTGGTGGACGTCGCGCGGATGCTGACCGCCGATCCGGAACACCGTGTGCCGCACCTTGCCTTCCAGCCCGACCGGTTGTCGGATGCACCGATCCTGCCGATGGGCGAGGTGGAAACCTCGAACTATCTGCGATTGCGGGTGGAGGACAAGGCCGGTGTGCTCGCCGACATCACCCGTATCCTGGCCGTCGAGGGCATCTCGATCGAGGCGCTGGTGCAGAAGGAACCTTCTGCCGGCGAGAAGCAGGTGGACATCATCCTGCTGACTCACCTCGCGCAGGAGAAAAAGATCGATGCCGCGATTGCGCGCATTGAGGCGCTGCCGGTGGTGTTCGGGAAAATCACACGCATTCGCATGGAAGCACTGAAATGAGCGCACCGGCCCCCAAGCTCGCTGCTGCAGCTGCGGCGACCCGTTATGTCAGCACCCGCGGCCGCATGCCGGCCGCGCGCTTTTGTGATGTGCTGCTGGGCGGGCTGGCTCCGGACGGCGGCCTCGTGGTGCCGCAGGCCTATCCGCGGCTCACCGCCGAAGAACTTGCAGCACTGCGTCCGCAGTCCTACCCGGATCTGGCGTTCAGCATCATCAGCCGTTTTGTCGATGACATCCCGGTTGCCGACCTGCAACGCCTGGTGCGACGAGCCTACCGCAGCGAAACTTTCGGGTCGGCGGACATCACTCCGCTGCAGACCCTGGAGCCGGGCCTGCACCTGCTCAAGCTGTCGAATGGTCCGACGCTCGCGTTCAAGGACGTGGCGATGCAGCTATTGGGCGAACTCTTTGAATACGTGCTGCGTCGCGAGGGACGCACGCTGAACATCCTCGGCGCGACCTCGGGCGATACCGGTTCAGCCGCCGAATATGCGATGCGCGGCCGTGAGGGCATCCGCGTGTTCATGCTCTCGCCGCATGGCAAGATGAGTCCGTTCCAGCGTGCGCAGATGTATTCGTTGCAGGACGCCAACATTTTCAATATCGCCATTCGCGGCGTGTTTGACGATTGCCAGGACATCGTCAAGGCGGTCAGCGGAGATGCGGCGTTCAAGAATGCGCATCGCATCGGCGCCGTCAATTCGATCAACTGGGCCCGTGTGGTGGCGCAGGTCGTGTATTACTTCAAGGGTTATTTCGCGGCGACGCGGAGCAACGACGAGCAGGTTTCCTTCGCCGTGCCTTCCGGCAATTTTGGCAATATTTTTGCCGGGCATATTGCGCGAATGATGGGCCTGCCGATCCGCCGGCTGATACTGGCATCGAACGAGAACGACGTGCTCTACGAGTTTTTTCGCAGCGGCCGTTACCGCGTGCGCTCCAGCCGCGAGACGGCGCAGACCTCCAGTCCCTCGATGGATATTTCCAAGGCTTCTAATTTCGAGCGTTTCGTGTTCGATCTGGTCGAGCGCGATCCGGTGATGGTTCCGCGCCTGTGGCGCGAGGTCGAGGATGCTGGCGGCTTCAATCTCGGCGAGACGCCATTTTGGCAGGGTATATCGCAGTATGGCTTTGTCTCTGGCCGCAGCACACACGCCGACCGTCTGGCCTGCATCCGCCGCATATCGGAACGGTTTGGCGTGACCATCGATCCGCATACCGCGGATGGCATCAATGTCGGACTGCAACAGCGTGAGAAGGACTTACCGCTGATCTGCCTGGAAACGGCGCTGCCGGCAAAGTTTGCGGATACGATTCGAGAAGCTCTGGGCCGCGATCCGGATGTGCCGCCGGGTTATGAGGGACTGGAGAGCCGTCTGCAGCGGGTCGCAGTGATGGATCCCGACGTCGAAGCAGTGAAGACTTTCATTGCAGCCCGAACGAATTAAAAAACGTTTAAAAACAATTACTTATCGTGGTGTGCCGCTGTATTCAGGTGGCCTCAAAACGCATCGACAGGTCGATCGCGATCACATCCTTGGTCAGTGCCCCGATTGAAATGCGATCGACGCCGGTTTCGGCGATGGCCCGCACGTTGTCGAGCGTGATGCCGCCCGAGGCCTCAAGCCTGGCGCGGCCCGCAGTCCAGCGCACTGCCTCGCGCATCTGCTCCAGGCTCATGTTGTCGAGCAGGATCATGCTTGCGCCGGCATCAACCGCTTCGTGCAACTGCGCGAGATTTTCGACCTCCACCTGTACCCAGCTCGCGCGGCCGGCGTAGCGTGCGGCTGCTGCCAGCGCGGGGCGAATACCGCCGGCCGCGACGATGTGATTTTCCTTGATCAGGATGGCGTCCCACAGGCCCATGCGGTGGTTCATGCCGCCGCCGATTCTTACTGCGTATTTTTGCGCGATACGTAATCCCGGCAGGGTCTTGCGTGTGTCGAGGATGGCGGCACGGGTTCCAGCCACACGATCCACATATAGCCGGGTGATGGTGGCGACTGCTGATAGCAGCTGCAGGAAATTGAGCGCCGTGCGTTCGGCGGTGAGCAGCGCGCGCGAGGAAGCGCTGATCTCGCAGAGCCGTGTTCCGGCAGCGATATGCTCGCCTTCGCTCACGAGCCAGCGGATTGTGGCAGCCGGGTCAAGCCTGATTATGCAGGCATCGAACCAGGGCGTCCCGCAGAGGATTGCACCCTGCCTGCAGAGAACATGAGCGCGCGCGTTCGGCCGGTCGGGTGCCAGTTGCGCGGTGAGGTCTCCGGCGCCGACGTCTTCGCTGAGAGCGGCGGAGACGTTTTGTTCGATTGCAGTGGAGAGTTCCATGACGTGACGGGTGGTTTCCTCAAAACGGCTATGGCTATATAGTGCGGCAGGGATTTTAACCGAGCAGCAGGGGGAGCGCGCATGGGCGACATCATGAGTGTGTTGTCATACGGTATCGGCACGGTACTCGGCTTCGTGATAATCGGCGGGCTGATATTCCTGATCATCCACGATGTGACGCAGAAGAAACACACGGTCCTGCGCAACTTTCCGGTGGTCGGCCGTCTGCGTTTCTTTTTCGAAGACCTTGGCGAATATTTTCGCCAGTATTTCTTTGCCAATGACCGCGAGGAAATGCCCTTTAACCGTGCTACTCGCGGGTGGGTCTACAAAAGTGCAAAAAACGAGGGTGGCATCATCGGCTTTGGCTCGACCAATGACCTCGGCATACCCGGATCCATCCTGTTCGTGAACCATCCCTACCCGGTGCTCGAGGAAGACCGGCTGCCGACGCCCTCGGTGCTGATCGGCAATGATTACTGCGAACAGCCTTTCGAGGCCAAGTCGATTGTCAACATCAGCGGCATGAGTTTCGGCGCGATTTCGCAGCCGGCGGTGGAGGCGCTGTCGCGCGGCGCGGCGCTGGCCGGCTGCTGGATGGACACGGGAGAGGGTGGCCTCTCGCCCTATCACCTGAGGGGCGACTGCGACATCATCATGCAGATTGGCACCGCAAAATACGGCATCCGCGAACTCGATGGCGGCTTTTCTCCGGCGCGGGCGAAGGAATTGGCGAAACATGTCAAAGCTTTCGAGATCAAGCTGTCGCAGGGTGCCAAGCCGGGCAAGGGCGGCGTGTTGCCCGGCGAAAAGGTGACTGAGGAGATTGCCCGCATCCGCGGCATTCCCGAAGGCCAGGATTCGATCAGCCCCAATCGCCACCACGACATCGCGAACGTTGATGACCTTCTCGACAAGATTGCCTATATCCGCAACCTGACCGGACGCCCGGTTGGCATCAAGACAGCGATCGGCGGCTGGGCGTTCATGAACGATTTGTGCGAGGGCATCCTGCGCCGCGGGCGCGAGTTCGCGCCGGATTTCATTGCCATTGACGGTGGCGAGGGCGGCACCGGTGCTGCGCCGCAGACACTGATGGATCACATGTCCTTGCCCATCGCAGAAGCCCTCCCACGGGTAGTCGATGCACTGATCCAGGCTGACCTGCGTAGCCGGGTGCGGATCATCGCTGCCGGCAAACTCGTCACTTCGGCCAAGGCGGCCTGGGCGCTCTGCGTGGGTGCGGATTTCGTCAACAGTGCCCGCGGCTTCATGTTCGCGCTGGGTTGCATCCAGGCGCTGCGTTGCCACCAGAACACCTGTCCAACCGGCGTCACCACCCACAACAAGCGACTTCAGCGCGGGCTGGTGGTGAGCGAGAAGTACCTGCGAGTCGCGAACTACTGCAACAACATGAACAAGGAAATCGACATGATTGCCCATGCCTGCGGCTGTCGCCATGCGCGGGAACTGAAGCGGGAACATGTGCGCATGGTGCAGACCGCCAACCAAAGCATCGCCCTGAACATGCTTTATCCCTATCCCGAGGCCGGATTCCGGCGCAAGGCTGAGAGCGCACAGTCCGAAATCGCGGCCTGATGCGTTATGGTCTGTGATCTTGTGTTGCGGCATCGGCTGCAGCGATCCAGGCGCATTTTCGCAGTTTGGTTGCCTGGGTCATGAAACAGTGACCGAAGTCGTAGAAAAATTATAAGTATTTGTTTTTATTAGTATTTTTATATCCAATCCGGCCGCCGTCGCGGTGCGCATTGAAAAGGGCTGCCAGGCCCCCCATGTCAGAGATATCCGATTACTGGCATTGGGGCAAACATGCGCTTCGACAAGTTCACCACGAAATTCCAGCAGGCCTTCGCTGACGCGCAGAGCGCAGCAGTGGGCGGCGACCACGCGTACATTGAGCCACAGCATCTGCTGCTGGCGCTGCTCAACCAGCAGGATGGCGGTACTGCATCGCTGCTGCAGCGCGCCGGCGTCAACGTCGGCGCGCTGAAAACCGCGCTGAAAGGCGCGATCGACCGCATGCCGAAAGTGGAGGGCACCGGCGGCGAGGTTACGATCTCGCGCGACCTCGGCAATCTGCTCAATCTGACGGACAAGGAAGCGCAGAAGCGCGGCGACCAATATATTGCTTCCGAGATGTTCCTGCTGGCTCTAGCACAGGATCAGGGCGACACCGGCAGGCTGCTGAAGCAGCATGGCGGCGATCGCGTGCATGTCGAAAAGGCAGTCGAGTCGTTGCGCGGCGGCGAAACGGTGGGCAGCCCTGAAGCAGAGGGCAGCCGCGAGGCGCTGAAGAAATACACACTCGACCTGACCGAGCGCGCGCGCTCCGACAAGCTCGATCCGGTGATCGGGCGTGACGATGAAATCCGCCGGGTGATCCAGATTTTGCAGCGTCGCACCAAGAACAACCCGGTCTTGATCGGCGAGCCGGGCGTCGGCAAGACCGCGATTGTCGAGGGCCTGGCACAGCGTATCGTCAACGGCGAGGTGCCGGAGACGCTGAAGAACAAGCGTGTGCTGTCACTGGACATGGCGGCGCTGCTGGCCGGTGCCAAGTACCGCGGCGAATTCGAGGAACGCCTCAAGTCGGTGCTCAAGGAAATCGCCCAGGATGCGGGCCAGACCATTGTGTTCATTGACGAGATTCACACCATGGTGGGCGCGGGCAAGGCAGAAGGCGCGATGGACGCCGGCAACATGCTCAAGCCGGCGCTGGCGCGCGGCGAGCTGCATTGTGTCGGAGCGACTACGCTCGACGAGTATCGCAAGTACATTGAAAAGGATGCCGCACTGGAGCGCCGCTTCCAGAAGGTCCTGGTCGACGAGCCATCGGTGGAGGCGACCATCGCCATCCTGCGTGGGCTGCAGGAGAAGTATGAGCTGCACCATGGCGTCGAGATCACCGATCCGGCGATCGTTGCCGCAGCCGAGCTGTCGCACCGTTATATCACCGACCGCTTCCTGCCGGACAAGGCGATCGACCTCATCGACGAGGCCGCCTCGCGCATCAAGATGGAAATCGATTCCAAGCCGGAATCCATGGACAAGCTTGACCGGCGTCTGATCCAGCTGAAGATCGAGCGTGAAGCGATAAAAAAGGAAAAAGACGAAGCTTCAAAGAAGCGGTTGGCGCTGCTCGAGGGCGAAATCAATTCGCTGGAGCGCGAGTATGCCGATCTTGACGAGATCTGGAAGGCGGAAAAGGCGCAGGTCCAGGGCAGCGCGCATATCAAGGAAGAGATCGAACGCGTGCGCGCCGATATCGCGAAACTGCAGCGTGCGGGAAAGCTCGACAAGGTGGCCGAACTGCAGTACGGCAAGCTGCCGCAGCTCGAGACACAGTTGAAGCAGGCTGAAAGCGCCGGCAACCTTCAGTCGAAGCACAAGCTGTTGCGCACGCATGTCGGCACTGAGGAAATAGCCGAGGTGGTGTCGCGCGCAACCGGCATCCCGGTGTCCAAGATGATGCAGGGCGAGCGCGACAAGCTGCTGAAGATGGAAGACAGCCTGCATGCCCGCGTGGTTGGCCAGGACGAGGCGGTGCGCCTGGTGTCGGACGCGATACGCCGTTCGCGCGCGGGGCTCGGTGATCCGAAGCGGCCGTACGGGTCCTTCCTGTTCCTCGGCCCGACGGGGGTCGGCAAGACGGAACTGTGCAAGGCGCTGGCGGGATTCCTGTTCGATTCGGAAGATCACCTGATCCGCATCGACATGTCGGAATTCATGGAAAAACATTCGGTAGCACGGTTGATCGGTGCGCCCCCCGGCTATGTTGGTTATGAGGAAGGCGGCTACTTGACGGAGGCTGTGCGGCGCAAGCCATACTCGGTGATTTTGCTCGACGAGGTCGAGAAGGCGCATCCCGACGTGTTCAACGTGCTGCTGCAGGTGCTTGACGACGGCCGCATGACCGATGGCCAAGGGCGGACTGTCGATTTCAAGAACACTGTGATCGTAATGACCTCCAATCTCGGCTCGCAGATGATCCAGAGCATGCAGGGCGACGACTATCAGGTGATCAAACTCGCGGTCCTCGGCGAAGTGAAAGCCCAGTTTCGTCCGGAGTTCATCAATCGTATCGACGAGATCGTGGTGTTTCACGGGCTTGACGAGAAGCACATCAAGTCGATCGCGCGCATCCAGCTCGAGTATCTCGAAAAGCGCCTCGCGCAGATGGAGATGAAGCTTGAGGTCAGCGACGCGGCACTGGGCGAGATTGCCGCAGTCGGTTTTGATCCGTTCTACGGCGCGCGTCCGCTGAAGCGCGCGATCCAGGCGCAACTCGAGAATCCGCTGGCGAAGCTGATCCTCGAAGGCCGTTTCGGTCCGAAGGATGTCATCCGTGTTGATGTCAAAAAGGGCGGCATGGTGTTTGAGAAGTCGACGGTGGAAGACGTCGTTGCCTGAAGCTGAATGGAGCTTTAAGCGCTAAGCATCTGTTTTTCCGCAAGTCTGCGCAAATTGGCAGATGTTGCGGAAAAACAGCGTTGACGCACCGCTGATCGGGGCGTAAAAAGAAACCAGAGATGCGCAGCACTGTGGACCCGGTACCGGGAATGCAGAGTGCGAAATTCCGGGCGATCGTCCGGATATCGCCTGCCAAGGCAGTGGCCGTATGCCGCAGCCGGCGCAGATCCGGACTGGTGAAATGCCATTCATTTAAAGACGCCGCTCTACGGTGGCGCCGCACCGGGTAACCGGTTGCAACAAAGCCCCGCTCATGCGGGGCTTTTCATTTTGTTGCGGCGATCGCGGGGTTCGCTGAAAGCCTTTTGCGTGCGGGCAGAACTTCAGATCTGCAGGGGACGTAGATACCCGGTGAGTTCGAGATAACCGCGTCCGATTTCATGGCCGCTGCTGCGCGCGCGCACCGCACCTTCCCAGTACACCGCGCCGGTGGTGGCGCGCGTGTCGTTTTCCTGATCATCCATCAACGGCTCCAGGCGTACGCGGAACGGTCCGGCTAGGACTTCGAAGCTGACCGGATATTTCGCACCGGTGAGCGGCGACTGCCAGTGACGCAGCGGGATAAAGCGTATGTCATCCGGCTTGAAATTGCTCACCGCACCGCCGGCATCGCGCCATGATCCGCCCGCCCAGAGCGTGCCGCCCCGACGGTTGCGCATGCGGAAGGCCATCAGCGCACCGCCATCGGCAAGGTTGATGCCGAACCAGTCCCAGCCTTCGGCATCGGTTTCAAGCAGTGACGAGGACCATTCGTGATCAAGCCAGGCTTCGCCGGCCACGGTCCGGGCGGTTCTGTCGATCCGGATTTCTCCGGACACTCGCAGGTGCGGAAGGCTGTAGTAGTGGCTCGCGGATCCGCCTTGCGGCCCCTTGCGGCTGTAGCCAGCAACACCCTGCAACAGGGGCGGCTGCAGGGTATCGAGGACCAAATTGAGCGCCATGTCGCGCTCGCTGATCCGGCAGCGATACTGCTGACCGTCACGCAGGAGTTGCCAGCGGTCGACCCACACCCGGGTATTTCCGGTATCGCTGCCGGCAAGTCCGAATCCCTGTCGTGCAGCCCGCTGCAAATGGCGCAATTTTCCGAGTTGGCGGTCAGCAAGGGCAGCATGGGCAATGATGATGTGTTCGGGGTTGAAGCGGCTGGGATTGTCTGCGGGCACGCGCGGACGGACACGAAAAAAAGTGACCTGAAAACCGCAGTCATCCTGATCCTTTGCGTGCAGCCAGCCGGTGATGTACCACCACTCGATGCGGAACTCCGGATGGCTGCCGTGATCGCGGGGAAAGTGCATCCGATAAGCGGGATTGGCTGCGGCGAATGGCGCTGTCGGCGGGAGGGTAGAGGCTCGTGCAGGCAGTCCGAGGGCAGCAAGCAAGCCGAGCAGCCTTCTGCGTCTTCTGAACGGTGCATTCATCGCGTATTACCAGTCTTCCCGGACGGCACGGGTCATCTCCTGGCGTGTTGCCAGCGCGGCACCGGCACTTGCAGCCATTGCGGCGCAAAAGACGATGCCGGCAAACAGCGCAGCCAAAGGCAGCCAGGGTATTGCGAGATCCATGCTCCAGTGGAAGGACTGGCGGTTGATCACGCGAACCAGGATCAGGCCAATGATGACGCCGGAGAACAGGCCGCAGGCGGCACCGATTGCTGCGCCAAGGGCGCCTTCTCCGGCCAACATGGCCGAGATTTCGCGCCGGGTCATGCCGAGATGGCGCAGCATGCCGAATTCACGTCTCCGCGCCAGTGCCTGGGCGTTAAATGCGAGCCAGACGCCAAGCAGCCCGATACCCAGCGCCGCCGCTTGCAGTGCCCAGGTAATTGCAAAACTGCGGTCGAAAATCTCAAGAGACAGCTTGCGCAGTTCGGCAGTGGTCGAGATTTCCAGTGCACTGCCATCATCGGTTGCGGCGCGGATGCGGCCGCTGGCTTCGTTCACAGAAACTCCGGGTGCCAGCCACGCGGCCAGGTCATTGATCTGCCGGTCGCCGGTGAGCCGGCGGTACTCTGCGAGATCCATCACCACGGCGCCGTTCTGCCGCGCGTAATCGCGCCAGATGCCGCCCACGATGTGCGTCTGCGGTTGCGCACCCAGCGCCAATCGGACCGGATCACCGGGGCGCAGCGCAAGTACGTCTGCGACCAGTTCGCTGATCCACACCGCAGGAGGCCCATTTTCCGGCAGAGGGGCCGGAGTACCGACCAATGGCAGCGCTGCGGCGAAGCCGCCGATCCCGGGGTCGCGCGCGATCAGCGTCACAGGCGGCCGTCCAGGGAGGAGCAGCAGGCTGCGGGAGCGCAAAAATTCGATGCGTGCAAGGTCCGGGATGCGCGCGATGCGCTGCTGCTCGGCAGCAGACAGGTAGGCGGTGTCGCCACCTGCCGCGGCGCGCACGTAGATGTCCGCGGGCAGCACCTGTTCGAGCCAGGTGTCGAGTGAAGTCCGAAACGAGTGGATCATCAGCAGCATCGAAACGACCAGGCTGAAGCTCACCAGGATCGACGACATGCCAATGGCTGCAAGACGGGGTGTGGCCAGTAGTCGCGAGAGTCCCAGGGCATGCGGCAGCGGCAGGCGCAGCCTTGCCAGTTTCAACAGGCGTATCGCTACGGGTGGAAAGGCCAGCGTGGCGCCGGCCAGCAGCAGGGCAATGGCGGCATAGCCGTGAATCGGCAACCCGGTGGACGGAGCGATCCACAACAGCAGAGCGGCAGCGCCGATGGCGGTGATGCCGGCCAGTAGCGGGAATGCGTTCACTTGTTCATCCGGATCCCCTGCGCGCAGGCCGCGGGCCGGTGGCATGCCGGCAATTTCGATGGCCGGCGCCAAGGTTCCCATGAGCGCAAACAAGGTTCCCAGAGCCATAAAGAACAACATCGTGGCAGGCTCGATATGCAGCGCTGCCTGCAGGTTTCTGAAATATCCGGCGCCGAGGTCCGTGCCGACGGCAGCGAGCAGTTGCTGAGCGAGCACAAGGCCGCCGGTAATTCCGATCGCTGCACCCACGGCACCGATCAGGGCGCCCTCGACTAGCAGCACGCCCAGCACGGTGCCCTGCGGTGCGCCCAGAGCGCGCAGCAGAGCGACCTGGTTGCGTCGGCGCAGCATTGCCAGCGTCTGCGTTGAATAGACCAGGAACGCGCCGGTGAACAGGGCGATCAACGCCAGCATATCGAGATTTGTCCGGTATGCGCGGGTCAGGGCGGCGCTGCGCAGGTTCTCCGCTTCCGGCGTCAGCAACTGGACGCCTTCGGGCAGAAGCGCCCCTATCGATTTCCGCAAGGCCGCCGGGCCGGCGTCCCTGTCAAAGCGGATGTCGATGCGGTGGAGCACGCCAGTCAGGCCGAAGCGCCACTGCGCTGCGGCGATGTCCATGATGCCCAGAGGCAGTCGATGGCTGCCATCCGGCAGGACTGCAGCTACACGCAGCGTCACGAGTGCAGTTCCCGCGCGAAAATCCAGTCGATCACCGGCAGCTACACCATAGGTTCGCGCTGCAACGGCAGACAGGATGATGTTGTCAGGATCAAAAAGATCGGCTGCAGGCAGTGTTTGGCCGGCCAGCAGCATCGGCTGCAGTTCGCGCGCCCGCAGCGCATCGACGCCGATGATTTTGAGTGAGGGTTCGCCGGAGCTGCGGGAGGCCTGGAATTCAAGGACGGGGCTGGCGATGGCGATGCCGTCGAGCCGGGCGATTTGCGGATAAAGCGCCTCATCGAATCCCTGGCGCGGTCCGCGGATCAGCATCTCGGCTTCACCTGAGAGTTGCAGCGCGGCCCGGCGGAATTCCGTATCCGCACTGGCATTGAGCAGGTGCACCGAATATCCCAGCGCGATGCCGGAAGCGATCGCCAGCATGGCCAGCAGCGTGCGTCCGGGCGCGGCGCGCAAGGGGCCGCCAACCAGTGCCTGCCAGACAGCGCGGATCATTCGGGTCGAAGGATACCGTCAGCCAGACGGAACACACGGTCTGTCGAAGCAGCGGCTGCGCTGGAGTGGGTGACCAGGATTCCGATGCTGCCACGCGATTTGACCTGCTCGCGCAGCAGGCGAAGAACCTGACTGGCACTGCCGGCGTCGAGATTTCCAGTGGGCTCGTCGGCGAGCACGAGGCCGGGCTGATGCGCCAGCGCCCGGGCTATGGCGACGCGCTGCGATTCTCCGCCGGAGAGTGTGCCTGGAAAACGATGCACATGAGCGGATAGTCCCATGGCGTCGAGCAGTGCGGCTGCCCGCTGCTGGGATTCCCGATGGCCGACGCCGTTCAATTTTAGTGACAGTGCTGCATTGTCGAGTACGGTCAGATGGGGCAGCAGCAGGAAGGCCTGGAAAACGAATCCCATGCGCTGGCGGCGCAGCCGCGTCCTCGCGTTGTCATCCAGCAGGACGAGATCCTGTTCTTCGAAGAGAATATTGCCGGAGTCCGGCAGTTCGAGTCCGGCAATCAGGTTGAGCAGGGTCGACTTGCCGGAGCCGGATTCGCCGACAATCGCGACGTAGTCGCCCGGACGCAGTTCAAGGCCGATGTCGCGCAGGACAGGCCGCTCGCCGGAATCGCGATAGGCCTTATGCAGGTGTCTGAGGCTGAGCATGTTCAGCCGATTATTCCACGCCTGTGGCGCTCTTCACAGTTACTGATCGGATAAGGAGGTCCTGACGAGGACCTCGGAGTGCAGGGTGCGATGTAGCGGACATCTGTTGGCGATTTCAATCAGTCGTGCGCGCTGCTCGGTATCGAGGTCTCCCTGCAGCGTGATCTTCCGTTTTATCTGGTCGACTTTGCCTTCCTGGGTCTCGCAGTCGGGGCAATCCGCGGCATCGATTTTATTGTGGCTGAGCTCAACTGTGACGCGCTCCAGCGGCCATTTCTTCTGCTCGGCATACATGCGCAGCGTCATTGAAGTGCAGGCACCGAGTCCCGCCAACAGCAGTTCATAGGGTGTGAAACCAGAATCGTTGCCGCCGACGGCAGCGGGTTCGTCGGCGCGCAGGTGGTGCGAACCTGCGACTATGTCCTGAGTGTAACGGCCTTCACCGGTCTCCCGCACGATGACACTACCTTGCGGGTTCGACTGAACCGTATCTGTCGCCTGGCCGACATAGCGGCTTGCCCAGGCCGCGAGTACGGCGGCCACGTATTGGGCGTCGGCCCTGGCTGTCAGCAGATGATCGGCGCTATCCAGGGATACAAAACTTTTCGGATGCTTGGCCGCGGCAAAGATGTGCGCGGCATTGGCGATGTCGACCACGGTGTCGCGCGGGGAGTGGAATATCAGCAGGGCTTTGCGTAGCCGGCCGATGTGTTCGGCATTGTCCTGTTTCGCGAGGTCTTCGAGGAACTGCTTGCGGACGCGGAACTTGCGGTCTTGCAGGGTGACTTCTGCTTCACCGCGCGCTTCCATATCGGGATTGATGTCGCCGAGCAGATGCTGCACATGTGCCGGATGAAAGGGCGCGCCGATGGTTGCTACGGCACCGGCATCTTCGATCTCGCGCGCGGCGGCGAGCACGGCAGCGCCCCCGAGGCTGTGTCCGATCAGCACTCGTGGGGGACTGTGGTGGGCGCGTAACCAGTCAGCAGCGGCAACGAGGTCGGCAACGTTCGAGGAGAAGTTGGTGTTCGCAAAGTCGCCCGCGCTGTCGCCAAGTCCGGTGAAATCAAAGCGCAATACGCCGAAGCCGTGTTCGACCAATGCCGCGCTGATACGCGCCGCTGCGAGCGAATTTTTCGAGCAGGTAAAGCAGTGCGCGAACAGTGCATAAGCCACGGGTATGCCCGCGGGCAGATCGAGGCGGGCGGCCAATGGGGAACCGAATGACCCGGGGAAATGGACCGGGTGGGTTCGTACAGTCATGGGTAAATCTCCATAAGCGCGACGGCGAATGATGTCAGCAGGTCAGTGCAAGTATGCAGTGATATCATTGCGCCTCTTGATTTCCCGTTACTCTCGTGGATAAATTTAAATGAAATCAATTAGATACACGATAATTCTGATATCGGCAGCGATGGTGGGCGGCTTTGCAGTTTTGGTGTCGGCCCAGGGTTATCCGTCCAAACCCGTACGCATGATCATCCCGTTCTCGGCGGGGGGTGCGGCAGATGTGCCGGGGCGCATTGTCACCCAGAAACTGGGCGAGGCGCTGCGCCAGCAGGTGATCGTCGAGAACCGTCCGGGCGCAGGATCTACCATCGGTGCCGACCTCGCGGCAAAGTCGGCGCCGGATGGCTACACGATATTCATGATCAGCAACACGCATTTCGTCAGTGCAGCCCTGCACCGCAAGCTCGCGTACGACTCTCTGAACGATTTCACCCCGGTGACCCAGATCACCAGTGCGCCGAATGTGCTGGTGGTGCATCCGTCGCTACCGGTGAGGTCGGTCAAGGACCTCATCGCGCTGGCCAAGGCGCGCCCCGGACAGATTGACTACGCGTCCTCGGGCAACGGCAGCACCCAGCACCTGACGGGCGCGTTGTTTGCCAGCATGGCCGGCATCAACATGACCCACATACCCTATCGCGGCAGCGGTCCGGTGACCTCTGACTTGCTCGGCGGTCAGGTTCAGGTCGCATTTCCCGGTATCGCCGGCATGCTGCCGCATATCAGGACGGGCAAGCTCAGGCCGCTCGGCGTCACTGGCAGCAAGCGCTCGCCGGAACTGCCGAACGTGCCGACGATCGCCGAGGCGGGCGTCAAGGGTTATGAAATGGTGGCCTGGTTTGGCGTGTCAGGGCCGAAAGGTCTGCCCCGTGACATCCAGCTCAAGCTTTACGCTGATCTCGTCAGTGTGCTGAAAACGCCGGAGATGGGTCGTAGCCTGCAGGCCGTGGGTCAGGAGCCGGCCTGGCAGGACAACCCGGAGAGGTTCTTCGACTTCCTGAAAGTGGAGTCGGCGAAGTGGGCCAAGGTGGTCAAGGCCAGTGGTGCGGCCATCGACTGATTTTGCATCGCAACATCAACATCGACAGAAAACGCAGCGATCAGCGGCGTTTTCTTTTGGAGAATAGTCCAAGCATTGTTACCATCCCCTTGAAGTCCACATTAATAAAATCTGGAGGAAAGTGCATGAACAATATTCTGAATCTTGGAGGCATTGCGACGCTGGCTGTCGTGCTGGCCGTACCCGCGGTCGCGCAGAACTATCCGCAGCGGCCTGTGCGGATGATCATTCCGTTCGCGGCAGGTGGCGCGACGGACGTGCCGACGCGCATCATGTCTGCGAAGCTTGCGGAACGCCTTGGACAGCAATTCGTGGTCGACAACCGGCCCGGACAGGGCGGTGCCCTTGGCGCTGCCGTGGCTGCCAGGGCCGAAGCCGACGGCTACACCATCCTCCAGGTGGCCACGCCCTTCGTGGTCAGCCCGCATGTTTACAGCAAGCTGTCCTACGATCCGTTGAAGGATTTCATTCCGGTGACCCAGTTCGGTTCCGCCCCGAACGTGCTGGTAGTGCATCCGTCGCTGCCGGCAAAATCGGTGAAGGAACTGATAGCGTTGGCAAAAAGCCAGCCGGGCAAGCTGGATTGGGCCTCCTCCGGCACGGGCGGCGGCCAGCACCTGTTCGGTGAACTCTTCATGTCGATGGCCGACATCAAAATCACCCACATTTCCTACAAGGGCAGCGGTGCCGCAATCGCCGACGTGCTCGGCGGGCAGGTCAAGATCGGGTTCCCGGGAATTGCAATCGCCTTGCAGCACCAGAAGTCAGGCCGCCTGCTCGCGTTGGCGGTAACCACTGCGAAGCGCTCGGACCAGATGCCGGATGTGCCGAGTGTCGCTGAGGCGGGTGTGCCGGGTTACGAGGCCACGTTCTGGATGGGTATGTCTGTGCCCAAGGGCACACCGAAGCAGATCATCGACCTGCTGAACCGTGAAACGACGACGTTGCTGAAGTCTACCGATGTTATTGAAGGGTTCCGGCGCGCCGGCACCGATGCGGCGCCATCGACACCCGAGCAATTCGGCAAGTTCCTCAATTCCGAATACGCGAAATGGGGCAAGGTCGTGCGTGCGGTGGGCATCAAGGGCAACTGAACAGGACCTGCGTGCCCGGTTTGTAAAAGCGCCCCGCTTAGCGGGGCGTTTTTCATGCGGCGTTGCGTTGCGGCCACATTTCAGTGAGGCCATCGGCCTCAGTGGCCGAGATGGTCGTGCGGATCATGTAGCGCGGTTCGTTCAGCGCCCAGGGGCGGCCTCGGTGCAGAGTGGCGCGGTTGTCCCACATCACGACGTCGCCGTTGCGCCAGCGATGCTGATAGACATGTTCCGGGCGCGTCGCCAGTTCCGTCAGTTCATCGATCAGCCGCAATGCTTCGGTGCTTTCCATGCCTTCAATACCGCAGGTGTGCGAGGCCACATACAGAGCGTCGCGTCCATTGACCGGGTTGCGCCAGCGCATGCGCCAGCACACTGCGGGCATGGTGGCGCGCTCGCGCTCCGAAGCGAGGTGCGGCGCGATCTTGCCGCGGGAGTGGGCATAGTCATGCCAGGCATACGCGCCGTCGAGGCGCTGGCGCAGATCTGCGGGCAAGCGCTCCCAGGCGAGCCTCATTGAGGTGAACTCGGTTTCACCGCCAGTTTTGGCGACGGTGCGTGCCGACAGCACGGAGGCCAGCGCCGGTGGAATCTTGAAGCAGCTGTCGGTGTGCCATAGCTGATTTGCGCGCGAACGCAACTCTTCCTTGTGGCCCGGAGAAACCAGAGTGCCATCGGGCTCGACATTGGTGAGAATGCTGAAGGGTGTGCCTTCGCCGCGAGAGGCTGCCTTGGCGATTTCGAGGGGCCCGAAGCGGCGGGAAAAAGCCACTTGCAGTTCGTCGGTCACCGGCTGATCGCGAAATACCAGTACTGAATGTTCTTCGAATGCCGCCCGCACTGCGCGATACGCGCTGTCCTGTTCGGCAACTTCGGACATGCTCATGCCGCGGATTTCCGCGGCGAATCCCGGTCCCAGCGGTAAGACTTCCATGATGACCCTCCTGCGCTTGATGGAACTAATTCGGTGATTCTAAGCCGTTCAGCGCGAAAAACCTTTCGGGGGTCATGATATGGAATTTTGCGGCACATTTTCGCGCGAGAGCGAGCAGAGCACGATCCCTGCTCAGCAGGCAGTACGCGTCTGCGCGATCGGCGAGCTCGAGAAATTTCTGGTCGTCGGGGTCGGCGCATGCCGGCAACCTTGACGCTGCCGGGCCGGGCTCGACGACCCGGGCATGCGCGCGGCAGGTGGCCATGCAAACGGCCTGAGCCGCCGGGACCAGCGGTTGCCTGCGCAGGGGATAGGAGAGCACCCGGGTCAGTTCGTCGAGACAGGCTTCATCGGTGAGTATTGTTGCTGCACCTTGTTCCACAGCACTGCGCAAGGACCATATGCCCGGATCATTGAATACGAGCCAGTCCAGCCAGACGTTGGTGTCGAGCACCAGGCGCTGTGCCATGGATCAGCCCGCAATGGCCGTCGTTCGCAGCGATTTCCAGGTCGAGGTCGCGTAGGCGATCAGTTCGCCCTGCTCATCGACCAGCTCGGAACGCAGGAAGGAAATGCTGCGTCCGTGGCGTATGAAACGGGCGATGCAGCTCAGGCGACCTGCGCGTGCTGCTTTGAGGTACTGTACTTTCATCTCGATGGTGGTGCCGGCGCCGCTGGTACGATGCAGCAGGTGGCCCATCGAGATGTCGAGCACGAAGGCAGTGATGCCGCCGTGGAGCCCGCCTTGCGGATTGAACATGAAATCCTTGAGTTCGAATTCGATACGGCACTCATCGACGCTGTAAGTCAGCTCGAGGCCGAACAGCCGGGCCAGGAAAAATTTGCCGAAATCCTGTTCATGGCTGGCGAGCGCCTGCTCGAAGGCGGCGCGTGCGACATTTTCGTCAATTCGGGTTTTACGTGTCATGGCGTTTCGAAAATGCGAAATCCTAACACCGGTCGGCGCAGGGAAGGCGGCCGGCTTTGTTATATTGAGTCCGGCGTATCAAGTTCACGGCAATTCAGGAGGAGAAAAGTGAAGATTACTGCAGGGTGCATTGGATGTGTGCTGATGGCATTCGGTCTGCCGGCGACGCTTACGGCGCAGCAGCCGGCCTGGAAGCCGGAGCGCAATGTCGAGATCATCGTCGGCACGGCGCCGGGTGCGGCGCCAGACAAGACTGCGCGCCTGATCCAGAGACTGTGGCAGTCGCAGCGCATCTATGAGGGGCCGCTTTCGGTGGTCAACAAGCCCGGCGGCGGAAATTTGATTGCCTGGAGTTATTTGAACCAGCATGCGGGGAACGGGCATTACCAGATGATTGGCAATCTCAATGTGCTGATCAGCCGCGCTGTCGGCCGGAGTCCCTATGCCTACGGGGATTTTGCCTGGATCGCAATGCTGTTCGACGAGTATTTTGCGCTCTCGGTCCGCGCGGACTCACCGCTGAGCACGGGCCGTGACCTCGTCGCGCGACTGCAGAAGGATCCGACATCGGTGGTGATCGGTGTGTCGACCTCGATCGGCGGGGCGAATCATCTGTCAGCAGCCCTGGCGCTGCAGCGTGCCGGCATCGATTCGCGGCGCGTGCGGTTTGTGGCATTCAAGGGCAGCGCCGACTCCGTGACAGCGCTTCTGGGCGGTCATGTCGATGCGGTATCGACCGCCGCGTCGGCTGTCGTGCAAATGGTGCGCGGTGGTCAGATGCGCGTCATCAGCACGTCTTCGCCGCAGCGGCTGGCTGGCGTGCTCGCCGATGTCCCGACGTGGACCGAGCAGGGCATCAAGGGGACGATGACCAATTTCCGTGCGGTGATCGCGCCCAGAGGCACGGATGCCGCGGCCCTGCGATTTTGGGAGGTGCGTTATGCGCAGCTCGCAGCGCAGGACGAATGGAAGAAAGATCTCGAGGCCAACCTCTGGGTCTGGAATTATCTGGATTCCGCAAAAACGCTGGCAGCGGTTGTCGATTACGCCGCGGAGGTCGAAGCCCTGACCGAGAGCCTGGGGCTGCGCAAGGCGCCTTGAAGCTGGAGTCTGTGCGCAGTAAATCGATAACTATTTGTTTTTATTGATATTTTTATCTTCCGCAGGGAGCGAGCTGATCCAACGTTCGAGGGCGCCGGCAAAACGCTGACGATCGCCGCTGTTGAGGGCGCGTGGACCACCGGTCTCAACACCGCTGCTGCGCAGGCTGTCCATGAAGTTGCGCATGTCGAGCAACCCCTGCACGTTGTCCGGGGTGTAGAGCTCTCCGCGCGGATTCAGCGCTGAGACCGCTTTGCCGACAACAGCGGCCGCCAGCGGAATGTCGGCGGTGATCACGAGGTCGCCCGGGCTCGAATCGGCGACGATGTGATTGTCGGCGACATCGAATCCGCGGGAAACCTGAATCATCCGAATCCAGGGCGAGCGGGGCACCTGTAATGCGCGGTTGGCGACGAGGATGAGCGGAAAACCTGCCCGCTCGGCAGCACGGTACAGGATGTCCTTGATCACGCCAGGACAGGCGTCCGCATCGACCCAGACCCTCATGCTGAGACGGCGTGGCTCAATGCACGGGTAGACGGAAGACCGCTTTATCCTGTTCGCCGAGCTGGGCCATCAGACCGGTTTCCCAGGCCAGATACTGCTTCATGGCTTCGCGGTTTCCGGCATGTCGGTCGTGGACGAAAAACAGGTAGTCGATGCAGTCCCGGTCAGCAGGTGAATCCGGCGTGGCCGCAGTGGCCAGTCCGGCGTGCTCCCAGGCCGCAGCGCCGCCTTCAAAATAGCGCAAGTCCCGGATGCCGGCGTCCAGCAATTCGGTCGCCGCGAGACGCGCGATATCGGCATCCCCGATCAACACGATGGGTGTTTGCACGCCCTTTGCATCCTTCGCGATTCGCGTGCGTATGCTCCAGCGGCTCTCCGCGACATGCGCCTTGCGGTACGCCATGCTCGGGCCGACATCGAAAGCAGTGCATGATTTTTTTTCCAGCATGGCCCGGAATTCTGCGGCATTGACTGTCTGCAGATCGGGCAGCGCCGGCATTTCGGGGGGCCTCGCGGCGAGCTTGGCGGTGACGCCGCCCTCGAGCACGCAGGCGTCGCAACCCAGCTGCAGCAGCCAGCTGGCCACCACAGGTGCGCGGACCATCTCGCCACCATCGATCAGGACAATGCGTGCGTTGCGCACGCCGACCCACTGGTCGGTGGCCTGGATCAGTTGCCCGCCCGGAGTGTGCTGCGCGCCGGGAATGGAGCCCGCGGCGAACTCTTCGGGGGTACGCACATCGCACAGGTAGGTTGTGCGCGATTCGTCGTTCAGCCAGCCGGCGACTTCACTTGCGGCGGCGGTCCGGACGCCGAAACGTTTGATCAGCTCCTGTGCCGCCTGTTGCTGCATTGGCAGCGCTGCCGCGTCGACCTGATCCGGATACTGGCGGGCGGATCCATACTCCAGCTGCAGGTCGGACAGGTACCAGCCCTGGGTACCGTTTTCCAGGGCATACACCGGATTGGGCACACCGAAATTGATCAGGGTCTGCGCGCCGAGGATGGAGCGCGTGCGGCCTGCGCAGTTGACGATGATCCGGGTCGTCGGGTTCTTCACCATGCTCGCAATGCGGTACGGCAGCTCGGCATTGGGGCAGCAGGTGCTTCCCGGGATGGTCATCTTGTGATGCTCGTGCACCGGGCGGCCGTCAAAAAGCGCGAAATCCTCTCCCGCTTCGCGCATTTTCACGAGGTCCTGCGCGGTGATGCGCGGGGTATTGTAGGCGTGCTCCACAAGTTCGCCGAACAGCTTGCTTGGTACGTTGACGCCCTTGAACAGAGGATAGCCTGCCGCTTTCCAACTGCGCGTGCCACCGTCGAGCACCGAAAGGTCGGTGTACCCGATGGCCGCGAGCCGCGCAGCAGCGCGCTGGGCGATCCCGGATGCGCCGTCGTCACAGAGCACGATGCGCACATTCTTGCGCGGTACCAGGGGGCCGATCCCGAGTTCGAACCTGCTGTAGGGCAGCGGGGTGGCGAACAGGAGATGATCTTCTCCGAATTCGCCGTCTTCGCGGACGTCGAGCAGGGCGATTTCCTTTCCGTCGTGCAGCGCATGCTGCAGTTCCGCAGGGGCAAGTAGACGAATTTTCATAGGCCGGTCTCTGTTGGGAAAAAACTGAAAGGCGGATTATAGCCAGCAGTCGGGCCGGCGTTCAGCGCAGCAGTAGTGGCAGGCCGCTGACGATCAGGATCAGCGCGATCAGGCGCTTGAAGGCGATATCGTTCAAGTTGGCGTGTATGCGTCCTCCGGCGAAGACGCCGAGCGCCATTACCGGCAGCGCCACTGCACAGGCGATCATCACGTCGCGTGTGAACTCCCCGGCAATTACGTAGGCGCCGCCGCGCAAGATGCCCAGCGCGAACAGGATCGCTGCGACTGTGGCCCGGAAAACTTCGCGGCTGTGGCGCAGCATGTCGAGATAGATCGCAAAGAACATACCGGCCATTGAACCGAACAGCGTGCCTACAAATCCTGCGATGGATCCGGCCACCGGCGTGACCGCAGCCATGGGAATGCGCAACTTTCCCGGAGGCCGCCAGGTGGCTATCAGCGCATGGCAGCCGTAGGCCAATACTACGCCCCCCAATATTCGCGCAAGCGTTTCTGCGTCCAGGATCTTGAAGAAGTAAACACCGATGGCCACGCCGACGATTGTCGAGGGCAGTATCCGCCACAGGTCGCGCCAGGCGACATGCCGGAGGTCGGTACGCAGGATGGCGGCAGAGGACACCAGGCCGAGGAAAGTCACCATCGGCACCACTGTCTTGAGTGAAAGTATCCAGGCCAGCAGGGGGACGGTCACGCCGCCGAAACCGGCACTGCCGCGAATGGCGTAGGAAATGAAAATAATGAAGCAGAAATACAGCAGTTCTGCTGCAGACAGCGATTCCACGAACTAGTAGATCAAGTATGCGGGGATAGCGGTCACTTCCGGTCCTTTGCGGCGAAGCCGCCAAGGAGGGCTGCGGTTGGCCTGCTGCCGCGCGGCTTGATCGAAGCGGGTTTTTCCGTGGCTGGCGCGGCTGCGGCAGACGGCGTGGGCTCGTAAGGTTTGCTGAAATCGAAGCCGTCACTGGCAACCCTGGGCGGCGCCGGTGGGCGGCGCGCCGGACGCGGCTTTGCGTCTGCGGCGGGTTCTTCTGCGACCTCGCGGCGTGGCCGCCGTTCCCGCGTCTGCTCGGGATCGTTGCCCTCAACGTCCTTGCGCGGTATGGCGCGCTTGAGCAGTTTCTCGATTTCGACCAGAAGCCGGTTCTCTTCAGCGCTGACCAGTGAAATGGCTTCACCTGTCAAGCCGGCGCGTCCTGTGCGTCCGATACGGTGGACATAATCCTCAGGCGTGTACGGGAGTTCGTAATTGATCACGAAAGGCAGTTCGGCGATGTCGATGCCCCGCGCAGCGATGTCCGTCGCGACCAGCACCGTGGAGCGGCCCTCCTTGAAATCAGCCAGAGCCTGTTCGCGCTCGCCCTGCGTGCGGTCACTGTGGATTGCCGTGGCGTTGATGCCGTCGCGGACAAGCTCGCGCGCCAGCTTGTTGCAGTCGCGCTTCATGCGTACGAACACCAGCACCTGTTTCATGTCACGTGAGCGGATCAGATGGGCGAGCAGCGCACGCTTGCGTGTAGTTTCCACCTCGTACACCTGGTGGTCGACGAGGTCGGCCGGTGCGTTGCGCCGTGCCACTTCGATCAGTGTCGGACTGCGCAGCATCTGGTTGGCCAGCTTCTTGATGTCCTCGGAGAAGGTTGCAGAAAAGAGCAGGCTCTGGCGCTGCGCGGGCAGCAGGGCGAGGATGCGGCGGATATCGGGCAGAAACCCCATATCCAACATGCGGTCAGCTTCATCGAGGACCAGGATTTCAACCTGTCCGAGAGACACGCTTTTCTGCTGCACATGGTCGAGCAGCCGGCCGGGAGTAGCCACCAGAATTTCGACGCCTTCACGCAGGGCTTTTGTCTGGGGCAGCATGTCGACGCCGCCATAGACCACGGTGGATCGCAGCTTGAGGTGCTTGCCGTAGGTTTTCACACTGTCGCTGACCTGCGCTGCCAGTTCCCGGGTCGGCGTCAGGATCAGCGCACGCACGGTATGGCGGGCAGGCGAGGGGCTGGAGTTTGCATACGGCGAAAGCAGTTGGAGCAGGGGCAGCGTAAACCCGGCAGTCTTGCCGGTGCCCGTCTGCGCACAGCCCATGATGTCGCGGCGCTCGAGCACTGCGGGAATGGCCTTGGCCTGGATCGGCGTCGGTTCCGTATAACCTTCGTCAGCGACTGCGCGCTGGATTTCCGGGATCAGATTGAGGTCGGCAAATGACATGGCGCTATGACTGGTCGCAAGATAACAACGATAATCCCCGGATCATGGTGCGGGTGACGCACAGTGCAGGCTGCCGGGCAGGGTGACAGCGGGGCCGGCGGCAATCGGGGAGGTTGAAAAGGGACAGTGAAAATCACGCGGGCGGAGTATACCGCGGACGCCGCTTCCCAGCCAGCCGGAAGGCAAAAACTTCCAAAGATTCAAAAATCTGGTAAATTTTGCCGGGTATCTGGGCATGCTTCATTACTGGAGAAATCCCCTACGCAATGGATGGCGACTACCTGACATCGAAGGACCCTGCTGCTGTCAGCCTCTTTCCGCTGATCCTGACGCTGGATACCCATGGCATTCCGCACCGGTGGATCAGTTGGCAGCACGCCTGCTATTACTATGCCAAGAACCGGGTTGCCTGGAGTATCGGCCGGGAGGCCTTTACCGTGCATGGCGGCCTGAACCGCCTGACCGGCGAGCGATCCATGATCAGTGGGGCGAGCATCATTGCCATCAAGGGTAAGGCGATGGCGATGCGTTCATTCAATCAGGTGCCGCCGCTCAGCAACCGCGAGCTGTTTCACCGTGATCGCCAGATCTGCGCCTATTGCGCACAGGGCTTTGCCAGTGCGCGGCTCACGCGTGACCATATCGTGCCGTTTTCCAAGGGCGGGCGCGATACCTGGATGAACGTGGTGACAGCCTGCCGTGCCTGCAATGAGCGCAAGAGCGACCGGACGCCCGAAGGCGCCGGAATGGAACTGGTCTACCTGCCGTATGTCCCGAACCGCGCCGAATACCTGATCCTGACGAACCGTCGCATTCTTGCAGATCAGATGGAATTCCTCTCCCAGCATGTGCCGGCGCAAAGCCGCCTGCACCATTCTCCGGCATTTACCTCGGCGTGAATTGCCGCATCGCGGCGCGCACTTCTTCGGCGCTGGGTGGCCGCCTCTCGCGGAAAAGCAGCCACAGCAGTGCGCCATTGGCCAGGATGAACGTGATTTCCAGGTACAGCAGCGTCTCGACGATCACGTGAGCGGGCTTGCGCGAAAAAATGAAATAGAAACCCTCGAAGGTCGGGATCGCGGCCCGGGTCAGTGCGAACACCGACTCCATCGGCGGGAACAGCAGCATCAGTACCAGGTTGGCGCCGGTGAAAAACAGGGCAGCATTTTGCAGTCCGAGCCTGCGCGGGCGTTCGGCAGCCGGGCGTTCGCGCAGCAGCAGCCAGGCAATAGCGAGGTTGCAGAGCACCACCAGGACGGCGATTGCCAACAAGTCGCCATTGACCTGCGCCAGCGGCGGGATGCTGAACGCAAAATGAAAGCCGGCAAATATGGGAGTAGCGGCCGAAGCAATGGAATACTGGTCGATCGGGGGAAATAGCGCGATCAGTAGCAGGTTGACTGCTGCGATTATTAATGCGATGCGCTGGGCCCTGTTCATTTCGGCAATGAATGCGGAATCGACTGGAATTCAGTATAACTGAACGGTCTTGAGATGCCGATCTGGAACGCTGCGCGTGCAGCGAACCGAATGGCTGACGGTTGTGTGCGATGTTCCTGCAGTTTCCGCAACGTGCAGTCCGCGCAGCTCACTACCCGTGATGTGGCGCTGACCGTCGCGCCGCTTGCGCTGCGCTTTTGCGGCAGTGCCAGCATTTGCGGTCCGAAGCTTGCAGGGCGGAACCACTTTGGTATCATGTACTACAGGTTTCTAATTTATTGATTTTATTGGGTTTTAATGAAAGTAGATTTGCACAGCCACTCGACGTATTCCGATGGCATCCTGAGTCCGGAAGCACTCGTGGAGCGTGCCCTGCAAAGGGGCGTCGACATGCTGGCACTGACCGATCACGATGAGGTTGGCGGGCTTCCGGCTGCGCGCGAAGCCGCGGCGGCCTGGGGTTTGCGACTGATCAATGGCGTGGAGATCTCGGTTCAATGGGAGTCGGTGACTCTGCATATCGTCGGCCTGTGTATCGATCCCGCTCATGCGCCACTGGTCGAGGGACTTGCGGGCATCCGCTCCGGCAGGGAGCAGCGTGCTCAGCGCATCGCGGCAAGCCTGGCCGACGCCGGCATCGCTGACACGCTGGAAGGCGCACGACGATATGCCAAGAATCCCGAACTGGTGAGCCGTGCTCATTTCGCGCGCTACCTGGTCGAAACCGGGCATGCACGGGATACGAATGCGGTGTTCCGCAGCTATCTGGTACCAGGCAAGCCCGGCTACGTGCCGCACCAATGGGCAGGACTCCAGGATGCGCTGACCTGGATAGCCGGCAGCGGCGGAGTGGCGGTGCTGGCGCACCCGGGACGCTATCCGCTGAACCAGCAGCAGTGCGAGAGCCTGCTCGAAGAATTCGTGGCGCTTGGTGGGGCGGCCGTCGAAGTGGTGACCGGTTCCCATGCGCCGGATGAGTTTGTGACCTGGGCACGTTATGCCCGCCGCTATGGCCTGCGGGCTTCGGCAGGCTCGGATTTTCACGGGCCGGGCGAAAGCTATCGAGATATCGGCAATGTGCCGGTACTGCCGGCAGGTTGCACTCCCGTCTGGTCCGGGTTCTGACCACCGGATCGCTGCAGCGAATTTCACGGTATGTCGCAGTTTTTTGCAATTCATCCGGAGAATCCTCAACTGCGGCTGATCCGGCGCGCTGCAGACATCATTCGCGCAGGTGGCATCATTGTTTATCCCACAGACTCCTGTTACGCGCTGGGTTGCCATATCGGCGACAAGGGTGCGATGGAGCGGGTACGCGCGATCCGTGGCGTTGATGACAAGCATCACCTGACATTGGTGTGCCGCGACTTGTCGGAGTTGTCCACCTATGCCCGGGTCGATAACAAGCAGTTCCGCTTGCTCAAGGCAGCGACACCCGGCAGCTATGTTTTCATTCTTGAAGCGACTCGCGAACTGCCGAAACGCCTGCACCATCCGAAGCGGCGAACCATAGGATTGCGGATTCCCGATCACCCGGTGGTGGATGCCTTGCTCGCCGAACTTGGAGAGCCGATCCTGTCCTCCACATTGCTGCTGCCAGGTGATGAACTGCCACATACCGACGCAGTGGAAATCCGCGACCGTCTCGAACACCAGGTCGATCTGGTGCTCGATGGCGGCTCCTGCGGTATCGAGCCGTCCACGGTGGTCGATTTGAGCGGAGAGGCGCCTGTGCTGGTCCGTGCCGGCAAGGGTCCTCTGGCGCCGCTGGGCCTGTAAAAGATTCGGAAAATCATCATCTTGGGATGCGGGCATGGCACATCGGCTAAAATCCGCAGTCTGGCGATGCTATTGCCTGGCTGAGCAATGCTTGTAACTATTTGTTTTTATTTATTTTTTTATTGCTCTGCAGGTAACGCATTACCACCTCCCGCAATCTCCGGACCCTTTCATGTTTGAAAACCGCGTTCTTTCCGGCATGCGCCCCACGGGCGCCCTGCATTTTGGCCATTACCACGGTGTGCTGAAAAACTGGATCAAGCTCCAGCATGAGCACCAGTGCCTTTTTTTCGTGGCCGACTGGCATGCGCTGACCACGCACTACGATGACCCCTCGACGATCGAGGATCACGCCTGGGACATGGTCGTGGACTGGTTGGCAGCCGGCGTCGATCCGGCGCAGGCCACGCTGTTCATACAGTCGAAGGTACCGGAACACGCAGAATTGCATCTGCTGCTGTCGATGATTACACCGCTGTCCTGGCTGGAACGGGTGCCGACCTACAAGGATCAGCAGGAGAGGCTGGCGGAAAAGGATTTGGCCACGTATGGCTTTCTGGGTTACCCGCTGTTGCAGAGCGCCGACATCCTGATCTACCGCGCGAGCCTGGTGCCGGTTGGCGAAGACCAGGTGCCGCATGTCGAGATCACCCGCGAGATCGCGCGGCGTTTTAATCACGTGTTCGGGCGTGAACCCGGGTTCGAGGAAAAGGCGGAATCCGCGATCAAGAAGCTCGGCGCAAAGCGCGGCAAGCTGTATCGAAAGTTGCGCACCGACTATCTGGAAAAAGGCAATGACGATGCCCTGGCTGCCGCGCGTGCGCTGCTTGAGGAAACCCAGAACCTGCCACTGGGCGACCGCGAGCGTCTGTTCGGCTACATCGAGGGCGGTGGCAAGGTTATCCTGACCGAGCCGCAGGCGCTGCTGACCGATTCAGCGAAAATGCCCGGCCTGGACGGGCAGAAAATGTCCAAGTCGTACAACAACACCATCGCGCTTCGCGAAAGTCCAGAAGAGGTGGCAAGGAAAGTGAAGACCATGCCCACCGATCCGGCGCGCGTGAAGCGCACGGACCCGGGCGATCCCGAGAAGTGTCCGGTGTGGCTGCTCCACCAGGTGTATTCCGACGACGACAGGAAAAAATGGGTGCAGGAGGGCTGCCGCAGTGCCGGAATCGGCTGTCTCGAGTGCAAGCAGCCGGTGATCGATGCGATCGTTGCCGAGCAGAAGCCGATGCGCGAGCGTGCCGAGCGTTTCCTTGACGATCCGACTCTGGTGCGCAACATCATCGCGGATGGCTGCGAAAAGGCGCGCAAGCTGGCGCAGGAGACGCTGCGCGACGTGCGCGAGGTGATGGGGCTGGATTACACACTCTGAGGGCTGCGTTTCAGTGGAAGTCCCTCGATAGCCAGCTTTCCAAGCAAAGCCGGGATGGCTGCCTGCGTTCGCCTGCCGGGTTCGGGACTGCAGGCATGCCATGCACGCTCCGGGCGATGATCCATGCGTTGTTCCAGACCGTTGACTACTGCCGGGCCCAGCCGTGCCCGTAGCCTGTCCAGCAGGGTCCGCTGGCGGGTGCAGACAAGCTCGATTGCAGTCACCGGCTGCTGCAGGACCGTACCCGACATTCACTCGCGCAGCAGGACCAGCAGATGTCCTGCATCGCGGCTGAGACTGGCCAAATCCATCGTCAGAGAGGTCGGCCTCCGGCGTTCATGATGCAGTTTCCAGTTCAGCTGTTGCGCACCCTGACAGCTGCGCCGTCAGTTCAGTGTGCGGACTGCAGCGGCGCCGGCAATAGCGCGAGTGTTGCGGAATGCTCCGCCAGGGCCGGGGTTCTGCGGGTCAGCGCCGCCTGCAGGTCGAGGCGCACGGGGTTGGCAACGCCGCTGCCGCCGCGTTTCAGCACGTGCACGACCGCATGGCTTTCGCGTTTGCTGACATGCAGCCGCAAAGCTGCTGTGGGGCAAGGCTGCGCCCGTCGCGGGCGATAGAGCACTGTCACGGCATTACTGTTTTTCGTCTTGTGCTGGAGTCGGCGCAGGGCGTTCTGTTCGGCCGCTCCGGGCCACATCAACACAATGCCGCATTGTCCGGATTCCAGAAGCTGCTCGCAGGCCCAGGACTGTTCAGCGCTGCCTGCAGGGCGCAGCAGCACATGCTGCAAATCAACACCGCAAGCAGCCAGTGCCGGCGCATAGGGCACGTAAGGCGGTGCTATCAGCGCCAGCCAGCGTCCCTTGCGCGTGAGCCGGGAAGCTGCAGGCATCAGCAGTTGCAGTTCGCCGATGCCCTGCCGTTCGACGAAGATTTCGGTCAGTGCGCCTGCGTGCCAGCCGCCGCCTGGCAGCACCGCATCGAGTTCCGCGTGGCCTGTGGAGACGCTGTCGGATCTGACTGCTGCGCAGCCGCGTCCGCGCCAGATATCGAGGCGACGCAGGATCTCATCCAGCGATAGCGGATGGTGCTGCACGGCTTTACGACCATTTGCCGTTACGGATCACGCCGACTGCGATGCCTTCGATTTCCAGGGGTTCCCGCTTCAGGTCGACAATGATGGGCTGGAATTCGGGATTTTCCGGCAGAAGCTCCACCATGTTCCGGTTGCGATGAATGCGTTTGACCGTGACTTCGTCATGCAGTCGTGCCACGACAATCTGCCCGGAGCGGAAATTTGGAGTGCGATGAACAGCCAATAAATCGCCTTCGAGGATGCCGGCATCGCGCATGCTCATACCGCGCACGCGAAGCAGATAATCGGCAGCCGGTTCGAAAAGAGCAGGATCGACGCGATAGCGCTGTTCCACGTTTTGCTCGGCGAGCATCGGGCTTCCCGCGGCTACGCGTCCGATGACTGGCAGCGTGGACTGCAACTGCTGCATCAGACGGATTCCCCGCGAGGCGCCCGAGGTCATCTCAATGACGCCCTTGCGTTCCAGGGCACGAAGATGGGTCTCCGCGGCATTGGGCGAACTGAAGCCCATGGCACTGCAGATTTCGGCGCGGGTCGGCGGGAAGCCGGATTCCTCGACGTGTGCTTCAATCAGCCGCAGGATCTCGACTTGGCGCGGGGTCAGCGCCCTCTGGGCTTCGCTGGCGTTTGTATGGTCATTGGTTTTCATGACTGTAATTATATACAGTCATTGGACTGTCGCAAGCGATGCCTTGAAATCAAATTGATCTCATTGCAAAAATGCCACTTAACTATATGATTAATAATGAAATATTAATTTTCTACTGACAGAGTGGTGAGGTTGCCATTTATTGGACGGATAGCAAAATTTTGTTATACTTCAAAGTTCTGTAAAACAGGATTGGGCGGCACACACGGATGGGCGGATCGCCCTTTTTTTGTTTGTGGCGCTGTATTTTGCATGGATTTGCAGGGTTTACTCGATAAAACGCTGTCCGGATTGGGCTATGAGCTTGTGGAACTGGAACGTTCCGCAAAAGGGGCGCTGTTGCGCGTTTTCATCGACAAAGCGGGCGGCATAAACGTCGATGACTGTGCGCTGGTGAGCAACCATCTCAGCCGGCTTTTTGCGGTGGAGAACGTTGGATATGAGCGCCTGGAGGTTTCGTCGCCGGGGCTGGACAGGCCGCTGCGCACGGCGCGGGATTTCGCGCGGTTTGCCGGGCAGAAAGCCAAGTTGAAATTGAGGGTTCCCGTAGAAGGGCAGCGTAATTTTGTCGGCGTGCTGTGCGATGCGGATGAAGGAAAAGTGGGTCTGGAAGTCGACGGACATGTACTGTCGCTGGACCTCGGCAATGTGGACAAGGCGCGGCTGGTGCCGGCGCTCTGAGCGGGAGATGGAACATGGGTCGTGAAATTCTGCTGTTGGTTGATGCGCTGGCGCGCGAAAAGAACGTCGACAAGGACATCGTCTTTGCCGCGCTTGAACTCGCACTGGCTTCTGCGGCCAAGAAGAAATTCACTGAAGATGTGGACATCCGCGCATCGATCGACCGCACTACTGGCGAGTTTTCGTTTTTCCGCCGCTGGGAAATCGTCAAGAACGAGGACATCGAATTTCCTTCCCTCCAGTACAAGCTGCACGAGGCGCAGGAGGAGGATGCAGAAGCTGAGGTGGGCGAATTCATCGAGGAACCGCTGGAGGGCATGGACGTCGGTCGCATCGGGGCTCAGACCGCCAAGCAGGTCATCGTACAGAAAATCCGCGACGCCGAGCGCGAGCAGATCCTGAATGATTTTCTGGCGCGCAACGAGCACCTCGTCACCGGCGTGATCAAGCGCATGGAGCGCGGCAACGCGATCGTCGAATCCGGTCGCCTGGAGGCGGTATTGCCGCGTGACCAGATGATTCCCAAGGAAAATCTTCGCCTGGGTGACCGTGTGCGGGCTTATGTCTGGAAGGTTGACCGGCAGGCGCGTGGCCCGCACCTTATCCTGTCGCGTACGGCACCCGAGTTCATTGCGAAGCTGTTCGAGCTCGAGGTTCCGGAGATCGAGGAAGGGCTGCTAGAGATCAAGGGGGCGGCCCGTGATCCTGGCTCGCGCGCCAAGATTGCGGTGCATTCCAAGGACTCAAGAATCGATCCCATCGGCACCTGTGTTGGCATGCGCGGATCGAGGGTGCAGGCTGTTACTGCGGAACTTGCGCAGGAACGCGTCGATATCGTGCTCTGGAATGCGGATCCGGCGCAGTTCGTCATCAATGCGCTTGCGCCCGCGGAAGTGAGCAGCATCGTCGTTGATGAAGAAAAGCACAGCATGGATATCGTTGTCGACGAGGAGAATCTGGCGCAGGCGATAGGACGCAACGGGCAGAACGTGCGGCTTGCGGCTGAGCTGACCGGCTGGGAGATCAACCTGATGACCGAGGTTGATGCGCAGAAAAAGAGCGAAGAGGAAACTTCGCGCACGAGGTCCGAGTTCATGGAAAAACTCGATGTCGATGAGGAAGTCGCGGACATCCTGGCCCAGGAAGGTTTTTCCACCCTGGAGGAAGTGGCTTACGTGCCGCTTAACGAGATGTTGGAAATCGAGGCTTTTGACGAAGCCACTGTCAACGAGCTTCGCAGCCGTGCGCGAAATGCACTGCTGACGCAGGCAATTGCCAGCGAAGAGAAAGTTGAACACGACATCGAAGACCTGATGAAGGTCGAAGGCATGGACAACGAAACCGCGCGGATGCTGGCATCCAAGGGTGTTGCCACGCAGGACGATCTCGCCGATTTCGCAACCGATGATCTTGTCGAATTGACAGGTCTCGACGCCGAACGCGTAAAAATCCTCATCATGGCTGCGCGTGCGCCGTGGTTTGCCGAATCCAACGCCTGAGACATAAAAATACCCGCAATGGCACAGATAAAAGTTAAAGAGTTTGCCCAGGAACTGGGCGTACAGACCGAATTGCTGCTCGAACAATTGCGTGCAGCCGGCGTCAATAAAGCGCTGACCGGCGATGCGGCGTTGACGGAAAAAGACAAGACCCAGCTTCTCGATCATCTGCGGGAATCGCATGGTGCCAAGGAGTCCAAGCAGAAGATCACCCTGACGCGCCGCCAGACCACGGAAATCAAGAAAGCGGATGCGACTACGGGCAAGGCGCGGACGATCCAGGTCGAGGTTCGCAAGAAGCGCGTTTTGATTAAACGTGACGTCGTCGAGCCTGAAAAGGTCGAGGAACTCCCTGTCGCAAAACCGGTGATTGATGCTGCCGAACTCGCGACCCGTGAAGCCGAAGCCAAGCAACAGGCTGAACTGGCAGCGCGGCAGGCCGAGGACATCGTCAAGAAGCAGGAGAAACGCAAAAAAACGCAGATCGCTGCCGAAGTGGCGGCGGAGGCGGCGGAGGCGGCGGTGACGAAGACTGTCCAGCCAGAAGCCGAAGCGGCAGCAACGGCCGCACCTGCGGCGGAGCCTGTGGTCGAGGGCACGATACACAAGCCGGCGGTTCCCGCGGGGGACGCCGCAAGCAAGACCAAGAAGGCGGCCAAGAAGCCGGTCAAGCAGGTCGTGTGGCAGGATCCTACCGCGCGCAAGCGCAGCATTAAAACACGTGGCGACGCGTCGGGCGGCCTGGGATGGCGCGAACGCAAGGTCCATCGCACCAGCCACAAGCAGGACGGCGACCAGCAGCACGGGTTCATGGCGCCGACCGAACCCGTTGTGCGCGAAGTGCTGATTCCCGAGACGATCACTGTTGCCGATCTGGCGCACAAGATGTCGATAAAGGCCGCAGAAGTCATCAAGACGCTGATGAAACTTGGCACCATGGCCACCATCAACCAAGTGCTTGACCAGGACACCGCAATCATTCTCGTGGAGGAACTGGGGCATACGGCCAAGCGCGCCAAGCTTGATGAACCCGATGCCTTTCTTGCTGAATCGGCCGCGCATATGGAGATCAAGTCTGAGCCGCGCGCTCCGGTGGTGACGGTGATGGGGCATGTGGACCACGGCAAGACATCGCTGCTCGACCACATCCGCGCCACCCGTGTTGCAACCGGCGAGGCCGGGGGAATTACACAGCATATAGGGGCTTACCATGTGGAAACTCCGCGCGGCATGATCACCTTCCTGGATACCCCAGGTCACGAAGCGTTCACCGCAATGCGCGCCCGTGGTGCGAAGATCACCGACCTGGTAATCCTGGTGGTTGCTGCCGACGACGGCGTGATGCCGCAAACGGCCGAGGCCATTCACCATGCGAAGGCCGGCAATGTGCCTATGGTCGTCGCGCTCAACAAGATCGACAAGCCTGAGGCCAACCCGGAACGTGTCAAGCAGGATCTTGCCGCGCATCAAGTGGTTCCGGAGGAATGGGGAGGCGACACCATGTTCGTTGAGGTTTCAGCCAAGACGGGTCAAGGTATCGACAGCCTCCTGGAAGGTGTTCTGCTGCAGGCGGAAGTGCTCGAGTTGAAGGCGCCGCGCGATGCGCCTGCGAAGGGCATTGTCGTGGAATCCCGCCTCGACAAGGGGCGTGGTCCGGTTGCGACGATATTGGTGCAGTCAGGTACGCTGAAGCGGGGGGATATCGTTCTGGCGGGCGCTGTGTTCGGACGTGTCCGCGCGTTGATGGATGAAGCCGGAAAGAACATAGAATCCGCAGGCCCTTCAATTCCGGTCGAGGTGCTAGGCCTGTCTGATGTCCCGGCAGCCGGCGCGGAAGTCATGGTGCTGGGCGACGAGCGCAAGGCCCGCGAAATCGCGCTGTTCCGCCAAGGCAAATATCGTGACGTGAAATTGGCAAAACAGCAGGCAGCCAAGCTCGAAAACATGTTTGAGCAGATGGGCGAGGGCGAGGTCAAGACGCTTTCGCTGATCATCAAGGCCGACGTGCAGGGGTCGTTTGAAGGGCTCGCGCACGCGCTGGGCAAATTGTCGACCAATGAAGTCAAAGTGAATATTGTGCACGCGGCAGTCGGCGGCATTACGGAATCCGACGTCAACCTGGCGCTTGCCTCGAAAGCGGTCATCATCGGCTTCAATACCAGGGCCGACGGCATGGCGCGCAAGCTTGCCGAAGGCAATGGCGTCGATATCCGTTACTACAACGTAATTTATGACGCGGTCGACGAGATCACGGCAGCCCTTACCGGCATGCTCTCCCCGGAACGCAAGGAAAACGCCGTTGGCCTGGTCGAGATTCGCCAGGTTTTCCGGATTTCCAAGGTTGGTGCCGTCGCGGGCTGTTACGTGCTCGAGGGGCTTATCCGCCGCGGGTCCAGGATCCGGGTGCTTCGTGAAAACGTCGTGATACATGAGGGCGAGCTTGATTCGCTCAAACGCTTCAAGGATGACGTGCGTGAAGTCAAAGCCGGCTTTGAATGCGGCTTGTCACTGAAAAATTTCAACGACATCAAGGAAGGCGACCAGTTGGAAGTCTTCGAGGTCGTTGAGGTGGCAAGAACGCTATAGAGCGCGCTCGAACGCATTGCGTGGCCGGTTGCATGCTGGCTGCAGAACGAGAGATCCATGCCTAAAGAGTTTTCCCGCGGACAGCGGATTGCCGACCAGATCCAGCGGGAATTGTCCGACATCATCCGCCTGGAGATCAAAGACCCTCGCGTTTCGCTGGTCACGATCACCGATGTCGAGGTTTCCAGAGACAATGCGCATGCCAAGGTGTTTTTCACCGTTCTTGGTGAGCCCGCGCAGCAGGAGGCGGCCGCCCGCGCGCTAGAGCATGCCGCAGGCTTCGTTCGAAGCATTCTCGCGAAGAGGATCAAGTTGCGCACCGTTCCGCAGTTGCATTTCCATTATGACGTGTCGGTCGAGCGTGGCATGAGGCTCTCGCGGCTCATTGACGAAGCTGTTGGCGAGGCGCAGGAAAAAGAAGAGCCGTGACATCGGCAACTGCCGGGCGTAGTGCGATTGACGGTGTTTTGCTGCTCAACAAGCCCCGTGGCCTGTCATCGCAGCAGGCGGTCTCTCGGACAAAATGGCTCCTCCAAGCCAGGAAGGCCGGGCATACCGGCACCCTGGATCCTATGGCGGACGGGTTGCTGCCGCTTGGTTTTGGGGAAGCCACCAAATTCACGCAGTTCCTGCTTGATGCCGACAAGCTTTATCTGGCCACCTTGCGCCTGGGAATCATCACAACGACAGGCGATGCGGAGGGTGAGACTGTCGTGGAATCGGCAGTTGCCGTGACCTTGTCGCAGATTGAATCCGTCCTGAAGCAATTTCAGGGACAGCAGGAACAGATTCCGCCCATGTATGCAGCCATCAAGGTGGGTGGAAAGCCCTTGTATGCCTACGCCAGGTCCGGTCAGACGATTGATCGAAAACCTAGAATCATTATTATAAATGAAATACAACTTATTGATTTTAAAGATAATTATTTAATTATTCGGGTGTCGTGCAGCAAAGGGACCTACATCCGGGTGCTTGCGGAAGATATCGGCAAGGCCTTGGGTTGTGGGGCACATCTCACGGCCTTGACGCGAGAAGGTGCGGGCCCGCTGGCGTTGACCTCTGCGCTGGACATCAAGGAACTGGAAGCCATGGATTTACAGTCCAGACGGGGGAAGCTGCTCCCGGTCGATACTTTTGCTGCTGGCCTGCCCAGACTGGATCTTGAGGCCGAACAGGCAAGACAAATGCTGATGGGGCAAGAAGTGCAATTGTGCGGCTCGGAGCTTTTCGGCTTGTTCAGGCTTTACGCGGCAACCGAAGGGTTTGTGGGTGTGGGCGAAGTATCCGGGGGCAGGCTGCTTGCGCGGCGTTTGCTCGCACGTGCAGTAATGGCTGTTTCAAGACAAAAGAACTTGAGTAATACGGAAGTTAAAGAGTAAAATATCGCGTTTTTCGTCGAAGATAGGATAGAAACATGGCTGTAACGATTGCCCAAAAGGCGCAGGTTCTACAGGACTTCCAGCGTGCTAAGGGTGACACCGGCTCGCCCGAAGTTCAGGTGGCACTGCTGACTGCACGAATCACTGACCTGACCGAACATTTCAAGGCCCACGCCAAAGACCATCATTCCCGTCGCGGGCTGTTACGCATGGTCAGCAGGCGCCGGAAGCTGCTGGATTATCTGAAGAGAACCAAAGCCGAGCAGTACAAGGCGTTGATCGAGCGTCTTGGCCTTCGCAGGTAAGCAGGGCAGCATGCAGGCCCGCAATGCCAGAACTCGCGCACAAACAGCACGATGCCTGGCTGTTGCCAAGCCGGCGCTGAGGTGCGCCGGCGCGTAGCACGTATTGATCCTACAGAAGACCGCGTGTGCGGTCTTTTTGTTTTTGAGCTGAGTAAAGAGAAAAGGAAAACTATTTTGAATCCGGTAAAGAAAACCTTGATGTGGGGCCGCCACCAGTTGACGCTGGAGACGGGCGAAATTGCACGCCAGGCATCTGGTGCGGTACTTGTCACGATGGAGGACACGGTAGTCTTGGTCACCGCGGTGGCGGCACGCAACGCCAGGCCGGGACAGGATTTTTTCCCGATGACGGTTGATTACCAGGAACGGACCTATGCTGCCGGCAAAATACCGGGCGGCTTTTTCCGGCGTGAAGGCCGACCGTCGGAAAAGGAAATCCTGACTTGCCGCCTCATCGATCGCCCCATTCGTCCGCTGTTTCCCGAAGGGTTTTACAACGAGCTCCAGATTGTAGCGACAGTGATGTCGTCCAACAGTGAGATCGATTCTGATATTCCGGCAATGGTCGGCGCATCCGCGGCTCTCGCATTGTCCGGTGTGCCCTTTGCAGGTCCGATCGGCGCCGCACGGGTAGCCTATGCCAACGGACAATACATCCTCAATCCGACTGCGACGGAGCTCAAAACCTCGCAACTGGATCTCGTTGTGGCAGGAACCGAACAGGCCGTCCTGATGGTTGAATCCGAGGCGCAGCAGCTGCCTGAGGATGTCATGCTGGGTGCAGTAGTCTTTGGTCACGAGCAGATGCAGGTGGTCATCGCGGCGATCAATGAGATGGTCGATGAGATCGGTGTGCCTGAGTACAACTGGCAGCCACCTGTGAAGGATGACCAACTGATCGCGCGCATGGCGGAACTTGTGGAATCCGAGCTGCGTGCCGCCTACCAGATCAAGCAGAAGCAGGAACGCACTGTACGTGTCAAGGAAATCACCCAGAAAGTGGTTGCGGAGCTTCTGCCGGCAGATGCCTCAGCCGATCTGATCAATGCGGTCAAGAGCGAACTGGGCAATCTTGAGGCCAAGATCGTTCGCAACCAGATTCTCGATGGCGAGCCACGCATTGACGGCCGCGACACACGTACCGTTCGTCCGATCACCATCCGCACCGGCATACTGCCGCGGACTCACGGCTCTGCCCTGTTTACTCGCGGTGAAACGCAGGCTATCGTCGTCGCGACCCTGGGCACCTCGCGTGATGAGCAGATCGTCGATGCGCTGCAGGGCGAATATCGTGACCGTTTCATGCTGCATTACAACTTCCCTCCTTACAGCACGGGCGAAACTGGCCGTGTCGGCACGCCGAAGCGCCGCGAAATCGGTCATGGCCGCCTGGCGAAGCGCGCGCTCATCGCGGTACTGCCCACTGCTGAGGAGTTTGCTTATTCCATCCGCGTCGTTTCAGAAATCACGGAATCGAACGGCTCAAGCTCCATGGCGTCTGTTTGCGGCGGTTGTCTGTCGCTGATGGATGCCGGCGTGCCGTTGAAAGCTCAGGTCGCTGGCATTGCGATGGGCCTGATAAAGGAAGGTAACCGTTTCGCCGTGCTCTCGGACATCCTCGGTGACGAAGATCACCTGGGCGACATGGACTTCAAGGTTGCTGGAACCGAGAATGGCGTTACCGCTTTGCAGATGGACATCAAGATTACCGGCATCACCAAGGAAATCATGCATGCCGCGCTGATTCAAGCACGTGAAGGCCGGCTGCACATCCTGGAGAAAATGCGCACTGCAATCGATGCACCGCGCACGGAGCTATCGGCATGGGCTCCGCGCATGATCACAATGAAGATCAAGCCCGAGAAAATTCGCGACGTCATCGGTAAGGGCGGGGCAGTCATCCGCGCGATAACCGAGGAAACAGGCACAACGATCGATATTCAGGACGACGGTAGCGTGACCATTGCCTGCGTATCTTCCGAAGGTGGCGAAAACGCGCGCAAGCGCATCGAGGAACTGACGGCGGATGTCGAGGTCGGCCGGATTTATGAGGGCACTGTCCTCAAACTGCTGGATTTCGGTGCAATTGTCAGCGTGCTTCCCGGTCGTGACGGTCTGCTGCACATCTCGCAAATCGCCAACGAGAGGGTCAACAGCGTTGCAGACCATCTCAAGGAAGGTCAGACGGTACGCGTCAAGGTGCTTGAGGCCGATGAGAAAGGGCGTCTGCGTCTATCGATGAAGGCTGTTGGCGCAGCATCGACAGAGCAGCAGCCGGAGCAGGTGCAGTAGTTGGCTTGAGTCGCCGCCAGTGCATCAGCACTGCAAAAGAAAGAGGGGGCCGCGGCCCCCTCTTTCTTTTTAGCTAACCGCATTCCGTTTCTGTTGCTATTTTGCGACCTGACGCTCGCGCAGTTCGTCCAGTGTTTTGCAGTCGATGCAGAGAGTAGCCGTCGGACGGGCCTCCAGGCGCTTGAGGCCGATTTCCACGCCGCAAGAATCGCAATACCCATAATCCTTGGCAACGATGCGGCTTATCGTCTCGTCAATTTTCTTGATCAGCTTGCGCTCCCTGTCACGGTTGCGCAATTCCAGAGACATGTCGGATTCCTGGCTGGCCCGGTCGTTGGGGTCGGCGAAGATCGTTGCTTCGTCCTGCATCGTATGGACTGTACGATCGATATCCTGGGAAAGCCCCTGCTTCATTTCCTCCAGCATTTTCCTGAAGTGCGCTAGTTGCCGCGCATTCATGTATTCCTCTTTTCCCTTTGGCTTGTAGGCCGGGAAGTTTTTCAGTATTTCGGTAGCCATGAGGAACCTTGTGCGCTCAAAAAAAGAGCATTTAATATCAGAATTCGATACCCCCCGCAAGCCAGCCGGCGGACGCAGTTAAGCCTGTTTAATTGACGCTCAAGCAGGGTGGGGAGTATATTACGCGCCTTCGGTTTATGGCGGGTTTTCCCGGCATCCCCGCCGGTTATTTGTGCCCGTAGCTCAACCGGATAGAGCACCGGCCTTCTAAGCCGGGGGTTGTGGGTTCGAGTCCCGCCGGGCGCGCCAGATTCGCGGTGCGGACAGTAGCGGTTTCAGTGGTGGCTGTAGCTCAGTTGGTAGAGTCCCGGATTGTGATTCCGGTTGTCGTGGGTTCGAGTCCCATCAGCCACCCCAGACTTTTTTGCTGTGAACCGTTTCCGTGGCATTAGCGGTGACCAGGCGGTCGCGCCGGAACTCGATCTCGGCGCCGTCGTCGCGGATGGTGATCCGCTCGACAAATCCGGACAGGAATTCCCTTACTTTCCGCGGGTTATCGGATGTGGTGATGATCTCGCGGACGAAATCCCGGACTGAATCGAGGTCAGCCTCGTCCACGGTGACCTGGGGCGGCTCGATGTTCTCCAGATCCGTCAGGGAGACCTCCAGGCGCCGCGTTCTGGCGTTCAGATCCCGCAGGCGGGGGGAGAGGTCACCCAGGTTCAGGGCGCTTTTCTCAGTGGTTTCCATCAGATCGTAGAGCTTCAGCCGGCGGGCCTCGATCTCGCGCAGCTCGGCGACCATCGCCGCCCGCTGCTCTTCCCTGGAGCGGGCCCAGTCTACGACCGTGTTATGCACGTCGCCGGCGATCTTCCGCAGATTGTCGTGGCTCATCACCTGGGTGACGATGTAATCGACCATCCATTGATCGAAATCGCGGGCGGGGATCCGCCGCGAGCTGCAGCCGGCGCCCTTCATGCTCTTCATGCAGTTGTAGTAGCTGTAGGTCTTGCTGCGGCCGGTGGCGGTCTCGATCGTCATCGCGCCACCGCAGGCACCACACTTCAGCATGCCGGTGAACAGATGGGTGCTCAGCGGGCTTCCCTTGCCGGTGCCCGATGCACGGGCGCTGACGCGTTTCTGAACTTCCATGAATAGAGCCTCCTCGATGATCGGTTGATGGGCGAGGGTCTTGATCCACTGCGACTGATCACGATCGAACCGGTCCGCATTTGAATGCCGGCTGTAGACGAGATACCCGGCGTAAACCCAGTTCTTCAACGTCCACTCGGCCGAGGCCTTGCTCCATGGCGCGCGCCGGCGCTGCCAGCCGCGCGCATTCATCGACATCGCGATCGACTTCGCACCGTGCCCCTCGACATACATCCGAAAAACCTCGCGCACGATCGCCGCCTCGTGCTCAACAACCTCCAGCTTGCGCCGCTTCCCGACGGGCACAGAGCGATAACCAAAAGGCACCGGCCCGCCGTTGAAGAAACCATCCTCGGCATTCTTCCGCATGCTGCGCGACGTATCCTCCGCGATCGTGCGGCTCTGGAAGTCATCCCACAGCTCCAGGATGCCCTCCATCATCCAGCCTTCCTTCGTCGAGTTGTCGATCTTGTTGCTGACGAAAACCACATTCGTCCCATGCCGCTTCAGCTTCAGCTTGTAGGCCGGCGCCTCGATCCGGTTGCGCGCGAACCGCGAAGTGCTCCAGGTGATGAACAGATCCACCTGATGATCCTTGCAGAACCCGATCGCCTCCAGGAAAGCCGGCCGGTGATCCGCGGAGCGCCCCGAGATCCCCGCATCAATGAACTCGCGCAACACCGTCGCCCCCAGCTGCAGCGCCTCCCGCCGGCAGGCCTCGATCTGCCCCTCGATCGGCAACTCCTCCTCCGCCTGGGCCACGCTGCTGACCCGGCCATAGATCACCGCGGTTTTTTTCATCCGGAAATTTTACCGCCGGTAGCCCGCCGCCGAGTGTGAATCGCCGGGGTTCACAACCACGACCGTTCTTGCGCAACTATGAACCGCCCGAGTCTGGCCGTTTTCCCATAGTGGTTTGTTCCTCACCTGCGGCCGAGAATCCCAGCATGCCGAAATTCGACCCCCACAAACCCCGGGCCAGCGTCAACTTCCACTGCAAACCCTGCAGGCGGACCTTTGACGCCGAGCCGGCGCGGACCGAAGACAACCCGGACCAGGAACACCACCCGTTCACGTATTTCGGCGACTGCCCGGACTGCGGCCAGGAGACCCCCCAGTCCGGCTGGGACCGCGCCCTGCAGAAAGCCTGGCAGAACGCCACCGGCCCGAAAACGGAAGAGGGCAAAATCGCCACAGCCAAGAACCTGGAAGGGCACCCGACCCCGGACGAAGCACGCCGCACCCGCTTCAACGCCATGAAAACAGGCATGCACGCGAAAGTCGCCACCTACTACCCGGCCAAACCCGACAGCTACAGCTTCTGCAGCAGCTGCGAAGTCGATCGCACCTGGTGCAAATCACAGCCCGCGTGCATCAAACAGACCGAAACCTTCCTGCTGCACCACGCCGCATTCGACCAGCGCGACCCGAAAAAACTGCAGGGCCTGCACTCCAACTTCCAGGCCGCCGTGTTCACCGTCCTGCAGCAGATCCTGCAGACCATCATCGCCGACGGCGTCAAGATCACCGCGCCGCAGTACTACACCGACAAAGAAGGCGTGATGATCATCGCCGAGTATTTCGATCCAGAAACCAAGCAAAACAAAATCATCCAGGACATCCAGGCGCACCCTCTGTTCAAACCCCTCGGCGAACTGATGTCCCGCAACAACTACTCCCTGGCCGACATGGGCATGACCGTCAAAGTCATCGACCAGCAGAATGACGACATGGGCCGCTTCGCCGCCACCGAAGCCGCGCGCGACAACCTCCTCGAATTCCAGCAGCGCCAGACCCAGGCGCTCGAGCGCATCGCCGGCATGGTCGATCGCGGCCGCAAGGAAACCGACCGCGACCCGGTGCTCCTCGAATACAACGCCGACACCGGCGCCGCCGAGGCCTCCGCGAAATGAGCCTGCGCCTGTCCTCCGGAGACCGGGTCAAACTCTCCATCCGCGCAGAACGCGAACTGCTGCGATTCAAGGACGACCATGCCCTCTGGCACAAACACATCCACAACGTCGAGCTCGACCCCATGCAGATCCTCAAGTGCATGGAAATGGATGCGCACCCCAACACCGTCGATTTCTCCGCGCGCCGCACCCGGAAGACCTCGATCAAAGAACTCTACTGCCTGAAAAAACTCGCCACCCAGCCATACCAGGAAGAGGGCATCGTCGCCCCGCGGCTGCAGCAGTCCCTGACCAACCTCGCGTATCACGGCGAAGCCATCCGCCGCTCCGAAATCCTGCGCGCCTACGTCAACTGGAAAAGCGGACGCGAACAACTCACCGACTCAGGCTACGAATTCGTCAACCGCTCCAAAGCCCAGGCCTACGGCATCATGTCCCAGATCGACGGCGACGCCCTCAGCATCGCCTCCCTCGAAGAAACCGACGACATGCCCCAGGAGCGGCTGCTCTCACGCTTCCTGCCCATGCTCGGCGGATCCGGCCGCATGGGTGCCCCGCGCGACGCCTCCTTCAAGCCCAGCGTGCGGATCTCCGGCGTCTTCAAAGGCGCCGACACCCTGCAGCGGCTCATCAACAGCGGCGAATACCACATCCTGCCCGTCGTCAACGTCTACATGGGCATCGAACTCGGCATCCTCAACCGCGACTTCGTCCTCAGCCTGCGCGGACAACTGCCCGCAGCCGAATGGATCCGCCAGTACCTCTGCAAAAACGTCGCCGCCGCCAACCACATACACGAACGCGCCGTGCGCCAGGCCCTGACCATCGGCCTCAAAGCCCACCTCGCGATCGCCGAACCGATGCCCGGCGACCGCTACAAAAAACGCGGCATCATCGCCTTCGGCTACGACCACACCGGCCACGGCGAAAGCCCCACAGCATCCAAATCCGCCCTGGTCGTCACCGAACAGATCGGCAACTTCACCACCTTCCCGTTCGTGCACACCTGGCCCGCCGGCACCGACGACAAACTGATCGAAATGGACCTGTACGCCTTCTGGGACTACTTCCGGCCCGAATACGCCATCGGCGACGCCTATGGCGTCGGCATGCTCACCAGCCTCAACGACCGGCTCTACGCCGCAGGCCTGACCTCCGTAGATCGCCGCAGCATCGCCGACGGACAAAGCACCGGCAGCGCCTGGCAGGACTGGGCATTCCAGCCCCTGCGATTCGAAGGCATGGTCAAACACAGCATGGCCAGCGCCCTCAGATCCATATTCCACAACGGCCGGGCCGCCATCCCTTACTTCGACGCCGACATGGAAGACATCCTCGGCCAGGTCGGCCGCAACGTCATCCAGCTCAGCTCCGCGCAGAACGGCGGCAAAGCCGGCCCCGACTGGACAGCCTTCATCCGCCAGCTCGTCAACATCAAGGCCACGCCCACAAAAGCCAGCTACGCCAGCTACAAAATGGTCGACCCCAAGATCGGCGACGACCTGTTCGACGCCGCCATGGCCGCCGTCTGGGCCCAGGTCACCCGCGGCGTCATCGACACCCCGACCGCCATCTCCGTCCGCACCCAGACCCGCGAACAGCTGCTCGGGCAGGCCCCGCGGCTGCCGGCGCAGGCCGCAGCATGAGCGAACAACTCACCCCCGCGCAGCGCGCCCATGCCGAAAACATGCGCGCCGCCGTACACAAACACTGCCCGGACCTCCTGCCGCAGATCCGGGAACTCACGCAACTGGGGCTCATCGACGGCTGGCGCAATGTCACCGGCGTCCTCGTCGAAGGTCCACCGCGGCCGCGCAAACTGGTCAACGTCGCCGTTGCCCTCGAAAACTCCCTGGCACTGAAAATGACCCGAGGTAAACCATGAACCTGCTCCAGAAAGCCATCACCCCGATCCTCAGCGGACTGCGCGGCCTCATCCCCAACCTGCAGGCCACCGCTGGCAACAAGGCCGGTGAAATCGGCAACCGCACCACACCGGAGAACCAGCTCAAATACCTCTACCGCGTGATGTGGGTTGACCCCGAGATCCGCCAGGCCATCCTCGACATCCGCGAAATGGACCGGCTCGACGGCCGCGTCAAACGCATCCACGGCCGCGTCGCGCGCGACATCACCCGCGGCGGTCTCATCATGCAACAGGCCGAAGACAGCAAAGTCCTCACCCGGGAATGGGTCAGCTTCGGGCGCCGGCTGCAACTCAACCGCATCGAAAAACTGCGCAGCGACGCCCGCGGCTTCGTCATGGAAGGCAACCTTCCGCTGCAATGGGTCCCGGCCACCGGAAGCCTCGACATCGCCGCCGCCATCCGCATGCCCAGCGACACCATCCTCCCCAACGTCGACGAACACGGCCGCTTCAAGGACGCGCGCGAAGCCTACATCCAGTACGAACTCTACAGCGGACGCGAAATCGCCAAGTTCCCGCTCTGGCGCCTCTTCCTCGCGCGGCTCGACCCCGACAACTACGACGACATGGGCTCCCTCGGCCGTCCCTTCCTCGATGCCAGCCGCACCACCTGGCGCAAACTGCAAATGACCGAAGAAGACCTCGTCATCCGCCGCCGCACCCGCGCGCCACTGCGGCTGCGCCACACCCTCGAAGGCGCCAGCACCCAGGAAATCGAAGCCTATCGATCCCAGGTCGAAAAAGACCAGGGCGAAATCACCACCGATTTTTTCACCAACAAAAAGGGATCCACCGAAGCCATCCAGGGCGACGCCAACCTCGACCAGATCGGCGACGTCGTGCATTTGCTGGATACCTTCTTCGCCGGTGGCCCGCTGCCGAAAGGCATGATGGGCTACAGCAAAGACCTCACCCGCGACATCCTCGACGACCTCAAAACCGACTACTACGACGAAATCGACGGCCTGCAGGACACCCTCTCATTCGTCTACGAAGCCGGGTTCCGCCTGCAGCTCGCCCTCAAAGGCATCAACCCCGACGCTGAAGAGTTCTACATCGGCTTTGCCGAACGCCGCACCGAAACCCCCAACCAGGCCGCCGATCGCGCCCTCAAGCTCAAAGCACTCGGACTGCCCGAAGGCCTCGTCTGGGAAGAGCTGGGCTACGACGCCGCCAACGTGCGCCAGCGCAGGGAATTCGAACTCAAGAATTACGACCCGTACCCCGAAGACGACAACATCAGCCCGCGCGGCACGCCGAGGATCAAGATCACCCCCGGCAACGGACGCAAGGACGAGAGCGCCACCACCATCACCAACAAATAACCATGCCCGACCGCCTGGCCACCCAGGCCACCCTCAAGCGCGCCACACTCGCCGCACACCGTGCTGTCGAGCAGCTCGACGCCGAATCCCTGCGCGGCGTCGAACGCATCTACCGCCAGGCCGCCGCCGACATCAGCGCCCGCATCGCCATCCACGCCGGCCCGGACGGCAACCTCGCGCTGGCCGAACTGCGCAGCGCCCTGGCCCAGATCCAGGGCGAACTCGCGCGCCTCGCCGAACTGCGCGACCAGCTGCTGCAGACCAGCCTGCTGCGGGCCGCCAACCTCGGTACCGGCCCGTATGTCAGCGCCACCGGCACACTCACACCGGATGCCGGCATGCGCGTCGCCACCGAAGCCCTCGAATTCGTCCGCAACTTCATCGCCGAAGACGGCCTGCAACTCTCCGACCGCATCTGGCGCCTCGACCGCGGCGCCCGCGACCGCATCGTCAACACCATCGAACAGGCCGTCATCCAGGGCCACAGTGCCCAACAGGCCGCACGCGAGCTGCTGCTGCGCGGCCGCCCGGTCCCGATCGAAGTCACCGACAAGATCAACGCCGCCAACGCGCCTGCGCTGGGTGCCAACGTCACCAGCCAGCTCATGACCGGCCCCGGCAACCCCATGGACAACGCCATGCGCCTGATGCGCACAGAAATCAACCGTGCCCACGGCGAGGCCTACATGAAAGGCGGGGAGGGCACACCCGGATTCGCCGGCTGGCGCTACCTGCTGAGCCCAGCGCACCCCGCGCCCGACATCTGCGATCTGCTCTCCACCCAGAACCTCTACGGCCTCGGCCCCGGCGTCTACCCCGACCGCGCCCGCACACCCTGGCCCGCGCACCCCAACACCCTCAGCTTCATCGTCATGGCCTTCGAGTCCGAAATCACCGAAGCCGATCGCGCCGGCAAGGAAACCCCGATGCAGGCCCTGGCGCGGCTCAGCCCGGAACAACGGCTCGGCGTCCTCGGCCGCGGCAAGCTCGAAATTTTCGAGGCCGGCAACCTGCGGCAAGGCATGATCCGCACACCGCTGCGGTCAGTCCTCAAGCGCGTCAAAAAACTCCCGCCGCCGCCACCCGGAAAACCTGAGCCCCGTCCGCGGCCGCCGCGAGCCGCCGCCCTGAAACCGCGCAGCCTTGATGAAATGATCGCCTTCGGCGCGGCCAAGGTCGATGACCTGGTCAAAAAAGCGGCCGGCAGCGGAATTGCGATCGAAAGCCAGTTTCCCCAACTGCTGGGCGACGACCTGAAACGCGTCCGCGAAATGGGCATTGCCGCCAAAACACAAAGCGGCGGCCGCGGCGCCGCCATCCTCGACAGCGCCTCACGCCTCTTCCCGGCCGAATGGGTTCGCCACACCGACCGTCTCGGCCCGCTGACCGTCAAATACGCCGACGGCCGCGCCTGGTATAAAGGCTGGCCCAGCGGCATGGGCGAAATCAAACTCCGGAACCTGTCATCCGCCGTTCATGAGTACACCCACCGCCTGCAGCAGGCCATGCCGGCGCTTGACGGCTTCTTCCAGGATCTGCACCAGCGCCGCACCCAGGGCCAGCCCATCCGGCGGCTGCGCGACCTCATTCCCCGATCCAGCTACAGCGCGCGGGAAGTGGCGCAGGAGGACAAATACGCCAGCCCCTACCAGGGGCGTATTTACAGCGGCCCCGGAATGACGTATCTAGGCAAGCACGGGGCCCTGGAAGTGATGACCATGGCCATCGAAGACGTGCTGGGAGGAGATTCCCGGAGCCTGCAGCGCGCGCTGGCCGCAGACCGGGAAATGGTCAACCTTGTGGTGGGGCTGCTCTACAACTATGTTCCGTGAGATCAAACTCGAACCGATCGTGCCGCATGACGGCCCGCTCGAATTCGCATGGGATTCCGATACCGGCACCTTCAGCGGCCGCGATGCCGATCGCGTGCAGGCCCTGGTCGATGAAGCCAATGCCCGGGGCATGGTGACCGGGCACCCGTATCCGACCGTCTATGACATCACCGATCCTGCGCGCACACCCTCCGAGCTGGCCGTGGTGCTCGGCCGCTACTGGACACTGACCGGCGAACTCGCCGCCGCATATCCAGCCATCGCGGCCGACGACGCCCCCGAAGGCGCGCTGCACTGATCCCGCCGCCGACCTGAAAAGCCCGCCGCCGAGCGGGCTTTTTCACATCCGGAACAAATCCCAACGTAGTTTCAGCGCGGATTAATCCGGAACATCACCACCGTCGGGCATACCACGCCCGCATGAGGTGATGATGCGAAAGACCATCCTGTTGGCGGCTGTGGCCTGTGCCTTTTCGGCGCCGGCCGCATCCGCGCGTCATATCAAGCTCGAAGCGGGCGCCCACGACGGGGCAGTGCGATTCCTGACCTCGCTCCATGTGAATCTGGAAGAGGGCAAGCGTACGAGCTGGGTGACTATCACCAGGACCGGCAACTTCACGGATCCGCGCTACGGAAAATTCTCGATCACCCGCGACATGCTGCTCGCGATGGTCTCGAACTTCGACAAGCGCGCCTACGGCCAGGACATCTTCATCGATGTCAGCCACAAGCCGGATAACGGCGCCGCAGGGAAAATCACCAAGCTCACCGTCGAAGGCGACCGGTTGCGTGCGCTGGTTGAATGGACGGAGTTCGGCGTGTCGGCGATCCGCGAACGCGGCTTCGTCTATCTCTCAGCCGAATATCACGAGAACTTCAAGGACAACGAAAAAGGCGAGCGCCACGGTCCCGTGCTGCTCGGCGCAGGCCTCACCGTGCGTCCGGTGATCAAGGGCCTCGACCCGATCCAGTTGTCCGAGGACGTCGGCAACGTGCCGACGCTTCTGCACCCCGAACTGCAAACCCAACTTCTATCGGAGATCCAGATCATGTGGAAAGAACTCATCAAGACCCTGACCGAACAGCTCAAGGGCTTCAAGCTCGGCGACGCCGTCGTCGAGCAGATCATCAAGGCCGCTGAAATCGCGGTCGGCAAGACCACCGATGAAACCGTGGCCAGGGCGCTCTGCGCGTCCTTCGGCGACGCCGGCAAGAAACTCGCCGAAGAAATCGCCAAGGCAGCCCCGGGGGCCCCCATCACCGTCCAGCTCTCCGTCCCCGACAGCTTCAAGGCCGGCATGACGCCCGAGGATGTCAAAAAGTTGATGGAAACCATGGCTGCGGATCAGGCCACCGCCGCGAAAAAGCTGGCAGAAGACCAGGGTGCCAAAGTCAAGCTGCTGACCGACACCATCGCCGCCGCGCAGGGCCTTGATGACGACCTGAAAAAAGAACTGACCGAATCCGTCGCCGATCTGGTCACCGCCGACATGACCGAAGACCAGGTCAAACGCCTGGCTGCGGTGCAGGTCGCCGCCGGCAACCGCCTGGTCGCCGCGCGCCAGCTCGCCGGGCTCGGCTACCAGATCCAGGGCTCGCCTTACATCACCGTCGAATCGGGCAACGAAATCAAATCCCTGCAGGAGAAGGTCGACAAGTTCCTGCGGTTTTCTGAGCGCTCGGCCGATGAGCGCTATCCGATCTCCGGTGGCGCAGCCGCCGAACGCAACAAGAAATTCGTCGAGCGTGTTCTGGCCGAGTACGATGCAGCAAACGGCGCGCGCCTGCATGCCGAACATAAGCTGCTCGCTGCCGGCAGCGGGCTGGTTTCCGACATCGCGATCCCGGCCTGGTTCGAGCGCACGGTGATCCGCGAGGCGCTGTCCGACCTCGTCAGTCTCGCACTGATGGACGTGGGCACCCACGCGTTTGCTGCAGTGGTGCAGATCCCGTACTCGTTCCGCGATACCACCGCGGCAGGTCGGGCGCAGGCGCGCCGCTACGAGGGACAGGGCATCCCGCGCGCAGGCATCAAGCAGCAGATGGATGAGGCGCGGCCCTTCCCGCAAAAACTCTCCACCCTGATCTCGGAAGAGATGATGCGGCTTGCCTCCAACGGCCAGCTCACGAACTGGGACGTGGTTGTTGAGAATGTCCGCAACGCCACGCGCATCATTGCCGAGGACACCGAGCATATCAACATGAACGGGCTGCTCGCGGACTCGGATGAGTTTGGGGCGGCTGCCGTGACCTCCGAGGCGGTGGCGACAGCAGACGGCACGAAAACCATTTTCGCGCTCGATCATTTCCCGGTTGTGCGGCCGAAGAAGATCTTCGACCTGCAGGGAACGCAGGTGGGATCGACGCTGTATCCCATCACGATCACCACCAATGCAGTCGCGCGATCGGAATACGACGGCACCAACACGCAGTCCGCCGGCCTCTACTACAAGATGGACTTCAACCTGGGTGAGGTCCATTTCGTCAACGAGCTTGGAGTGCCGACCGCGCCCACCAACACGCACGCGATCGTCGCCACCTATCATCGTGTGACCAACGTGTTCCAGTTCAACACCGATCTGGGCTCCGTGGAGCCGGGTGTCAGGTATGACGACTTCCTCTACCGCTTCGGCCTGCGCAAGGCCTTGATCGAGGATCAGCGCTTTCACGCCTGCAACGTCGCCATCATGAGCGGCACGGTGCGCACGCAGATCGAGCAGGCGCGCCAGTTCGGTGCCAACTTCCGGCGCGCCGGCACCGACCTCATGGCCGACGGCAACCTTGGCCGGATCAAGGATGTTCCCAGCTTCAAGTCGACTGCTCCGGGGCTGAACATCGGAGATCAGCGCGTGATCATCGGTGAGCGCGGCGTGCGGCGCTTCAGGATGTGCAAGCCGTGGGCGATGGAGCAACTCGAAAACGCGCGTGATCCGGTGACCGGGCTGTTCACCGCGCAGAAGGAAGCCTTTGGCACGCAGTGGGTCGTCAGCCACACGCCGGCGCCGCTGAAGGCTGCTCTGACATCCATGGTGCTCTACAGCGCGACCGCCAGGGCAGACCGCTGATCGAAGCGCCGGGAAAGGGAGTGAGGGGGAGCCCCCTCACTTCTTATCGCTTTCAATAAAGGAGAAACGATGGAAAAGATCCCCGTGACGAACAGCACCCAGATGCCGATCTACGTCGGCGCCACCATGATCCCCGCCGGCGAGACCCGGCACTTCGACCTGGCCGACGTGCCGCATCACCTGCGGCCGGCAGCGGTCGAGGCCGAATCCGCGCCGGAGGCATCCGACCCGGTTGCCGATCTGCAGAAAAAACCCCTCAAGGAGATCAGGGCCGCGCTCAACAGCCTGAGCGGCTCCGATCTGCAGCGCCTGAGCGAACTCGAATCCGCCGCCAAAAGTCCGCGCAAATCGCTGCTCGAAGAGATCGCGGCCATCCAACTGGCCGGCGCCGGCGGAAACCAATAACCCGGGTGCACGATGCCGGGCACCATGAATGAAGCTGATCTGGTCGCGGACCTGAAGGCCTCGCTGAATGAAGCGGCGACGGTCTTCACCGCGGCCAGTGACGCTGACTTCAAGCGCCAGCTCGCTGCTGCTGCGCTGGCGTTCGGCGCCAAGCGTCCGCGCACGCTGGTCGGCACGCTCACGCTGGTGGCCGAACAGGCGCAGTACGACGCGCCCGCCGGCCTCCAGGGCATCAAGTCTCATCTCTGGGGTATTGCGCCGCGCATGAAAGCCCAACCCTGGGACAAGACCTGGACCGGGCGCCTGCCGGATCTGCGCCTGATCGAAGGCGCCACCCCGGCCACGCGCAAGCTCCAGCTCGACCCCGCGCCGACCGCCCACCAGATCAGCGTGCTGGGCGCCGAGTTTCGCTACTACTACTACGGCGCCCACGCCATCGGCAGCAGCGAGAGCAACACCACCATCCTTCCCGGCGACCGCCAGCTGCTGCTGCTGCGTGCCCAGGCCGAAGCCATGCGCGAACTCGCCGCCCGCAACATCCAGCGGCCGGTGATCGTCCGGGAAGGCTTCGGCAGCCAGTCCCGCAACGGCACCCCGTCGGCGCTCTACGAAAAATTCCTCCAGGAATTCCGGGAAGCGGCATGAGCCTGAAAATCAACGTCAATCTCGACCAGGAAAAAACCCTGCAGGGCCTTGAGCACCTGCCCGGCGCCGTCGGCGCCGAAGTCGATGCCGAACTGGGCAGGCTGGCGCAGGAAGGCGCGGTCATGATGAAGCGCCGCCTGGCTGAAAACCGCTCGATGGCGCGCAGCACCCTGGCCAACTCCATCCACGCCGTACGCCGCGCGCTGATGCACTGGTGGGTCGGCCCTGCGGTCAACTATGCCCGCGCCGTGGAAGAGGGCACCGGGCCCGCTGTGGGGCGACCCAGCTACATGCCCAACCCCGAGCGCCTGCAGGACTACATCCGCCAGCGTGGCGGCATCCGCATGACCGGCAAGCCAGGGTCCTCGCGCCGCCAGCGCGCCATCGACGAGATCCGCGACCGTGCCTGGGGCCTGGCCGTCCACATCCGCCGCCACGGCACCCGGCCGCGGCCCTACGTCAAGCCCACCGCCGAGCAGCTGAACGCCATCACCGCGGCGCGCGTCACCGCCGCCGTCCAGCGCGGCCTGCAGAAAGTCTTCCCGGCATGAGCAGCGAACTCACCACCCGGATGGAAGCCATCAAGGCCAGCCTCGCCGCCTTCCGCCCGCAGCGCGTCGTCACCCGAGACGTCAAGGACCCCGCGAACCACCCCCGCGCCGACCGCCTGAAGGGCATCTACACCATCGTCGCCCTGAGCGAGGGCGACTACACCAACGTGCCCAACTACCTGGCCCAGGACGGCCGCCAGAGCTTCCTCATCCTCGGTGACATCGATCTCGCGCCCAACCAAATCCCGTCCAAGATCGAAGACGCCGAAGGCCTGATGCTCGACGACATCAAGGCCTGGGTGCGCTCCACCGCCAACAGCCCGACGCTGTGCCTGGTGCGGCTGCTCCGCACCGTGTTCAGCGGCCAGATGGCCAGCCCCAGCGGCTGGATCGTCTGCGAACTGGACTACAAGCCATGAGCGCCCGCGCTGCCGTCCGCTGCGCCTGGCTCCTGTTCCTGATGCTCGCGATCGCGCTGGTCGCGCTGCCGACGCAGGCCCGGGCGCCGAACATCGAAGTCGAGATCCGCTACCACCTCGACGAGAAGAGCGGCATGGCCGTACTGCCCGAAACCCAGCTGCTGCTGATGCAGCAGCTCAACCAGCGGCTCGCGGATGAAGTTCGCCGGCTGCAGGACAAGACGGGGTGCACATGAGGCCCATCACCCACATCGTCGTGCATTGCAGCGCCAGCCCCAACGGCCGCGCCGTCTCCGCGCAGGAGATCGACGCCTGGCACCGCCAGCGCGGCTTCCGCCGCCGCGCCCCCGTCGGGCAGCCGCATCTGCCGCACATCGGCTATCACTACGTCATCGATGTCGATGGCACGGTCACCGAAGGCCGCAGCCTCGGCGAGATTGGCGCCCACGTCGCCGGCTCCAATGCCCGCTCGATCGGCATCTGCCTGATCGGCATCAACCGCTACACCCCCGCGCAGTGGCAGGCCCTGCAGCAGCTGCACGAAGACCTCGCGCGTGATTACCCGGCCGCGCAGTGGCTCGGCCACCGCGACTTCAGCCCTGACCAGAATGGCGACGGCGTGATCGAACCCTGGGAATTCATCAAGACCTGCCCCGGCTTCAACGTCGCCGAATGGATCGCTGCCGGACATCGGCCGCATTCCCAGAACGTGCTGGAGGCGTCCTGATGGACATCCTCACCCTCGTCGGCGCCATCGCCGCCCCGGCGGTACCGGCGCTGCTCGGCGGTTTTCTGACCAACCGCACCACGCTGTGGATCGCGCTGGCGGCCGCGCTCGCCGGCGCGGCCGGCGGCGTCTATGTCACGAAAAAATTCTGGGATGCCTCGGAAAAAGCCGCTGTACTCGCCGCGGCCAACCTGCAGGAAACCCGATTCATCACCGTCATCAAGGTCGAGAAAGTCATCCAGGACCGCATCCGCGTGGTGCGCGAAAAAGCAGAGGAGATCATCCGTGAAATACCCGTCTACATCACCCCTGCGGCCGAGCAGGCCTGTCCTGGCGGCGTGCCTCATGGCTTTGTCCGCGTGCACGACGCTGCCGCCCGTAACGAAGCTGCCGGACCCGCCGCCGTCACTGACGCGCATCCCGCCGGCATTGGGCTTGCTGAAACCGGCCGCGTCGTCGCCGGCAACTACCGCGAATACCACACCTGCCGCGAACAGGTGATCGGCTGGAATCTCTTCTACGCCTGCCTGCGCGCCGCACAGGACCCCGGCGCCGTGGATCGCTGCATCAACGCACACCGGCCACAGGAGGGCGGGGGATGATCGAACAGACTTTCCTCGGTATTGCCTACGACCAGGCGCTCGCCGGCACTGTCGGCGGCGTCGTCTCGCTGGCCTTCATCCGCGACCTCACCCCGGTCAAGGTCTGGCTCGCCATCTTCACCGGCTTCGCCTGCTCGGCCTACCTCACCGCCACCCTGTCGCGCCTGGGCATCACCCTGGTCGAAAAATTCGTCGGTCCGATGAAACATGAACGCGGAGACCTGCTCGCTGTGTCCTTCATCCTCGGTCTGCTGGGCGTCTACCTCGTCGCCGGCGTCGTCAAGCTCGCCGACCGCTTCGGCACCGATCCACTCGACCTCATCCGGAGGATCCGCAATGGTTCTGGAAATCCTTAACTCGGCGGTCGCGCTGATCACCGGGATATTCCTGGTCTGCATGCTGCAGACCACCTTCAAGGACAGCGACCTGCTGTTCCGCCTCGGCGTCGCCGCCATCGCCGCCGGCGCGATCGCCATCGCCATCGGCCCGGCCTGGGGCATCAGCTTCGTCAGCTTCCCGCAGATGCTGCTCAACATCGCCCTGATGCTGTTCGTGCTGCAGCTGCGCGCCAGGCAGCGCGGCTGGACCCTGCAGGGCCTGTTCAACGACCTTCTGAACCGCATCAGGATCTCGGCATGAAAAAGAAAACCCTCTCCGCCGCAACGACCTGCGATCCGCAGACCGACACCCTGCAGGCGGCCTACCACGACGGCCCGCCGGAGATCGGCTACTTCGGCGAGACCTGGCGCCGCGGCGAACCCCGGGCCGTGACCCCGGCCGCATGGAGCGCCATGCAGGCGCGCGGCGATTTTTCCAGTTTCGATTTTCGAATAGAGCCGGCCAAGCCGGCGGACAAGGAGTAACACATGGCACAAGCACGCGGAGCACTCGTCAGGCTGTTGTTCCAGAACGAAGCCACCTTTCGCACCGCGCCTTCGCCGGCCGCGGTGGTGATGCCCTTCACCAACTGGGACGTCAAGCGCACCCCAAACCGGCAGCAGAATGCAACCATCAACCAGTCACCGCTGCGCAACAAGAGCGATCCCGGTGACCCCGTCGTCGGCGGCAGCTTCGAGTCCGTCCTCGAGCTGCGCACCATCGGCTACTGGCTCAAGCTGCTGTTCGGTGCCCCGGTCACCGGCAAGGCCGTCACCAGCCAGCCCGTCAATGTCACCGGCGTCACCGTCCACCATGCCAGCGCTGACTGCACCGCCGGCGCCGGCACCCTGGCATACACCAGCTCCGGCACCACCCTGACCTGGGCCCCCCAGGGCGGCGCCGCAGGCACCCCGGTCAACGTCGGCGCGGGCGGAAACTTCACGCTCGAAGCCGATGGCGGCGGCGAGAGCATCCGCATCACCGTCGTCGCCGGCGCGCTGCCTGTCGGCAACGCCAGCGACACCACCATCAACGTCTCCAGCACCCTGAAGGCGCATGCGTTCCCGATCAACACCGCGCCGCGTCCCAGCGCCCTGATCGAAGCCCAGCACAGCGACATCACGAAGTATTACCGCACCCTCGGCCTCAAGCTCGGCGAACTGGGCTGGGACGTTCTGGCCAATGACCAGAACATCCGCGGCAGCGTGATGGCCGCCGTGGAGACCCCGGAGGCGGCCCCCTTCGACGGCAGCCCCACGGCCCTGCAACCGGTGCGCGCCTGCAGCGGCAAAGGCCGCATCTACGACGGCAGCACCGGCCTCGGGACCATCGTCGGCGGCAGCATCAGCGTCAACAACAACCTCACCGGTTACCCCTGCGCCGACGGGCTGGAGGGCTACGGCTTCATCGACAACGGCGAGCTGGCGATCGGCGGCTCCATCCGCACCGTGTTCGAAGGCGATGGCGCCTACCAGAAGGCGCGCGAAGGCACCAGCACCCGGATCCGCGTCGAATCCGCCGCCCCGGTCGGCGCCGACACCTTCAAGCTCGTCGTCGACGCGCCCACCGCCGAGCTGACCGAGAACATGCCCCCGAAGACCGGCATGTCCGGACTCTTCGCGGATCTCAACTGGGCGGTGCACCGCGGCACCGATCCGGAGATCTACCTGGTCAACGACGTCGCTGCGTACGCGTAAGGGCCGACATGAAAAAAATAATGCTTTCGCTGAAACCGCTGCAGGACACCCGCTGGGAGAAGCACGAGCCAACCGGCGTCGAGTTCCAGATCGCGCCACTGTTCGCCACGCTCGACGATGAGTTGTCGCGCAAGCACTCTGACATCTACGGCAACGTCCAATCGATGGCGTTCGCGCATGAGGTTGCGCCGCACATCATCAAGGGCTGGCGTGGTGTTGGCGAAAACGGCGCCGAGATCCCGGTCAATCAGGAAACCCTCAAGCGTTTCGTCGAGACTCACGGCATCACCATCATGCCCTGGGTGCTGCGACGCTCCCGCAGCCTTGATTTTTACCGTGAGCAGGAGATCGCTGCCGCAAAAAACGACTGACCGCCCGATCGCGATGGGAGCATGCGAAAGGGTGGGGCTACATAGAGGCGGTCCGGAAATCTGGTCGCACAGTGCACCCGGCGGATATGCCGCCGGCACTGGAGTGGGAGCGCCAGGTCTGGGAGCTTTATGAAAGGCTGTCGAACCAGTGGCGCACCGGTTTCAGCGGACGAACAGGCCTCGATTACGGGCCCTTCATCAGCGTGATGCAGGTGCGTAGTTGGGATATCGATCTGGGCACGCAGCTGCTGCGTGCCATTGAACATGAAGTGCTGAGCAGGGACCCGGATGAGCCAGGAAAATAAAATCGGCATCGACATCGCATCGACCTACTCCGACAAGGGGACCGAGGCGGCGAAGCGTGATCTCCGGGAATTCGAGAAAGAAGTCAACAAGGCTGGATCAACGGCGCGCGACACGGCCAAACATCAGGAAGGTCTGGCGGCGGCAGTGTCGGGGGTGAAGATGGCCGCGGCGGCTGCGGCTGTGACTTTTGGCGGTTTGGCCCTGGCGACATTGACGCTGTCTCGCTCCTGGGCACGCAGCGCTGAGCAGATCGGCAATTTGCACGAAAAAACCCGTATGTCGATCGAGGACCTGTCCTTGATGCGGCATGAGGCCGATTCCAGCAATGTCAGTCTGGAAAAACTCGCCACCGGGCTGAAAAATCTCTCGGTCAGGATGTACGAGGCCAACAACGGCAACAAGCAGGCGCAGATCCTGTTTAAGGCCTTGGGCGTGGAATACACCGATGGCGCCGGCCGGCTCCGCAATGCCCGTGCCGTCATGGATGATGTCGCTACAGCGCTCTCCAGCATGTCTTCGGCCGAGGAGGCGGCAGCCGTATCCGCCAAACTTCTCGGGCGCGGCATCGGTGAAGACCTGATGCCCTACCTCAACCAAGGCGGGGACAAGTTGCGCGCAATGCGCGAGGAGGCCGAGGCACTGGGTTACAAAATGGATGCCGAAACGGTGAAGGCCGTCAAGGCGATGAACGACAACCTGAAGACGCTTGGCACGACAGCTGAGTCAGCCGCCGGAAGGATCGCTGGTCCGCTTCTGGCGTCATTGGCTCAAGTTACGCGTCAGCTGCTGGACGGTATTGTGGCCACAGGTGGCTTCTGGCGGGGGATAAACACGATCGCCAACCTCGACAAATTTGGCGACACACCTGCAGAGCGCATCAAGAATGCCCGTGCTGAGCTTGAGAAAATCAAATCCCAAAGCGGTTCTCTCGAAGGATTCGACGGCTGGGGCGCGAATTGGATGCGCAACATGCTGGGTATTCGCGAAAGTGGCGTGATGGATGTCGAGGAGTTGTCCAAGCTGCAGCAGCGTCGAGAGGTGGAAGAATGGATGAAGGGGCGTGATACCAGTGATGTCTGGAGTCGTCAGAACGCGCCGCGTGTAGCACCACCGTCGGCCGATCCCGAGAAGGCCCGGACACCCACCGGCCGCGCCGCGACAAAAACCCGCGCCCAGCAGCTCGAAGAACAGGACAACCGCAACTGGGTCCGTCACGCCGACCAGGTCTTCGCCGACGCCGATCGCGAGAACCTCGACAACGCGAAGAAGATCGAGCGAGAATCCGAAGCCCTCGACAAGCTCGCGCGCAGTTATCGCGACATGATCGACCCGATGCAGCCGCTGCGCCGCCAGCTCGCCGATCTCGACAAGCTCTTCGCCGCCGGCAGGATCACTTCGGACGAATACACCGAGGGCCTGTTCAACATTCAGAACAGAATGGAAGACCTCAACGGCGCCGCGAAGGAAATCAAGGATGACGGCCTTGCCGATCTGAAAAACGCCATCGAGGGCTGGGGCCGCGACTCGTCGAAGGAAATCGGCCGCATGGTCGTCGACGGCGAATTCAACCTCAAGCGCCTGGGCAACGCCTTCAAGAACCTCGCCGCCGACATCATCGCCTCGCAGGTGCAGAAGCAGTGGATGGATCCGCTGGTCAAGGCCGGGTCCAGCTGGCTGGGCAATGTCTTCAGCGGCATGTTCCATGAAGGCGGTGTCGTCGGCGGGGGTGGTGCGGGCCGCCTGGTGCACCCCGCGTATTTCGAAATGGCGCCGCGCTACCACCGCGGCGGCATCGCCGGCGACGAAGTGCCGGCCATCCTGCGGCGCGAGGAGGAGGTGCTCACCCGCAACGATCCGCGCCACCGCTACAACGGCGGCGGCATGGGTAGTGTCCGCGTCGAGATCGTCAACCAGGGCGCCCCGCAGGAGGTCGTCAGTGCCCAGCCCTCGCTCGACATAGACGGCATGGTGGTGCGCATCGTCACCCGCGACCTGCAGCAGGGCGGCCCGATCCGCGGCTCGGTCGAATCCCTGATGCGTCCGGTGAACTGATGGCTGCATTCCCCACCGCACCCCGACTATTGTTTGACGGTTACGGCCGCAAGCCCGATCCCGGCGTGCGCCGCGGCGACATGGAATCCGGGCCCGCCAAGCAGCTGAAGACCAAGGCCCGCGTCCTGCACACCCGGCCGGTGCAATACCTGCTGACCTCGAAGACCGACCTCGACGCCTTCGAGACCTGGTTCGAGTCCACCATCAACATGGGTGCCGACTGGTTCGACTGGACCGACCCCTACGACAACACTGTCAAGACCGCGCGCATCGTCGGCGGCCAGATCGACCTGCAGCCGCAGCGCAAGATGCTCGACCGCTGGGTCGCCACTTTCCAGATCGAGACCTGGGGCCGCTGATGACCAAGGCCTACAGCGCGAACTTCAAGGAAAAAACCGGCAGCACCTCCGGCGAGGAACCGGTCTACCTGCTGGAGATCACCCATCCGCAACTGGCGCAGCCGGTGCGGGTGGTGCGAGATACCGAGGACATCGTCTCGAACGGCGAAACCTTCGTCGCCCTGAACTTCGACATCCAGCTGCCCGACGACCTGCAGGGCAAGCTCCCGCGCGCGCCGATCCGCATCGACAACGTCGGCCGCGAGCTGACGCAGTGGATCGACGAATCGAAGGGCGGCCGCGGGGCGCAGGTGCGCGTGATGCAGGTCATGCGCGACGACCCGGACACACTCGAATACGACGTGACGATGGATCTGCTCAGTGTTCGCCAGAACGGCGCGCACGTCACCGGTGAGCTGGGCTACGAAGACACCCTCAACCTGCCGGCGCTGGCGATGACCTACCGCCCCGACAACACGCCGGGGATCTTCTGATGGCGCACTGGAGCGAACGCTTCGTCGGCAAGGCCTACATCGAGGGCGAATTCGACTGCGCTCACTTCGTCGAACAGGTCCTGCGCGAGCAGTTCGGCCGCGAGGTGAACCTGCCGAAGGAACACGCCGCCGATTACCGCGCGCAGCAGCGCCAGATCGACGCCGAAAAAGCGCATTTCGCCGAGCCGGTCGAGACGCCGCGGGAGGGTGATGCCGTGCTCATCGTCAGCCGCGGCCGTGCCGAGCATCTGGGGGTGTATTGCGAGATCCACGGCATCGGCTACGTGTTGCACAACTTCCGCGCTGCAGGCCGGGTGTGCCTGCACCGCATCCGCAGCCTGCCGGCGCAGGGCATGGCACTGGCGGGGTATTACCGGTGGATCTGAGCGAAACCCGCCGCCTGCCGGCGACCGCCGTCTGGTCGCCGCATCCGCTGCAGCCCTCCGTCGGCCGCGAACTGATCCGTGCCGAGCTGTATCCCGGCGAGACCCTCGGCGAGTATCTGCGCCGCGTCGGGATCTGGCCCAAGATCGCGCGCCGCGCGGCTCGTGTCACCATCAACGGCGCGCAGGTCCCCCGCTCGATGTGGCCGCACTGCCGGCCGAAGCCGGGCACGCTGATCGAGATCCGCGCCGCGGTGGCGGGTGGGGGTGGGGGTGGAAAAAATCCGCTCAAGACCATCTTGTCGATCGCGCTCCTCGTGGCTGCTCCGGCGCTGGGCGCGGCGCTCGCAGGCAGCGCGGTGACAGCCTTCTCATTTGCCGGGATGACCTTCACCTATGCGGGGCTCTACGGCGGGCTGATCGGCATCGCCGGCAGCCTGGCCCTCAATGCCTTGTTTCCACCCCCGAAACCCAACCTCTCGCGCGCACAGGGCGGAATTGGCCAGGAATCGCCGACCTATTCCCTGAGCGGCGGTGGCAACCGCATGCGGCCCTACGAGCCGATGCCGGTGATCATGGGGGTGCACCGGGTCTTCCCGGATGCCGGGGCACGACCCTACACCGAGTTCCACGGTGACGACCAGGTGTTGTTCCAGGTCTTCGACTTCGGTTACAACGATGTCGACCTGTCTGATTTTCGCATCGGCGCGAATCCCGTCGGCAGCTACTCCGACATCACCCTCGAGGTATCAGGCCCGGATGGGCGCCTGACCCTGTTCCCCGGAAACGTCGACACGGCTGCTGGTGCGGCCATGATCTTCGGCCAGCCGGCGACCCTGCGCACCAGCAGCCCGAATGCCACGGCCCTGGCGCTCGACTTCGAGGGCACCATCCTCTCCGCCGACAGCGCTGATGGCTCGATCGTGCTGTATGGCGTCGCCTTGCGAGTGCAGTACCGCGCAGTCGGCAGCGACACCTGGCTCGACTTTCTCGCCGAAGGGCCTGACACCACCATCTACAACGCCAGCCGCAAGCTGGTGCGGCGCACCTTCTTCAAGTCGGTGCCGGAAGGGCAGTATGAGGTCCGGGTCGAGCGACTTTCTCAGGACACCAATCCGAAAGTGGTCGGCGAGCTGAACTGGACCCAGATGCGCACCTACCAGTCCGACACTGCGGACTACACCGGCCGCACGCGGGTGGCCCTCAAGGTCAAGGCCTCCGGCCAGATCAATGGTGCCGTTGAACAATTCAGCGCCATCGCCCGCGCGAAAACCGAGATCTGGGACGGCGTCAGCTGGGTCACGGCGCAGACCTCGAACCCGGCCTGGTGGATACTGGCGGCCGCCCGCGGCCGCTTCGTCAGCGGTCGCAGAGTTTGGGGTGCAGGCATCGATGACTCGCGCATCGGCCTTGAAAACCTGAAGGACTTCGCCGTCTGGTGCGACCAGAAGGGGCTCAGCTTCAACGGCGTATTCGACCAGCCCATCTCCGTACAGGACATGCTCGACGCGATCGCGCTCTGCGGCCGTGGCACCGTCTCCAACGGATCCGGCAGGCTCGAGGCGGTCTGGGATGCGCCCGGGCAACCGGTGGTGGCCGTGATCGGCATGAGCAACATCAAGCTCGACTCCTTCGAGATCGAATACACCACCGAGGAGCTGGCTGATGAGGTGGTGATGTCCTTCATCAACCCGGAGCTGGACTGGCAGCGCGACGTCGTGCGCAAACTCGCCCCCGGGGTCACCAGCCCGTTGCGCAGCCGACAGCTCGAGCTGTTCGGCTGCACCGCAAAGGACCAGGCGGGACGCGCGGCAAACCTCTATATCGCCACCAACGAATTCCGCACCCGCCGCTACAAGTGGCGCATGGACTGGGAAGCGATGCCACTGTCCCGGGGCGAGGTCGCCACGTTTTCCCACGACCTCGCCACCTACGATTATTCCGGCCGCCTGGTCGCCGGTAGCAGCGCGAGCGCACTGAAACTGGAGCGGCGGGTGCCGCTCGACACCGGTGGATCCTGGGTCACCCTGGTCAAGCCTGACGGCAGCTTCGCCACCTATGCCGTTCAGGCCGGCAGCGGCGACAGCGACACACTCACGCTCGCCGCGCCGCTGGGTTTCAACCCCGGCACGGATCCGGATCATCCTCCATGTGACTATCGCTGGCTCTACGGCCACAGCCCCAGTCCGGGCCGCAAGGTGAAGATCGATGCGATCCGCCCGGTGTCGCATGACACCGTCGAGCTGACCGCGATCGACGAAGTGCCGGACTACTACGAGGCCGAGGACGACGGCTATCTCTATGCCGCGCCGCGTCCGGCCTTCGGCGTCCCGCAGATCAGCAACCTGCAGGCCATGGAGGATGGGGTGAGGGCGGGGAACGGCTATCTGGCCCGGGTCGGCGTAACCTGGGAGGTCTCCGGTGATTATGCGATGGCGGAAATCCGCGTCAGCGTCAACGGCGGCCCGCTGGAACTGTATGGCCAGACGCAGGCCCGCAGCTTTGAGTTCAATGTCAGCGACGGCGCATTGCTGTTGATCGAAGTCACGGCGTATTCCTCACTGTCGCGGCTGGGGAGCTTTGCGCGCGCTACCCTGTCGAAAACGGTTAATTTTTCCGCGCTGTTCCCGCCATCCCGTCCGGCCAGCTTCGGCCTTACCGGTGACACCTTCATTTTCGCGCCGGCGCCGGAAGTGGATGTAGTGGGTTACCGCATCGCCTTCCATCTCGGCCAGCGCCGCACCTGGGCTGATGCAGCGCCGCTGCACCAGGGGCTGATTACCGAGTCACCGTACCGGCCGCCATCGGTACCGACGGGGCAGGTCAGCTTCGGTATCAAGTCGGTCGACGCGGCCGGGCTCGAGTCCGAAGAGGCCGCATGGGTGGTGGTGAACCTCGGCGATCCCGAGATTGCCAACGTCATCGAAACCATCGACCTGCAGGCGCTTGGCTGGCCCGGCACGCTTGTCGGTGGAGCAGTGGTCGGCGATGACATCGTGGCCGACACCGAGACCGCGCTGTATGGCCCGCTCGATTCGGCGCCGATCTACACCACGTCCGGCGCGCCGTTCTACCCCGCAGCCGTCTATGCCGGACTCAGCTACGAAACGCCGGAGGTCCTGCCGGCGGCACCCCTCGCCGGATCCCGTCTGACCATCGCTGAATCCATCGCCGGAGACCCGCGATTCATCGAGTGGCGACCCACTGGCCCGGCGCCCCTGTATTCAGGCGAAGACCTCGACCCGCTCTATACCGACGATGCCGCCCTGATGTTTGCCGTGCCGCCGGGATATACCCCCTGGCCGGGTTTCATCGTGGTGCGCAACGAGCCCTACCAGTTCCGCGTGCGCACGGGGCAGGGCGGCGTGGAAGGGCGCATCGCCTTGCTGGTGCTGGAGATCGACGCCCCGGACCTTGAGCAGGAAGTCGAGGATCTGGCGGTGGATCCCGGTGGCACACGGATCCCGCTGACCGTGCCCTTCAGTGTTATCAAAAACATCCAGCTCACACTCGAAGACGACGGCGGCGACGCCGTCTCCGCGCGGATCCTCGACAAGAATGCCGCACTCGGCCCGCTGATCGAGTGCATTGATGAAACCCAGTCGTCGGTCGCGGGCCGCGTCGACGCACGCCTCAAGGGATATTGACTATGACAGCACTGCCACCCAAAGCCGAGCTTGACGGCTCCAGCAGCGGACACAACCAGGGCGTATTCAAGGCCGCCATCGGCGGAATGCGCGATTTTCTCTCCGGGCTGTTCGGCGCCGACGGCACGCCAGCAACGGCGCTGGCCACCATGAAGCTGCTGGACCCGCAGGCGGTCTACAACCTCAGCCCGGTTTTCACTGTCGACAGCAATGCACTGACCTGCACCCTCAAGGACCGCGCCGGGAACGATCTGGGCAGCGGCAACGCGGGCTTCATCGGGCAGCGGTCGGCAACGGGCGGCGATGGCGGCTTCAACCTTCGAGCCATTACCGCGAATGTGGCCTTGACTATCAGCTCCGGATCCACGCTGGGCCATGCCAGCGGGGCCGCAGGCAAGATTTACTGGTACTTGCTCGACAACGCGGGGGCGCAGGTTCTCGCGGCCAGTTCCGAGTTCAAGGGGTTGGCGGGGCGGTTCTCCACGACGGCCGAGGGCGGCGCCGGCGCCGCGGACAGCGGAACCGCGCTTTATGCAATCGCCGCGCACAGCAACCTGCCGGGTCGACTGATCGCGGTCACCACCGACACGCAGACCACCGCCGGAACCTGGGTCGCATTACCCAGCCTGGTGCAGGCAGCACCCTTCGACCAGGATATTTTTTTCCCGGCAGCCGCGGCCTTTGCCGGGCCCGGCATCAAGCAGGGCTACGGGATCAGCAACAACGTCAGCGATGCCACCAACGACATCGACATCGCGGCAGGCAAAGCCGTAGATTCGACCGGGGCCGTGGTGATGAGCGGCGGCGCGCAGACCAAGCGCCTCGACGCCGACTGGGCGCCGGGTTCGGGGAATGGTGGGCGCTACTCCGGCGCTGCGATCACCAACGGCACCTATCACGTATGGAAAATCGCAAAGGCGGGCGGCGCTGATGTGGACAGCTACCTCGATCCCAGCGCGGACGTGAACACGGTGCTGGGTCACGTGCAAGCGGAATCGGGAGGCGCGAGTTACCTGTATGCGTGGCGCATCGGCAGCATCATGCGCGAATCTGCAACGCTAGTTCCCTTTGTTCAAATCTATGATCTGTTCATGCGCAAGACGCCGATTCTCGATGTCTCGGCAGCGGGCGTAGGAACTTCCGCAGTGCTGAGAACGCTCTCGGTGCCAGCGGGCCTGAAAGTGCAGGCAGAGTTTTTTGCCTACTACCGGAACACTTCAGGCAGTCCGGATGGTTGCAACATGTATTTCACAGACCCGGACTTGACTGACCTGGCACCGAACATGACCTTATCCCCCGGCACTGCGCCCGGTGGTGACGGTTCCACTTTGGACACTCGCATGGGCGCGGTTAATTTCATTTACACAAACACCAGTCGGCAGGTGCGTTCCCGCGTCGGCGCCACTGGCGGATCAATAACGCTTTACATGGTCACACGCGGCTGGCGCGACCCGGCCATCTACAGGAGCTAATCATGTTCATCGAACGCGACGGAGCAGGAAAAATAAAAGGCATCTACGGCCAGCCGCAACCGGGCTACGCCGAGGAGGAACTCCCCGACGACCACCCGGAAGTGCTGGCCTATCTGAACCCGCCAAAGAACTACGCGCAGCTTCGCCGCGAAGCCTACGTCGCGGCGGGCGTCACTATGGAGGCCATCGCCGAAGCGCTGATCGAGCACGCCGGCGGCAAGTCGCAGAAGCTGCAACAACTGATGGAGCTGCGTGACACGGTGCGAGCGGAGATTCCGAAGCCATGATCATCGCCGCGATCATCCTCGCGGCCCTGATCCTGCTGCCGCCCTTCGCCTGGCTGCTCTATGCCGCCCTGATGCTGCTGGCCTACGTCGAGGACCAGCTGCACCCGTACGTGCGCGGGTTCGCCCGCTACGTCGTCCGGCCCTTCGGGCTGTTCATCGATGTGCTGGTCAACATCGAGCTGAGCCTGCTGATGTTCCAGAGCCCGCCGAAGGCGCCGCTGTTCACCGGCACGCTGAAATGGTGGATCAACAACGCGCCATCCGGCTCGCGGCGTGAACGCTGGGCCTCGGCCTTCTGCCGGCACCTGCTCGATCCGCTGGATCTGCGGAAGCGGGCGCAGGGCAGAGGGCATTGCTGAGGGGTGTGGCGGCGCAGCATCACTCCACACCAGGCGGCTGGCGGCACGGGTTAAAATCCTTGGAAACAACAGCGACAGGGAGGAGGGGAGATGCTGATCCAGTGCGCGGAGTGTCAGCGGGAGATTTCTGACCAGGCGGCGGCTTGCCCGCATTGCGGCAAACCGCTGCACACCTCCGCGGCTGCGGCCGCGCCAGCCCGGCGACCGTTCCCCGGTTTGCTTTTGATGGGTGGCGCTTTCTTCCTGGTTTCCGGAATTTCCGCTGGATGGAATGGCGTCATTGCATCCGTGCTTTCTATCGCTGTCCTTGTCGGGTCGATGGTCAGAAACGAAAAATTTTCCGGCCTGGGTGTGCTGATCATGTTCCTTGCCATCATGTCGGGGGGGTATTCATTTATCACCGCGCCGCCGGCTGGAGTCAGCCGCGCGCAGCCTTCGGTAAATCGGGACATCACCCCATCTGTAACTACTGGGCCCACCAGCGCGGTGGATGCAGTACGTGTTGTGTCGACGCGCTGGGTGAAAGATCCCGACTTCACGCGAAGCGGCGCCATCAAATGGTTTGCCGAAGTGGAAAATACCTCTGCGCGCAACATAGCGTCGGCGCGAATTGAGTTCACCACCTATGACGCAGCGGGAAATATTGTTTCGAAAGATAGCGGATTCGCCACCGCAGTTCCGGCGGGTGGGCGCGGCTCGGTCAGCGGCTATGCGGATTTTTATCGGACCGAAAAAACCGCAACCTTCAGGGTGACCTGGGCGAACTACGCCAACTAACTTACCGCCGCGGCTTCACTTGAATAGCGATATCAACGCCAGCTGCTTCTCTACAGATAACTTCCGGAAAATGGCGAGGATGGCCTTGTCAGCCCCATTGAGTTGGGCGCCGTAGTGCGGTGCCGAAACTTCAGTAACTCCTAATTTTCCCTCGATACGGTCGTTACGGCCGAGCGACTCCCACAGCCTGGCCACGATCTCGGAGTTCAGGCTCCGGGTATTCTTTTTCGCTTCAAAATCAAGTAGTTGTTTTAACTCCGACGGCATCCTCACGCCGAACGGATTGATGTCTTGAACCTTCACTGGAGCCCCTTCTGTTGCGGTCACAGAATGGAACCACTATGGGCTTGACCGCGATAGGCACAGTCTGTATAAACACATTCTGTAACCATTCAGGGTGTGCCCATGTCATTAGTCGCAAAAACCAACGATCCCTCCGTCCGCATCCGTTTCCCGAAGAAGGTCCTGCGCGACCTTGACCAGGCGGCGGCGAGAAACGGCCGCTCCCGGAACTCCGAAATCGTTCATCGCCTGGCGCAGAGCCTGCAGTCCGATGCGCTGCAGTCTCCCGTCACCCCGGCTTGAGCGCGAGGTGAATCTCAATGCCTGACTCACACAGCCTCGGCCTCAAGCGCGAACCCGGGATCGACACGCTGGAGGCGCTGCGCCGCGCGGTCTATGAATACGTCGACCCGACCGACTCAGCGAGCCGCGGCGTTCCTGCGGTGGCGAAAAAAATGGGCCTGCCCGCCGGCACACTCTACAACAAGCTCAACTATCAGAACGATGAGCTGCGTCATGTGCCTTCAGTGCCGGACATGATCCAGATCGTCGGCATCACCGGCGACCTGCGGATCCTCGCCGCGCTCAATCACACCTTCGGCTGCGTTTGTTTCCCGGTGCCAGACCTCTCTAAGGTGTCCGACTCCGCGCTGCTCGAGCTGGTCAACCGCATTGGCGCTGAGAGCGGCGACTTTCATCGCGCGATCAACAACGCGCTCACCGCCAAGACCTGCTCGGCAAAGGCCGTCGCGACCGTGCAGAAGGAAGGCTTCGAATACATGGGCGCGATCGTCGAGACGATGGCGCGCATGCCGGGCCTCATCGATGGCCGCTAAACCCGCACCGCAGTCCCTGGCCCGCATGGGCTTCACCACTATCCGCGACAACATTCCCGCGGGGAAAGGAGTTGATTGTGCGCTGGACTTTGCCCTCATTTTTCGGAGCGAACTGGTGGGGCGTTTTGTGCGGCCCGCTGTCGCCCGAGCACATCCATGCCGTCCGGACAGCTCAAGCTCCCGCTCGAAGTGAGCCTGACGGAGAGCCACCTGCGCGCGGCATACGCCCGTACGCGATTGGCCGCATCGATCCCGTTCGAGGCGGCCCTGGCGGCGCCGGCGATCGCAACGGCGCTGCGGGCGGCAGCCAGGGCCGCGCTGTCCTGCCGTTCGCGCGGCGCCAGCCGGGGACGGCGCCGGTGAAGGTCTGGCTGCATCCGCGCTTGAGTGACGCGCAGGCGCAGTCGATCGCCGACAGCCTCGGCTGCCGGATGACCTGGAAAGGGCGGGGCGTGGCGCTGGTGCCCCTGGGCGATGCCTAGCCTGCAGGACTGGGTGAACGCTTTCGCGCTGGCCCTGGCGCTGCTGGTGGGCATCCCGGCCGCGGATCGGCTGGCGGTGCAGGTGGCGGAACGGTTTTCTCAACCTCAACAAGGAGCGACTCATGCGGATCAACCATCGATATCACACCGAGGCGGAACAGACGGCGCTGCTGCGCTGCATCCGCCAGTTCCGGGCACCCGAAGCGCAGCGCGATGCGGCGTGGATCAATCTTCTGCGCCTGTCGGGCATGCGTATTGGCGAATTCTCCCGGGTGACTGTGCGCCAGGCCCGACTGGCGCTGGAGCAGGGCTGGCTCTTCATCCCGAAGGAGCACCGGAAGGGTAAGCGCGAGGATCACAGCGTGCTGGTGACCGAGCCGATGCGCGCCGATCTGCGTGCGCTGCTCGACCTGCAGCGGCAGTGCGGCGGCAGCGGCGCCGACGACGAGCCGCTGATCTGGAGCCGCAAGGGCCGCGCGATGTCCATCCGCGGCTACCAGGACCGCTACCGCCACTGGTGCCGCAAGGCCGGCATCCAGGGCAGCCCGCACTGGGCCCGCCACACCCACGCCATGAACATCATGCGGCGATCCACCGCCCGCGATCCCCGCGGCATCGTCCAGGCCGCCCTCGGCCACGCCGACATCAGCTCCAGCGGTTTCTACACCCGCGTCAGCAAGGAAGAGCTGGAGGCGGCGCTGCGCCAGGTCCACCAGCCCGGCCGCGGCCGCCGGCGGGACATGCGGAAGGTGTTTGAGGGTGTGCCGGCATGACCGCGACCAACCCGATCAAAACCATCCGCATCGACATCGACCTCGATGCGCTGCAGTCCTACGCTGACGAATATCTGGCGGTCTGCTGGCATGTCGCGCAGGCGAACCCGGCCAGCTCTTTCGACAGCCCGGAACCCGGGATCATCGCCGAGCACGTCGGCCGGGAGATCATCCGCCGCTGGCTGAAAGAGATTCCGCCGCAGCTGTGGAACGTGCAAGGCAGTCATTTCGCCTTCGGTGAAAAGCAGCGGCTGGTGCAGAGCGCGGCTGAAGGGCGGCCGGTATGAGCACCCCGACCAGAGCCGTCACCATCCCGGCCTGCGAGCAGCACGACGGCTATTCAGCGATCACGGTCACGTTGCCGTGGATCTGCCTTGAATGCGGAGGCCCGCGCGGCGAGCCCTCCGAGGGCATCAGCTACGACGGCAGCCGGCGATTGCACGTCCACACCTGGAACAACCCCTGCGGCCACGTCGAGAAATACAGCGCCGTGCGCAAGTCCATCGGAATCCCGGCATGAGCGCCCCGCAGATCGAGGGCATCGTCGGCGCCCGCCACGGCAAGGGCGAGCTGGTGGTGATTTCCGGCCCGGCCGGCAGCGGCAAGAGCGAGAGGCTGCAGCAGCTGCTGAAGAAGCTGCCTGCGGGTTCCCGGTTCAGCCGCCTTGAATGGCCGTATCGCTGCCACGCCGTCGACATCATGCGCGATCTGCGCGACGGGCTGTTCGTGTTCGTCGAAACGCAGGAGAGCAATCTCAACTGTTTCCCGGTCAAGCCTTACCGCCTGATTAGCCTGTCGCGGCCGCGGAGGACGCCGGCATGAATCCGCCCCTCGTGGAAGCCCTGCTGCAGGCCGTGATCATCGCCACCTCGATCACCGCGCTGGCGATGCTGACCGCCGGCGGCCACTGGCCCCGCTGGGGTGTGGCAATCGGCTTCGCCGGCCAACCGGCGTGGATCTGGAGCACCTTCACCCACGGCCAGTTCGGCATGTTCATCGTCTCCCTGGCCTTCGCCCTGGTCTACGGCTGGGGCATCTGGCGGCACTGGATCGCGCCGCTCCTCGATCAACCCGAAGTCTGACTGGAGAAAGCCCATGTATGCGAGCACGCATGCCGATGTGCCCCTGTCACCCGAGCAGCGCAAGGCCGAACTGGCCAAACTTTACGGCGCGATCGACCTCTTCACCGAGGAAATGATCCGCCACCTCGAACGCAAGGTCGATGCCGGCTGGCGCGGCTGGGACGATCCGGCGAACGCGCAGGAAATATACAACGCACTGCTCGCGCACGCCGCCGGCGTGCCGCTGGCCAGGGAGCAGGAAGTCGGGATCGCCAATTTTGCAATGTTCCTGTGGACGCAGCGGATGAACGCCGCGGCCCCGGGACGGAAGGCCGACTGACCATGTGCGCCGGCTCCCTCGACCTGCTGATCACGCTGGCGCTGCTGTCGCTCTGCTCGCTGGCCGGCGCGATCTGGTTCGGTGTGTCGGTCTGGAAGGAGCTGCGCCAATGAACCTGGCCCAGATCATCGGCGAGCAGCGGCTGCGGATCGACGAACTCGAAGACATGCTGCAGGCAAGAGGTATTGCCCCTCATGATGCCGCCGAGCTGCGCGACCTGCGGACGAGACTGCGTGCCGAGATCGATGCCAGGGAGAGCGATGCGGAGCGTCATCGGCAGGAGCAACGCCGCCTGGAGGAGATCGCCGAGGGTCTGCGCAAGCAGCTGCAGGGCAGCGCGCTGCAGTTGAAACTCGATGCGGAGATCAAGGCCCGCGCAGCGGAAGCACATGACTATCGGCGGCGCATCGCGCTTCTTGAGGCACAGGCCAGGAAGAGCGAGGGGCATGCGGCGGGGCAATTGCCTGCCGCGACGCCGGAGCGGCGCACTGAAAAAAACCCGGCCCCGGCTGCGCCTGCTGCGGCAGCAAGGCGCGGCAGGACCGGCCCGATTCCCTTTCGTGAGGGCACCCTCGGCGCCGCAGTCCTGCGGATTTTTGATTCCGTCGATCGAGGCATTTCTTTCCCGGAAATCAGAACCCGCATCAGCGAGAGTCGTGAAGACATCGCCGCCCTGAACTGGGTGCTGCTCAGCCTGGTGCGCAATGAAAGGCTGACCAGGACCGGCACCCGCCGTCATTACCTGTATTCGAAACCGCAAAAACAACAAGGTGAAAATAATGCGTAAACCGTTCCCCAATTTTCCCCAGCCTGTCTGTTCGCAATATCGCAGTCAGTGCGGTGGCACACATTTCCGGGGGGTGGCATGAGCTTCATCGTCAGATTTCCGACGGGTCTCGCAGTGACCTACAACGACGCAAACTTTCTGCGATACAGCTCCAGCGCCTACGAACTTTACTCAAAGGACCCGGACAAGGGCGGGCGGTGGATCTGCTCGGTATCGAAGTCAGCTGACTGTGTCATCGAGGCGGTGCCGGCATGCCGGGCCGAGTTTCCGGCAATGGCCCTCGTCAAGGCGGCCCAAACGCTGGCTAGGAATGAATATGAGCTGCGCGGCCTGCCGTTCTACACGCTGCGCGACCTCAAGCGTTCGCTGCGGCGTTTTAATGGAAAAAACGGAGGATGGAAATGAAACGCCTCCGCACCTGGTCTCTGCCAGATCCAACAGCAACTGCGCGCCGCCTTCATCGGTCAAGCTGGGGCGAGGCTTACTGGCGCGGCGTGAATCGCCGCAAGGCGATCGCTTTTCACAAAAAACGGATGGCGGGTGAGCTGTCCAAGGTGTTCGGCGTCGTGCCGCTGGTCCGCGTGTCGCTCGGCGACGCGGGTGAGCCGCAGCCCACGGTTGAAGCGCCGGTGGTGCATTGATGAACGCCCCGGCCCGCACCATTCACCTGCTGCGCGATAACCCGCGCGCGTTCACCGCGGCGGACAAGGCGCTGATCCACCGGCTGCACGGCTACATGTCGTCGCAGCAGCTGCTCGATGTGCTGAACGAACGCTTGGTAGCCGAGCTTGGCTGCGCCGAGCAGAAATACACGATCGAGCAGCTGCACGCGGAAATCGGCGCGACCCAGCCCGAGGGTGATTTCGACCAGGATTGGAACGCGCTGCGCAAGCTGGTGGCCAAGGCGCGCCGCGACGGCACGCTGCAGGCAGTGACGCGGCAGACGATCGACGACTTCGCGGTGGTGTTCTCGCTGAGCGCCGGCCAGGTGCTGCGCCTGCAGGACGTGCTGCTGGGCGCGAAGGAGGGCGGCGATGGTGAATAAGGTGATCCGCCGTGCCGAGCTGGAGGACGCCCTGCTGGAGTTCGGCAGCGTGTCGGTCGATCTGGCACCGTATGCGACGACGGGGCTGCGCATGGTGACGATCGGGCCCAGCGGCATCGGCAAGACCAACGCGGGGCTGGTGGTGGCCGAGCAACTGGCGGAGCAGGGCTGGGTGTCGGTGCTGGTGGATCCCGAGGGCGAGCTGGCCTCGATGTACGGCGAGGCGGCGTCCGGCGTCGACGAGCTGCAGCATTGCCTGGAAAAACGTGACCGCGAGATCGTGGTGGTCTCCGCGGTGGATGCTGGCGAGTTCATTCCCTACGGGCGGACGATCCTCGACGCTGCGGATCGGCTGCGTAAACCGATTTTCCTGATGCTGGACGAGGGGCAGCTCTTCAGCACCGCGAAGAAGCGCAAGGGCGACGCCGGCGAGGCGGCGGACCTGGTTAACCAGTTCGCCGATCGCGGCCGCAAGCGCGCTCTGGATCTGTTCCTGACCGCCACCCGCTTCACCGGCTCGCTGCATCGGACGATTTTTGCGCACAAGAACCTGACCCTGATCGGTTGCCAGGAAGACCCCACGGCCTGGGCGGCGCTGGCCCCGCAGTTCCGCGGATCGCGGATCGGCTATGCCGAGCTGGCCGGGCTGTCGCCGGGAGAGTTTTTCTGTTTCAGCCGCAGCGGGGTGGACCGGGTGCGCATGCCGATGGCTCGGGAGCTGGCGAAGGTGGCCCCCAAGGCGCTGCCGGTGACCCAGAAGCTGCCGACGACCTTCAGCCAGTGGGACCGCGCCATGCGCGAGATACCGAAACGCCGGCTGATGGCCCTGACGGCGCCCGTAGTGCAGCTGCTGGGCGCCGTGGCGGGCCTGACGCCGCAGCAGCTGCTGGCGGGCCGCAGGGCGCTGCAGGACGAGCTGGAGGGCCGCGGGTGATGGACTGGCAGCGCTTCGTCGCATCCTACGGCTGGCGGGCAAACGGTCATCACCTGGCGCAGGTGGTCGGGCAGCCAGTGGAGGTCGTGCTCAAGCTGCGCGATACCGGGATCTGCCGGCGATTGAAGCGGGCGCGTACCTTCGACGAACTGTTCCAGCTTTGGCATGGCCGTCCCCCGCGTGATGAGGAGTGGCCCAAACCGCGCCGCCGGCACGGCAAAGGCTATGAATGGCTCCAGAACGAGCTGGCGCTGCTGGCGACGCTGGTGGGGACGATCGGCAAGGCGCAGATCGCGCAGGCCCTAACCGCGCGGCTGCAGCGGGCCACCGGCGATCGCCATGCCGAACGCTCCCAGCAAGCGGTGCAGGTGGCGATCAACCGCATTGGCCTGGTGTCGCGGGACGTCCTGGGCGGCATCACCGCGCCCGCAGCGGCGCGGGAGATCGGCAGCTACTCCACGGTGCACCACGCGATCCGCAGCGGCCGCCTGACGCCCTTCCGTATCGGCAAGCTGTGGGTCATCCCGCACGACCAATGGCAACGCTTCAAGGCCGACCGGCCGCCGCCGCCGGCAGGTTATGTGATGCTGAGTTCGATCCGCCAGCGTCTGGGGATCAGCAGCGACGCCAAGCTGCCGGAATACGCGGCCATGGGCTATATCCCGACCGCGGTGCTGTGCAATCCGAAGCTCGGCGCCGGGCATTCCTCTTCAGTGCGCGGCAGCTGGTACGTGGACCGGCGTGTGGCGCTCAAGCTGCTGGCCGATCGCCGGGCCGGACGGCCCATGCCCTGGTTCGGCAAGCCGACCCTGAGCAATCTGAAGGTGACCTGGAAACTGCTGCAGGAGCGCCGTCACCCGGACGATTGCGAGGCCTGCCGCAAGATCTGGGGGCGAGGCGGATTCCCGACTGATTTCGACGACTATGCGAAGCGGTACCCGCCGCTGGATCTCGGCGCGAAAAAACACCTGACGCGGGTGTGGACCCCGGGGTTACGGCCGGCGGAGGTGGCAAAGCTCGCGGGTGTCCCGATCTACCGCGTCAAGCGTGCGATCGAAAACGGCGCTCTGAGCGCGAGCAAGCGCCGCAGGATTGTCTACGTGTCGCGTACCGATGCGCAGCGCTGGAAGGCCCGTCGCTGTCCGACCGGAGCCGGAGAAACCTCCTGGGTGTCACTGAACACTGCTGCGAGCCGCTATGACTTCGAGCCTTCCGAGCTAAGCCGGCTGATCCGCCACGGCAAGCTGCGCAGCAAGGTGGGCACCAACGGCCCGCAGCGCGGGGTGACCTACGTGCTGCGGCAGCAACTGGCCGAATTGAGGCAGAAGACCGGATACAGCCACACCGAGGCGGCGCGCAAGGTCGGCGTCAGCGTGGCACAGCTTCGCGGGCTGCTGCGCGGCACCGGGTGGCGTGCCGATGGCCGTGTGACGCTGTTGGTTCTGCAGGCGGCGATCAAGCGGGTGCAGTCGCGCCAGGGCTATACGGTCGAGGAGGCAGCGCAGGCGATCGGGCGCACAGTGAAATGGGTGCGCGCGCGGATACTCGATGGCACTGTGCGGCTGACTCGCGCGCCCTGGGACAAGCATCGCCCTTACCTGACCGAACCGATGCTGCAGCGGCTGAAGCAGGCGCGCCGATCGCCGAACAAGCGCCGCGTGCTGAACGGCAACTGGCTTCTGCTCAGCTCGGCGGCCGCCGAGGCCGGGGTATCGATCGGAACATTGATCCGCTGGGCCGATGAAAAGCGCCTGGTGCCGCGGCGATCGGCGAAGGGGCTCCGCTACCACCGCCGTGCCGTGCGCGCCTGCGCGCGCCGGCACTGGCAGAACCAACGGTTCAAGCGGGCAGTGCCACCGGCATGGCTGCAGGAGACCGCCTGATGCGCCGCGTCCTCCCCAAACCCCGCTTCACCCGCATGCCGCACCGCTGCGTGAAGTGCGAGGCACGGCGCACGCTGCCGAAGCTTTGGGCCGACTACGTGCGCCCCCCCGGTGCCGGGTCTGTGGTTACCACCGCCTCTATCCCTGTAGGGACCGGCTGGCGCATCGCTGGGGCCGGGTGCAGGCCTGCAACTGCGGCGGGTATCACTTCAAGCACCGGAAGGGCTCGCGCTTCTGCTACGCGAACCCGAACGCGGAAAAACACTGGATCGAGCGGGCTGATCCTTCACTGGAGATCGCGGCATGAATGCCACAACGGAGCGCTGGAAGATCGAAATGCACGGCGGCGGCAGCCGCCATCAGTGGCGGGAGGTCGCCCAGGCCAAACCGCGCCAGGCCGGCACACAGGCGCAGATCCTGATCGACCGCGCGAAGCAGGGCGGCGTGCGAGTGCTGAATGCGGACGGCGTGATCGTCAACGCCTGGTGGCGCCGCCACGCCCCCGGCGCCCGGCCGCAGGCGATCGCCTTCTGCATCGGCTGCGGCTGCGATGACCTCCACGCCTGTATAGATCCTGACGCCGGCGGCAGCTGCTCCTGGCTGGTGAAGGAGGGATCGGTCGGGGTGTGCAGCTGCTGTGTCGAAGCGATGCACCGATGGAATGAGGGCGATCGGGCGCTGAAGGTGAAGGCGTGACGAGCATCGATCAAACCAACGCCGGCGCGGAGCAGCGCGACGCCGAGCGCCTGGCCAATAAAACCGCCTATGCCGCGCGCAACAACCAGGGCTACTGGATCGGCCTCTGGAATGACCGCGAGACCGCAGAGCGCATGTGCGCCCAGGGCATCCACGGCGAGCGTGTCGTCACCTTGGTTGTCGTCGATGAGGGCTGAATCGCATGCCGATCAAACCAGAAAACGCAAAGCTCTACCCGCCGGACTGGAAGGCCATCGTCGAGCGCGTGCGGTCGCGCAGCGGAAACCGTTGCGAGGGTTCGCCGGCATACCCGGACTGCCGAGCAGCAAACGGGGAGGCGCATCCAGTCACTGGATCGATTGTCGTGCTGACCGTCGGCCATATGGATCACACCCCAGAGAATTGCGACATGGGAAACCTGCGCCACTGGTGCCAGCGGTGCCACCTGAACTACGACAAGGACCATCATCAGCGCAATGCGTATCAAACCCGCCGCCGCGGCAAGGCGGTCGCGGATTTGTTCGCAGAGGCTGCAGGCCACGGCCGCTCGGAGATGTCAGCATGACCCCGCTTGCCGAGCAAACGCGCCTCGAATTCATATGTTTAATGGCGAGAATCCGCATCAACAACCGCATCGAGGATCGCGCGGCCGAAATCATCGCTGAGACGCTGGATGCCTTCAACGATTTGCGCCGCCGGCAGCTGCTGCCGAGGCTGGAGTTTCTGCACGGCAGCCGAACGATCACTGCCCCGGCAAGCCTGACCTGCCCGGAATGCGGGGGCAGGATCGTGATCGAGATCGACGACTATGAAATCGTCAGCCGCCGGCCGGAATCGGAATCCCTCCATGTGGTTTGCGAGAACGATGACACCGATGAGGGGATTGATGCGCATCGCTACTGGTTCAGCGACTGGCATCCGATCAGAGCCCGCGCCGCCCGCTGGGCCCGGCGTTATGTGCGGGTGATGTCGTGAGTCCGAAAACGCACCTGCACCTCTGCGCCGCCGAGGCCTGCGACAAGCAGATCGCCCTGCACCTGTTCATGTGCGGCAAGCACTGGCAGATGGTGCCCAGGGCGCTGCAGCGCGATGTGCGCATTGCTTGGCGCGCCTACGGTAATGCTGAGCGCGGCCCGGATCGAAAGGCACACCTGCAGGCGGCAGTTCACCTGCGAAAAATTCAAGAGCAGCTCGTCCACGCGGTGCGCGAAAAGGAAATCAAGCGCGCCCTCAAAAACCAACAGCACGGAGACAACCTCGATTTGCAGGCGCCGGAACGCTACGCCGGCGAAACCCCAAGGCCGGAATAGTGGGGTGGCGCCGCAGGCCGTAGCGGCGCTGAAAACCCGGCAGGCAGCGATGCGAGAGGCGGCTCCTTCCCTCGGCGCGGTGCGCAGGCGCTGCCAACTTTTTTTTGAGAAACGAAAATGGCATCAATAGAAGAACTGAAAAACCGGATCGATCTGCACGACCTGGCCGACAAGCTCGGCATCAAGCGTGGCAAGGGTGCCAGCTCAAATTATCACTGTCCGAAGGGTGGTGATGCGTCGCCGTCACTGTCGATTTTCAATCGCGCAAGCGGGCAGGGCTTCAAGTGCTGGAAGTGCAATGAGGGTGGATCAGCCATTGACATGGTGATCCATGTCCGCAGCTGCGACGCCGGCGAGGCCTTGAAAATCCTGCATGAGCTTTACAACCTGCCGATGGAGCGCAAGGATGAGCCGCGGCGGGAGAAAACCACCGCGGAATACATCGCCGATCGCTGCCTCGCGGATCCGGAGCCGGTGGTGGACTACCTCACCGGCCGCGGCATCAGCCTGGAAGTGATCCGCCGCGCGATCGCAACGAAAACGCTGGGTTTCAACACCTGGACCAGCAACAAGGTGCAGGCCGGCGAGGTCGGCTACGGCGGCCCGGGTGCGGCCTTCATTGTGCGCACCTTCAATCCTGGCCATGTGGTGGCCGTCGATATGCGGTATCTGGATCCCGCCATGAATGGTGGCGTCAAAACTCAGTCGCAGGGTGAGAAGCAGGGGATGCCCTGGGCATCGAGCGCGAAGCGCGTGCTGACGGCGCACACGGTTTTTGTGGTGGAGAGCGCCATCAATGCCCTGTCGGTCGAGACGGTATGCCGGCCGGGCGTGGCTGCGCTCGCCACGCGTGGCACCGGAGCCCTGGAGTCGATCGACTGGCGGATGCTGCAGGGCAAGCGGGTGCTGCTCTGTTTCGATAATGACAAGCCCGATGAGAAGCGCGGCGGCATCAGGCCCGGCCCATCGGCCGCCTGGCGCCTGATCGAGATCCTGAACGGCCTGAACATCAGCGCGCTGATGGTCGACCAGTCGGGCTGGGATCTGGATAAAGAAAATGACATCAACGATATCCTGAAGGCGGGCGGCGTCGAGGAGCTGCGCAGCCGGCTCGACAAGATCGAGGAGTTTCTGATTCCCGGCCTGCCCTGGGACGCTAAGGCGATGGGCAAGCGCCGGGTGTATCTGCCGGCGCATGATTTTGCGCAGTACTGGAAATACCGCTGCAAGGAAGATTTCACGCGCATCGTCACCAAGCTGGAGAAAAAAGACGACGGCAGCGATGAGGGTGAGCAGATCCCGATTTTTGCGGATCTGTGCGGCTTCAGGGTGGCCGCGATCTCGCGCGTGGCCGTGGCCAGCTCGACATCGATGATGACGGGTGACAAGGATCACCAGCCGAATGTGTTTTTTGCGGTGTCCGTGCAAACGGCGCGGCACGGACACGCGCTGATCCGCAAGGTGTTCAACGACGATCGGCTGCACAACTCCGAGCACTGGAAAAAGTTCGGGCCGGTGTTCAAGCAGAACGAGTTCCTGCGGATGATCAACATATTGGAGCGCGCGGCCGATATCGGCAGCCGCAAGGCGGTAAACTTCGTCGGGCTGGCCTGGCGTGATGGTGAGCTGGTGGTGAATGAGGGGCCAGACTGTTATTTCACCGAGCCTGAGCGCCAGTGCCCGTATCACAACCTGACTTTCCCTTCCGGATCGGTGGCCGATGCTCGCGAGGTGTTGCGCTGGTATCAGAAGACCTTCCGCAAGAATGCGGCCGCGCTGCCGCTGGTGTGGGCCCTGGGCGGCCATCTGAAGGCCTTCCTGGGCTTCTGGCCGCACATGGTGATGCAGGCGGACAAGGGTGCCGGCAAATCGACGCTGATCAAGCGCATGGAGCGCTCGATCGCGTTCACGATGTTTTCCGGCCAGTCACTGATGACGGAGTTCCGGTTGCTGACATCGATCTCGCACACGTCGCACCCGGTGGGCTGGGAGGAGCTGTCGGCACGCAAGCAGGAGGTGATCGACAAGGCGGCCGCGATGCTGCAGGAGAGTTATCAGTACAGCCCGACGCGCCGCGGCGCGGAAATGACCGAGTTTCTGCAGTGCGCGCCGGTGCTCCTGGCCGGCGAGGATGTCCCGGTGCGGACATTGACCGGCAAGCTGGTCAAGACCGATCTGACAGGACGCAAGGGTGATGTAATGCCCGACGATCTGCCGGCGTTCCCGGTGCGCCAGTGGCTGCAGTTCCTGACCCGGTATACCAGGGCGGAGATTCAGGGCCTGTATGCGCCGATGCGTGAGCGCTTCATTCAGGCATCGAGGGCATCGGGCCAGGACGATGGCGCGGTACGCATGGCGGGCAATTACGCTGCCCTGGCGGTGTCGTGGCGACTTCTATGCGAATTCGCCGACATCGCGCCGGAGCAGGGTGACTTCGAGCGGGATCTGCTGGAGTGCATGAACGGCCACATCGCCGAGACCAGCCAGGACCGCGCGCCCTGGGTGTGGATCCTCGAAACCATCCTGTCCGAGATCGCGGCTAAGCGCTTCCAGCATCCCTATGCCTGGGAATCGATTCACATGCCCGGGCCGGACGGCGCGCTACCTTTCGACGACCACGGCAAAAAGGTGCTGACACCGTGCCTGCTGATCCGCACCAGTCACATCATGGATCACCTGGCGCACCAGAATTACCTGCGCGACAAGTGGAACGGCCTGCCGGTGAAAAGCGATCGCGTGTTCAAGCGCCAGCTGCAGGCGGCTGGGGTGGTACCCAAAGGCCCCGATGGTGCCTATATGGAGCGCGAGCGGACCATGGGGGGCGATCAATGGAATCCCGGCCGCCGCATTGCGCACCTGACCCCCATCAGCCTTCCGGGAATAGCAGCCTACGGCCTCTACGCGACGCCCCCGGACGATCTGCCCCTGTTTTCCGACCCCCACACCCCCTGACGAGTATGTTCTGGCGACCCCCGGCGGTGAAGGAAAGGACCGCAGCGCAGCAAAAATCAGCCGCTCGGCTGCATTTTTCTAAGGTGGGGCATGGTGATGTCCGGTCTAACCCGTGGATTGCGCCGCAGCATTGCTGCAAGTGCTTGATCCCTGAAGCGAATGTCATCACGGGTCGGGTGCTTTTTTCCACGGGTCGGGTGCTTTTTTCCACGGGTCTGGTTTTGACCAGCCGTGGCCTTATCTCTATCTATCTCTTTGTTTTTAAAGAGAGAGAGAGTAAGAAAGCGGCGCGCAGCGCATCCACGGGTTGTAAGCAAATCTCCACGGGTTGCGGCGGGGTCCGGATGGTGATCCACGGGTTAGCGACCCCGAAAACCCCTAACCCGTGGAATCCGTGGATCGGTTTTTAAAGGTAAATCATGGACTTATCTCACTCCTCAAAGCCCATCCACGGGTCCACGGAAGAAATGCTAGTGCCCCCTTTGGAGTGGCGCGTTTTGTCGGTTCGGCAGCCCTGGGCATGGCTGATCTGCTACGGGCCGAAGCCCGTCGAGAATCGCACCTGGAGCACGAAATACCGCGGCCAGCTCCTGATCCATGCCTCCCTGGAGATCGATCTCGAGGCCGTCGCCGCGCTGCGCCTTCGGGATGTGTACCTGCCTCGCGAATACGTCACCGGCTCGATCGTCGGCCGCGCGCAGCTGATCGATTGCGTCGACCAGCATGCATCCCCGTGGTTTGTCGGCCCTTGGGGCCTGGTGCTCGATCAGCGTCGAGGCCTGCCGGTGTTCAAGTGCCGCGGCAAACTCGGGCTGTGGCGGCCGACACCGGAGATCATGGCCTTCTATGAGGGCAGGCTGTGACCGATCGCACCGCCCTCATTGAGCAGTTCCTCGAGTTCAAGCGTCACAACCGCGGCCGCGCGCTGCGCACGGTGCAGATCTACCGCTTGGCGCTCGAGCAGCTGCAGGAATACATGCGTGGCAAGGATCTGCTCGATGCGGATCAGGATGACCTGGTGGGTTTCACTGGGCCGTGGCTGGCTAAGCGCAACGTGCTGGCGAATTCGCGCCGGCCTTACGTCGCGGCCGTGCGCCAGTTCTACCAGTGGCTGTTCAATCAGCAGCTGCTCGATCGCAACCCGTCGCATGGTGTTCCGTACCCGCGGACAGGCAGTAAACTTCCCCGGGTCATTTCCCTGGCAAACATCGAGCGCCTGATCTCGGCTCCGGATCTGCACACCTTCGTCGGGGTGCGCGACTGCGCGATGATTGCGCTGCTCGCCGGCTGCGGGCTTCGTGTGAGCGGCCTGGTCAATCTGAATGCGGGGCATGTGCTGACTCAGAAGGTCGATGGCCGCGACCGCATGTTCATCCGTGTCCGCGAGAAAGGCGACAAGGAGCGCCTGGTGCCGGTGCCGGCGGAAGCGGATCTACAGCTCCGCGTTTACATGGAACACCCGATGCTGAAGACGATCGACCGGATGCTGCCTGATGGCGACCAGGTTCTCTTCGTCAGCACCAGGAACCGCACCGCATCGGCACGGGAAACCCGCGGCGAAAGACTGCGGCTCACGCGCCAGTCGGTCCTGAAGATGATTGCCAAATACGGCCGGCCTCTGGGGATACCTGACGACCAGCTGCACCCCCATGCCATGCGCCACCTATACGGCACCGAGATGGCCGAGCACGATGTGCATCTGCTGGTGCAGCAGCAGCTGATGGGGCACGCGGATCCCAAGAGCACTCAGATCTATACCTTGATCGCTATGCGCAAGCTGGTGCGTGAAGTCGATCGAGCCAATCCTCTTGGCCAGATCAAGACACCGACCTCTGCCATCCTCGAGCGGCTGAAATCATGATGGCAGGCCTTCGCCGCGTCCGTTTCGTTGCAGGGCGTCACAACTCACAGTGCGGGAAGCTGACTGGTAAATATGGAATGGGGGCGTTTCACTCTGTGCTGATGTGGGCAAAGCCGGATGCAGTGGCGCGGCCTGCAACTTTCGTCAATAACGGGCTAAATCGCCTAAATCAGGAACTGCGTGGTCCTGAGAAAGGCGCAGTAGTGGGCCCCTCGATCAGGGGCTGCAGCCATGCCTGACCGTGCTCAAAAGCGCAGTGCCAGGGCCAGAGCTGGTGGCCTGGACGTGGATCCGCAGAGGGTGGGGGGTCGGCGATCAGACCCCCAGCCTCCCGCCCGGGGGGGTGGGTACTTATCCAGCTGCACAGGTTCAAATTTTGAAATTCGCGACGATCCACGGCTCGCGGAATTGCGCGCGATGGGTATTTCCTCTTCGTGGATGCGTGTCGCCGAAACGATCGGCGCGGACGCCTTCCTGGCACTGTGGCGGATCGCCGACAGCGATCCAGCCTTCCGCGCTGGCGGGGCGATGGAGCGGGGTTACCTGCAGCTCCGGCTGAGGCCGTGGCGCTCCTGGGAGCGATTCCAGCGGAACCGGTATATTGAGACCCTGGCGGCCTCGGGGATGTCTCCCAGCGATATTCAGGCCGCCGTCAAACTGAACCTTTTGGAGCACATCAGTGAGAGGCACATATCGACGCTGATGAAGCGCCGCTCAGGCGGCGCGGCGAAATCGATCCGGAAGGATGGCGATGACGACGGCGGTTCGCAGTGAGCGGGGTACGGCACCCCACCTATTTCAGGTTTACCGGATATCAGTTCTCAGGACCGTACACGCAGCAGACGCTGCTGTTCGCGTTGCCATTCCTTCTCTTTCTCGGTAGCGCGTTTATCGTGCTGTTTTTTACCCTTGGCCAGCCCGATTTCAAGCTTGATCCGGCCTTTTGAATAATGCAGATCCAGGGGAATCAACGTATATCCTGCGCGCTCTACACTGCCGATCAGGCGGTTGATTTCCTCGGCATGGAGCAGGAGCTTGCGGGTGCGGACGGGGTCCGGCTGAACATGCGTCGATGCCGTTGGCAAGGGGCTGATATGGCAGCCCAGCAGGGAGAGCTCCGAGTTGCCGATGATCACGTATGCTTCCTTGATCTGAGCCCGGCCTGCGCGGATGGCCTTTACCTCCCAGCCCTCGAGGGCTATACCCGCCTCGAAACGCTGTTCGATAAAATAATCGTAAAAAGCCTTTTTGTTCTCAACGATGCTCATATGAATGGACGACGCCTTATCAGACGTATTTTAACCGGGCTGGCGCCGCGATTGCGGTCTGTGTCATGAAAGTAGCCCGCTCGGCACTGGTCGGATACGGCGCGGAGGAGATGTTCGCGCTCGTCGAGGATATCGAGCGGTATCCCGAGTTCCTCCCCTGGTGCAGCGGCACTACGGTGACACTGCGCACCACCGAAAAGACCAATGCGTCGATACAGGTCAATTACCGTGGTGTGAGGCAGGTGTTTTCTACAGAAAACCGAAAGCATGCGCCCGAAAGTATGACCATGAAGCTCATCGAGGGGCCATTTCGGGTTCTCGACGGTGAGTGGCGTTTCACGCCATTGACGGATTCAGCGTGCAAGGTCGATTTCAGTCTTCATTACGAGTTTTCCAGCGTGCTGCTCGAGAAGATCGCCGGGCCGGTTTTCGGTCATATCGCAGGGTCGATGATGGACGCTTTCCTCAGACGGGCCGAGCAGTTGCATGGAAAACGCTGAGACACTGATCGACGTCAGCGTCACCTGTGCGCTGCCGGATCGCCAGACGGTCAGGTATCTTGAGTTGCAGCGTGGCGCTACTGCAGCAATCGCAGTGCGATGCAGTGGCCTGCAGGTGGATTTTCCGGAGATTGATTTGGATTCGGCCGCAATCGGCATTTTCGGAAAAATTGTCGACCGTGATACGGTGCTGGAACAGGGTGACCGCGTGGAAATATACAGGCCGCTTCGCGCTGACCCGAAAGAGTCCAGGCGCAAGCGCAGCGCCGGGCGCTAAGAAGTCATCCCGGTCATTTGCAGTTGGTATCGACCGCGCGCTGTGCCCTTGCTGCTTCTGCCTCGCGTTCGTTGTCCTCGAGGAATACGCGTTCACCTGTCTTGGGATCGGTTCTGGCGATTCGATTCCCGGCCTCCAGGCTTCGAAGATAGGCTTGAGCGGTCTCGCAGTTTTTTTTGCGGTCAACGGCTTCCTGGGTTTTCTCTTCCGCTTTTTTTGCAGCATCCTGCTGGTCCGTCTGGCGCTTGCGGAACTCGGCATCCCGCTCCAGCAGCGATTTTTGCGGGCTGGCGGGTGCCGCGGACGGCGCATTGCGGATGCCGGTGTTCTCCGCCCTGGTGCCTGGCGGGCAACTGCTTGCAAATTCGATGCGGCCTCCAGGCCCTATGCATTTCATGATCTGGGCGTGTGTGGCAGCAGGGAGCGCGTACAGGGCAATGGCGAAAAGGGCAATTCTCATGTGGCACCTGTTTGATGGGTTCTACGGGGCGGCTTGTCGGCGTTTGCCGGCTACGGCGCGCATGCCGGACTGGCGACGATTGCGGGAAAAATAGCGAGTTTGCGGCTTTCCGTCAATGTAACAACGCCTCGGTCGGTTTACCGTTTACTTCCCAGCGCCTATAATCCGCGCTTTGCGAAGGACGCATCCCATGCGTGTGGTGCAGAAAGCCCTGACTTTCGACGATGTGTTGCTGGTTCCGGCACACTCATCAATCCTGCCGCGTGAAGTCAGCCTCAAGACCAAGATCACCCGCGGCATTTCCCTGAACATTCCCTTGGTGTCCGCAGCCATGGACACTGTGACCGAATCCCGTCTTGCGATCGCCATTGCGCAAGAGGGCGGTATCGGCATCGTGCACAAGAACATGGCGCCCAAGGCTCAGGCCGTTGAAGTTACCAAGGTCAAGCGCTTCGAGAGCGGCATTGTCAAGGACCCGATCACAATTACCCAGGACATGACTGTGCGCGATGTTCTGGCGCTGACGCAGCAATACCGCATATCCGGATTGCCTGTTGTCGAAGCAGACGGCAAGGTTGTCGGCATCGTCACCAATCGCGATCTACGATTCGAGCGCAAGCTTAACCAGCCGGTCAAGAACATCATGACCCCCCGTGACAAACTGATTACCGTGCGCGAGGGGACGAGCCGGGAAGAGGCGCGCGTTCTGATGCACAAGCACCGTCTTGAACGCGTCCTCGTCGTCAACAAGAACTTCGAACTGCGCGGACTGGTCACCGTCAAGGACATCCTGAAGTCCTCCGAACATCCCAATGCCTGCAAGGACAAGCTGGGGCGGTTGCGCGTGGGGGCCGCGGTGGGGGTGGGAGCAGGGACAGAAGAGCGTGCCGAGGCCCTGGTCGAGGCGGGTGTTGACCTGATCATCGTCGATACCGCACATGGACACTCTGAAGGGGTCCTCAAACGCGTGCGTTGGCTGAAACGGACATATCCGAAGCTTCAGATCATTGGCGGAAACATCGCCACTGCTGCAGCCGCCAAGGCATTGGTCGACCATGGTGCTGATGGTGTCAAGGTTGGCATCGGACCGGGCTCGATCTGCACCACCAGGATTGTCGCTGGTATCGGCGTTCCCCAGATCACCGCAGTTGCCAACGTCGCCAAGGCGCTGCAGAGAACCGATGTGCCGTTGATTGCCGATGGTGGCATTCGCTACTCAGGGGACATTGCCAAAGCCATTGCCGCCGGCGCCCACTTGGTGATGGTCGGAGGCCTGTTTGCGGGAACCGAGGAATCACCGGGGGAAATCGAACTTTTCCAGGGGCGCTCTTACAAGTCGTATCGGGGTATGGGGTCGCTGGGCGCGATGCAGCAGGGATCCGCAGACCGCTATTTCCAGGAACATGACGAGCTCGATACGGAAAAGCTGGTGCCCGAAGGTGTCGAAGGGCGGGTTCCGTACAAGGGCGGGGTCGCACCTCTGATCCATCAGCTGATGGGTGGCTTGCGCGCAAGCATGGGTTACCTGGGCTGCGACAGCATCGATGCTGTCAGGCGCGACGCGCAGTTTGTCGAGATTACTACGGCCGGAGTGCGCGAATCGCATGTGCATGATGTGCAGATCGTCAAGGAAGCGCCGAATTACCGCGTTGAATGACCTGCATTCCTGCGCCGCCGGTGCAGGCACCTAAAAACCAGCCGCAACGGTAATGCCGTGCAACACGAAAAAATACTGATTCTCGATTTCGGTTCGCAATATACCCAGTTGATTGCTCGCCGGGTGCGCGAACTTCACGTCTACTGCGAACTCCATCCGCACGACGTCACCGACGATTTCATCAGAGCCTTCAAGCCCGCCGGGGTGATCCTTTCCGGTGGTCCCGCCTCTGTCTGGGAAGACAGCACGCCGCGGGCGCCGGCGCTGGTGTATGAATTAGGCGTGCCGGTGCTGGGCATCTGCTACGGCATGCAGACCATGGCCGAGCAACTCGGCGGCAGGGTCGAAATGGGCGAGGTGCGCGAGTTCGGTTATGCCGAAGTGCGTGCGCGCGGCCACACAGCCCTGCTGAAAGACATTCAGGATCGCGCCACAGCGGACGGCCACGGCATGCTCGATGTATGGATGAGCCACGGCGACAAGGTCATCGACATGCCCGCGGGCTTCAAGCTGATGGCCAGCAACGACACTTGCCCCATCGCCGGCATGGCTGATGAAACACGCAGGTTCTATGCCGTGCAGTTCCATCCGGAAGTCACTCATACGCCGCAGGGCAGGGCGCTGATCGAGCGCTTCGTGCTGGGAATCTGCGGTCTCAAGGGCGATTGGAGCATGCCCAATTATGTCGACGAGGCGGTCGAGCGCATACGGCATGCGGTCGGCAAAGAAGAGGTCATTCTCGGCCTTTCGGGAGGGGTCGATTCTTCCGTGGCTGCAGCGCTGATCCACCGTGCCATCGGCAAACAGCTGACCTGCGTTTTTGTCGACAACGGCCTGCTACGGCTTAATGAGGCTGCTCAGGTGATGGCTACTTTTGCGCAGAACCTGGGCGTGCGGGTGATCCATGTTGATGCGCGCGAGCAGTTCATGGGCCACCTGGCAGGCGTCACAGACCCCGAACAGAAACGGAAAATCATCGGCCGCGAATTTGTCGAAGTGTTCCAGGCCGAATCTGCGAAGCTGCCGGCGGCAAAATGGCTGGCGCAGGGCACGATTTATCCGGATGTCATCGAGTCGGCTGGCGCCAAGACCAAGAAAGCGCACACCTTTAAATCGCACCACAACGTCGGCGGCCTGCCCGACACGCTGCACCTGAAACTGCTGGAGCCGCTGCGCGAATTGTTCAAGGATGAGGTGCGTGACCTCGGCCTCGCACTTGGCCTGCCGCGCGACATGGTTTTCCGTCATCCGTTTCCGGGCCCGGGCCTGGGTGTGCGTATCCTTGGTGAGGTCAAGGCACAGTATGCCGACCTGCTGCGCGAAGCAGACGCAATTTTTATTGAAGAACTGCGTGCTTCCGGCTGGTATGACAAAACAGCGCAGGCCTTTGCAGTATTTCTGCCGGTGAAGTCTGTTGGCGTGATGGGCGATGGACGTACTTACGAATACGTCGTCGCCTTGCGCGCGGTACAAACTACGGACTTCATGACCGCACACTGGGCGGAACTGCCGTACAGCCTTTTGGCCAAAGTGTCGAATCGCATCATCAACGAAGTGCGCGGTATCAATCGCGTGGTGTACGATATTTCAGGCAAACCGCCTGCGACAATTGAGTGGGAATAAAATCCTTCTAGGGAATATCGGTACTTACCTCGTGCGCACCTGCCACCACGTGCTGCTGATCGTGGGGAAGGCCGATGGCCGAGCTCAAGGAGCTGTTTCGTCTTGCCCACGCGCTCATTGAGAGAATCCGTCAAACGGGCAATTGCTGTGACACTCAATGACACGTCGACCGATACTGCGATCGTCGGATCGGCGCTTTCACTGGCGACCGGTGCGAATCTTATTGCCTTCGGACGATCATCCGAACAGCCCCCCCGGAAACAACATGCTCGGTCCGCTGACCATCATCCCTATCTGAATGCCGGCGATGATGAGGACCATCAGACGCGTCACGTGATGAATTTGGATATCGGTGGCGCTGATCTTTTGTGCAAACAACGCAAGAGTAAGACGAACCGATAGCCAAGCGCTGATGGCAAACAGCGCACTCATGGTCTGATGTGCAATCCCGCCGGGCGTTGCATTCGCGGCGAAGATGACGTGGGTAATAGTTTCCAAATCTGCAAGCGGCGGCCTCCCGAACGTGACGCCACCGATGGGTCTCTCAACTTTGTCTTTCTCTGGTGTCTTGCGCTTAGGGCTGATGTGCGCCTGCACCATGGATAGCGAGAGCAACAGAAGCAGCAAGTCCCCGACGACGAAAAATGAAGGGAGGCGGATGCCGAAAACCAGCATCGGCTTACCCGGCGGTGTGAACGCGGCAAGCACGCCAAATAAGATTGCCGTAGCAACGCGTGGGGTGAGCTTGCGCGTCGGCAAAACCGTGGGCGGCGGCCTGGAATAGAGGAGCTGTGCCGATCTGCTCCAGAGCTAGCGCAGACTTGGCGCGCTCAAGAGCGTCTATGCCTCAATCATATTAATTCACGAAGCCCTACGCCAGAAGTCGCAGCAATTTCATCCGATATATGCTTCGATTTATTCGATATGTAATGCACATTATATCGACTTTACACAAATTGAAGGGCCTCTGAAACTACGGCCAAGTTTGTTTTCCTGCGGAACAAAAGTTATGCATATAAAAAGTAAAAATCGTGGGTTTTGGATTTTCGCTTTCTGCTGTCCTCAGTAGGCATGAGCGGCGACTGCGGATTGCTCTAGGCCCAAGTCTTAAGCCTGAGCGCGTGATGGTCCGCTTGGGCGAAACGAACGCGCCGCACGGTGGAGAAGACAAGTTTTTCAGCTTACACGTGGTCATGGAGCATTCTGCATCGCCGAGTTTTCCCCTGTTTTTCCAACTCAGTTGGTAATTGGAAAGGAGGCCGCAACATGTTGAAAATACTCATTCCGGTCGATGGTTCAAGCAACTCGCTTCACGCGGTTCGGCACGCCATCAATGAGTTCAGGAAGAATTCGGCGCTGGAAATTATTCTGTTAAACGTTCAAGCGCCGTTTTCCCAGAACATAGGCCGATTCGTGAGCAGGAAAGATTGTGATGATTTCCATCGCGACCAAGCAGAGCAGGCGCTGCTGTCCGGTAGCCGAATGCTGGACAGATTACGGGTGCCCTATGAAACGCACATTGCGCTTGGGAGCAAGGCATCTGTCATTGCTGACATGGCGCGGCGTTTTCGCTGTGAGCGTATTGTCATGAGTACCACGCGCAAAAGCTCGTTGATTCGTATGGTTGAGGATTCAACCATCAACCAGGTGATTGAACTTACGAGCGTTCCGGTCGAAATCATAGCGGGAGACGAGGCATCCAGGGTGAAACGCTATGGCGTCCCCGCCGGTGTCGGCACGGTCCTGGCATCGTTGTTCTTTGCCGCCGCCAATTGATCGCCACAGGTCGCTGGTCTGAGAGGGCGGGGACTCGCAGGGCTGCAGCACCGGACGCCCCCCCCGGGAAAGGGTCTGCGACCGACTGGCATCGGACTCAAGACATAGCGAAATTGAGCCAGATTTTGCGTGGCGGAGGAAACCGAAGATGGACCAAAGCAACCCGAATATGAAAATAAGCATGCAAAATGCCCTCACGAGAGATGCCTCTGCCATGAATGGCGACTCCGGCACCGCAACGGTCGCGCCGGATCGACAGCCGTGGCACGCCCTGAGCACGGAAGAGGTGATCGCTCGTACCCACACGCGTCCCGAAGGGCTCACCAACGCGGAGGCCGCGCAGGGTCTGAAGATCTACGGGCCCAATCTGATCCCTCGGGGTAAAGGGGACGGCGCTCTCGAATTGATTTGGCGGCAAATCAACAACCCATTGATCTGGGTGCTGATCGTGTCGGCGTTGGTCGCGATGGCGGTCGACCCCACCGGGGGGGTCAAGAACGGGCTGGTGATCCTGGCAGTGGTCATACTTAACACTATCATCGGGTTCGTGCAGGAGTACAAGGCTGGCAAGGCGATCGAAGCCCTCTCGCTTATGGTGCCGGAAAACGTCTCCGCCCTGCGCGACGGGCGCAAGCTGACGCTCCCCGCAGCGGATCTCGTTCCCGGAGATGTGGTCTTGCTTGCCAGCGGGGACAAGGTGCCCGCTGACATGCGCCTTATCCAGATGCGGAACCTACGGGTCGAGGAGGCGGCGCTCACCGGCGAGTCAGTGCCGACGGAGAAGCACCTCGTCCCGGTTGCTGCCGATGCGGGCATCGGCGACCGTACTTGTATGGTGTTCGGCGGGACGCTGGTCGCCTACGGGACGGGGACTGCGGTGGTTGTTGAGACCGGCGCCAGGACCGAGCTCGGCCGCATCTCCACGATGCTTAAGGAAACCACAGATCTCGAGACCCCGCTCACCAAGGCGCTGGCGACGATCGGCTGGTACATCACAATCGCGATCGTCGTCATCGCGCTGGTAATTCTCGCGATTGGAACCGGGCGAACCATGGCCGAGACCGGAGTCGAATGGATCCCGGCCCTGCGCGAGACAGTCATTTTCGCCATTGCGCTGGCGGTGGGCGCCATCCCCGAGGGGCTGCCGGCGATCGTGACCATCGCACTGGCGATCGGCGTGCAGCGCATGGCGGCGCGACGCGCCGTGGTGCGCAAGCTCCCCGCGGTCGAGACGCTCGGCTCCACCACCATCATCTGCTCCGACAAAACCGGCACGCTCACCCGCAACGAGATGACGGTACAGGAGATTTGGATGCCCGCCTCCGGCGCCTTTGCCGTGTCGGGTGTCGGCTACGAGCCCAAGGGGCAGTTACTGCGCGACGGGGCGGCCGTCGATTCCGTGCCCGCGGAGGTGGCGGATCTGCTGCTCGCCGGGGCGCTGTGCAACGACGCCTCGCTGGCGAACGAGGATGGACGCTGGAAGATCCATGGCGACCCCACCGAGGGCGCACTCGTTACCGCCGCGGAGAAGATCTCTCTCGACGTGGAGAAGGCGCGGGCGCAGCACAAGCGCCTGGACGTGATTCCGTTCGAGTCCGAGAACCAGTTCATGGCTACGCTGCACGCACAGGACGGCGGGCGCATACTGCTCAAGGGTGCACCGGAAGCGGTCCTGAAGCGTTGCGTCAACGCGCCGGGCGGCGGCATTCTCGACGCGGTGGCCGTGCTGCACGAGGTCGAGATGCTCGCCAGCAAGGGAATGCGGGTTCTGGCGTTTGCCGTCAAGCCCGCGCCCGGGCAGACAAACATTGAAATGAGCGATACGCAGGGTGGGTTCACGCTCCTGGGGCTCCAGGGCATGATAGACCCGCCGCGCCCAGAGGCGATCGCAGCAATCAAGCTCTGTCATCAGGCCGGAATCACGGTGAAGATGATTACCGGCGACCACCAAGGAACGGCGCAGGCAATTGCGGATCAGCTCAATATTCTCCCCAAGGACCCCTCAGCGCCCAAGGTGATTGCCGGGAACCTGCTTGCGCAGATGTCCGGCGCGCAGCTGCGCGATGCGGCGGGTGGGTGCAACGTCTTTGCGCGCGTTGCGCCGGAGCACAAGCTCGGCTTGGTGCGTGCCCTCCAGAGCCGCAATGAGGTGGTCGCGATGACCGGCGACGGCGTTAACGACGCGCCTGCGCTCAAGCAGGCGAATATCGGTGTAGCGATGGGCATCACCGGAACCAGCGTCTCCAAGGAGGCCTCGGGGATTGTCCTGGCCGACGACAACTTTGCCTCCATTGCCGCGGCAGTCGAGGAAGGCCGGCGTGTCTACGATAATCTCATCAAGTCACTGGCCTTCGTGCTGCCGACCAATCTGGGGCTGGCGCTGATCCTGATGTGGGCAGTGGCGTTTTTTCCGTTTGCCGAGGCTACGCATATCATCGACGGCGCGGCGCAGACAGTGCGCGAACTGCTGCTGCCCATGTCGCCGGCACAACTGCTGTGGATCAACCTGGTCGCGGCTGTGGCGTTGGCGCTGCCGCTGGCGTTCGAGGCGAAGGAGCCCGACGTCATGAAGCGCCCGCCGCGGAACCCCGACGCGTCGGTACTGAGCGGATTCGTCATCATGCGCACCTTTGTCGCGTCGATCCTGATGACCGCGGGCGCGATCGCGCTCTTCCTCTACGAGTTCCGCGCCGCCGGGAGCTCCGGTTCGGTGGCACTCGCGAAGGCACAGACTATGGCTGTTACCACGGTCATTATGTTCAACATCTTCTACATGCTCAACTGCCGCTCGCTGCGTGATTCCATTCTGAAGATCGGTGTGTTCAGTAACCCGACTGTGTTCGTCGGAATCGGGGCGATCCTTGTGCTGCAAGCGTTGTTCATCTACGCACCGTTCATGCAAGCTATTTTCTCGACCGCGTCCCTGAGCATGAGCGACCTCTTGGTGAGCACCCTCGTCGGCGCCATCATCCTGCCAGTGATTTCGGCCGAGAAATGGTGGCGAAATCGTGCCAGCGCCAACGTCGACATTGGAGAAAAATAACCCTCTGCTGGAACTTCGATCAGCATTGTCATTCACGCAGTAATGCTGCTCAGCCGAGCAATTTGCAGCCCCGTAGCTGATCGTTAGCTACGCGTTTTAACGCGGAACGCTCTCGTGCCCGACGGCCGAGGCGTGAGTAACCAGAGCCGCCATGGCATGGAGTAAATTCGAACTATTGAGTAAAATAGATCGCATAAAACGAAATTCCAGGATGAATTACAAGCATCTTTACTATTTTTGGTGGGTCGCGAAGGCGGGTGGAGTAGTCAAGGCGGGCGAGCAACTGCACATCACTCCACACACTATCAGCGGGCAAATCGGTATCCTGGAGGATGTCCTCGGAACCCCGCTATTCGCCAAACGGGGCCGCAACATTGAGTTGACCGACGCTGGGAAACTCGCATTCGGTTACGCCAATGACATCTTTGCGCTGGGAACCGAATTGGAGGAGTCCGTTAGGTACTTTAAAGGGGGCGGACGTCCTATTGAGTTCCGCATTGGCGTGGCCGACGCGGTGCCGAAGACTATCGCTTGTCGCCTGATTGAACCGGCGACGCGCCTGAACGAGGCGGTGCGCATCGTTTGCCTTGAATCGAAGCTCGAGCATCTTCTCGCTGAGCTTGCCTCCCATCGATTGGACTTGGTGGTCGCCGGCGCGCCGATTCCGCCCTCGATTAAGGTGCGCGCATATAACCATCGGCTCGGCAAATCCGGAATGAGTTTTTTTGCGGCCGACGGACTGGTCAAGAGCCTCAAAGGGAAATTTCCAGCCTGCCTTAACGACGCACCGATGTTGTTTCCGACCGTGGGTGTAGCCGTCAGATCCACTCTGGATCGATGGCTTGAAAAGAATAAACTTCGGCCCCGCGTGGTAGGGGAGTTTGACGATAGCGCGTTGATGAAGGCGTTCGGAAAGCGCGGATTGGGGGTGTTCATCGGACCTACTGTGATCGAAGCGGAAATTGAGTCGCAGTATGGTGCGAAAGCGATCGGCAGAACGAAAGAGATTACTGAGGAATTTTTCGCGATTTCGGTCGAACGCCGCGTAAAGCACCCTTGCGTCGTCGCCATCGCTGAGGCATCAAGAACTCATTTGTTTGCGGATAATTGATTCCGCTTTAGCCCATTTCAGATTGCCACGGTCGTGCTCCGACCAGCTCTGAATACGCGTTCATCGACTGCTACGATGAACTCACGAAAGCGGTAGGCGTGGTGCGGTCGGTCGCGTCACGAAACATTGCGCACAGCTTTTTGTTGCATGCATTCGCAGATGCGTCTGACCTCCATCCAATTTCTCCGGCGTTTCAACGAAGGTGGGGAGACGTACAGACTCGATTCCTGATCTTGCACAGTATGCATCGTGTGGCAGGACAGGCAATGGATGCGACGTCGATCGGCGGCGGACAGCATTCGGTTCTGGCTTGATCCGCTCACGACCACGCCCCTGATTCCGGGGCTCGACTATTCCATCATTTCTCAGGAGACGCTACATGAATACCAAAGACACGATTTCCGTACTCAACGATCTTATAGAAACCAGCAAGGACGGCGAGAAAGGCTTCACTAAATGCGCCAACGATCTGCAAACAACCGACCTCAAGTCCATCATGGTCACGCGCTCGCAGGACTGCACTGCGGCAACGGCGGAGCTTCAGGAGTTGGTTCGTTCTCTGGGCGGGGAACCCGAGAACGACACCAGTCTGAGTGGTGACCTCCATCGACGCTGGGTCGGCCTTAAGGAGTTCGTCACCGGGAAGGACGACACGGCGATTCTCAGCGAATGTGAACGCGGCGAGGATGTCGCTAAGAAGAACTACCGCGAGGCCCTCGACAAGGATCTTCCGACCAACATCCGTGCGATTGTGGAGAAGCAGTATCAGGGCGTATTGCGCAACCATGACCAGGTCAAGGCATTGCGCAACGCTGCGCGGGCGAATTGACGACATCGACTATACCGATCCCGGGGTGCCACTGGCGCTCCCGATTTTTTCCATGAACTGTCGGAAATCAGATTTTCGAAGTCGATGTTGGCAAAGACGTCAGGGGAATGCAGTCAATCAAAATCGCCGGAGAATGCGCGGTATTGACCGCGTAGTAGGCATCTGACAAGAGCGTTACGTACGTTGTCGAACAGAGTATCCCGACCTGAGATGGATAATTGCCAAGCGACCTGCCAATTCTTTTTCCCCCAAAGATGGTCGGCCGACCCCAGGCCCCCCGGGAATATAATTCCTTCGGGGGCCTTTTTACTTCGAAGTATTCATGTCGATGCGGCAGAATGGCATACCAATGTTCATTACAGGACTGGGCACAGCTACTCCACCGCGTCGTTACACGCAGCAACAGTGCTGGGAGGCATTTCAGGCTTCGCCACAACTTCCGCAACTGGACCGACGTGCACGTGCCACTTTGCAGAGTGTCCTGCTGCGCGAGAACGGCATCCGTACCCGCTTCCTCGCACTGGATTCAGTTTCTGAAGTCTTTGCGACTGATCCGGATACGCTGCAACGCCGTTTCGCGCGGCATGCGCCTGCGCTTGCCAGAGATGCCGCCGCACGGGCCTTGAAGCAGGCTGGTTTGCAGGCGCAGGACATGGACGCAGTCATCGTCAGCACCTGCACGGGCTATGTCTGCCCGGGATTGACCAGCTACGTCGGTGAGAGCCTGGGACTGCGCCAAGACATATTGGCGCTCGACCTTGTAGGTCAGGGTTGCGGTGCGGCCCTGCCCAATCTGCGCGCAGCCGAGGCGCTGCTGCGAGCAGGGGGGTGCAATAAAGTGCTGTCTATCTGCGTGGAAGTCTGCAGTGCGGCGTTTTATGTCGATAACGACCCCGGTGTATTGATCAGTGCTTGCCTGTTTGGCGATGGTGCGGGCGCGGCGGTGCTCTCAACGGTGCCCGCCCAGGCCGGCCGGCGCATTGAATGGAAGGTGGCAAAGTCCCTGCACAGTCCGGAGGAGCGTGATGCCCTGCGTTTTGAGCACAAGGACGGTATGTTGCGCAACATTCTCACGCCGCAGGTGCCGCGGCTGGCCGCGCATTACGCTGGCCTTGTACTTGACGACGTATTGAGTAACGAAGGATTGACGCGCGCCGTCATCGCAACCTGGATCTGGCATCCGGGCGGGCGAAAAGTGCTGGATGCCCTGCAGGAAAACATCGGGCTCAGCGCCGCCGACGTCATCTGGAGCAGAGCCGTGCTTAGCGAGTTTGGCAACGTTAGCAGTCCCTCCGTCTACTTTGCCCTCCAGGCGGCGGTCGAAGGCAGTGCGCCTGGTGGATGGTGGTGGATGTCGTCCTTCGGCGCCGGATTCAGCTGCCATGGCGCCTTGCTCAAGGTCTCGTGAAATCCTGCCATAGGTCGACAGTAAGCAATGATAAATTTGTCGCGAACCATCGAGCCCGAATGGCTGGACGAGCTTCCCCCTGATGATCCGCGAGCCATGCGCTCGCGCCGCGATCTCGATCGTATAAATGCTCTGATGATGAATGCTGGCCTCGTTGCGCGAGAACTGCGACGGGCTTTTCCCGGACCTGCGCCGCGTTCGATCGCCGAAATCGGGGCAGGCGATGGGCGCTTCTTGCTTGGGATTGCCAGAAAGCTTACGCCCCGATGGGGAGAGCTGGATGTTGTGTTGCTGGATCAACAGAAACTGGTCAGTCATGAAACCCGAAGGGATTTCATTACTCTGGGTTGGAGGGCGCAACCCGTAACCGAGGATGTGTTCGCATGGCTCGCGCAATCGGATGGTCCGGCATTCGATGTGATCATCGCCAACCTTTTCCTGCATCATTTCGACAATGCAAAACTGGCGGAGTTGCTGTCGCTTATCGCGCGTCGCACGCGCACGCTGATTGCTTGCGAGCCGCAGCGTTCGGTGCGCGCGCTGTTATTCAGTCGCATGCTCGGAGTGATCGGATGCAACGATGTCACGCGACATGACGCTGTGGTGAGCGTGCGCGCGGGATTCAAGGATGAAGAGTTATCCGGCTTATGGACGGCGGGCGACGGATGGACTCTGCAGGAACGTACGTATGGGTTGTTCAGTCATTATTTCGTGGCAACGCGCGACAATAGTGACAGTCATAGCGACACGGGCGCGAGATGAAGACGTATGACGCCTTGGTGATCGGAGCCGGACCTGCCGGATCAACCGCTGCACTGATGCTCGCACGAGCTGGCTGGGCAGTGTCAATCGTGGAGAAGACGCGTTTTCCGCGGCGCAAGGTCTGCGGCGAATTCGTGTCGGCAACGAGTCTGCCTCTGCTGCGAAAACTTGGGCTTGAAAAGGCTTATCTCGAACAGGCCGGGCCTCCGGTACGTCAAGTCGGCGTGTACTCCGGAAAAACGCGGATGGCGGTCGACATGCCGTGCCCGCAGGATGGTACTGACCTATACGGCAGGGCGCTCGGGCGCGAGCATTTGGATGCCCTCATATTGAATGCCGCCGATGCGGCGGGAGCCGAACTGTGGCAACCGTGGAAGCTGACTGAACTCATACAAGTGGAGGACGGTTTTATGGGTACCGCTGTGGCAGATGACACCGGCGAACGTACCTCGCTGGCCGCACGAATTGTCATCGCCGCGCACGGGTCATGGGAGCAGGGTGCGCTGCCGACACTTCCCGCCCGTGCTGCGCCGCAGATATCCGACCTGTTTGCATTCAAGGCCCACTTTCGCGATTGCGGTCTGCCGGCGGGATTGATGCCACTACTGGCATTCCCGGGGGGCTACGGGGGAATGGTTCACAGCGACGGCGGCCGAACCAGCCTTTCCTGCTGCATACGGCGTGACTTTCTGGCGAGCTGCCGGCACGATTATCCTGAGGCAAAAGCCGCTGAAGCCGTGATTGCGCACGTGCGCGCCGCATGCGAAGGGGTTGACGAGGCGCTCGCAGGTGCAACGCTCGATGCCAAATGCCTTTCGGTGGGGCCGATTAGACCGGGCATACGCGCATTTCGGCATGATGGAATTTTCACGGTTGGCAACGCTGCGGGAGAAGCGCATCCCATAGTGGCGGAAGGCATCAGCATGGCCATGCAATCGTCCTGGTTGCTATGCCAGCGCCTGGTCGCACATCGGAATGGAATACTTCGGGGCCGCGGAACCGCGGCGTTGGCAGAAGATTACGCAGACAGCTGGCGCAGAAATTTTTCGCAACGTGTGCATGTGGCCGCCCTGTTCGCGCATATTGCGACCCGGCCAGCCGCTGCCCAATTGGCAGTGTCGTTGTTGAAACGTGCGCCGGCGCTTCTGGGGCTGGGTGCGCGCCTCAGCGGCAAGGCGCAGCCTTTGGGTACATTCTATAGATCAGATCTCGGATGATAAGTTAATAACTTATTGATTAATAACATATTTTACGATAATAAGCCTTAAGGCAATGCCGTTCCCAGCGATTCCATTCAGGCTCTCTTGCGAACCGCCGGCTTCGAATTCGCTTTCTTTGAAGAAGGTCCGGCCTTCGGTTTGGCTGGTTGCTCTGTCTTACCAGCGGCGCCAGTTTTACGCTTGAGGCTCTGCGCAAGCAGTTCAGTCAGATCGATCACGTTGGAGGAGCGCTCTTCCTTCGGAGTATCCTCGATCGGCGTCACCGACTCGGTTTCGCCAGCCTTGATTTTCCGGTTCACGAGTTCGTGTACGGCTGTACTGAAGTTCTCGGCATAGTCCTCGAGTTTCCACTTTCCCATCATGTCGCTGATGAGCTTCGCCGCCATCTTCAATTCGGCAGGCTTCAGATTGGCTGCGGTTTTCCCGTCAGCCGGCAGCTTCAAGTCGCTTACCGGACGGATTTCACTTGCCCAGCGGATCGTGTTCAGGATCAGGGCCGCGCCCGAAGGGATCAGCGCCGCCAAATGTTCCTTGGTGTGCATGACGACTCATGCCATGCCGATGACACCTGCCTAGCGCATTGACTCGCGCAGCAGCGCATACACTTTGTCTGCGGCTTTCCCGGAGGGTTCGAGATAATAGGGTTTGACTAACAGATCAATATCAATCTCTCCGGCCTTGACGAAGGTTTCGATTTCAATGGTCTGTGTGGATTTCGGATACGCGAATTCGATCTGCTCCTTGCTCAGCTCGAGGCTGGCATTGAGATTCACCAGTATCAGCCGACCATGTACCATTGCAAAGTCATGATCGTCGATGAACTCTGGGTGTCGGTCGGATCTACCAATTTCGATAGCCGGTCTTTTTCGCTGAATGACGAGGCTAACTTGAACATTTTCGACGCTTCATTCGCGCGTCGTCAGATCGAAATTTTCGAGCAAGATGTCGTCCGATCCAGACCAGTCTCTTTGTCGGAGTGGAAGCAGCGACCTTTAAAGGAAAGGTTTCTGGATTTCTTGGCGTCCTTGCTCCGACTGCAATTGTAATTCGCAACGAATGGCCCCCCATGCAAGCAAATGGTGTGTTGTCTCCCAACGTCAGCTTTGCTCAGACCGCCGGGGCGCGATCCGGTCCCGGTGTAGTGGTGACAATGGCGTCGAAGCGACCGTCCCAGCTGGGGTCGATGGCCCGGATGCGTTCGGCCAGCGGTGGGTGGGTGGCGAGCCAGCCGAACACCGGCTTGCCCAAGCCGTTCTCGAAGAACATGTGGCTGGCCTCGCCGGCATGCGGTGAGTCGATGCGTGCGCCAACGCTGCCGATCTTGCGCAGCGCCCCAGCCAACCCGGCCGGATTGCGCGTGAATTGCACGGCCGAAGCATCGGCAAGCATCTCACGCTGCCGACTCAGTGCGGCTTGAATCAGACGGCCGAAGAGTACACCCACCGCGCCGATAATCAGCAGCGCCACGCCCAGCAACAGCATGGGGGCACGTCCCCGATTGCCGCCGCCGCGCGAATGCATCAGAACACGCCCGATTACTGTCAGACACACGATGCCGAAAAGGACACCCATGATGCGAATGTTCATTCGCATGTCACCGTTCAACAAGTGGCTGAACTCGTGGCCAATAACGCCCTGCAGTTCGTCCCGTGTGAGCAGGGTCATGCCGCCGCGGGTGATGCCGATGGCGGCGTCCCCGGCGTTGTGGCCGGCAGCGAAGGCGTTGATGCCGGAATCACTATCCAGCACGTAGACCTTGGGGACAGGCACGCCGGCGGCCAGGGCCATTTCCTCGACAACGTTGCGCAACCGGCGTTCGTCTGCATCGGTCGGGTCATCGACCAGCAGGCGTCCGCCCAGTTCCTCGGCGACCGCACTGCCGCCTCGCGACAGACGCAGGAATTTGTAGATCGCGCCCGCCAGCACCACACCCAGTGTGCCGGAGACGACCCAGCCGAAGAGCTGCGGGTCCCAGAGCACGATGCTGCGCCACGACGGCAAGGCCACCGGTGCGCCGTCGTTGGTCATTACCTGCGTAAAGTGCAGGATGCCCAGGCTCGCCGAGTACACGGCGGCGACGATCAAGATTACCGCCAGCACGAAATACAGTACCAGGGCGGTTGTCTTCGTCCGCGCCTGGGCCTGCTTGCCGAAGAAATCCATGAGAGGGCCGAGTGACTGTGCTCAGGCTTCAGGTGAAGGCCACTTTCGGTGGCTCGCGCTGCGCAGGAGCCTCGATCACAAACAACTCGGCCGCAGCAAAGCCGAAGCTGTTGCTGATAATGCTGCTGGGGAAGACCTCGCGCTGTGTGTTGTAAACCATCACTGCATCGTTGTAGGCTTGGCGCGAAAACGCCACCTTGTTCTCGGTCGATGCCAACTCTTCCATCAGCCCCAGCATGGTGGTGTTGGCCTTCAGGTCCGGGTAGGCCTCTGACAGCGCGAACAGGCGGCCCAGTGTACCGGTGAGTACTCCTTCGGCGCCGACCAGTGCCTTCATTGCCACGGGATCCCCGGGCTGAGCGGCAGCAGCGGCACCGGCAGTGGAGGCGGCGTTGCGCGCGGTGATTACCGCCTCCAGCGTGCCACGTTCGTGCTGAAGATAAGCACGCGCGGTCTCAACCAAGTTCGGGATCAAATCGTAGCGCCGCTTGAGCTGCACGTCGATTTGCGCGTAGGCGTTCCGGTAGCGGTTGCGCATTGCAACCAGCTTGTTATACAGGCCGACAACGAAAAATACGGCCAGCAGGAGCAGGCCAGCCAGAATGACAACGGTCGTAGATGTGACGTTCATGAAGCCCCATTCAGTCTGTTAAACAGGACAGTATGGAGCCCATGAATGTGCGGTCTGTCCGTTACCGCACTTTGCCCTGCACGGATGCTAGGGGGCGTATGTGCCCGCACGAACTGGCTCTGTCTCCAAGGTATGCAGCCAGCGCCAGGTAGCCCACACGGCCGCTAGCAGGTAGACGAGACCACCGGGAATCCACATCACCAGTCCGGCCAGTTGCTGGTCGGCCAGCGCGGCGGGCCCGCTGTCATACAGAGGAGTGCTGGCAAAGGTAAGCAGCGCGCCTAGCAGTCCCGTGTGCATGACGGTGAACAGCAGCGCCAGCGCCGCCTCCAGTACGCCGGCGCTGCTGGGGCGCAGCACCGACCACCAGAACAGCCAGCCACTGAACAGGAAGCTGGCGTGTTCCAGCACATGCCAGGCCGGTGTCTGTACAGCGGCGATGTAGGGTACGGGCGCATGCCAGAACCAGATGGCCGCGGCGTGCAACAGTGCACAGTGCAGGGGGTGACGGCTGATCCGGTGCAGTAGGCGCCACAGCGCATCCACCGCCGCGCCCATCGCCGCTCGCCATTGCGGCAACGGCCGTGACAGCACCGCCATCGGCGCTACCACCACGATCAGCAGCATGTGTTGCACCATGTGCCAGGCGGCGCCGCGTACGGCCAGCGTATCCAGCGGCCCGAACAGCGTCAGCCCGGAGATGAGCATGGTGGTGTGGAAGGCCAGGTGCGGACCGAATCGCGGCTGCCGCCGTATAGCGCCAATGATGTAAGCCAGCCAGGCCAGCGCGAACAGGGCCTGGGCCAACCAGACGGGTGCCTGCTCGTAGCTGCCCTCGGCGCCGGCCGTGGGCAGCCCGCTGTGCGCCAGAGCCAGCGCCGGCACTCCCGCCACCAACAGCATAATGCCAAGCCCGCCGCAAGCAACGGGGGTCATGTGCACGGCGCCAGTACCACGGCCGGCAGGGCTATCACGGCCGTGGACACCGCGGCTGTGGTGTACAGCGCCGCGGACGCGCGGGCAATGAAGCGGCTGCGTGCGACGGCACTGCCGGCAGGCAGGTGCCGTGCCGTTCGTGTGCTGGCCCAGGCGCCGGTGGCGAATGCTGCGGTGGTGGCGGTTGCCAGGATCAGCACGGTGGCATTGAGCCAGTTCAGCGGCCCCAGCGCAGCCAGCGGCGGCGCCACTGCGCAGGCCACCGCCATTCCACCATAGGTGGCGCAAAACCAGGCGAACCACAACGTCAAGCCCAAGATCAGGTGCCAGGCATGATCGGTACGTTCTCCTCCAGGTGCCAAGCTCGGGACATCGGTCTCTGGTGTCACGGCGGGGCCCCGAAGGCCAACGGCAGCAATGCCATCAGCACCCAAGCGAGGGCGCACGCCAAAGTGCAGAAGCGCCACAGAATCGCTACCACCGCCGGTTCATAAGGCGCCGCCAGGCTGACGTGGCCATGGTGCACACGCAAAGCCTGGAGTGCTGTCAGCACCGCGGCCAAAGTGCCATGCAAAAGCAGGAACAACAACGTGAAGGCGAGTACTGCGTCGTGCGCGCGCAGCGTGGGTTGCAGCGGGGCGGTGGCAAGCAGCCAGCTCAATCCGACACAGCTGGCTGCGCCGCAGACCGTGGCTGTCCACAGCCTTGATCGCAACCCGATATCGTTGCCCTTACGCAGGCGCTGCACGACGTGGTGCAGGATCCACAGCCCGGCGCCGAACAGCGCAGTCACTACTGCCAGCGGCCAGTGGCCGAGCGGTGACGAGGCCGCAGGCTGACCGCCAGGCACTACCGTCCACAGATACAGCCAGCCGAACAGCAGCGAGGCGAAAAATGCTGCATCGGCCAGCATCGTCATGCCCATGCCCCACAGGCCGGGGCCGTCGAAGGTGCGTGAATGCAGTTCCAGGCCATGCGGCAGGTCATGCGCATCGGTACCGGCGGCCAGTGGATGGGCACCGTTCTCCCACGACCAACGCAACATCGCCGCTGCCGCCGCCAGCGTAACGACGAGGGCCGGGATGTACTGCTTAAGCAGCAATGCAATGCATAGCACCGCCAGCAGACTGCCCGCCGTCAGCGGCCACCACGAGTTGCCGGGCAGGTGGATGACCTCGCGCACCCGGCCGCTTACCGGGTCCACGCCCAGAGTCTCGCGCCGGCCGTGTGCTGCATGCGGGAGGGCGTGCATACCGGCGGCGATCGTCTCGGGCAGATCAGGCTGGTCCCACAGCGGATGGCGCGTGTTGATTCGCGGCAGGCTGACGAAGTTGTATGAACGCGGCGGGGTACCGCTGGCCCATTCCAGCGTGTCAGCCTGCCAGGGATTCAGCGGCGCCTTGCGGCCATGACGCCAGTGCAGCGCCAGGTCCAGCAGCAACGTGGCGATGCCGAAGGCCATGACGAAGCTGAACACCGAGGACACCAGATTGGGTATGTCCCATCCCAGCCCGGGGTCGTAAGTGTAAACACGTCTGGGCATGCCCAGCAGCCCGGTCCAGTGCATCACCAGGAAAGTGCCGTTGAAACCGATGAAAGTGAGCCAGAACCCGGTCTTCGCCAATGCCTCGGAAGGCAGGCGTCCGCTGAAGTGCGGAAGCCAATGGTAGATACCGGCGATGAGCGGGAACAGCATGCCGCCGATCAGCACGTAGTGAAAGTGTGCCACCACGAAGTGTGTGTCATGCACCTGCCAGTTAAAGGGAACGAAGGCCAGCATCACGCCGGTAAGCCCTCCGGCGACGAAGATAAACAGGAAGCCGGCGATCCACAGCATTGGCACACTCCATACCGGCCGACCGGACCACAGGGTAGCGATCCACGCGAACAGCTGAATGCCAGTGGGTACGGCCACCAGCATGCTGGCCATCGCGAAAAAGGCCTGCGACAGCGCCGGGATGCCGACGGCAAACATGTGGTGGACCCACAATCCGAAGCTGATGAAGCCGGTGCCGATCATCGATACCACCACCCAGAGGTAGCCTACCAGCGGTCGTCGCGCATACACCGGTACCAGCATCGACACCACGCCCGCGGCCGGCAGGAAGATGATGTAAACCTCGGGGTGGCCGAAGAGCCAGAACAAGTGCTGCCACAGCAAGGGGTCGCCGCCCCTCGTGGGGTCGAAGAAGGCCCAACCGGCGGCGCGTTCCAACTCCAGCAGAATGCTGCCCAAAATCAGCGGCGGAAAGCCCACGATCACCATCAGCGATGTCACCAGCATGGCCCAGGCGAAGATCGGCAGCTGGTGCAGGCCCATGCACGCGGCGCGGGCACGCAGGATGGACACCGCGATGTCGATGGCCGCTGCCATCGTTGCGATCTCGATGAAGGTGATGCCCAGCAACCAGAAGTCTGCCCCCAGGCCGGGCGAGTAGGTGTTGCTGGACAGCGGCGTGTACATGAACCAGCCGGCGTCGGGCGCCAGGCCCAGCAGCAGACTGCTGGTGAAGATCAATCCGCCGAACAGGTAGCACCAGTAGCCGAAGGCGCCCAGACGCGGGAACACGAGATCCCGTGCGCCCAGCATCTTCGGCAGCAGGTAGGCAGCCAAGCCCTGCTGCATGGGCACGGCGAAAAGAAACATCATCATCGTGCCGTGCATCGTGAAGATCTGGTTGTAAGCTTGCACACCCATGAAACCCTGGTTCGGCTGCGCCAATTGTGCGCGCAGCAGCATGCCCAGCAGCCCGGCGATGAGAAAGAACACCGCGCCAGTAACCATAAAGCGCTTGGCCAAACTGGTGTGATTGACGATGCTCAGCGCCCGCCAGCCGCGCGGGTTGCCCCAGACGGCCTCGAATTCGGCATGCAGCGCAGCCGGGTCGCGGGTCGCAGACTGGACGTTGGGCTCAGTCATGATTGGCGACACTCGCTTGTGCTGTCAGCCAAGCGTCGAATTCGGCTGCCGGCATCGCGATCACCGTCATTACCATGTGCGCATGGCCCAGTCCGCAGAACTCGGCGCACTGGCCGCGAAAGCTGCCGGCTTGGTCAGCCTGCAGGCGTACGATTCCGATGCGTCCGGGAATGGCGTCGAGCTTTCCGCCCAGGCGCGGCACCCAGAAGGAGTGGATGACGTCTACGCTGCCTACATGCACAAATACCGGCCGGCCCACGGGCAGGCGCAACTCGTTGCGCAGACGCACACCGCTGGCCGGATAGTGCAACGCCCACCACCATTGCTGCCCGGTGGCGTTGACGCGCAAAGGCGGCGCCGCCGTTTCACCTGCGATAGAACGAGCGAGCGGCAATTGGTGCAGTCCGGCCGGGCTGCCGAAGATCAACAGCGGCACAATGGCCGCAACCGGCAGCATGATGCCGCCGCCAATGATCCACCGCCGACCGGTCTGACCTGCACCTAACTGGGTGTCGTCATTGGCTGTCGGCGCGTGTCGACCCATTGCCACCAGCCACAGCGCGACGACGCCCAGCAGCACCAGCGCGCTCACCCCCAGCATCCACCACCAAACCGCGGCGATGGCATGTGCGGACGGACCAGCCGGGTCGAGCATCGACTGGGGTCCGGCACATCCAGTCAACACCGCTGCCGTCACCACGCCCGTCCAGGTGGCGCGCCATGGGTCCGGTGATCGAGTCTGTACGACTTCGAACATTGAAGTCGAACATTTCGTTTGACACCAGAGGCCCCGCACCTGATTGATTGGCCATACAATGCAGCGATGAAACCCGTTACCGAATCGATCCCCAGCCACGCCGCGATTGCCGGGCATCCGGTACATCCGATGCTGATCCACTTTCCGGTAGCGGCGTTGATCGGGCTGGTGGGGGCTGATGCTGCTTACCTGTATACCGGTGACCCGTTCTGGGCCCGCGCCGGTTTGTGGCTCGCGGGCGTCGGCGCGCTGGGTGGCTGGGTCGCCAGCGTCGCAGGCTTGGTGGATCTGCTCACCGTGGCGCAGGTGCGGCGCCTGATCACTGCCTGGGGCCACGCGCTGATGGCAGTGATGATGCTGTCGCTGGCCACCTTCAACTGGCAGTTGCGTTTGGGCGACGATCCAGGCCGCTACCTGATGCCCTGGGGACTGGGCATGACACTGGCCACCGCGGGCTTCATCGCGCTGGCGGCGTATCTGGGCGGACGTCTGGTTTACGAACAAGCAGTGGGCGTGAATACCGACTGAAGCCGCAGGCCAGAGGCGAGTGACGGGTCGGCGCACGGCGGTCGTCCGCTGCCGAGTCATGGCCACACTGGCTTGCCCAACACCAGCGCAGCGATGCCAACCAGCCAGAGCAATGTGGTGGCAGTCACCACTCGGCCAGCGATGCCCAGTCCGTCGTACTGGTGCCGCTCACTACGCAGCACCAGCATGCCGCAGGCGCCGTGCCCCAGCACCAGCAGGCTCACCAGCGCCAGCTTGATCATCAGCCAGGGCGCAAGCGGTCCCTGTGTGGCAAAGAGCCAGGTACCGCTGCTGATGGCAACCAGTGCAGCCGGAGTGGCTACGCCAGTGTAGAAGGCTCGGAGCAGCCATCTGCCACTGCTTGCACCAGCCGTGTCTGAACTGCGCGCCCCGGCCACCGTAACGAAAAGCGCGGACAAGTACAGCAGGGCTCCGCACCACACGATGACAGCAGTGACGTGCAGCAGCTTCAGCCAGGGCATGAGGCGGCGCGACAGGCTGACAAGGATGGGGAGGCGGCACACCACGCCGGCGCAGGGTGCGTTTCAATGGGGTTTGTCGGCATCGTCATCAAGTCCTTGCGGGCACGGATTTCCGAACTCGGCGGGCGCCACGCTGCACATCGTATGCCTGCTCGACTTCGTCTTTCCCTACGCATTAAGCGAGTGTGGGTCCGGCAGAGTCTGTTCGCTTTCGTACAGACCCGACTCGGCTGCGACACGGATAGTGCGATCGCTCATTTCTTGGCGACACACGACATGAAGAACACCAGCTCCAACGATCAAAAGATGAAGATTTCGAGACGCGATTTCGGCCGACTACTTGTCGGCGGCACCGCTGTGGGTGGCCTGGTGGGCGCCGGCATGAGCCTGGCTCCGAGCGCAGCACGCGCCCAGCAGTTGCGCATCAGCAATGCAAAGGCCACGCCGAGCATTTGTCCGTTCTGCGCTGTGGGTTGCGCCACGCTGATTCACACCGTTAACGATCGTATCGTCAACATCGAAGGCGATGTGCGCAGCCCCCACAGCGAGGGCACGCTGTGCCCGAAAGGCGCGGCCATCTTCCAGCTTCATGTCAATCCGAACCGGCCGACGCAGGTGTTGCACCGCGCACCTGGTGCGGCCGACTGGGAGGTATGGGGCCTTGAGCGGGCGATGGCACGCGTCACCGAACTGACAAAGAAGACGCGCGACGAGACGTTCATCGAGCGGCTTGGCAACGGCAAGCTGGTCAACTGCACAACGTCAATTTTCTCGCTGGGTGGCGCCACGCTAGACAACGAGTGGAACCACATTCAGCAAAAGCTGATGCGCGGCCTGGGCATCGTGCCCATCGAGAACCAGGCGCGAATATGACATAGCTCGAGTGTCCCCGGTCTGGGGACCAGGCTGGGCCGCGGGGCGGCCACGATGTATCCGCGAGCAATGGAGGACTCGGACTGTGTGCTCGTCATGGGCTCCAACATGGCCGAAAACCATCCTGTAGCGTTTCGCTGGCCCATGAAGGCCAAGGTCGAGCACGGTGCGAAACTGATCCATGTTGACCCCCGTTTCACGCGCACCAGCGCGATGGCCGACATTTATGCGCCACTGCGCGCCGGCTCGGACATCGCCTTTCTCGGCGGGCTCGTCAACTTTGTTCTGAACAGCGAGCGCTGGAACCAGGATCCCTTCTTCCGAACTTTCGTCTCGACCTACACGAACGCGTCGACGATCATCTCCAGCGAATTTCGCGACACCGAAGATCTCGACGGCGTCTTCTCCGGACTGATGGCCTACACCGGCGATGCCGAAGAGTGGCCGTTCAACGGCTTCATTGGCGAATACAAGTCTTCGTCGTGGAAATATGCGGGCTCAGACACCCATTCGCGAGGCCGCATCGCTGATACGCAACGCTCCGGCGAACAGGCCAACGACGGCCCCGGCGACGAACGGACCAAACGGGCGCTGAAGAACGCCGCAAGCGGTCCCCCGTACGACCGCATGGTGCAGGCACTCGTCGGCGCGCCTGAACTGCGCGACGAGACCCTGGCCAATCCGCGCAGCGTGTTGCAGATCGTGCGCCGGCACTTCTCGCGCTACACGCCCGAGATGGTCGAGCAGGTGACCGGCTGCCCGCGCGACCTGTTCCTGCGCGTCGCGCAAACGATCCTCGACAACTCCGGCGCCGAGCGGACGACGTCGATCGCCTACGCCGTCGCGTGGACGCAGCACACCTACGGAGTGCAGATCATCGGCTGCGCGGCGCTGCTGCAATTGCTGCTGGGCAACGTCGGACGTCCCGGCGCCGGAATCGTGGCCCTGCGTGGCCATGCGTCGATCCAGGGTTCGACCGACATCCCGACCTTGTACCACTCGATCCATGGCTACATGGCGCATCCGTCGGCGCTGAAGCCGCACGCGTCGCTGGCCGAGTGGCTGGTCGAGGAGACGCAACCCACCGGCTACTGGGCCAACACGCCGAAGTTCATGGTGTCGTACCTGAAGTCGATGTACGGAGCTGCGGCGACGCGCGACAACAACTTCGGCTATGACTGGCATCCAAAGATAATTGGCGACCACTCGCACATGCCGATGTTCGTCGCGATGAACGAGGGTCGTGTCAAGGGCATGTTCTGTATCGGCCAGAACCCGGCGACCTCGCTGAACGCCAAGCTGGAGCGTTCCGGCCTGCGCAAGCTCGAGTGGCTGGTAGTCAAGGACAACTGGTTGCACGAGACGTCGATGTTCTGGAAGACGGCGCCTGAAGTGCGCTCCGGCGAAGTCGCGACCGCCGACATCGCGACCGAGGTGTTCTTCTTCCCGTCGTCGCAGGTGGCCGAGTACGACGGAAGTTTCACCAACACGCAGCGAATGCTGCAGTGGCACTACAAGGCGGCCAATGCGCCGGGCGACTGTCGCTCGGACATGTACTTCACCTATGAGCTGGGCAAACGCCTGAAGAAGCTCTATGCGAACTCGACGCTGGCACGGGATGAGGGGTTCAAGCATATGGTCTGGGACTACGAGTCCGATGACGCACGCGACCGGCAGATGGGCGAACCCGGGTCTGAAAAGATTCTCAAGGAGATTAACGGCTTCTACAGCGACAACCCTGGCCGCCACCTGGCCGGCGCTGAGGACCTCAGCGATGACGGCTCGACCAGCTGTGCCTCGTGGATCTACTGCGGCGTGTTTCCGTCGCCGGGGGAAAACCGCTCTGCGAACCGTGTGGCAGACAAGCCTGGCGTGCGCGGCGCGCAGCTTGGCTGGGGCTTCGCGTGGCCGTCCAACCGGCGCATTCTGTATAACCGCGTGTCCGCAGACCCGCAGGGCCGCCCGTGGAGCGAACGCAAGAAATACATCTGGTGGGACGAAGCGCAACGCAAATGGGTCGGCCTCGACGTGCCGGATTTTCCCGAGACCAAGCCGCCTACTCAACAGCCCGTGCCGGGTGCGACCGGCATGGATGCACATTCAGGGACCGATGCGTTCATCCTGAAGGCAGACGGTGTCGGTTGGTTGTATGTGCCGGAGGGTCTGGTGGACGGGCCATTACCCACTCACTATGAGCCGGCTGAATCGCCGGTGCGCAATCCGCTGTACAGGCAACAGTCTAGCCCGGTGCTCAAGTATTGGAATGTTGCCGGCAATCCTCTGGCCGATGTAGCTGACCCGAAATACCCGCACGTCATCACCACCTACCGTCTCACCGAGCATTACCTGTCGGGTGCCATGAGCCGCTGGAACCCGTGGCTCGCCGAATTGCAGCCAGAGCTATTTGTAGAGTTGTCGCCTGAGCTGGCGCGCGAGAAGGGTATTGCCAATCTCGACCGCGTTCGCATCACCAGCCCGCGCGCTTCAGTGCACGCCAAGGCGCTGGTGACGCGGCGCATGCAACCCTTGAAGATTGCCGGCCAGATGGTGCACCAGGTCGGCATGCCGTTTCACTGGGGGTGGGAAGGCCTGACCACAGGCGACGTCGTCAACGAGATGAGCGCACTCATCGGCGATCCGAACGTCTCGATGCACGAAGGCAAGGCCTTTGTGTGCAACGTTCAAAAGGCTTGAGGAGAAACTGACGATGGCCGAAGCGATGGGATTCTTTACCGACCCGACAGTGTGCATAGGCTGCAAGGCCTGCGAGGTCGCATGCAAGCAGTGGAACCAGTTGCCCGCATTGGATGACGCGCGCAAGACGCTGTCGGGTGACAGCTACGACAACACGCGCAAGCTCGACGGAACCCATTGGCGGCACGTAAAGTTCATCGAGCAGATCGACGAGGATCGCCGCGATGGCCGCTGGACCATGTTGAGCGACGTGTGCAAGCACTGCGTGCAGGCAGGCTGTCTGGAGGTATGCCCGACCAACGCGATCATCCGCACCGAATTCGATACCGTTGTCATTCAGTCGGACACCTGCAACGGATGCAAGGCGTGTATCGCGGCGTGTCCGTTCGGGGTCATCGACATCAACCCGGTGTCCAACACCGCCCAGAAATGCACGCTGTGTTACGACCGTCTGCAGGCTGGCATGGAGCCCGCGTGTTCGCAGGCCTGCCCCACAGACTCGATCGTGTTCGGGCCGGTCCGTGAACTGAAGGAGCGCGCGGCCCGCCGCGTGGACCAGCTTCACGCCGCCGGCGAAAAGCGCGCGGTGCTGTACGGTGCTGACGAGAAGATGCTCGGCGGCCTGAACGCATTTTTCCTGCTGGTGGATCGGCCCGAGGTGTACGGCCTTCCGCCCGATCCGAAAATGCCGAGCCGGCATCTGGTGCCTGGCACGTTGTTTACGATGCTGGGAGCGCTCATCGTCGGGCTCGTCAGCATCTTCAACTTCCGCGACCGCCGCGCGGACGAAGCCGGCAGGGACTGACGATGATCGATGCTCCGAGCAGCACGTGGTTCACCGCATCGCCGCACTGGTACTGGCTGATCGTCGTGTACTTCGTGCTCGGCGCGCTGGCCGGCGGAACCTATTTCCTTTCGGCGATGATCGACCTTACGGGTCGCTCGAGCGACCGGCGGCTGGCGCGGCTGGGCTACTACATCACGCTGCCGCTGCTGCTGGTGATTGGCGTCGTGCTGATCGTCGATCTGTCGCGGCCTGACCGGTTCTGGCATCTATTCATCGAGAACCACACGCTACGGCCGATGTTCAAGTATTGGGTGCCGATGTCGACTGGATCGTGGGCGGTACCGCTGTTCGGTTTTTTCGCGACGCTCTCGTTCGTGGCGACGATCGCTGAGCATCATCGTCCCCACTGGCGGTTCGCGCGGCGCCTGCGGCCACCGGCTCTCCTTGGAACCCTGGTCGCCGTGCTGGGCGCCATTCTCGCGCTTCACGTCACCGGCTATACCGGCGTCATGCTTTCAGTATTGAACCGGCCAGTCTGGTCGGACACGCCGCTGTTCGGCATGCTGTTCATTGTATCCGCCGTCACAATGTCGGCTGCGCTGCTGGCGCTGGGTGCCCGCTGGCTGCGCTGGCAAAGCCCTGCTGTAGCTGCGCTGAATCGCATTTGGATGTGGCTTCTGGTCGTACAGATTCTCGTGTTGGTCGCGCTGTTTATCTCGCTCGGCCCGGCCGTTCGCGGCTGGCTCAACGTCTGGGGCATCGTGCTTGCGATAGGCATAACCATCGGGATTGTGCTGCCGCTGATTGCGTTTCGCCGCCGCAGACCGCAAGGCAAAGGTGGTCTGTCCGTCGCGGCCGCTCTGGTTCTTGCCGGTGGCTTCCTCGTGCGCACGGCCATCGTGTTCGTCCCCGTGGTGAACGCGCCATGAGACTACGGCTGAGCATTTTCTCGCTGTTGCTCGCCGCCTGCACCAGCCCGGAAGCGACGCGCACTCAAGGCGGCGGGCCCGGCGGCGACACCGGCAACCGCCCTGAAGTCGTGCGTATGCATGAAGGCTCGCGCCCTTACCACGATACCCCGCGCCTCGTGCCTGGTGCGACGCCCATGCTGGATTCGGCAAGTCAGGCACGCCAGTTTGGCCGGCGATGAACGCACAATGAGCGCGACGAGCGCAGTTTCAAAGCTCGACACACTGATCACGACGAATCCAGAATGGACGGCGTGGCTGTGCGTCGTGCGCGAGGTCGCCGCCGAGCTTTCCAGCCCGTCCTGGGATGCAAATCCGCCACGAACGGCAGTGACCTCCGACCTGACGCCCTTGCTCGCTGGTGCAGTGCTGCGACCCGATGACCGCGCAGTTGCGCGGCTGCTGGATCGCCTGAGCGGCGTCGCTCGTACGCAGGGTCTGCACGCGCTGGCGGGCGATGTGGAACATGCGCAAGAGAAGTCGTCCGACGCAGCGCTCGCGGTGTTTCTGGCGGCCGTCAACGGTGACCACCTTGCGCTGGATCTGCGGGCGTCGCGGACGGGCGCCTCCCCGGAGGGCATGCGCACGCTTGCACAGTTGCTGCCGATGCCTTATCTGCACGCCTGCGCGCGGCATTGGGCGAGCAGCCCAGTGTCCAACTGGTCGCAAGGCTACTGCCCGGTGTGCGGGGCGTGGCCGGCGTTTGCTGAGTTACGGGGCGTCGAGAGGGCACGTCACTTGCGCTGCGGACGCTGCGGCGTCGGCTGGCCGATGCCGGTGCTCGCCTGCATCTATTGCGCAACGACCGACCACGAGACACTCGGCTCGCTGGTCGTTGACGACAAGAAGTCGAGGTTCGCGCTTGATGTTTGCCGGGGCTGCTCGGGCTACCTTAAGTCCTACACGACGCTTCAGGCCACGCCGGCGGACGAAGTCCTTGCGACTGACCTCGCGAGTGTTGAATTCGACCTCGCCGCGATCGAGCGGGGTTTTCTCCAGCCACCGGGGCCCGGATTTGCGTTGCGCGCTTCGTTGGCCGTTGCTGGCCATGTGCCGCCGTCGGCGCCACGCGGGTTATAGCAGACATGCTGCGCCCAGCCCGGGTCTGCACGGCACTCCTCGCCGCACTCGACGCGTCAGAAGGGCGCAGCCGTGCCCGCAAACGCGACCAGACCCCAGATTCGATCGGGCTGGCCATCCGGCGCGACCTGCTCGAGCAGGCCGCTCGCGACGATCCCAAACCAGATGCATTCGAACAATGGCTGCTCGATTATGTCGAGGCCAGCACTGTCACCGGTGCCACGCGCGCGATTGCCCGCACGCTCCTCGACGAATGGCGACTTGCGCACCGCATGGAGTCGTTTGCGGCATGGCTTGAGCAGGGGGCACCGAGCGAGGATGCACGGGCCGGCTAGTTGTTAAGCATTAAAGAATAGCGCTGCCGTTAATATATAAGTATCTGTTTTAAAACAATATTTTATTACGCACTATTCGAGGCCAACGTGCCTCTAAATCATTAGTGCCTTCACCTTGAAATGACAATAAAAAAACCGGCGGAAGTTATCCCGCCGGTTTTAGCTTGCTGCCGAAAGTTTAAGGGTCAGATTGCGTGACGTTAGTCGCACCGAGGTTGACTGCGGCTTGCGCCAGCAGTCTGCTATTCGCAATCGCTCCGTTGCCCAGATTAATGGCAACCTGAGCCAATACAACGCCTTCAAAGCGGGCAGGTGCTGCACCGATGTTCACTGAGGCGCCGGCTACCTGCCAAAACACGTTCTTAGGTACTGCGCCGCCAGTGAGGAGCACACTGGAAGTGGCCGCGGTCGTAAGTGATCCTGCCCAGGAACTGATCGCAAGCTTGCTGGGGGTCCGGCGGGAGAGCATCACCCAGGTGGCGGGAAAGCTGCAAAAAGATGGTCTGATTGAATACGCGCGCGGTCGCATCATTGTGATTGACCGGCCGAAGCTCGAGGACCGGGCGTGCGAATGTTACTCAGATGTCAAAAAGGAATACCAGCGCTTGCTGCCACAACGTTGAATTGCATGGGCTGGGTGGAGGTTTCCGGCCGCGTGTTTTGAGCTAACGGCCTGTATGCAGTAAAGTACCGCTATGTACTTGTCCACCCAAATGGGGCAGGCGAGGGTAGTGCTGCCTTGACCATCATCCTTTACGGCATTCGCAACTGCGACAGCGTCAAAAAAGCCCGTGCCTGGCTGGATGGCCGGGAAATCACATACGCCTTTCACGATTACAAAACTGCAGGCATCGATGCCGAGCGCCTGCAGCGCTGGTGCAAGGAACTGGGCTGGGAAACTCTGCTCAATCGCGCTGGCACTACCTTCCGCAAACTACCGGATGGCGACAAACAGGAGCTCGACGAGCGTAAAGCCATTGCACTGATGCTGGCACAGCCGTCGATGATCAAACGGCCTGTGCTGGATCTCGGAGAACAGCGGCTGGTGGGGTTCAAGCCTGAACTCTATGCGCAGGCATTACCTTTCTGACCGCGCATGGACGATACCGCTTTTATGCAGGAAGCATTGAAGCTGGCAGCGCAGGCGGCCGCCATGGGTGAAGTGCCGGTAGGTGCAGTGGTGGTTCATAACGGCGCAATTGTCGGCAGCGGTTACAACCAGCCCATCGCCGGAAACGATCCGACAGCCCATGCCGAAGTCATGGCCTTGCGTGATGCCGGCAGAGCGCTGGGCAATTACCGGCTCGCCGACTGCGATCTGTATGTGACGCTGGAGCCCTGCGTGATGTGTTCCGGAGCAATCATGCATGCGCGCATCCGGCGGGTGATCTACGCTGCGCGTGATCCCAAAACCGGCGCCTGCGGCAGCGCGATAGACCTGTTCGCGCAGCCGCATCTGAATCATCACACCGATGTCTGCGGCGGCCTGCTGGCCGATGAGGCCGTGGTCCTGTTGCAGGATTTTTTTCTGCGGCGGCGTGGCAAAAAATGAAAATTGTCATCCACATCGGAGCGCAGTGCCTGGAACTGTACGATCGGGGCGGCCTGCTGCAAAGCTATGTCATTTCCAGCGCATTGAAGGGCACCGGACAGAAAAAGGGCAGTTTCTGCACGCCGCTGGGTCGACACATCATCCGTGCCAAGATCGGCGCCGGCCAACCGGAAAACGCGGTGTTTGTCGGTCGCCGTCCTACCGGGGAGATCTATACGCCGGAGCTGGGCGCGGCATTTCCCGGGCGTGACTGGATATTGACCCGGATCCTGTGGCTGTCGGGCTGTGAACCGGGCAAAAACCGCCTGGGCGAGTTCGATACCATGCGCCGCTATATCTATATCCACGGAAGCCCCGCCGGCGTGCCCATGGGCACGCCGGGTTCCATCGGCTGTATCCGCATGCGGAATAGGGATGTGATCGATCTGTATGAGCGAATTCCGTTGGGGACGGCAGTGGAAATAGTCGAATAATCAGCGAGTTGTTGTTTCAACTTTATGACCAATACGATGCATCATGCACCATTTGAGTCGTCGATTGCCGCCCGGAATGCTGCGCACCAATTGTTTTAAATCAATTAGTTAAGTCATATAAACAGAATAATTGTGCATTGCGCCAGAATGGGATAAATTGTGCACCGCAATTGAGCATAATTCAGGCAGTCAATTCCCAAAGGCGACAAATGCGACTCAAGAACAAAGTAGCGATCATTACCGGCGCCGGGCGCGGCATCGGGCAGGCCACAGCCCTCAAATTTGCCCGTGAAGGTGCAAAAGTAATGGTTTGTGACATCAACCAGGAGTGGATTGACGACACCGTGGCGCAGTGCAAGGCCGAGGGTGGCGAGGCAATAGGCCATATCGCTGATGTCCGGGACATCAAATCGCTGGAAGCCATGGTCAAGGCGACCGTGGATCAATGGGGCCGGGTCGATTGCATAGTCAACAATGCCGGCATCGTGGCCGATGCGCAACTGAAGAACATGACGGAAGAGCAGTTCGACCGGGTCATCGACATCAACCTGAAAGGTGTCTTCAACTGTACCAAGGCCGTGGTTGACAAGATGCTGGAGCAGAAATCAGGCGTCATTCTCAACGCGTCGTCGATCGTGGGCCTGCACGGCAACTTCGGGCAAACGAATTACGCTGCAGCAAAATTCGGCGTCATCGGCATGGCCAAGACCTGGGCGCGCGAACTGGGGCGCAAGGGAATACGCTCGAATGCAGTGTGCCCGGGCTTCATCTCGACCCCGATTCTCAACACGGTTCCTGAGAAGGTCATCCATGCCCTGGAGGAGCGGGTGCCGATGGGGCGACTGGGTAAGCCCGAGGAAATCGCCAACACCTTCGCCTTTCTGGCTTCCGATGAAGCAAGTTACATCAACGGTGCGGTGATCGAAGTCAGCGGCGGACTGACCATCTAAGGCTCGCGCCGGTGCGTGAGTTCACCGGCTGTAGAGCAATTCGTGAATACCGGACGGCGAAGGGGAATTCAGTACTCCCCGCTCGGTAACCAGCGCAGTGACCAGTTCCGCAGGCGTCACGTCGAATACCGGGTTGGCGATGCGTATGCCTGCGGGCGCCCAACGCAGGCTGCCATAACCAGCGACCTCCCCGGCATCCCTTTCCTCGATCGGTATTGCGCTGCCATCGGGCGTGTCTATGTCGATCGTTGACAAGGGGCAGGCCACGTAGAACGGAATACCGTGGCGCCGCGCCAGCACGGCCATCATGTAGGTGCCGATCTTGTTGGCGACGTCGCCGTTGGCCGCGACCCTGTCTGCACCGACAATGACCGCATCAATGTTGCGTCGTCCCATCAGGTATCCCGCAGCACTGTCTGCGATCAAGGTCACGGGAATGCCGTCCTGCTGCAGTTCCCATGCCGTGAGCCTCGCACCCTGCAAAAAAGGCCGGGTCTCATTGGCGATGACCTCGACTTTTTTGCCCGCGCTGGCGGCTGAACGGATGATGCCCAGAGCAGTGCCGTGCCCGGCGGTGGCCAGCGCGCCGGCGTTGCAATGGGTCATTACACAGCAAACGTCGGGCAGCAGCGCTGCGCCATGCGTGCCCATCGTACGGTTGATGCGCACGTCCTCGTCTGCGATGTCGTGTGCCGCGGCCAGCAGGGCATCGGCACAGGCGCTGTTGTCCGTGGCAGCGCTGCCGGCAAGCTGCGAGCGCATCCTATCCAGGGCCCAGCGCAGGTTGACGGCGGTGGGGCGGCTCGCGCCCAGCAGGTCAAATGCCTGCTGCAGGCCGGCAGCGAACTGCGCTGCAGACTGTTCGCGCAGCCGCCGTGCCTCCACGGCAATACCATAGGCTGCAGCGCAACCGATCGCCGGTGCTCCCCTGACAATAAGTTCACGGATGGCGCCGGCTACTGCTTCCGCGCTGTGAAAACGTGAATATTCGCAGTGCACAGGCAGCAGTCTCTGGTCGAGTAATTCAAGGGATTCATCGATCCAGCGCAGGGTATGGAATGTGAGCATCCTGTCGGCCTTGTGTGAATGATGTCAGTGAGTCATCAGCTCACGCAACCGCAGTTCAAAGCCGCCGTACTCGAGTTCGGCACGTGCAATGTCATGCTCCCCGGCAGAGCGATAGTCGCCGTGGGTGGAAGCGCGGGTGATGATGTCAATGTCGTGCAGGTAAATTTCGGCGGCAATGGCTGCGTAATGCGCATTGACTCCGAAACCGCAAAGCCCGAAACGGGGATCCAGTGCGATTCGCGGCGCTGCGTCGATGCGTCCTCTGGCAGCCACGCCCAGCGTGCGCTCAAGGTAATCGCGGTAACGGGTGGCATAGGCGGCTACATCGCCGTCGATCAGCGGCACCCGCTTGGTGAAAATGGCGTGCTGTGGCGTCGGCGGGCCCTGCTGGGATACCACGGCAAGGTCGGGCCGTTGTGCAAAGGCCAGGGTTTCGGGTGTGCAGGTTACTGTCATCGCGAGCGGATAACCGGCAACGGCCGACGCCGCAGACCGCAGCCGTTCTGCCGCGGCGAGATCGGGATTTTGCGGCGCGTGTGTTGATTCGGCGGTTCCCGCAGCGGCATGTCCCTGCAGATAACGCTCGGCCATGCCGACCAGTCGCTGCAGATTGTCATAGGAGTTTCGCGCCGTAGTGCCGAAAGCGACTACACCATGAAACGCGAGGATCAGGCCGATGGTGTTGGTGGTGGCATCACGCTCGAAGACCGCTTTGCAGGCGCGCGCAAGCGCGGCACCGGAATGGCGATAAGGCGCCACCGGCGCACAATCGCCAAAGGCGGCGGCGCAGGCCTCCACGCCTCTGGCCACGTTGGCGACGGCGAGGACAGCGTCGGCATGGGCATGCTCGACAAAAGAGTAGGGGAGTGCGGCATGAAGCAGGGTTTCGATCGAGGGCTTTGGAGCGGCGGGTACCCGCTTGCAGGTATCGATGCGGCGCATCAGCTCGGTATCGGCCAGACTGCCGTCCGCCAGCAGAGCATGCAGCGCAACCAGGTCCATCGCGGTGAAATCTTCCTCACGTACATCCGCGAGATTGGATCCCGTGCCTTTAACGTACAGCGTGCCATCCAGCTTGAGCGAGGTATTGCCACCGCCATGCAGTACCAGCGCCGGATCGCTGCCGATCAGGCGCGACGTGTAGGCGCGCAGGGCAAGCGCGGAATCGCAGCACTGTGCAGCGGTTTCATCCCAGAGCGGTTTCATGTGGGCTCATTATAATCAGTGCCATGCGCAATTCAGCGGGATTCACGGTTCGTATCGCCTCATGGTCCGATGACCGGGCAGTGCTGCAGGCACTGCGGCGCGCAGTGTTCATCGTTGAGCAGCATGTTCCGGAAGATATGGAGTGGGACGAAGCCGATGCCGTGTCGCTGCATGTGCTGGCTCTTGATGCGCATGACCTGCCGGTGGGGACTGGCCGGTTGCTGCCTGATGGCCATGTCGGCCGCATGGCGGTGATTCGCGAGCGGCGGAGCGAGGGGGTGGGCAGTGCAATTTTGGAATTCCTGATCGGCCAGGCGCGGCAGAAGGGCTTGCGGTCATTGCAATTGCACGCGCAGAGCCACGCGATCGGATTTTATGCGCGGCAGGGGTTTGTGGCGCAGGGCGGGGAATTCATCGAGGCCGGCATTCCCCACCGGCTGATGACCTTTAACTGGTGACGCTTCGGTCAGTGCGCTCGAGCCGGAAGGCGCGTGCATCTTCGCCCTCGGTAAGTCCTCTTGGGCCATAGCGTTTTTCGTGGACGAAAACGTCGCCCGAGGCATGCACCAGCAACAGCGTGGATGTTCTGGTGCCATAGTGATCGCCAAGGATGAAGGGGGGCGACAGTTCACGCTCGCGCTGGCGCTCGATGCCTGTATCCGGCAACTGCATGTCCTGCGCTGGAGTCTGTTCAGAGAGCAACGCGAACAGAGTGCTGCCGATTGCATCCGGATCATCACTGTTCCGTGTCGTGTTCAAGGCGGCCATACCTGCGGTCACTTTGGGCCAAGGGGTGTCCAGCAGATGGTTGCTCAGGCCGTGGACACCAGGTGTAACGGGCAGAACGCCGCTGCCGCGATTGGATTGAAAATACAAGACCTCAAGGTCTCCGGCGATCAAGCTGTACGGGTTGTATTGGCCGCCGTCGATGCCCCCCATGTAAGCGGATGCAGGCATGTCACCGGTCAAGAAATCCCTGACCAAAGCGCCGCGCGAGCGCGGGGCCACAGAACCGGAGCGTCCCTGCCGGTAATTGGTGATTGCGGCAAAGCGGCCCTTGGTGTTGATACCCATCCAGGTACCACCCTGTTCCAGGTCGCGTCCAGCGTATACCGCAGGATGGTCGTCCCAGAAAGCAGCTGCGGTGGCCGGACGGCTGAAATGTTCATCACGGTTCGCAGCAACCACCAGCGGGAAATGGCGATGGGTCCGGAAGCTGAAGAGGATCAGGCACATGCCTTATTCCGCGAAACACTCGATATGCCGGCTGCTGCCTTGTTGCAGCAGCGGCGGAATTCCTGCAGCAGCGACCGACTCCGCGAGTTCCCATTCGAATTTGGCCTCGTCGACCACGCCCTCGTAGATTTCCATCCACAGCAGGGGTTCATTGCGCTTCTTCAGCAGACGGCCGCGAATGCCGGTGCGCGCATGCATTGCATCCATCAGCTTCCTGACGGCTTCGCCGCAGGCAGCAGTGTGCAAGGCTTCGACACGGTAGTAGATGTAATAGGACCAGGTCATGGAAGTTGTACCGTTTCAGGTGACTGCATAGGGCAGGGACAGCAGATCCAGTTGTGGACCCTGCAGACTGCCCAGGTGGTATCGGGACGAACTGGCGTATGCGGTCTGCAATACTGCGAGTACCTCGTGTTCAGTGTCGGCCAGTGCGGCAGTGACGACCATTCCCGCCGCCTGGTCGCCGAGTTCCGCGCAATACAGCTTGTCGCCTGCGGCGGCGGGGGCAGCCAGTCTGGCGCGAAACATCCTCTGCTTGAGTTTGCCAAGGTAGTGGGTCCTGGCGACGATTTCCTGGCCCGGATAACAACCCTTGCTGTAACTCAGCGCGCCGATCAGGTCGAGGTTGACCATCTGCGGTACGAATTGCTCCTGCGTTGCCGGCATGATGAATGGTATGCCGGCGGCGATATCCAGGCGTTCCCAGGTGCCGGGAGCGGCTGCCTTGATTCCGTCTGCGCCTGAGCGAGGAAGAGCCATCAGGTAGCGATCCTGCGGCAGCGCTATCGTGCGGACATTGGCGGCTGTGTCGAACTGATGCAGAGAGCCCGGCTTAGTGCCACCGAGGTTTGCGATTTCCACGGCCGAATTTGCGCCGGAGATTCCGACAAGGACTTCATCGAGGATGTCGGCCTTGACCTTCGCCCGCAGGATGTACATCGACAGCCTTTTGCGGATGGTTTCGGCCAGTGATGCAGGCAGCAGCATCGTGTATCCGGCGTCATCGACCCACAGCAGGAAGGTCGCGAGCAGGCGGCCCTTGGGCGTGCAGTAGCCGCCGTAGCAGCTATAGCCCATTTTCAGAGCCTGCACATCGCAAGTAAGCTGGCCTTGCAGGAAGGATTGCGCATCGGCACCGCTAAAACGCAGCAAGACGTATTGGGGCAGGGTTACGGTTGTCACGGCAGAGTCATCGTTTTATTGAAGTTCATGGAAAGAGACGCATGATACCGTTTTTGCCTTGAATTTAAAAAAAATATAATAAAAACAATAAGTTATAAAAAATAAAAGGGCTTTGCAATCTTCCGCTGAATCCGTTGCAATGATCGGCATGGAAAAGTTCCACTTTCCGCCAGTCATTCTGCGGCCGGCCCACTGGCTGGCCTTCGTTCTATTACTGGTCCATGCGGGAATAGTCGGGCTGCTGCTGTTCATGCCGCTGCCGCGCTGGGTACTGACTGTCCTGATAGCTGGCGTGCTGGTGAGCGCTGTGTATGGTGTTTGGCGACAGGCCCTACGATGCGGTCCGAGGGCGATCATCCGCCTGCAGTTCCGTAACCGGGAACATCTGGAGATCGGACGCCGCGACGGCAGTTGGGAATCCGGACGTATCCTCGCCAGCAGCACTGCAGGAACCTTGTTCACGGTGCTGAACATCCGCCTCGATCGGCAGCGCTGGCCGGTGCATGTGGTGGTGACGGGTGACAGTATCGATGGCGATGGATTCCGCCGCTTGCGGGTCTGGCTGCGCTGGGGACCGTCACCGGAAGAGCAGGTCATGGAATGAAACGCGTCCCTGCGAGCAACATTGCCTTTTGCCACCGGGCTTTATCGTCCTGACTCTTCCGGCGGCTTTACCGCGCTGAACATTTTCAGCAGAGCCAGATCGTAGACGATCTTTAACGCACCGCATATGACCAGAGGCCAGCCGAAAGTACTCATGGCCAGAAGTGCGCCGGCTAGTGATGGACTCAGCGCGCTCGCCAGACTGCGCGGCACCGCGGTCACACTGGCCGCAGCGGGCCGCTCGCCGGGAGAAACCACGGCCATGACATAGGAACTGCGCGCCGGAACGTCCATCGACGACAGCGCGCTGCGCAGGAACAGGAACAGCAGGGCCAGTTCCAGCGTGGGCATGAAGGGCACCAGGATCAGGAAGAGATTCGCCGGAAGATGGGTGTAGACCATCGTGTTGATCAGTCCGAAGCGTGCTGCCACCTTTGCTGCGGCCAGGTGCGAGAAGGCGGTCAGCAGTCCAGTCCAGAAAAAGATGGTTCCCGCCGCGGTGACCGACAGGTCAAACTTCTGGAACAACCAGAGGGCAAGCAGCGATTGCACGGCGAAACCACCGGCGAATGCGTCTATGCTGAACAAGCCTGCGAGGGTATATACGATACGGCGGGATTTGCCCAGAGGGACCGGCTGCTCGTGCCGCCCTGATTCCAGCGCCGGAGACAGTCTCAGATAGAGCATAAAACTGGCCGCACCCAGCAATGCATACAGCAGGAACATGGCTTGCAAGGCCGGCAACAGGCCGGCGCCCCCGTTCGGCGCGTAAAAATCCGGAATGCCGGCAGCCTGTGCGCCGATGGCAGCAACCAGTGCACCGATCAGGCTGTAGCGCCCGAACAGTGCGGTGCGGGACGTTGCCGGGGCCGCACGGGTCAGCAGTGTCTGTTCCAGCGGCGAGAACAGGGTCACGTCATTGGCAGCGGGGTTCAGCGTCCCGACGACCGCAATCACGAACAATGGCCAGAAATCAGTGAAAGCGGGTACCGCGAGCCCGGTCGCGGCCATCAACACGCTCGCGAGCAACAGCAGATGACGTGCGGAGTGGCGGTGAGCGATGAGACCCACGCCGAGTGTCATCAGACCGGAACCCGTAAGCGTCGCGGTGACCAGCAGGCCGATCTCCCAGGCGCCATATCCGAGTAGCGTTAAATAATACGGCAGCAGCAGGCTGACAAAGCCGTCGCCGAAGGCGCGCAGCGCCCGCGCTCCGAGCAGCACGCGGGCATCGGGCAGCGTGCCCGGCGGGAGCAGGAAATTGCGGATGGCCATTGATGCTGAATCTCGTGCAGTTAACAGGAAATTCCCGGGCGGAAGGGCATTCCCGCCTGGGCTATACTCCGCGCTTCGCAGATGCCATCAACACATGGAGATGCCATGATCGAACTTTACAGCTGGGCGACACCCAACGGGCACAAGGTCCACATCATGCTGGAGGAAACCGGGCTGCCATACCGGGTGCATGGCGTAAACATCCGTACCGGCGAACAGTTCAAGCCTGAATTCCTGAAAATCAGTCCGAACAACCGCATTCCTGCGATGGTCGATCCCGAGGGTCCCGGCGGTAAACCCTTGTCCCTGATGGAGTCAGGCGCGATCCTGCTTTATCTGGCGTCGAAATCAGGAAAATTTCTGCCGGATGACATCGGCCAGCGCTGGAGCTGCATGCAATGGCTGATGTGGCAGATGGGCGGCGTCGGCCCGATGTTCGGCCAGGCCAATCACTTCCGCCGCTACGCCAAGGACAAGATCGAATACGCTATCGAGCGTTACACCAGTGAAGCCAACCGCCTGACCCATGTGCTGGACAAGCAACTGGCGCGGTCGAAGTTCGTGGCCTGCGACGAATACACCATTGCCGACATAGCGATTTTTCCATGGATGCGCGGCGCCGAAAGTCGTGGCATTGACATGAACGAATACCCGCATGCAAAACGCTGGTTTGATGCCATCAATGCCCGTCCCGCAGTACAGCGGGCCCTGCAGGTGCTGGCCGGCGAATCGAACAGCAACCCGGTCGACGACAAGGCGCGTGAGGTCATGTTCGGCAAGACGCAGTTTCAGAAACGCTGATCAGGGCCCCCGCATCCGCACGCGAGCACAGCCGAATTGAATGTAGAGAAGAAAAACGTCGCGCTGCTGTGTGCGGCGCAGGCGCTGCTGTTCACCAATAACACGATCCTGATTTCGGTCAATGGCCTGGCCGGCTTTGCGCTGGCCGAGGACAAGTCGCTGGCGACACTGCCGGTCACGGCATATGTGGTGGGCGCGGCGTTGTCCACGGTGCTGGTGTCTCAGTTGATGCGGCGGATTGGCCGCGTCAACGGCTTCAGCGCGGGAACACTGGTGGGTATCCTCGGCGCACTGATCTGCGGGTACGCGATTTACAGCCACAGCTTCTGGATGCTGTGTGCCGGGACGCTGGTGATGGGCATTTACAACGCTTCCGGCCAGTACTACCGCTTCGCCGCAGCCGACGTTGCCAGCGCCAATTTCAAGAGCAAGGCGATTTCCCTGGTCATGGCCGGCGGTCTGGTCGGTGGGGTGCTCGGTCCGCAGACCAGTACGATGACCAAGGATTTTTTCGGTACCGAGTTCCTCGCGACCTATCTGGCATTGACCGGTTTCTGCATGGTTGCACTGGTGCTGCAGAGAATGATGGACATACCGCGGCTGACCGGGGCCGAACAAAAAGATCAGGGCAGGCCTCTGCTGATAATCGCCCGCCAGCCGGCTTTCATCGTTGCAGTACTATCGGGCATGGTTGGCTACGGTGTGATGAACCTGCTGATGACTGCAACGCCACTGGCAATGCGGTCCTGCGAACACCCCTTCAGTGACGCCGCTTTTGTGATCCAGTGGCATGTCGTCGCCATGTTTGCACCTTCGTTTTTCACCGGCTCGCTGATCAAGCGTTTCGGAGTACGCAGCATCTTGTTCACCGGTGTTCTGCTGAGCCTGGCCTGCGTGGCCATCGCACTGTCGGGCGTCGAGGTGCTGCATTTCTGGGCAGCCCTGGTGCTGATCGGCATCGGCTGGAATTTCATGTATCTGGGCGGCACCACACTGCTCACTGAAACCCATGCTCCATCAGAAAAAGCCAAAGTGCAGGGCGCCAATGACATGGCCATTTTCATCACCATGGCCATCAGTTCTGCCTCCTCCGGATGGCTTTTTTCCGCGCGCGGCTGGGAAATCATGAATTACGGAGCAATTCCCTTTCTGGTGCTCACCGGGTTGGCGATCCTGTTCCTGCGCGAACGTAAAGTGGCGGCGGCCTGACCCGGTTTTTGACAATTTGATGTAAAATTCTCGGGTCCGGGCAGAGCGGAATCCCCAAGTTTCGCTTTGCCTTTGTTTTTTCATAAAAATCAATGCCTTCCGCACGAGGAGTTCCTTGATGAATCAGCCCGCCACCCCGTTGCAGGTGCAGCCTGCGATGGAAAGCACGGCCCATGTCACTCATGCAAAACTCAAGGCCTGGGTTGCCGAAGTGGCGCAACTGACCAAGCCCGAGCGCATCGTCTGGTGTGACGGCAGCAAGGAAGAATATGACCGTCTGTGCAATGAAATGGTCGAAGCCGGCACCCTGATCCGTTTGAATCAGGAAAAGCGCCCTGGCTGTTTTCTCGCCCGTTCGGATCCCGATGACGTGGCGCGGATGGAAGACCGTACTTTTGTCTGCAGCCGGCACAAGGAAGACGCCGGCCCCAACAACAACTGGATGTCGCCGGAAGACATGAAGGTGACCATGCGCAAGCTGTATGACGGCTGCATGCGCGGGCGCACGATGTATGTGATTCCGTTCAGCATGGGCCCGCTGGGTTCCCATATTGCGCATATAGGGGTCGAACTGACGGATTCGCCCTACGTAGTGGTCAGCATGCGCATCATGACCCGCATCGGCAGCAAGGTGCTGAACATCCTTGGTGCTGATGGCGAGTTCGTCCCTTGCCTGCACTCGGTGGGAATGCCGCTGGCTTCCGGCCAGAAGGACATTCCGTGGCCGAGCAACAAGGAACACAAATTCATCACCCATTTCCCGGAAGAGAAGTTGATCTGGTCTTTCGGCAGCGGCTACGGCGGCAACGCGCTGCTCGGCAAGAAGTGTTTTGCGCTGCGCATTGCTTCGATCATGGCCAGGGAGCAGGGCTGGCTGGCGGAACACATGCTGATCCTTGGCATCCAGCCGCCGGGCGGCAAAAAACATTACATTGCTGCGGCCTTCCCGAGCGCCTGTGGCAAAACCAATCTGGCGATGCTGGTGCCACCGAAAGCGCTGGAGGGCTGGAAGGTCACGACCATAGGCGAGGACATCGCCTGGATAAAGCCGGGCCCGGATGGGCGACTTTATGCGATCAACCCGGAGTTCGGTGCTTTTGGTGTTGCGCCTGGCACTTCGGAAGAAACCAATCCCAACTGTCTTGCGGCATTGAAGAAAAATACCATCTTCACCAATGTTGCGATGACCGATGATGGGGATGTCTGGTGGGAGGGTCTGACCAAGGAACCGCCCAAACATCTGATCGACTGGACCGGCAAGTCCTGGACTCCGGACAGTGGTCGCGTCGCGGCGCACCCGAACTCGCGCTTCACGGTGCACGCCTCCCAGATTCCGTCAATGGATCCCGACTGGGAAAATCCTGCGGGTGTGCCGATCAGCGCATTTCTGTTCGGTGGACGCCGCACCACCACGGTGCCGCTGGTGGCTGAGGCGAAGGACTGGAAACACGGCGTTTACCTGGCGGCGACGATGGCCTCGGAAACCACTGCAGCTATCATCGGCAAGGTTGGCGTGGTACGTCGGGATCCCTTTGCGATGCTGCCGTTCTGCGGCTACCATTTTGGCGACTACTTCGGACATTGGCTCAACGTCGGTGCAAAAATCAAGCAACCGCCGAAGATTTTCGCGGTGAACTGGTTCCGCCGCGATTCCAACGGCAAATTCATATGGCCGGGCTTTGGCGACAATATGCGGGTTCTGAAGTGGGTAGTAGAACGCTGCGAAGGCAGGGCCAGTGCCACGGAGACGCCGATTGGCAACATGCCGCGTTACGAGGACATGGAGTGGAGGGGCATGGCCGGATTCAGCCGCGAAACTTTCGATACACTGACCCACGTTGATCGTGAAGCCTGGCGCGCGGAGATCAAGGATCACGAGGAACTGTTCGGCAGGCTGGAATCCCGCCTGCCGGCCGAAATGACCGCGCAACGCAAGGCGCTGGAGCAGACGCTATAAGCCGGCCCCTAAACCCCGGCGCCACAACTACGGCGACAACGCGCTGATGCGTTGTCGCCGTTTCATTTTCTGAGACAGGAGAGACGTCCATGGCACAACCTAATTACGGATTTGCGAAACGGCAGCGGGAGCTCGCCAAAAAGCAGAAGAAAGAGGAAAAGCGCTTGCGCAAGCTGGCGGAGCAGGAGCCCCAGCCGGCGGATGGTGCGCCCGGTCAGCAGGATGTTGAAACAGTGAAAGGCGTGCCGCCGCAGACCTGAGGAATGCGAGCAAGCGGGGCGGCCGCATGTGCTTCCTGCAAGGGAGCTGATGGCGCCCACTATATTTTTCAAAAAATAAATAAAAACAATAAGTTATAAAGATCCTGCCGCGGCAGCCCGGATTCCCGGTGCGCCCATATACAGTAGCCGGAGGTTTGAGGTAATTTCACGCTGCCCCTTCCAGACCTGTTTCCATGACAAATCCGTCAGGGCTTAAACCATCGCGCAGGATTCTGCCTCTGCTACTTGTGGTCAGCCTGGCCGCGGGAGCTACTCCGGCAACTTTTGCTGCAACGGGCAGCAACAATCATCGACAGACACTGATGCACGACGGACTTGTCCGCAGTTATCTCGTGCGTGCACACCCGACCGCGGGAAGCAGTGCAGCGGAAAAACTGCCGCTGGTTATTGTTCTTCATGGCGGCGGCGGCAATGCAGCCAATGGCGAATCGATGAGCGGGTTCACGGCGCTGGCGACGAAGGAGAGGTTCATCGTGGCCTATCCCGAAGGCAGTGGCCGGATGCAGGATCGCTTACTGACCTGGAACGCCGGTCATTGCTGCGGTTATGCGATGCAGAACCGGATTGATGACGTCGGCTTCATCAATGCGCTGCTTGATCGCCTGATCCATGATTATCCGGTGGATCCGCAGCGCGTTTATGTAACCGGAATTTCCAACGGCGGCATGATGTCGCATCGCCTCGGCAGCGAGCTGCCGCAGCGCATTGCGGCGATTGCACCGGTGGTGGCGACGGTATTCGGTGATGAAAAGCTGCCGGCACTGCCGGTATCAGCACTGATGATCAATGGCATGCTCGACCGGTCGGTGCCTTACCAGGGTGGGCCGCCTGGCGGACGTTTTTCCGATGCCTGGGACGGTACTCCGGCGAAGCCGGCAATGGCGCAGGCGGAGTTCTGGGGACGGGTCAATCGCTGCAGCGGACAGCCAGTCAGCGAACAACGAGGAGCCGTGCTGCATTGGCGATATCGCTGCCCGGCGGGACAGGCAGTGGAACTGTATCTGCTGAAGGATACGGGGCATACCTGGCCTGGAGGTCGTGGCGGCCGGCGTGGTGCCGACGATCCCGGTTCGACGCTGGATGCCACTGCCGTGATCTGGGCGTTTTTCAGGAATCAACGACGAGTGACAATTCCGGCACCGTAATGTAATAAAAAACGGCGCATATTTTTGCATGCGCCGTTTTTGCTGATGACCGGCATCCGCGCCGGCACCGGTTCAGCGTCAACCCCGTGTTTCCACCTGCTGCAGCGGTTCGGTGCTGACATGCTCTACCGGAGGACGGACCCGCTTGACGCGGCGAGGGGCGACGTCATCCACGTTCCGGGCGGCAGCCTGCAGACGGTCGCGGCTGGTTTCAACCTGCTGCAAATCCGACGGCCAGTCGAGTTTTACCGCTGCCGGTGCGGACACCGGCAGCGGCGGGGAAACCGCCACGGCCACTGGTTGAATTTGCGGCGTCTCAACTTCAACTACAGCCACCGGCATTGCAACAACCTCCGCTGGCGGCGTATACGCCGGTTCCACTTCACGGAGCGCTGGCTCTGCAGTGACCGGTTCAGGCGCCGGTATGAAAGGCGCGGAGGGCATTGCAGCCAGAGGAGCCGTGGTCTGCAGTGTTTCCTTCACGGTTTCTTCGGCCGGCGTGAACAATGCATTGGGAACCGCAGTGGCGACATCCGGTCCCGGAACAAAAGGTGTGCGGGGATACCAGACACGGTCACCGCGCTGCTGCTGCGGCGGGCTGCCTTCGGCACGTGCTTCACCGCTGCGATCGGCACCGCCGCGGCGACCACGGCGACGGCGACCGCCGCTGCGTTCCTCGGTCCCTTGCTCGTTGGCTACGGGCACCTGTGACTGATCGACAGCGCTTGCGGCGTCAACCGGCAACAGGGTTTGCTGTGCCTCGAGTTCGGCCTGCTGCGCTTGCACGGATTGGTCACGCTCCGGCTGAGAATCACGGCGCGGTTCCCGACCCTCGCCGCGGCCACGCCGCTGGCTGTTTTCGTTGTGCATTTCGCCGGCTTCGCGTTCCGGGCGCTCTCCGCGTTCGCCGCGCTGGCCCCTCTGACCACGCCCTCGTTCACTACGCTCACCTCGTTCATGGCGCTCTCCGCGGCTTCCGGTTGCAGCATTGCGTTCACCGCGCTGCGGGCGTCCGCCGCGACCGCGATCGCCAGCGCCGTTGCGGCCAGCGGGGCGGGGCGTTGCACGCGCTGGCTCAACCGCAGTTGCCACGGCTTCTGCAGCTGGCTTGCGCCGGAACCAGCCCATGATCTTGCCGATGATGCCTTCCTCACCGGACGCCGGCAGAGGGGCAGATGCGGCCTGAGCCGGCGCCACCGGTGCAGCTGCGGGAGTTGGTGCAGGTTGCAGCGGGGTGATGCCTTTGACTGCGGCTTCCGGACGCGGCGTGGCAGCTTCACTGTTGGCTGCATCCTTTTCTTGTTCCGCGGGCAATTGCACCATTTCGTAGCTCGGCGCGAGTGATTCACCCTGGTTCAGGTCGTCATGGCGCAGGCGTGCCAAAGTGTAGTTTGGCGTTTGCAGGTGCACGTTGGGAATCAGCAGCACATTGACGCGGTGCCGCGCCTCGAGCAACTGCAGATCGACGCGTTTTTCGTTGAGCAGGAAAGTGGCGACGTCCACAGGTACCTGGGCGTGCACCGCAGCGGTGTTGTCCTTCATCGACTCCTCCTGGATGATGCGGAGGATGTGCAGCGCTGTCGATTCCGTGCCGCGAATATGGCCGGTGCCGTGGCAGCGCGGGCAGGCGCTATGGCTAGATTCGCCGAGCGAAGGGCGCAGCCGCTGGCGCGACAATTCCATCAGGCCGAAGCGCGAGATCTTGCCGATCTGCACGCGGGCACGGTCGTATTTCAGGGCGTCGCGCAGGCGGTTTTCCACCTCGCGCTGATTGCGCTGCGATTCCATGTCGATGAAATCGATCACCACCAGGCCGCCGAGGTCGCGCAGCCGCAGTTGACGTGCCGCCTCGTCAGCGGCCTCGAGATTGGTGCGAAAGGCAGTTTCCTCGATATCGGCGCCGCGGGTGGAGCGTGCCGAGTTGACGTCGATCGACACCAGCGCCTCGGTATGGTCGATGACGATGGCGCCGCCGGAGGGCAGGTTGACCGAGCGCGAAAATGCGGATTCGATCTGATGCTCGATCTGGAAGCGTGAAAACAGCGGAACGTCGTCGCGGTAGAGCTTGGCGCGACTGACATAGTTCGGCATCACGTGACTCATGAACTGCACGGCCTGCTCGTGAATCGACTCGGTATCGATCAGGATCTCGCCGATTTCTTCGTGGAAGTAGTCGCGAATGGCGCGGATGACAAGGCTGGATTCCTGGAAAATCAGGAAGGCGCCGTCCTGCTGCTGGGCGGCCCCCTCGATGGCAGTCCACAGCTGCAGCAGGTATTTCAGGTCCCAGTTGAGTTCCTCGGCACTGCGACCGATGCCTGCGGTGCGGGCGATCACGCTCATGCCGCTGGGCACGTCGAGCTGAGCAACGGTTTCTTTCAGTTCAGCCCGCTCCTCGCCCTCGATGCGGCGGGAAACGCCGCCGCCGCGGGGATTGTTGGGCATCAGTACCAGGTAACGGCCGGCGAGGCTGATGAAGGTGGTGAGGGCGGCGCCCTTATTGCCGCGTTCGTCCTTGTCGACCTGGACGATGATTTCCTGACGTTCCTTCAGTGCATCCTGGATGCGGGCAGTACTGGCGTTGACTCCGGGCTTGAAATAGGCGCGGGCGACTTCCTTGAAGGGGAGGAAGCCATGGCGGTCATGGCCGTAATCAACAAAAGCGGCCTCGAGGCTGGGCTCGATGCGGGTAATGACGCCCTTGTAAATGTTGCTCTTGCGCTGTTCCTTGCCGGCGGATTCGATGTCGAGGTCGATCAGCTTCTGACCATCGACGATGGCAACGCGCAGCTCTTCGGCCTGCGTTGCGTTGAACAACATGCGTTTCATTTTCTTCTCCCGCGCTCAAGGATTTGCACGGGATGTACACCACGGCAGCCACCCGCAGGCGGCGGACTCAGACTATTTCAGTCGATCGGGAAAATCATGAAGCAATCGTGATCGGGGTCCTGGTTATGCAGTGTGTCTTGCAAGGATCCGCGACATGCGCAGATCCGGGAATTCAAACAGTGCCTTGAGCGCGTAAATCATCTAATATCGCTACTTCCATCGGTGAGCGACTTTAACCCTGTATTCATTGCAGTCATGGCCGTCGCCGTGACTTCAGCAACAGCGCCTTTGCCGCATTCGCGTATCGGGGGCAGCCATCGCAGGGCACACCAGTTCTGGCATTCTTTCGCGTCGGGGTTGCGCCCGGGCTGCCGGTTTCGGCATTTGCGTCGTCCGCCAAGATGTGACCTTCAAGAAGTATAAGTAAATGAAAGAGTTAAGTAAAGATTCCACATTGCGGCAGCCGATCAACGAGGATTCGGCTGGTCAGCGCATCGACAACTACTTGATGCGACGGCTGAAAGGGGTTCCGAAGAGCCATATTTACCGCATCCTGCGCAGCGGCGAGGTGCGGGTCAATAGTCGCCGGATCGGCCCGGATTACCGGCTGCAGCAGGGGGACGAGCTGCGCATCCCGCCGATTCGCGTAGCTCAGCCGGCCGAACGGATTTCCTCCCCGGCGGCGATGAGCTTCAAGCCTGCCGTCCTGTTTGAAGACGAGGCGCTGCTGGTGATCGACAAGCCGGCGGGCCTGGCAGTACATGGGGGCAGCGGGGTCAGTTTCGGCGTGATCGAAGCGTTGCGCCAGAGCCGTCCCGGACATGGATTCCTCGAACTGGTGCATCGCATTGACCGCGAGACTTCCGGTGTGCTGTTGCTGGCAAAGAAAAGGGCGGCGCTGGTTGAATTGCACCGCCAGATGCAGGACGGTGCAGTGTCGAAGCATTATTTCGCGCTGGTCAAAGGCCTGTGGAAGGAGCGCAAGCGCGTCGTCGACCTGCCACTGGAAAAGAAAGTGCGCGCCTCGGGTGAACGCAAGGTCAATGTCGGGCCGGCAGGAAATGTCGCAGTAACCATATTCCGCCTGGAACGCCGGGTCGGGCCGTACAGCCTGCTTGACGCGGAACTGAAAACAGGACGCACCCATCAAATCCGCGTTCATCTCTCTCACCTTGGCTATCCGATCCTCGGCGACGACAAGTATGGTGATTTCGTGTTGAACAAGCTGCTGGGCAAACAGGGGCTTAAGCGAATGTTCCTGCACTCTTCGCGCATCGGGATCCGTCATCCGGTCAACGGCGAGAAAGTCCGGTTCGAAGCACCGTTGCCGCCGGAATTGCTGGCGTTCATGGAATCAGCGAAAGAGATCAGGACATCATGATCCGGAAATTCCAACTCCTGGTGTTCGACTGGGATGGCACGCTGATGGACTCGGCGGCCGCCATCGCCGAATCCTTGCAGGCGGCCTGCGCCGAGCTCGGGGTTCCGGTGCCCGATGACACGCGAGCCCGCTACGGTATCGGACTGGGTCTGACGGACGCGCTTGCTCACGCGGTGCCGGACCTCGAGCCGGCACAATATCCGCGGCTGCTGGAGCTCTATCGTCGCCATTTTTTGCGGCGTAACGATGGCACCACGCTGTTCGGCGGGGCGGCAGAGATGATTCACGAACTGCACGATCGCGGTTTCCTGCTGGCAGTCGCCACGGGCAAGAGCCGGCGCGGACTGGATCGTGCGCTGCTGGAAACCGGGCTTGCCGGATATTTTCATGCGACCCGCTGCGCCGATGAGGGATTCTCCAAGCCGCATCCCGGTATGTTGCATGCGGTGATGGACTCCCTGGCTGCCATACCCGAAGAGACCGTGATGATCGGAGATACCACACATGACCTGGAAATGGCTGATGCAGCCGGTGTTGCATCGGTTGCCGTAACCTATGGTGCACATGAGCGGACCGCGCTGTCGGCTTGCAAGCCCCTGGCCATGCTGGACGAAGTGCGGGTGCTGCACGACTGGCTGTTGTTGCAGCGTTAATGATCTCACAGCTTTTTTGTGTATAGAATGCCGTTAAATAATTGTTTTTAAAAGGAAAAATGATGTTAGATCAACAATCTGGCGAACCCCAGTGGGAGCGAAAGGTTCTGGAGAAGGTGGCTCTTGCCGCCATCCAGGAGCAGCGTCGTTCCCGGCGGTGGGGCATGTTCTTCAAGATGATGGTTCTTTTATACCTGTTTGCCTTGCTGTTCATCGGCATGGGCTGGCTCAGGGGTAGTGAAACGTCCAAAGGCAGCCACACTGCGCTGATCGATGTCAGCGGCGTCATTGGTTCCGGAACCAACGCAAGTGCGGACAGGGTGATCACCGGCATGCAGGCCGCCTTCAAGGACAAGAACACCAAAGGGGTGATCCTGCGCATCAACAGTCCGGGCGGCAGCCCTGTGCAGGCGGGGTACATCAACGATGAAATCAGGCGCTTGCGCGGCAAGCACCCGGAAGTTCCGCTGTATGCGGTCGTTGAAGATATCTGTGCTTCAGGTGGTTATTACGTTGCTGCCGCAGCCGACAGGATATTTGTGGACAAGGCGAGCATCATCGGCTCCATCGGCGTGCTGTTGGACGGCTTTGGCTTTACCCGCACCATGGAGAAAATGGGGGTCGAGCGCCGGCTGCTGGCAGCCGGCAAGAACAAAGGTTTTCTAGATCCTTTCTCTCCGATCCAGGAGGAACACACTGCGCATGCCGAGGACATGCTCGACGACATTCACCAGCAGTTCATCAACGTGGTGCGCCAAGGGCGCGGCAAGCGCCTGAAAGAAACACCGGAGATGTTTTCAGGACTGCTGTGGGTGGGCCAGAAGAGCATTGATCTCGGGCTTGCGGATGCCATGGGGAGTCTCGAGTTTGTTGCCCGCGAAGTGGTCAAGGCCGAGAATATCGTCGATTTCACGCAGCAGGAGAACATAGCCGAGCGTTTTGCGCGGCGCTTCGGCGCAGCGGCGGTGGAAACGCTGGTCAGACTGGGCGGAATCGGCAGCCTGAATATCAGGTGACGCGGCGACCGGGTTCCCGGGCAAGGAGCAGGAATACGGAGGGCCGTCTGTCCAGTGTCAGAGGATTATTGCACCAGTCGGCAATATGCCGCGTGCGCACCTGCTCGCTTGGCAGGGTCAGGTCTGTCGCAATGCAGAGCAATGTCCCAGCTGCGCAGTTGCCGAGCAGAGCCTTCAGCATCGCGTCATTGCGGTAGGGGGTCTCGATGAATATCTGCGTGGCGTCATCCTGCTGCGAGCGTTGTTCCAACTCGCGCAGCTTTCGCGCACGAGCCGTGTCCTCTATCGGCAGATAGCCGTGAAACGAGAATCGCTGACCGTTCAGGCCTGAGGCCATCAGCGCCAGCAGGATGGATGAGGGGCCGACCAAAGGAATGACAACAATTCCGACTTGATGTGCAGCCCGCACGAGCAATGCGCCAGGATCGGCGACCGCAGGGCATCCAGCTTCGGACAGGAGTCCCGCATCAAAACCCTGCTGCAGCGGTTCCAACAGTCCGGGAATAGCTGTCTCCGGAGTGTTCTTGTCGAGAGTGGTAATGACCGCTTCCGACAGCGGATGCGGATAACCGGCTTTCTTTAGAAAGGCGCGCGCTGATTTCGGATTTTCGGCTATGAAGTACTTCAGGTGCGCGGCAATGGCGAGCGCCCTGCCAGGAAGGACGTCGTTGACAGAACCAGCACCAAGTCCGGTTGGCAGCAGATACAGCGTGCCAGTCGAGTTCACGGTGTTCACGGGATGATGACACCTTCCTGCCTCAGCATGCCGATCAGCGCGATCAGGGGAAGGCCGATCAGCGCGCTGGGATCATCGCTGTCGATACTCTCGACCAGCGCGATGCCCATGGCCTCAATCTTGGCGCTGCCCGCACAGTCATAAGGCCGGTCGTGCAGCAGATAGCGTTCGATCTGTCCGGTATCCAGTATCCGAAAGCGCACGATGGTCGGCACGCAGTGTTGCTGCACCTTGCCGCTCGCCGCATTGAGCAGGCATACAGCGGTATGAAATATCACGGCTTGTCCGCTCATCGCCCGCAGTTGTTCGGATGCAGCGGCATGAGTGCCGGGTTTTCCAAGCACGTGCTCGCCCAGAACGGCCACTTGGTCCGAGCCTATGATCAGCGCGGAAGTTTCGCGTTCGGCAATTTTCTGCGCCTTGGCAAAAGCAAGGCGTCGCGCGGTGTCCAGGGGGAGTTCGCCAGGCAGGGGGCTTTCGTCGATATCAGGCGGCACCGAGGGGCATTCGATACCGACCCGCCTGAGCAGGGCTCTGCGGTAGGCGGAAGAGGACGCGAGAACAATCCGGACTGGTGGCGGGTTCATTCGCGGATGTTCTCTAAGTGCCTGAAACAGCAGGCCTTCCGCAAGCCGGAATGACGCATGGCTGCGACAAACCGCGGGAAACCGGATGCAAGGCTAAGTGCTTGGCTTAGCAGGGAAATTGGCATGATTAATTTTGACAGCAAGGACTGAAAATACTATCATGCGCCGCTTATGTCCGGACCCGATGCAGTGCACCGCCTTGAGGATCCATTTGCCTTTGCGCACAGCGGCAGTTCGTTCAGGGGCCAGCTTGCGATCGCGGACATGCCGCGCCTGTGGGACCGCATAGCCAGCAAGGCAGGGGTGGTCACTTTCGAAGTTCGTGGCCGGGTCGACCAGCGTCAGCGTCCGCTGCTGGAACTGGAAATTGAAGGTACGGCGTGCATGCGCTGCGATCGCTGTCTGGGTCAGCTCGAATTTCCGCTGAAACTGGCTTCGACGGTGCTGCTGGTGCAGCCGGGTGCCTTGCATCCGGAAGATGCCGACGATCCGGAGGCGCCAGAGTGGATGGAAGTTGCGCAGTTGTTGGATTTGCGGGAGTTTGTTGAAGACGAAATTCTGCTGGGCTTGCCGTATTCGGTCAGGCATGGCGATGGAAAATGCGGCGACTGGGCCGGCGGCAAGGAAATTGGCAGGAAGGCATCGCCTTTTTCGGCACTGGCAGCGCTGATTGAACCGAAGCAAGCGAACAAAGATTGATTCTAGGAGATTGACATGGCTGTTCAGCAAAACAAGAAGTCCCCGTCCAAGCGGGGAATGCGCCGTTCGCATCATGCGCTGGGCAACCCCGCCCTTGCTGTCGAACCGACCTCCGGTGAAGCGCACCTGCGCCACCACATCAGCCCCAACGGCTATTACCGCGGCAAGAAAATCATCAAGGCCAAAGGCGAATAACAAGCCGGGCTGTTGCGGGATGACTGGCCTCGAGCTTGCAGCCGAAGCCTGAAGAGGAGGATCCCCGATGGAAGTGACCGTTGCCGTCGATTGTATGGGCGGCGATCACGGCGTGCGTGTGACAGTGCCGGCTGCGGTCGAGTGGTCAAGGCGAGACTCCGGCTGCCGTTTCGTACTGGTGGGCCTTCAGGACCAGATCCGTGCAGAACTACAACGCGCAGGCGAGTTGTCGTCCGAGCGCCTGCGTGTTCACCATGCAACGGAAGTCGTGGGCATGGATGAGGCTCCGGCCAACGCACTGCGTGGCAAGAAGGATTCCTCGATGCGGGTCGCCATCGATCTCGTCAAGAGTGGCGAGGCGCAGGCCTGCGTCAGTGCCGGAAATACCGGCGCGCTGATGGCAATATCGCGGTTTGTGCTGAAAACACTTCCAGGAATCGACCGGCCGGCGATTGCGACCATGCTCCCGACTCTGAAGGGCCATACCCATATTCTCGATCTGGGTGCCAACGTCGACTGCAGCGCGGAACATCTGCTGCAGTTCGGCATCATGGGCGCCGAACTGGTCGCCTCGGTAGAGCACAAATCGCGCCCCAGCGTCGGCTTGCTGAACATTGGAGAGGAAGCCATCAAGGGCAACGAAGTCGTAAAGGAAGCGGCCGTTCTGCTGCGCGCCAGCGGACTTAATTTTTACGGCAACGTCGAGGGTGACGACATCTACAAGGGGACCACGGACGTCGTGGTCTGCGACGGCTTCGTCGGCAACGTTGCCTTGAAGACTTCGGAAGGTCTTGCACAGATGCTGGCAACCTACCTGCGCGAAGAGTTTAAAAAAAATCCCTTCACACAGATGCTGGGCCTGCTGGCGATGCCGGTGATCAAATCGTTCAAGGACAGGGTAGATCATCGCCGCTACAATGGCGCAAGCCTGCTTGGACTGCGCGGTGTTGTCATCAAGAGCCATGGCTCTGCCGATGCTTTTGCCTTCGGTTTCGCGATAGAGCACGCGATCACCGAGGTTCGCACCGGGGTGCTTGCCCATATCAGCGAGCGCATGGGTGCGCTTGAACGGAAAGTCAAGCCTGCATGACGGCATTTCACTCACGGATCATCGGCACCGGAAGCTATCTGCCGGAGAAAACGGTAACCAACGCCGACCTTGCGGCTACCTTGGATACCTCCGATGAATGGATACGGCAGCGCACCGGGATATGCCAGCGGCACATTGCAGCAGAGCATGAAAACGCCAGCGACCTCGCGCTTAAGGCCTCGCAGCGGGCGCTCGAGGCCGCGGGTATATCTGCGGATCGGCTCGACCTGATCATTGTCGCAACCTCGACTCCGGATATGGTGTTTCCGAGCACCGCCTGTATCCTGCAGGCCAAGCTTGGCGTCAGGGGCATGCCTGCCTTTGACGTGCAGGCGGTTTGCAGCGGTTTCGTATATGCACTGGCAACGGCAGACCAGTTCATGCGCTCCGGCCGCTATGAGCATGTCCTGGTGGTCGGCGCCGAGGTGTTTTCGCGCATACTCGACTGGGAAGACCGGGGCACCTGCGTGCTGTTCGGTGACGGCGCCGGCGCGGTCGTGCTGGAGCGCGGATCGACGCCGGGCATTCTGGCTGCGCCGCTGCATGCCGATGGCAGCCACGCCGGCATACTGTCGGTGCCGGGTAGCGTTTGTGGCGGAAAAATCAGTGGCCGGCCGCTGTTGCAAATGGATGGCACCGCCGTTTTCAAATTTGCGGTCAAGGTGCTGGAAGAGGTGGCCCTTGAGGCACTTGCCGAAGCAGGCCTGCAGAAATCGGACATCGACTGGCTGATTCCGCATCAGGCCAATATACGGATACTGCAGGCCACGGCGAAGAAGCTTGGACTGTCGATGGAGCGCGTAATCACGACGGTGGATCGGCATGCCAATACGTCCGCGGCGTCCGTACCCCTTGCGCTGGATGAGGCGGTGCGCGACGGGCGCATCAAGCGGGGACAGCATGTGATGCTTGAGGGTGTCGGCGGCGGCTTCACCTGGGGCGCCATCCTAATCAAGTGGTGAGGAACTTCTGAATATGAAACTGGCGTTGGTATTTCCCGGTCAAGGCTCGCAGTCGGTGGGCATGATGCAGGGTTTCGTCGACAACCGCATCGTGCGAGACACCTTTGAAGAGGCGTCCCGGGCACTGGGGCAGGATCTCTGGCAACTGGTAGCCGAGGGGCCTGCGGAAGAACTGAGTGCGACGGTCAACACCCAGCCGGTGATGCTTACGGCTGCCTATGCGATGTACCGGGCATGGGAGGAAGCTGGAGCGCCGCGCCCCGAGATGGTCGCTGGACACAGCCTTGGCGAATACACGGCCCTTGTCGTTGCCGGAGCGCTTTCCTTTGCCGATGCAGTGCCGCTCGTGCGATTTCGGGCGCAGGCAATGCAGGAAGCGGTACCGATGGGCACGGGGGCCATGGCGGCGATACTTGGCCTGGATGACGATGCGGTGCGCGCTGCTTGTGCAGAAGCGGCACAGGGCGAAATCGTCGAGCCCGTGAACTTCAATGCTCCCAGCCAGGTGGTCATTGCCGGACACAAGTCTGCTGTAGAACGCGGCGCCGCTGTCGCGAAGGCGCGGGGCGCCAAGCGTGCGCTCATGCTGCCCGTCAGCGCGCCATTCCATTCTTCGCTGCTCAGGCCGGCCGCAGATCGGCTCAGGGAACGCATGCAGGGAATCACCTTCAGTGCGACCACGATCCGCGTGATCAACAATGTTGATGTCGCCATCGCCTGCGACCCGGCACAGATCAAGGATGCGCTTGCCCGCCAGGCCTGTAATCCCGTGCGCTGGGTGGAAACAGTGCGCGCATTTGCCGTGCAGGGCGTGACGCATGTCGTTGAATGTGGACCGGGCAAAGTGCTCTCGGGATTGACGCGGCGCATTGAAAACTCGCTTCAGGGTTTTGCAGTCACTGACCCTGCTTCCCTGCAACAGACCATGGAGGCTTTGAAATGACTATGCTGCAGGGCAGGCTTGCGCTGGTGACCGGCGCCTCGCGCGGCATCGGCCGCGGCATCGCGCTGGCGCTGGGAGCAGCAGGTGCAAAAGTCGTGGGCACGGCCACCACGCCCGCCGGTGCCGAAGGTATCGGCCGGGAAATGGCCGCCGCCGGCATTTCCGGCGCCAGCTATGCGATGGACGTCAACGATGGCACCCAGACCGAGGCTGTGCTTGAAGCCATCCGGCAACAGTGGGGCGATATTGCCATCCTGGTCAACAATGCCGGTATTACCCGGGACAATCTGCTGATGCGTATGAAGGACGAGGAGTGGGACGCCATCATGTCCACCAATCTCAAGTCGGTTTACCGCCTCTCGAAAGCGGTCATTCGCGGCATGATGAAAGTCCGTTCCGGACGAATTATCAACGTGACTTCCGTCGTGGGCACGATGGGCAATGCCGGACAGAGCAATTACGCTGCAGCAAAGGCCGGGGTGGAAGGATTCTCCCGGGCCCTGGCACGGGAAGTCGGCAGCCGCAATATCACTGTCAACTGCGTGGCTCCGGGATTCATCGACACCGACATGACGCGGAAGTTGGGCGAAGCGCAGCGTGAAAGCCTGATCGGTCAGATCCCTCTCGCGCGACTGGGCAGCGTCGAGGATGTCGCGGGCGCCGTGGTCTACCTGGCTTCCGATGCAGCGTCCTATGTAACCGGCAGCACGCTACACGTCAACGGCGGCATGCATATGGGCTAGAATGCGCGGCGCCTGAAGTTTCGAATAGCACTCCAGTATTTGTTACAAGTAATTGTTTTAAAAGAAATTTTTAAATTCTGTTTGTGGTAAAATTCACGTTTTTCGAGGAGTGTCATTGTGCCCGCCACGGTGCCGGACACTCCCCAATCATCAGCAAGCAACGCGAAAGGGGGCAGTAGATGGACAATATCGAGCAACGCGTCAAGAAGATTGTTGCCGAACAGCTTGGCGTCAATGAGGCCGACGTCAAAAACGAATCATCCTTCGTTAATGACCTGGGCGCCGATTCTCTGGACACCGTCGAACTGGTAATGGCGCTGGAAGAGGAATTCGAAACCGAGATTCCCGACGAGGAAGCCGAGAAAATCACCACGGTCCAGCAGGCGTCGGACTACATCAAGGCCCACCTGAAGTCCTGATAGCGCGGGGAGGGCAATGACCTTCCTCCCCTTTTCTCCGTTTCGGGGGTAGCAGCGACCCCCCATTGAGCATAATGCCGCGTCCAACCACCCGCAGAGTAGTCGTGACCGGCCTGGGGATCATTTCCCCGGTCGGCATCGGCATTGAAAAATCCTGGTCCAGCATAACCGCCGGGCAATCCGGAATCACGAAAATCACCCGCTTCGACGCGTCGGGCTATACCTCCCAGATCGCCGGAGAGGTCAAGGGTTTCGACGCTGGAAATTACCTGCCGGTCAAGGAAGCGCGGCGCTTCGACACTTTTATCCACTACGGTCTTGCCGCAGGCATAGATGCGATAAAGGATGCCGGCCTCGATCTCGAGAAACTCAACCGCGAGATGATCGGCGTATGCATAGGATCCGGAATCGGCGGCCTGCCGCTGATCGAAGAAACGCACTCTGCGTTGCGTGCCGGTGGTCCGCGCAAGATTTCACCTTTCTTCGTGCCCGGCTCGATCATCAACATGATCTCGGGGCAATTGTCGATCATGCACGGCCTTCAGGGACCGAACATCTCGGTTGTTACCGCTTGCACCACTGCGAATCACAGCATTGGCGAAGCGGGACGGCTGATCGAATACGGCGACGCAGATATCATGATCGCCGGTGGGGCCGAATCAACGATTTCACCTCTGGGTATCGGCGGCTTCTGCGCGGCCCGCGCACTGTCGTCGCGCAATGACGATCCCGCGTCTGCAAGCCGTCCCTGGGATAAAGATCGCGATGGCTTCGTGATGGGTGAAGGCGCCGGCGTGCTGGTGCTGGAGGAATACGAGCATGCGAAAAAACGCGGCGCGAGGATTTACTGCGAGCTCGCCGGTTACGGATTGAGCGCGGATGCCCACCACATCACCGCGCCCTGCGGGGATGGTGCAGGTGCGGTGCGCTGCATGAACAATGCACTACGCAACGCCGATCTGAATCACGACCAGGTGGATTACGTCAATGCGCATGGCACTTCGACCCCGCTGGGGGACATTGCGGAAACCGTCGCAGTGAAAAACTGCTTTGGTGACCATGCCGGAAAGTTGGCGGTCAGTTCGACCAAGTCGATGACCGGGCATCTGCTCGGCGCAGCGGGAGGCATCGAGGCCGTGTTTTCGGTCCTTGCCATTCGCGACCAGGTCGCACCGCCAACGATCAATCTGTCCAATCAAGATCCCGCGTGTGATCTTGATTTCGTGCCAAACACCGCTCGCCAGATGAGAATCGACGTGGCGCTTTCCAACTCCTTCGGTTTTGGCGGCACCAACGGCAGTTTGGTGTTCCGCAAGATCTGAAACGCTCACCGGTTGCACCCGGCAGCCAATGCGTCATGCTGATGACCCTGGTTGACGGCCGGCAGGTTGCGGGCGTGCCTGCGGATGATCGCGGCCTGACCTACGGCGATGGTGTTTTCCGGACTCTGGCGGTGCGTAATGGGCACGTCTGCTGGTGGCCGCGGCACTATGCCAAGCTGGCTGCAGATTGCATTGCCCTTGACATCCGACCGCCAGAACCGGAAACCCTGTTCGGCGATATTCAGACGATCACCGCCCGCCTGGCCCATTGCGCCCTGCGCATCACAGTCACGCGAGGCAGCGGAGGGCGCGGCTATGCCAGGCCGGCTGTTTCCCATACCCGCCGCATCGTTTCTGCCGGACCCCTGCCGGACTATCCGGCAGGGTGGTCGACTGCAGGCGTGGCTGTGAGGATCTGCGACTTGCGCCTGTCGGAGCAGCCTGCGCTGGCTGGCATCAAACATCTGGGCCGCCTCGAGAACGTGCTCGCACGCGCCGAGTGGAACGACCCGGCGATTGCAGAGGGGCTGCTGCAGGACTCTGCAGGACGTATCGTCGAGGGCACGCGCTGCAATCTGTTCCTGGTTGAAAAAGACGGCTTGGTAACGCCGGATCTTTCACTCTGTGGTGTCGCCGGGCTTACGCGGGACCTCGTCATCGAGTCAGCAATCCGCCACGGCCTGCGCTGCAGCGTAGAGCCCATAGACCTGAAACGACTGGAGTCCGCCACCGAGGTTTTTCTGGTCAACAGCCTGATCGGCGTATGGCCGGTTGCGACTTTGGGCCATCTGAAATGGCGGAAATTCGTCGCGGCGCCGCTCGTGAGAAAATGGCTGGATGCATTCGAAAATCCGCCTGCTTAAATTTCTGTTCGGATCCGCGCTTCTGGCGGTGATCGTTGCCGCTGCGGCCCTTTTTTACTACGCCCACCGTGATCTGGACCTCGGTGCTGCGCCCGTGAGTTTCGAACTGCGTTCCGGCAGTTCCCTGCGCAGCGTTGCCATCCAGCTTGCGGCGACTGGCGTGATCGGCCGACCTGAACCCTTTGAGTTGATGGCCCGCTTGCGCGGAGAGTCCACCAAACTCAAGGCCGGCAACTACGAGCTCTCGGGCAGATTGTCCCCGCTGGCCCTGCTGGACCGGATGACCCGCGGTGACGTCACCCTGGTATCCGTGACCTTTGTCGAGGGCTGGACGTTCCGGCAGATGCTTAAAACGCTGCAGGATCATCCAAAGGTGAAGGCTGAATCGCCGGCACTGAGCGAAGCGGAAATCCTGCAGAGGCTAGACATAGAAAAGCCATATGCCGAAGGCTGGTTTTTTCCCGATACCTATCATTTCAGCGAGGGCGCCAGCGACCTGGCGATACTGCGTCGTGCGCACCAACTGATGCTGCGGCATCTTGACCAGGAATGGGAACGCCGCGTACCGGGGTTGCCGTTGAAATCACCGGAAGAAGCGCTGATCCTGGCTTCGATCGTCGAAAAGGAAACTGGTCGTCCCGAGGAGCGGGCTCTGGTCGCGGCGGTTTTTATCAATCGGCTGCGCATCGGCATGCGCCTGCAGACCGATCCAACCGTGATTTACGGCATGGGTGCTGCGTTTGATGGGAATATTCGCCGCAGCGACCTGACCACCGATACGCCTTACAACACCTATACCAGGGCAGGGTTGCCGCCCACCCCGATTGCCCTGCCGGGACTGGACTCACTGCGTGCCACGCTGAACCCGGCCTCAAGCAATGCCATGTATTTCGTGGCGCGCGGCGACGGCACTTCGAAATTCTCGAGAACGCTCGCCGAGCACGAACGGGCGGTCGATATGTATCAGCGCCGTGGGCGTCCACGTCAATGAGCAGAGGCCGATTCATCACACTGGAGGGGATGGATGGTGCGGGCAAGACCACGCACCTGGAGTGGCTGCGGCAACGGCTTTCGGTTCGCGCGCTGCCTCTTATTGTCACGCGCGAGCCGGGCGGCACCGCGTTGGGGGAAGCCCTGCGCAAGCTCCTGCTGGACAGTCATGAGCCGAGACAACCGGACACCGAAGCCTTGCTGATGTTTGCTGCGCGCCGTGAGCACATCGCGACGGTCATAGCGCCCGCACTTGCCGCCGGGAAATGGGTACTCTGCGACCGGTTTACCGATGCCACCTATGCCTACCAGGCCGGCGGCAGTGGCATGGCCTGGGAACGTGTCGCAGCGCTGGAATCGTGGGTACAGGGTGAACTGCAACCGGATTTAACCCTTTATTTCGATCTTGAGCCGGAATTGGGCCGCGCCAGGACCCGGCAGGCCCGGGTGCCGGACCGTTTCGAGCGGGAACAGCTTGAATTCTATGAGAGGGTGCGTGCTGCTTACTTGCGCAGGGCGCGGGAACATCCTGAACGAATTCGGATAATCGACGCAGCAAGAACAATTGCTGAAATTCAGTTAGAACTTGAGAAAACACTATTAATTTATTGAATATAAACAATATCTATTATTTTGCTCGTACACTCTATTTTAAGAAAAGAAAGCCTATTAAGTGCTTGATTTAAAATGACTATCTGGTTTGACAGCGAGCTTCACCGGTTGCTGCAACAGCGCGGGCAGCTGCCCCATGCCCTATTGATCAAAGGGCCCCAGGGCATCGGGAAAAAGGATTTTGGCCAATCCTTGGCGGCAGCGCTGCTGTGTGAAAATCCGGGCCCGCAAGGCACGGCCTGTGGCAATTGCAGTTCCTGTAACTGGCTTGCGTCCGGGGCTCATCCGGACTTCCGGGTTTTGTCGCCGGCGACGGAAAGCGACCAGGAGGCAGAGGTCGAAGAGGGTGCCAGAAAAGCCAAAGTGAGCCCGTGGATTACCATTGAGCAGGTCAGGGAATTGCATGATTTTATTCATGTTTCTTCACACCGTGGAGGCCGCAAAGTCATTCTGATTTGTCCGGCGGAGGCCTTGAACGTCAATGCTGCGAATGCCTTGCTGAAAAATCTCGAGGAGCCGCCTGCGCACACCCATTTCATCCTGATCAGCCATCGCCCGCATCACTTGCCGCCCACCATCATCAGCCGCTGCCGGCAACTCAGCCTTGGGCAACCTGATCCGGAAGTTGCGCTCGAGTGGCTGAAGGCGCACGGCGTGGCCGAGCCGGAGGTGGCGCTCGCGCAATGTTCCGGTGCGCCCTTGCGGGCATTGGCCGCGAGCGAGGCTGGCGAACTGCAGGCACGCAGGGCCTTTCTCACACGCATCGCGCCTGCAAATTTCGATCCATTGCAGGCAGCCGAGATTCTGCGCGATCTGCCCCTCGAGCAATTCCTCAGCTGGCTTCAGAGGTGGACCTATGACATCGCGAGCCGGCGCATGCTGGGCAGCATCCGCTTCAACCCGGATATGGCCACCGAGCTCGATGTCCTTGCGCGGCAGGCGAATCCCCTGGCGATGCTGAGGTTGCACCGCAAGCTGGTGCGTCAACAGCGGCATATTCATCATCCGCTGAACGCCAGACTTTACATTGAGAGCGCTCTTTTCGCCTATGCGGCCGTCGTGAATCCCGCGCTCAAGGCAGCCTGAACATGCTTGTCGACTCGCATTGTCATCTCGACTTCCCTGAACTGTCCGAGCGCCTGCCTGAAGTGCTGGAAACCATGCGTGAAAACGGGGTTATCGCAGCGCTCTGTGTCAGCGTCACCCTGGAGGACTTCCACAAGGTCTTGGCGCTGGCGGAAGAGCATCCACAGCTCTATGCATCGGTCGGCGTGCATCCCGATTATCCCGATCTGCACGAACCCTCTGTAATTGAATTGGTCAAATTGGCCCAGCACCCCAAAGTCGTGGCCATCGGCGAAACCGGGCTGGATTATTACCGCCTGAACGGCGATCTTGAATGGCAGCGGGAGCGTTTCAGGGTCCATATTCGTGCGGCGCGCGAGGTTGGTAAACCGTTGATCATCCATACGCGTTCGGCGGCCGAGGACACGTTGAGGATAATGCGGGAAGAGGGCGCGGAAAAGGCTGGGGGGGTTATGCACTGTTTTACCGAGAGCTGGAATGTAGCCAAGGGCGCGCTGGACATGGGATTCCATATCTCTTTTTCGGGCATCGTGACCTTCAAGAATGCCAAGGAACTGAAGGCGGTAGCCCGGCAGGTTCCGCTTGACCGCCTGCTGGTCGAAACGGATGCGCCCTATCTGGCGCCCGTACCTCATCGGGGCAAGGTCAACCAGCCGGGATGGGTCAAACATGTGGCCGAGGAGTTAGCTTGCCTGCAGAACTGTGATTATTCCGAAATAGCCACTACAACGACTCGTAATTTCTATAAATTATTCAAAATAAACATGTAGATATATGAAATATATAAAGTGTTTTATGAAGTTTGCGCCGATACTCTTTTTGTGCACCAGCACTGCTGCATGGGCCGGGGCTTATGAGGACATGCTCCGGGCAATCCATCTGGATGATGAAAAGTCCATCGTCGAGCTCTTTGCGCGCGGGATGGATGTGGACACAGTAAATCCCAAGGGCGAAACGCTGTTAATGCTGGCAGTGCGGGAAGGTAAGCCCAATGTAGTCAAAACCATCATGGCAGCACGTCCGCGGCTGCAAGCTCGCAATCCACTGGGAGAGTCGGCGTTGATGCTCGCTGCCATCCAGGGCCATGCGGAGATCGCCAAGCTGCTGATCGAGGCTGGCGCGCCAGTCAATCAACCGGGCTGGACGCCATTGATTTATGCGGCGGTCCGCAACCGGGTCGACATAGGACGTATGCTCGTTGCCAAGGGGGCTGACGTCAATGCAGTCGCGGATAATGGCACCACAGCGCTGATGATGGCGGCCCGCGAGGGTCATCTTCAAATGTTGCTGATGCTGCTTGAGCATGGCGCAAATGCCAAATATGTGTCTCCGTTTGGACATTCGGCTCTAGGCAATGCCCGGGACCGGGGCCATGCGGAGATTGAGGCGGTGTTGCGCAGGGCTGGTGCTGAAGAACAGGTGCCTTGAGAAAACACCAGCAATATCAGTGGTTGACTATATATAATTCGTATAATGTGTATTATGTCAAATTATAGGTGTGCGCAGTAATCGAGATGGATTAGATAGCAGGCTGGTTTAGCTACGGAAGGTGTTGCGTCCATACTCCCCTATAGCCTCGACCATGCGGTCGAGTTCAGTGTCCACCTTGCCCTTGGCGTCGGAATCATAGGGGTAACACAGCAAGGCCATGTCATCGAAAAGCCCATGAACGCGGGGCTGGCTGGCATAAACCAGCTTGCGCTGGGCATTCTGAACGGACGGAATCTGCAGGAACTCGCGACCGTCTTCCCAATAGATGGAGAGGGTGATGATCTGTGTATTCAGGCGCAGCAGGCGGACGATGAACTCGAAACGCACCGTATGCATGCCCTTAGAACGCAGATCGATCAGCTTCTGCGGCGGCAGCGGGACCCCCTGCTTCAAGGCCGTGATGGATTCCATGTCACTCACGATCAACCCCCTGACCGTCCCTGCTTATTGATATGGGCTGAGTATGCGTGACAGTGCAAGGGGGGGCAAATCTAACAAAATGATAGATTTTGTGGGCCAGAGCAGAGCGTTCCAGATCCGAAATCACCTGGTTTGAGACTTCAGGGGCGGGAAGCCGCCCCCGAAGAGAATCAGACGCGCTCCAGGACGACTGCCATGCCCTGCCCGCCGCCAATGCACAGCGACACCAGCGCATACTTGCCGCCAATGCGTTCGAGCTGACGCGCAGCGGTCAGCGCAATGCGTGCACCGGATGCGCCCAACGGGTGTCCGAGAGCAATCGCACCGCCATTGGGATTTACCCGCTTGTCGTCGAAAGCCACGTCAAGGCCTTTGAGGCAGGCCAGCACCTGCGCAGCAAAGGCTTCGTTGATTTCGATGACGTCCATGTCCTTGACCGAGAGCCCGACGCGCGCCAAAGCCTTTTTTGACGCTGCCACCGGGCCGTAGCCCATGATGTCCGGCCGGACGCCCATCGCCGCAGTGGCGATGATGCGCGCCATCGGCTTCACGCCGGCCTTTTCACCGGCGGCAAGTGAGCCGAGGACCAGGGCCACTGCACCGTCATTGACGCCGGAGGCATTGCCGGCGGTGGTGACGCCCCCCTCGTAGAGCACTTTCATCTTGGCCAGCGTTGCCATGTCAGTGCCGGGACGTGGATGCTCGTCTTCAGCCACTGGCGGTACCGGACCCTTGCGGGTCGGCGGCAGTTCGACCGGAGAAATTTCGCCGTTGAAGAAGCCCTCCCCTTTGGCAATCTGAAATTTTTGCTGGGAGGCAGCGGCAAAATTATCGGCCTGTTCACGGGTAATGCCAAATTCGCGAGCGAGATTGTCCGCGGTCTGCGGCATCTGTGGGTCGCCGAATTGCTTGGTCAGCTTGGGGTTTGAAAAACGGGGACCGATGGTGCTGTCGAACATCTTGATGCCACGGTCGAAAGCGACTTCGGCGCGGCCGATGACAATCGGAGAACGGCTCATGCTTTCGACGCCGCCAACGATGAACACATCGCCCTCGCCTGCGCTGATCGAATGCGCAGCATGCGCCAACGCACCGAGGCCGCTGGCGCAGTTGCGCTGCAGGACCGTGCCCGGGATTTCGATCGGGAAACCCGCCGACAGGCCTGCATGGCGCGCAACGCAACGGCTGTCCTCACCGCCCTGGTTGGCACAGCCGACGACGATGTCCTCGACCTGCTCGATTTTGAACTTGGATTTCGCCATCACGTTTTTCATGACATCCGCGAGCAGGTCGTCGGGACGCACCTTGGCGAGCACGCCGGCATGACGACCGAACGGTGTGCGCAGACCTTCGTAGAGGTAGGCATTGAGCATGATTTTTCCTTTGACTATGTGAGTTGTCGATCAGGGTTCGGGGGTGAGCAGCGAGACGCCCAACTGTGCGCGACGGCGCAACCAGATATTGGGGCGATAGCGCGGGTCGGCGTAGATGGTGTTCATGTTCGCGAGCACACGGTCAATGCGCTCGACACCGACAACGTCGCCGAATTTCAGCGGGCCATTGGGATAGTTCAGGCCCAGCGTGACCGCTTTGTCGATGTCCGCCGGCTGGGCGGTGCGGCTTTGCGCGATCGAGCAGCCGATGTTGACGATCATCGCGACGATGCGCTGGGCTATGAAGCCCGGGCTGTCGCGGCAGACCGTCACCGGAACACCGTCGGAAGCGAGCAGACCGTGTGCGGCCTCCTTCACTTTCGCTTCGGTGAGCGGCGTGCCCATGATGGTGCGACGCTTGACCATCGGGAACAGCGTGTCGACCGCAACCGTGCGCTTCGGATCCAGGCCCTCTTCCACCGCACAGGTCGTTGCATCCTTGCCTACCGGGGTCACCAGGATCAGCGCATCGGCCGAAGGTTTGGCGCCGCTCTCGAGGTTCGCGCCGAGTTTTGTCAGCAGCGCGATCAGTGCCTCATGACCCGCCGGTTCGGCTTTGCTGACCCAGACGCTTTTCGGTTTCGCTGTCGGAGCTGGCGGTTCCGGCGCGACTATCGGCTTCATCTCGGCGTCGTAGTTGTAGAAACCCTTCTTGCTCTTGCGCCCGAGCACGCCGGCCTCGTAGCGCGACTGCATGATCAGGCTCGGGCGGTAGCGTTGTTCCTGGAAGAACTGGTTGTAGATCAGCACAGAGGCCGGCTGGGTGACATCGAGTCCGGTCAGTTCCATCAGCTCGAACGGTCCCATGCGAAAACCGCCGACATCGCGCATCACCCGGTCCACGTCTACGAAGGAGGCGACGCCCTCATACACCAGGTGTGAAGCTTCAAGTGTGAAGCCGCGGCCGACCTGATTGACCAGAAAGCCCGGTGCATCGCTTAGCCGAACCGGCTCACGCGTCATGCGCTTGCCGATCACCATCAGTGCTTCCGACACCCAGTTCTCCGTCTGCAGGCCGTCGATGACTTCGACCAACTTCATCAGCGGCACCGGGTTGAAGAAGTGAAAGCCCGCAAAACGTTGCGGCGTCTTCAGTTTCGCCGCGATGGTGGTTACCGACATCGACGAAGTATTGGTGGCGAGGATGCATTCGGGGGAGACAATGTCCTCAAGCTCGGCGAACAGCGCGCGCTTGGCGTCGAGATTCTCGATGATCGCATCGACGACCATGTGACAGCCCTTGAACTCTGCGAGCGACTGCGCGACCTTGATGCGTGCGGTGGCGGCATCGGCATCCGCCTGCGTCATGCTGCCCTTCTCCGCTGCGCGCGCCAGCATCTTGGCGACAAAGTCGCGGGCTTCTTCAGCAGCGCCGGCGCGGGTGTCCATCATTACGACCTGCATGCCGCCGGCAGCAGTTACCTGCACGATGCCACGTCCCATCGCGCCGGTACCGATTACGCCGACGCAGAGATCAGCACGGTTGGCATCAAATCCCATATTAAGCCTTTTAAAAATATTAATAAAAACAGATACTTATACTACTTTCCTTTGAATACCGGCTTGCGCTTTTCGGCAAAAGCGGCCTGGCCTTCCTTGTAGTCCTCGCTCTTGTAGCAGACGTCGACCATTTGCTGCAGCCGCTGGTGATCTCGCGTGGCGGGGTCTTTGCCATATTCGATCAGCGAGGCCTTCACGGAGGCCAACGTCAGTGGCGCATTGCCGGCAATGGTCGTGGCGTAGTCGAGAGTGTATTTCTCCAACTCGGCTGCAGGAACCACGCGGTTGACCAGGTTCATCTGCAACGCTTCCTGTGCGTTGAACTGGCGCGCGGTGAAGAAAATTTCCGCGGTAAATTGCGGACCGACCACGTCGGTCAGTCGTTTGACGCCAGCAAAGCGATAACCGAGGCCAAGCTTGCCGGCGGGTACACCGAATTTCGCGTCATCGGCAGCGATGCGGATGTCACAATTCACGGCAATAGCCGTGCCGCCGCCGATGCAATAGCCGCGCACCATTGCGATGGTCGGTTTGGCGCATTCCTGCAGGGTCTTGCCGGCGAGGTCGGCCGCCGCGTTATAGGCTGCAACCGCATCTTCACTGCTGCGCTTTTCCTTGAACTGGGAAATGTCGGCACCGGCGACAAAGGCCTTTTCGCCCGCGCCCTTGAGAATGATCACGCGCACTTCGGGGTCGGCAACAAAATCGTTGAGGATGACCGGCAGCGCCTGCCACATCTCGAAGGACACCGCATTGTGGCGGGCTGGGTTGTTGAAGGTGATCCAGCCGATGCCGCCCTTTTTCTCGGCGAGCAGGCGGTCCGTCATGGTCTCAGGTGCGTTCATGGCTATCCCCGTGAGTTCATACTGTGTTAATCGGAAAGGCTTATATTTTAACCGATGCGGGCACCGCCCATTCCGTTTGCTCAGTGCAGATTCGAGCTTGCCGTGCCTTGCCAGATATGTTCCCGCCAGCGCCAACCGATCCAGAACGTCAGCACCAGGCCGATGATGCAGTAGGCCGATCCTGTCATGCGGAATCCGAAGTGTTCGATCAACGGGCCTGAGGCCATCAGTCCGATCGGCAGCGTGTAAATGGCGAGCATGCGGATGCCCATCACGCGGCTGCGGAAACGCTCTTCCGAACTGCGCAGCAGCATCGCCGCCATGGTCACCATGCTCAGGCTCTGCGCGAAACCGGACAGCAGCAGCAGCGCTACGCCGGCCGCGATACTGTCAACCTGCACGAACAGCAACGTCAGCAAATACCACCAGGCACAGGCGCTGATCATCATCCGGGCCGGCTGCACGGCATGGCCAAAGCGCGTCAGCAGCAGTGAGGCCACCAGCGCACCGCCGGCGAAACCGGCGACCAGATAGCCCAGGCCGGTCTGGTCGGTCCCGTAGATCTCCCTGGCCACGTAGGGCAGCAGGCCGTTGACCAGCGGGAAAGCCGTCAGATTGACCAACAGCGCCACCCAGATGGCAGCCAGCAGCGGCGGCGTATTCCAGACATAGGACAGCCCGTCGCGTAAATCCCGATACACCGAGACACGCGGCGCCGAAGCATGATCCAGTGCGTTCGGCCGGGCATTCACACCGAAGGCGAGGAGCAGGCTGGCGAAATAAAACAGCGCCACTGCCACATAGGCCAGCCCGATTCCGAGGGTCGCAACCAGCCCTGCCCCGGTCAATGCGCCCATCACCCGCGCCGAGTCCTGGGTAGTCCGTGAGATGCTCGCCCCTCCGACAAACTGGCCCACCGGCAGCGTTTCACCGATCAGCGCATGACGCATCACCAGGTCTGAAGGCCGTACCAGCCCCATCAGTGCGGTGATCACGAACACATGCAGCGGCTGCAAGTCACCCGTCAACGCCAGCACCATCAGCAGCGTGGCCAGCAGCGCATAAAATCCGCGCATTGCGCAGTACACCCGCTTGTTGCCGAGCCGATGTCCGGCAACACCGAACAGCGGCGACAGCAGCGTGCCGACGTACTGCAACGAGGCAAACAGCGTCAGCAGCAGCACCGAGCCGGTCTCGACCAGAATGTACCAGCCGAGGATCAACGTCTCCATCTCGAAGGCCCATGAGGCCGCGAGATCGGAGGGCCACTGGAAGCGGAAACTGCGGACGCGGAACGGCGCGAGTGCCGGCGCGCGGGTAACGGTGCTCAATCCGCAGGCATGCCGTTGCGCAGCAGGTCGCGGGCGATGAACCAGCGGTGCACCTCGCTCGGCCCCTCGAAAATACGGAACACGCGGCAGGCGCGTGCGATGTACTCCAGCGGCAAATCCTTCGACACTCCCATGCCGCCGAGCAACTGGATCGCGCGATCGGAGACGCGGGCGATCATTTCACTGCCCTGCAACTTGACCATTGCCGCTTCGCGCCGCCAGTCGGCTCCGCCCTGATCCATTTTCCAGGCGAGGCGCCAGGTGATCCAGCGCACCATTTCCATTTCCTGCCAGCTGTCGGCGAGCCACCACTGCACCTGCTGGCGGTCGGCGAGCAGCGCGCCGAAAGTCTTGCGCTCGTTGGCCTGCTTCAGCATGTAATCCATGCAGCGCCGCGCGTAGCCGAGCGAACGGCAGGCAATTTCCATACGCCGCACGCCAAGGCGATTCTGCATCGGCGCGAAACCCTTGCCGACTTCGCCCATTACCTGATCCTCGGAAAGCTCGACGTTGTCGAAAAACACCGCGTATGGCGCGTGTTCGCCCATGGTGTTGAACACCGAAGGAATCGATAGCCCCTTGGCGCCCTTGTCGACGAGGAAGGCGGTAATGCCGCCGCGTGAGCCTTTCTCCGGATCGGTGACTGCCATGACAATGATGAAATCGGCCTTGCGCGCGCCACTGATCCAGATTTTCTGACCATTGAGCAACCATTTCCCGTTTTTGTATTCGGCGCGGGTTTTCATGCCCGCAGGGTCGGAACCGGCACCGGGTTCGGAAATCGCGATCGCGCTTTTCTTATCGCCGCTGGCGTAAGGCAACAGGTACTTCTTTATCTGATCACCCTTGCAGGTTTCGCGCAGCATCCACAGGTTGGGGCTGTCCGGCGGCAGCACAAAAGGCACGATGCTGGTCTTCAGTTCCTCGATCACCACCGCCTTGGCCAGCATGCCCATGTTCTGGCCGCCGTATTCCTCGGGCACATCGATGCCGTAAAGCCCGATTTCCTTGGCTTTGCGGTTAAGTTCCTTCTCGGCGTCCGGATCGATCAGCGGCGCATCGGTCAGGCCGCGTTCGGCTTCGCGCTTGATGACATCGCGTTCCAACGGCAGCAGTTCCTCGCGCACGAAACGTGCGACGGTGTCGCGCAGCATGCGCAGTTCTTCGGGCAGTGTGAAGTCCATGTACAGATTCTCCGGTTAGTCCAACAACATCAGCCAGTCGACTGCGGTGGCGCCCTGCGGTCCGGCGAGCACCGGATTGAGATCCAGTTCCGCCAGCCGCGGACCCGCGGCCGCGCCAAAGCAGGACACTGCACTGATCATCTGCGCCAGCGCCTGCCGGTCCACCGCCGGCCTGCCGCGCACGCCGTCGAGCAGCACCCGGCTCTTCAGTTCGTCGAGCATGCGCAGCGCCTCGGCCTCGGTCACCGGCGCGGCGCGGAATACCACGTCCTTGAATACTTCGATCAGCACGCCCCCCAGCCCCACCATCACCACTGGGCCGAAGGTCGGGTCGCGCTTGAGACCGATCACCAGTTCCACCTC
>JAUXYA010000019.1 GCA_030684405.1 Burkholderiales bacterium | reverse complement strand
CTGACCGAAGACGAGCGCCGTCTGGTCAAGCGAACCTCGGCTTCTTCGTCACCGCCGATTCGCTCGCTGCCAACAACATCGTGCTCGGCACCTACCGCCACATCACCGCCCCGGAGTGCCGCCAGTACCTGCTGCGCCAGGCTTTCGAGGAGGCGATCCATACCCACGCCTACCAGTACATCGTCGAAAGCCTGGGCCTGAACGAAGGTGAAATTTTTAATGCCTATCACGAGGTGTCGTCGATCCGCGCCAAGGACGAGTTCCTGATCCCCTTTATCGACGTGCTGACCAATCCTTCGTTCAAGACCGGCACGCCGGAAAACGACCAGAAGCTGCTGAAAAGCCTGATTGTCTTTGCCTGCCTGATGGAAGGGCTGTTCTTCTACGTCGGTTTCGCGCAGATCCTTGCGCTGGGCCGCCAAAACAAAATGACCGGTGCTGCCGAGCAGTACCAGTACATCCTGCGCGACGAGTCGATGCACTGCAATTTCGGCATCGACCTGATCAACACCATCAAGATGGAGAACCCGCACCTGTGGACCTCGGAATTTCGCGAAGAACTGCGCGAACTGTTCCACAAAGGCGTCGAGCTTGAATACAAATATGCGGAGGACACCATGCCGCGCGGCGTGCTTGGCCTTAATGCCGCGATGTTCAAGGAATATCTGCGCTTCATCGCCAACCGCCGTGCCCAGCAGATTGGCCTCGACACGTTGTTCGAGGGCGCGACCAATCCCTTCCCGTGGATGGCTGAAATGATCGACTTGAAGAAAGAGCGGAATTTCTTCGAAACCCGCGTCATCGAGTATCAGACCGGCGGCGCCCTGTCCTGGGATTGAGCGGCGACATCATGCAAACATGCGGAGGCATACACCAACCATGCGAGTAAACACGCGGATTCCGCGAAACGGAATCCTGTGCTGATGCAGCACCCGGCCGGCGGCGCACAGTCCTGCGGATCATTTCGCAGGGCGGCGCCGCCGGTTTCTTTTGCGCTTTCGTTGTTCAACTCGATGAAGAGGTGAATCCTTGGCACTCAGTCTGAAGTTCCGACGTTACCGCAGCCGCAGGCTCAATCTGCACACGGTCACCGAACTGCGCGCAGAAGACAACTGTACGCTCTGGCTGCGTTTCGATGACGGCCTTGAGGGGCATGTCTATCTCGGCGACCTTGTCGAGGGAACTGCTCTGGAAGTCCTGTCCGATGCGTCGCTGTTCCGCCGTGTGGCCTTTGATCCGGTGTCGAACGTGTTGACATGGAGCGGTGGCATCCGTGTCGATCCCGATCTGTTGTACCGCGATCTGGTGAACAAAACAGGGGCGGCTTTGCATTAAGTAATTGAAGGCTTGGTTGGTGTGGAGGGGGCGTCGCAGGATGACGCATTGGTCGGCGCGGGATTATTGAGCGGGACCGCGCAGCGTGGGCAGACTTGACGGAGGTTTCTATGGCAAAAGCGAAGAAGAAGGCGGCAAAGAAGACGGTGGCAAAGAAAAAGGCTGCGAAGAAAAAAGTGCTGAAGAAGAAAGTCGCGCGCAAATCCGCAGACCGGAAGTCTGCAAGCCGCAAGACGGTGGCGCGAAAGAGCGCAGCGAAGAAGGGGAAGCGCGCGGCAGCCGGCAAAAAAAAGCCGGCTCGAAAGCCGGCTAGGAAAAAAGCAGTCAAGAAAAAGCCTGCAGTCCAAAAGCGCGTGGCGGTTTCGAAACCGGCAACCCGGATGATTCCGGAACCGGCGCCGATAGCGCCTCGCCCGATTGCGATCCCAGGCGCCTGGCCGTTCCCGATGGGAAGCAAGCCCTGACACTGGCACCTTGCGGCGGGATCGGTCTCGGGAGAAGTCCGATGCCCGTCGCGGGAGGCGGTTCGCAACCGCAGACAGCAGGGCGCCAAAGATACCCAATCCGTCCCGCCGGGGCAAGGCGGTCTTTAGCCTTTGTCTGTGGATGATTTAAAAAAAACTATTAAAAATCAAGTAGTTATGTCATAAAAAAATTTTCTCCGGCGGGGTGCACTGGGCATCCGGGGGGGGCTGCGGAGGCAGCCCAAAAGCCTTACACTGCATATGGGAATGTGTCCCGTTGCGGGAGAACCACAAATGCAAACCATAAAAGTCTGTGCAGGTATCGTGTTGATGCTGCTCGCATTGGTCGCGAGCGCGGCATCACCGGACGTGCAAATGCGCACGGTGAAGGGCACGTTTGCCGATGTCCGTGATCGTGTGGTGATGGCGCTGGAGAATCGCGGTCTCGTGCTGAACTACACCGCGAAGGTTGGCGACATGCTGGAGCGCACCGGCCGTGATCTCGGAAGTCAGCGGCGCATCTACGGCAATGCCGAAGTGCTCGAGTTCTGCAGCGCGCGCCTGTCGCGCGACACGATGGAAGCCGATCCGCACAACATCGCGTACTGTCCCTATGCGATTGCGGTATATACGCTGCCGAAGTCGCCGGGCGTGGTGTACCTGAGTTATCGCACGCCGGATGTTGTCGGCAGCGAAGCCTCGCGGCGCTCCTTGCAGGCAATCGGTAAGTTGCTGGCGGACGTGGTCGCCGAGGCTGCCAAGTAATTTCGCAGGGGCCGGGACAGCGGCTAGCGCCGCTGCTGCCAGATCCTGGCGCAGGCCGAGATCGCCGTATCCACCTCGGTATTGCCGATGTGGCGATGGGTGACGAAGCGCAGCGATCGCGGATCGGCAGGACTGACGGCGATGCCGCGGGTCTTGAATTCCTCCGCCCACTGCGCCGCGCTGCGGCCGCTGGCGCCGACATTGACTCTCACGATGTTGGTTTCCACATCTGCCGGATCGGCGAGCGAAGCCTCCACTGCATGGAAGCCCGCGGCCAGCCGTTTCGCGCTGGCGTGATCGTCCTTTAGCCGCTCCACCATCATTTCCAGTGCAACGATACCGGCGGCGGCGATAGTTCCGGCCTGGCGCATGTTGCCGCCGACCATGCGGCGGAAGGTGCGGGCGCGCTCGATGAAATCCCGCGGGCCGCAGAGTACCGAGCCGACCGGTGCCGACAGGCCTTTGGATACGCAGAAACAGACCGAGTCGGTGTGCCGTGCAATTTCCGCGGCGGACACGCCGAGCGCGGTTGCGGCGTTGAACAGCCGCGCGCCGTCGGTATGCACGGGGACGCTGCGCTCGCGCGCAAGGGTATGCACCCGCTGCATGTGCTCCAGCGGCAGCACGCTGCCGCCGGCGCCGTTGTGCGTGGTTTCCATGCAGATCAGCGCGGTGCCGAAGTTGTTGCGGGTCATCGGCCGCACTGCTTCGCGCAGCAGGTCCTCGTCCATCGCCCCGCGTGTGCCGGGAATCGCTTTGTAGTACACGCCCGCAACCGCTGACAGCCCGCCCAGTTCGGTGTTGAGCATGTGCGCACCACGTTCGAGCAGCACCTCGCCCGCACGCGAGGTGTGCGCGAGCACTGCAACCAGATTGGTCATCGTGCCGCTGGGCATGTAGAGGCCGGCTTCCTTGCCGGTGCGTTCGGCGGAGAGCGCTTCGAGGCGCATCACTGTCGGGTCGCCGTCGCGGGAGTCGTCGCCCTGGGTGGCCTGCTGCATGGCGGCGATCATGGCCGCAGTCGGTTGCGTGACGGTATCGGTGCGCAGATCAATCATGGCTGTCGTGGGATTCAGGGTTGTCGGACGCGGATCATCGCATTTCGGCGCTGCTCAGTAACACTCTTCCTGCCCTTCCGGCTGTCGCGGACGCGCGACGAAACCGAAACGCGCCGGCACGTCGGCAGCGCGAAGAGGATTGACGGGAAGTATTGATTTGCCCAGATCCAGCCTCAGCCCGGCGTCGTGCCCGGCCTGCAGCGCGTCCAGCGTTGCGTCGAGTGCGGCCTCTCCAGCGAGCGGGCCCGGTGCCGAGAAGCGCGGCAGCAGCAGCTCGAGGTCAGTGTCATGCATCAGGCCGATGCCGAGGTCGGTGTCGAGCAGCAGTTGCCCCCGGTCATCAATATAGGCGGCATCAATGGTAATGACCGGAGCGCCGCTGTGCGAAGCCAGCGTCAGGGCGGCGTCCGATGCGGAAGTGATGCGATAGATGTGCGGCGTGTAATCCAGCGCGACATAAACGCGCTGCGGCCCGTTCTGGAAAAACCAGCGGCCCTGATCGTCATGATCGTAATTTCGGCCAAAAAATGCCGCGATGCCCGGATTGGCCACACGTTCACCCTTCAGCAGCCAGTGGCCGCGGCGGTCCAGCGACAGCCAGCCAAATACGGAAGGTACGTTTGGCCACTTGGCCATGCCGCGCAGAACGAGTTCATCCATGGCTTCAATTTATCACAGAGACGGGTGCGCCTGAGCCCGTGTCCGGCCGTGATGCGGTATCAGCCGGACGGGGATCCGGATACCACTTTAGTCGAGGGCAGCAGGCGGTCAAATTCCTTTTTGACCACGGCGTAACATTCACATACGCGGTTTTCCAGTCCGGATCTTTCAATGACCGTGATGTGGCCGCGGCGGTACTGGATGAGGCCGGCACGCTGTAATTCTCCGGCGTATTCGGTAATGCCTTCGCGCCGTACGCCGAGCATGCGGGCAATCAATTCCTGGGTCATGACCAGCACATGGGACGGGCTGCGGTCGAGGGTCAGCAGCAGCCAGCGGCACAGTTGCTGCTCCACAGAGTGATGCCGGGTACAGGCAGCGGTTTGCATCATGTGCGTGATCAGTGCCTGGGTATAACGCAGCAATAAACCCTGCAGAGGGCCGGCACGAGTGAATTCCTGCTTCAGGATGTGACGGTCCAGGCGATAAGCGTGTCCCATGGTATGCACCACCGCCGAGCTCGATGTGGTGTTTCCTCCGGTGACCAGGGAAATGCCGACCATGCCTTCATTGCCCACCCCCGCAGATTCCGCGGTGGCTCCGGATTCGGTGACATAGTGGAGCGAGACGATGCCTGTGGTGGGGAAATAGGCGTGCTGCAATTGTTCGCCCGGATCGTAGAGCATTTGGCCGAGCAGCATCGGCACCAGCTCCAGATGCGGGCTCAGCCGGTCGAATTCTGCGGCGGGCAATGCCGCAAGCAGATGATTTTGATGCGGATTGTGGGGTGATGACATGACTGAATGCCGGGAGCCCGGAGATTATTTTTTTGCCGTGAGTTCGACACCGATTCCGCGGTATCCGATGAAGCGGCAGGATTGGTTGAACATCGGCTCGCCGCTCACCTGGAACCGTTGCAGTGAGCCGTCGTTATTGGTGCGGCTGAAGACGAAATCGAGGAAGGGTTGCCGTGCGGCAATCAACTGCTGCAGCGTTGTTCGCTCTTCCTCGTTCCAGCCCGGCATCTGTCCGGGGGGGGATTCCCCTGCCAGGGTGTCGACTTGGATGCCCAGCATTTCCAGCACCGGTCCGGAAACCTTGGTGAAGTTGCCGTTCTCGTCCTGTTCCCAGTACCAGTCGGAAGCCAGTTCGGTCAGGCTGCGATAGCGGGCTTCGCTTTCGCGCAGTTCTGCAGTCCGCTCCTGCACTGTCTGTTCCAGAAAGGCGTTGTGTTCCTCGAGTTTTTTGTAGAGCAGCCGCACTTCCAGCAGGTTGCTGATGCGTGTTTTGACTTCGACCAGATCAAAGGGCTTGCTGATGAAGTCCCTGGCGCCGGCCAGCAATGCGCGCAGCTTGTGACCGGGCTGTGCGGTGATCACCAGCACTGGTAGGTAACTGTCGGAGCTGTTGGTTTTTAAGCCCTCCATCACCTGGAATCCGTCCATTTTCGGCATTTGCAGATCGAGCAGGATCAGCGAGTAGGCGTTCTTGCGGTGCAGCGTGAAGACCTGTTGCGGATCCATTGTCGAATCAACGCTGGTGTAGCCGGCTTCAGCCAACATCTGCCGGAGCAGGGTGACATTGGCCTCCTGGTCGTCGACGATCAGGATGCCGGCGTTGAGAATGTCGGATTCGGCAATGGTCATGCGGGCTCCTTGCCCGTTGCGGGGGTGGATGATGCAAGGGATTTTTTCAGCGCGATGTCCAGCGCTTCAGTGAACTGATCCACCTTGATCGGTTTGGTCAGGTAGTTGAAGAATCCGGCTTCGAGGGCCTTTTCGATGTCACGCGACACCGCGTTGGCACTCAGCGCGATGATCGGGATGTGTGCCGTGGATGGATCGGCGCGCAGGATCTGCATGGCTTCAACACCGCTGATGCCCGGCAGATTGATGTCCATCAGGATCACATCCGGCAAGTAGGCGCGCGCGAACTCGACACCCAGCGTGCCGTCGGCCGCGCTCAGGAGATGCAGTTCGGGGCGGCGCGAGATCAGCTGCTCGACCAGCTCCAGATTGGCCGGGTTGTCTTCGACGTAGAGCACGGTGCGCCGCGGGGCGCCTTCAGGGGCTGGTGTCCGCGCCAAAACGGCGTTGTCGGCCTCCCGGAAAACCAGCCGAGGTGCTTCGGCATGAAGCAATTCGACCCAGAACGTGCTGCCTGTTCCGGCCGTGCTGTCAACGCCGATGATGCCGCCCATCAGTTCCACCAGGCGCTTGGTCACCACCAGGCCGATGCCGGTGCCTTCCTCTGCCCCGGCCTGCCTGCCGAGGCGGTTGAAGGGCTGGAACAACTGGGCAAGCTGTTGCGGCGTCAGTCCGGCGCCGGTATCACTAATGCTGATGCGAACCCTGTCATCGGCACCCGGTTTGCATTCCACCATGACCCTGCCATCCTGCCGGTTGTACTTGATGGCGTTGAACAGCAGGTTGATCAGGACCTGCTTCAGGCGGGTGCGGTCGGCATTGAGGAACAGCGGGGTTTCAAACTGCGGGAATGTCATGACGATGCCGCGTTTGTGCGCCTGCGGCTCAATCATGGCCCGGCATTCAAGCATCAGTTCGGCCAGCGAGACCGGCTCCCGGGAAAAGGTGACATTACCCGACTCGATCAGCGCGAGATCGAGAATTTCGTTGATCAGTTCCAGCAGGTACCAGCCCGCCTTGAGAATCTGCTCGAGGTTGCGCTTCTGGGTGAGTGTCGGGGGCGGCGTACCGGACTCCATCAGCTGGGCGAAACCGAGGATCGCATTGAGCGGCGTGCGCAACTCGTGGCTCATGCTGGACAGGAAATCGGTTTTTGCGCGATTGGCGCGTTCTGCTGCCGCCATCGCATCATTGAGCTTCGACTCGGCCGTCTTGCGCGCCGAATTGTCGGTGCCGATCAGCAGGTAGCCGATGATGGCGTCATCGCTGCCACGCAGTGCGGTGATCGAGACGATGGCCGGGAAACGGCTGCCGTCCTTGCAGATATAGGTCAGTTCATACTGGTCTTCGATCCCGCGCGAAGCCTTGAAGGCCAGGGCTTCGAAACCCGGCGTAATCAGCGTGCCCAGTTCGAGACTCAGGGCGCGGGCGCGTGCCATCACCTCCTGAGGATCATGGATATCGCTGGGGCTGATACTGTTCACGACTTCGGCGGCCGGGTAACCCAGCATGCGCTCGGCACCGGTATTGAACAGCTGGATGATGCCTTTTTCGTCGGTGGCGATGATCGAGAAATTGGCGCTGGTCAGGATCGCGTTCTGCAGGGCACCCGCTTTAAGCAGGGCACTCTGGCGCAAGGCCTCGACGCTGCCTTCGGCCCGACCGGTTTCGTCGGCAAGGGCGGCGCCGTTTCCTGCTGGGGTCATGACTGATTTCCGTGAATAAGCCGACATTGGGAGAAAACCGCACTTGTCGGAACACCGGCAGGGGATTGCGGCATCGCACAGTCATAGAACCGCGCCTCTTTCGAGGCGAATGCAAGTATTCGGGGCGTTTCCAGTGGCCGTCTGTGCGTTAGCACACATAAGCCGCCGTGCGGGGAAATCACCGCGGCCGCGTTTAACCCCGATCGGCTCCTGCCGGCGTTTACGGCAGGGTCGCCGATGTTCCGCGCGTCCCACCCGAGGAGCCCTGATGAAACGCCTGACGAAATATCTGACCGCGGTTGCGGCAGCGCTGGCTGCCTGCATGCTGTCACTGCCTGCCGCAGCAGTGGGTCACATTGCCGATATCGTGATCTACGACCGTGCGCAGAACCGTACGCTACCGGTGCACCTCCACCAGGGACGGCATTATGTCGTCGGCCACCCCGGCAACGAGTATGAAATCCGCCTGCGCAACCGGCAGCGCAGCGACATTCTGGCCGTGGTCTCGGTGGACGGGGTCGATGTGATCACCGGGGATATGGCCGACTGGCAGCACAGCGGTTACGTGCTGGGTCCGCATCAGGGTTTTGGTGTCAAAGGCTGGCGCAAGAGCCTGGAGCGCACGGCAGCGTTTTATTTCACTGCATTGCCCGATTCCTATGCCGCGCGCACCGGCCGTCCTGACCATGTGGGTGTGATCGGCGTTGCGGTATTCCGCAAAAAGCCGGAACCGGTGGTCCGGTATGCACCGCCGCGGCTGGCGCGCAGTGCGGAAACCGAAGCATCGTCAACCGCGGCGGCAGCGGAAGATCGCAATTCATTTGGTCCGGCGCATGACGCGGTCGGCGCGGGCACACGCGCAGGGGCGCCGGCCACTACCGCGCAAAAATCGGCGCGTCTGGGCACCGGTCATGGGCGCCACGAAACCTCGGTGGTGACCTACACCGAATTCGAGCGTGCCAGCGCAAGACCGGCCGAGATCATCACCATTTACTACGACAGTCATCGCCACCTGGTGGCGCAGGGCGTGATTCCTGAGCCGTCGCTGGCGGCGCGGCCCGATCCGTTTCCAGGGCGCTTCGTACCCGACCCCCGTTGATTTCACCGCCGCTGATGCCATGACAGATGCAGCGCTGCATTCGGGTTGCCGGCCTGTGGAGGCTTCTGCATACTGGCACCCCGTGACGCCCACGCTTGCCGACGCCACGGATGAAGCGCTGATGCTCGGTTATCGCGACGGTGACGCGACGGCCTTCGATCTGCTTTACGGCCGCCACAAGGGCGGCGTCTACCGCTACCTGCTGCGCCAGTGCCGCAACGCGGCGCTGGCCGATGAATTGTTCCAGGATGTCTGGATGAACCTGATTCGCGCCCGCGCTGGCTACACGGTGCAGGCAAAATTCACGACCTGGCTTTACCGCATCGCGCACAACCGGCTGATCGACCATTTCCGCCGCAGCGATCCGGCCGCGCTGTCATTGGATGATGAAGAATCGGCCGTCACTTTCGCCGAGCCGGCGGCACCGCGCAGCGTCGAGCCCGAGGCCGGTGCCGCCGCGCGCGAACAGGCGGCGCAGTTGCTGGCACTGCTCGACGGGCTGCCCGCAGAACAGCGCGAGGCTTTCGTGCTGCAGCAGGAAGGCGGCCTCAGCATCGAAGAGATTGCTGCGGCCACCGGCGTGACGCGTGAAACCGCAAAAAGCCGGCTGCGTTACGCGATTGCTAAACTGCGGCAGGGGATGCAGGCATGGCAATGAATCCGGGACCGGACATGGAACAGGATCCGCAATTGGCGGAGATTTACCGTGCAGGTGCAGGTGCAGGTGCCGAAGCCGGACCGCCGGTTCGTCTCGATGATGCGATCCGCGCCGCCGCGCGGCGGGAAGTGAAGGCCGGTCCGCGCCGCAGCGGCCTGCGCCGCTGGCAATTGCCGCTGTCGCTGGCGGCGGTTCTGGTGCTGTCAGTGACCGTGGTGACCCAGATGCGTGAACAGGGCGCCGACCGGCCGGAAGCGCTGTTGCTGCCGCCGGCCAACGTGCAGCCGCGACTCGCCGAGCCATCGCGTGCTGATCCGGCACCACCGCAGATGACGGCCATACCGAAGGCCGAAGTCAGCCGTCGGGACAAACCGACTTTTGTGCCAGACCGTCCCGCAGCGCCGGTGATTCAGACGCCGACGGAACCGCCGCCGTCTGCCAAGACCTCCGAGCAAAAGATGATGGCGGCGCCGGCCGAATCCCCAGCCGTTCCGGCGGGGGTAGACACCGCGCCTGCGGCTGCGGAAGACGCCGCTGGCGCCCGCCTGGAACGGCAGGCGCCGCGGTCGCTGATGCGTTCCGCGCCGGCACCGCTTGCTGACAGGCCAGCCGGCAGTTCCGCCGCCGTGCCAGCCCGCTCGGCGGTCATGGCGGCGCCGGATCCGGCCGCGTGGCGGGATCTGGTCACGGCGCCGCCGGAACGCTGGATCGAGCGCATCGTCGAACTGCGCCGCGCCGGCAAAACCGCCGATGCCGATGCACTGGCGGCCGAGTTCGGGCGCCGTTTTCCCGCTCAGCACCTGCCGGCGGAAGCGCGCTGAACGTGCCTACGGATTACGATCCCAAACCGGAGAAGCCGACGGAGCCCGAGGCCTGGGAATGCTGTGGCAGTGGCTGCGATCCCTGTATTTTCGATCGATACTGGGAAGCGCTTACTAACTATGAAGCAGCCTTGCGCAGCTGGAATGCACGCCAGGGTATTCCCGAAGATGCTCCTTAAGTATTTGTTTTACATTGACTATTCTTTTTCCTGAGGTGCTGGGAACGTAAAGCGGGAACTCTTCGCGGCTGCACCGTTCAAAACAGCGCCTTTGAAGGTCCAGGAACTGCCGCAAGCCCTAAAATACAATATTATTGTTTAAAAACAATGACTTATATTTTTGTTGCAATGCGGTAGGTGTTGCCGTTAGACTTCCGCCCCGGTCCAGCTGCGGAATCGCCCGATAATGCGCTTCCAGGGTTGCGGCCCTCAGGTCGAGCACCTAGAATTAGCCAGTTTTTTTGAGTAGCCCACAACCTATAGTGGTTGATGGCTGAACGAGTCTTTAAGGAGACACCCGTTACCGTAGCGAGGTAACACCCAGCTGAGGCGCCGGCCACCGTGCAGGCGCTACTCCCGAAAGGAGGTTTTGCGTGTTTGCAAAATCGATCTCAGAAATATCCCCCGGTACCTCGGGGAACCCGGCGGCGACGCCGCACCGGGCCCGCAGTCTGGCCACTCTGGCGACCTTGATCGCCTGCTTCTTCGCGCTGGCCATGTTGCTTCACGAGCGTTATGGAAACCAGTGGCTGTCGTCGGCCTATGCCGTCGTCGAGACCGAGGCCAAGGCCGTGTCCGAGCGTGTGCTGGCCTCTCAGCCCGACCCGGTCGCTCATCCCGATGCGCCCCGCCATGCAGCGCTGGCCGAGTTCCTGGCCAAACGCTACAAGGTGTCGCAGGACCTGACCCTGGAATTTGTCCAGATTGCCCATGCCGAAGCCCGCAAAGCCCGTCTCGATCCGTTGCTGATCATGGCAGTCATCGGCATTGAATCGAGCTTCAACCCGATCGCCGAAAGCGTCGCCGGTGCCAAGGGCCTGATGCAGATCATTCCACGCTTCCATGGCGAGAAACTGGCCGAATTCGGCGGCGACCGCGCTGTCTACGATCCGGAAGCCAACATTCGCGTCGGCACCCGCATCATCCGCGAATACCTGACCCGCACCGGCAATCTGGGCATTGCCCTGCAGATGTACGCCGGCGCGCTCAACGACGACAACGACACCTATACCAACAAGGTGTTCGGCGAGAAGCAGCGACTGCAGCGTGTGGTCGCCTCGTTTGCCGAGCCGGCAGCGCCGGCAACGCCGCGGCTGCGCGTGGCGAGCCGCCGCACCGATCCGCTGTTCGGCGACTAAGGTCGCGGACCCCGCCGGTGGCGGCGATCCGCATCGCTTGGCCGGCTGGATCGGTGGTGGCTGATCTGCGGCCAGGCCCCGCGACCGAGCGCTTGTTGTCGATCCTGCCTTGCGTATCCCGGATCAATACCTGGGGCGAGGAAATCTACTTCACCCTGCCGTTGCGCCTCGCCTTGGAGGCGGATGCGCAGCAGGTGGTTGATCCGGGCACGGTCTGTTTCTGGGTCGACGGCAGCGCGCTGGCCCTGCCCTGGGGGCGCACTCCCTTGTCGCAGGGCAGCGAATGCCGTCTGGTTTCTCCCTGCAATATCCTCGGCCGCGTACGTGGCGATCCCGCGCGGCTGGCAACGGCGCGCGACGGCGACACAGTGCGCATCGAAGTCGCCTGAGCCCGCAGGGCGCCTATAATCATCCTGTCACGAACGGGAGCGACCATGGCCGAGCAGGACGTACCGAAGGATTTTTTCGAATTCATGCAGAAAATGTGGAACCCGATGGGGTTCCCGATTCCCGGCATGATTGCGCCGACGATGAACGTTGAGGATCTCGAGAAAAAAATCGCCGAGTTGAAGGCCGTCGAAACCTGGCTCACGATGAACACCGGCTTCGTGCAGATGACCGTCAAGACGCTGGAGATGCAGAAGGCCGGGCTTGAGAGCCTGCAGGCCGCCGGCAAGGCGGCCGCTGACCAGTACAAAAATAAAACGCCTGATAAAAAAACGCCGCAGTAAGCGGCGTTTTTTTGCTGGACTGCGAAATCTACTTTGCTGCGATCCTGTTGCGCAGCAGTCCCAGCCCTTCCACTTCCGTTTCCAGGATGTCGCCCGGCTTCATGAACTCCGGTGGATTGCGCGCGTGTCCGACGCCGGCCGGCGTGCCGGTGAGGAACAGGTCGCCGGGTTCCAGCGTCAGGCCCGCCGACAGTTCCGCGATCAGCCGCGGCAGCTTGAAGTACATATAGCTGGTGTTGGAGTCCTGCTTGGTCACGCCGTTGACGCGGCAGGTGATGCGCAGGCCCTGGGGATTTTTTACCTCGTCGGCGGTGGTCAGCCACGGGCCCATCGGGCAGTGGCCGTCGAGGCTCTTGCCCTTGAACCACTGCTGGCCGTGCTGGCGCTGCACTTCGCGCGCCGAGACGTCGTTGGCGATCATGTAGCCGTAGATGTGTTTCATCGCATCGGCTTCCTTGATGTTGCGCCCGCCCTTGCCGATGACCACGGCCATTTCGACTTCCCAGTCGAGCTTCTGGGTGACGCCGGGATGCGAGGGCACGTCGCCAAACGGACCGTTGACGGCGAGCGGCTGTTTGCTGAAGAACGCCGGATGTTTGGGCAGTTCCTGCACATGCGGGCGCGCCTTGGCGCCTTCCTCGAAATGCTCGACATAGTTCCAGCCGACGCAGAACACATTCTTGCGCGGACGCGGGATCGGCGCGTGCAGCGTGACCTTGGCGAACCTGTGGTGTCCGGTCTTAAGGCCGGCAACCGCCTTCTTCACCAGCGCGAGGCCGGCCTTGCCGGCGGCGACGAGGCCGATCATGTCGTTGGCAGCAAAGGGCAGCTTCACGCGTGTTTTTTTCGCCGCGGCTTCGAGGTCGATGATGCTGCCGTCAGGAGCGACCACGCCGATTTTCGCGGGGGCACGTTTGCCTGCAGAGTACGTTACGAGTTTCACTTCAGTCTCCCTGAGTGGTGTATTTGAATTTTTCCGAGGACCTGACCAGCGCCGCGCAGATGCCCGGCTCCCAGGCCGAGTGGCCGGCGTCGGGAACGATATGATATTCGGCTTCGGGCCAGGCGCGGTGCAGATCGTCGGCCGACACAATCGGGCACACCGCGTCGTAACGACCCTGGACGATGATGCCCGGGATGTTGCGGATGCGGTCCGCCCGGTCGAGCAGTGAATTTTCCGGCAGGAAAATGTCATTGATGAAATAGTGCGCCTCGATGCGCGCGAGGCCGAGGGCGACGACGTCACCGGCAAAATAGGCCACCGTTTCCGGGCTTGGCAGCAGCGTCGAGCAGGAACCCTCGTAGGTGCTCCAGGCGCGCGCCGCAGACAGGTGCACCGCCGGATCGGGATCGGTCAACCGACGGTGATAGGCCCGCAGCAGGTCGCCGCGTTCGGCCTCCGGTATCGGCGCAGTGAACGCACGCCAGGCTTCCGGAAACAAGTTGCGCAGGCCGTAGAGGAACCAGTCAATTTCGCTTTTGCGGCAGAGGAAAATGCCGCGCAGGATCAGACCGCTGCAGCGCTCGGGATGCGCTTCGGCATACGCCAGCGCGAGCGTGCTGCCCCAGGACCCGCCGAACACCAGCCAGCGTTCGATGCCCAGCGATTCGCGCAGCTTCTCGATGTCGGCAACCAGCAGCGGTGTCGTGTTGTCACGGATTTCGCCCAGCGGCGTCGAGCGTCCGGCACCGCGCTGGTCGAAGATGACGATACGGTAATGCGCGGGATCGAAAAAGCGGCGGTGTGCGGACGCTGCGCCGGCGCCGGGGCCGCCGTGCAGGAACACCACCGGAGCGCCCTGCGGGTTGCCGGATTCCTCAAAGTACATCCGGTGCCGGCCATCGAGCTCGAGTACGCCGGCCTTGTACGGTTCGATTGCGGGATAGAGTTCGGCGCGCAGGCCGGGGCTGGGGTCGGGCATGTTGTTGCGTTTGTGCGGGGAGTCGTTACGATAAAAAACCTGCGCAACGGTAGCACAAAGCGCGGGTGCCGGCGCCCGGTAACGCTGTAACCCATTTCAAAAACCTGCCGAGCGCCGCCAGGACAAGGCGCGAGCGAGGCTTCGACGAGACATTACTGACAGGGTAAGGTGAGGATAAACGCAGCGGGCAACGCAGTCCTGACAAGCGCAGGCGTTTTTGAGCTGGGCTCTACATCATGCTGACGTGGGCGGCGACCACGCGCCAGCCTTCGGGCAGGCGCACCCAGCTCTGCATCTGGCGGCCGATGCGGCCACCGCGATCAAAGTGCAGGCTGGACGTCGCGAAATCGCGGCCGTAGGTGGTGATCACCTCGCGCAGGACCGTGCGCTCGAGTCCCGCTGAGGGACGAGCCGCGCGGAAGCGGGCGATTTCCTCGTGGCCGTAGAGCAGTTCGCCCGCGCCGTAACGCACGGTATGCGGGCTTTGCCAGAACAGTTCATCCAGCACCGCCACGTCGTTTGTGACCAGCGCCCGCTCGTAGCGGTGGCAGGCCGCCGTCACCTCCGCCAGCACTTCCGGAATATTGATGTCCAATTCCCTGTCGCCCCTCAATCCTGAATACCCTGTCCTGCAGTTCAGTCTGCTCTTGCGCCGGTCTCCTTCACCACCTTCGCCCACTTCGCGATGTCCTGCTTTACCACCGCAGTGAACTGCGCGGAATTACCATACATCATTTCCGCACCGCGTTGCGCAAGCCCGGCACGCAATGCCTTGTTGTCAAAAAGTCTGCCGACATCGGTTTCGATCTTTTTTGCTACCGCTGATGGCACGCCGGCCGGTGCAAACAGCCCGTACCATTGCGCCGCCTCGTAGCCCGGCAGTCCGCTTTCGGCGACGGTCGGCACCTCGGGCAGTGTCGGATAACGCTTGGCCGTGGTCACCGCCAGCATGCGCAGCTTGCCGGACTGAACCAGCGGCAGCGCCGAGACGATGATGTCGATCATGTACTGGGTGCGGCCGGCGATCAGGTCGGGCAGTGCCGGGCCGCTGCCTTTGTATGGCACATGCACTGCCTTGATGCCGGTCATCATGTTGAACATCGCTGCGCCGAGATGGGGCAACGCACCGTTGCCGGAAGAAGCGAAAGACAGTTGTTCCGGCTTCGCTTTGGCCAGCGTTACCAGGTCCTGCACCGATTTCACCGGCAGGCCGTTGGTGACCACCAGCAGTTGCGGCGACAGCGCGAAGGAAGCGAGTGCCGCGAGGTCCTTGCGTGGATCGTAGGACAGGTCCGGATAGATGCTGGGCGCGATGACCACGCCAGCGTTGACGCCCATCAGCAGGGTATAGCCATCGGTCGGGCTCTTGGCCACCAGTCCGGTGCCGATGGTGGCGCCGGCGCCGCCGCGGTTGTCGACGACGACGTTCTGTTTCCACAGTTCCGACAGCGACTGGCCAACCGCGCGGCCGACGTAATCCGATGCGCCGCCGGGCGGGAAAGGAATGACCAGGCGCACCGGCTTGGTCGGATAGGCGGTGGCCGCCAGCGGCAACATCAACAGCGCGAGTGCGGCGATACGTGACAGGGCATTCATGGCGATCTCCCGGGTAACGATGGCCGCGGCGCGACCGGCAAAGTCAGATCAGCAATTCCTGTGCCACGAATTCCGGTGTATGCATTGCCGTGCTGGGCCTGGCGCAGAGGGTCGGCGGCAGCACCGCAGGGGTGCTTCAATGCGCCTTTGCAGTGCGCGCAAGAGCCTGCTGCATCGGCGGCTGGTAGCAGGTGCTACGGTATAATTTCGCTCCCGCGCGGCCCTGACTGCGCGGTCGAATCTTCCGAAAGGCGGTTTTCAGAAAATGCCCGAAGAGCAACTGCGCAAGGCAGCGCTGGAATATCACCGGTTACCTGTGCCGGGAAAAATCGCGGTGACTCCGACCAAGGGACTGGTCAACCAGCGCGACCTCGCGCTGGCTTACACGCCGGGCGTCGCCAAGGTCTGTGAAGAAATCGCCGCCAACCCGGCGGATGCCAGCCTCTATACCGCGCGCGGCAATCTGGTCGCGGTGATCACCAACGGCACCGCGGTGCTGGGCCTGGGCAACATCGGCCCGCTGGCCTCGAAGCCGGTGATGGAAGGCAAGGCGGTGCTGTTCAAGAAATTCGCCGGCATCGACGTCTTCGATATCGAGATCAACGAGCTCGACCCGATGAAGCTGGTCGATATCATCGCCGCGCTGGAACCGACCTTCGGCGGCATCAATCTCGAAGACATCAAGGCACCCGAGTGTTTCATCGTCGAGCGCGAGCTGCGCAAGCGCTGCAAGATCCCCGTGTTTCACGACGACCAGCACGGCACTGCGATCATCGTCAGCGCCGCCTTCACCAACGGCCTCAAAGTCGTCGGCAAGGACATCTCCAAGATCAAGCTGGTGGTCTCCGGTGCCGGTGCCGCAGCGCTGGCCTGCCTCGACCTGCTGGTGTCGCTGGGTCTGAAAATGGAAAACATCACCGTCACCGACATCGTCGGCGTGGTCTACAAGGGCCGCACCGAACTGATGGACGAGGACAAGGCGCGTTACGCGATCGACACCAAGGCGCGTACGCTGGGCGAGGTCATCGCCGGGGCCGACGCCTTCCTCGGACTTTCCGCCGGCAAGGTGCTGAAGCCCGAGATGGTCAAGCTGATGGCCGAGCGCCCGCTGATCCTCGCGCTCGCCAACCCCGAGCCGGAAATCCTGCCCGAACTGGTGAAGGCAGTGCGCCCCGACGCGGTGATGGCCACTGGCCGTTCGGATTATCCGAACCAGGTCAATAACGTGTTGTGCTTTCCCTTCATTTTCCGCGGCGCGCTCGACGTCGGCGCGACCACGATCAACCGCGAGATGGAAATCGCCGCGGTCAACGCGATCGCCGCGCTGGCGCAGGCCGAGCAGTCGGACATCGTTGCCGCCGCCTACGGCGAGCAGGACCTCAAGTTCGGCCCCGATTACCTGATCCCCCGGCCCTTCGACCCACGGCTGATCAGCACCATCGCACCGGCGGTGGCGAAGGCGGCAATGGACAGCGGCGTGGCGACGCGCCCGATCACTGACTTCGACGCCTATGCGCAGCGCATGCATGAAGTGGTCTACCAATCCGGCCTGATCATGAAGCCGGTGATCGCTGCGGCGAAGAAGTCGCCGCGGCGCGTGGTTTATGCCGAAGGCGAACAGGAAGTGGTGCTGCGCGCGGTGCAGGTTGCCGTTGACGAGGGTATCGTGCACCCGATCCTGATCGGGCGCCCCGACGTCATCACGACCCGCATCGAGCGCCTCGGCCTGCGCCTGCAGCGTGGCAAGGATTTCGAGTTGATCGACCCCAACGACGACCCGCGTTACCGCGAATACTGGGGCGAGTACCACCAGCTCGGTGCGCGCAGCGGCGTGACTCCGGAGATCGCCAAGCTCGACATGCGCCGCCGCAGCACGCTGATCGGTGCAATGCTGATGCGCAAGGGCGCGGCCGACGGCATGCTCTGCGGCCTGCTCGGGCGCTACGACAGCCACCTGCGCTTCATCGACCTCGTGCTCGGCAAACGCGCCGGCGTTCAGAACTTCTCCGCGATGAACATGCTGATGCTGCCCGGCCGTACCGTGTTCATCTGTGACACCTACGTCAACCGCGATCCCACGGCCGCGCAGATCGCCGAATCGACCATCCTCGCCGCTGAGGAAATCAGCCGTTTCGGCCTGGTGCCCAAGGCCGCACTGCTGTCGCATTCGAGCTTTGGTTCCTCCGATTCCGAAACCGCGCGCAAGATGCGCGCCGCGCTGGCGCTGATCAACGAGCGTGCGCCGAACCTCGAGATCGACGGTGAGATGCACGGCGATGCCGCATTGTCCGAGGACATTCGCATGAAGATCTTCCCGAACTCGCGGCTGAAAGGCCAGGCCAACCTGCTGATCATGCCGACGCTGGACGCGGCAAACATTTCCTTCAACCTGCTGAAGACCGCATCCGGTGACGGCATCACCGTCGGCCCGATCCTGCTCGGCGCGGCGAAACCGGTGAACGTGCTGACCACCAGCGTCACCGTGCGCCGCATCGTCAACATGACCGCGCTGACCGTGGCCGACGCCAACGCCCAGCGCGGTGAACAGCGTCCGCTGCTGTGATATTTATAAGTACTTGATTATATTGATATTTTTATAAAGAAGACCATGACCAAATTCCGTACCGAACACGACACGATGGGCGACATCGAAGTCCCCGACCACATGCTCTGGGGCGCGCAGACCGAGCGCAGCCTGCATCACTTCCATTTCCCCGGCGAGACCATGCCGATGCCGGTAGTGCACGCGCAGATCATGGTGAAGAAGGCCGCCGCGCTGAGCAACATGGCGCTGGGCGTGCTCGATAAGAAGAAGGGCGCTGCCATCGTCAAGGCCGCTGACGAGGCACTGACCGGCAAATGGGATGACCATTTTCCGTTGGTGGTGTGGCAGACCGGCTCCGGCACCCAGACCAACATGAACGTCAACGAGGTGCTGGCGAATCGCGCCTCCGAGATCCTCGGCGGCAAGCGCGGTGCCTCGCGCCTGGTGCACGAGAACGACGATGTCAACAAGGGCCAGTCCTCCAACGACACCTTCCCCACGGCGATGCATGTCGCCGCTGTGATCGCACTGGAGAAACAGCTCAAGCCCGCAGTGAAAAAGCTGCGTAACACGCTCGACAAAAAGTCGCGCGCTTTCATGAACATCGTCAAGATCGGCCGCACCCACCTGCAGGACGCCACGCCGCTGACGCTGGGCCAGGAATTCTCGGGCTACGTCTCCCAGCTCGACCACGGCCTCAAACACATCGACGCCGCGCTGCCGCACCTTTGCGAACTCGCCCTCGGCGGCACCGCGGTTGGCACCGGCCTCAACGCCCACCCGAAGTTCGCCAAGGACGTTGCCGCCCAGCTGAAAAAACTCACGGGCCTGCCCTTCGTCACCGCGCCCAACAAGTTCGAAGCACTGGGTTCCTGCGACGGCGTCGTCGCCGCCCACGGCGCGCTGAAAACCCTCGCGGCTTCGCTGATGAAAATCGCCAACGACATCCGCTGGCTGTCGAGCGGCCCGCGCTGCGGCATCGGCGAACTGAGCATCCCGGAGAACGAGCCGGGCTCCTCGATCATGCCGGGCAAGGTCAACCCGACCCAGTCGGAATCGATGACCATGGTCTGCTGCCAGGTCTTCGGCAACGACACCGCGATCAACGTCGGCGGTGCTATGGGCAACTTCGAACTCAACGTGTTCCGCCCGATGGTGATCCGCAACTTCATGCACAGCGCCCACCTGCTGGCGCATGCCTGCGAGAACTTCGAGGAACACTGCGCGGTCGGCATCGAGCCCAACCTCGCGCGCATCAGCCAGCTTACCAACGACTCGCTGATGCTGGTCACCGCGCTGAACCCGCACATCGGCTACGCCAAGGCCGCCGCCATCGCCAAGAACGCCCACAAGAAGGGCCTGACGCTGAAGGAATCCGCGGTTCAGTTGGGCCACCTGACCGAAGCGCAGTTCGATCAGTGGGTGCGGGCGGAGGACATGGTGGGGATGAAGATCAAGGGAAAGAAGAAGTAAGTTTCAGTTGCAGCGGTTCAAACAAAACGCCTGCCGGCGAGAGTCGGCAGGCGTTTTTTTATCAATTGTTCTAGTAGCAAAAAATTATTGTCCTCGCCATTTGTTGAGCAACGCTATGGAGGGTTCCAGTTCGTCAATTCTTGTCCATCTTTCTCCGCGAGAGGTTTGTACTTTTGCGAGAGGCGGCTTTAGTTCTATGACTAAACCAAGATGAGAATAATCGCCGGGCTTAACGCTTTTCTGGAATTTTAAGATTTCTTGTTTCGTTGGTGATATAGAAACCAATTTGCAATCATTCGACTCTGATCGAACATTTGTGAATCTTTTGTTTCCTGCTGCGTCTATGCACTCCCATACATCTGCATGCGATGTAATCGAAATCCCGAAAAGCAATAAGCCTGCTAGGTATAAATTTCGCATGATTTTTCGATTTTCAATTAAATGGGAAAGTAAACGTGGCCCGCAAGGAGTGCAGCCGATTACGGGCTACGCTTGTTGAACGCGGTTGTTATTGCTTTCGCTTGATACCAATGACTGCATCAATTGCATTCCAATTGCCTTCAAATTTTTCTAGATCACGAATATTGAGTATCGCTTGATTTGAGGTGCCACCACCAAGTCTTCGGAATGAATGCTTTTTCATAAATGCACTATAGCGTTCAATTATTTTCTGCTGTATCTGAGATTCTTTGCAAATAAAAAATCTGCAGTTATCAATTCCACTGGCCGGCAATCTAACCATGATCCATATGAGATCGGGATGCTTTCTTTTTATCGGATTACCGATTTTCTGATAATTGTTTTTGTTTACGCTGTGCATACACCATTTATCAATGGTGGATTGAACCAATGCCCCATTCCTGCTTGTTTTTACTTGAATTGGGAGTGACTTTAGGGACTCTGAATGAACTGCTGTGACGTCAAAGCCAGGGACGTTTCAGGAATAAGGTGATGCATAGTAGTCAAGTGTGCCAAGCATTGCGGCAACCAGATGTTCGCCGATTTGTCCGGCCAGTTTATTTTCTGTGCCTGTTGCCATGTGGGAATCACCATTTCTCAGCAAGCGTAGCCCGTAAGAAGCGCAGCGGATTACGGGATAACATACGCCATGGTGTCCTATCGCCGCAACCATGTCGCCGGTGGCACGTATTTCTTCACGGTCAACCTGCGCGACCGCCGGCAAACGTTGCTGGTGGAGCACGTCGATGCCTTTCGCGAAGTGGTCCGCAGCGTGCGCCGGGAGACTCCGTTCGTGATCGACGCCATGGTGATCCTGCCGGACCACTGGCATGCGGTATGGACGCTGCCGGATGGCGATGCGGCTTACGCCAGGCGCATACGCCTGATCAAATCCCGATTTACGCGAAAACTGCTTGTCGCAGGCATCACTCTGGCCAAAGACGGTCGTGGTGATTACGATCTGTGGCAAAAGCGATATTGGGAGCACACGATTCGTGATGACCTCGATTTCGAGGCGCATGTGAATTACGTGCATATCAATCCGGTCAAGCACGGCTACGTGAAGCGGGCGGTGGATTGGCTATATTCCACTTTGCATCGATATGTCCGGAACGGCCTGCTGCCGGCGGACTGGGCCTGCGATACACGGGACGGTGTGTTTGGTGAGCGGAGTATGTGATCCCGTAATACGCTGCGCTCCTTACGGGCTACGGGGCGTGATTTAAAAATATCAATTTAATCAAATATTTATAACTCATGCCCAAACTGAACCCCGAAAGCCCGCTGCGCGCCCTGATGGAAATCTTCCCCCACGCGGGCAAACTGGAATGGATCGGCCTGCGTCCCGCGAAACGCGCGCCGCTTCAATCCTTCGGCCATGTCGAGGTCATCGCCGACCACGGCCTCGCCGGCGACCACAAGGCAACGCGTGCGGGTGGCAAACGCCAGGTCACGCTGATCCAGCGCGAGCATATCGAGGCTATAGCGAAGCTGCTTGGGCGCGAGGCGGTCGATCCGACGCTGCTGCGGCGGAATCTCGTGGTGTCGGGCATCAACCTGCTGGCGCTGCGCGGCGAGCGTTTCCGTATCGGTGAGGTGCTATTCGAGAGCACGGGGCTGTGCGAGCCCTGTTCGCGGATGGAGGAGGTGCTCGGCGCCGGCGGTTACAACGCGATGCGGGGACACGGCGGTATTACTGCGCAAGTGCTGAACGGCGGCATGATTGCGGCTGGCGATGCGGTGGTGTATCAGCCACCGGGGAATCAGCAACAAGTCGGCTAGCTTCAGCCTTGTCTCTACCAGCGGTTCCTCACCGACGGGCAACACCGGTCACCGGGGAAGAGCACATTAATCCCGTCGATGCATTGCGGGAGTTTCTAGCACCAGCGCAGTTTGTGCGAATCATGGCCCTGTTTCCCGTAAACCGCGAGTTATTAGGCCGTAGCACACGGAATAACCCGGCGGGTGATTACGCCGGGTTTTCCCTCAGACTTTGTTGGTGTTCAGTTTTCCTTTACTCCGGCGTCACGGATAACCTTGCGCCATTTCTCATAATCCTCCCGCAGGAACTTCTCGCTTTCTGCGGCGCTGCCGCCGATCGGTTCGGCTGCGTCCGCCGCGAGGCGTTTGCGCACGTCGGCCAGGGTCAGTGCCTGCTGTGCTGCGGCGTTTAGCCGGTTGACCGCTTCGGACGTCATACCCGCCGGCCCGAACATGCCCCACCATTGGCTTGATTCGAATCCCGGCAAGGTCTCGGCGATACTAGGCAACTCAGGAGCGATCGAGGCGCGTTTGCTGCCGGTCACGGCCAGTGCGCGCAGCCGCTTGCTCTCAATCTGTACTGAAACCGTCGGATAGGCTGAGAACAGAAGCGAGACGTTCCCTGCCACGGTATCGATCACTGCAGGCGGGGCGCCTCTGTACGGCACGTGCGTCATCTTGATGCCGGTGCGCTGGCTGAAAAGCTCGCCGGTCAGATGGCTCAGCGTACCAGCACCGTTCGAGGCGTAGTTGAGTTGTCCAGGCCGCTGTCGTGCCAGCGTGATGAGTTCCTGCACATTTTTTACCGGTAGCGACGGGTGAATAACCAGTACGTTGGGTGCGGAACTGATGATGATGATTGGCGAAAAACTCCTCAACGGATCGTAAGGGGGTTTTTGCATCAGGTTGGGGCCGATAACCATAGGGCTGGATGAACTGACGAGCAGGGTATAACCGTCTGGCGCAGATTTCGCGACGAGGTCAGTGCCGAGCGCTCCGCCGGCGCCGGTGCGGTTGTCGACGAGGAATTGCTGGCCCAGAGCGGCGCCGATTTTTTCGGCGATAGTGCGTGCCATCAAGTCGGTGCCACCCGCGGCGGGGAACGGCACGATGATTCTCACCGGCTTCGCCGGGTAACTTTGGGCGGTGGCAGCCGCTGGGCCGAATAGAACGAGCCCCGCGACAAACATTCTGAAACCGTTCGAGATGATTGCCATTTTCTCCTCCTTTGAACGTCTTGATGACGTGGTTTTGGCAGGCTGTCAGCGGCGTTGCGAAAGCTTTCTGATGAGCTTTTCGTCCACGGTGAGACCCAGGCCCGGTGCGGTCGGCATGACAAAATTGCCGTCCTTGTCCTGCGTGACGCCACCATCCTTCACCGGTTTGTCTTCGATTCGCAGTTGATAGTCCATGCCGGGATCGCAGCCGACGATGCGCACTGCCGCGTGCAGATGGCCGGTCGCGGTGTCGAGCAGGTGGCTGCCTTGGGTCCAGTCAATGCGCACGGGCAGCCCGGCCGCCTCCGCGATGCGCATCATCTGCACAGACTTCCAGAATCCGCCGCACTTGCCGAGCTTGAGGCTGACCATGTCGGCATAACGTCCCGAGGCGATGCGGATCATCGTGGCCAAACTCTGGATTGCCTCGTCAGCAACGATCTTGTGCGGTACGGCTTGAGTGATCGACGCGAGGCCGTTGAGGTCGTGGCCCCACACCGGCTGCTCGATTGCCAGGTTGCTGACGCCGCGGAAGCGGCGGTCGAGCAGGCTGATCGTATCCTTGGCGGTGCCCCACATCTGGTTGGGGTCGGCGATCACGGGACAGGATTTCGGCACCGCGTCGAGGATGGCTTCGAGCCGGTCGGCATCGGCATCCAGCGATTCGAGGTGGCCGGTCATCTTGGGCTCGAAAGCGGTGTAACCCCGCTTCAACAGCGCCCGCGCGTGGTCGGCCATGCGCTTCGGGTCCGAGCGCGGCGTCGTTGCCAGCTTGCCGAAGCGCATCTGGTGCGCGCCGCCGAGCAGGTTGTAGACGGGCTGGCCGGAGGCCTTGCCCATGATGTCGTAGAGGGCGATGTCGATGGCGCTGCGCGCGCCGTTGTTGCCTTGCAGGAACAGGTTGTCGAGGGCTTCGTGGATCGCGCAGATCTGAAAGGGGTCGCGGCCGAGGATGATCCGTCCGAACAACTCGACGGTGGCGAGGATTCCGGCCTGTGTCTCGCTGGTGACGGGGTGGGCGCAGGCTTCGCCCCAGCCGATGATGCCCTCGTCGGTGGTGATCTTGACGAAGACATTTTCCTTGTACTCGATGTTCGCGAACCAGGCCTCCCGGGCGTGGACCATCGTTCCCTTTTTCTTGTTCGACCCGAACAGCGCGTGATACTCGTCGCTCGGCTTGAACCACACCGGAATCGCTTCGATCTTGCTGATCTTCATTCTGGAGCTCCGTTCGCTGCGGTCAATAACTGGTCGGCCAGTTGGCGAGCTTGTGCTGGCCGATGCCGCCCGACAGGCGCAGGGTGTGCACGTCGAGCGCCTCCTTCAGGTATTCCCGGGTTTCACGCGGGTCGAGCACTTCCTTGACGCCGTAGACTGCCGCCAGATCGTAGGCGCCGCCGTTGCGCGCCATCTCTTTGAGCAGATCGTTGAAGCGCTCCGGGTCGTCCTCTTCCTTGATGCCGTGCACAACGGTCACGGCGGTGCGCGGGTTCATGAAACTCACCTCAGCGGTCCACCATGCCGATATCTCGTCGGAGGTGCCGGCGCCACCCATGTTGATAAAGCCGCGGCCGTAGCTTTTGCGCAGGATGATGCTGATGCGCGGCACAGTGGCCTGCAATACGGCGTTCATCCAGTTGATCACCTTGCCGATGACGCCTCTTTTTTCGGAATCGGGCCCGATCAGAAAACCTGGCTGGTCGTGCAGGAACACCAGGGGGATGTTGAACGAGTCGCAGAGCACGATGAAGTCAGTCGCCTTGCTGCAGGCATCGCCGTCCATCGAGCCACCCTTGAACAAGGGGTTGTTGGCGACAATGCCGATAGTGCGGCCGTTGAGGCGGGCGAGGCCCGTGCTGATGCTGCGTCCGAAACGGTCCTTCACCTCGAAGAAGCTGTCCTTGTCGACGAAGGCGGCAATGATCTTGCGCACGTCGTAGACCTGCGTGGCGGACTCCGGAATCAACTCCAGCATGCCTTTGGAAGCCTCGTCGGATCCGGTGGGCACTTCTGCAACCGGCGGTGCTTCGCGGTTGTTGGTGGGCAGGTAGGACAGGAACTGCTTGATTGTGTCGATGACCTGTTCGTCCGTGTCCACCACCTTGTCCGCGAATCCGGAGTGTTCGGCCAGTATCTGCCATCCGCCAAGCTCCTCCGCTGTGACCTTGCGTCCGAGCGCCATTGAGACCACGCCCGGGCTCGCCACCGCCATGACGGAGTTCTTGCGCACGACGCAGAAATCCGAGCAGCAGGCATGCCACGCGGAGGATCCGAAGGCGTTGCCCATGATGGCGGTGACCCAGGGAGCTTCGCGAGTGCGCAGAAAGCGCGGTCCCTCGAAGTTCATACCCATGCCTTCGCCCATGATGTCGGGCATGCGGACGCCGGTGGATTCGCCGAGGAACACCACCGGAAATCCCCGTTTCCCGCCGATTTCCTTGACGTGGGCCATTTTGCGATTGTTGGTGTAGCTGGATGAGGACCCTTTGACGGTGAAGTCATAGCCGACCACGCCAACGCGTCTTCCGGCGATCTTGCCGAAGCCCGTCACCTTGCCGTCGCAGGGCGTGGATTCGCGCATCTCCGGCAGATACGAGACGCCGAAGAGGCCGGATTCGCGGAAGCTCCCGGGATCGAGCAACTGGCCGATACGCTCGCGCACGTTGAGGATTCCGGATTCCTTGCGCTTGCCCAGCTTCTGCGGTCCGCCCATCGCCATCGCGCGCTCCGCGCGCTCGGCATGCTCCTGGATATGTTGTTCGAACTTCATGCCGTTTCCTCCCGGAAGCCCGGGGCCGCAGCCTTGCGCTCGGACAGGGGGACGAAAGGCCGCGGCCCCGGCCCCGTATAGCGCGAGCTCGGATGGATGATCCGGTTGTTCGCGCGCTGCTCGGCGATGTGGGCGATGAGCCCGCACACGCGCGCGAGCAGGAACATGGGCGGGAACAGCGAGACCGGCAGACCGCAATTCTTGTAAATAAGCGCGGTGTAGTAGTCGAGGTTGGCGAACATGCCGCGCTCACGCAGCAGAGCGTTTTCGATCCGTTCGGCGATGTCGAAGAGCTTTTCGCTGCCTTTTTCGGCCGCGAGCTTTTTCGCCCATTCGCGATTGATCGCGTTTCTCGGATCGGATTTCGAGTAGGCGCGCTGACCGAATCCAGGCACGCGTTTTTTCTGGGTCAGCATCTCCAGCACGGCCTTTTCGGCGGAGTCGAGCGACTCGAACTTCTCAAGGAAGCGCAGGACCGCGGCGTTGGCGCTGCCGTGCAGCGCCCCGCGCAGCGTGCCGATGGCAGCGACGAAGGCAGAGTGCGCGTCCGTCAGTGTCGAAGCAGCTACGCGGGCGGCGAAGGTCGAGGCGTTGAAGTCGTGTTCGGCGTAGACGACCAGGTTGGCTTCCATCGCCCGGCGTTCCAGCTCTGGCGGTGACCGCCCGTGCAGCAGGTGGAGGATGTGTGCCGCGAGGCCGGACTCTCCAGTGTCGGTGTCGATGCGTTTGCCAGTGGCGTGAAAATGGTGCCAGTAGAACAGCATGGAGGGCAGGCAGGCCGAGAGCCGGACGCCGACGGCGGCCAGGTCGTTGTCCTTGGTCTCGGGCTCGAGGTTGCCGAGCATGGAGCAGCCCGTTCGCAGCACGTCCATCGGATGACAGTCCCGCGGTATCCGTTCGAGCATTTCCGCAATCGCCGCCGGCAGTGCCCTGGCCCGCTGCAGCATTTCACGCTGGGTGGCAAGCTGTTGTTTATCCGGAAGTTCTCCGGTGGTCACGAGGCAAAACACTTCTTCATAGTTGGCCTGTGCAGCCAACTCCTCGATCGCGTAGCCGCGGTAATAGAGGCGGTCGGTCTGCTTGTCGGCCAGGCAAATCGTGGTCTCGTCGACGACGACGCCGTCCAGGCCGCGCGGGACGGATAGGGCTGTCATGGTGAGCGGGTCTCCTCGGTGGCGGGGCCCGATGGTGCCGGGCACGATACATGCATTTTCGCCACCGCCGCCTGTGGAATCTGTCGCCTGGATTACAATCAACGAAAAGAGATTCCCCGATTGCCGGGCGACTCGTCGACCTGTGAAGGAGGAGGAGCATGGTGGCAACGACCGATTTCCTTGGCCGGCTCGACGAAGAAACACGGGCCGAGCTGATGGCGCAGACGACGCGCTACCGGCTGGGCAAGGGTGAGTTCGTTTTTTGCGTCAGCGACCCGGTTGATACGGTTCACTTCCTGCTTTCCGGGCGCATCAAGACTTGCAAGTTCACCCCGGACGGCCGTGAGGTCATTCTGTGGTTCGGATTTCCCGGAGAGGTTTTCGGTCTTATCCAGTCGCCGCACCACAAGGGGCGCATGGTCAGTGTCGAAACCTGCGAGCCCTGCGAGATCGCCAAGATGTCGAGCAACGGTTTCCAGGATTTTCTCGGCTCGCGCCCCAAGGTATCCCAGTTGCTGGTGCAGATCGTCGCGTCGCGGCTGGGCATGCTGGCAAACCGCCTCGTGTATTTTGCCGCCGACGATGCCGAGACGCGCATTGCGAAGCTGCTGGTCAATCTCGATGCCCGGTACCACAATTCCGGCAGCGGTTCGGAGCAACCCATTGGGCTTACCCATCAGGAAATCGCCGATCTCACCGGCGTGCAGCGTCAGACCGCGACACGCATTCTTGGCCGGCTGGCGAAGTGCGGCGCGTTATCGATGCGCTATCGCCGGATCAGCATCCGCGACCACGAACTCCTGTCGCGCTTCACGGCCAGCCAGCGTTGAGACCTGGTCCGCTCAGTTAGCTGCGCGGGATACCCGGCAGAGCAGAGACTTGAGATTGGTCTGGTCCGAGACCGGATCACGCTGGGTCTTGTCGGTTAGAAAATTCACGGAGCGCCAGGGATGATACGGCTGGCGCTCGCCCCAGCCGATAGGCACGAACACGGCATCCGGACGGATACCGGTATTTATCCAGGCCACAGCGTCGATGGCGCCGTGATCGGTTTCGATGTGCACCTTCTCTCCGTCCGAGATGCCGAGTGCCGTTGCCTTGTCCGGATGGATCTGGCAGAACAGGTCAGGCCACATTTCTTCGGCTTGCCAGAGATAATGCGTCATGCTGTGGAAGTGCGCCGCAGAGGGTCGCCCGGTGAGGAGTTGGGTGTCGAATCCCTGCGCCCGCAACTGTGCCCCGCACCCGGCCTCCGCGGGGGAGACAATCCGCGCCCTTGATGTTCCGGTCGCGGGCTCGTAAAACGGCGAAATTACCCCGGCATCGGAATCGTTGTGCTCGAACTCGAGATAGGGCAGGTCGACCAGTTGCTCGCGCTCGGAATAGAACTCGGGCAGCGCGGACAGGCCCAGCACCTGGAATTTGCTTTCGATCTCATCCGTCCAGAATTCCAGCTTGCCGCTGGCGGTCGGGAAACGATGACCCGGAGGGGCTCCCGGTGCGGTGGTGCCTTCGAGGTACAGGGTTTCGATTTCCGGGGCATCCTCGCTGGCGACCGGGTGTCGTACCCAGCGCCACGGCACTGAATGCAGCCGTTCCTGCGTGCAGCCGCGGATCAGTGGGCTCCCGATGCAGGCTTCGTCCCAGAACACTTGCGTGTCCTTGTAGCGCTCCTGCAGCACATCCTCGAAGCCCAGGCGTTTCCCCAGTTCGATCCAGATCCAGCCATCGGCCTTTGCCTCGCCCGGCGGCTCGATCATCTTGTCGATCCAGACGATGCGACGGTCGTCGTTGGAACGGCCGATCTCCCCTTTCTCGATTCCGGTGGCGGCGGGCAGAACATAGTCCGCATAGGCCGAGGTCTCGTTGGGGAAAAGCTCGATATGGACCAGCAGGTCGAGCGCCTCGAACGCTGCGCGGACCTTGTCCTGCCCCGGCCACTGCGCGAGCGGATTGTTGCAGGCGATCAGCGCGCGCAGCGGATACGGCTTGCCGTGCAGCATCGCATCGGTCCAGCCGGCAGGGCTGCGCCGAACTTTCTGGCGGTTGATCTTGGCGCGGCGGTGCTGGGGCGCGTTCGCCCGGATCGGGCTGCCGTGTGTCATGTTGAAGTAGGCGCCGCCGCGACGTCCCCAGTTGCCGGTAATGGCGGCGAGGAACATCAGTACCCGGTTGGTCTGCGTGCCGTTGGTGTGCTGGTTGATGCCGCGGCTCGCGAAAATCACGCAGCCGTCAGCGGCGGCGATTTCCTCGGCGAGCCTGCGCGTCTCGGCGGCGGGAATCCCCGTGATCGGTTCGGCCCATTCGGGCGTGTATCCGCGCTCGAGTATGAAATCGCGCCATTTCTCAAAGCCGAGGATCCAGTCGCTGCAAAAACGTGCGTCGTGGAGGTTGTTCCGGAGTATGTGCTGGCACATTGCCAGACCGAGGGCCATATCCGTTCCGGACCGGATGGCGAGCCAGCGGTCGGCCTTCGACGCCGTCACCGTCAGCCGCGGATCCACCGCGACCATTTTGGCGTTGTTGCGGATGCGCCAGTCGTTGACCATGCCGAAATAGACCGGCCGCGTTTCCGCCTGGTTGTCACCGATGTAGACATAAAGGCTGGCCGAACCGATGTCGCCCGGGGTGTAGCTGTTGCCGCTGCCGACCCGTCCCTGGGTCAATTCGAACGCGACGCTTTTGGCCGCCCCACAGAAAGGATCGGTGCCATCCTTGTTGGGCGTGCCCCACATCTGGGCGAAGAGCCGGGTGTAGCCCCGGCCATCGAGTGTGCCGGTGCGTGTGCCAATGAACATGGCGAGCGCTTCCGGCCCGTAGTCGTCGCGCACTTTTTTCAGTTTTTCCGCGATTTCGTCGAGTGCCTGGTCCCAGGAGATCCGCTCGAAACGATTTTCCCCGCGGGCACCCACGCGCTTCAGGGGATGACGCAGGCGATGCTCGCTGTGGTAGAGCTGGAGCGTCAGCTGAGATTTCGCGCAGACGCGGCCCTTGAGCAGTGGATCGTTGTCGTTTCCGGTGATGCGAACGAGTTCGTCGCCCTTGAAATGGAAGTTCACACTGCAGCAGTTGAAACAGATGTTGCAGCCGCCTGGCACCACGCGGTCAGCGGTCACCTCTTCACGCGGGCTGCCGTAGGGGAATGCCGGAACGGACTTCATCACCGTGGCCTGGGAGTCACGGGCATCCATGAATACGGGGCGGCGGGTATCCTGGGGCTGAATGCGGGCAGGTATCCTTCCCGTCGTGGCGGCATCCAGTGACGGCAGGCGTTCAAGGTAAATTGTCGCAGGTCCGAGCAGGAAGTGGTCCTGGTCGCGTGGTGCCCTGCCTTCGGCTGCCGCCTCGGCGAGCAGTTCGGTGCGTTTGCCAAAACGTATCGCCTGGGTGGGACACACGCTGGCGCACGCCGTCGTCGCGGCACCTTCCGCGCGTCGTTCTTCGCAGAGGTTGCACTTGACCGCATGATGGCCCTTGGGATCGTAGCCCATGGCGCTGTACGGGCAGGCTATCACGCACTCACCGCAGCCCGTGCAGCGCGATTCGTCGACCCGTACGATGCCGGTCACCGCATCCTTGGTGATTGCCTTCGGATTGACCGGACAGGCGCGCAGGCAGGCAGGCCGTTCGCAGTGCTGGCAGGTCAGCGTCAGGAAGGCAAGTCCCTCTTCCTCGAGTGCGCTGGCCCAGACCACCTTGTTGCGGTACTCGCCGGGGCCAAGGCCGTGTTCCTGCTTGCAGGCTGCCTCGCAGCTTTTGCAGCCGGTGCAGCGCTCCAGGTCAATTAGAAGGGCAAGGCGTTCAGCAGGTTCGCGGTTGACCGTATCCATGTTCATTTTCCCCAGGCTGTGATGTGCCACCAGGTTATCGGGCCGCCGTCCGCGACATATCCGGCGAAAAAAGTGACCGTGATCACATGTACAGCGATTCCGGCCACGAACAGCCAGGCGAGCGCCATGTGCAGCGGTCGCCACCATGCCTGCGCTGCCGATACGGCCTGTCTCGTGCCCAGCAGCAGCGTCTCCTCGCGTGAGAGCCGGCGGTAGGCCATGGCCAGCCGTGGATGGCGGATGAAATGCGGCAGGTTTGCCGAAAACGTGCCCTCAGCCGCCTGCGGGTCAAGCAATTGCAGCAGACGCCGCTTCTCGGCGATGATCTGCTTCAGTCTGTCGCGCGTGGCGGAATCCGGCACGCGGAATGCGGGGGCTTTGGTCGAAAAGGTTGCAGCCATGCGCCGCGAGCCGCGAACGCGCGCCCATACCCCCAGAACGGCCAGTGCGACCAGCGCCAGCAGCAATAGCGCCGGCGGGCGTCGCAGGAAGCCGCCCGAGTGCACGGCGATGAGCACCATGCCGGCCAGGGAGCAGGCCACATGCGCATTGAACCAGCCAAGCGGATTTGCGCTGCGACCGCCGCGTTTCATGAGCACGAACGCAACCGGAACCAGCAGCAAAGCCACGCCGGCGATGCCGGTCAGATACAGTTCGGGACTCCCCGGCACGCGCCAGGCCTCCGGCAACAGCGGGCGCACGGCAAACCACGCGAAGATCGCTGCCACCGCTCCACCGGTCAGCGCAAGCAGGCGTGCATCAGAAATGTCATGTCGGACCATCAGGAACCTCGGTACAGGCTGTTGTTGTTGACCTGAAATTGAGTAATTGCATTACTGCGCCCGTGAATCCTCCGGCAGAGTTTCTGCGGATGCAGGACCATAAGGGGATTTCACGGGTTGTACGCGATTGTTATTATTCGTTGACTGTTCCGGATCCGCCGTCCAGCCTTTCCATAAGCGCGAAAAAGCGGTTCATTGCGCAACAGTATCGCAGCGGCACGCCGGAATCTGCTACCTGAGTGACAATTCAGTGGCGGCTATATAGCGATGCGGGGTGGTGCAGGGGGGGGTATTGAGGCACAGGTGTTTCAGGGCGGGGTGATTGCGGTGGGGTGCAAAAAAGTGCCGAATTGAGCCGGTGGCAAGCTCAACTGGGTCGTGGTTGCCCCCCTGCTTAGCTTCGAGTGTTCCCTCGTCCCCGCAAGCGGGGGCGAGGGAACGGTTTTGTTGGCTATTTGATATCGAGGATTTTCATCGCCTTGGCCAGGGTGTTCACGGAATCCTGATGCTTGCCGGCCTTGTGCAGGGTTTCGCCTTCGGCGCGGTACTTCTTCACCTCGGCCATCTGTTCGGCGGAGAGTTTCGGGTTTTTCGACATCGCTGCGTCGATTTTCTTCATGTCTGCCGGGCAGTGAAAGGCGAGGGTATTGCTGCTGGCGAATACCAGGGCTGCGGCAAGGGCGGATGCGGTGAGCTTGCTCATGCTGTTTCTCCTTCAGGTGGATTCGGAAAAAAGCAGTGTTGTGAAGCTTTTGCGACGCATTGCGGCATCAGTGTGGCATGAAAATGCCGCTGCCGTTGCGGGTAGAATCTTTTGCCATGTCGACCGTCGTTCAACGCGCCGCAGCCTTGCCCCTGACCCTGGATGACATCCGGCAGGGGTTGTCGCGTCCGGCGCCGCCGCCTGAAGAACATGACCTGCACGCGATCTCGCTGAAAGAAGGCACCAAGGTCACCGAGGCCGCGGTGCTGGTGCCGCTGGTGAATCGGCCGCAGGGCGTACAGCTGCTGCTGACCCAGCGCACGGCGCACCTGCGCGATCACGCGTGCCAGATCAGCTTTCCCGGCGGGCGCGTCGAGCTATGCGATCCGGACCGCGAAGCGACGGCGCTGCGTGAAACCGAGGAGGAAATCGGGCTTGAGCGCGGTCGCATCGCGCTGCTTGGGCGCCTGCCCGGTTACGAAATTCCTTCGGGGTTTCGCATCATGCCGGTGGTGGGCTGGGTCGAGCCGCCGTTCGAACTGAAGCCCGACGCTTTCGAGGTGGCGGACATTTTCGAGGCGCCGCTCGCGCATTTCCTCGATCCGGCGAATTACCAGCGCCGCGAGTACCGCTTCCGCGGCCGCCACCGCCATTACCTGGCGATTCCCTACGAGGGGCGCTACATCTGGGGCGCCACGGCGGGCATGCTTTATAGCCTTTGCCGGCTGCTGACGGGCAAATGAGCGGCAAATGAAGACGCGATGAGTGCACAGCGCATGCCTTCAACGCCGGGGGTGCTGGCGCTGCGTGCCGCCGGCGTCGATTTCACACCGCACTTTTATGCCTACGAGGAGCGCGGCGGCACCGCGGTGTCGGCACGCGAGCTGGGTGTCGACGAGCATGCGGTGATCAAGACGCTGGTGATGCAGGATGAGAATACGAAACCCTGCATCGTGCTGATGCACGGCGACCGCGAGGTGTCGACCAAGGCGCTGGCGCGCATCATCGGTGCCAAGAAAATAGAACCCTGCAAACCGGAAGTGGCGGAGCGCCATACCGGTTATCGCGTCGGCGGCACCTCGCCCTTCGGCGCGCGGCGCAAGATGCCGGTGTATGTCGAAAGCACGGTGCTCGATCTGTCTGGCATTTACATCAATGGCGGCAGCCGCGGTTTTCTGGTGGGCATTGCGCCGCAGGTGCTGGTAAAACTGCTGCAGGCGGTGCCGGTGACGGCAGCGGTGCCGGTGCAGGTATAGAGGAAATGACAGGATGACTTTTATCGCGGCAAAAATCGTACAGAGCACCTGACTAATGAAATTCCCATCTACCGGCAAGGTAAGCGCATTACGGGGCTGCAGCCCGGAAGTAACGAAGTGGAATCCGGGGCGGTCGTCGCCATGGGCTGCCGCAGCCCCGGACCCCGGCCTTCGGCCTTCCTCAGGGCTACGGGCATGGTGCACGAAGTGTGATTTTGTCGGGCGTTCTGAATAATGAATGTACCCGTCAGGACCGGATCGACGACCGGGCTGATCATGACCGGCGGCGGCGCGCGCGCCGCTTATCAGGTCGGTGTGCTGCGCGCGCTGGAGGACCTGCTGCCGAAGGACGCGCCCAATCCATTCCCGATCATCTGCGGCACTTCGGCGGGCGCGATCAACGCCGCAGTGCTCGCCACTGACGCCGGCAATTTCCGCCGCGGCGTGCGGCGGCTGATGGCGGTGTGGAAGAACTTCCATGTCGGCCATGTCTATCGTGCCGATGTGCGCGGCGCGCTGGGCAACAGCGCGCGCTGGCTGCTATCGACGCTTTCCGGCGGGCGGCTGACCGGCGGCGCGGTGTCGCTGCTCGACAATTCGCCACTTGCGGATCTGCTCGAGCGCCATGTCGATTTTCCGGCGATCGGGCGCAACATCGAGGCCGGGTACCTGCAGGCCTTCGCGGTGACCTGCTCCGGTTATACCAGCGGCCAGTCGGTGACTTTCTATCAAGGCCACTCCAGCCTCGCCGCCTGGGAGCGCGCGCGCCGTGTTGGCGTGGCAATGCCGATCGGCCTGCCGCACCTGATGGCCTCCAGCGCGCTGCCTTTCATCTTTCCGCCGGTGCGGATCAACCGCGAGTATTTCGGCGACGGTTCGATGCGCCAGATCGCGCCAGTGAGCCCGGCGCTGCATCTCGGCGCCGGCCGCCTGCTGGTGATCGGTGTCGGCCGCCAGGCGAACCAGCCGGCGGTGCGCGTGCAGTCGGACGGTTATCCTTCGCTCGCACAGATTGCCGGCCACGCGCTCGACAGCATTTTCCTCGATGCACTGGAGGCCGATCTCGAGCGCCTGCAGCGTATCAACCGCACGCTGGCGATCATTCCGCCGGAGGCGCTGGAGAAAAACGGTTATCCGCTGCGCAGCATCGACGTCCGGGTGATCACGCCCAGTGTGCCGCTGAGCCAGATTGCCGCGCGCCATGCGCAGGAGCTGCCGCGGGTGATCCGCGGGCTGCTGCAGACTGTCGGCGCGATGCGACGCAACGGTTCCAATCTGGTGTCGTACCTGCTGTTCGAACGCGCCTATTGCCGAGAGCTGATCCGGCTCGGCTACAGCGACACCATGGCGCAGAAGGACGGCCTGCTGGATTTCCTCGGCCATGGCGGTTCGTGATGGCGCACAAGCCCTGGTCCGAAGCCTGCGAACGCAACCGTGGTTCCATCCTCGAGGTGCTGCGCGGGGCTTTTGCCCGTGCGAAGCGGGTGCTGGAGATCGGGTCGGGCACCGGCCAGCATGCGGTGTTTTTTGCTGCCGCCCTGCCGCATCTGGAGTGGCAGCCCACGGACCGGCAGGAGCATCTGGCGGGCATCGCTGCCTGGCGCGACACGGCAGCTTTGCCCAATCTGCGCGAACCGCGGGAGCTGAATGTGGATGATGCGCAGTGGCCGGTCAGTGCCTGCGACGGCCTGTTCAGCGCAAACACCTTGCACATCATGGGCTGGCCTTCAGTGGAACATTTTTTTCGCGGTGCAGGACGGGTGCTGCAGCCCGGCGGTGTGCTCGCGGTCTACGGGCCCTTTCGGTACGGAGGCCACCATACAGCGCCATCAAATGCACAATTCGACGCCCACCTGCGCCAACGCGATCCGCGCAGCGGCATCCGCGATTTCGAGGCAGTGAACGCACTGGCTGCAGCCGCGGGGCTGGTGTTTGTTACCGACCATGCGATGCCTGCCAACAACCGTACGTTGCTGTGGTGCCGCACTGCGGGCGGTTGCCAGTCGCCGGCCCAGCCGGTATAACAGAGCCGTGCGCCGGCACCTGGTGTCGGCGCAAAAAGCCGGTGCAAAAAATCCCTTGTTCAACGCGTTGCCGTCCCGGCGTGGACGGCGGGAAGTCGACATGAGCCGCGCATTTGTAAAAGAGAGTGACGACGAATTCGCTGCCGGAGAGTTGCCCGAGCGGCCGGTGCCTGCGCATGCCAACTACGTCACGCTGCAGGGCCTCGAGCAGCTGCGTGCACGGGTGCGCGAACTCGCGGAACAGCACGAGCAGTTGAAGGCGCTGTCGGGAGATGATTCGGAAGCGAAGCGCAAGTTGCGCGAGGTCGAGCGCGACCAGCGTTATTTTGTCGCGCAGCTCGAACGCGCGGAACCGGTCGATCCGGCGCACCATCCTCGTGGCGAGGTGCGTTTCGGCGCCACCGTGAAAGTCGAGGAGACGGGCGGCAGCGTCGAAACCTTCAGCATCGTCGGCGACGACGAGGCCGATGTTGCTGCCGGCCGCATCAGCTGGGCTTCACCGCTGGCGCGCTCCCTGCTCGGTGCGCGCGTCGGTGACATCGTCAAGTGGCGGCGCCCGGCAGGCGAGACGGAAGTTGAGATCGTGACGATTGATTATCCGCAGTGATGTTCGCGTTTTCGAATGCACGGCAGAATGATTTTTATTTTTCGCAGCTTTCCATCTCAACCTTCCCCCACCAAGCGGTGGGGGAAGGAGCCGATGTCGTTTACAAGTACCTGATTTTAAATAAATTTTTATGAAATTCTTCGTGCTGGTACTGGCGTTGTTGCTGGAACAGGCCTGGCCCTTGCGCCGAGGCAATCCGCTGTACGCCGCTTACGAGCGTTATGCCGACATCCTCGAGCAGCGCTTCAACGGACTGCAGGCGAGCCACGGCATGATCGCGTGGCTGGTGGCGGTACTGCCGCTGGCGCTGGTGACGATCATCACTTATGCGCTGCTGCGCCAGGTGAACGTGCTGCTGGCGCTGGCCTGGAGCGTCGCGGTGCTGTACATCGCGATGGGCTTTCGCCGCTTCAGCCACTGCTTTACCGAAATCGCGCAGGCGCTGCGCGAGCAGGACATTGCCACCGCGCGCGACGTGCTTGGCCGCTGGCGCGGTGTGCCGGCCGACGAACTCAATGCCGCGGAAATTTCGCGGGTGGCGATCGAGCTCGGCCTGCTGCAGGCGCATCGTTATGTGCTCGGCCCGATTTTCTGGTTCGTGGTGCTGGGTCCGGTCGGGCCGGTGGTCTATCGCGCTGCGGACATCCTTGCCGAACGTTGGGGCCGCCAGGTGGATCCGGAAAAGCGCGCTTTTGCGTACTTTGCCGAGCGCGCATTCTTGTGGATCGACTGGCTGCCGGCGCGGGTGACCGCAGCCAGTTTTGCGATCGCCGGCAACTTCGAGGATGCGGCCTACTGCTGGCGCACCCAGTCCGGAGCTTGGGGCCGTGATGCCGAGGGTGTGGTGCTGGCGAGCGGTGCCGGCGCGCTGGGGGTGCGGCTTGGCGGCCCGCTGCGCGAGGATGGCATGCTCAACCAGCGGCCCGAGATGGGCATCGGCGAAAATGTTGAGGTCGAGGACCTGCGCGCTGTGGTGGGCCTGATCTGGCGCGCACTGGTGATCTGGCTGTTCCTGCTGCTGCTTGCGTCGATGGCGCGCGCGCTCGGCTGAGGGCGTTCCGGTTTGCTAGCGGCTTCAACTTCCTGGATTCCGGCTCACGCTTCGCGTGTCCGAAATGACGGTTTATGTGTGAAGACCTCCATTTCGTCATTCCGGCGAACGCCGGAATCCAGGGATCGTAGCCTGGATGCGCCCCGAAGGAAGTCCCCTTGAGGGGTGAGCCGGAATCCAGGGCGTGAGGATTAATTCCTCGATTCTGTTTTTTCCTAGTACTTTTTCTGCCGCGCGAGATTCTCCGCCGCCAGCCGCCGATAGGCCGCGAAGCGTCGCGGGGTGATCGCACCGGATTCCGCCGCTGCGGCCAGCGCACAGCCCGGTTCTTCGAGATGGCGGCAGTTGCGAAAGCGGCATTGCCCGAGATGGGGGCGGAATTCGATGAAGGCTGCTGCGAGTTCTTCCACGCCGAGGTGATGAACGCCGAAGGCCTGTACGCCCGGTGTGTCGATTATGTCGCTTGTGGCGTCGAGGTGATACAGCCGCGCATGCGAGGTTGTGTGCCTGCCGGTGCCGAGCGCAGCTGATACTTCCCGGGTCAAGGCTTCGGCCTGCGGTACCAGCTGGTTGAGGATTGTCGACTTGCCCATGCCTGATTCGCCGACCAGCACGCTGCGTTGCCCGGCCAGATGCGGCCGCAGCGCATCGACGCCGTCGCGCGCGACCAGCCTCAGCAGCGGATAACCCATGGCGGTGTACGGCGCCAGTGTCTTTTCCGAGATTGCCGCTTCCAGCAGGTCGGCCTTGTTAAGCACGATCAACGGTCCGATGCCGGCGTGCTCGGCGGCGGCAAGGCAGCAGTCGAGTACGTCGAGCTCGAAGGAGGGCACCGGGGCGACCACCGCGACCATGCGTGTGACATTGGCGGCGATCAGCTTCTGCTTCCATTCGTCGGAGCGGTAGAGCAGGGTATCGCGCGTTGCGCAGGACTCGATGACACCCTGGTCGTCGCCGCTGCAATTGACAGTCACGCGGTCGCCGCAGGCATAGTCGGTACGTTTACCGCGGGTGCTGCAGTCGCGCACCCGACCGTCAACGCATTCGACGAGGAAGCGCCGGCCGTAGGCGGCGGTGATCTGGCCCTGCTGGCTGTGGTCAGAGGTCAAGCAGAGCGTCTATTTTGGCGGCGGCTGGAATGAAGAGGTTGGTCATCATCTGCCCGCAATCAAATTTCGAAGAGGCTATCGATTTTTGCCGCACAAATAAAATCATTTTCTGAAAGCCCGCCGATCGCATGGGTGATGTAGTCGACGCGGCACTTGTTGTAGCTGACGGAGAGGTCGGGGTGGTGATCCTCGCGCTGCGAGATCCAGGCCGTCGCGTTCACGAAGGCCATGGTCTCGTGGTAATTGCGAAACTCGAAGGTCTTGGTCAGCACGCTGCCGGTATAAGACCAGCCCTTGAGGCGCTTCATCAGGAGGGCGATCTCGTCCGCCTTCAGCGGTGAGACACCGCCTTCGCAGGGCTGGCATTTCTTCTGCGCGAGGTCGCTCATGCCATTGCGTTCAGCGGGCTGCCGCCTGCTGCAGGCGGGCAATGCGCAAGGTGGCGGGCGGGTGGGAATCGTAGAACGCCGAATGCAGCGGGTCCGGGGTCAGCGTCGAGGCATTGTCCTTGTAGAGTTTGACCAGTGCCGAGATCAGGTCGGCGGCAGGAGTGTACTGCGCGGCGAAGGCGTCGGCCTCGAACTCGTGCTTGCGCGACATCATTGCACCCAGCGGCTGAAACAGAAAGGTGAACACCGGAATCACGATCGAGAACAGCACCAGCGCCATCGCTGTTGACGGCGATGCAACGCCGAGGCCTTCGTAGAACCAGGGCTTGTCAAGAACCCAGCCGAGCAGCCACAGAAAGCCGAGGCTCGCGGCAAAAATCCATGTGATGCGCTTGATCACGTGTTTCAGTTTGAAGTGTCCGAGCTCGTGGGCGAGCACAGCTTCTACCTCCGACGGTTCCAGACGCGACAGCAGGGTGTCGAAAAACACGATGCGCTTGGTCTTGCCGAAGCCGGTGAAATAGGCGTTGCCATGGCTGGAGCGGCGCGAGCCGTCCATCACCATCAGGCCCTTGACCTTGAAGCCGCAGCGGTCGAGCAGGCGTTCGACGCGTTCCTTCATCGCGGCGTCGGTCAGCGGCGAGAACTTGTTGAACAGCGGCGCGATCCAGGTCGGGTAGACCGCGAGCATGACGATGTTGAAGGCCATCCACGCCAGCCAGGCGTAAAGCCACCACCATTCGCCCATGCGCTCCATCAGCCACAGCACGGTGGCGACCAGCGGCAGGCCGAGCGCGGTGCCGAGCGCCAGGCTTTTCACGAAGTCGTTCCAGAACAGCTTCGGCGTCATCTTGTTGAAGCCGAAGCGTTCCTCGATCACGAAGGTGCGGTAGAGGCTGAAGGGGATGTCGATCACCATGCTTACCAGCGCGACGCCGGCGATCAGTGCAAGGCCGCGCAGGATGCCGGGTTCGAACCAGGCCGCACTCACATTGTGCAGGGCCTGCAGGCCGCCGCCGAAGGTGAGGATCAGCGTGACCGCGACCCCCGCCAGCAAGTCGATCATCGCGAAGCGGGTCTTGGCGCCGGTGTAGTCGGCCGCGCGCTGGTGCGCATCGAGGCTGATCACGTCGGCGAACTGCGCCGGCACGCTGTCGCGGTGGGCGCGCACATGCGCGGCGTGGCGCGCGGCGAGCCACAGCCGGGTAGCGGTTGTCAGCAGCAGGGCTGCGAGGAAAATCAATCCGAATGTATGCATATTCTCTGGCTGGGGGTTTCGGCCTTATGACACAATGCGTGTCTGAAAATTCACGGCCCGAACGACAAAATCATTATGGCACAGGATCCCAACGCCCTCATCTGGATCGACATGGAGATGAGCGGACTTGACCCCGAGATCGAGCGCGTGCTCGAAATCGCGATCGTCATCACTGACTCCCAGCTCAACACCGTCGCTGAGGCGCCGGTACTGGTGATCCACCAGCCCGATTCTCTGCTTGATGCCATGGACAACTGGAACAAATCGACCCACAGGAAATCCGGTCTGATTGACCGGGTCAAGGCTTCAACACTGACCGAGGTGCAGGCAGCGGAGCAGATGATTGCCTTCCTGGAGCAGCATGTACCGAAGGGCGTGTCGCCGATCTGCGGCAACTCGGTGCACCAGGACCGGCGTTTCCTGGTCAAGTACCTGCCGAAGCTGGATGAGTATTTCCACTACCGGCTGATTGACGTCAGCACACTGAAGGAACTGGCGCGGCGCTGGAAGCCGGAGGTTGTTGCCGGCATGATTAAACACGGCAAGCACGAGGCGCTCGCCGACATCCACGAATCCATCGCCGAGCTGCGCTACTACCGCGAACAGATCATGAAGATCTGAGGATCTGCCTCCGCGGTCTTCAGTCCAGTTTCAGGTCGCCGTCGAATTTCACTTCCAGTGCCAGCGCGCCGACGCTGAGCGTCATCGCCACCGGCAGCGTCTCGCTGCCCTTCAGCTTGCCGTCCTCGATCGCCTTGCGTACCGCCTTCTCAATGGCGAGCTGCGAATTGACGCCGACGGTCTTGAGGAACCTGCGGATGCTCATGTTGAGGACTTCGTCGTTCATGGTGTGCTCCTTGGGAAAACAAAGTCAAAAGCGTTCAGCCACAGAGGACACGGAGAGCACAGAGAAAAACCCAACCCGGTCTTTGGGTTTTGCAGTCCTCTGTGTGCTCTGTGACCTCTGTGGCTAAGGGTTGGCAGGGTTCATCCTTTTAACGTAATTCACCAATCCGTTGGTCGACGCGTCGTGGGCCGTTGTGGCGGCGGGTGATGAAAACTCGGGCAGCAGGCTGTCTGCCAGTGTCTTGCCGTGCTCGACGCCCCACTGGTCGAAGGCGTTGATGTCCCAGATCGCGCTTTGGACGAAGGTGCGGTGTTCGTACAGTGCGAGCAGCGCGCCGAGGCTGCGCGGTGTCAGTGCATCCAGCAGCAGGGTGTTGCTTGGCCGGTTGCCGGGCAGGGCCTGATGCGAGGCGAGCCGCGCGGCTTCGCGCTCGCCCGCGCCTCCACTGAGCAGTGCAGCCGTGGTGTCGGCGGTGGTCACGCCCTGTGCCAGCAGGGCCGACTGCGCGAAACAGTTGGCGAGCAGCAGCGTGTGGGTGTCGGCATCGGCCTCGCTTCGCGGCGTCCCCCAGGAGGACTTGCTTCGCGGCGAGCAGCAGGCGATGAAATCGACCGGCACTGGGCGTGTGCCCTGGTGCAGCATCTGAAAGTAGGCGTGCTGGCCTTCGGTGCCGGCACCGCCCCAGAGCACCGCGCCGCTGTCATGGCGCAGCGACTTGCCTTTGCGGCTGACGCTTTTGCCGAGGCTTTCCATTTCAAGTTGCTGCAGCCAGGCAGGCAGCAATTCCAGCCCGGGGCAGTAGGGCACCACCGCTCGTGAGTCCATGCCGCAGAAATTGGCATGCCACACACCAGTCAGCGCCATCAGCACTGGCAGATTGTATTGCGGCTGTGTTTCCGCGAAATGCGCATCCATTGCGGCGGCTCCGGCGAGCATGTCGTCGAAACAATCGGCGCCCATCGCGATCATCGCCGGCAGGCCGACAGCCGACCACAGCGAATAGCGGCCGCCGACCCAGTCCCACATCGGGAATATCCGTTCCTTCGGCACGCCGAAAGCATGCGCGGCCTCGGCATTTGCGGTTACCGCGGCGAAATGCGCGCCATAGTCCGAGGCTGCGAATCCGGCCTGAAACCAGGTGCGCACGTCACGGGCATTGAGCAGGGTTTCGCGGGTCGAAAAACTCTTGGACTGAATGATGACCAGCGTGGTTTCCGGTTCCAGCGACGCCAGCGTCCGCGTCAGGGGTTCTCCGGGCGCAGCCACGAAATGCACGCGCGGCGTGTTGCCGTCCGCGGCACAGGCATCAGCGGCCAGCGCCGGGCCCAGAGCGGAGCCGCCGATGCCGAGGCTGATGACATCGCGGATTGCGCGGCCGCTCACGCCCTTCAAGGCACCTTCGCGCAGTGTGCCGGCGAATGCGCGCATGGCCGTGAGCACACTGCGCACCTCGCGCGGCGCGGCATGGCCGGCGCGCAGCGCGGTATGCCAGGCGGCACGTTTTTCGGTGGTGTTGACGCGCTTGCCGGCGAGCAGGTCGGCAATCCGCGCCTCGACATCGCGCTCGCGGGCCAGCGCCAGCAGCAGATCCATGGTCTCGGGTACGACCAGACACTTCGAATAATCGAGCAGCAGGCCGCAGGCTTCGGCCGAGAAGCGCTCAAACCGCTGCGGGTCGGCAGCGAACAGTTCGCGCAGGTGACGGTCCTGCCAGGTCTTGCGGTGTGCGGCGAGATCGCGCCATGCCGGCGCGCGCGTCAGTGAGGCGGGGCTTTTCTTGTTCTGTCCTGCAGGCATGGACTGCATTCTAACCCGACGGTTAAGGCGGCAGCGACGTTTACAATAGCGTCATCTCAACGGAGGAGCATGCATGCTGGACGCGTTCACCCCAGTGTTGATTTTCCGGATCTCCAGGAAAGTCATCGCGCAGTTCGCCGGACTGCCGACACCGGTGATCGGCCCGCTGTTATGGGGGACTTTCTGATGCAGGACGTCATTACCGCAATCTCCCGCGCCACCCGTAACCTTTTCCATCCGCGCATCGTTGCCATCGTTTTCCTGCCGATGCTCGGCAGCGTGCTGCTGTGGGCCGTTCTGGGATGGCTGTTCTGGGACAGTTGGACCGGCGGTATCGCCGCAGCGATGGCCTCGACTACCGTTGCCGGCTGGCTGCAGGGCTGGAGCGCGTTGTGGGTGATTGACTACACGGCATCTTTCGTGGTGCTGGTGGGGCTGCTGCCGGCCATCTACGTCACCGCGCTGCTGCTGACCGAATTTTTCGCGATACCGGTGCTCGTTCGCTTCGTCGCCGAGCGTTACCACCCGAATCTCGCACGCGCAGAGGGCGGCACGCTGGCGGGCAGCCTGGTCAATGCTGCGGGCGCCATCGTGGTGTTTGCGCTGCTGTGGATATTTACGCTGCCGCTGTGGCTGACCGGCGTCGGCGCGGTGCTGGCGCCGCTGCTGACCTCGGCCTGGCTGGTCCAGCGCCTGTTCCGCTACGACGCGCTGGCGGAACACGCCAGCCCGGAGGAATTCGCGCTGCTGGTACGGCGCTCCCGCGGCGAGCTCTTAATGCTCGGCATCATAGTCTCGCTGCTGCTCTACGTGCCGGTGGTCAACCTGCTGGTGCCGGTGCTGGGCGGTCTGGCATTCACCCAGTTCTGTCTTGCCCGGCTGGCGAGGCTGCGCAGTTGATTGAGCTGGTCCGGCAGGGGCTAGGTGTTGCTGCGGCAGGGCCAACGGGTATTACGGCGGAAAGCACGAAGCAGTGAACTCACGAACCGAGCAGGTGTCAATATTGATTAAGATCAATGGCCGGAGGGAGCGCTACGCCCATGATTCTAGGGTGTGCCTCCAGTGCCTGCTCCCGGGTTGAGGGATGGCCGCGGGGACCGGATTTGCAATCTTTTACAATCGTCAAAACGTCATCACAGGAAAGGGTAATGCCATGAATGCGAACAATATGTCGGGCGCCAATGCGCCGGAAGTTTCCAAGGAAAAACTGATCAGCGACTTCAAGGTCGTTGTGGCGGACGCCGAAGCGCTGCTGAAGGCGTCGGCCGGGCAGGGCGGTGAGGTGCTGGCTGCCGCGCGCAGCCGCATCGAGGAGTCGCTTAAGGTGGCCAAGGTGAAAATGCTCGATGCCGAGGAACAACTGCTGCTGAAAACCAAGGCTGCGGCGCGGGCGACCGATGACTACGTGCATGACCATCCCTGGCATGCTGTTGGCATCGCGGCCGGCATCGGTCTCGTGGTGGGCATGCTGATCGGCCGGCGCTGATTCCGGCATGTCCGATCCTCAGGCGGCAGGCGGCGGGCTTTTCGATTCGCTGAAAACGCTGGGCGCGACGCTCGCCGCCATCCTCCACAACCGCCTCGAGCTGCTGTCCACGGACATCGCCGAGGAGCGTTCGCGGCTGGGTTCGATCCTGCTGCTGGCGCTGGTCGCGCTGTTCTGCCTCGGCGTAGGCGTGTTGTTGCTGACGCTGATGGTCGTGGTGCTGTTCTGGGATACCCATCGCCTTGCTGCGCTGGGCGTACTGACTGCGCTATTCCTGGCGGGCGGTGGCTGGATCGGCTGGATGGCCATGCACCGGCTGCGCATCAAGCCGCGGCTGTTCGAAGCCAGCATCGCCGAACTGGCAAAAGACCGCGAACACCTCGGTCCCGGCCGATGAACGGCGAGCTCGAACGGATTGCCGAGCGCCGCCGCTGGCTGGTGTCGCAAGCGGCGGCGCAGCGCTTTGTTCTCGAGCAGGAGATGATGCAGTGGAAACCGCGGCTCGCACTGGCTGACCGCGGCATCGCGATTCTGCGCTACGTCCGTCGCCACCCTGCGCTGCTTGCCGGTGCGGGCGTGATGGCGATGCTGTTGCGACCGCGCCGTGGTGCGGTCTGGCTGCAGCGCGGGATTATTGCCTGGCAGCTCGTCAGCCGTTTGCGCGGCATCCGGCGCATGCCGGATAGGAAATCCGGGAGCTGAAGCCCAGGGGCTGTCCGCGCTTAATGTCCCAAATTGATTCTGGTATGGTCCAGCGATGGAGTACTGGAATCTAGCCATCCTTGTTGGCGCGCTGATCCTGCTGATCAGCATCATTGCCAGCGACATTTCCTCGCGGCTCGGCGCGCCGCTGCTGTTTGTCTTTCTGTTGCTGGGCATGCTCGCCGGCGAAGAGGGGCCGGGCGGTATCCGCTTCGACGACGTCGAGAGGGCCTACATGATCGGCACGCTGGCGCTTGCCGTGATCATATTCGACGGTGGCATGCGCACGCGCAGGGAAACTTTCCGGGTCGCGTTGTGGCCGGCAGTCAGTCTCGCCACGCTGGGCGTGGTCATCACTGCGGTGCTGGTCGCCATGTTTGCCGCCTGGATCCTGAAGCTCCACTGGCTGCAGGGCCTGCTGATCGGCGCCATCGTCGGATCGACCGACGCAGCAGCGGTGTTCTCCCTGCTGCGGAACGCTGGGCTGTCACTGAAGCAGCGGGTCGCCGCGACACTGGAAATCGAGTCCGCCAGTAATGACCCGATGGCCATTTTCCTGACGGTGACGGTCATCGGCCTGCTGGCAGCAGGCCACTCCGGATTCGAGGCCGCGGTGCTGCTCTCGCTGTTGCAGCAGTTCGGCATCGGTGCTGTGCTGGGTCTGGGCGGTGGCAGGGCGCTGGTCTGGTTGATCAACCGCCTGACGCTGGCGAGCGGCCTCTATCCCCTGCTGGCAGTGGCGGGCGGGTTGATCATCTTCGCCGCGACCGCGCAGCTCGGTGGCAGCGGTTTTCTGGCGATATTCATGGCCGGACTGGTGCTCGGCAATTCGAAGCTGCATTCGGCGCAGAACATACTGCGGGTGCACGACGGCCTCGCCTGGTTGAGCCAGATCGTGATGTTCGTGATCCTGGGACTGCTGGCGACACCGAGTGATTTGATCAGTGTTGCCGGGCCGGCGCTGGCGATTGCCGCTTTCCTGATGCTGGTGGCGCGCCCTGCCGCGGTGATGATCGGGCTGCTGCCCTTCCGCCTGCCGTGGCGGGAGCAGGTGTTCATCAGCTGGGTCGGACTGCGCGGTGCGGTGCCGGTCGTGCTGGCCCTGTTCCCGCTGATCTACGGTACCGAGCACGCGCGGCTGTACTTCAATGTGGCCTTTTTCATCGTGCTGGTGTCGCTGCTGCTCCAGGGCTGGACCATTGCCGTGGCGGCGCGCTGGCTGCGCCTGGAGGTGCCGCCGGCCATCGAGCCGCTGCAGCGGGTTTCCCTGGATGCGCCGGGCCATTACGAGCACGAAATCCTGGGTTACGAGGTCAGGGCAGGCAGCCAGATTGCGGGCCGCGAGCTGTCAGAGCTGAGGTTGTCGGATCGTGCGCAGGTCATGGTTGTCCTGCGCAATGGTGAGCCGCTGCCGCTGCTTCCCGGGTTGAAGTTCGAACTGCAGGACTATGTCTACCTTCTTGCACAGACGAAGAACCTGACTTATCTGGGCAAGCTCTTCGATCCCCATCTGGAACCCGACCGACTGGAAGAGCACCGTTATTTTGGCGATTTCGTACTCAATGGTGATGCGGTCATGGCGGACCTCGGCATGGCTTACGGCATCGTCATTCCCGATGAAATCGGCAACATGACGCTCGCTGCGTATCTGTCGCGGATGTTCCGTGGCCGCACCGTGGTCGGCGATCGTGCCGACCTTGGGCGTGCGCAGCTGGTGGTGCGCGAAATCGAAGACGGCCAGGTGCATCGCGTCGGTCTGCGCCTGCGCCGGGGAGGCATCAGGCACGAACAGGGGTCTTGAAGCCAACATCCGTTTCGTGTCGAAGGGCAGATCCTGCGGGCTGCCCATTGCGGCCATCCGTGGATCCATGAACACTTTGGGCGTTGATGCGGCCACGGAGGGAGCGCGACTTGCAGACGTAGCGAACGCGCGCCGCGACTCCCTGCGTTAGACGGCAGCAACCGCGGTGGTGGTTGTCGGGGTTTACCTTGCTCATATGCCGCGGTCCCGGCGCCGCGACAGTTTATGCGGGCAGCGTCAGGACGCAGTCAGAGCCGGGATCTGCGCTCCTGCGATTCATCTCAGTCCGGTTTGATGCCGGCTTCAGCCACGACTTTTTTCCAGCGCGCAAGCTCGGTGTGAATCATTTTCCCCATGTCCTGCGGTGAGGTCCAGGTCGGCACCATGCCGATGCTTTCGAGATGTTTGACGATGCCGGGGTCTTCCACTGCACGTTTCATTTCGGCATTCACCCTGCGGACGACATGTGCCGGTGTTCCGGCAGGTCCGAGGAAGCCGTACCAGGTGGTGTTGTTGAAGCCCGGATAGGTCTCGGCGATGGCCGGAACATCGGGCAGCGTTTTCAGGCGCTCGTGGTGGCCGATGGCGATCGCGCGAGCGCGTCCACTCGTCATATGTGGCTGCCAGGGTGCGGCGCCACCGAAGATCGCCTGCACGCGGCCGCCCAGCAGGTCGGTGGTGGCGGCGCCACCGCCCTTGTATGGCACATGCGTGAACTTCGCGCCGGTCATTGAAGTCAGCAGTTCCATGCCGAGATGGTTGGGCGTGCCGGTTCCGGGCGAGGCAAAGTTGATCTTGCCCGGCTGCGCCTTGGCCAGATCGACGAGTTCCTTCACGTTACGCGCCGGTACAGAAGGATGCACGACGATCAGGAAGGGCACATAGACGCCGACACCGATCGGCGAGAAGTCCTTGACCGGATCGTAGGCCAGCTTGGTGCCGAAGGCGGCGCTGACCACCAGCCCGCCGGAGGTGCCGAGCACCAGCGTGTAGCCATCGGGGGTGGCTTTCGCCGCGAGTCCGTGGCCGATGGTGGAGCCTGCACCGGGACGGTTGTCTATGACGATGGTGGTGTTGAATTTTTCGCCAAACCAGCCGGCAAAGGCGCGCGCAGTGGGATCGGTGGTGCCGCCGGGCGGATAGGGCACGATGATGCGGACAGGTCTGACCGGCCATTCCTTTTCCGCAGCCGGTGCGGGCAGGGCTGTGGCAAGCAGCGCAAGGGCCAGGGGAAAGCAGAGCCGGTGCTTCAGATTCATGTGTTCTCCTCCACCGCTGTAGTTGGAATGCGTTGCGGTTCGGCGTGATTTTATGGGGAATATCGTGCGCGCGTCATGTTCATCTTAGGGTTTGGGTTAAATTTTCAATAAAAACAACAATATGTGCATACCTGGGCTGGGCGCCGGGTAAGCCGGCGGAATCGTTACAATGCGCCTCTGTCGCGCACGGCATGCTGCCGGGTTCCGGCAAAGTGCGTCACCAGGAAAAGTCATGAATCGCACACAGGGATTTGGATTTGCTCGCGGGCTGCTGATCACGCTACTGGTGCTGGCCTCAGGCTGCGCCACCAACACCATTACCGGGCGCAGCCAGCTGATGCTGATGTCGGAAGAGGCGGCCATCCAGGGCGCAGTGTCGGCCTACTCGAGCATGATCGGGCAGCTCTCGAAAAAAAATCAGGTGGAAGTCGCTTCGCCGCGGGTTACCCGCGTGCGCGAAATCACCAACCGGCTGATCGCAGAGGCCGTGCGTTTCCGTCCCGACTCCGCAGGCTGGGCTTGGGAGGTGCAGGTCATCGACGAACCCAAGGTGGTGAACGCCTTCTGCATGGCCGGCGGCAAGATGGGCATCTACACCGGCTTCTGGGAGAAATTGAAAGCGACGGACGACGAAATCGCCAATGTGATGGGCCATGAGATCGGCCATGCGCTGGCGAGCCACACCCGCGAGAAAATGTCGATGGCGATGACCGTCGGCGTCAGCACTGCGTTGCTGTCGGTGCTGGCGAGTTCGCGCAATACCGCGGACTACCAGCGCACACAGAACACCATGGCGCTGGCCGCCGCGCTGGCGATCACGCTGCCCAACAGCCGCGAGGCGGAAACCGAGGCCGACCAGATCGGCATCGAACTCGCCGCGCGCGCGGGCTTCGATCCACGGGCTGCAGTGACGCTGTGGCAGAAAATGGCGAAGGAAGGGGATACGCCGGCGGAATTCTTTTCCACACATCCCGCGCCGGAAAACCGCATGCAGCGCCTGCAGCTGCTGGTGGCGAAAGTCGATCCGCTGTATCAGGCAGCGCGGTCCGGCAAAACGGCAGGACCCTTGCCTGATTTTCTCGGCATGGCGGCGAACGAACGTCCTCTCGGCGGGGTGTCACGGGACGAATACGCCGCGCGTGTGGCTGCCGAAGCGCAGGTGATGACGTTTGTCGCGGAAGAGTTTGAGCGTTTCCGCAAGGGCGAAGCAGTGTTCAGCTGCACGACGGACTGCATGTTTTCTTACGGCTACCAGCGCGGCAGCTGGAAAACAATGCACGACAAGGGCCAGTGGCGCGAGCTGGCGGTGGGCGTAGTCAAGGTCGGCTACTTCAACGACTTCTCTTACTTCATGCTTGGTGAGGCGGCGACGGGGCTTGGTTTCAAGGAAGTCGCGAAGATTTATTACGCGCGCGCGCTCGAGGCACGCAAGGCGGGCCGGACCTGCGCGGGTGCCTTCAATACCTGCGGCGATTTCCCGATGGACGAGCGGATCGCCGCGGCGCTGGGTAGTGCCACCGCTGGCGAAGCGGCGGCACAATCAGAAAATATCAATAAAAACAAGTAGTTATATTCCGGGCATGTGCCCCGAATTCATCGCCTATTGCTCGCGCAGGGCGCGCGCGTGTTTGGCCGCAGGGCGGTCCCAGCAGCGCAGCAGCCAGGCGTGGAAATTGGCCCACTTGCTGGTGTCGATCGACAGTGCACGGTAAAGCGCGCTGGCGACATTGAGATCGGCGACTGAAAACGCAGGCCCTGCGAGCCAGGGAGATTTTCCCAGCGCCGCATCAAGCACGTCGAAGGCCGGCGCGACTTCCAGCCAGGCGTTTTCCGCAAGCTCGGGCTTTCGTTCCGCCTCCGGCAGAGCAACGCTGTGGCGCACGTAGGTGACGATCTGGCGATCGAGCAGATCGGTTTCCCACAGGCTCCATTGCCAGCACAGCGCCTCGAGTTTCGGGTCCGAAGGATAGAGCGGGCTCTTGTGCTTTTTTGCGAGGTACATGTTGATCGCCATCGATTCCGAGAGGATGAAGCCGTCATCGTCGATGGTCGGCACGCGGCCGCCGGCATTGAGCGCGCGGTAGTCCGTCGTTTTTGTTTCCGGCGAGCGTGGCAGCCAGTCCTTGTGTTCGTACTTCAGGCCGAGCTCGGTGGCCAGCCAGATGACGCGGAGGCCACGGGAATTGGTGGAACCGTAGATGGTGAGCATGACTTTCCTTCATTCAGGCAGTGGACAAGAGGGTGGGACGCAGCGGCTACTGCATGCCGCTGACACTATACGCGCAATCATTTCAGGCGATCACGCAGGCCGTGCATGCCGCCGGCATCCGAGTTGTCACCTGCTGCGGCCGGCGCCGGCGCGGCGGTGGCGCCGGCCTGGCGAATGACAGAGCAGCCGCGGCCGGCTTTCTTCGCGTCGTACATGGCGTGATCCGCGGTCAGCAGCAACTCGTCCGCGCTACTGTTTCCGTCACCGATGGCGATGCCGATGGAAACGCCGATGCTGCACTCATTTGCTGAGATCACGAACGGCGCTTTCAGTGCGTGGATGCATTTGCTCGATACAATTCCGGCCACGTCTGCCGCGTTGTCGCCGAGATCGCTCAGCAGCAGGACAAACTCGTCGCCGCCGACCCGTGCCAGCGTGTCGGCCCCGCGCACGATACCGGAGAGGCGGCCGGTGACCTGCCGCAGGAGTTCGTCGCCGGCCTCGTGTCCAAAGCTGTCGTTGATGTCCTTGAAGCCATCGAGGTCCATGAACAGCAGTCCCACCGAAGTTTTCTTGCGCCGCGCCTGGGCCAGCACCTGCTGCAGGCGGTCAGAGAGCAGCACCCGGTTGGGCAGACCGGTCAGAGTGTCGTGGTGCGCCATGCGCGCCAGTTCGGCCTGATTCTGGTTGAGCTTGGCCAGCAGACGGTTGAATGCGGCAATCAGGTGCCCCACCTCGTCGTGGCGGTACTGCGGCAGAGGTTCGAGCGGCAGTTCGCCCAGCGTCATGCGGTCGGCATGCTCTGCCGCCTGGCGCAGATGGCGGAACACAAGGTAGAGGCCGAGAGGCACGAGGATGGCGAACAGCAGCAGCGTCAGCAGTCCTCCCCTTACCAGGAAGGACTGGGTGCGCGCGACGGTGGCGAAGGCTTCGCTGCTCGGCACGCGGGCGACGACGAACCAGTTTGTGCTGGGAACGGTGACGACAGCCGCCACTTCTTCCACGCCTCCGGCATTGACGGTGATTCCCGCCCCGCGGTAACCCGCCATTGCCCGATCATGCAGCAGGTTGACTCCGGGTGCCGGGGTTGGCTTGAGAACCATTTCCGGCCAGGACGAGGCTACAAATAACTGGTCCCGTGACGAGATCAGCAGAAACCCGCCCGTGGTTTCGCCGATCCTGCTTTGCAGCAGTGAATTGAGGAAGCCCGGTTCGGCCAGCGCGCTGATGCCGGAGAGTACTCCTCTGACTTCACCCTTGTGGTCTCTGAGCGGTGCGCTGATCGGCAGTACCGGTTCCTTTGCAGCGCGTCCTATCACCGGGCGGCCGACGTAGGATTTTCCCGCCAGCCCGGCGGCGATGTAGTCGCGGTCGGAATAATTGGCCCCCACGCGTCCATTAAGCACCGGGTAATCCGCCAGCGCGACCCCGCGCGCATCGACCACGAACAGGCCGGCGGAGAACAGCGGCTGGTATTCGTAGTGTTTGCTGAGCCATGTGCGCAGGTTTTCGGGCTGTTCCAGCAGTTCCGGCGGCATCGCGACGGCAAGACGCTCCAGCAGGGTCTGGCGCTGGACGATCTTGTCGTCCACATCGCGGGCGACGTAACTCGCCAGTGCGAGCTGCTGGCTCTCGACCACCGCGGCCAGATCCTTGCGCAGGAAATCCGTCAAGGCGTGGTGGCGCAGGACAATACCCAGCACCACGAGACAGAACCCGAGCAGCATGAGACGGGTAAAAATGCTGTCGGTGATACGGCGAATTCTGGGCGACATGGCGTTATTGTCCCGCATCGCTTGCGGGAGGGGGAGAGGGGGAAATGACGCGGAACGCACTATACCGCTGAGGCGATCCGGTGCAACCCCAGGGAATTACGCAGGTCTCGCAAGTGTGGGTGTTTACACAATAGGTTCTAAACGGTCCCGCCGCCGCCCCGCCCCTTGTTGACGCGCCGAAAAGTGTGTTCTTCGGTCGCAACTGCAGCGGCTTTGGTGCCGGCGATCCAGAATTTGACCGCGCGGCGGACCATCTCGGCCATCGTGGCCCCGGTTTCCTCATGACGGCGTCGGAGTTCCGAGAGCACTGCGGCGTCCAGCGTGACCACCAGTTTTTCCGGCTTGTTGCCAAAGCCCAGTGCGGGTTGTCCGGCAGCTTGCTTGAATTTTTTTTTGGCCAAGGTCGTGTCTCGATGCGCGGTGCCGAAGGGTTCCGCGTGTGCAAAGGCGATGGTGTTCTGCCTGAATCATCTCACAGGCCATGCACGGGGCGTCAGCCCCGTGCGGTGCGTCCTGCTTTCCGTTTGCGTAGCCGATAGCCGGGAATCCGGCCCGGATGCTCGCGCGGCCCGAATTGGTCGGGCGCGTCCCTACAATGGAGCGCGATCAGGGAGTGCTAATATCGCCTCCATCCCGAAGTCCGAAATGCGCAGGCGTTCCCCGGAGTTGCCTTGATGACCAATATGCAGGCTTGGCTGGATCGAGCGCGCGCCGTGCTTGAAATGCCATTGTTGTCGCTGGGCGGCACTCAAATCACCCTGTGGCTGGTGGCTTACCTGGTTTTTTTTGCAGTCCTGCTGTTTTGGGTCGCGAAGTGGGTGCAGAACCTGGCAGAGAAAGTGCTGAGTCGCACCAGCCTTGATATCGCGGTGCGGCAGGCTGCGGGGACCCTGGCTCGTTACCTGCTGCTGCTGATCGGCCTGCTGGTAATCCTCCAGACGGCCGGGATCGACCTGACCACGCTCAATGTGCTGGCTGGAGCGCTGGGCATTGGCGTCGGCTTCGGCCTGCAAAACGTGATCAGCAATTTTTTCTCCGGCCTGATCATCATGTTTGAGCGGCCGATCAAGATCGGCGACCGGATTGAGGTGAATGACGTCGAGGGTGACGTCATTGAGATCGGCGCCCGCAGCACAGTGGTGCTGACCAACGACAATATCGCCATCATCGTGCCGAACTCCAAGTTCATCACTGAAAACGTGGTGAACTGGATGTACAACGACGGCAAGGTGCGTTTTCGGGTGCCGGTCGGTGTTTCCTATGGCAGCGACGTGCGCAAGGTCGAAAAGGTTTTGCTGGAAGTCGCCGCGCAGGAGAAGGAAGTCCTGCGGGATCCTCCGCCGGCGGTCCGGATGACAGGATTCGGCGACAGTGCGCTGGAGTTTGAGCTGCGCGTCTGGAGTGACTCGCAGGTTCATCGCAAGGGCTGGCTGGTGAGCGCGCTGAACATGGCCATTCACGAGCGTTTCCGCGAGCAGGGCATCGAAATCCCGTTCCCGCAGCGTGACCTGCATATCCGCAGCGGTGGGCCGGCGACGCCGCAGGCCGAATGATGACCGTGGACCGGGGGGCATCATGAGCGAGCAGCCGGGCAGGCGCCATCCCGGCGTGCGGCAGCCTGACCGCGAAAACCAACCACCGGTTTCGGATCCGAAGCCGGACGAAAAGCCGGTCAAGGACCCGCCCCGGAATCCGGAGCAGCCACGCAAACCGGTCAAGGAGCCGCCGGCCCGCCAGCGCTGATGGTTGCCGGTTTTGGCCCGAGAAGCGCGCGGATTGCATCAAGGCAGTTCGATTCAATGTTCACGAGATCGCTGGCGTCCTGGATTTCGCATTGGCAGGAATTCGCGAATGCGGTCGGCGTGACCGTGCAGGGAGCCTGTGTTTAAATCGAACATCCGGTGCCCTGAATCTTCGTTTTCCTCATTTCTTACGCCGGGAAATCACCTTGTCTGCAAAATCCGAACTCTCAGCAACCTGGACTTCGGTCTTTTTCCTTCTGCTTGCCAGCGGCATCCTGCTGGTGGGCATCGGCCTGTTCTTCACCGCACTCGGGCTGCGGGCCAGTGCCGAGAATTTTTCGACCGTAGCCACCGGCCTGGTGATGTCGTCGTATTTCGCCGGGTTCGTCATCGGTACTCTGCTGTGTCCGGCGCTGATCCGCCGCGTCGGCCATATCCGCGCCTTCACCGCCCTGGCCTCGATCGCCTCGACTACTGCCATCGTGCATGCGATCGCGATTGATCCCTGGGTGTGGGGGCTGCTGCGCATGATCACCGGCTTCTGCCTCGTCGGCCTCTACATGGTGATGGAGAGCTGGCTCAATGTGCAGGCGCCGAATGCCGCCCGCGGCCGCGTGTTCGCCGCTTATGTCGGCGTGACTCTGGTGGCGATGGGGGTGGGTCAGTTTCTGGTGCTGGCCGGAGACGTGCTCGGTTTCGTACCACTGGGACTGGTGTCGATACTCCTCTCGCTCGCACTGGTCCCGGTGGCGTTCACGCGGACGCCGGAACCGCGCCCGGTGACGGTGCCGAAAATGAGCGTGCAACGGCTGTACGCAATTTCCCCGCTGGGCGCTGCGGCAGCGCTGGTATCGGGGCTGCTCAACAGTGCATTTTTTGGCATGGGCGCCGTGTTCGGCCAGCGCATCGGGCTGACCGAACTCGGCGTTGCCGCATTCATGGGGATCACGATATTCGGCGGCGCACTGCTGCAATGGCCGGTGGGTCATGCTTCGGACCGGCAGGACCGGCGGCTGGTGCTGGTCATTGTCTGCACGCTGGCGGCAATCCTCGCGGCGCTCGCCAACGGGCTGAAATCGGTTTCGGTGACGGCGCTGATCCTCTGCACTTTTTTCTACGGCGGCCTCGTTTTCTCCATCTATGGTCTGAGCGTCGCCCTGATCAACGACCGCATCGCGCAGGACGACGTGCTCGAGGCGGCGAGCACGCTGCTGCTGGTCCACGGCATCGGAGCGGTGCTGGGCCCTCTGGCCGCAGGTGTGATGATGGATTTTTACGGTCCCGGCGGATTGCTGGTGTATTTTGCACTGGTGCTGACGGCGATGACCCTGTTTGGCTTGTGGCGCCTGCGCACAGGTACCTCGCTGCCGGTTGACCAGCAGGCGGCCTACGTGACTGTTGCCACCAGTTCTCCGGTGGTGCTCGAACTCGATCCGCGCACCCCGGATCGGCCGGCATGAGCCGGTCCGGTCACTGGTTATCGCAGGGCGCGCCTGCCGTGCGTTCTGCTTAAAACGGCCAGAAAGTCAGGAGCAAGGGAACGCTGACGGCGATCACCAGCAACTCCAGCGGCAGCCCCATACGCCAATAGTCACCGAAGTGGAAGCCGCCGGGGCCGAGGATCAGCGTGTTGTTCTGGTGGCCGATCGGCGTGAGGAAGGCGCAGGAGGCGCCGATGGCGACAGCCATCAGGAATGGATCGGAGTTGACGCCGAGCTGGTTCGCGGTACTGATGGCGATGGGGCACATTACCGCGGCGGTGGCTGCGTTGTTCATCAGGTCCGACAGCGTCATGGTGACGACTAACACCAGCACCAGACCGGCGATCACATGGCCACCGGCGATATGCTCCAGCATGAAACGCGCCATCACGTAGGCGGCGCCGGTAGTTTCCATCGCGCCGGCGACGGGAATCAGCGCGGCGAGCAGAACGATCACCGGCCAGTCCACGGCATCGTAGGCGCTGCGCGGGGGAACGGTGCGCAACGCCAGTGATGCCAACACGCCGGCCATGAATGCGAGTGCGGCGGGCACGCCGAGCGCTGCGGCGGTGACTGCTGCAGCCATGATCCCGAAGGCGGTGAGCGCTCGGCGTTTGTCGGGAATGCGCAGTTCGCGCGCCGCGAGAGGCACGCAGCCGGCGCTGGCCGCGAATTCCGAGAGTGCCTCCGGCGAACCCTGCATCAGCAGCACGTCGCCGGCAGCGAGGCGCATGGAGCGCAGCCGCGCCAGCGAGCGGCGGCCCTGGCGCGATACTGCGAGCAAGTTGATGCCATAGCGGGTGCGCAGCCGCAGGTCGCTGGCCGAGCGCTCGGTGAGCGACGAGCCCGGCAGCACCGCCAGTTCCATCAGGATGACGTCCTCGGCGGCTGCCTGAGGTTCCGGCTTGCCTTCTCCCTCGGGCGCAGGTTTTGCGGGCTGCGTGTTGTCGGTCCCCTCCTCGGCCGGCGGCGGCAGCTTGTCTTCCTCGAGCCGCAGTCCCAGCGCCGACAGCGCCGTGGGCAGGGCGCTGGCTTCGGCCTCGATGATCAGGATATCCCCCGCGCGCACCATCCAGCCGCGGCTGGGCGCGTTGACGCGCACGTTGTTGCGCACTACGCCGATGACCTGAGCGCCGGTCTCGTCGAGCTTCCGGTCGACTTCGAACAAACGCTTGCCTGCCGCGTTGCTGGCGTCCGAAACCTTGGCCTCGGTGAGATAGGCGCCGGTGTCGAACCCCTCCGTGACCGCCTGCTTGCGCGCCGGCACCAGCCGCCAGCCGATCAGCGCGATGAACAGCACGCCGCACAGTGTGACGGCGACGCCTACCGGCGCGAAATCGAACATCGCGAAGTTGCCAGCACCGGTCTGCTGGCGGAATCCGGAGACGATCAGGTTGGGCGGCGTACCGATCAGCGTGGTCATGCCGCCGAGGATGGAGCCGAAGGCCAGCGGCATCAGAACCTTTCCCGGCGGCAAGGACTGTTTTGCGGCAATCTGCAATGCCACGGGCATCAATAGCGCGAGTGCGCCGACATTGTTCATGAATGCGGAGAGCAGCGCAGCCAGCGCAGCGAGCGCGGCGATGGTCAGGGTGGGTCCCGACGCTGTCGGCACGGCGTAACGCATCAGGGCATCGACCGCGCCGGAGTTCTTCAGGCCGCTGCTGAGAATCAGGATGCAGGCGACGGTGATTACCGCCGGATGGCCAAAGCCGGCGAACGCATTTGCGGCAGGAACCACGCCGGCGACCACGCAGGCGAACAGCGCGGCAACCGCCACCATGTCGTGGCGCCAGCGGCCCCAGAGGAACAGGGTTGTGGTTGCAGCAAGGATCAATACGATCAGGAGTTGGTCGTTATTCATGACGGGATTATCGTTGAAGCGGACAGCAATCTGTGTTCCGTGGGCCAACCGCAGCAGGCAATAAAAAAACCCGCCGGCGGGCGGGCTTTTCAGGGGGCAGCTGAGGCTGCGGGTCAGTCCACCGTAGCAGTCTTCGGCGGCATCTGCGCCTTCGATTTGCGGCCGGGGGCCGCAGGCGGGATGTATCCCGAAATACGGCACAGCACAGCCTCGATTTCCTTGCCATCCTTGTAACGAATCGAGCGGCAGGTCATTACGGCGCCCTTGGCATGCAGGTCAGCCACGCGGGCGCGCACGATCGCCACCGAAAGACCTGTCGCGGAGGCGATCTCGGAGTCGAGGCGCTCGCCACCGTTGGCCAAAAAATCCAGGATTGCTTGCATCTGAAAGCTCCTTGTCGGATTGCATAGTCTGTGGGTGAGGCGCGGGCTCTGGGCCGCGGCGCCACAGGCGGGAAACGGATGATACAGGAAGTGGCTGCTAACTTGCCAAAAAGTTCCACATTACGGTCTTTTTGGCCCGGTAATGGCGCTGCAGGCAAGCACCAATTTTAATTAAAGACAGCTGAAAATACACTTAAATCGCTTATTTCCGTTGATACTGGTGACAACGCAGTAACGAATCCGATAGGGCTTGGATCAGGGCATTGCAGCGGGGCGTGCAGCCTTATTTTCAGGGGGTGCCAGCAAGCGGTCCATTTCCGTTTTGACCACGGCGTAACATTCACATACCCGTTTTTCCAGCCCGGGCCGGTCAAGGATGGTGATATGGCCGCGGCTGTAAGTGATGAGGCCGTCTTTCTGCAATTTCCCGGCAGCCTCGGTGACCCCTTCGCGGCGAACCCCGAGCATGTTGGCGATCAGTTCCTGGGTCATTCTCAGTTCGTTTGACGGCAGCCGATCCATGCTCAGCAGCAGCCAGCGGCACAGTTGCTGTTCCAGGGAGTGGTGGCGGTTGCAGACGGCGGTCTGCGACATCTGGGTGATCAGGGCCTGCGTGTAACGCAGCAAGAGAAGCTGCAGGGGACCTCCCCGCTCGAACTCCTTTTTCGTAACTGCGGCCCGCAAGCGGTAGCCGTAGCCCGCACTTTGCACCACTGCGCGGCTCGGCGTGGTTTCGCCACCCATGAACAATGCGATGCCGACCAGTCCCTCATTGCCGACAATCGCAATTTCGGCGGACGAGCCGTCTTCCATCACGTAGAGCAGCGAGACGATGGCCGTGGTGGGGAAGTAAACATACCCCTGATCGCGTCCGGATTCGTAGACCGCCCAGCCCAGCGGCAAGGGGATGAGTTCGAAATGGGGTTGCAGGCGTGACAAGTCTTCCGCGGGCAATGCGGCGAGCAGGTGATTCTGTGTGACATGGTGGGGGCTGGGCATCGGGGGTATCCTCTTTGGAATTCAGCGCGCAATACGCAATGGCGTTCCGCAGTTGCGCAAAGAGTGTTTTAATCAATCTTATAGCAGCACAACACTCCTATAAGTTCGTTTCCGTACATATAGTTGAAGAATGTGGCGGGGATCAGTGGCTTAGCGTACAGACGCCCTTGCCATACCTGCCCATGCTCCGGTTGTGCAATACCCCATCAATCATCCGGAGTCACCCTCATGAAATACTTCAAACGCGCATCCGCTGTTGTGGCCGCATTCCTCCTTGCCACGACGATCGGTTGCGCATCGAATCCAAAGCAGTCGAGTGTTGGTGAGTATGTGGATGACACCGTGATCACGACCAGGACCAAGGCAGCGATATTCAACGATCCCACGCTGAAGTCCGCCGAAATCAATGTCGAGACCTTCAAGGGCGTGGTACAGCTCAGCGGTTTTGTCAACTCCCAGGCCGACATCAACAGGGCGGTTACAGTTACGCGCGGAATTGCCGGCGTCACTTCGGTCAAGAACGACATGCGCCTCAAGTAAAGCAACAACCGGAATAACGGGGCCGGGCATGTGTTGAAGGCCCGGTCCCGGCAACAAGGCAGCACATTCAACTTCCATGTTCGAACAAGAGGTAAGCCAATGAAAACGACAAAACGAATGACGGCCACGGCCGTTTCCGCAGCGCTGTTGCTCACGCTCGGCGCCTGTTCCGGAATGTCCCCGCGTGACGAAAGCACGGCCATCGGTGCCGGTATCGGCGCCGTGGGTGGAGCAGTGCTTACCGGCGGCAGCGCCGTCGGCACGGTCGGCGGGGCTGCGGTGGGCGGCTTGATCGGCAACCAGGTCGGCAAGGACTGACCCATACGCCGGCAAAACCGTTGGGGTCCTGCGCCGGCGCTGCCGGCGCAGTGCATTTCGAGTCGCGGCGTATGCCGTCGAACATTGATTGGCGGAAGGCGTAGATAGTCATGGTTCGACTGAAACTGTTCATTGAACTGCAGTATGAAATCCTCGGACAAGTCAGTGATTTCATATTCAATATCCATGCAGCGCAGACCCCGCGTCAGTCTCTCGTTTCAGAAAATCTCCAGGTCAGCCAGCCAGTTGATGTTGCATTGTTTGCCGACAAAGGACACGGCAACCGTTATGCCAGGTTGCGCGCAATGCCCGGGCCGCTGACGGTGCGTTATGACGCGGTGGTTGACCTTGTACATCATGTGGCGTCTCCTGACAGCGTCTTCGAGGTGCCGATCGCCGGGCTGCCGCCGGAGGCGCTCGCCTACATTTATCCCAGCCGCTACTGTCAGTCCGACCGTCTGCACCAGTTCGCCAACCAGGAGTTCGGAGGTCTGCGCCAGGGGTACTGGCGGGTGCGGGCAATTCAGGACTGGGTGCACAGCCGCACCCGGTTTGTGTCCGGCAGTTCCAATGCCATGACTTCAGCGATCGATACATTGATCGAGCAGGTCGGAGTATGTCGCGATTTTGCGCACCTGATGATTGCGCTGTGCCGGGCGCTGAACATTCCTGCCCGTTTCGTTACCGGGATCGATTACGCTTCGGACCCCATATTCGGTCCGCCCGACTTTCATGCCTATGTCGAGGTGTTTCTCGACGACCGCTGGTATCTGTTCGATCCTACGGGAATGGTGCTGCCGACCGGGCTGATCCGCATCGGCACCGGACGCGATGCCGCCGACGTGGCGTTCGCGACAATATTCGGGGCTGTGCGCTTCCAGTCGCCGCGCATCGGTATTGAGGGGATCGAGGATGTTGCCGCGGGAATTTCGCTGCCGCTGGCCTGCGTTGACGCCTTGTCCACCGATGACGCCTTAGCCTGATTGCGAAAGACGCAGCTTCAGACGAAAAAAATCCCGCCGCAGCGGGATTTCCGGAGCCTGAAATTCAGGCAGTTTTCTTGCGGCGGCGTGCAACAAAACCGAGCAGACCCAGTCCTGCAGCCATCATTGCGTAGGTTTCGGGTTCCGGTATTGCAGATACGCTGGAGCCGACATAGATGGTTTCCGCACCTCCGGTTGCCGAGGATGCACTTGAGGACACACCAATCACGTGGCTGCCGGATCCGGGCAGCGCAAGCAGTGCCTGCAGTGCCGCGGCATCCCCGGCATCGAGCGCGAAGACGAAGCCTGAAGTACCGGTGCCGGTGAAGGTGTCAGCAAAGGTCTGTGGGACACCGGCGTAGCTGGAACTGAACAGCAGGCTGCCACTGCCGGAATCAAACACATTCATCACCAGGCTCTCCAGGGTGATGCTGTTACCAGCGGGCTCGCTGGCGTTGAACACCAGGCGCAGGCTGCTGGCGTCGGTGATGCCGAGCAGGCTGAAGGACAGAACCTGTGTTTGCGATGCGCCGGTTTTGGCATCGCCCGTAGCGATTTGTGCGCCACCGGCCGTCAAGCCGACACTGGCGCTTTCGAAAGTTGAATTGGCAGGGCTCTGGAACGTCAGAAGGGTGTTGACCGAGCCGATGCCGGTGCCACTGGCGGACTGGGGGCCGAGGAAAACGAGATCGGCCTGAGCGTGTGCTCCAGCGAGAGCAAACATGGCGGCTACAGCGGCGCGGATCAAAGGCTTGCGGTAGTTCATATCAGGATTCCTTGTTATTGGGTAATCAGCGGGGCTCAGCCCCGTACTGCGGTCGCCATCATGCGGGGTTCAAGTTGTGCAGACCGTGCGCTAACGCGCACAAATTATTGTTTTTCGCGGCTCTTGCGGAGCTACGGCCGAAAAAAACCCCCGCCGCAGCGGGGGCGGTAGGGGGTGATGCCAATCAGGAAACGTTTTTCGACGCACGACGACGTGCCACGAAAGCCATCAGGCCCATGCCGGCCAGCATCATGGCGTAGGTCTCCGGCTCCGGGATCGGGGCAAAGGTGGCTGCACTGGCCACGCTGCCATCGATGACGCTGGCGATCGAGGTGCTGTACATTGAGGAGTTGGTGTACATCACCAGATAGCGGCTGATTTCGCCCGGATTCAGCGACTCAAAGGTGAGGCCGCTGATGGTGCCTGCCAGAAAGCTGAAGCCTGCATTGTCGCCGGGGGCGATTCCACGATCGACGAGCGTGGGTGTCAGCCCAATGTTAGTGGCGCCACCGGTCGGCGACAGACCGCCGCTGAGGTAGCCGGCCTCGACCTGCAGGCCGCTAAAGCCGTTGAGGGCCAGGCGGTGGAGGGCATCGTTGCTGCTCTGGTCGTTGGAGAGGCGATAGACGAAACTCAGGCCGCCCAACGGGTTGTCGGTGTTGCCGCTCAACACCCAGGAATCCAGCACGCCGCTGAAGGATGTGGGATTGAGTGCCGTGAACACCGTGCTCATGGAATCCACCAGAGTAAACGAGCCGAGTGTGGTCTCGAGCGCATCGCCGGTGTTGAAAACGGTGCTTCCTGCGGGCAGAGCCACCGAGGCGTTGACTGCCCCGGTGAGACCCAGTCCCATGATCATGATGCTTGCTGCAATTTTCGATTTCAGTGTGGTTTTCATGTGGTGCCTTTCTGACGTTAAGAATCCGATCGATGTTTCCTGTTTTTTCATGCGCCACTGCGAGAGCGCGCATGAGGCACATATTGGATATTGGTGTTGTTAGCATCTGTACGCTGCCAAACATTTATGCAGCTATTTGTTTCCAAGCGCTCAGAGCGACTGTGGCCGGAGTTGGCGAATGAACCCGCCGTTGTGTGTGTTTGCGTACACTGCGGACAGAAACCACTCATGCATCAATGGGCGTTGTCGCCCTTCAGAACCACCCAGATGGTCCTGGCGATGATGTAAAGGTCGAGGCGCAAGGACCAGTGCCGCAGGTATTCGAGGTCACAGTCGATGCGCGCCTTCATCTTGTCCAGAGTTTCCGTCTCGCCACGGCAGCCGTTGACCTGCGCCCAGCCGGAGATGCCCGGCTGAACCTTGTGCCTGAGCATGTAGCCCTTGATCAGCTTGCGGTACATCTCGTTGTGAGCCACCGCATGCGGACGCGGGCCGACGATGCTCATTCGCCCCTGCAGAACGTTGATGAATTGCGGTAATTCGTCGAGCGATGTCCGGCGCAGGATGGCGCCCAGGGGGGTCAGCCGCGGGTCGGATTTCGTTGCCTGCCGGATGTTGTTGCCGTCGTCTGTGGTCACCATCGAGCGGAACTTGTAGACCACGATTTCGCGGCCGTCGAGTCCGTAGCGCCGCTGCCTGAAGATCACCGGACCCGGTGAGGTCAGGCGGATGGCCAGCGCGATGGCGAGCAGCAACGGAAGTATGAGCAGGAGGATCAGCGTCGACAGCACGATGTCGCTGCCGCGCTTGAGGATCCGGTTGAATCCGGTGAACGGGGTTTCGCAGATGGCGACCACGGGGATGCCGCCGACGGTATCCATGCGTCCCTGGATGAGGTCGGTGACGAAGGAGTCGGGGACGAAATAGATGGATCCGGTGGTGTCGCGCAGCCCGTCGAGCAGGGACAGGATGCGCGGCTGGGATGCCATCGGCAGCGACAGGTAGATGCCGTCGATATGCTGTTTCTTGACCTGTTCCGGCAAGTCCTGGAGTTTTCCGAGCACGGCATATTTTTCGAAGTGTTTCAGGCGCTCGCTGGAGCGGTCGTCGAAGAATCCCACCACGCGCACATTAGAGTAGAGGTCGTTGGCGAGGCGATTGGCAAGTTCGATGCCTTGTTCGTTCATGCCGGCGATGACGACGCGGCGGGGGGGGCCCTGAAGCTTGCGGATCTTGGGTGCCGCTGTGCGCAGCAGGACATGCGCACCCCCCAATCCCACAAGCGCGGTCCACCACCAGGTCTGCAGGACTTGCGGGTTGAAGGCGGCGAGGGAGTGACTGGCAAAACCGAACAGGAGCAGCAGGGCCGAGAGTGCGACCCATCCCAGTGCGATATTCCGCAAAGCGCGGCCCAGCGGCATGGCGAGGCGCGAATACCCGGGGAAGGTCATCGCAAACACGATGACCGAAAGAACCATTTCCCGCACTTGCAAGTGGCCATTGATCCACAGTGCAGCGCCCCAAAGGGTGAACACCAGCACCATCGGATCGAGCAGGGTTTCGAAGAGATTGAGCAGCTGGTCGCGTCCGACAGAAATTCTGGTCGGGCTGCGGAATATCAGCGGAACGGCGTGTGGAGGCATCAGTGTGTGCATTCCGGAAGACGGCAAATGGCGGAAACGGTGCGGGTCCGGACGCTGGAAAACCGGGATTTCGATCAAGGGTAGTTGGCGGAGGTGCCGAGGTATGTGCGGTGTCGAACAAAAATCAAAAGATACTGCGGTGTCTGCCGGGGTATGCTCAGGGCTCCCGAAAACTTTCAATTCCGCGCAGGTAATTCGGCAGCCTTGGCGGTGCCGACAGCCATCCGGCCGCCACGCCGGTGGCATTGGCTGCCATGTCGGCCAGCTCGAAGGTCCGGTATCCGGTCCAGCGCTGGGCGAACTCCAGCGCGATGCCCAGCGTCACCAGGGCGAGCGCGAGTTTGATGCGCTGGTTCAGCATGGGGCAAATGTTGGAGAACCAGGACATCAGGACGGCATAGGCGGAGAAATGCAGGAGCTTGTCGCTGTATACCGACGGTTGCATTGCTTGGACGGGGATCAGCGAGCGATAGACCAGGAAAAACAGCATCAGGCCTCCCGCGGCCAGCCACAGTGCACTGAACCTGAGGGGTGATTTCAGCACGGCCTGAGCTGGCGCAGCTTCCTGATGAACTTCATCAACCGTCGAGTCCGCTGAGGCGCTTGCGTTCTTCCGGGCTGACCGCCTGCAGCAACTGATCGGAGAACTGGTCCTGCAAACGGTAGGCGCGTGCCGGGTCGCCGTCTATTGATGACACGCGGAACAGCAGTCCGTCCGGAATGCGACCGGTAAGTCCGTAACGCAGGTCAACGAGGCGCTTGTGGGTGCTGCCCTGGACCGCCTGGTCACCGACCGTGAACCAGTAGGTGATCGGTTCTTCGCGTGCGCGCAGGTTGCCGAACAAACGCCGCACCGGGATGTCGCCGTGGGCGGTGGTAACGCTGCCGGCCACGTTTGTCTGCATCGTGAAGCCCTGCGCCGGATAGCAGACTTCCGGTTTGTGCGCCTGCAGGGCGCCACGCTGGTCGCTGCCGTAGGCAATGGAGAGCATGATGTAATAGCCTTCGCCGTTGACGTAGGTTCGGCTCAGAACCTCGGTATAGAGCTTGTCCAGAAGTTCCTGGGCCTGGGGATTGACCACCTGCGCATAACGCAGGGGCGCCTCGCGCCAGTCGCCGAACTGTATGGGGATCATCGTGGCCAGCGAAAGAGGCGGCCGCTCATCGGCGACTTTAGTTGTCGGCTTGGCCATCATGGCGCCGACACTTGCCGTGAACATCAGAGTGGCGACAAAGAGGGCAACGCGGTCGGTAAGCATGGATTTTCCTTTGGCTGTCAGGCAGAGAATGTGTGGTGCTTGCGCAGTATGCGAAACGGCAGTTCAGTGCGTGACCGTCGGGCGATCCGCGATGTTCTGCGCCCACCACACCGGGTTTGTTTCGATGAAGCCGAGCAGTGCGTCGTACTTGGGGGCCATGGCTCGAGGCTGAGCGATATATTCGAGTGCTCCCCAGCGCCCCCATTTGCTGAATTTTCCGACGTCGGTGAAGTGGGCAAGCAGTTCGCCGCCGGACTGTCGCCACCCGGCAAGGTAATCGAGGTAAAGGGCTTTAATGCGCGGGTCGCGATTAAAGGCGTCAAACAACTGGCTCAGCCTGTCGTCGTTTTGTGCGCCGAGGATGCCGACCATGTGCTGGCCGCCCTCGTAGCCGATCAGTCGCAGGCGGTAGGTTTGGGCAACTGCGCGGTAGCTGGCGATGTCGGCAATGGCCTGGGGCAGGATCCGGGTGCGCACGTGGCCAAAAAAAGCATCCAGCGTCATTGCCGTATAGCCAGCCGCTGCCGCGGGATCGGGCATGACGCCAAAATAGGGCGCGATGGCCACGGCATCGATGACGGACTGCGCGGCGCCGAAACGCCGGTTCAGATAGTCAAGGCCATGCGTTGCGGTCCAGGGATTGACCGCCTGGCCGCTGAGCACTGAAACCGTACGCCGCTTGCCCAGAACCTTTTTGAATATTGCTCCGACAGCGTGCGAGCGCAGGGCGTAATACTGCATGTTGTCGATGGCGGGTTTCTGCGCTTTGCCCAGGGTGACGGCATGGGTGTACTGCGCAAACATGGCGTTCCATACTTCGTTGGAGTATTCGATATAGACACCCAGTCCGGGATCGAGGCGCGCCTTGACCATCTGTGCAAACTGTTCCGCATAGGCGTCATTGCTCCGGTGGGGCACGGTGAACCACGGATGCGCACCCATCCGGTTGGCCAGCGCGAGCATGACTTCCGGAGGGACGCCGCCCGGGGTGGCCCAGGTGTGAAACGACAGCGGGGTGCGCTGCGACCAGCGTTCTGTCGGACTGCCGTTGGTTCCCATCCAGTCCATGAAGCGCAACACTGAATAGGCGCGCAGGCGTTCCGCAAAAACCGGATAGAACAGGATGCTGCGGTGATAGTTCGCAAACGACAGGAAGCGCTGATTGGCGCAGGCGTTTTCGGCTGCGACGTGGGTGAAGGGATCACCTTCGCAGATGCCGCCCGGCATGATGATTTCGATGTCGCGCAGGTGGTTGGCGGGATTGGTGGCCTCGATGGTGAGATAAATGCCGGCATTGTCAGGGGTGACCTGGAGCATGATCTCCCCGGCTTTCTGCGATAGCACGCGGGCCGAGAAATGGAACTTCAGCCTTCCTTCCCCTTTGTAGCGCACCCGGTAGCGTCCGCCCGGATAGCGTCCGCCGATTTCGCGGAGCATCAGCTTCCTTGCGATCTGTCCCGGCGCCAGCGAACGGATCCAGCCATCGGCATCCACATCGAGCGCTCCTCCGTCATCCCAACGGCTGCGATCCCCGGAAATCCACTCGCCGGAGCTTTTCATGACATCGACGAAAGGCAGCTGTGTGGTCCATGCCGCGATGCCGCCGAGGTTGGTGCCGATTGCGGAGTTCAGCTGCGGCGGCTGACCTGCTGCAGCCCGCGCGCGATTGCGCATCGCCTGCGGACTGTCGTGCGACAGGCGCGCGACCTCGCGCTCGCTGCCGTCGGTGCTGCGTATCAGCAGCCGGTACTGATACGTGGCCGCAATGCCCGAAAAATCCATGACGTTGCTGTGATGTGCGGCATCCAGGCTGAGGATGGCAGTGCCGCCCGCGCTGCGTTCGACCCGGTAGCTGATGGCGCCGGCCTGTGGCCGCCATTCGAGGAGTACTTCGCCGTTGCCCTGGTCACGCGCAGTGAAGGCGGTGCCGTCAGAGTTGGCGGACGACGCCTGAGGGTCTGCCGCAGTCGCAGCACCTGCCGTCGCCAGCAAGGCCGCAAACACGGCGGTCGCCGCCTTGACCATGCGGATCAGACCCACAGCCACGGTGCCGCCACGTTCGCCAGCTGCCGCACTTTCAGCTTCATGTTCATCGCCTCATAAAGTTGTCCGTCGACTCCGCGGTGCCCTTCAAGCCGGGGAATGGTGCGGAAACGTTTGACTATCTTCGACTTGAAGCCATCACCTTCGATCCGCTCCCGGAAAGCCGGTTCGCAGGGCCCGTGGATGCGGTCTTCGCGCAGTTGCAGGTAAATGCCGTCGAGGATTTCAGCATGGGATTTTTTGTTCCAGCACAGCACAAACAGATCGATCCAGCGTGTCGGCATGTTGCGGCAGTGACAATAGAAGTCAGTGCCGGCCGGCCGCTTCGAAATCATCTTTGCAATATTCCTGAGGATGTAACGTCCGGTGATTTTCCATATGGCTGCATCGGCTGGCAGCTTGCGGATGAGCAGGGATGAGGCCATGGCCCGGTCGACGAGCATGAATTCCCCGTATCCGCGCCCGTATTCCGGCGGATAGTCGAGTCCGGGGTGGCTGATGAATTCCGTTTTTGCGGTGACCCCGTGTTTCTCCGCGACATCGCGCAGGCTGCGAATGTCTGACTGCGAATTTTCGGCAAATATCAGCTGATCGATGACCCCTGCGGCGAGGGCACGGCAATAAAAGTCGAAGGCCTTGCGATAGTCCCCGAGCCGGATTTTCGGGTCGGTGCGGGCGAGATGAGTGGCGCCCGGCGGTGGCGTGATGGTTGCGGTCAGCAGCACGGTGTTTCTAGTGGGAGATCGCTCCCGCATCATCGCGGCCTGTCCCGCGTGGCATTGTCTGCCGCCGCAGCGGACAGCAGGAAACGCCGCAGGAATCCGACCGTATTGTCTTCAGAGCAATGTTGGCGCGCGAAGTTTTTCCCGTTGAGGCCGAGCTTGATGGCCAGTGCCGGGTCGTCTTGCAGGGTGGTAATGGCGGCCGCCAGTGCGACGTCATCCCCCGCAGGGAAGGTCAAGCCGGTGCTTTGCGGCGTGATGTAGTCGTCCAGGCCCGAGGAACTGCTTGCGATCACCGTGCGGCCCAGATGCATCGCCGAAACAATGCTGACGTGTCCGCAGGGTACACGGTTGTGTTTCAGGGGCAGCACCATGCAGCGGCTGTGCACGAGGATGTTCATGGCCTGCGCCAGCGGAATGTTCGTCATTACCGTGACATTGGAGGGTATGGCGAGATCGCGCAGGTTATCCGGGGCGGCAACAAGGACCAGCTTCAGCCTCGGCAGCCGGCGCATCGCCAGCAGCAACGTCTTGTAGTCGCGTCCCTGGCTGCCCAGTGCGCAGATGTATTTGCCTTTTATGATCGGAAGGTCATTGCAGTCGACATCCGGGGCACGCACACCCCAATGGAGCATGTCGAAGCGGGTCACCGGGAGATCAAAATGATTCGCATAAAGCCTGCGCTCCATGCCGGAAAACACCACAAAACGCTCCACGGAACGGAAGGCGCGGGCCATCAGGCGGCGGGCTATCCCCGTGGGCAGTTCCGTGAAATTGAAGGAAAAGGCGAGGTGACGCATGTGCGGGAATCGCCGACCGGCGAGCAGTGCGCCGTACATCGCGGGGCGCGGCCCGTGGGTCACCAGGACCGACGGGCCTTCGCCGAGCAGCGCGACGGCCTGGCGTGCCGCGAGCACGCGGGTCAGGGTGGTCCGACGAGGAAACCAGAGTGGCAGATCGATGCTCTGGCTGGAGACATGACGCCAGGCACGATCGGCGTCAGGGAAACTCGCGCTGACCCAGTTCCATTCCGGCGCCATTTCGCTCAGGTTTACGATGCCAGGCTCATCGATACCGATTGTTTTGTAACGGTGGTGATGAACGGCAGCGAGCATCGGTTTGCTTCCGGCGCGGTCAAACCCGGAGCAGGCCAATGCCGAAACCTGTGGCCGGGTTTTCCACAAACTCAGTGGCCTGCCTTCCTTTTTTGACATCCTGCCAGTAACGGAATACTTCTCCGCCGAATCCATGCGGATGCGGGCAAATGTCGTGAAACGCGATCAGGCCGCCGCTGCGCACCAGTGGACTGTACATCTCGAAATCCATTTTCACGCCATCGTAGGTATGGTCGCCGTCGATCATCAGGAAATCCAGAGCATGTCCGTCTAGGTGCTGCCGCACGCGTTCAAGCGTCTCGTGTTTGTGGGAGTCGGCGCGCAGCAGCGTCATTTTCTGGCGCCCGGTCGCAAAGGCTTTCCAGATGGAATGTTTCCATTCATTTTTATCGCCCCCGAAGGGGCCACCCGGCAAGTCAACACTGATGACATGCGCGTCAGGCGCCGATACCCGGGTCAGCAGAAAAAGCGTGCCGCCGTTGGCGGTTCCGATCTCGAGCACGCGGCTGGGCGCCAAAGTCCGCACGGCCTTCATCAGGCCGCGGATTTCGCTGCGTTTCTGGATCGGCACAATGGCGCGCAGGAACTGCCTGCTCGCCGCGGATATCAGGTTGTCTACATCATGAACGTGGGCAGTGCTGCGGATCTGCCGCACGATCAAGGGCAGCAGCGGTCTTTGCAGCGGCGGCAGGGCTGCCGCACGTAAATGTTCAAGCGCCCGCAGGCACTGACCGATGGTCCCGCGTTCCCGCAGGTTTCTTAGTGTTTCGCGCACAAGGATATCGGGGCTCAAAGGGCTGGGAGGCGTGCGTCCGGAACGCCGGTCGGGCAAGGCTGAATCCCGGACTGGAAGCGCATGTTAGGACGCGCATGGGGCGGTGTTCTGTACGATGTCGAACATATGGAGGACTCGTCAGCGTGGGTCGGGGATCACTGAACGGTAAAGTTCCAGCATGCGATCGATTTTGACTTCCCAGTCGAAGTGTTGAATGACCCGGGCCCGCGCAGCCTGTCCCATGACCCTGCGTTCTTCCGGCGATGTCGCCAGGCGGATCAAAGCGCGCGCCATGTTTTCAATAAACGCCGTCCGCGATACGGGTGCCACCAGGATTCCGCAATGCTCGTCGATATAGTCAGCGGGACCGCCCCAGTCCGTGGCGATGGCCGGAATTCCTGTGGCCATCGCCTCCAGCACCACGGCGCCGCCGCATTCCATCAGGCTAGGCAGGACCAATGCATCCGAATGATGCAGTCGGGTGACACAGTCGGCCTGGGACATCCAGCCGGAAAAACATACTTTTCCGACCGCTGCTGTGGCGTCAGCGCTGAGTATCCCGAGCTCGCGGGCAAGTTGCTCAAGAGCTGGTCGCTCAATGCCGTCGCCGATTATGGTCAGCGTCATTGGCGCCGTGCTGGCTGCGCGACTGAAGGCATGCAGCAGCAGGTCGACGGCCTTCCAGTCGACCAGTCGTCCGACAAAGGCGTAGTGCGTCACCGGTGAGGGCGGTGTTGTCATTGCCCGGGTGACGGGGCGCCAGAGTTCAAGGTCAACACCATTCTCGACCATGGTTTCAACGCGGTTGCATAAACCTGAGGGCAGTGCCTTGCGCGTACGGTCATTGGCGACCAGCAGCAGTGCCGCGAGGCGCTTGCCGGGGAGCAACCGGTTCATCAGGTTGGCGAAACTCCGCCCTGCGGCCAGCGCGAAATCTTCGGTACGGCTCTGCATGTGGTGGAATGCCGGCGGGAAATCGATGCCACCGTTCATCGGGCCGATAATGACCGGCGCACCCATACCGTGAATCAGTGACGGTTCCTTGGGTGAGACCGGCATCGGCTGATGAATCACCGAGATCCGCTGATTGCTGACCATTTGTTTCACCACGCGCCGCTGCGTAATCTGGGTGAGGACGCGCATTGCAAAACCTGCGGTGAAATTGGAGAGACGGTGAGGCAGCAGGCGGCTCAATTGCCACAGCCGGCGGTGCGCCGCAGTGTCTTCGACAAAAACGATGTGTTTCGCATCATGCGGAAACAGGTCTTCGAGTTCCGTGCGGGTGCGCGCGTGCACCACCAGCCACACGGGGATGCCACGCTGCCGGAGCAGACGGTAGTAGTGCAGCGGCAGTGCGGCTTCACCACCGAAGCGGGCCGATGCGTGTTCGGCAACAATGAGGACGCGGAGCGGGACCTGAATCGTTGCTTGTATGGTGCCTGGAGTGTTTTCAGTTTTAATCATGGATCACCGCCGGCACACCCATTGCGGTTTTGCCAGCGGAAACATCGCGCAGCACCACGGCGTTGGCACCGATGCGTGCGTGGTCGCCGATGGCTACCGCGCCGAGGATTCTGGCGCCGGCGCCAATATCGACATGGCCACCGATACGGGGTGTGCCACCGCGTCCGAGGCCAATCGTAACCTGTTGAAAAATAAGACAATTTGGACCAATTACCGCGTCAGGGTGGATAACTACGCCATTGGGGTGAGGCAACAGCAGGCCGCCGCCGAGACGGGTGTTGAGTGGAATGTCCGCACCGGTGACCACACTCCAGAAACGGTGCCTGAGGACGGCCAGCATGCGGGTGGCGACACGCAGCGGATTGCGCGAGCCCGCAGAGCGCTGGTAGCTGCGGATGCTGGCCAGCAGCGAGCGCGAGGGGCACCAGGACCACAGGGCCTTGTACTCCCGCAGCATGTCGGGCTCCTGTGCGGAGATCGGATTATTCATCAGCCGTTGTCGAGCAGGAATTCACAGCAGCCAAGGGTAAAAGCCCGGCGCGACTGCGGACTCAGCGGATGGCACGACAGCCTGCGGCCGCGCATCTGCTGATGGCCGTGCAGCAGCAGGATCAACCCGAGAAATGCAGCATCGACGTGGGTGGTGTCCTGCATGTCGATCCGTATGTCCGCATCCACGGCCGCAAGCTCGGTGAAACAACGCCGCAGCGGCCCGAGGTTTGTCCGTATCCAGGCGCCACGCAGGGACAGGATCGTGATGCCGGCATTCTCGCGCATGATGATGGCGGCAGCATCGAGCGCTTCCCCGGAAGGTGCATGGCGCCGGATATCGAGCCAGTTCGGAAGGACCCGTGTCGCCAGCAGGCGCAGGAGGGCAGTGCCGTCGGCGAGGTAACGCCGCCACAGTGCCGGCTCCTGCATGATGCGCCACAACCATTCGAGGCCGCTGCGCTGCATCCAGGGCGGCGCGCGTTGCACCGTGCCGGCGACAAAGTTCACCACTGCTCCGAGGTGACTGATTACCGGCACCGAAATCCGTGCCCGGTTGTGTTCTATCCAGGCCTGGCCCTTCTTTGCACCCAGTGCCACCAGCAGGAAGTCGGCACGGCTCGCGTTGATCGCGGCGATGGTCGCGGCACTGCTCATGTCGTCGATCGAGCCGAATCCCGGGGCTGCGAATCCGCTGCAGCGCATGCCTCCCGCTTCCGCATTGAGCCGGCGACACGCTGCTTCACCCGCACCCTCGGGTCCGCCGAAAAGGTACACGGACAGGGATTGCACGGAACTGCAGCGCAGTGCCTCGAACAATCCCGCGCCGGAAACCCGCTCGGTGATCGGGATGCGCAGCATGCGTGCGATCCATACCAGCGGCATGCCGTCGGCGATGCTGAGATCGCTGTGGATGACTGAGTCACGGAACTGCCCGTCGTTACGGCAGCCGACGAGGAAATTCAGGTTCGGCGTGGACATGAAGCAGGCCTTGCGCCGGGCGGCGGCACGCCGAACCGTGCGCACGGCATCGGCCATGCTCACGGCATCAAAGGGCAGGCCCAGCAGGCAATAGACTTTGCGCTCGAAATCCACGTGTGCCGCAGTCCTGCGGGGAGCGGGGTCAATAACCGGTATGGCGTTTCTGATGGCGGGCTTCATCGCTTATTCCGCGTCGCGGCGTGTTCGCACCCAGGCCGCCTGCCGTTTCAGTGCGAACATCAGGTACAGGGGGACTTTCCACAGCATATAAAGCGGTGCGCAGGCGAGGTCGCGCAGTGCAATGACGCTGCGTCCGTGGCGTGCCCAGGCGAGCAGAACGGCGGTCGCGGGCAAGCCGAGCGCCGCAGTTGCCAGCAGCAGCGGAAGAGTGGCGCCGGTAAATGCGTATGCAGCCACACTGGCGGCGAAGCTGGCCGTGGCCAGCAGCATCAGCAGGGCCAGCGGCGGTACGCACAGGTCCAAGGCCAATGCGAGCAGCGGCAGTCTGCCTTGTGTCAGACCTTGTAAGAACAGGCCTGGCGCGACTCCGAGGATCATGCCCAGATGCCCGTGTTCCCAGCGCCTGCGCTGTTCTGCCAGTCCGCGGCCACTGGCCGGAAAATTGCTGCTTACACGTGCTTCGGGGCAGAGCAGCGGTGGCATACCGGCGCGCGCAAGCTCGATGCCGAGCTTGAGGTCTTCGACGAGGTGGCCTGTTGCGAGCAGGGACCGGCTGATGGCGTGCCAGGGGAAAGCCATTCCGGTGCCCATCAGCTGACAGGGCAGGCCGAGTTGGTGGAAACCGAGCGGCCGCACCTGGTTTTTGACCAGCCAGGCGAATCCGGCGATGCGCGTCGTGATGCTGGATTGCGCCGGTGGGTGCATGCGATACAGCGCCTGCAGCGGGCGGCCGCTCGCTATGCAGCGTCGGGAAAGGTGTTCGACGGCATCGGCTGCAATTTCGCAATCGCCGTCAATCATCAGCACCACTTCCGGCGCCATCTGCTCGAGATGGCGCATGCCGAAATCGAGCGCATAACCCTTGCCGCGGCGTTGGACATCCGTCCGCGTAATCACCTCTGCCCCGGCTGCCGCTGCTATAAGCGCAGTGTCGTCGTTGCAGTTGTCGGCAACAACCAGCAGCCGGTCGCCGGCCACGAGTTGCGGGGCAATCGAGCGCAGGGTACGGGCGATCAGCGTGGCCTCGTTATGTGCCGGGACAATGATTGCGACGACGGGCCGCCGGCCGCCGGGAATCGGGCGTGCACGATACGCTTGCCAGGCACTCGCCACCTGCAACAGCAGCAGCGATCCCGGTACCAGCAGCACCAGTGCGAGGATAATCAGAAATGTGTTGAGAATGATCATGCCGATGCTCCGGCGCGCCGGGCGGAGTCCGCGACGGTCTCGCGAAACAAGCCGGCGAGCTTGGCCACCTCGATGTCGATGTCGTGGCGTGTCAGTGCCTGACGTCTGGCGGACTCTCCCATTGCCTGCAGGCTCTCCGGGGTATGCGACAGGAAATCCTTGATTGCGAGAACCAGGGCGCTGACGTCGCCAGCAGGGAAGAGCCAGCCGTCCTTTCCGTCCCGCACCAGCTCGGGAATGCCCGCGACATAGGTTGTCAGCACAGGGCGGCACAATGCCATCGCCTCCATCAGCACGACCGGCAGGCCTTCGGCGAAACTGGGCAGCACCAACGCGCGTGCGGCGAGGATTTCGGCGCGTACCTGGGAGCTGCTGATCCAGCCGGTAATGCGGACTTGCCGGCCCAGGTCGTAATGCGCGATCAGTGCGGTGATTTCATCGAACATCTCGCCGTCGCCGGCCAGCACCAGCTCGAACAGCACGCCACTGTCTGCCAGCTGTCTTGCAGCTTCAATCAATAGCAGTTGGCCTTTTTGCTCACACAATCGGCCGACGCAAATCAGCCGCTGCGCAGGTGGCGGCGCCTGCGTGTCACGGTGGAAGTCTGCTTCCAGGCCGCAATGCACGACTTTTACCTTGGGCCACTGGGCGTGCGGGATCCAGCGGTAGAGCTGGCTGCGTCCGAAGGAACTTACGGCCACGACAAATGCCGATCTCCCGATTTTTTCACCTAGGCCGAGACACCGGGGCTGGTCGAATTCCTCGGGGCCGTGAACCGTGAAGCTGTAGCTGGGGCCGCCCAGGGTGCGGACAAGCATTGCCACCGCAGCGGAGTTGGTGCCGAAATGCGCATGCAGGTGCAAGGCACCGGATTCGCGCAGCCACGGCAGGATGCGGCAGGCTTCCGCCAGATAACCGAGATGTTTGTGCATCGGGCGCGCGGCGAGCCAGCCCATGCGCAGTGCGAGGGCGAGGGCGGCACTGAAACGCCGGGGTGAGCGCAGCAGCGCATGCAAGGATGCCAGCAGCAGGGGCAGCAGTCCGCTCTGCAAAACGTAGCGCGTTCTGGTGCGTTCGCGCTGGTCTTCTGCGTCGGCCAGCAATCCATCCCAGCCGCGCAGCGCGATGCGCTGCACGGAAAAGCCCTGGCGTTCGAGCGCGAGTATCTCCCGCCGGATGAAGCTGTGGCTGACCGCGGGATAGTGATTGACGAAATAGGCGATGGGCAGCGTCATGACGGGTCTGCGGTCATTTGTATTCAATCAGCCGCGGCCGGCTGCTGGTGAAACGGTGTGCGAGGAATTTGAGCTGGCCGAGCATTTCCGGAAATTTTCCGAGCACCAGGAATCCGGCCCGTTGCCAGCGCCCGGGGGCGGGCGGTTTTTCGCGCAGCGCAAGGCGCATGACCTGCAGCGGATAGATCCCGAACAGCAGCAGCCCCCAGGCACTCCATGCTGCAGCGACTGCCAGTGCAAGCAGCGGAAGGCCGAGCCCCCAGAGCCAGGCCCTGCGCGATTCCCTTACCCAATGCAGCTCGGGCGCTGCGCCGTGCAGTTCAGCGCCCTGGGCAAAGGCGTGACCGCAGCGCAGGGTGCGTCGCCACCACTGGCCGAAGCGCAGCATGGCGGCGTCGTGCAGGGTCATTTCGTCCGCCATGCGCCAGATCCTCCAGCCTGCGGTACGCAGGCGCACGCAGAGTTCCGGCTCTTCGCCCGCAATCAGATCAGGTGAAAAGCCGCGTACACTTTTGAAGGCATCGACCCGCATCATGGCATCGCCCCCGCAGGCTTTTGTTTCCCCGACGGGCGTATTCCATTCGATATCGCAGAGCCCGTTGTAGACGGATTGTTGAGGATGCCGCTCGCGCCGTCGTCCGCAAACTGCGGCGACGCCTGGATGCTCATCGAGAAACCGGGCAGCCCTGTCCAGCCACTCCGGCACGATCTGGCAATCAGCATCAACAAACTGCACATAGAGCAGTTCCGGCGCCAGTTGCAGGAGATGATCAAAGCCCGCATTGCGAGCCCGCCCGGCCGTGAACGGGGTGTCCAGGTTCAGCGCCACGACTGCAGCGCCGTGATTGCGTGCCAGTTCCACTGATCCGTCGCTTGAACCGGAATCGACGTAGACCACAGTGCCGGCGAGCTGTGCCACGGAACTCAGGCACTGTCCGAGACGTGCACCTTCGTTTCGGCCAATGGCGACCACACCAATGCGGGATCGACACAGTTGCTCAGGCATCAGCGGTCATCCTGATTCTGGCAATGGCCGGAACGCCGACTGCAGTCGAGTTGTCGGGCACATCGGCAAGGACCACGGCATTGGCGCCGATGAACACGTTATTGCCGATCGTGATGGCGCCGAGGACCTTCGCCCCGGCGCCGATGTCCACGTTGTTGCCGATGACCGGCGCGCAGGGGTCTGCGCTGTGACGCAGGCCGACCACGACGCCATTGCGAATGCGGCAGTTGTCGCCGAATCTTGCGTAGCCGCTGATGATGATGCCGCCGAAATGATCGATCACGAAATTGCGGCCGATGATGGCTTCGCACGGCAACTCGATGCCGGTGATGATCTGGATGAATTTGTAGAGCATCCGGTAGAGCAGCGAAAACGCTTTTCTCAGTAATGCAGGACGGATGCCGTAGCGCCAGCGGCCGAAGCGATAGACCAGCAGCGCCCAGAAGCCCTGTGCGCCCCAGCGGCCGTCATGTGCCCGCAGGTCCTGTTTTATGAGTTCGAACACAGGCGCCTCATCGCGTCGGCCGCGTGGCCCATGCAGTACGCCGGAACAGAGACCAGACCAGCGCTGCATGTTTGGTATGAACCGCGAGGCTGGGCAGGGATTTTCCCTTTAACAGGTGTTTCAGCCAGAGAATTGCGTCAGCGACTGTGCTCAGCAGCATGTGGGTCCACACGCCGGCGATGCCGTGATTCTTGCGGAAATACAGCAACTCGCTTTCGATCTGCATCGCTTCGATCTGGCGGCCGCCGGCGGTGATTTCACCCGTGGTTTTCGCGCTTTCGCCACCGATGTGGACGACGGTGGTGTCGGCGAAAAAAGTCACTTCCCACCCGGCCCGGCGCGCGGCCAGGCAGTGATCGATTTCTTCGTAGTAGAGGAAATAACGTGGATCAAACAGGCCGATCTGGTCGATGACCGCTTTGCGTACCAAAAAATAGCAACCGGGGACCCAGTCGCACTGGCGTACCGATGCGTGATCCCAGGTCATGTCGTCGACCAGGCGTACGCTGCTGAACAGGCGGTTGAGGCCGGTGCGCGCGAGGAACAGATTCCATGGTGTCGGGAAGTAGCGGGCTGAAGGCTGGAGTGCACCGTCACGTCCCACCAGTTTCACGCCGAGGACGCCGCAACGCGGATGAGTGTCCATGTAAGTAATTGTTTTATATAGTGTTTCTCTCGAAACAAAAGCATCGGTATTGAGCAGCAGCACGTAACGGCCTTCGACCAGATCCAGCGCCTGGTTATTGGCACGGCCGAAGCCGACATTGGTGGTGTTGGCGATCAGGTGGCAGGTGGGAAACTCGCTTTTGATCAGCGCGACCGAATTGTCCTTCGAGGCGTTGTCGACGATGGCGATTTTCAGCGACAGCTGCGTTGCGGCGTTTTGCAGCCTGCCGATGGCCTCACGCAACAGGCCTTCGGTGTTGAAATTGACGAGGATCGCGGTGGCGTCCATGGCCTTGTCCGTCACCGGTCCGCGAAGAAATGCATGACGCGCTGCCTGACCAGTTCGGGCTCCACTGCCGGGTCAAAGTAGCCCTTGCGCTCGCGAATAATCCGCGCCCAAGGCAATAGCTCGGTTTCGCGCTGCAATCGGCTGGTGAGGCTGGCGACTGTTGAAATGGCTCTTGCCGGTACTCCACCGACGATGTCACCGGGGGCGACGTCCCGGACTACCACTGCGCCGGCGCCGACTATGGCATTGGGGCCGATGGTGACTCCGTGCAGAACAATGGCGCCGTGGCCGATGAACACATTGTCATTGATGACAATTTTTCCGACTGATTCCAGCCTTGCGCCGGTTGCCCCGTAAAGCATGGCAACCGAAGCATCGTGACCGATCAGGGTGCAGTCGGCCATATGGACATTGTTGCCGAGGCTTACATAAGCCGGATCGGTGAATACGACGCCGGAGTTGATTGCGCAATGGTTCCCCATCGCGTGCAGCTTGCCCCACTTTTTCAGATAGCCTGAATACTCGTGCCCGGTCGGATTGCAAATACGGACGTAGAGGCCGCGCAACGAGCCATGTCGGTGTGCACAATGACGAAGAACACGTCTGATCAGGGACATCAGCATGTCTGCGTTCGCAGGGAAGTTCGCGGCACGGGCGCGCCTGTCGGATGCGGCTTGTCCGCGATCAGCACGAGTTCTTCACCGCAACTCATACGTCCGTTGCGCAGCGCGCGGACCTCGAGGAACAGCCAGTACCAGTATTTCAGCAGCGTGCGGGCAAATGATCGCGCAGCGTCATAGTGGCCCACGCGGATCCGCTCGCTGCTGCGGAAAATGTAGCTTGCACCCTGCGCGGTGGAAAAAAGCGACAACGATTCAATATCGCAGCTGCGGGCCAGGGCGTGCAGCGTGCGAGTGTCGTACAGGAACATATGGCGCGGCGGCTCCAGGCCTTGCCAGTGCTGGCGATAAATCTGATGACCCAGACTGGCCACATTGGGCGTCACCAGAACCAGTCGCCCCCCGGGTTTCAGGATGCGCCAGCATTCGCGCAGGAATGCTTCCGGCTCGCGGATGTGTTCGATGACATGCCTGGCTGTGACTGCGTCCAGTGATTCACCCGGGTAAGCGAGGTCGGTCAGTTCACCGACGTCAACTTCGAAGCCGTGAGTCCGGGCAACGGCTCCGGCAGCTTCCGGGTCTGCGTCGGTGCCTCGAACCGACCATCCCTGGAGCCGCATGTTTGCGGCGAAGTCACCGTTACCGCAGCCTATGTCAAGCAGGCTGCCGGGCGGACAATCGTCGAGGAAGCCGTTCCGGTAGCGGTTTCGTTCCGGCACCAGGCCCAGCACTGACGCGATTCTGCGGTCGAGAAACGAAAAGGACCTGCCCCAGAAGTTGTCTGAACTGAAGGAACTCGGGTTGCCGTGTGTGTAGTAACTTTTGTAGGCGAGCGGCAGATCGCCTGCGGTGATCATCGGGTCCTGCCACACGAGGCCACAGATCTTGCTGCGGCATTTCCGCAGTGACCACTGGCCCGATACACCATACTGATGGTCAAGGAGTGCGTCATACAGCGGTTCACCGTCACTGCCGCAGATCATGCATGACGGGCGTGGCTCGACACGAATTCCGCCGATGGACTGCTGCATGCCGGCGGTCATGTCCATGACGGCAACCGTTGTTCGAGCAGCATGGTCAACAGGCCGCCGCAGAGGATTCCGACCGGCAGAGCGACGAGTACTTGGAGTTCACGGCGAAAGTCGTTCAGTCCCAGCTTCGCATTGAAGTAGAAGATGAAGGGCAGGGTCGCCAGCGCATGGAGGGCGATGCCCCAGATCGCGGCCTGCAGCCCGGCATGGTAGTGCAGCAGGGGAACCAGACTGAACAGCGTGATGAAGCGGACGGTATTGATGATCGCGAGAAATCGTGGAATGCCCAGCGCGAGATAAATCTGGTGAGCCACTCCAAAGCGGACCGTAAACAGCGACAAGGAGAGAATTTTCAGCATGTCGCCGGCCGTGGAATAGCGCGGGTCATAGAGCAGGTCGATCACCAGGTCGCCTGCGGCAAACAGCAGACCACAGAGGAACAGCAGCAGCAGGTCGCCCGGGGTGCGCATCCTGTAGTAGGCCTTGCGCAAACCTGCCGGTCCGGTCCGCGCGACTTCGCTCAATGCGGGCAGGGAAACGGTGGCAAAGAGGCGGCCGAGCAGCCCTTCGATCGACGCCACGATCAGGACGGCAATGGCATACAAGCCCAGCGTGTGTGCATCGACATAAACGCCAAGGAGAATGCGGTCGCCATTTATGGCGAGGATGCCGACGGCGGAAGAAATGAATATCCACTTGCCGAAGCTGATGAGTTCGCCCAGTGCTTTTTTTTCGTAACGAAAACGGTTTGATACCCCGTCCATCCAGAGGTGGCTCATGACTGTCACCATCAGCGTGGCGACGAGCCCGCCGGCAACCAGCGCCCAGATCGAACGGGTGGCGATGCCGAGCACGACCATTGTCACCAAAGCCGTGGCTTGGGAGATCACCTCGATCTGGACCACACGCTGTTGCCGGAAATGGCGGTAGGCCGAGGCAATTTTTGTGGACGAAAAACCGGCAATCACTGCAGACAGCGCAGTCGCCGCAATGACCGCCGGCAGCACCGGAGCTGCGTACGCTGACTGTGGCGGCAGCAGACCGCGCAGATTCGCAAGGTAGAGTGCACCTGCGAGCAGCAATGCGGCGAGCCACAAGACGCCGCCACGGGCAATCTGGACGACCCAGGCCGTATCAAGAAAGGCGGGATCGTCACCGCGGCGGCTTTGCACGATGTTCTGCTGTAAACCGATGTCGGACAACATGGCCAGAGTGATGGTGACCATAGTGGCGACTGCGATGACACCGAACATCTCCGGGGCGAGCAGCCGGGTCATCACCAGATTGCCGCCCAGCCGCATGGCCTGGCCGAGGCCGAAACCGGCAAAACTCCATCCTCCCGCGCGAAAGGCGCGTTGGGTCAGCGTGGGGAGCGCGCGGTCAGCCATGGCATGGCCGGTGCGCGGGCTGCCGCATGTCGGTCATGCCGAAGTCCGCAGGATGGGTGAAGTGTTCGCAGTTCATGGCTGATGCCCCGCCGGCCGGCGCCATGCAGGAAAACGGTTGTCAGCTTGCGGTGCGCCTGTGCTGCTTGTCGTTTCTCCAGCCACGACCGGTGCGGTCTTGCGCAACATCCTCGCGTAGGCGACGCCAAGTCCGGCAACTGACCAGTAGATCACCGGGATCACGGTAATGCTGCTGACCGTGGCGATCATGACCATGATGCCGAGCAGTGTGGCGAGCAGACACTGGCCCAGCGCATAGGATTCGTCGTTGCGGTCGGCACGCAGTCTCATGCCCTTGAATATGCCGATTGCCACCGTCACAAAAAACCCCGCAAACAGCGCCAGCCCGACGAGGCCGCTGCCGAGTCCGATTGCAAGATAGGTATTGACGATGTCGATGATGCCCTGCCCTTGACGCAGTTCCTGCATCGCAGGGGAATAGAAATAGTCGAAGGCGCCGAAAAAAGGGTTCTCCATGATCACCTGCATTGAAATTTCCGCGAGTCTCTGGCGGTAGTCCACGTTGTCGGTGCTGGCAGAGCCGATGAAGGGCAGGAGTTCTGCGATCTTTTGACCACTCGTCGTGGCGAGCACCAGAGGGATTAATAGCAAGGAGAGCAATCCGAGCCGGGCGAACCCCTTGAGCGGTGCGGGACCAGCAGCGATGAAGATTACGACCATGGCCGCGGCGCCTATCCAGGGGCCGCGCGATAGTGAGGAAAACAGACCCAAAGCCAGCAGCGCCAGACCCATATGCCAGGCGACCGGTCGGACGGCATGTCTTTTCAGATAAAGCAGGAATCCGATGGCAACCGCCATCACGTAGCCGAAAGGGATTGGCTGACCGGTCGTGCCCTGAGCGCGCAAGTCGGTGCCTTCCCCGCCCCGCGCGAGGTAATCGCCGAGATCCCAGGGTGAGCCCAACACCTTGTCGAGGCTGGCGTAGAGCAGCCAATGCCGCGTGAATTCGAAGGCGCCTATGCTGCTGAGCAGCAGCGCTGCCAGCACGAATCCGGTGATCGCTTCCCGAAAATTGCGAATACTTATTGGTGCGCGGCTTGCCACATAGTAGGGCAGGAATGCGTCAATGAAGGCATAGAACACACCTATGCGCAAGGTATTGGTGAAGCTGCTGATCGACAGCATCAGCAGCACCTGCAGTATCAGAAAGCCGGCGATCAGCTTGTCCGGCAAGGTGCTGCCGAAGGGTGCGGCATGCGCTTGCTTGCGTAGGAAGAGGTAAGCCGGGAGCAGGATGATCAGCGCAAGCAGCCTCAGGTAATCGATGGTGAAGAAATGCTGTATTACGCCCAGTCCGGTGATCTGCGCCGGGATCGCCGGCACCGCGAAGAGCAGGAAGAAATACATCGTCAGCTTGTCCGGCTCCCGCTGCACGGCCAGTGCCAGCATGACCGCCGACACAACGATGTAGATCCAGAAGTCGTGAGCGAGAAACGAGACCGCTGTGATGCCCAGCCACAGATTGCGGCGCCGGGAGAAGTCCGCCGGGGCGGTTCCTGATGCGCACGCAGGAGCCTTTGCAAAAGCGAATGTGGCGCCGGCCAGCGCAAGGATGACGATCAGGGCCTTAAGGTGCTCGGGCATTTCAGCCGCGGCTTTTCTTTACGGGCCTGATCACCCACGCCAGAAAAGCGTCCAATGCCAGCAGCACGGTAAGCGATGACATCAGCAATACGACTCCGGCGGCACCATGGAGATAGCCCTGCCCGGCCTCGTCGCCAAAATGGTAGGTGACGAGCATCAGAACCAGCACGCGGACAATATTGGCGACAAAAGCGATGGGCAGGATGCCTACCAGCATGATGGCATTGTGCAGAACGCTGGCGCGTGCGGTCAGATACATGAAAAGCAGTCCGAGTGCGGAGAGACTGAACATCGTGTTGAGGCCCGAGCAGGCATCGGCCACCAGCATCTGGTACTGGCCGATGGTTAGCATCACTCCGGTCCGGGCTATGGGATAGCCGGCGGTGTACAGCACCTGCTCAACAATGACGGATATATATTGCTTCAGCGGCCCGGTCAGCGCATCGACGAAGAACCCGGGTAGTGGCAGCATGAATGCCACGAACAGCAGTGGAAACCACCAGGCGCGCAGGGCCTGCGGGCCGCGCAATGCCAGCAGTGTTCCGGCGACCACGGGGATAAGCGATCCGATTTCAAGCAGGGAAATATCCTGCGACCGTCCCACGACATACAGCAACAAGCCGAACAGCAGTGCCGCGATACCGGCTACGGAGCGGCGGTCGATCGGGGCATCCAGCATCGCCGCGCGTTGTCTCCAGGCCAGCCACAGCACCACCGCAAGGATGATCGGGGCGTGGGCGTGTTCGTCGGATTGCCAGAAGGTGGTGCCCGCCTCGTAGAACGTCGGCAGGTATAACAACAGCAAGCCCGCGAGGACGGCCAGCCATTCAAGCCGAATGGGGAGCAGTCCCGGCGTTCCGGAGCTGGCTGCGGAAGGCATAGACGTCACCCTAGTAATCGTTGAGCACGGTGCCGACGACCGTGGCTCCGCAGTCACTTACCGTTTTGGCGGTACTGCGAACCTGCGCAATGCGGCTGATGTTCTTGCGCGCGACAATCAGGGCGGCGCCGGCCTGTGCGGAGATGTTCTGCGCATCGGCATATTCCGTGATTGCGGGTGAATCGAGCAGGATGATTTCGAATTCCGCTACGAGGCTTGCCAGAATCGCCGGAAAAAGCGGTCGCGCCAGCAGTTCAAGCGGATTGGGAGGCTGTGCGCCAGCGGGCAAGACCGAGAGCGTGGGCAATCCGGCGACATGCTGGATTGCCGCGTCCGTCGAACTGCGGCCCGCGAGCATGGCAGACAGGCCGTTGCGATTTTCCAGACCGAACAGGCCGTGCTGCACCGGGTGGCGCATGTCGGCATCGATCAACAGGGTTTTAAGGCCGAGCTGGGAAAACACCACGGCAAGATTCGACGCCAGAAAACTGCGTCCGTCGTGACGGCCGGCACTGATGACGGCAAGCGTCTTGCCGTCGTTTACAGGGTTGAACAGGCGCAGCATGAGCTGGCCGCGCAAGGCGCTCAGTGACAGTGCCTCTTGACCGAAAGGATTGTAGGCCGCGACAACTTTTTCGCTGACCTCGCTATCACCTTGCAGCAGGTAGGGGCAGTCAAACTGGCGTGCCAGCGCCAGCGAAAGATCTTCGGCGGTAATCAGCCCGAGCTGGATGCCGGCATCCCCGAAACGCAGTCCCTGCTCGCGCTGCAGTTTCATGATTCTTTCGGTTCCGTCGGAGGTCAGCCGCCCCGCCTGTACGAGAATGGCACCGATGATGCGCTCACTGCGCGGCACCACAAGTCCTGTACCGACGGGAATGACGTTGCTTTGTTCTGTGGTCATTTTCATGCTGGCTTGCGTTGCCAGAAAAGGAGTCTGCCCAGCTTGCTGTCCTGCCGCTTACTGATTACGGACAGCAAGGGGTAATCCACCGACTGCGTAAGGTCATCGGTGCACCTCACACGTCGGGCCAGAAGTTCGATCAGAAATGCCGCGCCGATGCCGAGCAGCAATCCCGCCCCGACTGCAACCAGCAATCCCTTGGGCACATTGGGAAAGGACGGCTTTGTCGGCTGAGAGGCGTAGCTGAGCACGGAGGCGCTGGCCTGCGTCAATTGGCTTTCCAGGCTGCTCTGGTTGAAGCGGCTGGTTACCGTGTCGTAGGCGGATTTGGCGGCGTCAACGTCACGCTGCAGTACCGCGAGCTGGTTGCGGCGGGATTTGAAATCCAGCAGTTTTTTCTCCTGCGCCGCAATGGCTGCGCGGAGTTCTGCTTCGTTGTCCCTGCTGACTGATTTCGTGCTGGCAAAGCCCCGGGTGACCCGCAGGGTTTCCACATCCTGCTGCCGCTTCAGAGCGTCGAGTTCGGAGGCCATGCGCTGATACTGGGGGTGGTTTTTGCCGAGATTGCCTGCCGCCTCCTGCAGCTTGCCTTCGAGACGGGCAATGTCGCTGCGCAGCCCCATGATCACCGAGTTGGTGGTGACCTCGGGCAGCGCATCCGATCCGGACTTCTGCTTGCTTTGCGCATCGGCAGTCCGGCCAATCGCGCTGGCGAGCTGACTGGTCAGCTCGCCGAGCTTGGTCATTTCAGCATCGTACTGCTCATCCTTGGTGACGATGCTGTTCTCCTGCTGGAAATCGGACACTCTGGCCTGGGCCTTTTCCAGATTGTCGCGCAGGGATTTTCCCTGGACCTCGAACCAGCGCGCATGCTGACGTGCCGGATCGACCCGCAGTTCGATGTTGGCGTCGAGGTAAGCCTGGGCAAATGCATTGGCGATGGCAACCGCAAATGCGGGATCGGTACTGCTGTATGCGATGTGGAGGATGCTGGTGTCGCGCGAACCAGTAACCGCCAGCTTCCTCAGCAGGAGTTTACCGACCCAGGCTTCGATGTTGCCCTGTCCGTTCGTTTCCTTTTTCCAGTCGGCCTGAATCGACGGGCTTTCATCCAGCCGGGTAGTCTTGACGACCCGTTGCGCAACGCGTTCGCTGTTGATGATTTCGATCTGGGTGGCCATGTAACCCGGCAGCACCGGCAGCAGCTGGCCGATCACCGGATCGGTTGATTTGACATCGAATACGATGTCGGTGGTGGCCACGTATTGTTTGGGAGCCATCAGCGTTACGGCGACGCCGATCGCGGTAACGACGAGAAATGTGATCAGTGCGATCCTGTAATGAGCCTTGAGGATCAACAGAATCTGCAGCGGGTTGAAACCGATCATTGTGATGACCTCAAAACAGGCTTTCGCGAACATAAAGTACGTCGTTTGCCCGTACCGACTCGTTCATATCCGTTATCAAGAACTCGATACGGTCGTTGATGCCGCGGCGGTACACGCCAAGCCTGCGTTCAGTGCCGCGTGCCGTAAGGCCGCCACTGGACGCGAGAGCCTGGCGAATCGTCATGTTGCGTTCAATTCGAAACGAACCTGCACGTTGCACCTGGCCATAGATGTAGTACATCGGCTGACGCTGGATGAAGATGACATCGCCGCCGGCGACCACGACGTCGTCCTGCAGATGGTTGTTGAGGAACATGCCGGCAATGTCTATTTCCATACGGAATGGCTTGCCTTCACGCATGCCGGTAACGATTGCCGTATCGGCTCCGATCGGGCCTATCCCGCCGGCGATTGCGATCATCTCCGACAGCCGGGTGGTGAAGGTTTCGAGCGCGTATCGACCCGGGCGTCCGACCTGGCCGAGTACTGATACCTGGTTGCCGCGGTTTTGCAGCAGCACGATGTTTACCTGCGGCCGCTGAATGAATCCGCCGTCGCTAAGCGCTTTGGCGATGGCCTGTTCGGCGCCGGGTATGGTCATGCCACCGATAGCCAGGTTGCCAATGAGCGGGTAGGTGATCGTTCCGCTTTCGGTAACCCGTGTTTCAAGCGTCAGTTCCGGGTTCTGGAACACCAGCACGCGAATGCTGTCGCCGTCTCCCAGTCTGTATTCGACAGGCTTGTTTTGTGCGGCCGCCCCGGTAGTGAATGTTGCAGCAAGGAATGCCAGGGCAGCGGCGATCAGTATGTTTTTCACAGTCCGCGCACGCCTTTTTCGAGGGTTATTGTCGAGGGTTTCTGCGGTGTGGCGGATGCGTTTGCTTCAGCCGCACGGCGCGCCAATTCGGCTTCTGCACGTGCCTTGGCGATCGCATCAGCGCGCTGCTCGGCTTCCAGGCCGGCTCGGGCCCGTTCGCGGTCCTTCTCGGCGGCTTCTGCCTCCGCTTTGGCGCTGGCCTCAAGTTCCGCCTTGGCATCCGCTTCAAGCTTAATCCGGGCGTTGGCTTCAGCTTCGGCCGCCGGCACCAGGAACTCGCCGATGTATTCGATTTTTGCCTGCGCTTTGACGTCCTTCATGCCGCTGGCGATTGATGTGTTCGAGCGCTGCATGTACAGGAACTGGCGAATTTTCGGCGCGGCGGCCGTTTCGCTCAGGGGAATCTGCCGACTTGCCAACAGCCGTATGACCTGGATACCTTCGCGCAATTCGAAGACACGGATCTCGCCGTCCTTCATCGACTGTATTTTCTCCAGGTATTCAAGAGGGATCTGCTCGGCTGCACGCACTCCGTTGTTAGCGGTGAAGTTGATTTCACGCGCCCGCAGCCAGGTCGCCAGTTCCTGCAGGTTGCGCACCTTCGCTGCCTGCTGTCGCAGAGTTTCGGACAGGCCTTCCCGGGCAGGGAGCGCAATCTCCTCGAGGTTGTAGATGCGGCGCCGCTCGAACAGATTCGGGTGTTCGTTGTAATAGTTCCTGACTTCCTCCGGCGTTGCCTTGGGCTGGCTGGTGGCGATGCTTTCGAGGTAGGCCCGGGCCAGAATTTCCGTTTTTGCGGCTTCCAGCATCTGGAGAACATTCGGCGTGCGATCAAGTTTGTTCTCGATGGCCTTTTGCTTCGCCAGTTCCTGGTCGATCAGGTTGTCAAGGATTTCACGCTTGACGCGCTGCTCGGTTGCAGGGGTTACGTTGGGCGTTTTCGAGAGCACGTTGTTGACCTGTGAGACCGTGATCTCGGCTGCGTTTACTTTCGCGGCAACCTGGGTGGCGACGGGTTTGTCTTCTCCTGTTCCGCAGCCGCCGATGAAGGCGAGAAGAAGCGGCAACACGGAAGCTCTGATCGGGCGACTGGTATTCATGTGTATAGGGCCAAAAGTTGAACTCAATCGCTTCTGAACGGTGCCCCGGCACTGATCGCGCGCAAGGCGTAGACAGCGCCGTTCGAACAGGTCGCAGCTTAGTCGCGAGGTGTTGGAGACTCTGTTCGATAGCGCACATACTGGGCCGGGGCGCGTGAACGAGGCCATTGGACGATCCGCTATTGCGCGGCGTGGCAGCGCAAGATGCAGTGAGAGCTGGGTGTAACCCGATGAAGCTGTTGAATTTTTCGAGCTCTCGCCGGGCTCGGGCGATGTTGGCCGGAGGCGGCGTCCCAGCCCTTGCGAATATTGCCGATATTCGCTGCGGACTGCTCCTTGCCACCTGCCAAAATTGTGTCAGCGCATCGCGCGTTTCATTTTGTCAGGCGCCCTAAACCGTCGTCAGCCTCAGAAACGGTATGCGGCAGTGATTCTTAGGATGGTGTTTTCAAACGCGAAGGCCGGGATATTGGAATCCCTGGCCTGGCGCAGCACGCTGGCGCCGATGACCATGCGGCTGACAGGCGACCAGTCGACACCCAGTTCGACGAGACGAAGGGTTTCGCTGCGGGCGGGGCCAACCGCCGGTCCGGTGGCGTAGCCGGAAAATTTTGAGGTGGTCTGCGCGGCGAGCAGGCGGGCGACAGTTTTTTCAGTAATTTTCCAGGTGGGCAAAACGGAGAGCGTGTTGTTGACCACGAAACTGCCGGAAGGGTCCTGATAAGGGGCGATATCGCGCTTCGCGATGAATTTCATATCCAGTTTTCCGGTCGTCGCCCAGGAATAAATGAGCTCGGCGGCCGTTCCCGAGAAGTCGCGCTGGCCCGCGCGCTCATGCGAGCGGCTCAAGCGCGTGAGCCGACCATTCAGGCTTGACTTGCCGGTAGGCGTCCATTGAACTTTCAGCTCAGTCTCATCCTGCTTGTAACCAGTGCCCAGAACGAGGCTGCTGCTCTGATTCACGTAGTCGCCGGATGTTGATCGCTGGACAACCGCAATCGAATTGCCTGAAGGAGGGGCATACCTGATTCCGGCCTCGCGCGATGTTGCGTCGAAGTCCGGCTGGATTTCGATGGCCCGTTCGCTGGTTTGCGATGATTCGGAGACGCCCAGCAGCAGGTGCCAGTCGGCGAAGGCGCGCGCATCAAGGTTGAAGAACCGGTTTTCGCCTACACGGATGTTGCGCGTGGGGTTTCCGGGATTGCGGACATCCTCGAACGGCACCAGGGATTCCCTGCGGTCGGCGCCGATCGTGCCCGAAACCCGTGAACCGATCTGCCATATCCATGCACCCCGATAGTCCAGGGCGTTGAAGTTGAGGTAAGAGGTGCGCGCGTAACGCAGTGCGGATTGAGTGATGTCGAACTGGAATCGCTGCAGGGAGTACTGCTTGTCGAGTCGCAGTCCGATGAACGAGGCAGTGATCGTGTCGGACGTTCGCTGTGCGGAAGACGGCTGACGGAAAAGATTTGAATCGTGGCTGATATCAGTACCTACCACCACATCGATGGCGTCGCCGGTAGCCTCCGTTGATCCGCCGCCTGATTGCGCCATTGCGGCAGGCGGCATTGCTGCGATCGCTGCAATGCACGCGACCGCCATGGCTCGCCGGCAGGCGGCCACCGGGATCGAGTCCCGGGAACTCACCAGAAATGCCACTGGCCGGTTGCGAGTATCCACCAGCCCAGCAGGGCATTGGTTACAGCATGACTGATGACCGGAAGCCATAGATTGCGGGTGCGCATGTAGATGACGGTATACACCAGACCGGCCAGCAGGCCGGCCAGCCACTGGTTGTGCTCGGATGCGAACAGGGCTGAACTGATCAGGATCGCGTAGACGCTGGCTCGTGCTGGACTGCGTGCCAGGAAATCCTGTGCGTCCACCCGGCGCAGCAAATACGACCTCCAGAACAGTTCCTCCATGATCGGAACCACAATGACCATGCCGAGCAGCCGGAAGAATACCAGAACCCAGTCGAGTTCGGCGCCCTCCGGTTGTACAGGATTGAATGCTGCAGGTTGTCCCGTACTTGCCCAGGGCTGGTCGAGGTTGATCCACAGCACAAACACCACGATGCCGGCGGCCGTGGCAGAAATGATCTGCAGGCCGCTGATGCCGGTGAAATCATGCAGTTCCTTGAAATGGCGCCAGAAGAACAGCAACAGGCAGCCGACAGTAACTGCCCGCGCGGCGTAAAGCCAGCGCGTGTCGAGACCTAGCGACTGCAGCCAATCGCCCGCCGCGGAGCCCAGGATGATGAAAGCAATGAAGGTGGCAAAGGGAATGATCCGGACGGCAGCTTGGTTCACCGGCCTGGCCGATACGAGAGCGTGCTCCATGAGCTATCCCCGGAGCAGGCTGGATCGGGTGGCAAGGCCGGCGTTCGCAGGGGACATGCCGGACATCTGCTTCGTGGACATGGTTGGGTAACAGCTTTCTGGCTGCAAGGCGCCGGTTTGAGGAGTGGATGAGCTTGAAGCTGGGAGCGGCGAAAGTACGGGAGGTTCGCCTTTGACGTATGTGCGATAGCGAACAGAAACTTCGGGGTCGCACCACGACAATCCGCGCAGATCAAGTGTTGCGTTGTTTTCTGCGGCGCAGCTGGCAGCCGGGCGCCGGTCATGGCGACTGAATCTAACTCTAGGATTGATGCATGACGATATTGGTTACCGGGGGTGCGGGTTTCATCGGCGCCAACTTTATTCTCGAATGGATGCGCAGGGGCGATGAGGCGGTAGTCAATCTCGATGCACTGACTTACGCCGGGAACGCGGATAATCTGGCCTCCCTGCAAGGCGATGCACGATACGACTTTGTCTGCGGCGACATCAAGGATCGCAAACTGGTCGATCGCCTGCTGCGCAGGTACGCGCCTCGGGCCGTCGTGCACTTCGCGGCAGAGTCCCATGTTGACCGGTCAATTCACGGTCCCGACGCCTTTATCCAGACCAATGTCTTCGGCACTTTCACATTGCTCGAAGCGGCGCGCTCTTACTGGAGCGGCCTGAGCGGCGCCGACAGGGACGATTTCCGCTTCCTCAACGTCTCGACCGACGAAGTTTACGGCTCGCTCGAACATGACGACCCGGCATTTACCGAAAATTCTTGTTATCGGCCGAACAGCCCGTACTCGGCATCCAAGGCCGCGGCCGATCACCTGGTCCGCGCGTGGCATCACACCTATGGTCTGCCGGTCCTCGTCAGCAACTGCTCGAACAATTACGGTCCACGGCAGTTTCCGGAGAAACTGATCCCGCTCGCCATTACGAACGCACTCTGCGGGAAGCCATTGCCGGTCTATGGCGACGGGATGAGCGTGCGCGACTGGCTCTACGTCGGCGATCACTGCTCGGCACTGCAGGCCGTGCTTGAAGGCGGTGTGCCGGGAGAGGTTTACAACATTGGCGGTCGCAACGAAGTCTCTGCGCTGGAGGTCGTCAAGGGTGTTTGTGAATTGCTGGATGAACTGCATCCCGACCGCGCCGGACCCTATTCAAGGCTGATCACATTTGTGAAGGACCGGCCCGGACATGATCGCCGCTATGCGATCGATCCCGGCAAGGCCGAGTATGCGCTGGCCTGGAGCGCGGTGGAATCCTTCGCGAGCGGCCTGCGCAAGACCGTCGATTGGTATCTGGCGAACCGGGAATGGACGGACAACGTGCAAAGCGGGGCCTACCAGCACTGGATCACCCGCAATTACGAGGCGAGGGGATGAGTGAACGCGCCGGCATCATCCTGGCCGGAGGGTCGGGCACACGGTTGTATCCCGTCACCATCGCGGTATCCAAGCAACTGCTGCCGATCCACGATAAACCGATGATCTATTATCCGCTGGCGACGCTGATGCTTGCCGGAATCCGGGACGTCCTGATCATATCGACGCCGCAGGATACGCCGCGATTCCAGCAGCTGCTGGGCAGCGGCAGTCAATGGGGCCTCAGCCTGCAGTATGCGGTGCAGCCGAGCCCGGACGGACTGGCGCAGGCCTATGTCATAGGCCGGGATTTTGTCGGTGACCGTCATTCGGCGCTGGTGCTGGGTGACAACATCTTTTACGGGCATGAATTCGCCAATGACCTGCGCGCCGCATCCTCCCGCCTTGAAGGCGCGACGGTATTTGCATACCCGGTGGCGGATCCCGAGCGTTACGGCGTGGTCGAGTTCGACGCTGACGGCAAGGCGGTCAGTCTCGAAGAGAAACCCGAACATCCCAAATCGCGTTATGCGGTCACCGGTCTGTACTTTTACGACCCGCAGGTTCTCGATATCGCCGCCGGACTCAAGCCTTCACACCGCGGCGAGCTTGAAATCACCGATGTCAATCGTTGTTATCTCGAACGCGGCGAGCTCGACGTGATGGTGATGGGGCGTGGCCATGCCTGGCTAGACACCGGAACCCACGAGTCGCTGATCGACGCTTCGCTGTTCATTTCAACCATCGAGAAGCGGCAGGGACTCAAGGTGTGCTGTCCGGAAGAAATTGCATGGCGCAGCGGCTGGATCGACAACGACGCGCTTCTGTCCCTGGCGCAACCGCTCGCCAAAAACGGTTATGGCCGTTACCTGATGGGCTTGACCCGCGAAAAGGTGTTCTGAAATGGATATTGCTGAATTGGGTCTTCCCCGTGCGGCGGTCATCGAGCCCAAGGTGTTCGGCGACGAGCGCGGATTTTTTTTCGAAAGTTACAACGCCCGGCGTTTCGAACAACTCACGGGCGCCCGGGCTGAATTTGTGCAGGACAACCATTCGCGGTCCGTCAAGGGCGTGCTGCGCGGTCTGCATTACCAGATCCGCCAACCTCAGGGGAAGCTGGTGCGCGTGATCGCGGGCGAGGTGTTCGATGTTGTCGTTGACTTGCGTCGTTCGTCGCCGGATTTCGGCCGCTGGACCGGCGTGCAGCTGTCGGCTGAAAACAAGCGGCACCTGTGGGTGCCGCCGGGGTATGCGCATGGCTTTCTGGTGCTCTCGGAAATGGCGGAATTTCTATATAAAACAACGGATTACTGGGCCCCTGAGCACGAGCGCTGTATCCGTTGGGACGACCCGCAGCTGGCGATCGACTGGCCGTTGCAGGGTGCTCCGCTGTTGTCGGCCAAGGATGCGCAGGGGCTGGCACTGGGCGCCGCGGAGGTGTTCGCATGAGCAAGATACTGCTCTTCGGCAGTACCGGACAGATCGGCCGCGAACTGGTGCGTGTGTTGCCGCCACTCGGCGATCTTCATATTGTCGATCGTACGCAATGCGACCTGACGCAGCCGCGGGGCCTGCTCAACGTCATGAACGTCGTGCGTCCGACAATCGTCATCAATGCAGCTGCCTATACGGCCGTGGACAAGGCCGAGACAGAGCAGAAAGTTGCCATGCGGGTTAACGCGGAGGCTCCGGGAGTCATGGCGGAAGAGGCGCGTCGCCAGGGCGCTTTGTATGTGCATTATTCATCCGACTACGTATTCGACGGCCGCAAGGAAGGCGCGTATGTCGAGCATGATCCGGTGAATCCCCTGAGCGCCTATGGCCGCAGCAAGCTGGCCGGAGAACGTGCGGTGCAACAGGCCGGAGGCGATTACCTGATCCTCAGGACCAGTTGGATTTATGCGGCGCACGGCAGGAATTTCCTGCGCACCATGCTGCGCCTTGCCGCAGAAGGCACTCAAATTCGCGTGGTCGCGGATCAGTTTGGTGCACCAACTTCCGCCCGCCTTGTTGCGGAATCCACAGCCATGATCCTGCGCCAGGACATCGCCCGTCGACGCTTGAATTGTTTCGAGAGCGGGTTGTTTCATCTGACCGCTGCCGGTGCAACGAGCTGGCATGGTTTTGCCAGCGCCATTGTTGCTGCGGCAAGTGCGCCTCCCGCGCCCGGTGTCTCTTCGGCAGCTCCGCCCTGCCGGGATGTCTTGCCCATCACCACGGCTGATTATCCCTTGCCGGCGCCAAGGCCGGCGAACTCGCGGCTGAACTGCGCGAGACTTGCGCAGCGTTACGGCCTGCGCAGGCAGCATTGGCATGTCGGCATGCAGCTGTGCCTGGCGGAACTCCTCGCCGGCGGCGCCCGTGCTGCCCGCGTCGGAACCCTGAATCCCGCATGGATCGCCGCCCGTGGCTGAACATCAATCCCGGCGTATGGCGGTGGGAAAAAACAGGCGGGGAGACATGCGATGAAAGCGATGATTCTCGCGGCCGGAAAAGGCACCCGGGTGCGTCCGCTCACCTACGAACTGCCGAAACCGATGATACCGATACTGGGCAAGCCGGTGCTGGAGTATCTGATCGAATACCTGGCACGTTACGACGTACGGGAAATCATGATCAACGTCAGCTACCTGCACGAGAAAATCGAGCAGTATTTCGGAGACGGTCGGCGCTTTGGCGTGCAGATCGGTTATTCGTTCGAGGGAACGATGGTGGACGGGGTCATCGTACCGCAGCCTGTGGGGTCTGCCGGCGGGCTGAAGAAGATCCAGGATTTCAGCGGATTTTTCGATGATACGACCCTGGTGCTCTGCGGCGATGCGATTGTCGATCTCGACCTGCATGCTGCGCTGGCGGAACACCACCGTAACGGCGCCGATGCCAGCCTGATCGTCAAGGCGGTCCGGCCGGAGCAGGTCTCCGATTACGGCATTGTGGTGACCGACAGCAACGGCCGCATCAATTCCTTCCAGGAAAAACCCGCGCCAACGGCTGCGCTGTCGCGCTGGGCGAGCACCGGCATTTATTTGTTCGAGCCTTCGGTGCTGGAGCAGATTCCGTCAGGGCAATCGTTCGACATCGGCTCAGAACTGTTTCCGCTGCTGGTGAAGCGCGGTCTGCCGTTTTTCGCGCAGAAGCGGGACTTCAGCTGGATTGACATCGGCAAGGTGTCTGATTACTGGTCGGCACTACAGCGAGTGATGCAGGGCGGTATGGCGGAATTCACCATGCCTGGACAACAGATCCGCAGAGGGGTCTGGGCCGGACTTAACACGCGCATAGACTGGAACGGAACCACCATTCGCGGACCGGTCTATATCGGATCGGGCTGCGAAATCGAGTCCGGGGTGACTATTATCGGGCCGACCTGGATCGGTAATGGCAGCCGCGTGTGCGCCGGCAGCCGGCTTTCGCGCAGTGTGTTGTTTGACTACACCTGCGTACAGCCCGCAAGCGAGTTTGATGACATGATCGTATGCGGAAACTATGCGGCTGATCGTGACGGCAATTCCGTGCATGTGGCGGAGGCAAGCGGTCGCCAGACCTGGCGTGATGCGCGCGCTGGTGTTCCCGTGCCCACGCTGGTCGCCGGGGAAGCGGCGGAGGCCGCGCGGGCCACCGCCTCTGTCGCAGCTCAGCTGTGACTGCTTCTTGCATTTGCCGGATCGGCGCGTGATGAACACGACCCGACCGGCGATCCTGGTCACCGGAGGCACCGGTTATGTGGGATCCCATGCTGTTGTCGAGTTGCTTGCGGCGGACCGCGAGGTGTTTGTCATCGACAATCTGCGCAACAGCAAGGCATCGGTGCTGGACCGCATCGAGCGCATATCCGGACGGCGGCCCGGGTTCGCGCAGCTCGATGTCCGCGATCGCGGTGGACTGCGCGACCTGATGCGCGAAATGCGCTTCAGCGCAGTCGTCCATTTTTCCGGACTGAAGGCCGTCGGCGAGTCGGTTGCACGCCCGCTTGAGTATTACGACAACAATGTCTCGGGCAGCATCGTCCTGCTCGAATGCATGGCGGAAGCCGGAATCAAAACCATCGTGTTTTCGTCGTCGGCTACCGTCTACGGCGAGCCGCCATTTGTAAGATTTCGGGAGGACTTGCCATTGTCCCCCGTCAATCCCTACGGCCGCTCAAAAATGATGGTCGAGCTCATTCTTCGTGATCTGGCGGCGGCGGATCCCGAATGGCGCGTTGCACTGTTGCGTTACTTCAATCCCGTGGGCGCTCACCCTTCCGGGTTGATCGGCGAAGACCCCAGCGGGACGCCTAACAACCTGATGCCGTATATCGCCCAGGTGGCGATCGGCAGGCTCAAGGAGCTGCAGGTGTACGGCAATGATTATCCGACTGCGGACGGCAGCGGAGTGCGTGATTATGTCCATGTCACCGACCTTGCGCGCGGCCATCTTGCCGCATTGGATGTGCTGGAAGCGGATGGCGGCCTGCTTGCCGTGAACCTGGGTACCGGTCGCGGCCACAGTGTAATGGAGATGGTCCGCGCGTTTGCCGAGGCCAGCGGCCGCCCTGTCCCTTGCCGCGTGGTGGCGCGACGTGAGGGCGACATAGCGGAATATGTTGCCGATCCCTCAGTTGCCCTGACGACGCTGGGGTGGCGGGCCCAGTTGGGTATCGAAGCCATGTGCGCGGATACCTGGCGCTGGCAGCGTTGGGCCGCGGAGAACGCCTGATGAGCGCCCTGCGGGCCTTTCTGAGAGGTGTCCGGTGAGTCTGCAACCGGTCATCCTGTGTGGCGGCTCTGGTACGCGCTTGTGGCCGCTTTCCCGGGAACAATATCCAAAGCAGCTGCTTGCCTTTTTCGGGGATGAGACGATGCTGCAGGCGACCGCAAACAGGCTGTCTGGCGCACCCTCCTGCGCCGGTGAAACGATCCTGGAAACCATCGTTGTCGGCAACGAAAGCGGGCGCTTCATAGTAGCAGGACAGCTGCACGAGGCGGGGCATACCCGGGCGACGGTCATCCTTGAGCCGGCAGGCCGCAATACTGCGCCGGCGCTGACGCTGGCGGCCTTGCTCGCACTGGAGGGCGGTGATGACCCTGTGCTGGTGGTGATGCCCGCAGACCATTTCATTGGCGCGATCGACAGGTTCCGTCTTGCCGTGTCTGCGGGCGTCGCGCAGGCCCTTGCCGGGAAGGTCGTCGCTTTCGGAGTGCGACCCGATCACGCCGAATCCGGTTACGGTTACATCCGCACCGCAGCGCTGCCCGGCGGGAGTGCTGCGCGGGAGATTATCGAATTCGTGGAAAAGCCGGATATCGAGACCGCGCAGGGATATCTCGATTCCGGAGATTATCTGTGGAATTCGGGAATATTCATGATGCGGGCCTCGGTATGGATCGCACAACTCGGCGCACAGCGGCCTGACGTGCTGAAGGCCTGCCGCAGTGCATTTTCGCAGCGTGCCGTGGACCATGATTTTCTGCGTGTGGGCATGGCCGAGTTTTCCGCCTGTCCGGCCGATTCCATCGATTATGCGGTGATGGAGAAACTGCCCGCGGGCACCGGAGTGGTGATCCCGCTCGAAGCGGGTTGGTCCGACGTAGGGGCATGGGATGCGCTGTGGCGGATCAGCCCCAGGGACGGAGACGGAAATCTGCTGCGCGGCGACGTAATGGCCATAGATACCCGCGGCACGCTGGCAATCTCGCAATCACGCATGGTGGCCTGCATCGGCCTGACCGACATGGTCGTCGTGGAAACCCCCGATGCCGTGCTGGTGGCGCACAAGAGCTGCATGCAGCAGGTCAAACAGATTGTTGCGAAACTGAAACTCGAGGGTCGAAGCGAGGCCGATGCGCATCGCAAGATTCACAGGCCGTGGGGCTATTACGACAGCGTTGACGCCGGCAGCCGCTTTCAGGTGAAGCGGATCGTGGTGAATCCGGGCGCGGCACTGTCTCTGCAGATGCATCACCATCGGGCCGAACACTGGATCGTGGTCCATGGCACCGCACAGGTCACCCGCGGTGATGAATCCTTTTTGGTCTCCGAGAACCAGTCGACATACATCCCGCTGGGAACCCGGCACCGCCTGCAGAATCCCGGAAAGGTGCCGCTGGAAATCATCGAGGTGCAGTCCGGAACCTATCTCGGCGAGGACGATATCGTTCGCTTCGAAGACACATTCGGCAGGAATTAACGGGCGGCCGCGATTCCGTAATAAGGCGGAACGATCAATCGATAGACTGCGTTTTCCGCAGGCTCCGGCATGAAAGACGTGCCCGGCATGTAAATGATGCTGGTCCGGGGCGGTGGCGCCGATGTCGGGGTTGCAGGCGTTGGGGGCGGCTTGGCGGGTTCTCGCCATTCGTGGTAGCGCGCCATTACGGCGGGCACATATTTCTGTGTTTCACGAAAGGGCGGGATGCGGTTGCCGTGACGCATTACCGCATGTTCGCCGGCATTGTAGGCGGCGAGGACAAGCTCGAGCTGGTCATCAAAGAGCTGCATCAGGTAGCGCAGATAACGCGTACCGGCACGCAGATTGGCTTCTGGTGAACTGGCGGGATCGGTGACGCCGAAACGGGAAGCCGTTGCCGGCATGAGCTGCATCAGTCCGATGGCGCCTTTCGGGGAGCGCGCCTCCGGGTTGTATCCGGATTCAACTGCGATGATTGCATGAACCAACGCCGGATTAAGTGCGGCTTTTCGCGCAGCCGCTTCGATCAATCCGGAAAATTTTTGATTGGGAAACTGCCGGGGTCCTACGGCAGGTGTCTTAAAAACGTGGTCATTGACACGGAATGCCTCAGTCGCAGCGGCACTGCCCGGAGTCGCGACGCAGATCAGCAGGAACAGCGCGGCGCGCCGTCCGGATGCCCGCATGTCAAGCGCTGACTGGCGGTTGACTCCTGCGACGCCTGGCGACGACGCCAAGCAATCCGAGGCCGGCGAGCATCAGGGCGTAGGTTTCGGGTTCTGGTATCGCTGTCACATTGTTGTCGCCGAGGTCGAGCCCGCCGAGCACTGTATTGTTGAACTGCAGGTTGTCGAGGCCGAAAGGTGAAAATCCGGTGGTCGATCCGGTAATGATCAGGCTGCTGATGCTGCCATATCCAAATGCGATGGATGTCCAGCTGTTCACTGCGCCCAGCAAAATCGTCTGTGATGAAAGCAGGTCTGAACCGTTATAGGCAGAGGCTATCAGCGATTGCCCCGCAGCGGACCCGTTCGATCGGGAAACGTCGAATGAAACATTCGACATCAGTGTCTCGAAATAAATGCTGGTGACATACGAACCGCCATTGTTGAAGCCGTTATTTCCCAGGAATGCCGAACCGTTGCTGCCTTCCAGTGCCCAGTTTCCAATGTCACCGGCGGACAGACCGTCCCAGATGCCTGAATTGCTGCCGCCGAAAGTCACGCCCAGCGGCGCATACAGACTGGAGAGCGCACTGTTGCTGTTGTTTGCCGAATATTCGTCAAAAGTGATGGTGGTTGCCAGAGCCGGTTGCAGTGCTGACATTAGCAGGATTGCGGTAGCGACTTTCAGTGGGGCACTGCGTTTCATGTTTTCTCCGTGGAGCAATATCTGGGATTTGATATGCCGTTGCCTGCTGGCCTGCGGCCTCTGTGTGTAGGGTGTGGCGATTTGTTTCATCACCCTTTGGCAATCATGTTCCGTGCTTGCGGGGGGCGATGTGCGTTTGCGTACACAGGAGCGGATGTTTGTTCGCGTTGAGGCAAGGTCGTGTTCCGGGTGTACGGAACGCGAGATTGTGAGCGCGGTGCCAGCAGCCGATCAGTTTCCCTCCTGACCACTGCGTAACATTCGCATACCCAGCGTTCCAGCTTGGGGCGGTCGAGAATCGTGACGCGGCCGCGGCTGTATCTGATTATTCCCTTTTCCTGCAGGCGCCCTGCAGCTTCTGTGACACCCTCCCGTCGCACGCCGAGCATACGGGCGATCAGTTCCTGCGTGGTGACCAACTGGTTTGATGGCAGACGATCCATGCTCATCAGCAGCCAGCGGCACAAGCGTTGCTCAACGTTATGGTGGCGGTTGCACACGGCGTTTTGGGAAATCTGCGTCATCAGCGACTGTGTGTAACGCAACAGCATGTCCTGCAGCGGACCGCCCTGCCTGAATCCCTTTTTCAGAAATGAATAATTCAGCCGGTAGGCAAAGCCCGCACTGCGTACCACGGCACGTCCGAGAGTTGCGTCGCCGCCTGTTACCAGGGGTATGCCCACGAGGCCGTCATTGCCGGTAACGGCGATCTCGGTGAGATTGCCGTTGGCAGTCATGTAAATCAGGGAAACCACGCTGTCAGTCGGGAAGTAAACGCTGTTCTGCCTGCTGCCTGTTTCATAAAGGGCCCAGCCAAGTGGCAGAGGCATCAGTTCCAGTTCGGGCAGCATTTGTTCATATTCGGAGTCTGGCAGAGCGGCAAGTAAACGATTTTGTCTCGGTGAATGCTGAACGGAGATCATGGCGATGACCTTTTTGATCCGCGGAACACACTTTGATGCCGCTGAAGATGCGTGCCGTAATGATTTGAAGGGTGTGCAGCAACTCTAGCCATCGCCAAGCAGCAGGTATGTGCGTTTACGTACACTGCGTGAGTTCGTTGCCGTACATAAGGTTTCTTTGAATCAGGGAATTCGATAGGGCGAGCCCGACAATATCCCGCCAGCAAAAAAGTCCGATCCGGTGTCATGTCATCGGTCGCGGAGATAACGCCCGATTAGCGCCTCTGTAGAGCTGTCGTGTACCGCGGGAGATATGCCGTTATTTTCAAACTCCGGAAGCATGCGCTGTGCCAGAACCTTGCCCAATTCAACACCCCATTGATCAAAAGAATTGATGTTCCAGATTGCGCCTTGGGTAAAGATGCTGTGCTCATACAGGGCAATCAGCGCGCCCAGCGTTGCAGGGGTCAGTTTTTCGACTAGCAACGTATTGCTGGGGCGGTTGCCTGCGATATAACGATGCGCATTCAACTGATGCCCGGTGCTGCCTGAAACCGCGGGCCGTTCCGTCGAGCCGAAGGCAAGCGCTGCGGATTGGGCGAAGAGGTTGGCCATCAGGAAGTCGTGATGGTGGGGCAGCGGATTCAGTGAACGGCAGAAACCGATGAAGTCACAGGGGATCAGCGTGGTGCCCTGGTGCAGGAGCTGGTAAAACGAATGTTGGCCATTACTCCCCGGCCCCCCCCAGCAGGCGGGAGCCGTGCGGTAGTTTACGGGGACGCCGTCCATGGTGACGGATTTGCCGTTGCTTTCCATGCTCAACTGCTGAAGGTAGGCGGGCAGGCGTTTCAGGTATTGATCGTAAGGCAGCATCGCAGTCGTCTGGCTGCCGAAAAAATTGTTGTACCAGACTGCGAGCAGGCCCATCAGTACTGGCAGGTTGCGGTCGAAGGGCGCGGTCTGAAAGTGCTCGTCCATGGCGCGAAAGCCTTCGAGCATGGAGCGGAAATTGTCTGCCCCCACCGAAATCATGGTCGAGAGGCCGATCGCCGAACAAATCGAGTAACGTCCGCCAACCCAGTCCGGGAGTCCGAATACATTGTCAATGTCGATGCCGAAACGGACAACCTCTGCAACGTTTGCCGATACCGCGACAAAGTGCCTGCGCACGGCATCGCTGTCACTGAGCTGATCCAGGCACCAGCGACGGGCAGTGCGGGCGTTGACCAGCGTTTCGGCTGTCGTGAAGGTTTTTGAGCAGATGATGAACAGGGTTTCCGCTGCGTCCATTCCCCTTGTCGCTTCCGAAAAATCGGTCCCGTCGACATTGGAAACAAAATGGAAGTCCAGGCCGGCCTGGCTGTAATGCCGCAGCGCTTCATGGGCCATGGCCGGCCCCAGGTCGGAGCCGCCGATGCCGATGTTGACGACATGGCGTATCCGTTTCCCGGTGTACCCGAGCCAGCGGCCGCTGCGCACGTCTTCCGCCAGTGCCGACATCTTTTCCAGCATGGCGTGGACGTCGGGAACGATATTTCTGCCATCGACAACAACCCGTGTTCCCGCAGTCGAGCGCAGGGCCACATGGAGGACGGCACGATTTTCAGTGACGTTGATTTTTTCTCCATTGAACATTGCATTTATGCGCTTGCGCAGACCGCACTCTTCCGCAAGTTTCAGCAACAGGTCGATCGTTTCGGCGGTTACCAGATTCTTTGAGTAATCGAGATGAATGCCTGCGGCTTCGGCGCTGAAGCGGTGCCCGCGCAGCGGGTCGTCGGCGAAGAGGCGTTGCAGCTGAAGATCGTGATGGGTTTCGAAATGCTGTTGTAGCGATTGCCAGGCGGGGCGCTCGGTCAATGATGGAGGTTGTGCGTTGACAGGCACTCTTGCCGCAGTGTCCTGTTCGGGGAGTCGGTGATCATCCGGGGCCACGGGCAGATCCTTGGGTTGATGTTGAGTTGCAAGGCAGTGGTGCAGGGGGCACAGCATGGTTCCGTAGCCATGCCCGGTATGTGCGACACCGAACATACCGGGCCCTCGTGCAGGGATAGTCTTGTGCCGGGTGCTGCACCGCCGGTTTTGAATGCGGAATTCGGGAACCGTGAGTCAGCGTACAGATGGGCGCGCACACGACGGAGGATACTGATGCCATGAACCACGATCGACTCACAGGCAGATGGAAGCTCGTCCACGGCGCCCTGCGCGAAAGCTGGGGCCGGCTGATTGCGGATCCCCGGATGGTGGATGAGGGCCGGCGCATGCAGAGAGCAGGCCGGGCGCAGGAACGCTACGGTTTCAACAAGGAAGTGGCGCAGCAGCAGCTCAATGACTTCGTGCGTCGCAACCGCCGCTGGAATATTCCGGGCCAGTAGAGCGATGACAGGCTCATGGAATTTCCCACCCTCAGGAAGTGCTTTGCAAATCTGTTTCGCCTGATTCCCGGAGCGAATGCGGCAAGCTTTGTCGGCGGCAAGACCGGCACTCCCGCGCCGACTCCACCATCTGCCGCGCAGGACGCCTCGCCCTTCGTGCTGGTTGCATCCCGTGCCGGCGGCCAGTGGGATGTATATGCCGGCGATTTTGAACATCCACTGGCCTCGTTCGAGGAGCGCCAGGCCGGTTGTGATTTTGCCAGCGACCTTGCCAAAAACAGGAAAGATTCGATTGTCCTGATTCGGGAATTGCCAGGCCGATAGTGTTCATCGCGCGGGAGCGATCCCCGCGTTTCGTTTCTAGATCTGCCGCGGCAGTCTGCGTTCAGGAGGCGGAAACCCCATCAGTCTGGAATTTCGAGAAGCAGTAGCGGCCACGCCCGTCCTTTTTCGCCTGGTACATGGCCTCGTCAGCGGATTTCAGCAAGGTTTCCGCATCCAGTCCATCGAGTGGGTAAATGCTTATTCCAATGCTGGCGCTGACCGGTAGCTTAAGCCCGGATATCCGGTGTACAGCCGTCATGGCCGAGATGATTTTCTGTGCGCTGTGCGCGGCATCCTCGGCATGTGTAATTTCGGAAAGCAGGATTACGAACTCATCTCCGCCTTTGCGGCTTACCGTATCCGACTTCCGGGTGCTTGCCTTCAGCCGGGACGCCACTGACCGCAGCAACTGGTCGCCGATTGCATGGCCGCGGGTGTCATTGATCAACTTGAAGTCATCGAGGTCCATGAAGAGAACGGCGAGCTTCTTGTTGTAACGGCGGGCCATGGCTATTGACTGGGTGATCCGGTCGTTGAGCAGCACGGCATTCGGCAGGTCGGTCAGAAAATCGTGATGCGCACGATGGCGCAACGCATTTTCTTCAGCGCGAGCGGCGCTGACGTCACGGCAAACCATGACGGCACCGATTACTCTGCCGTCGTTTCCGGAAATGGGGGAGACGGAATCCTCCACAGCGATTCTTGTGCCGTCGCGCCGCAGGATGACGCTGTTCGGCGGAAGGCGGCACGTCTTGCCCTGCTGAATCGCGCACCGGACCGGATCTTCAGCGGGTGGCATTCCCGTTGTGCCGTCCATGACCCTGAATATGCTGGCGAAAGGCAGTCCCTGCGCTTCCGCAAGTGTCCACCCGGTCAGCTTTTCGGCGATTGCGTTGAGATAACTGACGCAGCCCGAGATATCCACGCAGAGCACCGAATCGCCGATGGCCGAGAGCGCGAGCCGTGCAAGCTCCTTGTCCATGGGAGGGACTTCGTCGATTGCTTTGCGTTCTGTGACAGCGCGCAGCACTTGGGACGGAGGGTTTTCGGACGGCTGGTCGGCGGATGCAAGCGGTTGCCATTTGCCGCGCCCGAGCCGATGTGCGGTTTGTTTCGTAGTTTCTGCGTGCTTGCTCATGACGGGATTCCTGCAGACTGTACTGAATGCATGATGCCGAAGTGCTGCGTCCTGCTCCGTACGTTGTCGCACGCGGTCGAACTCTGCTCTGAGTGCCAGCGTACGGTGCACGGGCGTTGGCTGAAGCGATGATGACCGCTGTAATGAGCGGCCCGGACATACGGTTTGGGGTCATCCCGCCATTGCAGCCGGACGCAGGTCCGGCTCCGAAAGTCAACGAATGTCAGGAGTAATCATCATGAATTGGGATCGCATTGAAGGTGACTGGAAGCAGTTCAAGGGCAATGTCCAGCAACAGTGGGGCAAAATTACCGATGATCAGCTGGACGTGATCGCAGGAAAGCGTGAACACCTCGCCGGCCGCATTCAGGAGGCGTACGGCATCTCGAAGGATGAGGCCGAAAAACAGCTCTCCGCCTGGCAGGACAGCCAGGAAGAAAGCAAGCGCCCCCTGTAAAGGTGTTGCCGGGGGTTATTCCTCCGGCAAGTTCCCGGAGTCGCTGTGTTGCGCGTGTCAATCGAATTTGAATCAATCAGGACATCAAAGGATTTACCCATGAACAAGCTCAGTATCAGTGCCATTTCGGTGGCGATCAGTTTTGCATTCAGCGCTGGCGCCATGGCGCAGGTAATGTCGAAGGACCAGTACAAGTCGCACAAGGATGGCATCGCTGCCGAGTTCAAGGCCGCAAAGGCTGCCTGTGATTCGTACTCTGCCAATGCCAAGGATGTTTGCCAGGCCGAAGCCAAGGGCAAGGAAAGGGTTGCCGAAGCTGATCTTGAGTCGCGTTACAAGCCCAATCATAAAAACACCTACGCCGCACAGGTCGCAAGGGCGGATTCCGGGTATGCCGTGGCCCGGGAAAAATGTGATGACCACGCCGGCAACGCCAAGGATGTCTGCGTGAAAGAGGCCAAGGCCGCACAAACATCAGCGATTGCCGATGCCAAGGCGCAGATGAAAACCGCGGAGGCCAGGAATGTAGCCCGTGAAAAATCAACGGATGCGCGCAAGGATGCGGCTGAAGAAAAGCGTGATGCGGATTATGCGGTTGCGAGGGAGAGATGCGGATCCTTCTCCGGTGGAGCCAAGGACCGCTGCATTGCAGATGCCAAGGCACGTCACGGCAGGACCTGAACGGGGGCGGGCCGTCAGACGGCTGCATCCTGTCTGACCGGCCTGTTTGATATGCCTGCCCGGTTACGGTCGATCCCGTGCCGGGCTTTATGTTGCCAGTCCCGGTTCTCAGCCGGGCGCGCCGTCGTGCATATCCTTGACGATCTCGTAACACGGGCAGGCGGCTGCTTCTAGGCGCTTGCCGTCGATTATTGTGATATTGCCGCGGCTGTATCTGATCAAACCTTGTCGCTGCAGGGCGCTCGCCGCCTTGGTCACCCCGACCCGTCGTACACCGAGCATGTGTGCAAGGAATTCCTGGGTCAGCCGGAATGTTTCCGACTGCACTCGGTCGCGCGTCATGAGCAACCAGCGGGCCAAACGTGCCTCAACCACGTGAAAGCGGTTGCATGCGGCGGTCTGGGTGACCTGGGCCATCAGGGTATGGGTATAGCGGAATATCTCCCGTTGCATCGCTGCGCTGCGCTTGAATTCCAGGAGAAATCGACTGGCCTTCATCCGCTGGGCGATGCCCGTGCCTTGCACTATTGCGCGTACCGGTGAGACGTTGATGCCCAGCGCCAGGGAGACACCGAGCATCCCTTCGCGGCCGATCAGCCCCACTTCCAGGGCCAGGTGCCCTTCAACCAGAGTCAAGAGTGATATCAGTGAATCGGTGGGAAAATAGACATGCCGGATTTGAGCTCCCGGATCGTAGATGGTTTCCCCGAAAGTCAGTGAGACCGGTTCCAGGCTGGGAAGGAGTTTCTGATACTCCTTGTCAGGAAGGGCGGCGAGGAGGCTGTTGCCCCGTGTGATGGCCATTTGCTGTATGAAGCTTCCAGTGATGATCTTTCCCTGGTGTGAGTCCCGGTGAACGGCATTGCAAATACACTTGCCGATTCGTCGATCGGTATCCGATGCACCGAAAAAGGGATTGCAGTGTGTCTCTAGCATGGGCAGCGGTCGGTGCGCTGGAGTACGCAGTGGTCTAAGAAGCAAAAGCTGCGATTCAGCCGTAGGGGATTCGCAGCCCTACTCGCGATCCCAAGTCACACTGCCGCCCTCCGCGGAGGCGGCGGCCAGCATTTGAATCAGCGGGTATGCCCGCTGTTGCAGGCTGACTCGCTGAATGGATCCGTCATCGTCAGGGAGAGTGGCTTCGGTTTTTCCGGCAGGGGAGTCCAGTATCGTGCGGAGACTGGCCAGTGCATGCGGAATGTCGCTCTCGGAAAATGCACCGGGAACAGTCCCGCTATGTCCCGTCATCTTCAGCAGGGTCATTGCGACATTGCTGAACATGGTGATGTTGCCGGCTGCCGTGCTGCGAAACTTGATCAGCATTTTCTTTACAGGCTTCCCGTCAGGTTCAGGCATCAGAGGCGGAGGTTGCCGCCACCGAAGAGCCCGATCAGACCGATGATGATCAGATAGATTGCGACGATGTAATTCAGCAGTCGCGGCATCACCAGAATTAGGATGCCCGCAATCAGGGACATCAGCGGGCCTATGCTCAAGTGCAGATTCATGGGATCGTTCCTTGTTTAAGTTCGTACGGGTTTCGGTTTTTTGTGGAACAACACTTTTCAGGAAGGTATGCGCGGAAGTTTTGGCCGGCGTTGGCTTCCGTTGGCAGTTCCGGTAACGACAGGGCTCCGGGGCTTAGGCAAGGGCGGATTGCTGCCCGTGGCGACAGTTCGACTGGCTGGCTTGCTGACGATGGGGATCTTTTGCAGATTTACCTGCGTCTTCCTGGTTCTTTGGTATTTTCCGGGAGTCGGACCGGTGTCGTTTTCCCGGCGCAGGATAGCAAGGCGGTCTTCTTTTGTGTTCATAATCAATGGCTCTCTTTTTCCGGCATACGTGGGAATGCAAGCGGCAATCTACAAACACTGCTGTTGTAAGTCCGTGCGGACGCCAACATAGGCCACCCGCTTAATCCTGCACCTGGCGCCCAGAGGCCGGGACGATTAGTTGACGCTATGTGCGATAGCGTACAGAAGACAGTGCCAGGCCGTGAGATGTTCGCGTCGGGTGTCCGCCCCCTTCCCTGTCGGGCATCAGCCGTAATTGACCCGGTGGTGGAGTTTCACCACCGGGATTTTTTTGCCTGAATCCCTTGCGGTGGTCTGTGCGCTCGCGCACGGAAAGATTGGTGGGCCGGGTGGACAATCACACCCGCGTCTGGGTTTCGGCGAGTAGCGCCGGAGATTCCGTCCGCACTTCTTCCTTGCGGTCACTACGGTGTCCAGCTCGAGGTGGAGGCACTGAACAGGAAATGAGGAAACTCCCGTGACTGAATCGACTGCCACTCCGTACAAGCTCCTGCAGCTGCTGGCATGGATATCCGGAGTTGCCGTCATCCTGTTCAGCGTGGCGGTGATTGCGGGGATGATGGGCTGGATACCGAAATCGGTCGCGGTCATTGACGACAAGCTGCGGGTTGCCCCAGCCGCAAAGACGTCGCTTAAATCACAGCGAAACCTGCCTGTGGCGTTTTGTGCCCGCTGCGGCGTGATTGTTTCAATGCGCGACATCCAAACCAGCAGCGAGGGCAGCGGTGCCGTCGTGGCCGGGCTGATTGGTCTCCAGTTGGGTGGCGGCCGCGGCAGGGATATTGCGATTCTGGCGGGTGCCGTGGGTGGTACGAGCGCGGGCAACGAAGCCGAGAAAAAGATCAAGACCACTCAAGCAAGGGAAATTACCGTTCTGCTTGATGACGGATCGAGCACGGTAATTCGCCTGGCCGATGCCGCAGCCTGGCATACGGGCGACCACGTCAAAATCATCGCTGGTGTGATGCATCGAAACTAAACCGGAAAGGACACTTAAAAATGCTCTATACCATCGCTGTCGTACTGCTGATTCTGTGGCTGCTTGGATTCGTGTCCGCCTACACCATGGGCGGTTTCATCCACGTGCTGCTGGTTATTGCGGTCGTGGTCATACTGCTGCGGGTTATCCAGGGACGCCGCCCGCTGTGACCATCATCATGAGGACACTTCAATGATCAGGGGCGTCGCATTCGCACTGCTGGCCGGCGGCGTACTGCTGCTGGTGTTCGGGGTCAGCGCAATGAATTCGACCAGTTCGGACCTCTCGCGGCTGTTTACCGGTGCACCCACCGACCGTGCGATCTGGATGATGGTCGGCGGCACCGCGGCTGCCGTTGCGGGACTGGCTGGACTGCTGTTCGGGTCCAAGTCGCGCTGACGGCAACTCCCACAGTGGCCGGCACGGGGCAAATCGAAGCTGGAAGCCTTATTAGCAACGCGACATCAGGATCGTTTTGTCTGATTCCATTTTCTTGAGAACAATGATGAAACATACTATTTTTAATTTGAATCGCCTGTTGGCTCTAGTTGTCGTTGGAACGCTGAGCATCGGCCATGCGGCCGCTGAAAAACCTTCTGGCGCCGGAGAGGGCAAAGCCAAAAAAACCCAGAATAGCGAGAGGTCCGGCAAGGGCAACAGCGGCCATCGCGATGCCGGCGACCGCCCATCGCGTGACAAAGAACAATCCCGCTACAGGACAGGTGAATACTTTGGCGACAAGCATCGCACCGTCGCCAATCAATACTATGGCGAGCAGTTCCGCAAGGGCCACTGCCCTCCGGGATTGGCCAAAAAGAACAACGGCTGCATGCCGCCCGGACAGGCAAAAAAATGGACTGTCGGCCGTCCGCTGCCACGGGATGTGGTCTATCACGAAGTGCCGCAAGCGCTGGTTATTCAGTTGGAGCGGCCGTCCGCCGGCTACCGATATGTGCGCGTCGCCAGCGACATTCTGCTGATTGCGCTCGGTACCGGCATGGTCATCGATGCGATCCAGGACCTGGGCAGGCTGTAAAGCCAGCCTCTTTCCCCATTAAAACAAAAGGGACTACATCATGAACTTTTATCAGAAATTATTCATTGCACTGTTCGCCTTGCTGCCCATGTCCCTGGTATCCGGGACTGCAGCAGCCCAGCAGTCGGTTTATGCCAATGCGGCACCTAGAATCGGCGGCTTTGACGTCAAGCAGGTGCGCAAGCTTGGCACCGGCACCGAACTGAACTTCACCTTGTACGGAACGCCCGGAGGCATCGCCATCATCAGCATTCCGGGCGCGACCAGCCGGCTGCTGCTGGAGGAACGGGAGGTGGGATTCTACGAGGGCATTTACACAATCAAGACTGCGGACCGCATTGCAAACAACAGCCAGGCTACGGCCAATCTGCGGATAGGCAACCAGGTGGCGACTATGCTGCTGGATGAGTATCTGGTTGTGTCTGCGACCAAGCCGTCAGCTGCGGGCGGCAAGACGCGGATCGACCGTTTTGAGGTGGCGCCGAACCAGCTGGTTCCGGGTTCGGATCTCGGGTTCACGGTGTACGGCACGCCGGGTGCCAGAGCCAGCATCAGGATTGACGGCGTCAAGGGAAGAACCTTTCTCGATGAAACGCAGGCCGGCGTTTATGAAGGCTACTACACGATAAAGTCCGGGGACCGCATCGTAACGGACAGCAAGGTCACTGCCAATCTGCGTCTGGGTGACAGTCGCACAAACGCGGTTCTCGGCAAGCCGCTGCTTTCAACCGCACCCAAGCGGCGCGCGGCCCGGTATTGCGCCAACTGCGGCGTGGTCGAGGCGGTCAATGTGATCGAAGTGAAAGGCGACGGCAGCTATCTCGGCATGATTGCCGGGGGATTGGCGGGTGCATTGCTCGGGCACCAGGTCGGTGGCGGCTCGGGCAAACAGATTGCCACGGTGGCCGGTGCTGCGGGCGGCGCATACGCCGGCAACGAGGTTGAAAAGCGCATGAAAACCGCCAAGCACTACGAAGTTATCACCCGTCTGGAAAGTGGCGGCACTCAGGCAACTCCTTTTGAAACTGATCCGGGCTTCAGGGTGGGTGACAAGGTTAAGGTAGAGAACAACACGCTGGTGCGCAACCCTTAAAGCGACCGGCATCAGCAAACAAGGGTGGCTGCGGCCACCCTTGTTTTATTAGCCGATCAGCGCGCGCAGCCCGTCGATCACGATCAGTTTCAGCGCCAGCGCGATGAGCATGGTGTTGAACACGATGAGGAAGGTTTTCTCGTTGAAACCGGTCAGCACTTTCTTGCCAAAGGAGGTGCCGACGACCACGGCAACGGTCATCAGCAGCAGCATCAGGCCATACTCGGCGAAACTGAAGCCGATCATCGTGAAGGCGACGATCTTGAACAGGTTGCCGATAAAGCCGAAGAAGCCCAGCGTGCCGACGACGTCTTCCTTCTTCAGATCCTTGCGGATAATCAGCGCGCCGAGCACCGGGGCGATGACGCCGACAATCATGTTCAGAGCGCCGGTGACAAAGCCCAGCGGAATGAAGGCCCACAGCGGAAATTCCTTCGGCGCGAAACGCTTGAGGTGACGCAGAAACAACGTCAGCAGCACGAAGAAGCCGATCAGTATCTGCACCACTTCCTTGGACATGCCCTGGAACATTTCCAGTCCCAGCCATACGCCCAGCGGCAACAGCAGGCTGAAGCGGATGATCAGCGGCCAGGCCATGTGTTTGCGGAACAGCCACACGCGCCAGGTGTTGGAGGCGAGTTGCACCACGCCGTGTGCGGGAATGGCTGCGGCGGGCGGCATGAACAGCAGCATCAGCGCGATCAGGATGGTGCCGCCGCCGGCGCCGGCTACAGCAGTCAGCGCAGAAGTGCCGAAGGCGGCCAAGGTGAGCAGGGTGATGTCGAGCCAGTCCATATATAAGTACTTGATTTTATTGATAATTTTAAGATCATGCGGCGCAGCTTATTGGCGCGCCATTTGCCGGTCAAGCAAGCTCAGGTTTTTACCGGTGCGGACGCCGGCTCGTCCGGCAGCAGCCAAACGATGGCGGCTTTCAGCGCGGCGATGCCGGCCATGACCCACAGTGCGTTGGCGAAGCCGATGCTTTTCACCATCGGCCCGAGAATCCATACCGCCAACGAACTGAAACCGAAGGCGACGGTGAGGCGCATGCCGGCCACGCGCGAGCGCAGGCGGTCATCGACGTAGCGCACGATCATCGCGTCGGTGAATGGAATCGCGCCGAACACGAACACCATCACCGCGAGCAGCGCGACGAACAGCCCCCAGTCCTGGGAATGCGCGGCCCAGATCAGCAGTGGAATCTGGATGATCGAGATCCACAGCTGCAGCGGCTTGAAGGGAACCCGGTCGATCAGGCGCCCGACGACGATCTGCGCAAAGGAGGCGATGGTGTAGATCACTGCCAGCAGTACGCCGATCATCGCGGGGTCTTCGATGACGCCCCTGAAGCGCTCGGCCAACAATTGGGCATTACCGTTGGTGGTGAAGTTGAACAGGATGGTGCTGACTGCCGCAGCGGAAGTCATCACCAGGAAGGCGCGCATCAGCATTTGCGGCGTCAGCGTGACCTTGGCCTTGCCACCCTTGCGTTTCGCTGGTGCCTCGGTTTCCTTCGGGCAGGTCATTGCGAACACGATGCCGCAGGCAATCGCAATCATCCCGGGGATCACGAAGGCCGCGCGCCAGCCGATCCATTTGACGAGGACGCCGGTGACCAGCGCGGCCACCGCGATGCCGAGATTGCCGGCGAGCCCGTTGAGCCCGATCACCGCACCCGGGTTGGGCACGTTCTGCACCAGCATCGGGATCCCCACCGGGTGGTAGATCGCGGCGAAGGCGCCCATCAGCGTCAGCGCGGCGGCAAGCTGCCAGGCGTTCTGCGTGGCGGCCACCAGCATCGCCGACAGGCCCATGCCGATGAAAAAGATGATCATCATGTTGCGCCGGCCCCAGAGGTCGCCGAGACGGCCGGCGGGCAGCGCGCCGAGTCCGAACAGCGCAAAGGCGCCGACACTGTAGGGCATCAGGTCGGTCCAGTCGCCGAAGCCGAACTCGACTGCGATCGTGGCCACCGCGGTGGCGAAGATCAGCAGGAACATGTGGTCGATGGCGTGGCCGGTGTTCAGCAGCACCCGCACTGTTGCGGAAAAACCGGCCTCGGGGATAGCGGTGTCGGTGGCGGTTGTCATGGGCAGGGATTCTGCTAGAGTCTGAACCGTCTGTCTTTCGAATATTTACCTAAAACTTCTTCAAAATGGACAAGCGCCATTCCCGCCGAATCGGTTCGGAGCCCGTTGCGCTGGAGCATCCGGTCATCGGCGACCTGACGCGGTCGCTGGTGATGCGCCGTACCGCGTATTCGTCGGGCCACCACATCCGGCCGCACTGGCATACCCGTGCGCAGTTTGCCTTTGCCGTTGCCGGCACCATGCGCGTGCGCAGTGCGCGCCATGCCTGGATCGTGCCGCCTTCGCGCGCCCTTTGGCTGCCGGCGCGCACGGTGCACGAAATCCAGATGTACGGTGCCGTCGAGATGCGCAGCCTGTATCTGGATGAAGCCGCCGCGGCTGCGATGCCCGTGGCCTGCGTGGTGCTGGAAGTAACGCCGCTCGCCCGCGAATTGATCGTGCGCGCGGCGGCACTGCCGGAAGATTACGACGCGGACGGTGCCGACAGACTGCTGATGCAACTGCTGGTCGCCGAAATCCGCCGCCTGCCGCCCTGCGCCCTCGATCTGCCGCTGCCCGAAAGTGCGGACCTTATGCAATTGTGTGAGCGCATCCTTGCTGACCTCTCGACGCGGCGGCCGAGCGCCAGTGATGCCGGCGCGATGCAGACCAGCGCACGCACGCTCTACCGGCGTTTCCTGCACGAAACCGGCATTACCTTCGCGCGCTGGAAACAACAGGCGCGCCTGCTTGAGTCAATCCGCAGGCTCGCGGCCGGGACGCCCGTGACCACGGTGGCCATCGACCTCGGCTATGAGAGTCCGGGGGCATTTTCAACGATGTTCCGCCGGGCGCTGGGTGTTGCACCGAGAAATTTTGCAGCGTCGGTTCCTGCGGCTGCAGTGCGGCGTGGTTCTGGCTGAGAAATCCTCGTAAAAGCCGTGCTTACCCGGGGGACCGCTGCGGCGGCGCCGAGCAGGACGGCGAATAGCGGCGGGTGCGAGTTCAGTGACAAAAAAACGCCGCGCGGCGCGCGGCGTTTCAGGACATTCAACGACCGGTCATTTCTGCTTGGCCCCGGAAATCCGGACCAGTTCGACGATGCGCTTGTTCTCTTCGTTGCGCCAGGCGTCGAGTGCAGCGCGGTCGCCACCGACGACCTCGAGACCGAGGTTCTTCAGCCGCTCGCCAAAGGCCGGCTCGCGCACCGCGGTCACGATTTCCTTGCTCACCCTGTTCATGATCGGCGCCGGTGCCTTGATCGGGGCGACGATGCTGTACCAGGCGTTCATCGAATAACCTGGTACCACTTCGCCAATCGCCGGCACGTCGGGAATCAGCGCCGCGCGCTTCGCCGTCGTCACGCCCAGCGGGCGCAGCCGCCCGGCCTGAATGTGCGGGAACGCAGCGGGCAGAACCGCGTAGGTGGTCTGCACTTCATTGGCGAGCGCGTCGGTGATTGCCTGCGCGACCCCCTTGTACGGCACATGGAGCATGTTGATGCCGCTCAAGTGATTCAACATCACGCCCGAGAGGTGCTCGGATGCCCCGGTTCCGGCCGAGCCGTAGCGGATCTTGCCCGGCGATTTTTTTGCGAGATCGATCATTTCCTGCAGCGACTTGGCCGGCAACTGGTTGTTGGCGAGCAGCACGAAGGGCGTCAGGCCGATCAGCGACACCGATTGGAAGTCACGTTGCAGGTCGAACTTGATGTCGGCCAGAACCTGCGAGGCGACGAACAGCTGCGAAGTCAGCATCATCCAAGTGTAGCCGTCGGACGCGGCCGCGAGTGTGAGGTCGGCGCTGATTGCGCCGGCGGCGCCTGGCCGTGAATCAACGACTACACGCTGTTTCCAGGTTTCATAGAGCCGGTCGGCGAGCAGGCGCGAAATGATGTCCGGTCCCGAGCCGGGAGCGCTGCCGATGATCAGGCGGATCGGTTTTTCCGGGAACTTGGACGACTGGGCCTGGGCCAGGGGTGCGGCGAGCAGTGCCGGCACGACCATCGCGGCCAGCAGTTTCAGGGTGTGCATGGGGTATTCCTCCTCGGTGGATGTTATTTGTTCCGGAATGATCGTTAATTTTTGTCCACAGGGCAACCATTCCCTGCGACGGCCCCCGCAGCCCGGCCTGCGAGCAGCGGAAAGAAGTCGCGGTCCGCCGTGAACAGGTGGCGCGCGACCACGTCCCCTGCCAGGAATTCGACGACGGCGCCGAGGCCGGCATCGTCGTTTGCCAAGCGCGCGCGCAGTTCCGCTGCCTTGGCGAGCAGGCCGGCATGTGCGGCGCGGTGTGCTTCGAGGCGGGGATAGTCATGCTCAGCAAGAATTGCCTCCTCGTCCGAAAAATGCTGGCGTACATGTTCGATCAGCCGGTCCAGCACCGGGCGGGCATCCTTGGCGGAAACGACGGCTTCGAGCAGCACATTCGCGAGTTCGAACAGCTCGCGGTGTTCGGCGTCGATCAGCGGGTGGCCGCATTCGTAGTCCTCGCGCCAGGTCAGGTGCAGCGCGGAGAGACCGGAGTCGCGATCCCATGATGCGGAGTTGCCACCCTCTGCGATGAAAACCCGGTTGCGTCCCCCGCGCTTGGCGGCGTAAAGAGCATCGTCGAGCCTGGTGAACCAGGCGGCGGCCGTTTCATTACCGTTGTGTTCGGCAACACCGAGGCTTACGGTGAGTTGCCCGATTGCGGGGAAGGGATGCTGTGCGATTTTCGTGCGCAGCGATTCGGCGAGGATGCCGGCCTTGCGGTAGCTGGTGGATGTGGCGAGCACGACAAACTCTTCACCGCCCCAGCGGAACAGCAGGTCTGCAGTGCGGATGCCGGCACGGATGGCAGCCACCAGCTCGCGCAGCACGGCATCACCGGCCTGGTGTCCGTGGTGGTCGTTGATCAGCTTGAAGTGGTCGATGTCGAGCAGCACCAGCGACAACGGCTGCCGGAAGCGCAGGCTGCGGGAAAGCTCGGTCTCGATGATACGGTCGAGGTGCGCACGATTCCATGCGCCGGTGAGATGGTCGGTGCTGCTGCTGCGCTCGAGTTCGGTGATGCGCTGCTGCAGTTCTGCCATGCGTTCGTCAGCGGCCGGACCCGGTGTGTCGTCGAACACCAGAAGGGCGAGGTTCTCCACGCGCACGGCGCTGACATGCATGTCGATTTCACGATTGTCCTTGCCGGCCAGTCGCAGCCGGGCTCCGGGTCCGCCGGGATTGCCAGCCACGGCGCGCACCGCCTCCGTCTCGAGGCAGGTTTCGTCAAGCTGCAGCCCGAACTGCCGGTTGACGGTCGCCGGGCCATCCGCTGCCACCAGCGCCAGGGGTGCCGGAAAGCGCTGGAAGATGTCAAAGGCATGGGTCGAAAGCTTGCCGAGACCGCTGTCTGAGGGTTCTGTCATGTCGTCATGGTGTGGAGTTGCCGGCAGGCCTGTGCCGGGATCGCCGCCGTGGGGCGGCTTGAATCCGGATGGAAGCCCTTCAGAACGCAAAGGCCCGCGAACCCTGCGGATACGCGGGCCTTGCCGGCTGCCAGCCGGGCATTCCGGGGTTTTACATGCGCTCGAATACCGCTGCGATGCCCTGGCCGCCGCCGATGCACATGGTGACCAGCGCATAGCGGCCGCCGGTGCGCTGCAGCTCGTAGAGGGCCTTGACCGTCAGGATTGCGCCGGTGGCGCCGATCGGGTGGCCGAGGCCCACTGCGCCACCATTGGGATTGGTCTTGTTCGGGTCGAGCTTGAGGTCGCAGGACACGGCCAGCGCCTGCACCGCGAAGGCTTCGTTAGATTCGATGACGTCCATGTCCTCGACCTTGAGGCCGGCGCGCTTCAGCGCGTTCTGCACCGCCGGCACCGGGCCGATGCCCATGATCTTCGGGTCGACGCCGGCCAGCCCGTAGGAGACCAGCCGCGCCATTGGCTTGAGGCCTGCCTTTTGCGCGGCTTCCTTTTCCATCATCACCACCGCAGCGGCGCCGTCGTTGATGCCGGAGGCGTTGCCGGCGGTAACCGAGCCGCCTTCCTTCTTGAACACCGCGCGCAGCTTGGCGAGACCTTCGAGGGTGACATCGGCGCGGGGATGTTCGTCCTTGTCGAACAGTGTCGTGCCTTTGCGGGTTTTGAGTTCGACGGGCAGGATCTGGTCCTTGAAATAACCCTTGTCGATGGCGTTCAGTGCGCGACGATGGCTTTCGACGGCGAATTCATCCTGCTGTTCGCGACCGATTTTCCATTGCGCAGCGATGTTTTCTGCGGTGATGCCCATGTGCACGGTGTCGAAGGGGTCGGTCAGCGCGCCGACCATCATGTCGACGACGCCGCCGTCGTTCATGCGCTGGCCCCAGCGCAGGGTGGGCATCAGGTAGCCGCCGCGGCTCATCGATTCGGCGCCGCCGCCGAGGGCCAGGTCGCAGTCACCGAGCATGATGCCCTGGGCTGCGGAAACGATCGCCTGCAGGCCGCTGCCGCAGAGGCGGTTCACGGTCAGTGCAGTGGTTTCCTGCGGCAGTCCACCCTTGATGCAGGCGACGCGGGAGAAGTACATGTCCTTGGCCTCGCCATGGATCACATTACCGAAGACCAGTTGCCCGACCTGCTTCGGATCGACCTTCGCCCGACTGACCGCTTCCTTGACCACCTGGCCGGCGAGCTCCGTGGGCGCGACATCTTTCAGTGCGCCGCCGTAATCACCAATCGCGGTGCGCACGCCGCTCAATACGACCACTTCGCGTCCATTTGCCATTATGTTCTCCATAAGCTATTGATTTTAAATAATAAAAAATTGCCTAAGCGCGGAGCGGGCAATCGAGAGGAAAGCAAAGTTTACGCCCGACCCATGACAGTGTCGAGGCGATGCCGCGATGCGTCATGACGGCGGTCAGTGGCGCGTGGAGTCGGCAGACGCCGGGGGGACGGGCGCAAAGATCTGTTCGCTGTCCACGGCGTCAAAGGCGTAACGACGGTTGCAGAATTCGCAGCGCACTTCGACTTCACCGCGTTCGGCGATCACGCTGTGCACTTCGTCGCGTCCGAGCATGCGCAGCATGCCGGTCACCCGTTCGGTCGAGCAGGAGCAGCGGAAATACACCGGTTTCGGTTCGAACACGCGCAGGTCTTCCTCGTGGAACAGGCGGCGCAGGAGTATCTGCGGCGCGAGTCCCAGCAGTTCCAGCGGTTGCACGGTGCCGGCCAGGTGGCCGATGCGCGGCCAGGCATCGAGGTCGGCGTCTCCGCTTTCCGGCAGTTTCTGGATCAGCAAACCGGCGGCGCGATGTCCGTCGCAGGCGAGCCACAACCGGGTTTCGATCTGTTCGGAAGCCGCCATGTAATGCTCGAGTGCGGCGGCGATGCTGTCGGCCTCGAGGTCCACGATGCCCTGGTATCCCTGCTGGCCGGAGTCCGGAAGCAGGCTGATGGCAAAGCGGCCGTCGCCGAGCAAGGTACGCAGATTGCCGTCGGTAACATCGCCTTCCCATTTTGCGGTCGCGCGCAGCGCATTTCCGGCGGCGCATTCCACGACGATCAGCTTGACCGGCCCGCTCCCCTGCAGCTGCAACAGCACCCGGCCGTCGAATTTGAGTGTGGCTGCGAGCAGGGCGCCTGCGGCCATCAACTCGCCGAGCGCGCGGCGCAATGGCGGCGGATAGTCGTGGCGCTCGGTGACGGCCTGCCAGGTGGCCGACAGTTGCACGAATTCGCCGCGGATCGGTGCGTGCTCGAAAAGGAAACGCTGAAGAGTGTCGCTCACGCCGGCATTATAGTTTCTGCTGCAGCCGGTACAGGCGCAGGCGCTCGTCCTTGTCGCCGGGGCGATGCCCTTCCCAGATTTTCTGCCACTGCGGCGGCAGGATCATGTCGTCGAGTGGCACGCCCTGCACCAGCAGCAGGTCGCAGGCGGATTGCGGCTTGGTTTCCAGGCGCTCACTGCGAATGCCGGCAAAGTAATGCAGCAACGCGCGTTGTGATTCACCGAGGTCGCGGCTGGCGATGCAGTTGTACTGTGCGGGCATCGCGCGCTGCATGTCGCTGATCACAGAGCGGTAGCTCTTGGTGGTATCGACCCAGCCGATGAACAGTGTGGCGAGCAGCGCCCAGACTGCGGTGATTCCGCCGGCCCAGATGGCGAGCGGCTGCTCGGGGTTACGCGGCAGCCGCGCAACCAGCACGAACCAGCCGGCGGTGTAGGCGAGCCCCAAAACGAAGGGCAGCACGTGGAAGCCGAAATCGTAGCCCGGGCGGATGCTGTGAAGGTGGGCGTGCAGTCTTGCCGGAACGCCGAGTTCCAGCGCGCCCCAGTAGAACCAGCCGACAAGGATGAAGAAGGTGAAGGCCATCACGCTGAACCAGTACCAGCCATTGGCCGCGCCACGTCGCAGCAGATCGACGCCGGGCACCGCGAGCAGCGCCAGCGGCACCAGCATCGGCAAGGCATAGAGTTCCCGCGATTCCGTCGCTCTGCCCAGCATCAGCAGGGTGACGAGAAAGCCGAGGACCGGCAGCACCAGCGCAGGTGTGCCGGTCTGTCGCATCTTGTGTGCGCGCCACACTGCCCACAGGGCGAGGGGCCACACCGGAAAGGCGTACCAGGGCAGCGTGCGCAGGTAATAGCCGAGGCCGCCCAGCATGTCCTGGGTGCCGAAGAACCTTGAAAGGTTCTCGCCCTGGACCCAGGCGGCAAAGAGTGCGGGATCATGCTGGTGCAGCAGCAGTGGCCAGATTGACAGCCAGGGCAGCGCCGCAGCACAGGCGACACCGAGAGTGAGGGCATAGTTGCGCTTGCGCCAGTCTGCACTGAACACCGGCAGCAGCACGGCGATGGCCGTCGCCATCACCGCTTCGGGTATGCCCTGGGTCATGAAGATGAGTCCCCAGGCCGTGCCCAGCCAGAAGCCTCCTGCGGCAGCGCGGCGCAATGCCAGTGCCGCACTGTAGTAGGCCATCGCAAACCCGGCCAGCGTGGCGACATCCGGGATCAACTGGTGGCCGCGTACCACCAGGCCGAGGCAACCGAGCAGGAGCAGCACTGCGGTGAGCCCGTGTCGCGGTCCGTTCAGTTCGCGCGAGGCGAGCGCAGTGAACAGCAGCGCCAGTCCAATCCAGAGTCCCGCTGAGAGTCGCGCGCCGTCGTGCAGCGGCAGCACCGGAGAGAACAGCCAGGCGCTGGCCGCGGCAACGAGGTGGAACAGCGGTGGTTTTTCAATGAACGCTTCGCCGGCGATCTGCGGAATCACCCAACTGCCGCCCAGCAGGATTTCGAATACCACGCCGAAGGTATAGGCCTCGTCGGGTTTCCAGGGGTCGTGGGCAACGAGGCCCGGCAGCAGCCAGGCCAGGCAGAGGAGGGTGATCAGCAGGGGACGCAGGGCGAAGCTCACGGCAGACACTCGTTGTTGTTATCGCTACGGATTATCGCATTCGCAGGCATGCGCGGACGACACGCGCCGACTTGGTGCGCGATGCTCCGGAAGGGTGCCGATATGCACTGTCGCGCGGCATGCCGCGCACTGCTTCAGACCCGATGACGCTGGCCTTGGTGCTGCCTTCACCGCCGCAGTGAAAGAAATTTCCCTTGTTAAACAATCTGCTGCAAACAATTTCGGGCTGCCCGCGCAGCTTGGCACGCTTGCTGCAATAGGGGAAAGCGGAAAACTAAATCACGGAGAACCGACCATGTCCGCATTCAAGGATCCCTTCGACGCCGCCACGTCTTTGACCACGGGCTGTTCCTGTGGCCACCATCACAGCGAAGCCGCACACCAGGCCGACCTGGCAGCACAGACGGCGGACAGCGAAGCGCTGGGCAACCGCGTCGTCGAAGCGGCAGTGATGCGTGCGCTGTTTCCCCACGATGCGACGCGGCGGCGCTTTCTGAATGCGGTGGGCGCCAGTACCGCGATGGCGGCGATTTCGACGCTTTTCCCGCTGGGCATGGCGAAGGAGGCATTTGCGCAAAGCGGCAAGCTTGAAAAAACATCACTCAAGGTCGGCTTCATCCCCATCACCTGCGCGACCCCGATCATCATGTCGCAGCCGATGGGTTTCTATGCGCGCCAGGGACTCAATGTCGATGTCGTTAAAACTGCGGGCTGGGCGGTGATCCGCGACAAGACCATCAATAAGGAATATGACGCCGCGCACATGCTCTCGCCGATGCCGCTGGCGATTTCGTTGGGCGTGGGTTCGAGCCCGATTCCCTACACCATGCCTGCGGTCGAGAATATCAACGGCCAGGCGATCACGTTGGCCATCAAGCACAAGGACAGGAGGGATCCGAAGACGTGGAAGGGCTTCAAGTTCGCCGTGCCCTTCGACTACTCGATGCACAACTACCTGCTGCGTTATTTCCTTGCCGAACACGGCCTGGATCCGGACAGGGATGTGCAGATCCGCTCGGTGCCGCCCCCCGAGATGGTTGCCAACCTGCGCGCCGACAACATCGACGGCTTCCTTGCGCCGGATCCGGTGAATCAGCGCGCGGTTTATGACGGTGTCGGCTACATACATACCCTGACCAAGGACATCTGGGCGGGGCATCCCTGCTGCGCGTTTGCGGCGAGCAGGGAATTTGTCACCAAGTTGCCGAACACCTACCGCGCGTTGCTGAAAGCGATCATGGAAGCGACGGCCTTTGCGTCGAAGCAGGAAAACCGCAAACAGATCGCGGAGGCCATCGCGCCGGCCAACTATCTCAACCAGCCGGTGACGGTGGTCGAGCAGGTGCTGACCGGCACCTTTGCCGACGGTCTCGGCAATATCCGCAAGGAACCCGACCGCATCGATTTCGACCCCTTCCCCTGGCACTCGTTTGCGGTCTGGATCCTGACCCAGATGAAGCGTTGGGGCCAGCTCAAGGGCGACGTGGATTACGCCAAGGTGGCGCGCGAAGTGTATCTGGCCACTGACGCCGCGAGACTGATGAAGGAAGTCGGCATGAAGCCGCCCGCCACCACCAGCAAGAAATTCACTGTCATGGGCAAGGAGTTCGATCCGGCCAAACCGGACGCCTATCTCGCCAGTTTCGCCATCAAGCGTTGAGGCCGGCGAGGCGCGAAAGGACAAGGCAATGAACCGACTCAAAAGCTGGGGCGCTCCAATGTTGTCGCTGACCATCCTGCTGGTGATGATCGGTGTTTGGCATGCGCTGACCCTGCCCAAAACGGCCGCGCAGACGGTGGATTCGGAATATGCCGCGCTGGTCGGCACGGCGGCGGCCACCGGGCAGAAATCGGCATTTCCGTCGCCGGCTGATTTCGGCAGGAAGCTCGGGGAGCACCTGAGCGAGCCGTTCTACGACCGTGGTCCCAATGACAAGGGCATTGGCATCCAGCTCGGTTACTCGATCGGCCGCGTGCTGGCCGGTTACCTGCTGGCGGCGCTGGTCGCGGTGCCGCTGGGTTTCCTGATCGGCATGTCGCCAACGGTGTATCGGGCGCTGGACCCGTTCATCCAGGTGCTGAAGCCGATATCACCGCTGGCGTGGATGCCGCTGGCGCTGTTTACGCTGAAGGACAGCGCAGTGTCGGCGATTTTCGTGATTTTCATTTGCTCGGTATGGCCGATGCTGATCAACACTGCCTTTGGCGTCGCCGGCGTGCGCCGTGAGTGGCTGAACGTTGCGCGCACACTGGAGGTCGGATCGTTGCGCACCGCTTTCCGGGTGATCCTGCCGGCTGCTGCACCCACGATCATGACCGGCATGCGCATCTCCATCAGCATTGCCTGGCTGGTGATTGTCGCCGCGGAAATGCTGGTCGGCGGCACCGGCATCGGCTACTTCGTGTGGAACGAGTGGAACAACCTGTCGATCACCAACATCATGACGGCGATACTGGCCATCGGCGTGGTCGGCATGTTGCTCGACCTGATGATGGCGAAGCTGACGCGCCTGGTCACGTTTCCGGAATAGGGGATGAACATGAGTGAACCCCTGATCCGCATCGAAGGCATCAGCAAAAAATTCACCGGCCGTGATGGCACCGAAACCACGGTGTTCGAGAACCTGCACTTCTCCGTTGATCCCGGCGAATTTGTCTGCCTGATCGGCCATTCCGGCTGTGGCAAGACCACCATTCTCAACGTGCTCTCCGGACTGGACCAGACTTCTTCAGGTTACGTGTTCGTCGGCGGGCGCGAGGTCAGCGGCCCCAGCCTTGATCGCGCAGTGATTTTCCAGAGCCATGCACTGATGCCCTGGCTGACGGTGATGGGCAACATCGCCTTCGCCGTATCTTCGCGCTGGCCCGAATGGGGCAAAGACAAGGTTCGCGCGCACTGCCAGCAGTACATCGACCTGGTCAACCTGACCGGCTCCGAGAAAAAACGTCCCGCGGAACTGTCGGGCGGCATGAAGCAGCGCGTCGGCATTGCGCGCGCGCTGTCGATTCAGCCAAAGATGCTGCTGATGGATGAGCCGTTTTCGGCACTCGACGCGCTGACCCGCGGCGTGTTGCAGGAGGAAGTGCTGCGCATCTGCGCGGAGACGCGGCAGACGGTGTTCATGATCACCCACGATGTCGACGAAGCCATCCTGCTGGCAGACAAGATCGTGCTGATGACCAACGGCCCGTACGCCAAGATCGCCGAGATCGTGGTCAACACAATGCCGCGCAGCCGCACCCGGCACGATCTGCACAAGCACCCGCATTACTACCGCATCCGCAACCACCTGATCGACTTCCTGGTGGACCGCTCAAAAGCTTTTGCCGGTGACTCCGCCAGCCACGACCCGCGGCATCCCCCGTTGGTGACGCCGGGCCTCGATCCGGCCGAGGCTGCGGCATTGCCGGTGGCAGGAAAACCGCTGGTGGCCGTGAAATAGGCCGCTGTAATGCATGTTCAACCGTAACCCCATGACAAGGAGAATGCCGTGAAGAAGAGCGATGTACCCGAAGCCCTGCTGGTTACAGCCAGCATGGGCAGACCGATGAAGCGCACCGACGTCACCGAGATGGTGGTCGAGTCGAGGCTGAAGAAAGGACTGTCCTGGGCAAAGATCGCAAAGGCGGTCGGCGCCAGCAAGGAGTGGACGACTGCCGCGCTGCTCGGCCAGATGCAGATGACCAAGGTCCAGGCCGAGGCTGCGGGCAAGTTGCTCGGTTTGCCGCCGTATGCAGTGCTGCTTCTGCAGCAGGTGCCGTACAAGGGCTCGCTACCGACGGCGGTGCCCACTGATCCGCTGATCTACCGCTTCTACGAACTGGTCAATGTTTACGGCACGACCTTCAAGGAACTGATTCACGAGGAATTCGGCGACGGCATCATGAGTGCGATCGATTTCAAGATGGATCTCAAGCGCGAGCCAGACCCCAATGGCGACCGCGTGAAGATCGTGATGAGCGGAAAGTACCTGTCGTACAAAACCTACTGAGAGCACCGGCACCAGGCGGATCTCGCGGGATGGGCGGGGGGATATCCCCCTTTCATCCCGCTAAATTTTTTTAATACAGGAGCATGTTCATGAAAAACAACCCCAACCGCAGAAAATTCCTCAAGGGCGGTGCAGTAGCCGCAACCGGTGCCGCGATCACCGGTTTCCCGATGATCGCCCGGGCGCAGTCGTCTCAGACCTTCAGCTGGAAAATGACCAGTGCCTATCCCAAGGGCGCACCGTTCTATATGGACGGTCCGGGCAGCGCAGTCGATCTCGCTCGGCGCATCGACGTGATGTCCGGCGGCCGGCTGAAAATCCAGGTGTTCGGCGCGGGCGAACTGATTCCTGCGCTCGAGGGATTTGATGCAGTGCGCGCCGGTACGGTTGAGATGAACCATGCCAACAGCTATTTCTGGACCGGCAAGACCTTTGCTGCCCAGTATTTCACCGCCGTGCCCTTCGGCCTGAATTTTCAAGGCATAAACGGCTGGCTCTATGACGGTGGCGGCCAGCAGTTGTGGAACGAGGTCTACGCGCCATTCGGCATGGTGGCGATGCCCTGCGGCAACACCGGGGTGCAGATGACCGGCTGGTTCAAGAAGGAAATAAAGTCGGTGGCCGATTTCAAGGGATTGAAGATGCGCATCCCGGGGCTTGCCGGCAAGGTCTATGCTGCTCTGGGTGTAGACGTGAAGCTGCTGCCAGGCGGAGAAATCTTTCCGGCGCTGGAGCGCGGGGTGATTGATGCCGCCGAATTTGTGGGTCCGCACCAAGACCGGCGGCTGGGCCTGCACAAGGCGGCCCGTTATTACTACACCACCGGCTGGCACGAGACGGCGACCGTGTCCGAACTGCTCATCAACAAGGCGGCCTGGGAGAAACTGCCGCGGGACCTGCAGGCGGTTGTCGAAAATGCGTCCGCGGCTTGCAACGTGATCAGCGAGGCCTGGTGCCAGCGCACCAATGCCGAGGCCATGGAAGACCTGGTCAAAAACCAGAAGGTCATTGCCCGTCCGCTGCCAGATGCGGTGGTCAAGGCGCTGCGCGAAACGACGAACAAGGTGCTGGCCGAGGCGGTGGCCAAGGATCCGTTGGTGAAGAAGGTGCACGATTCGTACATGGCTTACAAGGTCAAGTACGATGCCTGGGCGGGTTACAGCGAGACTGTTTACCACAACAAGATCCGCGGCTGATCCATGTCCGTTCCGGGACTGCGCGCACTTATCGAGCGTTTCACCGACCTTACCGGACGGGCCACATCGTGGCTCGTGCTGGTGATCGTCGTGCTGATGGCGACCAACGTACTGCTGCGTTACTTGTTCAGTTACGGCTCGGTGTGGGCGCAGGAACTGGAATGGCACCTGCTCGCACCCTTGATTCTCTTCGGCATGAGTTATGCGCTCTTGCACGGCGAGCACGTGCGGGTGGACGTGCTGTATGCGAATTTCTCGCCGCGCAAGAAGCTTTATGTGGACCTGCTGTCTGCAGTGCTGTCGATGGTGATCTCGCTGGTCATCATCTGGCTGTCGCTGAAATACGTGCAGCAGTCCTGGGTGATCGGCGAGCAGTCCTCGGATCCCGGTGGTCTGCCCTTTAGGTGGGCACTCAAGGCATTGATTCCATTGGGATTTCTGTTCATGATCCTGCAGTCGCTGGCGCTCGCGCTGGGGACGGTGGAAAAACTGAAGGCTCTACGATCATGAGCGGCGATGAAATCCTCGTTCTGCTGATGCTCGCCGCTTTTTTTGCGCTGCTGATGATGGGGGTGCCGGTCGCACTCACGCTGGCCACCACGGGTTTTGTTTTTGGTGCGCTCGGTTTCGGTTTCGACTTGTTCAACCTGATCCCGGCGCGCATCTACGGTGTTGTGGCGAATTACCAGTGGCTGGCAATTCCACTGTTCGTGTTCATGGGTGTGATGCTGGAGAAATCGCGGCTGGCGGATGACCTGCTTGATGTCGTTGGCCATCTTGCCGGCGGGCTGCGCGGCGGCATGGCGATCGGCATCATCGCGGTGGGCGTGCTGATGGGGGCGACCACCGGTATTGTCGGCGCGACGGTGATCACGCTGGGCCTGCTGACGCTGCCGACGCTGCTCAAGCGGGGCTACCATCCGGGTATTGCCTGTGGTGCGATCTGCGCTTCCGGTACGCTGGGCCAGATCATTCCGCCGAGCCTGATCCTGATCCTGCTTTCTGACATCCTGCAGCTGTCGGTGGGCACGCTGTTTGCAGCCGCCGTGATCCCGGGGATGCTGCTGGCTGCGATTTACTGCACGTACATCATCGTGATCGGCATGGTGAAGCCGGAATTGGTGCCGCCGATACCGATAGAGGAGCGCGACGCGGTGTCGCGGCGCGAACTGTGGACCCGATTTTTCAAGGTGGTTGTGCCACCGGTGCTGCTGGTGATGGCCGTGCTGGGGTCGATCATTGGCGGCGTCGCGGCCCCGACCGAGGCGGCCTCGATGGGTGCCCTGGGCGCCGTCCTGGTGACGGCCTTTGCCGGCCGTTTCTCCTTCAATGTGCTGCGTGAAACCTGCCAGTCAACCGCCAAGATCACCGCGATGATGATGTTCATCCTGATCTGCGCCCAGGTGTTTGCGCTGTCGTTCCGCGGGCTGCATGGCGAGGACCTGATCAACGACCTTTTCGAGTTTCTGCCCGGCGGTGTCAATACCGACATCCTGTTCCTGATCCTGTTGATCTTCGTGCTCGGTTTTTTTATCGAGTGGATCGAGATCAGCTATATCGCGGTGCCGCTGTTCCTGCCGATATTTGCGCAGCAGGGCGTTGATCTGGTCTGGCTGGGCATGCTGATCTGCATCACCATGCAAACCTCTTTCCTGACGCCGCCTTTCGGCTGGGCGCTGTTTTTTTTGCGCGGCGTTGCGCCGCCGGAGGTAACCACGCGCCACATGTATATGGGCGTCATTCCCTTCGTGGCCATGCAGATGCTGGCCGTGCTGCTGGTATTCCTGTTTCCGCAGCTTGCGCTGTGGCTGCCGAAGGCCATCGGCTGGTAGCGGACTGGCGATGCGCGTGAGCGGGACCGGAAAATGATCCATTCAACCTGCGCCACCCGCGGCATGGCCGTTGCGCCCCACGCGGCGGCGGCGCAGTCCGCGCTTGCCGTGCTGCGCGAAGGGGGTAATGCCCTTGAGGCAATGATTGCTGCTGCGGCGACCATCGCGGTGGTGTATCCGCACATGAACTCGATCGGTGGCGACAGCTTCTGGCTGTTGCATGTGCCCGGGGAGGCACCGGGGGCGATTGATGCCTGCGGTGCCGCCGCACAGCGGGCTTCTCGGGCCTGGTACGCTGAACGCGGCCTGACACGGGCGATACCGCCGCGTGGCGGAGTCGCAGCCAATACTGTCGCCGGCACGATTTCCGGGTGGGGCACTGCGCACCTTCTGTCGCGGCAGGCGCTGGGCGGCCGTCTGCCGCTGACACGATTACTTGCCGATGCAGTTACCTATGCCCGCGAGGGCATTGCCGTCACGGCCAGCCAGTCCTCGCTGACGGCGGCGAAGCTGGGTGAACTGCATGCGCAGCCGGGTTTTGCCGAGACTTTTCTTGATGCCGGGGGCGCACCCCCGGCCGCCAGCCGCTTTTTTCAGTCGCGGCTGGCGGACACGCTCGAACGTATCGCGGTGGCCGGTACGGAGGACTTCTATCGCGGCGAACTCGCGCAATCCATGGCCGAGGATCTGGCGCGGGTCGACAGTCCGCTGACCGCGCGTGACCTGGCGGCGCACAGCGCGCAACTGGTTGATCCGCTGCAACTGGCCCACAGCGCAGGCACCCTGTGCAACATGACACCACCGACGCAGGGCGTGGTGTCGCTGCTGATCCTCGGGATCCTCGACGCGCTCGATATTCGCAGCGTGTCCCAGGGCAGCGCCGATTACGTTCACCTTTGTGTGGAAGCGACCAAGCTGGCGTTCGGAGTGCGCGACGCGCAGGTGACCGACCCGCGCCACATGAAAACACCGGCACAAACGCTGCTGGCACCGGATCACGTGCGGCGTCTTGCATTACAGATCGATCGTCGCCGTGCCGCGCCATGGGACGGCCGCACGCAGGCCGGGGATACGGTATGGATGGGCGTGATCGACGGCGCAGGACGCGCAGTATCGTTTATCCAGAGCATCTACCACGAGTTCGGTTCCGGCATTGTGCTTCCGGGCAGCGGCGTCAACTGGCAGAACCGCGGCTGCAGTTTTTCGCTGGATGCTGCAGCGCTCAACACGCTGGAACCGGGGCGTAAGCCCTTTCACACCCTAAATCCAGCGCTGGCGCGGCTCAACGACGGGCGAACCGTGGTCTACGGCACGATGGGCGGCGACGGCCAACCGCAAACCCAGTGTGCGCTGTTCACCCGTGCCATCGAACACGGGATGGCCGTGCAGGCGGCAGTCAGCGCTCCACGCTGGCTGCTTGGGCGCACCTGGGGGCAAGCAAGTGAGTCGCTCAAGCTCGAGTCAAGGTTTGATACCGGCGTCGTGCGGGAACTGGCTGACCGCGGACATGATGTCGAAATCATCGGCGCGTACGATGAAACCGTCGGTCATGCCGGTATGATCATCCGGCGTGCCGACGGCATTCTGGAGGGCGGTGCTGACCCGCGCAGTGACGGCGTGGTGGCCGCCTACTGATTCCGGATCAGATCGCTTCAGCGACAGCCTTGCCGAGGTCGGCGGTCATCGCCTTGCCGCCGAGGTCCGGCGTCTTCGGTCCTTCACTGAGGGCGGTTTCGATTGCTTTGACGATGGCAGCGCCGGCGTCCTCGCAGCCGAGGTGGTCCAGCATCATCGCGCCGGCCCAGATCATGCCGACCGGGTTGGCGATCTTTTTGCCGTAGATGTCCGGTGCCGAGCCATGCACCGGCTCGAACAGCGAGGGAAATTTCCTCTCCGGGTTCATGTTGGCCGAGGGGGCTATGCCGATGGTGCCGGTGGCCGCAGGGCCGAGGTCGGAGAGGATGTCGCCGAAGAGGTTGGATGCTACGACCACGTCAAACCAGTCCGGGTGCATCACGAAGTGCGCGGTCAGTATGTCGATATGGTACTGGTCGGTCTTCACGTCCGGGTACTTTGCCGCCATCTCCTTCACGCGTTCGTCCCAGTACGGCATGGAGATCGAGATACCGTTGGACTTGGTCGCAGAGGTCAGATGTTTTTTCGGGCGCTTTTGCGCCAGTTCGTAGGCAAATTTCAGGATGCGGTCGACGCCCTGGCGGGAAAAGATGGCCTGTTGGGTTACGAATTCACGGTCGGTGCCTTCGAACATGCGGCCGCCCACCGAGGAATATTCACCTTCGCTGTTTTCGCGCACTACCCAGAAATCGATATCGCCGGGTTTGCGGTCGGCGAGCGGACATTTCATGCCGGGCATCAGGCGCACCGGGCGCAGGTTGACGTACTGGTCGTAGCCGCGGCGGAAGGGAATCAGCAGGCCCCACAGCGACACGTGATCGGGCAGCATGGCCGGCCAGCCCACGGCGCCGAAATACACCGCGTCATGCTTGTCCAGCTGCCTGAGGCCGTCCTCAGGCATCATGCGACCGTGCTTGGCATGATAGTCGCAGCTCCAGTCGAATTCGTCGAACTTGAATTGGATGTCGAATTTTCGGCCGACAGCTTCAAGCACGCGCAGGCCTTCTGGCATGACTTCCTTGCCGATGCCGTCACCGGGAATTACGGCGATGCGGAACGATTTCATTTTTTAACTCCTGGTTTTCTCTGGATACGTTTGCGTATCTGTTTGCCAAAACCGCGCTGCAAAAACAAAAGGCAGCCGTGGGGCTGCCCTTGATTGAATCATGCAAACCGCATCAGGCTGCGGGGACCTTGGGACTGGCTGGGGTTTTTTTGCCGTATTTCTGGTTGAATTTCTCGATGCGACCGGCGGTGTCCAGGGTCTTTTGTTTGCCGGTGTAGAACGGGTGGCATTCCGAGCAGACCTCGACGCTCAGATCCTTGCCCATGGTCGAGCGGGTTTGCCACTTGTTGCCGCAGCTGCAAGTGATTGATATTTCACGGTATTCCGGGTGTGCATCGGCTTTCATAGCGGTATCCTGAACTTGTGCCCGAACGGAGCGGGAAACCCGTAATTATCGGGGATACGACCCTTCAGGGCAAGAGGGGCAGGCATCCGAAGGTTCAAAAGCTGATCAAGGCGGTGATTTGCCCGTCGCGAACCAGGGCCTGTCCACGCCGGGGATCCACCGCGCTGAAACTGGAATCGGTAAATGTCCGGTAACCATAAGCGCGGTGTTCGACGTAATAAATCCGGCCGACCGCAGCGTCCACGACGATTGCGCCACTGTCGCCAGCCATGCCCCGCAACACATACCTGCCGGCCGGAACCTCAATGCGCAGGAAGGTCCCGTGATAAGTGGAGCCGATCATGCGGTCGTTGAGGATTACCGGGACAGTGAAACGCGGATCCAGGGCGGGGCGGACGAGATAGATGACGGCACGATCAGGCAGAGCCTCGAACCGTTTGGCCGCCGCATCCTCGGGAAGCGGAGGAAGTTGCGCGCATCCGGCGATCAGCAGCAATACGGTCAGCAGCAGATATCGGATCATGACCATGGCGTTCTCCCGGCTGGGTTTTGTCCTGGCAGTCTGCTGCGCGGGCTTTGGCTGGGGACGGTAAATTGGGTCCCGCGGTTTCGCAAGCGTCCATGTTGCGTCAACAGGACGAAGGTGGCCAATATTCCATTTGGCGGTAGCGGCAAGTGGGCGGCGCTACCGGGTACGACCGTGGCAGCGGCGTCAGCCGCGGCGCATTGAGTCGAAAAAATCGGCGTTGCTCTTGGTGGCGCGCACCTTGTCGAGCAGGAACTCGGTGGCCTCGAGTTCATCCATGGGGTAGAGAAGTTTGCGCAATACCCAGATTTTCTGCAGCACGTCCTTCGGCACCAGCAGTTCCTCGCGGCGGGTGCCGGAGCGATTGACGTTGATTGCCGGGAAAATGCGTTTTTCGTACATGCGCCGGTCAAGATGGATTTCCATGTTGCCGGTGCCCTTGAACTCCTCGTAGATGACGTCGTCCATCCGCGACCCGGTGTCGATAAGCGCGGTGGCGAGGATGGTCAGGCTGCCGCCCTCCTCGACGTTGCGCGCGGCACCGAAAAAACGCTTCGGACGCTGCAGTGCGTTGGCATCGACGCCGCCGGTCAGCACCTTGCCGGATGCCGGAACCACGGTGTTGTAGGCGCGTGCGAGGCGGGTGATCGAGTCGAGCAGGATCACCACGTCCTTCTTGTGTTCCACCAGGCGCTTGGCCTTTTCGATCACCATTTCGGCGACCTGCACGTGGCGGCTGGCAGGCTCGTCGAAGGTCGAAGACAGCACCTCGCCCTTCACCGAGCGCTGCATCTCCGTGACCTCCTCCGGCCGCTCGTCGATCAGCAACACGATCAGCACGACCTCGGGATGGTTGGCGGTGATGGCATGGGCAATGTGCTGCATCAGCACGGTTTTGCCGGCCTTGGGCGGCGACACGATGAGGCCGCGCTGGCCCTTGCCGATGGGGGCGATGATGTCGATGATGCGGCCGGTGAAATTTTCCTCGGCCTTGATGTCGCGTTCGAGCTTGAGATGTGCGGTCGGGTGAAACGGTGTCAGGTTCTCGAACAGGATCTTGTGTTTGGAGTTCTCCGGCGAATCGTCGTTGACCTTGTCGACTTTCACCAGCGCGAAGTAGCGCTCGCCTTCCTTGGGCGTGCGGATTTCTCCCTCGATAGTGTCGCCCGTGTGCAGATTGAAGCGGCGGATCTGCGATGGCGAGACGTAGATGTCATCGGTGCCGGCCAGGTAAGAAATGTCGGGCGAGCGCAGGAAGCCGAAGCCGTCGGGCAGCACTTCGAGCGTGCCACCGCCGTAAATCGATTCCCCTTTTTTCGCCTGATTCTTTAGCAGCGCGAAAATGAGTTCCTGCTTGCGCAGCCGGTTGGCACCGTCAATTTCATTCTTGACGGCCATGTCGACGAGTTCGCCGACGTGCAGATTTTTCAGATCGGATAGATGCATGGACTTCGGGCGCTGATTGCGGAAGAAAACACGAATTAAAGGGGGGTGAAGCGGGAAGGGCGGCGGGTGTTGCCAGAACTTCGCCGGCGCCTGCCGTGCTCTTTATTCGATGCCGGGAGCGGCTATGTGGTCAGGCGCTGGCGGAAGGTTATAGAGTTCAGATATGGCTGTCAATAAACGCGGTCAGCTGGGATTTAGACAGCGCGCCGACCTTGGTGGCTTCGACCGAGCCATTCTTGAAAAGCATCAGTGTCGGTATGCCGCGAATGCCGTACTTGGGCGGGGTCGCCTGATTCTCGTCGATGTTGAGCTTGGCGACCTTGAGTTTGCCCGCGTAATCCCGGGCGATTTCGTCGAGGATGGGCGCGATCATCTTGCAGGGGCCGCACCACTCTGCCCAGTAATCGACCAGCACCGGCGTCGCAGATTGCAGTACTTCGGGGTCGAAAGAATCATCTGTCACGTGATGAATATGCTCACTCATATGGGGTTATGCCTTCAGATTGGAAACGGGATGACGCCACGGAGCCGCGGCGAGGGATGGATGGAACTATGCTATCCAAATTCCCTGCCATTGGGAAGCAGCGTGGCGTAGCTGTGCATACTGCATATTGCCGCGCAGCATCTGGTAAAATGCGGCCATTTGCCGCCATTTCAAGGCAGTGTTTTCAGGAATTTCCATGACTTACGTAGTGACCGAGTCCTGCATCAAGTGCAAATACTCCGATTGCGTCGACGTCTGCCCTGTGGACTGTTTCCGCGAAGGTCCGAACATGCTCGTCATCGATCCCGACGAGTGCATTGATTGCACGCTGTGTGTGGCTGAATGCCCGGTGGAAGCCATATTTGCCGAAGATGACGTGCCGGACGGCCAGCAGGAGTTCACCGCGCTGAACGCGGAACTGGCCAAGGTATGGAAGCCCATCATCGAAAAGAAGGATGCCCCGGCTGACGCAGACGAGTGGGCCAAGGTCAAAGAAAAAAAGCATCTGATCGAAAAATAAGCACGCCTGTGTCCATGGTTTGCGTCCAGCCTTCGCTTTGCGGTCGCAGCCGCGTTCGCGGGGCCTCTGCTCCGCTTTCCGCGACCGCACCAAGGTCATGGACATGAAACATTTGATCGAGAACTAATCCCCGGTTGCCCTGCAATGTTGCGGCTCGCGATGCGGGCCGTTTTCGTTTCACGGGCTGGCTGCGTAAGATGGCGCCTGCAGCCCACCTTACGTTCCCAGTTTTGTCATTTCAGTGCCCGAAGCCACGGACTCCCGAATCATCTGTCATCGCGTCCCCGCCGGCGAACTGCCGCAGCGGATTGCTGCATGCGTGATCGATCAGGAGCGTCAACGCCTGCCCGATCTCGGTCATGCCATGATCCTGTTACCTGTTCAGGGGGCCGCAGCCGACATTGCACGCGCCATGCACCAGGCCGCCGGTCGGCCACTGCTGCTCCCACAGCTGACGACGCTGAGGTTATGGGCTTCGCAAGTGGTGCTTGACCGGCCGGTGGCAACGCGCACGGCACGCGAGGCGCTGCTGTACGAAGCGCTGGCCGGGCGCGGATGGCTGCCTGCTGCGGATCTCTGGGCGGTCTCACGGGAGCTAACGACCCTGTTTGAGGAGTTGACCCGCCATGCCGTGATCCTCCCCGCAACGGTTCGGGACTTTGCGGCGCAACTGGAGCTTGCCTATCGTACGCGCCGCGGCGCCGCGCTGCAGTTGGAGGCTCGGTTGGTGCATGAACTATGGCATCTGGTGGCCGCCGACACGGCGGCGCTTGATCCCGAGGCTGCGTACCAGATGCGTCTCACCCAGCTGCTGCGGACCTGGCGTGGTCCACTGTACCTTGCCGGGTTGAAGGATCTTTCGCCAGCGGAGAAAGAGTTTCTGGAAGCTTGTGCCGCACAGGCGCCGGTGCACTCCTTCGAGTGCGCTACCGGCGTAGGCAGGAGGGGCCTCGCGCTGGCACTGGCCTGGCCGGATTCCGCGCAGGCGCCGGAGACGCTGCCGGACCGCGCTGCAGCGCTGCGCAGCGCTGCAGAAAGCAGCCCGCTGCAGGGCCGCCTGCGCTTTTTTGGCGCGACCAGTGCCGAACAGGAGGCGCAGGCAGCCGATGTCACCGTGCGTGAATGGCTGCTCGAGGGGCGGCGGCGCATCGCCGTAATCGTGCTCGACCGCCTGGTTGCGCGCCGCGCGCGCGCGCTGCTCGAACGTGCCGGTGTACTGGTGCGTGACGAGGCGGGCTGGGCTTTCTCGACCACCAGTGCCGCGACCGTGATCGGGCGCTGGCTCGATGTGGCCTCGGGCGATTGTTATCACCGTGATCTGCTTGACCTGGTGAAGTCGCCTTTCGCGTTCCACGACTGGCCGCGGGAGCAGCGGCAGCAAGCTGTTCTGCGGCTCGAGCGCGAAGTGCGTGATGCCGGAGTCATCAGCGGGCTGCCCCAATTCCTCGCGCTGGCCGAGGAGCGCGGAGATGCCGAGGTGCGGCAGATGCTGGTGCGCGTACAGCGAGGCCTTGCCGAGTTGAGCCGTGGCCGGCGCCCGTTGCAGCGCTGGATGCAGGCGCTGCACAACAGCCTTGCCGAGATCGGCGTACACGATGGCCTGCTTGCAGACGCTGCCGGCCAGCAGTTGCTGGCACTGCTCGAGCGGCTCGCTACGGAACTGACAGCCAGCAAGCTCGCCGTGAGCTTTGCCGAATGGCGGCGCTGGCTCTCGGGCGAGCTCGAGGGTGCGACGTTCGTCGACCGGCGTATCGAGAGCCCGGTCGTGTTTCTCAGCCTGCCTGCGGCACGCCTGCGCATTTTCGACGCCGTGCTCATGCTCGGCGCCGACGCTGCGCATCTTCCGGGCGCCGGCAACCCCGGATTGTTTTTCAACCAGGGCGTTCGCGCGCAACTGGGATTGCCGACGCAGATGGACCGGATTGCGGATGTCGAGGATGCGCTGACCGGGCTGCTGGCGTCATCTGACAGCGTTATGCTGACCTGGCAGCGCACGATTGATGGCGAGCCGAACCTGCTGTCGCCCCAGTTCGAGCGGCTTGACGCGCTGCACCGCCTTGCCTACGAAGACAAAGGCCTTGAGGATTTGGCACTGGCCGCGAGGCTGGCCGCGGCAGCAGTTCGGTCGGACACCGGAGCCCTGCCTGCCGCCACTGCTGCGCCGGCGCCGGCTGCATCGCGTCAGTTGCTGCCGGAAGCGATTTCGGCGAGCGCGTACAGCGCGCTGATGGCTTGCCCGTACCAGTTCCACGCCCGTTACCTGCTCGGCCTTGCCGAGATTGATGACGTGCAGGAGTTGATCGAGAAGGCCGATTACGGCCGTATCGTCCACGATGTGCTGCATGCTTTTCACAAAAATAATCCTCGCACCGCTACCCTTGGAACAGCGGAGGCGTGCGCGAAACTGGAACAGCTGAGCGTTGCGGCCTTTGCGGCAGCGGTATCCCGCAACTACCTTGCCCAGGCTTGGCTCGAACGCTGGCGGTCGCTGATTCCGGCATACGTCGACTGGCAGTGCGCGCGAGAGGCCGAGGGCTGGCGCTGGCATGACGGCGAGGCCCGGCGTGAAATCACGATCACTACGCCGTCGGGCGTGCTGCTCCGGCTGTACGGCCGCATCGACCGCATCGATGCTGGCCCGGAGGGCGCGGTCGCGGTGATCGACTACAAGACCCAGCGGCAGGATTTGCTGCGCAGGAAGGCCGAACTGGCCGGCGAGGATGTGCAGTTGCCGGTCTACGCACTGCTGTGGGGCGGGCCGGTGGCGGCTGCCTTGTTCCTGTCGCTGGAGCAGGAGAAAGTCGGCGCAGTCGCGCCGGAGGTCGACTGGGCGCAACTGCCCGCTGCAGTGGGTGCGCGGCTTGGCGAGCTGTACGACGCGTTGCGTGCCGGCGCAGCGCTGCCGGCCCAAGGCATCGATGTGACGTGCAATTACTGCGATATGCGCGGTTTGTGCCGGCGCAACTACTGGCCATGAGCGGCGTGGACAGAGAGAACCTCAACCGTGCTGCGCTCGATCCGGGTGCAAGCGTGGTGATAGAGGCCTGCGCCGGCAGCGGCAAGACCTGGCTGCTGGTATCGCGCATCGTCCGCCTGCTGCTTGAGGGTGCGGCGCCGTCGGAGATCCTTTCCGTGACATTCACGCGCAAGGCGGCGCAGGAAATGGCAGCGCGGCTGCACGAATGGCTGCACCATATCGCAACGGCGCCTGAAGAAGAGGTGATCGACTTTCTGGTTGAACGCTCGGTATCACGGCAGCAGGCCGTTGCCCTGCTGCCGCGGGCTCGAAGCCTCTACGAGCAACTGTTGACCGCGCAGCCACCGATCACCATTACCACGTTCCACAGCTGGTTCATGCAGTTGCTGCGTCGTGCTCCACTCGATGCCGGCGTCCCCGGCGATGTCACGCTGGTCGAGCAGACCGCAGCGCTGGTCGACGAGGCCTGGGAGCGCTTTGCCAGCGGCCTCTCCGGTGATTTGCAATCGCCGGCGGCGCGCGGCCTGACACTGCTGTTCCGCGAATGCGGGCTGGACAATACACGCCGGTTGCTGACGGCCTTTCTGCGCCGCCGCGCGGAATGGTGGGCTTATGTGCGGGATTCGGATCGTCCCGTCGAGGTTGCTCTGGCGCGGCTCGCCGCCCGCATGAGCATGGCACCGGATGCCGATGTCATTGCAGGGTTTTTTGGCGATGCGGAAATCCGCAAGATGATTCTCGAGTACACCGACCTGCTCGACCGCAATACACCCTCCGACCGCAGGCTGGCGGCCGAGTTGCGGCAGGTGCAAGGCGCCGAGATGCCGCGACGCGATGACTTCGAACGCGTCCGGGATGTGCTGTATACCGCGACCGGCGCTGCGCTGCGCAGCCGCAAGGCTTCTGCTGCACAGGCAGCGAGGCTCGGTCCGGATGGCGAAGCGCGGCTGCTTGAAATGCATGCCCGCCTCGGTGAGCACGTCGGTGCGGCAAGTGAGGCCCTTTGCGACCAGGACAGCTACCGGCTCAACGAAGCCGGCCTGCACTGCGGTGTGGCGCTGCTCAAGGCCTACCAATCGCTGAAAAGCGAGCGTCAGGCGATTGACTACGGCGACATCGAATGGCACGCCTGCGAACTGCTGCGCGTCAGCGACCACGCCGCTTACATGCATTGCAAGCTCGATGCGCGCTACCGCCATATCCTTGTGGACGAATTCCAGGACACCAATCCGCTGCAGTGGCTGGCTCTGCAGAGCTGGCTCCATGCCTCCGCCGAAGCTGACTCGAGACCCTCGCTGTTTGTTGTTGGCGATCCCAAGCAGTCAATCTACCGTTTCCGCCGTGCCGAAGCCCGCCTGTTCGGGCTGGCGCAGGATTATCTGGCGCGGGAGTTTGCCGCACGGCGCCTCGCGCAGAATGAGTCGCGGCGCTGCGCGCAACCGGTAATCAATGTCGTGAACCGGCTGTTCGGGGCAGAGCCCAGTTTCGCCGGATATGCCGAGCACACGGCGCATCATCGCGAGACGCCGGGCATGGTTGAGGTGCTACCGCTCGCCGTGGCGGAGGAGGTCGAGGCCGCCACGGGAGTTTCAGGCCTGCGCAATCCGCTGCAGATGCCGCTGCATGACGCGGAGGATCGGCGGCGCGACGAAGAGGCTGCGCTGCTCGCGCGGCACGTGAATCACATCGTCAGTCACTGGCTGGTGGACGATGGACACGGCGGTCTGCGCAAGGCACGCCATGCCGACATCATGCTGCTTGTGCGGCGGCGCACACATCTTGCCGTTTATGAACGTGCCTTGCGTCATGCCGGCATACCTTTCGTCACCTCACGCCAGGGTGGCTTGCTTGATACACTGGAAGCGCAGGATCTCATTGCGGTGCTGCGCTTCCTAAGTTCGCCGTTTTCCGACCTCGATCTTGCGCACGCGCTGCGCTCCCCGCTGTTCGATGCCAACGATGAGGATCTCGTTGCGATTGCGTCTGCTACCGGGGAAAGCTGGTGGCGACGCCTGTGCGTGTTGGCGACGGATTCCGCATGCAGTCCGGCTCTGGTGCGGGCCCACGAACTGCTTTCGCGGTGGCTTGACCGCGCAGATGCCCTGCCGGTACACGACCAACTTGACAGGATTTATTTCGAAGGCGCCCTTCTTGAGCGCTACGCCTGCGCTGTGCCGGAGGCGATGCGCGGTGCGGTGGCGGCCAACTTGCAGGCATTCATCCGGCATGCGCTCGATGCCGATGCCGGCCGCTATCCCAGCCTGCCACGGTTCATCGCAGAACTCGGCGACCTGCGCAGCGCTCCGGCAGAGGATGCGCCGGATGAGGGCATCATTGGCGATGCCGGAAACGCACTGCGCATCCTCACCGTGCATGGAGCCAAGGGCCTTGAGTCGCCAGTGGTGTGGTTGCTCGATGCTGCGGCAGGTCAGGAGCCGGTCCGTGGCTACGACGTGCTGGTGCAGTGGCCACCGCAGGATGATCGGCCTTCGATATTTTCGCTGCGAACGCGCAAGGCGCTGCTCAGCGCGGCGCAATGCGCGCAGATGGAAGAGGAGGCCGCGCTGGCCGAACGCGAGGACCTGAACCTGCTATACGTTGCGATGACTCGCGCGCGCCAGGCGCTGATCGTCAGCGGCGTCGCCGGCCGCGGTCAGGACACATCCTGGCATGCGCGCATCCAGCGTGCAGTCTGCGCAGCATCCGGCATCAAATCGGCGGATGTCTCAATCCGGGTTGCACACGGCGCGATGGCCGAAGGCGACTCTCGGCCGCCTGCGGTCGATGTCGCGGCGATGCCGGCTGTGGATCCGCGACTTGGCGAAGCGTTGCCGACGGGCCGGCGCATCTCCGAAGCGGAAGGTGAAGGACTGAGTTTCGGCACGCGCTTTCACTGGCTGCTCGAGCGGCTGACCGCAGCGGATGCGCCCGGGGCGGGGGCGCTGCAAGCGATGCTCGGCATTACGACCGCGGAGTTCGCACCGCTGTGGGAAGCCGCGCAGCGGCTGCTGGCCCGTCCGGAGCTTGTGCGTTTCCTCAGACCCGGCAAATACCTGCGCGCTGTAAACGAAGCGGCTTGCGTCGACGCTGCAGGCGGGCTGCGGCGCATCGATCGCCTCGTCGAGTTCGAGGATGAACTATGGGTGCTCGATTACAAAGCCGGCGCATTGCCGCAGGACGCGCAGCTGCTGGCGCGTTACGAGACACAGGTCGCGGGCTATCTTGAGGCTGTGCGCCAGATGTATCCGCACAAGCCGGTGCGGGCGATGCTGGTGTTTTCCAGCGGCGATACACTTGAGATCGCTACCGCCTGAAGCCTGCCGCGGTTGCAGGGGCAAACGATAACAATTAGCATCAGGGAAAGAGCAGGTCAGGATCGCGAGGCCCCAGCGCCCCGTTCGGGATGTCGCCTAATAATAAACGAGGAGAACTTCATGATCACACGCGCCATCATTTCCGGCGGCCTCGCGGTGTTCGCGCTGGTTGCCCTGCAGTTCACGCATGGCGCCGCACACGCCCAGAGCAAATTCCCCGAGCGCACGCTGCGCCTGGTGGTGCCCTTCGCGCCCGGTGGTGTCAACGACATCATCGGCCGGCGCTGGGCGCAGGATCTGTCGAAGGCGCTGGGGCAGAACGTGATCGTCGAGAATCGCGCCGGTGCTTCGGGTGCAATCGGCGCAACGGAAGTCGCGCGCTCGAAGCCTGACGGCTACACGCTGCTGATCGCCAACACCACCACGCATGTACTCAGCCCGCTGGGCAATCCCAAGCTCGGTTATGACCCGCTTAAGGATTTCACCGCGCTGGGCATCATCACGCTGGTGCCCACCGGCGTTGCCGTGCATCCGTCGATGCCGGTGAAGAACCTCAAGGAACTGATCGCTTTCGCGAAACGCAATCCGGGCAAGCTGTCCTTCGGCTCCGCGGGCACCGGCAGCATCACCCATCTCACCGGCGAACTGTTCAAGAAGCTCAACGGGGATCTGAAGATCGTGCACGTGCCGTACAAGGGCGCCGGTCCCGGCCTTACCGACCTCATCGCCGGTCACATTCCGATGTATACGCCGACGATCAGCCCGGCCCCGCTCGAGTACCACAAGCAGGGACGGCTGCGCATGCTGGCGATCTGTGCCGAGGAGCGGTTGAAGGTGGTGCCCGATGTGCCGACGGCACCGGAAGCCGGCATGCCTGAACTCGTGGTGCAGGCTTTCAATGCGATTTTCCTTGCGCCGGGCACCCCGAAGCCCGTCGTTGACGTGCTGCATCAGGCCAACCAGAAGGTGCTGGCGAATGCCGAGATGCAGGACTTCCTGCGCCGGGCCGGCGCGGAGCCAGTGACCAACTCGTCGCCTGAGCGCGCCACGCAATTCATCCAGAAGGAACTGCAGCGCTGGGGTCCGATCGTGCGCGAGGCGGGTACCGAGCAATAAGTTTATTAAGTATTTGATTATATTGGATATTTTATGAAATCCTGCTGGATTGTCACCAAGGACCACAAGAACGTCCTCGAATACCGCGATGTGCCGCAGCCACAGCCCAAGGCCGGCGAGATCCTGATCAAGGTGCAGGCCTCGGCGCTCAACCGCGGCGAGATGTTCGTCGGCGGTGTAGTGCATGGTGGCCCGGAAAAACTTGGCGGCAACGAGGCATCGGGCACCGTGCATGCGATCGGTGATGGTGTGACTGGCGTCAAGGCCGGTGATGCGGTGTTCGGCCGTGTGCGCGGCGGTTTTGCCGAATACGCGGTGATGGATGCCGCGCAAATCATGATGAAGCCGGACTGCCTGTCCTGGGAGCAGGCCGCCGCGGTGCCGGTGAGCTACATCACGGCCTGGGAAATGATCCATCAGTTCGGCAAGCTGCAGAAGGGCGAGACCATGCTGATCATGGGCGCATCTTCCGGCGCCGGCGTGGCGAGCATCCATCTTGCGAAACTGATCGGCGCGCGCTCGATCGGCACGTCCGGGTCGCAGCAGAAACTCGAACAGCTGAAGGCCGTCGGCCTTGATGTCGGCATTGCCACGCGCAAGCCGAATTTTGCCGCGCAGGTGCGCGAACTGACCGGCGGCAAGGGCGTCGACCTGGTGATCAACGGTGTCGGCGGCTCGGTGTTCGCCGAGTGCCTGCGCACTTTGGGTTTCCGCGGCCGCCTGGCGACTGTGGGTTATGTCGACAACGTGTTCAAGGCGGAGATTGACCTCGGTGCCGTGCATGCCTGGCGGCTGGAGATCTTCGGCGTGTCCAACGCTCACCTGCCCGCCGCTGGCAAGGCCGAGGCCGCCGCCGGTTTCAAGCGAGACGTGCTGCCGGCGCTGGCCGACGCCCGCATTGTGCCCCTGATCGACAGTGTTTATTCCTTCGACGAACTGCCTGCTGCGAAGGAGCGCATGGACACGAGCGGCATGGTGGGCAAGATCGTCGTCAGGATCGGCTGATTCTCCCCCGTCATTCCGGCGAAAGCCGGAATCCAGTGGTTTACGCAACCCTGAAGACAACACCTCTGGATTCCGGATCGCGCGCTGCGCGTCCGGAATGACGGCCCGTAGTTTGTGAACAGCCCGGCTCAGTCGGCCCGGGCGCCCGAGTCCTTGACCACCTTGGCCCATTTCGGGATTTCAGCTTCGATCAGTTTGCGGAAATCCTCGGGACCTCCGGGATTGACGTCGACGCCGGAGGCGGCAAGCCGCTTGACGACGTCGGGCTGGGCCAGTGAATCAAGCGAGGCCTTGCTCAGCGTGGCGACGATAGGTGCCGGAATGCCCGCCGGACCGACGATCCCGTACCAGGCCACCGCGGCATAACCGGGCAGTCCCGACTCGGCAATGGTCGGCACCTCGGGCAGCGAGGGAATGCGCGCCGGCGAAGTCACGCCCAGACCGCGCAGCCGTCCCGCCTTGATGAACGGTATCGCCGAGGACACGCTGGCAAACTGGATGTCGGTCTGGCCGGAAATCAGCGCCGTCAGTGCTTCTGACGCACCCTTGAAGGGCACATGCACGGTCTTCACGCCGGCCATGCTGTTGAAGAGTTCCGCCGAAAGGTGCACCGAGGTGCCTGCGCCCGAGGTGCCGTAGTTGAGTACGCCGGGTTTCGCCTTCGCCAGCGCGATCAGTTCCTTCACCGATTTCGCCGGTACGCTGGGATTGAGCACCAGCACGTTGGGGCTGTCGCCGACGCGTGCAATCATGCTGAAACTGTTCAGCGGGTGGTAGTTGAGCTTCGAATACAGGCTGTAGTTGATGGCCTGGGTGCCGATGGTGCCGAGAAAGATCGTGTAACCGTCGGGCGGGCTCTTGGCGGTCAGCTCCGCGGCGATGTTGCCGCCGGCGCCGGCGCGGTTGTCGATGACCAGCGGCTGGCCGAGGCGCTCGCGTATCGCGGGCTCCATCGCGCGGGCGATGACGTCGGCGGCGCCGCCGACAGTGAAGGGGATCAGGATACGCACGGCGCGATTCGGGAAATTCTGTGCGACAGCCGTAGGGGTGCAGGCGATAGCCAGCGTGGCACTCAGGATCAGGCGCCGCATGTCGGATTCCCCTTTTTTTGACGATCGGCGCGCAGCGTATCACGACGCCGGCGTAGACTGATGATCCCGCGACTTTGTAAGGAGCCTGCCTTGAGCATACCCGTCCGCCTTGCCACCGCCATTGCCATCCTTTGTATCGCGCCGGCGCTGGCACAGCAGAAAGTAAATCCGCCGATTGCCACTTACTGGATGAGTATAGACACGGCTTCGGGGCTGCCGATGGGCGGCGCAGGCGGCACGCCTTCGATGATGGATCTTGGCCGCATGATGATGGGCGGTGGCATGGAGGGCGGCGCCAGCCGTTCGATACTGCTGGAACTGGGTTCCCAACGCAGCGCCGGCGGCACGCCCTCCGCCACGCATGAAATTCCGCCGGGTCTGAACATGGGCGCAAGCCTGCCGCTGGAAACGCCGCAGCGCGCGCCGCGCGCCGAGCCGCGTGAGGACGGCATGCCCGAGAATTTCGAGAAACCGCGCGGCCGCCTGCTGATTTTCTGGGGCTGTGGCGAACAGGCCGGATCCGGCCAGCCCTATGTCATCGATTTCGCGAAAATGGCGCAGGGCCAGGTGCCGCCGGGCCTGTTCGGCCGGCGCATCAACGTCCAGCGTGGTCCTTCGCAGTCGCGCAGCAAAACCTACGGCGACTGGCCCAACCCGACCGACAGCACGCGGGTTGCAGCCGACGGCAGCCTGCGCGGCGAACATGTGGTCAAGGGCAATTATTCGCCGGATATCCGTTTCTCACTGTCGGAAAAATATGACTTCATGGCGCCGGTGAACCTCGCACAGCGCCGCAGCGGCGGCGGTGTCAACCTGTCCTGGAACAGCGTCGCCAACGCCCAGGGCTATTTCGCCACCGCGATGGGCAGCCGGGACGGCAGCGAGGATGTCGTGTTCTGGAGCTCCAGCAACAGCCGCGAATTCGGTGAACTGCTGATGACCTGGCTGGCGCCGGCCGAGGTTGCCAGGCTGGTGCGCGAGAAAGTCGTGCTGTCGCCATCGACCACCGAATGCACGGTGCCGTCGCAGTTTGTTAAGGCCGCGCCTTCGGCCTTCCTGCGTTTCATCGCCTACGGCGAGGAAGCCAACTTTGCCCATCCGCCGCGGCCGCAGGATCCGAAGACGCCGTGGAATCCCGAATGGGCGGTTAAGGTTCGCCTGAAGTCGACTGCGTCAGCGTTGCTTGGTGAGGAGGGTGGCATGGGCAGTGGGTCGCGTGCCGGCAATGCACCGGCGCAGGGCGGATCTCAGGGCAGCAGCGGCGCGGCAACTCCGGCAATCGATCCGGTGCATGAGGGCATCAAGGCGCTGCGCGGTCTGTTCGGCCGCTAGAGTCCTGCAGCCTTACATCATCACCCGGCCACCATTGACGTCCAGTATCACACCGTTGATGTAGGCCGCGGCGTCGGAGGCGAGGAACAGCATCGCCTGGGCGTGGTCTTCGGGCACCGCCAGCCGGCGCAGCGGCACCTGCGAGGCGATGCGTTCGATGTCGGCTTCGCTGCGCAGTGCAGCGACTCGCGGTGTCAGCGTGGTGATCGGCGCGATTGCATTGGCCGTGATGTTGTCCGGGCCCAGTTGGAAGGCGAGGAAGCGGGTGAGTTGTGTCACGCCGGCCTTGGCTGCGCCATAAGCGGGAGACGAGGCGGCATGCACCGTGCGGCCTGAAATCGACGACACGTTGATGATGCGGCCGGCTTTAGATTTCTTCAGCTGCGGAATCGCCATCTTGCAGATCAGGAACACGCTGCGCAGATTGAGCGCCACCGTGCGATCCCATTCGTCTATGGACATGTCTTCCACTGTCGCCAGCCGGCCGTAGCCGCCAGCGCAGTTGATGACGATGTCGATGCCACCCAAAGCCTGCACGACGCTGTCGATGCATTGCTCGACCGAGGTGACATCGGTGATGTCGGTGCGGAAGGCCTGTGCCGTGCCGCCGGCCTGGGTGATGGCGGCGGCGACCTTGCTGCCGTTTTCGGCGTCGATATCGACCACCGCGACCCTGCAGCCCTGGGCGGCGAACAGCCGCGCAGTCTCGGCGCCGATGCCCTGCGCAGCACCGGTGATCAGCGCGACGCGGTCCTGCAGTTCTGGATAATTGGCCATGCTCATTTCTCCGGTGAAGACGGAATTTCTTCGCGGCGTGCGTTGCTGCGGTTGATCCAGGAGCCTGCGCCCATGATCGCGGCGCAGGTCCAGAAAATCGGTGCGATACCGCCGATCGCGGCGCCGACCACGCCAAAAACCGGCGGCACGACCACATGGGCGCCGTAGCTGACGGCCAGCCGCATCGAAATTGCCTCGGCGGAGCGCCCTGGCGGGCCGGCATTGAACGCGAGGATCATCGACAGCGGCTGACCGCAGCCGAGACCGAGACCGAGCACGAAGGCGGCGACGGCGAGTAGCAGCGCGCTGGCGGTCAGCGGGAAGACCATGAACGCAGCGGCAGACAGCAGCAGCGCGCCGGCGAGCATCGCGCGTTCGCCATAACGCTTGCTGATCGGCGGGATCGCCAACCGGGTAATGAATGCGGCTGCGCCGAAGGCACCCATGATCAGGCCGATGGTGGTTGCCGAGAATCCCAGGCTGTGGCCGTAGATCGGCATGTAGAGGCTGAACAGGTCGATGCCGGTCATTACCGCTGCGTTCGACAATAGCGCATTGCGCATTGCCGGCAGCGCCAGCATGTCCTTCATGTTGCGCGGCGCCTGCGGTCCGCCACTAACGGGCGTTGCCGCTGCCCCGGGAATGCTGTTGCGTTTCAATACCACGGCGAGGACGCACAGGGCGGGTATTGCCGCCATGATCAGGAACGAGGGCTGATGCGACAGCGCGTCGATCGACAGGCCGACAATGATCGGACCCAGCACCGATCCGGTGGATTCGCCGAGGCTGTAGAAACTGAAATTACGGGTACGGGTGCTGGCACTCGACAATACGCCAACCAGATTCTGGGTGGCCACCACCCACAACATGCTGGTCAGGCCCCACAGCGGCGCGACGATATACAGCATCGTCAGCGAGGGAAAGAAGAACGGCAGGATCAGGCTGATCGTGTAACTGCCCAGCCCCCAGTACATCAGCAGCCGGTTGTCAAAGCGATCGGCGATGCGGCCAGCGGCAATTGCCAGCAGGAAAGGGAAGAGTCCATATAGCGCAAACAGGATGCCGACTTCAAGGGGGCCGGCGCCCATATCCACTGCGAACAGCGTCATCAGGATGCGGCTGCCCTTCATCGTGATGAAGGCGATGCTGCTGAGGGCAAGAATCAGTACAAGAGGCATGGCGGCCCGCCGATTATAGCGGCCGTCCCCGCGCGCGAAGGCACAGGCCATATTGCGGATTTTGTCTGCGATGCAGGACTGTGTGCGGGCGTACCCTCAGGCTGCGCTGCCATTCGCGGCGGCGCAGCCGGTACTTGACCGTCTGCCGTTCATGCAATTGCCCGGTTGTCGCGGGCAACTGCTGTCGGTCAGCTGGCGGTACCGAGGCGCTGGGCGGGCTTGGCTTTGACTTGACCCCGCAGGGCGCTTGCGACGGACTTGATCGCGCGGAAGGCGCTCAGCATAAGTTCAGCCAGGAATTCGCTCTGGCGCATCTGGGCTTCGGCACGGACACGCTGGCTGGCAGTCAGCGGCAACTGGTCGAACATACTGGTTACGGATGAGCTCTGTTTGTTCATGATCAATCTCCAATTAAGTTTTACTAATCCTTCGCAATAAGCCATTTGCTTTGAAATCATCAATATGATTCATTGCGTTACGTGAGGATTAGAGCATAGATGGAATCTTAATGTTGCAATGCAATAGCTGTTATTTCCTCAGTTTCCGGTAAATATTTTCTAATTTGAAAAGGCGTCGCTGTGACGCCTTAGACACTAATCAGAAGCAAGCGTATGCCGGTGAGCGCTGGCTGGCGATCCCGACGCCGTGCATCATTGGGGGTATGGATCGGGAGAATGCGCTTCACGTCATTTGTGGCTGGATTGCGGCTTCGCAACGCATCGTCGTGATGACCGGCGCCGGTATTTCCACCGATTCCGGCATTCCCGACTTCCGCGGACCGCGGGGTGTGTGGACGCTTAACCCAAAGGCGGAGCAGATGTCGGACATTCGCTACTACGTCGCCGATGCGGAAGTGCGACGGCTGTCCTGGCAGTCGCGGCTTGCCCATCCGGCGTGGACCGCAGAGCCGAACCCCGGCCATCGCGCACTTGCTGGACTGGAGCGCCGCGGCAAGTTGCATGCGCTGATTACCCAGAACATCGACGGTCTGCACCAGCGCGCTGGAGTCTCGCCCGACAAGGTGATCGAGGTGCACGGTACGCTGCACAAGGTGATCTGCCTCGGCTGCGGTTGGCGCGGGCCGATGCAAGACACACTGGAACGGGTGCGCGCCGGTGAAGAGGACCCGTCCTGCCTCGAATGCGACGGCCTGCTCAAAAGCGACACTATCTCTTTCGGCCAGCAGCTGATCCCGGATGTCATAGAACGCGCAATGCGTGTCGCCGGGGAAGCGGACCTCTTCCTTGCCATCGGCAGCACGCTGCAGGTCTATCCGGTTGCCGCCGCAGTGCCGCGTGCGCTGGATGCCGGCGCGCGGCTGGTAATCATCAATGCAGAGCCGACTCAGTTCGACGAGGTGGCGGATGCGGTGGTGCGGGTGCCCATTGGCGAGGTGCTGCCCGCGTTGTGCGACTGAAGGAGGAGGACTGGAGATGACCAATGACTGTTGACACGATACGTGACGCACTGCTGTGGTGTGCCGTAATCAACTACGCGATCCTGCTGTGGTGGTTCCTGATGTTCAGCCTGGCCGGCGACTGGATGCACCGGTTTCACGGTCGGTGGTTCCACCTCCCGGCGGAGCGTTTCGATGCGATCCACTACGCCGGCATGGCGATCTACAAGATAGGCATATTCCTGTTCAACCTGGTGCCCTGGATCGCGCTGCGCATCGTCGGGTAGGTATCGTGGAAGAACAAAAATCGGCGCGCCGTTTCCGGTGCGCCGATTTCGCTTGGAAATCAGGCCTGCTTATATTTTCTTGACTGTTTTCCTCTTTGCCGATCTCGCAGGAATGCCTGGCACTCCCAATGCTGCGATGCAACTCTAGAGCGCTCCCGGCGACGACGCGTATTGCATTGATTTTATTAAAATAAATTCTCAGGGATTCAATGAAGGCGCGCCACGATCAATGACATCGGCAATTGGCTGCGACAAAGAATTACACCGAAGCGATGTCATGGTCCACAATGCATACTTCATCTGGGGGAGGTGAATATGGATTTCATGTCGGGCAGTGTCGTGCCGGGCTTGTTCCTGCGCACGACAGTCAGCACGATAGCCTGTGTCGCGGCCGTGTTGATCCAGACCATGCCTGCGACAGCGGCCTATCCGGAGCGGCCGATTCGCATGATCGTGCCGCAGGCGGTCGGCAGTTCGACCGACAATGTGGCGCGTATCGTAGCCATTGAGATGGCGCGTGAAATCGGCCAGCAGGTCGTGGTCGACAACCGCCCCGGCGGCGCCCTGCAGCGGGGGCTGAAACTTACCAAGCGGGACCGGGCGGCCTTCATCAAGAAAAAGGTCCCATGACGATCGTCATATTTTTGAGGAGGAGTCAGCAGATGAAAAGCATGGCATGCATCATTCTCGCAGGCATCGCATTGGTGGCGGCACCGGCTTCGGCGCAGAACTATCCCGGCGGCAAGCCGGTACGCATCATGGTCGGCTATTCACCGGGCGGAGGCGTGGACACCACGGCGCGCATGATGGCGCACGCACTGGGCGAACTGTGGGGCAGCACCGTGATTGTGGAAAACCGCCCTGGCGCTGCCGGCAACATCGCCACCGAGGCGACGGCCAAGTCGCCGCCCGACGGCCACACACTGGTGTTGTGCAACATCGGCTCGCATGCGATCACGCCGGCGCGCTTCGCCAAGCGGCTGACCTATGACCCGATCGGCGACTTCGCGTTTCCGATCAAGATCGGCGGCGTCCCCAACATTTTCATGGTGCATCCCTCGATGCCGATCCGGTCGCTACGGCAGTACATCGACTATGCGAAGAAAAATCCGGGCAAGCTTAACTTCGGTTCGTCGGGTGTCGGCGCGTCGCCGCACCTGTCGATCGAATTGCTGAGGAGCATGACCGGCATCAACATCGTTCATGTGCCGTACAAGGGCGCTGCCGCGGCGCTGGCTGACGCCATCAGCGGGCATATGGAATCCTCGGTCGGCAACCTCGCCGGCGCGCCGCTGGCCGCGGTCAAGTCAGGGCGGGTAAGGGCACTGGGTGTGACCTCGGCGGTGCGCAGTGCGCAATTGCCGGATGTGCCGACTTTTGCCGAAGCCGGCGTGCCCGGTTATGACGTGACCGGCTGGTACGGCCTGTGTACCCAGTCGAAGGTGCCGCAGCCGATACTGGACAAGCTGCATGCCGATGGGGCGAAGGTGCTTTCCGGTCCGCTGAAAAAGCGCCTGGAAGATCAGGGCATCACCGTTGAGCAGGCAACGCCCACGCAATTCGCAGACCACGTCAAGTCGGAAATCGCGAAATGGACCAAGGTGGTCGCGGAGGCGAAGCTCTCCGGCGACTGAGGGGATCGAATTTGGCCTTGATCGGCTGGAACGGGGAGTCGGTGTGGACTCGGCTACTGCGCGCCTGATGGCAGGCCACAAGCAATGGGCAAACCGGCTGATGTTCGACGCTGTTGCGGCGCTGCCGCCGGGGGAGGCCGAGAAGCCGCGGCATTCCCTGTTCCGCAATACGAGGGGCGCGAGCACGGATACTCGGCGCGCAACACCAATAGCTGCCCGCCGCTCGAAGAGCTGCGGGCGCAGCAGCAGGCCATCGATGCCTGGTATGTGGGCTGGGCCGATGGCCTGGACGATGCCGATTTTGCAAGGACCGTCGGATTCACCCTGATCGGCGGCAATCGCGGCTCGATGACCTGCGGTGAAATCCTGATACACGTGGTGACCCATGCCAGCTACCACCGTGGTTATGTCGCGGACATGATTTACGACACTCCGGGTCACCGGCCGCCAACGATGGATCTGCCCGTTTACATGCGCGAGGGACGCGCCGCGGTTTGACCGGCGGCGGTGCCGGAGTTAGCATCAAATCGGTTCTGCGCCGCGGCGGCGCGGCCTGTCAATCTGCGAGCGGGAGAACAACCATGGCTGAGCGTACGATTCGTGAAGTCATCGAGGGGCAGGACCTGTTGACGGCGCCATCCACCATGTCCGTGGCCGAAGCTGCAGGACTAATGAAACAGCGCAACGTCGGTGCGATGATGGTGGTCGACGACGGCAAGCTGGTCGGCATGTTCACCGAGCGCGATGCGCTGTTTCGTGTGCTGGCCGCAGGCCTCGATGGCAGCAGCACGCCGCTGGCGCAGGTGATGACCCGCAATCCGCGCACGATCACACCTGAGCGTTCCTTCGCCCATGCGCTCGGATTCATGCACGAGGGCTGTTTCCGCCATCTGCCGGTGATCGAGGACGGCCGCCCGGTCGGCATGATCTCGGTGCGCGACGCACTGGGCCCCGAACTGGAGGCCTTCGTCTACGAACTGCTGCGCCAGGAGCAGGTCAGCCAGATCCTGGCCTGAGTCGCTGTGCCGTGCTGCGAGCGGCACACAGGCAGTACAGTGAAACCGCAGCAGGCACGATCAGAGAGGCAAAAGCCAGCGCATAGTCGCGGGTCAGCGCGTAGACATTGGCGAACACGATCGGCCCGAGGAATTTCCCGACGTTGGTGATCACCAGTGATCCGCTGATGGCCAGGCTGACTTGACCCTGCGGCGCAAGCCGGCCTACTTCGGCGAGGATCGCGCCGGGCCAGCAGCCCGAGGTGGCGCCGAGAAGCGCGAACAGCAGGTAAACCGCCACCAGCGGCAGCGTGGGGCCGAGGGCCAGCGCCGCAACCGAGCAGGCGACCAGCAGCGCCGCATTCCATGCCAGCACCCTCGCGGCGTCGCCGACCCGGTCGGCGATCCAGCCGATCAGTACCCGTCCCACCGCACTGGCGATTTGCACCACGGTGAGCACCGTGCCGGCGACGACGAGGCTCATATCCAGCATTTCCACGCAGGCCACCACGGCAAAGGTCGCAGCGCAGAACTGCGCCCAGGAAAAGCAGCTGCCCGCAATCGCAATCAGCCGCAATTCGCGTTGCCGCCAGATCGCGATGGCGCCGGCGAGAGGATTGGGGGTGACCGCTGGTGCTGCACGATCGCGGTCGTCATCCCATTGCCGCCGGCCTGCCTGCATCATCAGCACCACTGCGACGAGCAGGGTCACGCTGACGATGACCGCCCAGCGCCAGCCGGCGATGATTGCCACGGCCGGAGCAATCAGTGCCGCGAGCATGCCGCCTGCCGGAATGCCGACCTGATGGATCGAGAACACGGTGCTGCGTCGCTGTGGCGGGGTGTAGCGCATCAGCAGATGCGAGGCGGATGGCGTGATCATGCCGTAGCCCAGTCCGATCACCAGTGACCCGATCACCAGGAAGACGCTTGAGGGAATCAGCAACACCAGCATGCCGCTGGCGACCAATGCATGGCCGAACTGGTTGGTGCGCGCGGCCCCGAGCCGGCGGCTGGTGTTGCCGAGCAGCGTCAGAGTCACCACCATGCCGCTGCTGACGAGACTGATCTGGTAACCAATCAGCGACGGATCGAAACCGTAATCGCGCGCGACCTCCGGCGCCACCGCCGGCAACACCAGCACGGCCATCGATGCGAAGCTGTGGCCGGCGAGCAGAGCCGGCAACAGCAGGGTCTGCAGCACGCCGGCTGTCAGTTTGGAAACCAGGGCAGCATCGGCTCCTGTCCGGCAGGCAGGGCCTTGCGTCCGACATTGAGGATCATCGCCAGCATTGCGTAATAACCGGCCACCGCGATCAGCTCGATGACGCCCTGTTCGCCGAACACGATCAGCGCGCGGCCGTAGGTGGCATCGCTGACGCCGTGGTTGTGCAGTACTTCAGTCAGCATGTCATAGAGCGCTTCCTCGTCCGCAGCCATATTCTGTGGACGCCGGCCCTCGGCGATGGCCTGTGCGATTGCCGGACTGAGCCCCGCCTTCATCGCATGCTTGTAATGCGACTGCCATTCATATTGCTGCGTCCAGTGGCGTGCTGCGATCAGCGTCGCCATTTCGGCGATGCGACGGTCGAGCGGACACTTGAAGCGCAGGTACTCGCCGACCTGTTGTACGGTCTGCGCGAGGCCGGGGCTGCGCAGCAGCGCGAGGAAAGGTCCGCGCACTTCGCCGCGTGGACCGGAGGCGATGCTCGCTGCGACTTTTTTCTGATCTACTGTCCACTGCTCCGGAGGAATGGCGGGAAAACGTTCAGCATGTATGGTCTGGCTCATCGTAAATCCTTTAAGTAATTGATTTTATTAATATTATTAAAACATCCACTGGCCGCCGTTGACGTGGATGACCTGGCCGGTAATGAAGCCGCTGCCCGGACCGCAAAGAAAACGCACGGTCGCCGCGACTTCAGCGGAGTCGCCGTAGCGGCCCAGCGGAATGTGTCCGGAAGCCGCCGGCCTTGCGGCACGACCAGCTGGGCGCGTGGTATTGAAATGGCCGGGCGACACGCAGTTGACGCGTATGCCTTGCGGGCCGAGTTCGCGCGCCAGTGCGCGCGTCATGCCGACAAGTCCGCTCTTGGCCGAAGAGCTGTGCACCTTGCCGACGGCACCGGTCAACGCGGTATCGCCGGCAAGGGTGATGATGCTGCCGCGCCCCGCAGCGAGCATGCCGGGCAGCACGGCTTTCACGCAGTGGAATGATCCGTCGAGCGAAATCGACATCACCTGGCGCCATTCCTCGAAACTCATGTCGGCGAAAGGAATTTCGCGGCGTACCGAGGCATTAAGCACGAGGATGTCGACGGGACCCAGAGCGGCAGCTATATCGGCGTGCATGCCTGCGACCTGCGCAGCGTCGGCTATGTCGGCCATATAAACAGCGGCACTGCCACCAGCAGCACGGATCTCGTTGACTACGGCTTCCGCCTCGGCACGCGAGGTGCGGGTGTTGATCGCGACCCGCGCGCCCGCGGCAGCGAGCTCCAGCGCAATCGCGCGGCCGATGTTTTTCGCGGCGCCGGTGACCAGTGCGACCTGGCCGGCGAGTTCAGGGGCTGCACTCATGCGCTGCACTCCATGTTCCGGGGGGAGGCGCAAGCATAACGGGGAATGCCGCCGCACGCGATGCGTTGCGATGCGCTGTGCAGCTATCCACATGCTGTGATGCGGATTCGCTGCTGGTATAGTTTGCGCCCTGCGGCATTTGCCGGAAAACGACGGGGGCAGCATGAATTTCATACGCTATCTGGGTGTGGCCGCGCTCGCCGCTGCGGGCACGTTCGTGCAGGCCGCGCAGACAGGCGTCAATGAATATCCGACCAAGCCGATTCGCATCCTCGTCGGTTTCACACCCGGCGGTGGTCCCGACATCACCGCGCGCTTCATTGCGCAGAAACTGACAGAGGAATTCAAGCAGCAGGTGGTCGTTGACAACCGGCCCGGAGCAGGCGGCACCATCGCCGCCAACCTTGCGGCCACTGCGAACCCCGACGGCTACACGCTGCTGTCGGTGTCCTCTGCGCATGCCGTGGCGCCCGCGATCTACGACAAGCTGCCGTATAACGCGCAGCGAGACCTCGCCGGTATCACGCTGTCGGCAGTGTCAAAGTACGTGCTGGTGACTTCGCCGACGAGCGGATTCCGCAGTCTGAAGGACCTGCTTGCCGCAGCGCGCGCGAAACCCGGCGCGCTGAACTTCTCTTCGGCGGGCACCGGCAGTGGCACACACTTCGCCGCCGAGCAGTTAAAGAGCATGGCGAAGATCGACGTTGTGCACATTCCTTTCAAGGGAATCCCCGAAGCGGTGACCGAATCGATGACCGGACGTGTGCATTTCTTCATGTCGCCGATCGCCAATGCGGTGGGTCTGGTACGCGACGGCCGGCTGGCCGGCCTCGGCGTGTCCTCGCTGAAACGCGATGCGCTGTTGCCCGACATGCCGACCATTGCCGAGTCCGGTGTGCCGGGCTACGACTCGGTGCTGTGGTTCGGCCTGCTGACTGCGGCGAAAACGCCGAAACCGCTGATCGCTGAGCTGAACCGTGAGACCATGCGCGCGCTTAACGATCCCGATCTGCGCAAACGCTGGGCGCCGATCGGGCTCGACCCGAGTCCGACCACGCCCGAGGCCTTCGACAAACTGGTCGCTGCCGAGATCGTACTGTTCACCAAGCTGGCCAGGGCCGGCAACATCAAGGCCCAGTAACAAGCCAAGTCACGCAGTCCAAGGGGATCAATGCATGAAAATCAAGAGCAACGGCATCGAAATCAATTGCGTCGTCGAGGGCGAAGGTCCCTGGGTGACGATGTCCCATTCGCTGGCGAGCAACCTGTCGATGTGGGACGAGCAGGCGCAATTGCTGGTGTCCAAAGGTTACAAGGTGCTGCGTTTCGACACCCGCGGCCACGGTGCGAGCGACGCGCCCGAGGGCACCTACACTCTGGAGCAGATGGCCGATGACTTGCAGGGCCTGTTTGCCGCGCTGGGCATCCGCAGCACGCACTGGATCGGCCTGTCGATGGGCGGAATGATCGGCGAAACCTATGCATTGAAATACCCCGGCGTGTTCCGCAGCATGCTGCTCGCCGACACCACCAGCCGCCGTCCCCCCAATGCCGAACAGATGTGGGGCGAGCGCGTAAAACTTGCGCGGGAGCAGGGCATGGCAGCGCTGGTCGACTCGACGCTGGCGCGCTGGTTCACCGAACCCTACCGCAAGGCGCAGTCCGCGGTGATGGCACGCATCGGCGAAGGCATCCGCAGCACGCCGGTTGCCGGTTTTGCCGGCTGCTGTGACGCGATCGCAAAAATCGACGTGCTTGACCGCTTGCCGGAAATCGACTGCCCGGCGCTGGTCGTGGTCGGCGAGGAGGACCATGGCACACCGCCCGAGATGGCGCGCCAGATCCAGGCTAATCTGCGCGGTTCCGAACTGCTGATCATTCCGTCGGCAGCTCACCTCTCCAACATCGAGCAGCCGGCGGCGTTCAACCAGGCGATGCTCGATTTTCTCGCCAAAGTGGACCGTTGATGCGGGCGCGGGCCTGCGCGGCGCTGGTCCTGACAGCGCTGCTGGCGGCCTGTGAAGGCTGGTTCGGCGGCGAGGAAGCTGCGCGCATTCCGCTGCAGCCTGTCGCGGGCGGCGGCTTTGAACCGGTGCGCATCCTGCTGCGACCGCAGATGAATGCCGTCGCTTTCGATTTCACTGCCAATTTCGCCTGGGGTCGGCGCGGGGAAGCCGGCCGCTGGGACCGCTACCGCGCGACGCTGAGTGCCGGCGGCAGGATGGTCCAGACCGCGGAGTTCAGCGTCAACAGCCCCGAACCCGAAGACTCGGCCGGATCCCGCTCGCCACCGCCGAACTCGCTGCGGCAGTTGCTGTTCGTCGTCGACCTTCGCGCCGAAGACGAGTATGAACTGGCGATCCTGCCGCTGCAGCCGCCGACGGTGACGCTGGAGGCGCCGCAGATCGTCGTGCGCATCAACGTCCCCGCGGGCCGGCCCTGAGCGGGCACGTGGCTCTGCAGAACATGGCTGCCGCGGCCCCACGCGCAGTGGTGTCGCCGCTGCGACGCCTGCTGCGTTTCCTGCGGCCCTATCGCGGACGGGTGGCCATTGCCCTCGCAGCGCTGGTGGTCGCTGCCGGCAGTGTGCTCGCGCTCGGGCAGGGACTGCGTTATGTCATCGACTCAGGTTTTGGCAGCGGCAACCCGGCACTGCTCAACACCGCGCTTGCCGGGGTGATCGCGGTGGCCGTGGTGCTGTCGCTGGCGACCTTCATCCGCTTCTACCTGATGATGAGTGTCGGCGAGCGCGTGATCGCCGACCTGCGGCGCGCGGTGTTCGCGCATGTGTTGTCGCTGTCGCCGGCCTTCTTCGACGCCTCGCGCACCGGCGACATCGTGTCGCGGCTGACCAACGACAGCGACCAGTTGCGCCAGGTCATCGGCTTCGGCCTGTCGATGTTCCTGCGCAACGGTCTGATGATGGTCGGCGCGCTGCTGCTGCTGTTTGCCACCAGCCCGAAACTTGCCGCGCTGATCGTGCTCGGCGTGCCGGCGACTCTGGTGCCGATACTGATTGTCGGTCGTCGCGTGCGCCGGCTGTCACGCGCCAACCAGGATCGCGTCGCCGAAGTGTCGGCGCAGGTCGATGAAGCGATGCACGAAATCCGCACCGTTCAGGCCTACGGTCACGAGGCGCATACCCGCGCCGCCTTCAATGCAGTGACTGAGGCCGCCTATGCCTCGGGCGTCGATCGCATTCGCGTCAAGGCCTTCCTGATTGCGTCGGTGATGCTGATCGCCTTCTGCGCGGTTGGCGCAATTCTCTGGGTCGGCGGTCACGACGTGCTTGCCGGGCGGCTTACCGCCGGCCAGTTGTCAGCCTTCGTGTTCTACGCCGGCATCGTTGCCAGTGGCGCCGGCACCCTATCGGAAGTCTGGGGCGAGATCCAGCGTGCTGCCGGCGCCACCGAACGACTGATGGAACTCCTCGATACCCGGCCGCTGCTGCGCGCCGAGCCACCGGCCGCAGTGCTGCCGCAACCGGTGCGCGGCGCGATTCGCTTCGAGGGCGTGGGCTTTGCCTACCCGACACGACCCGAATCACCGGCATTGGCGGAACTGTCCTTCGAGGTGCATCCCGGTGAGCGCGTCGCGCTGGTCGGACCCTCCGGTGCCGGCAAGACCACGATCTTCGCGTTGCTGCTGCGCTTTTACGATCCGCAGTCCGGCTGTATCCGCATCGACGGCGTCGATATCCGCCATTGCGAGCCACTGACGCTGCGCCAGTCAGTGGCTTTAGTCTCCCAGGATCCCGTGATTTTCGCTGCGAGTGTTACCGAGAACGTGCGCTTCGGGCGACCCGAGGCCACTGCGGAGGCGGTACGTGCGGCCTGTGCCGACGCAAACGCGCTCGAGTTCATCGAGGAATTGCCGCAGGGCTTCGACACCGAACTTGGCGAGCGCGGCGTCCGCCTCTCCGGTGGGCAGCGCCAGCGGCTGTCGATTGCCCGTGCGCTGCTTGCGGACCGGCCGATCCTGCTGCTCGACGAAGCGACCAGCGCGCTGGATGCCGAGAGCGAGCGCCAGGTGGCTACGGCGCTGGAACGTCTAGCGCGTGGCCGCACTACGCTGGTGATCGCGCACCGCCTCGCCACCGTGCGCAATGCCGACCGCATTCTCGTATTCGATCGCGGCCGGCTGCATTCCACCGGAACTCACGATGAACTGCTGCGCGCCGACGGCCTCTATGCCCACCTTGCGCGGCTGCAGTTCATGCACGACAGTCTGACGGACTAAGTCGCGGGCGGGGGTGCCGCTTGACGAATGGCCCTCCGCATCGCGGAATTGGCGGATCGTATTGCCTTTTTCGGCCAATGGCCAACGGGTCCGCAATCGCACAATGAGACCTGATTCACGCAGCATCCCCACCCTGGCGCTAAAGACCGGGATCCGTCGGCCGTAAATACAGATTGAGATGCGGACCGGCTTGCCGGGAGTCGCTGCCGGTATCGAATGGAACAATGACATGCAAAACGCTGCAAATGGACGGCGCACCGTCGCCATACTGGCTGAATGCGGTGACATTGATGCTTGGAGTGCCGGATGTGCCGGCACGATCCTGCTGCTGGTTAGCGCGCCCTTCGGCATGAATGTCAGTACTCGCGATTTCAGCTCATCTTGCGGAGGAGCACTGCGCGGTAAAAAACTCGCGCCGGGCATGATCAATATGCAGCACATGCCTGAGCGCTATAGCGCGGCTTTTGGGGCGCAGCTGAACGATATGCTCCAGATCGAGGCGCGCAGTGCGCAGAACAACGATCGCGTGACGCCACGGCGCCAGCATCACTGATCTTGTAGCATGAACGACATATCCCGCATACCGGTCACTCACAACGCCGACTCGCTGCTGATCGTCGATGACAGCGTCGTCCAGCGCCAGCACGCGGTCGCGTTGAGTCGAGCGCTGGGCGTCGGCCTCATCTACGAGGCTGGCAACGGTCTCGAGGCGCTGGAACTGCTGGCGATGCTGGTATTGCCGCCGACGGTGATCGTGGTCGATCTGGAAATGCCCGGCATGGATGGCATCGAGTTTCTGCAGCAGTTGCACAACCGGAATCTCGGAGCATCTGTCATCGTGGTCTCGGGCCGGGAGCAGGCGCTGATTGAATCCGTCGAAACGATGGGGCGCATGCTGGGTATCAATATGCTGGCTGGTTTGCAGAAGCCATTGACTGCGGCGGCACTGGGTAGTGCGCTGGCTCAAAGAACAGCATGGCACGATGCCGTTGCCGGCGGGGGAAGCGACGTAATCCAAGTCAATCACGATGAGCTTAGCCAAGCCATTGGAAATCATCAAATCAGCGTGCATTACCAGCCCAAGGTCGACGTGCGCACCGGTTTCGTTCGCGGCGTCGAGGCACTGGCGCGCTGGGAGCATCCGCAGCATGGTCGGATACCGCCCGGCCTGTTCATCGCTGTGGCTGAGCGCGAGGGTCTGATCCATCCGTTGACGATGTCGGTGATGGGGCAGGCTCTGCGACAGGCAGCCAAATGGAATGCCAGCGGCCTGCGGTTGTCGGTGGCGATCAATCTGTCAGCGCGGCTACTCGAGCTGCCAGACCTGGTGCGGCGCATAGTCGGGCAGATCGAGGCACATGCGTTGTCGCCGGAACAAGTGGTGCTGGAAATCACCGAAAGCTGGGTAGTCGGCTCGCTTGGCACTGCATTGGGCATGCTGGGCCGCCTGCGGCTGCTGGGATGCGGGCTATCGATCGATGACTATGGCACCGGTTTTTCTTCGATGCAGCAACTCGCTCGCATTCCTTTCACCGAACTCAAGGTTGACCGCTCGTTCATCATCGGCGCGTCGCGCAAGCGCAATCTGCGGGTAATCCTGCAGTCGGCGCTGGACATGGCGCAGCGCCTCGGATTAGTGTCGGTGGCCGAGGGCGTGGAAACCGAGGAGGACTGGCGGCTGCTAAAGGAGTGCGGCTGTGCCGTCGCGCAGGGATACATGATCGGCCGGCCGATGCCGGCCGGTGATATGCCGAAGTGGATGAAGGAGCACCACCAGCGCTTACCTAAACTGCGCGCTGGTGGGCACCGAACCATTCTCTTTTAGAACATCTGCTGCCCGCCGTCGACGTAAATCAGTTGGCCGCTGATCATCGCCGCCGCGGGTGTGCACAGGTAACGCACTATTCCGGCGACTTCTTCCGGTGTTGAGCGGCGGCCCATCGGCACGTTGCTGACCGGGGCGCGTGCGGAACGGTCGGAGGCGCGCGCCGTATCCATCTGTCCGGGAGCGACGCAATTGACGTTGATCCGGTGTTCGCCGAGTTCCTTGGCGAGTGCGCGGGTCATGCCCCACAGCCCGTGTTTGCCGACCGAGCCGTGCACGCGTTTCTTCGCGCCGGACAGCGCGCTCATGCCGCCAAGGGTAACGATGCTGCCGCCGCCGGCCTTGATCATCGAGGGCAGGCAGGCCTTGGTGCAGAAGAAGGAGCCGTCGAGGGTGATCGACAGCAGGCTGCGCCATTCCTCGTAGCTCATGTCGATGAAAGCGGTTTCCTTGCGGATCGAGGCGTTGAGCACGAGGATGTCGACCTTGCCGTGGCGCTTGACGATGTCGCCGACCATCGCATCGACCGCCTTGCCGTCGGCGATGTCGGCCATGAATACCTCGGCCTTGCCGCCGGCGTCGCGAATCTCCTTTGCCACCGCTTCTGCGTCCTCTTTGGCAGCACGCGCGTTGACAGCCACTGTGGCGCCAGCTTCCGCCAGCGCGATGGCGATGGCGCGTCCGATGTTGCGTGCCGCACCGGTGACCAATGCAACCTTGCCTTCAAGTTCCCTGCCTGCCGCCATGATTGTTTTCTCCTCAATGTGAATATGCCCCTGTGGAGCACGTACACGGATTTTACCGGCCGCGCATTAGGCATTACCATGCGTGACCCTCTTGAAGTGCTTATACCGATGAAACAAATGCCGAAATTGTCCGGACTGTGGTCCTTTGTGCTGCCTGCTTGCGGTACGACGGTCGCACTCGAAGTTCCAGCTGACATCGGCTGAATTAAAACCATGGTCGCCCGCGCCAAACAGAAACATGCCGTCACCCGCACCGCGCGGCCGCGGGTTGCGCGCTCGCGCATCAGCGCTACGGAGTGGCAGGCGCGCTGCGAACTGGCAGCAGCGCATCGTTTGGTCGGGCATTTCATGTTCGCGGATTTGACCTATAACCACATCTCGCTGCGTGTGCCCGGTGAACCCGGGTATTTTCTGGTGAAAGCCGACAACCTGCTGATGGAGCAAGTGAGCGCGTCCAACCTGGTGAAGTACGACCTCGATGGCCGCCAGGTCGGAACCTCGGTCTTCAAAGCGAGCCCCGCTGCCTACAACCTGCACGCTGCGGTGCTCAAGGCGCGGCCCGACATCCACGCTGCGGTACACACGCACACGCCGGCAAATCTTGCGGTGTCAGCACAGCAGCAAGGGCTGCTGCCGCTGACCCAGCAGGCGATGCGTTTTTACAAGCGCGTTGCGCGCTACCCGAACGAGGTCGACGACACCACGCGCGAAGGCGCGGACCGGCTGGCCGCCGTGCTTGGCGAACAGTGGGTAATGCTGCTTGAGAACCACGGCGTGCTGGTCTGCGGCACGACGCTGCCCGAGGCCTACATCTATCACCACTTCTTCGAACTGGCCTGCCGCGCGCAGGTCGGCGCGCTGGCTGGCGGCGGCAAGCTGATCCTGCCCAATCCCGCAGTCTGCGCGGCGCGCGCGGCGAAGTTCGGGCGCATCGGTATCTACGACTCTGATAGCCGCGACTGGGTAGCAAGTCTCGCCCTGGTCGAGAAGCTGTATCCAGACTATAAGAATTGACTGGCAACTGCCCGGCAGACAAATATTTAAATATCATTTAAAAACAAATACTTATAAAATATCTCGAGTAAAGGCAAGGTAGTGGCAACCGAAAAAAAATCTCCACCCAAGTCCGCAGTTACGAAGTCAGGTGTGAAGCTGCCGCCCAACACGCTAGCGGCCGCGAACCGCGCGATGATCGAGCAGTCGTTGTCTATGGGTATGGGCCGCGCGCTCAGCATCCGCCTGCAGAAGCTGTCGAAGCGGCGCATCGATGCCCAGATGAGTGTCACCGCCGACCACATCAATCGCAGTGGCCGCATCAACGGTGGTGTATTGATGGCCTTCGCCGACATTCTCGGCGCGATGGGCACGCTGGCGAATCTGCCCGAGGGTTGCCGCACGACCACGCTGGAATCCAAAACCAACTTTTTCGCTGCGGGCGAGGGCGATACGCTCGCCGCCACGACATTGCCGCTACACATCGGTCGCACCACCATGGTTTGGCAGTCGACGATCAGCAACCTCGATGGCACTCGGGTGGCGATTGTTACCCAGACCCAGATCGTGATCCCGAAAAAATCCTGAAACGCGTTATACCGAAAAGGCTTACCTCCATGATGTCCGCAATCTTCAAGTGTCTGCTTGCCGGCGTCGCCGGCCTCGTTTTTCAGTTTCCGGCCATCGCTCAGGGCAAGCCTGATCCCGCGCTTGCCGCCGCCGCGAAGGCGCCGGGCGCGAAAGTGATGCCCAGCGGTCTGGTGTTCGAAATGGTCAAGGAGGGCCGGGGCACACAACCCGCGCCGACATCGACAGTGAAGGTGCATTACCGCGGCATGTTTCCCAACGGCAAGGAATTCGACAGTTCCTTCAGTCGCGGCGAGCCGATCGAGTTTCCGCTCAACGGCGTGATCAAGTGCTGGACCGAGGGCGTGGGCATGTTGAAGGTCGGCGGCGCTGCGCGCCTGACCTGTCCGCCGGCGATTGCCTACGGCGCGCGCGGTGCCGGCGGTGTGATTCCGCCGAACGCGACGCTGGTGTTTGAAGTGCAACTGCTTGGCGTACGCTAATCCAGTTACCGGAGTCATCCAAACATGATCATCGATTCCCAGATCCACGCCTACGAGGCGAACACTCCGAAACGCCCCTGGCGCTCAGTGCCGAACTGGCCGCCCTCGGCCACCGGCGACGAGATGGTCGCGGCGATGGACAAGGTCGGTGTCGACGGCGCGATATTCATTTCTTCGTTCTCAATGTACGGTTACGACGCGAGTTACGCCGTGGAGGTGCAAAAAGCCCATCCCGGTAAGTTTGGCCTGGTTAAACCAGTGGACCCTGACGATCCCGCGGTGGAGGAGATCGTCGCCGAATGGATAAAGACGCCGGGCACGGTTGGCATCCGCGCGCTGATGAAAACCGACTCCCCACACCGCGCTGGCCATCCCGGCCTCGACCGCATGCTGCGCGCCGCGGCGCGCCACGGCTTCCCGGTCAACATCCTGTGCTGGGGCAACATCGAGGCCGGCGCCGCGCTGATCGACCGCCATCCCGAGACGCGCTTCATACTCGACCACCTCGGCATCCTGCAACCACATGAGCCCGCGGGGCGTGCCGCTGAACCTTGGGCCGACCTGCCGAAGGTGCTCGAGCTGGCGCAGCGCCCGAACCTGGTGATCAAGGTCAGCGGCGCCTGCACGCTGTCGAAGGAGCCTTACCCCTTCCCTGACATCTGGGATCCGCTGGCGCGCGTGTTCGACGCCTGGGGTTTCGAGCGCTGCCTCTGGGGCACTGACTGGACGCGTGCGTTTGCCGTTGTCAATTACGAACAGGCGGTGGAGCCCTTCCGGATGACCGATCGCATCAGCGACAGCGAGCGCGCGATGCTGATGGGCGGCGCCTGTGCGAAGGCTTATGAGTGGGAGCCGGTGGTGACGCGGTAGTTGCCCGGCCACTGTTGGCGCAGCAGCACAGAAAAGCCCGGATTCCCGGGCTTTTCTGTTTTCCGGGCCGGCATCCCGCAGTCGTGGTGAGTAGCGGGTAAATGCTGCGGGCACGGGTATTGCTTTGCTAAGTATTACCTTAATCAGCTCGGAGGTTACGCACATGGGACGTTATTACTCGCCGTACGATCAGGATCAACCCCTGAACCTGAAATGCAGTTGCGGAGGAAATCATTCCGCTGCTGAGCACCCTGTGCCGTCTCAAGGGTCCGAAGCAAGTGAAACACAGATCGAGGCAAGGGCCTCCGAGTTTGTTGAGGCCGCTCTGGTAAAGGCCCTGTTTCCCCAGGACAACCTGCGCCGCAATTTTCTCAAGGCCGTCGGCAGGACCACGGCGATGGCTGCTATCAGTTCCATGTTGCCGGTGACTGTCCTGCAGGCGCTGGCGCAGGAGCAAAAGCCCGTGGAAAAGAAGGATCTGAAGATCGGCTTCCTGCCGATTACCTGTGCGACTCCGATCGTCGCGGCAGATCCCCTGGGTTTCTACGCCAAAAACGGGCTGAACGTAGAGCTGAACCGGACGGCAGGCTGGGCCGTTGTGCGCGACAAGGTGATCGCAGGCGAATTCGACGCTTCGCACATGCTGTCTCCAATGCCGCTGGCGATGACGCTCGGCCTCGGAGCCACAGCAACACCGATGGTGATGCCGGCAATCGAGAACGTTAATGGCAATGCGATCACGCTGCATATCAAACACAAGGACAAGCGCGATCCCAAGACCTGGAAAGGGATGCGCTTCGGCATCCCCTTTGATTACTCAATGCACAACTTCCTGCTGCGCTATTACCTGGCCGAAAACGGTCTCGACCCCGACAAGGATGTGCAACTGCGGGTCATGGCGCCACCTGACATGGTTGCTAACCTGCGCGCTGAGAACATTGACGGCTTCATTGTCGCGGAACCCTTCAATCAGCGCGCAGTATTCGATGGCGTTGGCTTCATCCACATGCTGACCAGCGAGATCTGGGACAACCACCCGTGCTGCGCGTTTGCGGTGCCGGAGCGCTTCGTCAAGGCACATCCGAACAGCTTTGCTGCCCTGTTCCGGGCAATTGTGGCGTCCACGGTTCATTGCTCGCAGATGGCGAACCGTCCGGCCGTCGCACAAGCGATCCAGGGGGCGAATTTTCTGAATCAGCCACTGACGGTTCTGGAGCAGGTTTTGTTGGGTAAGTTTGCCGATGGTCTGGGCCAGGTGCGAAATGAGCCCAACCGGATCAACTTCGATCCCTTCCCCTGGCAATCGATGGCCGTCTGGATGCTGACGCAGATGAAGCGCTGGGGCTACATCAAGGAGGATGTCAATTACACGCGTATTGCCGAGCAGGTGTTCCTGGCGACCGAGGCACGTAAACGCATGGCCGAACTCGGCATCAAGGCTCCGGATACCAACATGCGCCGGCATATGATCATGGGTCGGGAATTCAATCCGACCCAACCGGAGCAGTATCTGAAGTCGTTCAAGATCAGCAGGGCCTGAACGGCATCCCGGAACCCGGGGGGCATTTCGCTCCCCCGCCCGTCTTGGAGCGACTGGCCCCCCGTTAACGAACTGTGATCGGATACGAGGTGGTCTTCACGCGTACCGGCAGAGGAAGATCCGCGTATGGCAACAGTTTGTCGCCGTGGATCTGGCTGGCGATGGTCAGTGCCTGCCGCGCGATCGGCTCGATGAAGCGGCTGACCTTCCCGGCGATCGACGCGCAATCGCCGATCGCATAGATTCCCGGTAAGCATGTGCGCAGGGAAACTGGATTGACGACGATACCGTTGTTCCATTCCAGGCCTGCGCTGCGTGAAAGCCGGTCCGGCGTCTGTAATCCGGCGGCGACCACGATCATGTCGGGATGCAGTACGGTGCCATTGCTCAGCGTCACCCGGTATCCGACGGCTATTTTTTCGCTCGTGGAGATGGTGATGCCACCAATGAATTCGATCGGCAGTGACTTCCAGGCGGCGAACAAGGCTTCGGTGACAGCGCCATCCTTTACCAAACGCGCCAACGGCCGGTCTGCAACGTCGATCAATGTAACCCGATGGTTGCCCAGGGCGAGGTCATTGGCCAGTTCCGCGCCGATGAGGCCGGCGCCGACCATCAGTACGTGCTTGCGCCCGCCTTCGAGCGCGGCGCAAAAGCGGGCGTAATGGTCAAGATGGTTGATCCGCCAGCAATGGCCGGGCGTCAGGCCGGGCGGGAGTATCGAGCGGGCGCCGTGGGCAAGAACGAGGTGCCGGTAATGAAAACTGCCGCGTGTCGTGCGCAGCTCCGAGCGCGCCGCAGTAATGCTGGTGGCGGAGGTTCTCGGAAACAGGTCGACACACAGCCTTGCCGCAGCCGCTGCACCGCTTTCCTTGATCATTCCGGCGGGCGTCAGACCGCGCGCGAATGCGACCGACAGCATCGGCTTGTCATAGCGATGGGCATCGCAGGCGGCAACAATCGCGATGCTGAGGTATTCACTGACCTGGCGGATGGCTTCAGCCGTGCGCCAGGCGGCGGTGCCGCCACCGATGATGACAACATCGTGATCACGCGCACGGCCGAGTACCCGGCTGCGCGCCAGAACGGGGGCCGAGGCGCAGGCTGATTGTCGTGCCTTCTCCGACGCCGCCCGGTCGTAAGGCACGAAGTCAGCCTTGGTGACGCCGCACAACGGGCACAGCCAGTCGTTGGGTATGTCCTCAAAACGGGTGCCCGGGGCGATGCCGCTGTCCGGATCACCCTTCTTTTCGTTATAGATGTGTCCGCAAGCCCGGCAGATGAATTCGCGCCATGGTACTGTAACGTTCATGCCGGCATCTCTTCCTGGCTGAGTCGGGCGATTTCGCTGCGCAGGTGCTTGATTGCGGGCGTCACGATGGCGACGAAATGTGATTCACGAACCCTGCGCTGCACCTCGGAGTCCATCAGGTAACCGCGGGCGCCCTGGTGCAGCAACGCGGATTGAGCGGCGCGCAGGCTCAGTTCAGCGCCATGGGCGCGGGCATCCAGAACCTCAATAAAGAATTCGTCGCTGTCGTTGCAAGGCGTGGCGGCCAGCTTCATGACCCGCGCAAGCAGTTCATCCAGTTCAGCCTGCAGGGTATCGGGACGGTCCTCCAGGTACTGGTTGACGTGTCCAAGCTGGGGCTCGACCGCCCACATTGAGTCGATCGCGCCCTGGATCACCCCTGCGGCAATGCCGCACTGGAGCATGACGAATGCGGCGCGGATACGTTTGATCAGCGGTTTTGCCGGATCCGCGATGACTTCGTGCTGCGGAACAAAATAGTCCGACAGATGCAGTGCATAGGTTCCGGTACCTTCCATGCCGGAGAAGCTCGGGCACTGGCGCAAGGTCATGCCCGGCGCATCGCATCGCAGAAGGAACATCATCTCCCGGCCGGGACTGCCTTCGAGCGTGGCGATGGCGCCGCAGTAATGATCTCGCTTGAGATTGCTGACCCAGGGCAGGGCGCCGTTGACCCGGTAACCGCCATCGACCGGTTTTGCCTGCAGCAGAAAGGATTCGATCTGCGCATAGGTTTTCATCGGATTGGACAGCGCGGTACCACCGAGCCGCTTGCCGGCGACATGATCCGACAGCGGTTGCCCGGCGAGTTTACTTGCCGAGGCCTCCTGCATGTAGAGCCCGCAGACGGCCTGGCACCACATCATGAAGCCGGTCGCGCCGCAAACCTTGGCAACCTCCGCCATCGCTTGGATGGCCAGCGCGTAATCGCCATGGCCATGGGGGGCATTCAGGTGGGCGCTCATGGCGCCCGCCGCCGCAAGCTTGCGCAGCACATCGGCGGGATACAGCCCGCGATCAATGGCCTGCACCTGGCCCGCGAGCTGGTTGCGGGCGATGTCCCGGACAGAAGCAATCAGGGGATGCACGGGTTGCGCTTTGCTGGACGCATCTACCGCTAGGTCAGCCTGGGTCAAGTTTTTCCCCTTTGCCTTTGTCTTTGTTTATGCGAGAGAAATTTCAAACGGAATGGGATTGCGCATCGAATTGGCGACCGGCGAATAGTAGTTGGCGTGTTTGACGATTTCTTCGAGCACTTCGCGTGGTGCGTCGCCCTCGACGTTGACCTTCACGCGGATCGCCTGAAATCCCATGTCTTCGGGTTTCTTGTCGAGTGCACCACCAGCGCCCCAAGCCGCCGAGTTGCCGATATCGGCTTCCATGAATACTTCGATTTTCGACAGCTTGACCTGCTTCCATGTCGCTACCGCAGTGATGCCTACGGCGATGCAGCCGCCGAGGCCGGAAAGCACGATTTCACCTGGGGCGGGTGCGGTGTTTTCGCCCATCAGGTGCAACGGTTCGTCGACCACCACCGGTTTATGATCGCCGACATGGCTTAGCGAACGGTATTGGCCTTCCATGAAGGTGTGGACCTTGTTCGTACCCTGGGCCTTGGGGTTGGCCTTGCCTTTCTCGGCAAAGGCCATCAATCCGTCACGGTCGATGGGGCGTAGGTACGTGGTCACGGTGGTGTTCGGCACAGATTGCAGGACAACGGACATGAAAGACCTCTTGTTGTGAATTGAACGGAAAGCCCGGTTTGCATGGGCGCATGCTTTCCGTTTAGCAATGGGTGTGCCAGAGGCGTTTTAAGGGGAAGGGCGGAGCTACCGGGAGAGCCGGTGGTGCATCAATGTCGACAATTTGTCGACAATGTCAACGCGATGTGCGGATACCCAGCTTTTTGAGGCGATAACTGAACTGGCGTAGCGTCAGCCCCAGGCTTTGTGCCGCGCGTGATTGATTGCCATGTGCCTTGAGCGCTTCGGTCAGCATGCTGGCGTCGAAGGCATCGGCGGCGTGGTGGCTCCGGACGAAACCCGCCGGCGTCGAGGGCGCCCCTGACCGCGAACTCCCGGCTGGAGGTGCATCAGCGGCGTCGGGCCACAGTGCCGAGAGACTTTTCAGGTCCACACGAGGTTCCTGCGCAAGGAGAACCAGTCTTTCGATAAGGTTCCCCAACTCGCGAATGTTTCCCGGCCAGACATGTCGCTGCAGTCGCTCCATCACTGCGGTGTCCAGAAACACATTGCGCTGGTGGGACTGGTTCGCCCGGTTTAGCAGGTGGAGGATAAGTGGCGGAATGTCATCGGGTCGTTCGCGCAGCGGCGGCATGCGGATCGGAATGACGTTCAGCCGGTAATAAAGGTCCTGCCGGAAGCGGCCTGCCGCAGCTTCGCTGCCGAGTTCGATGTTGGTGGCGGCGACGACACGGACGTCGAGCGCGATTTCGCGCTTGCCCCCAAGCCTTGTGATCATGTTTTCCTGCAGGGCACGCAGCAGCTTCGATTGCAGGGATAGGGGCAGTTCGCCGATTTCATCGAGGAAGATTGTGCCGCCCTGGGCCTGTTCGAACAGGCCGGGCCGCGCAGACTGTGCGCCGGTGAATGCGCCTTTCTCGTGGCCGAAGAGTTCCGATTCGAACAGGGTGTCCGGAATCGCCGCGCAATTGACGCGAACGAACGGCGCTTCCCGGCGCGGGCTCAGCAAGTGCAGCGCACGCGCGAAAAGTTCCTTGCCGGTGCCGGATTCGCCCAGCAACAGCACCGTCGCGTTCGACGGCGCGACCCGCTCAAGTTCGCCCAGTGCCCGCAGCAACACCGGGGAATGGCCGATAATTCCGAATCGCGTGGTCTGCGAATCCAATGCCTGCGTGAGCAATGCGTTCTGCGCTTCCAGCGTTTCCGTTTTTTCGCGCACCATTTCATCGAGTTGCAGCATCTGTCCGCAGAGGGTGGCGAGCACGGACAGGATCGAAAGGTCATCGTTGAGGTGGCGCTGGCGGTTGCGGATGCGATGGCAGGCAAGCACGCCGCGGATCTGGCCCGAAACGAGGACTGGCAGCGCAAGAAATGAAACCGTGTCCGGCGGCAGTTCGGCACGGCTGACGGCACGGAACAGGAAGGCGGGCTCCGCGTCGACATCCTGAACGATGAGCGGCCGGCCGGTGGCGAGCACTTTTCCGGTGATGCCTTCGTTCAGCATGTAGTGGCCCTGCCGCACCTGTTCACCAGTCAATCCATAGGCGTACCTGATGCTCGCGGCATGCGGGCCGGCATCGGGGTGCAGTAGGATCAGACGACCACGGTTAAGACCGAGAAGCTCGCTCATCAGGTGCAGCATTTCGCGGACGACGACGTCCGGTGAAAGGCTTTTGCCGACGAGTTTCACGACTTCTCGCAGGAGCAGCAGTTCCTGACGGTGCCAGTCGATCGGTGTTTGATGAGCGGTCCGGGGCGGCATGACAGACTGAAGCAGGATGCAACGCTGCCAGTGTAACAGCACCCGGAGGAGCGGGCCGCGAGCAGTTTCGGTCGAAGGCGTGTGTCTTTGACGCCTGGGGCTTCGAGCGCCGCCTCCGAGGCGCAGACAGGACCCGCGCCTACGCCGTGGTGAATTATGAGCAGGTGGTGGAGCCCTTCCGGCTGACCGATCGCATCAGCGGGCGCGAGATGCTGATCGGCAGCGCCTGTGCGAAGGCTTATGGCTGGAAGGCCGAGATTTAAGTTGATCGATATGTCGAGGTCGAGGCCGCGATAGTGGTTGAAGTCCGGGTGTCGGCCGCAGCCGAATAACCTTGATACGGGAAAATTTGGCGCCAGTTTTGTGAGTGCATTGTACGCCCCGTTCACAGAGAGCGGTCCGGGTCAGCGTATGACGGGCAGGATGCGATAGACCAGTTTGTGCGCGACTTTCCATTCGGGGTGCGCCGGCAGAGAGGAATCGAGTGGCAGCACCACTTCAAGCACCGTTACGGCACCTCTGCTTTCCTGTAAGGCGATTACGCCCTTTCGCGCCTCGTCCCGGGAGGTGTGCGTGAAGCAGCTTTCGCCCTTACGGCCAATGTGTTTGATCGAGTAAAGGATGCGTGACGGCGCGTAGCTGCAATCCAGATGACGCGCCACTTTGGTGCACAACGTGCCGGCAGGGCAGGGTTCATGGCAGGCTTCGCGAGGTAAAGCCTGATGATGGTCCGAAGCCGCCCCGCTGGGCCGAATCCGGTATCATCTTGCGGCAGCTTTTTACTACCCAGCAGCAGTGCCCGACAGATTCGTGTTCCACTAGGCGCTGTCACGCTGTCAATCAAATCCGGAGATCGCAATGAGCACATTCACCACCTCGCGCCGCATCGTGCTGGCGCTTACCCTGTCCCTATTTGCGGCCGGCGCCATCGCGCAGGCCCAGCCCGCCGCCAAGTCCGAGTTCGTGCCCGAAGTTGGCCAGTCCGGCAAGGACGTGGTCTGGGTGCCCACTGCGCAGGGCCTTGTCGACCGCATGCTCGACATGGCGAAGCTGACGGCCAAGGACATTCACTATGACCTCGGTTCCGGCGACGGCCGCACGGTGATCACTGCTGCGCGCCGCGGCGCCACCGCCTACGGCGTCGAGTACAACCCGGACATGGTGGAGTTGTCGCGTCGCAATGCCGCGAAGGAGAAGCTTGCTGGCAAGGTGACCTTCATCCACGGCGATATTTTCGAGACCGATTTCTCGAAGGCGACGGTGATCACCTTGTTCCTGCTGCCCGAGCTCAACGTCAAGCTGCGTCCGAAAATCCTCGCCATGGCGCCGGGCACCCGCGTGGTATCGAACTCGTTCACGATGGGCGACTGGAAGTCTGACGAAACACAGACCGCCAAGGGTGACTGCACCAGCTACTGCACGGCTTACATGTGGATCGTGCCGGCGAAAGTCGAGGGCGTCTGGAAATCCGGAAACGAAGAGATCAAGCTGGCGCAGGAATTCCAGATGTTGCAGGGTTCGCATAACAGCGGCGGCAAGCTGTCGAACATTCAGAACGGCCGACTGCGCGGCGATGAAATCAGCTTCTCCACTGGTTCCGCTCGTTACGCCGGCAAGGTCAGCGGCGATCGTATCGAAGGTACGGTGACCGCCGGCGGCAAGACTTCGCCCTGGGTCGCAACCCGCAGCAAGTAATTCCGCAGGAATCTCCCGCGAGTTCGTTCGCAGTGGCGAGCTTCGCGGGATCGCTGGGCCTGAGCGGCCCGCGTAAGTTACTGTTTTTGCGTGCTTATGTGGGTCGGCCCGCGCTACGTTTCACACATGCTGGACGTTACAACCCAAATTGGGCGAACATGCGCAGGCACGGCAACGTACCGTGCGTTCAGGGTGCCGGCAGCAGCAGTGCGGCCGGGGCCAATGACCAGTCTTTGAGCGAGGAGCTTGCATGTTCAAACATATCCTGATGCCCACCGACGGATCGGAGCATTCCGAGCGCGCGGTTGCGCGCGGCATCGAACTGGCGAAGCTGTGCGGCGCCAAGGTCACCGGCATTCATGTGATGCAGGATTACCGCATGATGATCGGCCCTGAGGGACTGGCGCCGACAGAACTTGAGGAGGGTATGGAAGAGCGCGAGCGTGAGCGCGCTGACAGCTTCCTCGCCTTTGTCCAGAAAACCGCCGCTGCGGCCGGCGTGCTCTGCGAAACGGTGATTGCCAAGGGGCCGCAGCCGTACGATGCGATTGTCGATGCCGCCAATGAACGCGGCTGTGACCTCATCGTGATGACTTCGCGCTTACGCAAGGGCCTGGTGTCGCTGATCCTCGGTAGCGAGGCCAGTCGCGTGCTGCACCGGACCTCGATTCCGGTGCTCACTTTCCGCGCCCTGATGAGCTCGGATCATCCGGACAAGGATCTCGGCAAGACCTGACTTCAGTTGGTCGTCCGGCTTGCACGTGCCGCGTTACCGCCGCACGTCGCCCGGCCTCTTCCGCTACGCTATTTAGCCCGAGCAATCACTTCGCGGATGCGCGCGGCGATGTCCTGCGGCTTTTCGGTAGGTGTGATGTGGCGACCGCCGGGGATCACCGTCAGTGTTGAACCGCTGATACCCTTGTGCAGCGCTTCGGCCATTGCAACGGGTGTCGCATAGTCTTCCTCGCCGACGACCACCGCGGTGGGTGCCTTGATCGAGGCGAGACCGGCACGCAGGTCCCCGTCGCCGAGCATTTCACAGGTTTTCACGTAACAGTCGACATTGTTATCGAGGAAGACCTTGACCAGTTGATCGACCGTGGCCTTTTGATTGGCGCGGAAGGCGTCTCCGAACCAGCGCCCAGTCTGGAACTCGACCAGCGCGGCCATGCCTTTCTCCAGACCGGTGGCGCCGCGCTCGCGCCAGACCTTGGGCGCGTCGGCACCGTACCAGGCAGTGGTGTCGATCAGCACCAGTCCGGTGGTACGTTGCGGGTAGTCGATGGCGAAGGCCTGGGCCACCATGCCGCCCATCGAGCAGCCGCCCACCACTGCCGAGGGCCATTGCACATGGTCCATCAGTTCGGCGAGGTCGCAGGCGAAGAGCTGCGGCGTGTAGTTCATCACCGGTTGGCCGGAGCGGCCGTGGCCGCGGCAATCCCAGGTGAGCACCTGGCAGTCGCGTGCCAGTTCCTGGACAACGCCGTCCCAGATGCTGCGGTCGAGAGCGAGCGAATGCACCAGCGCCACGCGCGGTGCCTGACTGCCTGCGCCGGCGTGCAGGGTGTAGGTGATGTCGCAGCCGTCGGAACTCATGAATTTTTCGGTCATGTGCCTGTTCTTTCGTGATGATCGGAGGAGAGCGGACAGGGCGCCGCCTTTTGGCCGCCCGCTCGTTGCGGGCATGGCGCAGTATTGTCCGGTGGGGAGCACGTATTATAAGTCAGACACACGCCAGCCCGGCTGTCGCGTAGCGCACGTCGCATGGCGTCGTGTCAGCAGCTATAGTGCGCTACGACCGGGCAGTCCGGTCCCCCGCCTGCGGAGAATCCATGCACAGTGAAAAGATCAAGATCCGTAACACCGAAACGCGCCAGGAGATGGAGGTGGTCGTGCTCAGCAAGCGCCCTTCATCGATCGAGGTGGTGATCGGCAGCGGCGTGCACAGCGTCAAGTGCGAACTCACGCCGACCCGCAACGGCTTGGCCTATGCCGGCACGGTGATGGGCCGCGAAATCGTCTACGAGCGCAGCCGCGAGCAGGTGCAGGCGGACATCGATCGGCTCAACCCCGGCGAATACCGGCGCTGAACGGGAGCCTTGGAACAGCCGCGAAATTGGCATGCACCCGCATCGCCTGTCGCAGCGGTGCATGGTCGCCGTCGCCCAGTGCCACCCGGTGCCGGCGTCTCAGGCGAATGGTCTGCAGGCTGAGGGCGACGAAAATTAGGCCGAGGATGGCGGCATACAGCGGGGTGATGGGCATGGCAGCGGACTCCGGCACAAGCATGGGCTTACGCTGATTATTCTAGACGCTGACGAGCACGCCGGCGTTGCCGGTTTCAGAACCCTCGGGCCAAGGGCTTGGCGCCCGTTTAGTTCAGGTCCGGTGGGGTTTCCCCATGCTACAGGCAAAGGCATCAGTCGATTGATTGCATGCAGGGAGAGTTGTCATCTCTGGTTTGGGGTATGTGGTAGCAATGGAGATTGTTACCCGCGGATTTGGCGCGGTACATTGAGGTATCTGCTCGTTTCAGTAATTCGTCGATAGTCTTACCATCCTGCGGATACAGGCTGACGCCGATGCTTGCCGAGGCAGGAATCTTTTGGTCGCCGATGGTTACGGGGATGTGAAATGCATCAAGAATTTTTTTCAGAACCTGCTCTGCGTCTGTCTTTGTCTTCAGGTCGTTGATGATGAACACGAATTCGTCGCCGCCGAAGCGAGCCACGGTGTCGGTCGTCCGCAGGCAACCATTCAGCCTCTTTGCGATTTCGACGAGAAACTTGTCTCCGGCGGCATGTCCAAGGGTATCGTTTACGGCCTTGAAACGGTCGAGATCCATGAAGAACAGGCCGACCAGGTGGTTGTTGCGCTTGGCTGCGGCCAAGGCACCCCGCAGGCGATCCATGAACAGCGTCCGGTTCGGCAGTCCAGTCAGTCCGTCGTAATTGGCGAGCCGGTTGAGGCGCTCTTCTTCATTGACGCGGTCGGTCACCTCCTTGGCCGTGGAGACGAAGTGCGAGATTTCTCCGGAGTCATCACGTATGGGGGTGATGGTCTTTTCTTCGCAATAGATCTGACCGCTCTTTCGCCGATTGCGGAAAACAGCGCGGAAGGCGTTTCCGCTGCGTATGGTTTTCCACAATGCCCTGTAGAACCGCGCATCGTGAAAGCCGGATTTGACGATGTTTCCGGTGCGTCCCAGCGCCTCCGCACGCGTGTAGCCCGTAACCTGTTCAAAGGCGTGGTTGACGTAGTCGATGATGCCGTTGCGATCGGTGATCATGATCGAGTCCGCGGTTTGCTCGACAGCCAGTGTCAGCTTGCGCATCAGTTCCCGCGTCTGACTCTCATGGGTGAGGTCGCGGATGATGACCAAGGCGTCTCCGGCTGCTCGATCGATGGGAGTGAAATGAAGATCGACCGGAAACAGGCTGCCGTCGGCACGCAATGCAGATGTCGACCGGACTGGATCCGGTCCACGGCGGGCACTCGGTGAAAGGGGCTCGGTTTGATGCAGCAGGCTGGCCAAAGGGCGACCGACCAGTTCCGAGCTCTCGAGGCCGAACATCTGTGCAGCGGTCAGGTTGCAGGAGGCGATCCTGCCGTCGGACAGCAGGTTCAGTACGGCATAACCGGTGCTGAATGAGGGGGGGGGCGATTCCCCGGTCACGCAACGAGAGTGTTCCATCAACATGGTCAAATTTCACTTTCGATTAAACGGAACGCAGACCAATGCCCGACAACCCTTGATGCCGAGCGTGGCGAAATCATGGGCGTCCACGACGTCAGCCGGAGGGGTTGGGCGGCAGGTCGTAACGAGAACACCAGGCGGGGATTGCAGGGCTCGGCCCGGCCTGCGATCCGTCGCATGGTGTGAGGATCTTCCCGGAGTAATCTTATGATGAAGCTTAACGGCCGGATCCTGCCGTTACTTTAGAACAGGCTGTCCGTCTTTTTCGTTTTTCTGAGGCAGCGTGAAGTAGAAGGTCGTTCCGGAGTCCGGCGCGGACTCTGCCCAGATTCGCCCGCCGTGGCGGGTGATGATGCGGTGCACCGTGGCGAGTCCGATGCCGGTGCCTTCGAACTCCGTCGGATGGTGCAGACGCTGGAAAACCCCGAACAGCTTTTCGGCGTGCTGCATGTTGAAGCCGGCGCCGTTGTCGGATACATAAATGACGCGCTCGCCGTCATGCACCGTAGTCCCGAAGCCGATGGTTGCGGCCTGCAGTTTCGAGGTGAATTTCCAGGCGTTGCCCAGCAGGTTCTCGAGCGCGTTGTGCAGCAGACGGCGGTCGCCGCGTGCAAAGACACCCTCTTCGATGCGGAATTCCACAGCGCGCGACGGCTGGCTGCCCTGCAGTTGTGCGGCGATGGATCTGGCGATTTCACTCAGTTCTACTTCGTCGGAACGGATATCCTGGCGCATGATCTGTGCCAGTGCGAGCATGCCGTCAATCAGCTCGCTCATGCGTTCGCTGGCCCTGCGCACGGACTGCAGGTGGCGCCGGCCCTGGGCGTCCAGTTGACCGGAATGATCGTCGAGCAGGATCTGGCTGAAGCCGTGGATCGCGCGCAGGGGCGAGCGCAGATCATGGGATACCGAATAGCTGAACGACTCCAGTTCGCGGTTGGCGGCTTCCAGTTGGACAGTGCGTTCGGCTACGCGTTTTTCGAGTTCCGCGTTGAGTCGAACGATCCGCTCGGCGCTGGTTTTGCGTTCGATGACGATGCCGGCAATGCGTATCGCAGTGTCCAGCGCCTGTTCCTCGGCAGCGCTGGGTTCACGCGCCTCCCGGAAATAGATGGCGAAAGTACCCAGCACGCTGTTGTCGCTGGAAAAGATAGGCGCCGACCAGCATGCCCGCAGCCCGTTTGCCAGAGCCAGACTGCGATAGCGGGACCACAGGGGATCGGTGGCAATGTCGGATACGGCGACTGGTTGTCCCATGTATGCAGCGGTTCCGCAGGATCCGGACTCGGGGCCGATGAGCATGTTGTCAATGGCTGCCCGGTATTCCACGGGGAGGCTGGGGCCAGCAGTGCTGCGCAGGCGCACCTCGTCAAGCAGCATCACCGAGCACAGGGAATCGAAAAAAATGATTTCGATATCGCTGCAGAGCTGATCAAGTATCTGCTCGAGAGACCGGTCCGTTTGCGCCATTTCCAGGTGCTTCTTTTCCGCTTCCAGCAGAATTTCATTGCGCTTGCGCTGGGTAATGTCGGTAAAAATTGCGGAATGGTGGCGTACTTTGCCGTCGGTATTGCGGACGACGTTGATCGACAGACTTTCGCAATAAAGTTCACCGTTCTTGCGGCGATCCCAGACTTCACCGTACCAGTAGCCTCGTGCGGCAATGGTGGCCCACATGTCCCGGTAGAAAGACTCGGGGTGATGTCCTGAACTCAGGATCCTCGGGTTTTTTCCAATGGCCTCCTCCGCTGCATAGCCGGTGATGCGGGTGAATGCCGGATTGACGGAGATAATGGTGTTTGATGCGTCGGTAATCATCACCGCTTCCTGACAGTGCTCGATGACGCTCGCTGCGAGCTCCAGGTTTTCTCTGTTACATTCGCGATCGGTGATGTCCTTGGAGATGCCACGGTAACCGAGGAAGTTTCCGCGGTCATCGAACATCGGCTCACCGCTGATGCGGATCCAGAGTTTCTCGTTTCGGGCATTCACCCGCTGCAATACCAGATCCTGAAAAGGCTGGTGCGCCTCGAGCGTAGCGCGATGGGCTTGCCATTGTTCATCGCTGAGGTCGGAAGGCGAGACCTGCCAGCGTGTTTTGCCGATCAACTGCTCCGGCGTGAAGCCGGTGAGGGCGCTTATTCCTCGCGATACTTTGGTGAAACGGTGTTGAGCGTCCTGTTCCCAGTACCAGTCGGATGACAGGGCCGTCAGGCGGCGAAAACGATGTTCGCTTTCAGCCAGCGCGCGCCGCGACTGATCGAGTTGTGCAAACGGTTCCTGCACACCTTTTGTGAACAGGGCTTCGTAGATCAACAGGTAGGCGATGATCTTGTAGATGTGGCCGAGCAGGTTGCTCTGGTCGGAGACACTGAAATATGCGGTGAACCACAGTTCGCTGAGAGCCGCAACAATGCTCGCTGCCAGCAGGAGGGCGTTTCCCTCACCCGGGTGGCGACGGTACTGGTGGTAAAAGCCGAATGCGGCGGCCATGTAGACGGCGGTCAGCAGGTACTCGACGAGTATCTTGCTGCGGGTCAGACCCTGACCGGGGATGAACCATGGCGGCAATTGATCCGGGTGTCCGAGTATGAGCCAAAACGCAATGCCCGCGATCAACAGGGTCAGTGCGATGAGCACATAGCGGCTGCTTGCGGTGGCAAAAGGCGTTGCCATTGACAGCGCGGCACTCAGCAAGGCGAGGGCAGCGAGGGCGCGAGCCGCCAGCCAGAAGGCAATGGCCTTGTCTGCACTGCTGGGAGTAACAAACGTCGGCATTCCGGGATACGAAAGCAAGTGGCCGAAGTCAAGCAATGCCACGCCCAGCAGGCCGCAGGACAGGATGGTGACACCGCGGGCAATCTGCCGGTTGTCCATCGCCCAGTAGAGGCCGAAGATCATCCCGCATATCGTGACGGACAATGTTTCCATCGCCGTATGCAGCCACAAATACGTGTCTGCATGGTCAATGACCCGGTACTGCGGGAATATTCTTGCAGCCAGCAGCACAAGCGCCAGTACGCCGATCAGACATACCAGTTGATGCGGGCATGCGCTGAATGTCTCTTTGCGGCTGCTGCCTGCGATGTCGCTATCTTTGCCGTATGAAAAAAGATGCACTGCGATAACTCCGTGCATGATGCTGTCGCAGGCACAGATCGCGGCAGCTTTGATTCAGTTCTGCGGGACGCCGGGCTTGCGTGAAAATCGCGCAAGCTTCGGCGTTTCAGAGGCGGGTTCGCGGCCTGATCGATGCTGCGTAGGATATGCAAATCCCGCGCATCACCTGTTTTGCGGCCGGCGCACGGGGGGCTGGGGGGGCCGGGCAGGTGTAGAACGCGGCGAGCAGACACGAAACGCCAGTTGTGCCAGCCAACCGTTCAAATGTTCAGGGTAAACAAATTCGATCGGGCAAACAAGCGGGTCCTGGGGGGGGTTAGCAACTCCCGGAACGGCCTTTTTTTTCTTCGCCGGATATTGCGTTCATGGTTTCCAGCGCGGCAATCATTTCGGCCGAAAGTTCGTGGATCTTGCGGCGTTGTGCACGTGCGTGGCTGCGCAACTGGTTGAACGCGCTTTCCCGGTCGATATGATCGCGCGCCATCAGTATGCCTACCGCTGTGCTGGTTTCGCGGCTGGTGGCCAGCGCTGCGTTGAGCTGGCTTTCCGTTTCCCGCAAGGCCCGGATGTCCCGGCCCCGGGCCAGCGCACTCTCCAGTGCCGGGATGATCTGCGCCACGTCCAGCGGCTTGACCAGATAGCCCAATGCGCCGCATTCCGCAGCTTGCCTGACGATGTCGGCATCGCCATAGGCGGAAAGGAACAGGAAGGGGATGTTCAACTGGTCACGGAATACCCGCGCTACATCGAGGCCTGACAGCCCCGCCATGCGCACGTCGAGCAATGCGATTTCCGGGGCATCCTGCTGTGCCAGTGCGATGGCATCCCCCCCGCTGGTGGCTTCTTTGACCGCATAGCCATGGTTGCGCAGGCCGCGGGCCAGGGTGGTCACGATCAGTCGGTCATCGTCGACCAGCAGGACGCGTTTACCGGGTGAGAGGGTTGAATTTGGCATTATCGGCGGTTCAGTCTTTGAGCGATTTGCGATATCAGATTAATAACCCTATCGATGACCAAGGAGATTAGCTGAAGTTGGCCATAGCGCCAACAAGTATCGGCCGGATTGTTCAAGACAATAGTATTGCTTTGCAGCACGCGAATCTGGTCGGTTGGGGGGGTCAATTTATGGTTTCTGAAGATTCAGGGCCCTTGATGGAAGTGACTGCCGGATAGTGCAGCAGAAGCCGTGCCTCAACGCCTTGCTCAGTGTTGTCCAGCGCAAAAGTGGCGCCGTGCGGCGGCATCAGGGCTCTAACCAGATCGAGTCCGGCACTCCCGGCGCCGCTGCTGTCAGGAACGCAAGCCAGTTTTCCGCTGTTGATCACCTGCACCTTGGCGGAGTCCAGTGTTGTTGTTACTGCGATTCTGACCGGCGCGTCCGACGGATCATTGTGCTTGATGGCGTTGCTGATCATTTCGGTAATGATAAGTGCGATCGGCACCGTTTCTGCTTCGGCGACTCGCACTGGTTTGTCAACCTGTGCGTCGGTAGACAGCTCTGTCCTGATGTCGCCCAGGCCCCGCATCATCTGCACTATTGCCGGCACCATTTCACAGAGTATGATTTCTCTCCCCGCTTTCAGGCCCTGCAGGCCGTGGATGATAGCGACCGACTGGATCTGGCTTATCGCGCGCTCAAGGATGTCCTTGTCGACACGGGTTTCGGATACATGCATGCGCAGCAGTCCCGCGACGCCCTGCAAATGGTTCTTGATGCGGTGATGTACCTCCCGGATCAGGGCATCACGCTGCTGTTCCACCTGTGCCAGCCGGTTTTCTGCCTGTATCTTGACGTCTGTAATGTCACTGATGATGCCGGTAACGCAATCGCCCAAGCGGAACGAATTGTGCGGGAATGATCGCATGCGGCCCCAGCGTTCCGCGCCGTTTGGCAAGGAGATGCGGATCTCGGCGGCGGCAGGTAGTCCTTCGGCCTGTGACCTGAGAAACGATTCGACGACTGGAAGATCGTCGACATGGATATGGCGTATCCAGGCTTTCGGATCCCGGAAGACATCCTTTCTCGGCATTCCCCACATTTCATCAAACCCCGGACTGATGTAGTCGATGCGTGAAAACATGCGATCGCCGATCCAGAAAACCGCTTGTGCATCCTCTGCGAGCAGGCGGAACTGCTCCTCCGATGCTATCAGTGCGCGCTGCTCGCGATTGCGCTCGGTGACATCGACGCAGATTGCGACGGTACCGGCCATTTTCCCGAAAGTGTCGCGCAGCGCCGCCCCCGACAGCAGGATCTCGACCGGCGAACCGTCGCGCTTTTGCCAGACAGCTTCCATGTTGGCGAGCATTTCGTGGTTCAGCATGCTGCGCCCCAGCGCTTCCAGATCGCTGTGGCTGCTGGCCGGCAGCACCCTGCCAATGACTTCCCCCGCTTTCCAGCCGAACAGGCGTTCCGCCGCAGGGTTCCAGAACATGACTTCAAGCGACGTGCTGAAGGCGATGATGGCATAGGGAGACGCGCCGAAGATCGCGTGCAGCATCTCGTTCGACTCCTGCAGCGCTTTCTCGAGCAACTTGCGCTCGGTGATGTCGGTGTTGATGCCGATCACGCGGTGCGCCGTTCCCTTGCCATACAGGCATCCGACGTCACTGATCCAGCGGATCGTGCCGTCGTCCGGGAAAACCCGGTATTCGGCCCTGTATTCCGATTTGGTTCGCACGCAATGCTCGAACCGGTCAAGCACCCGAGTCCGATCCTCCGGGTGAATCTGTGCGAGCCAGTTTTCGAATGTCGGCCTCGCTTTCGCAGGGTCTAGTCCGATGACCGCATAGGCTTCTTCGGACCAGTAAATTTCCGGTGCACCAAGCCACCATTCCCAGACCCCGGATTTTGCCGCACGCAGTGCAAACTGCAGCCGGCGTTCGCTTTCTTCCAGACTTTCCTGTGCCCGCTTGTGTGGCGTCATGTCACGCGAGCTGCAGATCAGCCCGATGATTCGATCACTGCTGTTGCGCAGCGGTACCTTTATGGTTTCCCGCCAGGTCACATGATGGTCGAGCACGCTCGATCGTTCCACGGCCATGGGTTGACCGCACTCGACGACTTCTTGGTCTTCCATTTCGATCATGGCGGCAACGTCAGCTGGAAGAATGTCCCAGACCGTCTTGCCGATCAGATCATCCGGAGAATGGCCCGTCTTGCTTGCAAACTGCCGATTGACGGCCAAGTAACGTCCGGACAGGTCTTTCAGCCAAGCGCGTTCGGCAATGCCGTCGAGCAGCGCCCGCTGACGGCGTTCCAGTTCCGTGCGCTGTTGTTCGAGTTGCCGGCGGTCAGTGATTTCGCGCATTAAGCTGAGCACGGCGCCTACCGTGCCGTCGGCGAGGTGCTCGGGCATGAACCGCGCCTCGAACCAGCGCGTGTGCCCTTTATGTGGAAGCGCGATTTCGAACCGGCTTTCGTCTCCGCTCCGTACAACTTCCTGCACGTTCTTCTGAAACAGTTCGACGGCGTGTTCCGGGGCGCCGATTTCCCGGCAGTTCCGTCCGATGATGCGGGAAGCTTCCAGTCCGGCGAGTGCGCAGTGAGCCGGATTTACATATACGTAGCACCCGTCGCGGTCCAGGCGGGCGATGGCGTCGCTGCTGCGCTCCACAAGCGAGTGGAAAGGGTCCTGGGATGGGGGTGGGTTGCACATGAGGCAGGCGATGGCGCGCCTGATGCGCTGGAACATGTCATGCAGGAAATGTTGCGCCATGGCTGGTTTCAATGCTTCCCCGTGGGCTTGGAGCATGGGCTGCGCGGGGTCGGGTCGCAAGATTCCATTTTAACCTCGATGTGGTCGGCGTTGCCTGTATCAGAAGGTCCGCGTCACTGCGATGTCCCGCATTACCGCCTCGGGCGTGTGCAGGTTTTCAGACGCTGTTTTGCCGGCAGCACAGGCCTGGAGATAGGCGCCAAGTGCGCGGGCATGCGCAACCACGGCACAGCCGAAGCGCAGGCGCTGCGCTGAGTACTCGGGCAGCGCGGACGCAACATCGTTGCCACTGTCCCGCAGCAGCACGGCCAGCGCGAGCGCGTCGCCGGCGGCCTTGGACACACCCATGCCGACATGCGGTCGTGCGACGAAGGCCGCGTCGCCGAGCAAGGCGACGCGGCCGAAATCCATGCACGTCGATTCGAGGTCGAAGATGGCCTGGAAGAAGGGTTGTCGCGTGCGGGCGACGACTTCCGCAAACTGCGGTGACAGGTGATCCCTTGCCGCATTACGCATCGCCGCGATCACCGCGGGGCGGATCAGCGGCGGCGGGATCGCCATGTCGTGGCGGCGGCCGTGGATGTCGGTGTACAGCGCTGGCAGCTCGTGTTCTGGATGGGCCGGGCGGTACCAGACGAAGTTGAATGCGCGTTCGCCGGCGCGCGTCGAATGGCCGAAGCCGGCGACCGGATAACCGAGCATGTGTTCGCGTGGCGCGAGGCTGAAGGCGAATTTCGGAAACAGGTCGTGACGGGTCTGTGGCGCCAGGTCGTTCTCGTCGGCGAGTCCGCGCCAGGCGATGTAGCCGGCGTAACGCGGCATGGTTTCCGGCGAGAGCTGCGCACGAACCGCCGAGCGTATGCCGTCGGCGCCGATCAGCAGATCGCCGCGCGTCGCAGCACCGTTGCGAAAATGTGCGCTGACGCCATCCGCATCCTGTTCGACGCCGGTGCAGGCATGGCCGAGGTGGTAACGCGCAGCCGGGAAGGCTGCGAGCAGCAGCTCGTGCAGCCGGCCCCAGGTGGTCAGGCATTGGCGTATCGGCAGCGTGCCGAGTACGGCGCCGTCGCGGTCGAAAGCGACGCGGCCCTCAATGTCGACGCCGATGGAGTCATCGCGCGGAATGCCGATGAGTTCCAGTGCCGCGAACAGGTCGGGATGGGTGATGATGCCGGCGCCGCGGCCGGCGAGGGGTTGCGCCGATTGCTCAAAGACCTCGACGTCCCAGCCCTGGCGCAGCAGCAGGTTGGCGGCAAACAATCCGCCGAGGGAACCGCCGATGACCAGCGCCCGTGGCGGGCGCGCAGCAGCGGCCATGCCGTTCAGGCGACCGCGGCTTCGGCGGCGGGGTAGTTCAGTTCGATGGTGACGCCGCTGGGATCTTCGAAGAACACCTGATGGATGCTCAGCGCAGGCACCGTGCGTTCGCGGAAGGCGACGTCGCCCTGTTGCAGCCGGCGACGCATGTCACCGAGGCCGGTGGCGGTGAAGGCCATGTGGTCGACGGTGCCGGTGCCCTGCAGCGAGGCGGGATCGCGGTCGCCGAGGTAATCCTTGAGGCCCTGCGGATTGTGCGGATCGATGCCGATGATGTGCACGACGCCGGTAGTCTCCGGATACTGCGCGCCGTTGTAGAGCCAGATGCCGGGAAAATCGAAGGGTGGCCGGAAGCCTACCGTGAAGCCCATCACCCCGGTGTAGAAGCGGCGCGATGCCTCGATGTCGAGCGTGCGGATCGAGTAATGGTCGAGCCTGCCGACGGGCATGCGCCGCTCCCGGTGTTTTACTGCAGCGGCGAGAATGCCGCAGGCATCACGATCTTGTTTTCCTGCGCGGTCAGTCGCACTTCGGGCAGGCCTTCCTTCTTTGCCAGCACCGAAGGCGGCCAGACGCCGGTGGTGATCGACTTTTGCCGCAATTTGTTGCGGGCGTCCAGCGTCGGGTACGACCAGATGTGCACGAAGCGATTGACGTTACCGCACTCGGCGTACCACATCGCGACCAGCGGGCTGATCTTCACGCGTTCGACCAGTGCCTTTTCCCAGGTCTTGGTGATTTTCGGCATTTCACCAGGCGCATGGGTGTAGGTGCGCATCTCGAAGTACGGCCCCATCTTGCCCGGCTTCAGTTCAGGCGAGAAGGGAAACGGGATGAAAATCTCGGTGCGCATGTTGAGGATGAACTCGCCGATTTTCGGCGGCCAGTTGCCGGTGGCGACAGCCTCGTTGCGAATGCGCTCGCGTTCGGCCATGTCCTTGTACGGCCAGACATGGATGATCTGGTTCAGGGGGCCGATCTCGGTGTGCCAGAACGCGGCGAGCGGCGACAGTTTCTTGCGGTGTTCGTAGGCTTCGCCGAAACGTTTTTCGACTTCGCCTACGGAATGGGGCTTCAGGTCGTACGTGCGCACTTCGTAAATCATGGTGTCCTCCGGGTGGTCGCCGCTCTTGTTGGAGCGGCGAGTTTACCAGAGGCCACGGCTGCGCTCGGAGATCCTCAGATACCTTCTTCGGCCTGCTGCCCCGCGTGGTAGGTCGCGTAGACCAGCACCGGAATTTTCAGCGCGCCGAGGTGCTGATCGAGCAAGGGTTTCACTGCGTCCCAATCGAGGCGGCCAATGCCGGTGGCGAGTCGCGGCAGTGCGAGGCTGGAGAACTTCTCGGTCTCCGCGAGTTTCACCAGTTCGCGCAACGCATGACCGACATGCTGCAGCGAAGCCGGTCCCGGCGTACCGCCATGATGGCCCTCGATCGCGTCGTGGGTGAACAGGTTGACGATTTTCTTGCCGTCGGCGCCCATCCAGGTCCACAGGGTTCCGGGTTTGGGATGCTGGGACTGGCAGAAATGGCGAAAATCCTTGTACATCGCCGGCCAGCGCTCACGCAATTGCAGCGCGAGCCCGCTGTGGAAGGGGTCATTGGGTGCCACGCCGTGGGCGATCACCTGCGCCCGCGTCAACAGGATGTCGCCGCTTACTGCCTTGATCATGAAATTCTCCACTTGAGGATGGTGCCGGCACACATTGGCCAGCCTTGATTGCACCATAGCACCGGGCTGCGGCTGCCGTCTTGATGCAGCGCAAATAATGCATCCGCGCCCGTGAGGCATCACATGCTGGACGCGTTTTGCTGGGCACCTAAGTCACGGGCTACACTGCGGGAAATCGTGCCGGCCGCCCAGTGCCGGACCCGGATTATCATTCAAACGAGGGGGAGTCATGGCAGCAGTACGCAGCCGGCGCGGGCTCAAGCGCATATCGCAACCGCGCAAGTGCAAGCTGATCGTCGAGAAGGACGTGCAGATTCCGCTGCGCGACGGCAGCGTGATCTATGCCGACGTGTTCCGCCCGAATTTCCGCGAAAAGGTGCCGGTGATCCTCAATGCAGGACCGTACCAGAAAGACAAGTTGTGGATACCGCCGGCGGACCTGGAGGAGAAGGCGAATCCCTACATGAACTGGGAGACCGTCAATCCCGAGTGGTGGTGTCCGCGGGGTTATGCCGCCGTGCGGATCGACATGCGCGGTTCGGGGAAGTCGCCGGGCAAGTCGGATCCGAGTTCCTTCCAGGAAGGGCTCGATACCTATGACGCCATTGAATGGATTGCCAAACGCGACTGGTGTTCGGGGAATGTCGGGATGCTGGGCATTTCATACCATGCGTCGTCGCAGTGGCGTGCGGCCAATCTGCAGCCGCCCTCGCTGAAGGCGATCATGCCCTGGGAGGGGCGTGCCGACCAGTACCGCGACCAGGCTTATCACGGCGGCATTTTTGCGCTGGGCTTCATCGGCAACTGGTGGCTGACCCACACTGCGCATCAACTGCTCGGCAAGCCGCGCAGCTACAACCCCGACGCCTTCCACAACGACATGATGTGGCAGTTCATGCGCAACGACCTCGATTCGGAGTACTGGCGCATGAACAGCGCGCAGTGGGACAAGATCAAGGTGCCGCTGTACAGCGTCGGCAACTGGGGCGGTTTCTCGATGCATCTGCGCGGCAACACCGAAGGCTTTATGAACGCGGCTTCCCGCAACAAGAAGCTGCGCATCCATACCGGCACGCATTTTCATCCCTTCCATGCCGAGGAAGGGCGCATGGACCAGCTGCGCTGGTTCGATTACTGGCTGAAGGGTATCGACACCGGGATCATGGACGAGCCGCCGGTCAAGCTCGAGATCCGCACCGGAGGCGGCAAGAAACCTTATGCCTTCCGCTTCGAGAACGAATGGCCGCTGAAGCGCACGAAGTGGACCAGACTTTACCTGAAACCCGAACGCAAAACGCCGGGCGGGCCAGATGAGGTGGAGGGGTTGCTCGCAAAGTCGGCGCCGAAGGTTTCGACAAAACTGTCGTACACCCCGAGTGGTGTGACCAGCGCTGGCGTCGCCGGCGGTTCCTCGCTGGCCACCACCCACGGCAATGTCGGACGCACCGGCGTTTCCTTCGTGACACCGCCGCTCGCCGAGGACACCGAGGTCACCGGCCCGCTGGTCGCCAATCTGTGGGTGTCGAGCACGTCCGAGGACATGGATATTTTCGTGACCCTGCGCAACATCGGTCCCGATGGTCACGACATCTGCGAGGTCGGCCAGCATGGTCAGCCGGTGCCCTGCGTGACCAAGGGCTGGCTGCGCGCATCACACCGCAAGCTCGATCCGAAGAAGTCGCTGCCGTACAGGCCCTATCACGCGCACGACGAGCGGCAGTGGTTGAAGAAGGGGGATGTCGTTGAATGCCGGATCGAAGTCTGGCCCACCAGCATGGTGTTCAAAAAGGGCCATCGCATCCGTGTCGACATCCAGCCGCGTGACGGACAGGGCAGCGCGCCGTACACCCATTATCACGGTGACTACAATGCAGGTGCGACCAACACCATCCATGCCGGCGGCAGCACGCCGTCGTACCTGATGGTGCCGATCATCCCGCCGAAGCGGGGTCGCTAGAAACGGGGGATGCGCTGAACCACCATGCCGGCCACTGCAGCACGCGTTCCGCGATCAGCGCATAACCGTTGCCATCGGGATGCGTGCCGTCGCCAGTGGCAACCGCGCGTTTCCACGCGGGATCTTCTGCGAGCTGCTGCGCCAGCGGCAGGTAGGGCACGCCCAGTTCCGCGGCGAGCAGTGCATAGGTCGCGCACAGCGCGATGATGCGCGTGTCCTGCGCTGCATCGCTGACCGGCAGCGGGCCGATGACCAGCGTCGGGCAGCGGCTGCGTGCTTCGCTGACGATGTTGCGAAAATTTTCTATGCTCGCCGGCATCGGCACGCGCAGTACTTCGCCGTCGGTGGTCATGTCGTTGGCGCCGAAGGAAAACAGCAGGTAGGGCGAGCACTCGGCGCGCAGCCTTGCGTCGCATTCCGCCTGCCAGCGCGCGGCGATGTCGGCGCTGGTGTCGCGGCGCACGCCGAGCTTGTAGGCAGTGATGTCGTAACCTGCAGTGACGGCGGCCGCAGTGACGCGGCTGACCCAGCCGTCGCCGGCAGCGTCGCCGGTGCCTTGCACAAAGGAGTCGCCGACAAAACAGACGCGGTGGTCGCCCCGGCGCATGGCGTCGTCAAATGCTCAGCGCGGATCCAGCGTGTCACGCACCCACTCAAGCACGGCGGTCAGCCGCGGTGGCAGCACGTCTTCCGCCTCGTCGAAAGTCACCCAGCGCCATTCGTCGTGGGCGGGGCGTCCGAGTTCATGCGCGATCGGCAGCGTGACTTCCTCGGTATTTGTGATGGCGAGGTAGTAACGTGCGACCTCGCCGGTACCGAAGGCGATGGTTTCCTTGTGTGATTCTGCAGCATCGAAGGTCAGGTCGGCGATACCGGTTTCCTCAGTGGCTTCGCGCCGCGCAGTGTCGAGCACGTCTTCGCCTTCGCCGAGAAGACCTTTGGGAAAATCCCAGTTGCGCGCGGCGCGCAATACCAGCAGTCGCCAGACGCCGTCGCGGCGCCTCGCGATGACGACGCCAGCGGAACGAACGAGCGTGACGGGGGCGGTCACGGAATCTGGATTTTGCCGGGTCCGCCCGGCCCGCCGAGCCCGCCCATGCCGCCGGCGCCGGGCACGACAATGGAAGACGCCTGCTGGCGGCGCAGTTCCTGCAGTTCGCGCACGGTGCGTTCCACTGCTTCCTTGGCTGAATCGCCGAACTTTTCGACGGCCTCGGCGAGGTTTTTCGCTTCGATGTCGAAATTGATCGGTAGCGGCCCGGCGTTGGTCATGATCTGTGCCTCACCGACATAGATTGTCGGGCGCGCGCTGTCATCGCTGCCATCGGTCTTGAGCGGGATCATGCGACGGATGGTGCCGACCTTGCGGTCGGTGACGATGTCCTCGCGATAAAGCGAAGCGGCGTCCATTCTGGAATCGGGGGCGCCCTGGTCGGGTCGTTGTGCCATGACAGTGCTTCCTGATAAGGGGGAGGGCGCTAGGGTATCAAAAACACCCGTGGGCGGGTATCAAAACGCCCGGAGGCCGTCATCTGCGGTGCGATAATGGCTCCATGTCCAGCATCACCCTTACCACCATCAACGCCCGCCATGTTCACGCCGCGCTCGGCCTGCGCTGCCTGCGCGCGAACCTGGGCGTGCTGCGCGAGGCAAGCCGCATCCGCGAATTCGTGCTGGGGGACCGTCCGGCCGACATCGCCGAACGACTGCTGGCTGATGCGCCAAGCATCATCGGTTTCGGCGTCTACATCTGGAATGTCGAAGACACGACCCGGGTGGTTGCCATCCTGAAACGTGTGGCGCCGCAGATCACGATCATCGTCGGTGGGCCCGAGGTCAGCCACGAAACCGCGGAGCAGCGCATCTGCGCACTCGCCGATTACGTCGTGACCGGCTGGGGTGATGTGACGTTTCCGCAGCTCTGCGCCGACATTCTTGCCGGCAAGCCGCCGGCGGGGAAAGTGTTCGCCGGCCTGCAGCCGCCGCTGGCCGACATCGCCTTGCCCTATGCCGAATACACGGACCATGACATCGCGCGCCGCTTCATCTATGTGGAAGCCTCGCGCGGCTGCCCCTTCAAGTGCGAGTTCTGCCTGTCGGCGCTGGACAAGACTGCCTGGCCTTTCGAGCAGGAACGTTTCCTCGCCGCGCTGAAGGCACTGTATGACCGCGGCGTGCGGCATTTCCGCTTCGTTGATCGCACCTTCAACCTGAAAATCGCCGCCAGCCTCGGCATCCTCGAGTTTTTTCTTGAACGGCTGTCTGATGACCTGTTCGTGCATTTCGAGCTGATCCCCGACCACCTGCCGGAGAAGCTGAAGGCTGCGATTCTGCGTTTTCCGTCGGGCGTGCTGCATTTCGAGGTCGGCATCCAGACCTGGGATGCCGCGGTGCAGGCGCGCATCTCGCGCAAACAGGACAATGCCGCCGCCGAGGCCAACCTGCGCTGGCTGCGCGAGGCGTCACCGGCGCTGCTGCATGTCGACCTGATCGCCGGCCTGCCGGGCGAGGATCTTGAGACCTTCGGCCGCGGCTTCGACCGCCTGCATGCGCTGAAGCCGCATGAAATCCAGGTCGGCATCCTCAAGCGCCTGCGCGGCGCGCCGATCGACCGCCATACCGAAACCCACGCCATGCGTTACAGCCCGGATGCGCCGTACACCGTGCTGGCCACTGATGCACTGGATTTCGGCGAGATCCAGCGCATTGTGCGTTTCGCGCGCTACTGGGATCTCGTCGGCAACTCCGGCCGTTTCCCGCGCACGCTGCCGTTGCTGCTGGGCGATGCGCCGTTCCGCCGTTTCATGGCCTTTGCCGACTGGATTTACGCCAACACCGGCAAGACCCACGAATTTGCGCTGGAAAAACTCTGCGGCTGCCTGCATGATTTCCTCTGCGCGCAGGGCGTCGACGCGACGACGGTGGCGGCCGCGGTGGCCGCCGATTTCGAGGCCGGCGGTGCCAAGGGCAAACTGCCGTTCATGGCGAAAGGCACACGTCCCGAGCCGCAATCCGCCAGGCGCGGCAAGTTGCGCCAGGCGCGGCATGTGCATGCCTGAATGCAGCGATGAGTGATGAGCGATGAACGCGGAACGGAAAACCTGACATGCGACGATTTGATCCCCACGAACATGCCCGCAACGTGCTGGGCGAAAAGCTGCAGTCCTGCAGCGAGCGGCCGCCGACCGGCTTTTTCCGCGACGGCTGCTGCAATACCTCGCCCGAAGATTTGGGCGTGCATACCGTCTGCGCGGTGATGACCGCCGAGTTCCTCGAGTTCAGCAAGGCCCGCGGCAACGACTTGTCGACGCCCGTGCCCGAGTTCGGCTTTCCGGGACTGAAGCCGGGTGATCGCTGGTGCCTCTGCGCGCCGCGCTGGCGCGAGGCGCTTGATGCTGGCCGCGCGCCGCGGGTGGTGCTTGGCGCGACGCACGAAGCCTCGCTGGAATTTGCGTCGCTGGAAGATTTCAAGCAACACGCGATCGACTTGTCATGATTTCGATGGGGTTGCCTGATTTATCCCCGTTCGCCCTGAGCCTGTCGAAGGGCTCAGCCCAAACGGAAGTTGTCCGTTGAAAGATTCTTGAGAGAGGAAAAACATGACCGACATCGACGGCAAGTCCCTGACCCCGCTGCCAGCGAAGGACCTGGTCACGCTGACCCACATCATCTACGCCCTGCACGCCTTCAGCGCGCTGACGGGGATGACCAGCGCGGCCTTCATTGTCACCGCCTTTCTTAGTGGTTGGCCCTCGATCATTGCGGTGATCATCAACTACGTGAAGCGCGATGAGGTGCGCGGCACTTTCCTCGATACCCACTTCTCCTGGCAGATCCGCACCTTCTGGTGGGCGCTCGGCTGGTTCGTCGTCGCCTGGCTGATGATCGCCACCATCATTGGCATGGTGGTCGGCATTCCGGTGATGCTGGTGGTCGGCATCTGGGTGCTTTACCGCATCATCCGCGGCTGGATCGCGCTGGCGAACCGCAAGGCGATGCCAATGCCGGACTGAACGTGTCTCTGCGCATCGACAAGTGGCTGTGGGCCGCGCGTTTCTTCAAGACGCGCTCGGCGGCGCAGCAGGCGGTCGAGGGCGGCAAAGTCAAAGTCAACGGTGAACGCATCAAGCCGTCGAAGGAAGTGCGTCTCGCCGACCAACTGGCGATCAACATCGGCGCTTACGAATGGACGGTGCGTGTCGAAGGACTGTCGGACAAGCGCGGCGCCGCACCCGTCGCGCGCACGCTCTACAGCGAAGATGAATCGAGCCGGCTGAAACGCGAGGAACAGGCCGCCCTGCGCAAACTCGCCGCAGAACCGGCACAGGACCGCCACGGCCGCCCCACCAAGCGCGAACGCCGGCAGCTGGAACGCTGGCGCAGCGAGTAAGTCATACTGGATGCAAAGGACGATACAACATGACCGACCGTAAAGACATCAACCTCGAAGAAGCCGCCAAACTGATCGATGCCCTCGAGCGCGATCTCGCCGAGGTGCGCAGCGGCCATGCCGACGTGCAGCGCCTGCGTGACGAAGTCGAAACCCTGCGCAACGTGCTCAACTCGCCGGTGAAACGCCACCACTGGGTCGGCGACAGCCTGCAGGACATCCGCGGCCTGCTCGACGAAACCGTTGATGAAGCGATCTACGAAGGCACGACCATCAGCCGTTACGCCGCAGAAATCGGGCGTATTATCGGGTTATAAAAATATGAATATAATCAGCTACTTACGTTAACCGTCATTCCGGATCACGCTCCGCGTGTCCGGAATGACAAAGTGGGTGATCCGGCGAAGCGAGTCACGGAATGCAGCAGGTCACCGGGTTCATGCGTCGATGCACATCCGCCTCACTCCTCACTCTTCACTCCTTCTCCACCCCCGCCCGTCCATCCTCCACCACATAACGCCCGGTCGTAAACGCGCGTGATTGCGCATCGGCCGCATCGGCCAGTCCGCGGAAAGTTGTCTCCCAGCGTTTCGGCGTGATGCTGAACATCGCATAACCGCGGCGCGCGCCGTTGGCGAACTTCACATGCGGATTTTTTGCGCGCAGCGCGTCCATGCGCGCGGCATTGGGGCCGAAGGAGGAAATCGATGTGGCGACGAATTCGCTGGCGACGGCCGGCGCCTGCGCGTCGTTGAAATCCGTCTTCAGGTCGCCCGCCATCGCGAAATGCACATCGCCGCCGACCACCACCGGATTCCTTACCTTGCGCGCGGCGATGAATTTCAGCAATTTCTCGCGCGCCGCCGGATAACCGTCCCAGCCGTCGGTGTAAACCACCTGCGCATCCTCCGGCCCGCGGTCGGCCTGCGCCATCACCGTGGTCTGCGCGATCACGTTCCACTGCACGGGCGAGGCCGCGAGGGCCTGTTCCAGCCAGCGTTCCTGTTCCGCGCCCAGCAGTGAGCGGCCCGGCTGCAGGCGCTCGGGGCAGTCGCGTACGTCGACCTGGTTGCCGCCACCGCGGTTCGGGCGCGAACAGACGTGGTAGTCGCGGTACTGGCGCATGTCGAGCAGCTGCAGGTTCAGCAGCCGGCCGAAGGCGTGCGTGCCGTAAATCTTCATCGAGTGCCCGCCGGCCCAGGTGCCGGGCGGCAGCGGCAGGTGTTCGTAGTACGCCTGATAAGCCGCGGCGCGGCGTTTGAGGAAAGCTTCCACCGGATCGAGATCCTGCGAGCGGTCATTGGCGTAATCGTTGTCGACCTCGTGGTCGTCCCATGTCGCAAGCCAGGGAAAGGCCGCGTGCGCAGCCTGCAACTGCGAATCCATCTTGTACTGCGCGTAGCGGTTGCGGTAATCGGCTAGCGTGTAGGGCTCCTTCGAATGGTGCTGGCGCACGACCCGGTCGCGCCGGCCCCAGGAACCCTCGTAGATGTAGTCGCCGACATGCACCACGAGGTCCAGTTCCTGCGCCGCCATGTCGCGGTAGGCCGCGTAATGGCCGTGTTCGTAGTGCTGGCAGGACGCCACCGCAAACGCCAGGCGCCCGCGCGCATCGTCCGCCGCCGGCGCGGTGCGCGTGCGCCCGCTCATGCTCACCGCATCACCCGCCATGAAGCGGTACCAGTACCAGCGCGACGGCGCGAGCCCCTGCGCGCGGACATGCACCGCATGCGCCAGCGCCGGTGTCGCCATCACCTCGCCGCGGTTGACGATTTTCTTGAAGCCCTCATCCGCAGCAATCTCCCAGCGCACCGCCACATCCGCCGCCGGCATGCCGCCGCCGTCCAGCGGATCGGGTGCGAGCCGCGTCCACAGCACGACCGAATCCGGCTGCGGATAACCCGAAGCGACGCCGAGCGTGAAGGGATTGCGTTCGAATCGCGGTTGCGCGACTAGTTGGCGGGAGGGCAGTGCCAGTGCGCTGGAGAGCACGGCGCTGCGGAGCAGGAAACTGCGGCGGTTGTTTTTCATGGTGATGCGGAGGATAACGCGGTGGGGTGACGGGAGGACTACATTAAGTGCAGCGGAATTTTCACGAATTTCCGGCGAGATTTATTGTAAATAACTGATTGCATTTAATATCTGGAAGGGGGTTCGCTATGCCGAATATTTCGGCGCTGTATTTGCTTGCGCTTGCAGTCCAAAGAAGGGGTCAATGTAAGGTTTTATGACCTTGCATTGGGCCAAGGATCGCGGCGTCAAGGCATCACTACGGTTCCCATCCCAGTGCCCCGCAAAGATAGTACTGGCCAGTACCTTTCCGGCACACCCGTGCTAGATTGCCATTTTGGACGGAGGCGAGCATGAGCGTTTCTGTGAAAACACTGGGTATTGACAGACTCAACGTCGATGAGCGGCTGGCTTTGGTCGAGGAGATCTGGGCGACGATCTGCGTTGATGCTAAGGCCTTTCCGCTGACCGACGAGCAGCGTATGGAACTTGATCGCCGGGTTGCGGACGACGACTCCTTTCCGGATGACGTAGTGCCTTGGGACGAAGTCAAAGCGGCGGTCAGGATACGTCTGGGCCAATGACCCTGCGCGTTGTATTTCGGCGAGCCGCCAGAGACGAATTGGTAGAGGCGGCCACATGGTATGGCAGGCAAGGTCCCGGGCTCGGTGAGGAATTTGTAAGGGAGATTGAGCAGTCCATCCAGGCTGCCGCATCTGCGCCGCAACGTCATCCAGCGGTTTTTGGCGATATACGCCGCACGGTTGCGCGCCGGTTTCCGTTTGCGGTGTATTTTCGTGTGCGCTCCGATACGCTGGTGGTTCTTGCCGTGTTCCACGGACGACGCAATCCGGTCATCTGGCAGCGCCGAGCATGACCATCGACTGGCGCAAACACTGGTGGAAACCCGGCTTCACGCTGGCCTTCTTCACGGTCGGGGTGCCGTTCTGGATGATTCCCTACAGCAAGGCCAATCTGCCGGACGGGCTGTACGGGCCAGGGCTGGTGGTGGTGCTCGCGGCGGCGGTGGTGGCCAGGGCTTACTCGGGAAAGTCTTTCATGCGTTCGGTTCTGGTGATGGGTTCGGCGGTGCCGGCGGCGGTGATGGCGCGGGTGATTGTCGAGGTGGCGCAGCGGCCGACTTCGCACAATCTGTGGCCTTTCGAATTCGTGATCGCGGCACTGGTCGGCGCGGCCGCGGCGGTGGTGGGGGCGTTGCTGGGAAGTTTGTTGTTGTGGGCCCGCCGGCGCGAGACGGGTGACTGACACAAAGGTTGTCGGCCAGGTTCGCCCGCCATGTCTTCCATGAAGGCAGGAAATTGGGAGTAGAATTCTTTTATAAAAATGCAAGCGCTTGCATAAAGGCGCCGGACATCGTTGATTCGCCCATCAAGCCCGACAAGGAGGAGTCATGAAAAGGAATTGGCCGCTGCTGGTGTCGTTGCTGTTGTGCGCGGTTGTGTCGAACGCATTTGCCCAGGCCCAGTATCCGGCCAAGCCCATCCGCTTCATCCTGCCATTTCCGCCCGGTGGCGGCACTGACACCCTGGGCCGCATGATCGCGCAGAAACTGGGCGAAGCGCTGGGGCAGCAGGTGATTTCGGACAACCGACCGGGCGGTGGAGCAAACCTCGGGGCGGAAATTGCCGCCAAGTCGCCACCGGACGGCTACACGATATTCATGGGCAATGTCGCGCACACCATCAATGTCAGCCTCTATCCCAAGCTCAACTACGATCTGGTGAAGGATTTCGCGCCGGTGAGCATTCTGGCTTCCACACCCAACATTCTGGTGGTGCATCCTTCCCTGCCCGTGAAGTCGGTCAAGGATCTCATCGCGCTGGCCAAGGCGCGGCCAGGACAGCTTGACTTCGCGTCCGCCGGCAGCGGCAGCTCGTCGCATCTTGCGGGTGAACTGTTCAACAGCATGGGCGGCGTGAAGCTGACCCATATTCCCTACAAGGGGGGCGGCCCGGCCGTGATTGCGCTGATCAGCGGCCAAGTGCCGGTCGGATTTGCAACCACGCCTTCGGTGATGCCGCACGTGACTTCGGGACGGGTGCGCGGCCTCGCGGTCACCGGCGACCGCCGTCTTCCCCTGGCGCCCGATCTGCCGACCATCAGCGAAGCCGGCATTGCGGGTTATGAGGCCTCGACCTGGTATGGCCTTTTGGTGCCGACGGGGACTCCGGGTGACATCATCAACCGGCTGCATGGCACGACGGTGAAGATACTCGGCCTCGACGACCTGAAGAAACGCCTCGAATCCAGCGGATTCCAGGGCATCGGCAGCACGCCCCAGGAGTACGCGGCCTACACCAGCAGCGAGATCGCGAAGTGGGCCAAGGTCATCAAGGCCGCCGGCATTCGCGCTGACTGAGTGGGCAACATGGAAATCACCCGGGAGCTGGCACGTTTTGTCGTCGATTCACGGCCCGCGGACATTCCTGCAGCCGCCGCCCGCGAGGCCAAACGGTCCGTCGTGAACTGGATGGGTTGCGCCATCGGCGGCGCGCATCACGATGCCGTCTCCGTCGCGCTGGCGACACTGGCGCCGTTCTCGGGGCCTGCACAGGCTACTGTGCTGGGTCGCCGCGAACGGCTCGACATCCTGCACGCCGCGCTGATCAACGGCATCAGTGCGCACGTGCTTGATTTCGACGACACGCACCTGCGCACACTGGTGCATCCCAGCGTGCCGGTGGCGTCATCCCTGCTCGCGCTTGCCGAATACCGGCCGTTTTCAGGCAGTGAATTCCTCCACGCCTTCGTGCTCGGGGTGGAAGTGGAATGCCGCATCGCCAACGCCATTTACCAGGGGCACAACGTCAACTGGTATATCACCGGCACCGCCGGTGTGTTCGGTGCGGCCGCCGCCATCGGCAAGGTGCTGGGCCTTGATGAGCAGAAGATGGCCTGGGCCTTCGGCATCGCCGGCACCCAGGCGGCGGGCCTGCGCGACATGGCCGGGACCATGTGCAAGAGTTTCGTTCACGGGCGTGCGGCGCAGAACGGTATGCAGGCGGCTCTTCTGGCTGCGCAGGGTTTCACCAGTTCTGAGCGGGTCATTGAGGCGCCCCGGGGTTTCGCCAATGCGGTATCGACCCGGCATGACCTTGGCGAGGTTCTCGCTGGACTGGGCAAGGTCTGGGAAATGGAGCTCAACACCTACAAGCCTCATGCTTGCGGTGTTGTCTGCCATCCGGTCATCGACGCCTGTCTGCAACTGCGTGGGTCGCCGCCGGTCGATCCGGCGAGGATCACCGGCATGACGCTGCGCGCGCATCCCCTTGCCCTGAAACTCACGGGCATCAAGTCGCCGAAAGGCGGGCTCGAAAGCAAGTGGAGTCTTTATCATTCTGCGGCCGTGTCCATCGTGGAAGGCATTGCCGGTGAACGCCAGTACACCGATGAGCTGGTTTTTGATCCGCGTGTGGCGGCACTGCGTGAACGCATTGTGGCCGAGGCTGACGAGCAGTTGCGCGAAGACGAGGCGCGTGTGACCATGACGCTGGCCGGCGGCGAGGTGATCGACTGCCACATTCCGCATGCCCTGGGCAGCGCCAGCAATCCGATGAGCGATCAGGACCTGGAGCGCAAGTTCATTGATCTGGCCGCTGATACCCTGCCGCAGCCGCAAACCCGCAAGCTGATCGATTGCTGCTGGTCATTGGCGGAGCTGCACGACGCCGGAGAGCTGGCGCGACTGGCGGTGCCTTGAATCTTGTCCCGTAAACTGTATCGGATCGTGGAAAAACTGGAAAATCATCGGCCTGGATTGTCTGACAAAATAAAATCCGCCTCGTCCCGCTCGCGGAGAGGACGGGAGTTTCGCCAAGGCAGTATCGGAGCATCTCTGGCGGTTCTGCTGCTGTTGCCCATTGGCGGCATCGCTGCGGAAAGCAATACTGAAACCAAACCCGCAGCCAAGCCCGCCTCCCAGTCCTCTGCCGCCAACCGCGTTGAACGCGATTTCTTCATTTACGAGGCGCCGGCCGGCTGGTCGGTGTTCAACAACGAACTGCGCAGTTCCTTCGCGATGGCGAGTTTTTTCAACGCGCAGAACGAGATGATCCAGCTGAGCGTGTCCGGAAAACTCGCGCCGGAGCAGTATGCCGGCGCGCGGGAGCGGCTGCGCAAGGCGGAGCAGGGGGAGACGCGTGGGGGCTGGCTGATGGCGCGCGCGGGTGATGCCGAGCTGTCGCAGCACGGGACGGTGTACGAGGCGGTGTATTACGACAATGCCAACCTGCTGACCTCCTTCACCTACAACGTGTTCGGGCCGGAGCGCATCGCCCTGTTCACGATCACGCTGAAGGGCATACGCACCGATCTCGACGAGGCGGTGGGCACGGCGCGGCTGATGGTTGACGGGCTGCGCTGGAAATGAACGGGCAGCGCAGCGAGGGCTGGTTGCCGTACACGCTGGCCGCGGTCAGCGGTTTCGCGGTGTGTTTTGCGATCGCGCAGGCGACCGGGCGCCGAGAGGCCTGGGATGCCACTGAATATTTCAGCATCGGCATTCCGCTGATGTTTGTAATCGTTTTCGTGCTGGCCTGGCACTGGCCGCGGCGCGCCTGGCGCTGGGCGCTGGCGATGGCAGTAGGACAGGCCGCGGCGCTTGCAGTATGCGGCAATTCGCTGTCGCTGTGGCCGCTGGCGATCATCGCAATGACCGTGGTGTCGGTACCGCAGTTCGTCGCCGGGTTGATCGCTGCACGGCTGTCGTCGCGACGCGTGCAGGCGGCGGACGGTCCGGTCTGAGGGCTGACGCGCTTATTTATTTTGCGGCGAGTACGTCGTCGATTTCCTTTGCCAGTTCCGCGAATACTTCCGCACTGAGGTCGGCTGCCGCCAGCGCATCCGCGCCGGCACGTTCCCATTCCACGCCCGGCTTGTCGCCGCAGTGGTCGCGGTAGAGCCGTTCGGCAAGCACGCCCAGCGCGATCATCAACTGGCTCTGCAGCGGCACCGCATCGCCACCGCGCAGAACGGCATAGTTATGGTGGTGGCGGATCGCGGCGCTGGTGGCGGCCGAGAGATGCCAGGATTCGGCGAGTTCCGCGCCGACGCCGGCATGGTCGACGCCGAGTTGTTCGTTTTCGATTTCGGAGAGCAGGCGCGCGGGATCGTTGTAGGCGGCGTCGAGAATTTCCGGATGGTCGGTGAAATTCATCATCATCACCGGGATGCCGCAGTCGCGGAACAGGCCGTAGGTATAGGCGTCGTCGCGGTCGAGTTTGCGGGTCTTGCGGGCGATGAAGGCGAGGAGGACGGCGATCGCCGACGAGGATTCCCAGTAACGCTCCATCGCTTCGCCGTCGCCGACCGGGAAGGCCTGTTGCAGCAGCAGCCGCGTGACGAGATGCGAAACGTTGCGCAGCCCGAGCAGCGCCAGCGCCTGCGGGATCGAGCTGATTTTCTGCGGCAGACCGTAAAACGGCGAGTTGACCGTTTTCAGCATGGTCGCGGCGAGCGCAACGTCGGTGCCGATCAGTTTGGCGATTTTCGGGAAATCCGGATCGTCGGAGCGCATCTGCGCGACCAGCCCGGTAAGGATCGCCGGGCAGGGCGGTATACCCACCGATCTGGCGATGGATTCGGCTTCGCGGTCGATGACGGCGGTGTCCATGGGCATGTTCCTGATGAATGAAGACGGCGCTTTGCCCACGGGTTAACGGCAGATCCCGGACCCGACTTGAGGCGCGGTTCGGCTGCGTTACCATGCCGCCATGACCGCAACCCCGCCGACACTGAACCTGATCGGGCCCGGACGCGCCGGCCTCACGCTGGCGGCCCTGCTGGCGGGCGGTGGCGCCTGCGCGCTGCAGGACGTGCTGAGTGCGGAATACGCGACGGCGCAGTCGGCGGTGGCCTTCATCGGCAGCGGACTCGCGGTACGCCGGTTGCCGGAGATGCGGGCGGCTGCGTTGTGGCTGCTGACGCCGCCGGATGCGGCGATCGCGCCGGTGGCGGCGGCGCTGGCCGCAAGCGGCACGATCCGCTCGGGTGACATCGTGTTCCATTGCAGCGGATCGCTGCCTTCGTCGCTGTTGGCACCACTGGCCGCTTCCGGCGCGCACATCGCCAGCCTGCATCCGCTGAAAAGTTTCGCCGATCCCGCGGCGGCGCTGCAGTCCTTCGCCGGCACCTGGTGCACGGTCGAGGGCGATGCTGCCGCGATCGCGGTGCTGCAGCCTTTGTTCGAGGGTCTCGGCGCGCAGGTCGCGACTATCGATCCCGCGGGCAAGACGCTCTATCACGCGGCAAGCGTGCTGGTCTGCAACGGCCTCACTGCATTGATGGAGGCGGGGCTTCGTGTTTATCAGAACGCCGGGCTTGATCGCGCGACGGCGCAGCAGATGATGGAGCCGCTGGTGCGCGATACGCTGGACAACGTGTTTGCGCTGGGCACGGTGCGCGCGCTGACCGGGCCGGTGGCGCGCGGTGATGCGGAGGTGGTGCGCCGGCAACTCGCTGCGCTGGAGAGTTTTGATCCACAGATCGCCGCGGCCTATCGCGCTTTGAACAGCATTGCCTTGGAACTGGCACGGGCGCAGGGCAGTGCTCCGCAGGCGGCACTTGATGCCATAGCGAAGGAATTACAAAATTATCAATAAAATCAAGTATTTATAATCACTCTCCCCGCGATCTGCCCCTGAGGGCACTTGTTACAATCGGTCGATGACTGCCTTCGATCACGCTGCATCCACTTCTGACGTAACCCTTAACTCCGCAATGTCTGATTCGACCCAGGATTTCATTCGCGCGCAGGTGCTGCGCGGCATCGCGCTCAACCGCGAACCCGGTTACCACTTCGCCGGCAATTTTCTTGATCTCTCTTATGACCATGTCGGCACCGACTACACCGCGCTGTCGGTGGATGTCGCTCCGCATTGCGCGCAGGCCGATGGCCAACTCGGCATGGCGAGCCTCGCGATCCTCGCCGATCTGGTGATGGCGGCGGCGGTGCGTGCGGGATTGCCTTCGCACACGCGGCTGGCGACGGTCACCATGAACCTGCAGTTCACCGGCGCGCAGCGCACGGGCCGGCTCGAGGGCCGCGGTGCGATGTTCGGTTTCGTCGCGGGCGCGGCGGGACGGCAGGGCGTGAGCACGGTGCAGATCGGTAATGCCGCGGGGATAGTCTGCACGGGTACCGGGACATTCATGATTTTGAAGCCGCCGAAGGGCGTCGAAATGCATCCGGTGCCGCAGCGCCGCCGCGGCGAAAATCCGATGCCGGAGATTCCCGGTGGCAAGCTGCGGCCCGACGAGAAAAAAGTGATTGCGATCGCGGAAGAGGCGTTGGCGCAGTCGGCGGCGCGCGGCAGCGCCTTCATCGACCGTTTCTGGAGCGTCGATGCGAAACATGTCGCCGGCGGCGCGCAGTCGGTGGTGAAAAACGGGCCGCATATCGGCAACCGTGTCGGACATGTGCAGGGCGGCATCCTGCTCGGGCTCGCCGCTGACAATGCGGTGGCTGCGCTGACACCGCACTGGCAACTGACCGCACTGTCGGCCTGGTACATCAGCCCCGGTGAAGGGAGATCGCTGCGCATCCGCTCGAAGGTCGTGCACCACGGGCGTATGGTCGCAGTGGTGCGCACGGAAGTTACCGGCAAGGGCCGCGACGGCGGCCGGCGCAAGGTCTTCGAACTGATGACCACCCACGCCTATCGCGCGGAGTAACGGTGGCGCTGCGCACGCTGTCCGGCAAACACAGCGATCCGCGCAAGGGCCGCGGTGCCGGCGTCAATCCGGAAGGGCGCTTTGAGCGGGTCGAGCGCGAGGCCTTCGACGACGGCTGGAGCAGTGACCCAAATGCGGCGGCAAGCGGAGAGGAGCGTGCACTGAAGACGGTGGTCACCGACGAGCGCGCGAAATCGATCATCGCGCGCAACGAGTCGCCCGACATTCCCTTCACCCAGTCGATCAATCCCTACCAGGGCTGCGAGCACGGCTGCATCTACTGCTATGCGCGGCCCAGCCATGCCTATCGCAACCTGTCGCCGGGAATTGATTTCGAGACGCGGATTTTCGCCAAGGTGAATGCGGCGGAGCTGTTGCGCAAGGAACTGTCGAAACCCGGTTACCGCTGCGAGTTGATCGCGCTCGGCGCCAACACCGATCCCTACCAGCCGGCGGAGCGCGAGAAGCGCATCACCCGCGGCATTCTCGAGGTCTGCGCCGAATTCAACCAGCCGGTGGGCATTGTCACCAAGAATGCGCTGGTTGAGCGCGACATCGACATTCTCGCGCCGATGGCGGCGAAGGGGCTTGCCGAGGTGTTCGTATCGGTGACTACGCTGGACCATGAACTGGCGCGACGCATGGAGCCGCGTTGCACGGCGCCGGCGCGACGGCTGCAGGCGGTGCGTGCGCTGGCGGATGCCGGCATTCCCGCGGGGGTTATGGTGGCGCCGGTGGTGCCCTTCCTCAACGACCACGAAATCGAGACACTGGTCGCCGCAGCGGCGGAACACGGCGCGCAGCGCTGTGCCTATATCCTGATGCGCCTGCCCTACGAGGTGAAGACGCTGTTCCGCGAATGGCTGGAGCGCCACTATCCGCTGAAGGCAGCGCATGTGATGAGTCGCGTACAGGCCTTGAGGGGCGGTCGCGACAATGATCCCGAATTCGGCAGTCGCATGCGCGGCGAGGGTGAGTTTGCACAGTTGCTCAAGCAACGCTTCAGCGTCGCCTGCAAAAAAGCCGGCCTCAACCCGGCGCGGCGCGGCGAAGGCATGCGGCGTGACACCTCGCAGTTCCGGGTGCCGGGGGTGATGAAGCAGGGGGATTTGTTTTAAAGTCGAAGTCAAAAGGAGCTACATGATGCACAGAGAAAACAGAGAAACCCTTTGCCCGGATGTCATTCCGGCGCAAGCCGGAATCCAGTGCGGACCTGGAAAATCCTCTGGATTCCGGATTGCGCGCCACACGTCCGGAATGACGATGCTCTCTGTGCCATCTGCGGCCAAAAGCTTTTGACGTTATTTTTTCAGCAGGAGGCAGCATGAAATCGGAAGTTTTGTTGTATGTGGACGATGCGCTGGGCAGTTACGGATTTCCCGATGGTCATCCCTGGGGGCCGGACCGCCAAAATGCGTTCTGGACGGAAGCGCACAATCAAAAACTCGACAAGTCTGCCGAGATCTGCGGTTCACGCGCGGCCTCGGTTGAGGAAATCAGCCGTTTCCACGACGAAGCCCATGTCGCGCGGGTGCATGAACTCTCCGAGCAGGGATACGGCCTGATCGACCACGGCGACACGCCGGCCTTCTCCGGTGTCTACGAGGCTTCGGCCCATGTGGTGGGCGCTGCCCTCGACGGGCTGGCGCGGATCATGGCGGGGGAAGCGCTGCGCACTTTCCAGCCGATCGGTGGCCTGCACCATGCGGCGCGCGAGCGGGCGGCGGGTTTCTGCGTGTTCAACGACTGCGGCGTGGTGATCGACACGCTGCGATCGCAATACGGCGTCAAGCGCGTGGCCTATGTCGATATCGACGTGCATCACGGCGACGGGCTCTACTATCCTTACGAATCCGATCCGGATCTGGTCTATGCCGACATTCATGAGGACGGACGTTTTCTGTATCCGGGCACTGGTGCCGACACTGAACGCGGCAAAGGTGCTGGCGCGGGTTTGAAGCTGAACATCCCGATGGCACCGGGTTCGACCGATGCCCAGTTCATGAAGGCCTGGGAGCGCGTCGAAGAGCATTTGCGCGCACACAAGCCGGAGTTCATCGTATTCCAGGCAGGGGCCGACAGCATTGCCGGCGATCCGCTGGCGCACCTGCAGTACACACCGCAGGCGCATGCCCACGCCGCACAGCGACTTTGTGTGCTGGCGAATGAGATGTGCGGCGGCCGCATCATGGGTTTCGGCGGCGGCGGCTACAACCGCAGAAACCTCGCGCTGGGCTGGTGCGGTGTGCTGGACGCCTTCATCCGCGGCTCGGAAAAATAATTCCCCGCTGTATCCCCTGAAATCTGCGGGAACCTCCCGCAGTGTCTGCTTGTCTTTATATAAGCGCTCCCCGCGCCGGCGTTCATGCACGCCCATTCACGGTCCGCAACGACGGGCTGCAATCCATCAAGAGGAGAACAGACCGTGATCAACGGCTTCGAGCAACTGTCCGCAATGCTGAACGACTACCCCCGGGCCTATATGCTGGTGGCACTTTTGCTGCTGCTGACCGCGGCCTGGCTGTCGAACTGGATCGCCAAGCGCATCCTCGTGCGCGGCGCCTACCGCGTGTTGCGCGCGACACCGCTGGGCGCCGATGAAGGGCTGTCCCGCCATGACGTGATCCGGCGCTTGTCGAACGTGGTGCCGGCGCTGGTGCTTTCTGCGGGCGTGGCGGCGGTGCCCGATCTGCCGGCGGCGTTGGTGACCGTGGTGCAGAACGTCTGTGGCGCCTTCGTCGTGCTGACACTGGCCCTGGCGTTGGGCGCGGCGCTGGATGTCGCCAACGACCTCTACCGCCGGCGCCCGGATGCTGCGAGCAAGCCGATCAAGGGTTATCTGCAGGTGGTCAAGCTGGTGATCTACGTGCTGGCGACGGTTCTGATCATCGCGACCCTGATCGACCGTTCGCCGCTTATTCTGCTCTCCGGCCTCGGTGCGATGGCGGCGGTCCTGATGCTGGTTTTCCAGGATACGCTGCTCTCGCTGGTGGCGAGCGTGCAGATTTCGTCGAACGACATGGTGCGCGTCGGCGACTGGATCGAGATGCCGCAGCTCAATGCCGACGGCGACGTGATCGACATCGCGCTGCACACGGTGAAGGTGCAGAACTGGGACAAGACCATAACCACGATCCCGACCAAGCGCCTGATCACGGAGTCCTTCAAAAACTGGCGCGGCATGAGCGAATCCGGCGGCCGCCGTATCCAGCGCTCGCTGCTGATTGACCAGAACAGCGTGCGTTTCTTCAGCGCTGCCGAGCGCGAGTGTTTGCACCGCTTCGCGTTGCTGCGCGAGCACCTCGAAGAAAAGGAGCGGGAAATCGGCGAGTGGAATGCGCGGCTCGAGGCCCAGGGGCGTGATCCGGTCAACGCGCGGCGGCTGACCAACCTCGGCACTTTTCGCATCTACGTCGACAGCTACCTGCGCAACCATCCCGGCATCCACCAGGGCATGACGACGCTGGTGCGCCAACGCAATCCTGGTCCCACCGGCCTGCCGCTGGAGATCTGGTGCTTCACCAACACCACGGTCTGGGGCGAGTACGAGGCGATCCAGTCGGACATCTTTGATCACCTGCTGGCGATCATTCCGGAATTCGGGCTGCGCATTTTCCAGGCGCCGGGCGGCGCGGACATCCGCAGGCTGGGTGATGCGGCTAGAATGCTGCAGTCGCCGGACCGGCGGCCGGCCACCGGCGCTGCCGCCTGACGCTGCGACCTGATTAAGAGCGCCTATCAAAATGAAATTCCCATTTACCGTCAAGGTGAGCGAATCACGGGGCTGTAGCCCAATGGGATGGACTCCTCCCACCTGACGGCGTCGATGCGCCAGACTGGAGGCTGTGACCACCAGACAAAAGGGGAAGGAGTCCGAGATGAAGATTAAGCGAATTGGGTTGGATTTGGCAAAGCAGGTATTCCAGG
>JAUXYA010000006.1 GCA_030684405.1 Burkholderiales bacterium | reverse complement strand
GCGACACTTCTCCCTCATCCCCACCCTTCTGCTCCGCTTCAAGTGTCCCCTTCTCCCGACGGGAGAAGGGCTTTGCATCCCTCTCCCTCCGGGAGAGGGATCGAGGGTGAGGGAGGCATGTCGGAATAGATATGCCGTGTCATGGGGTTTGGTAATCCTCAATAAATCAACTTTTAACCCGTTGTTCGAGAGTTCGCATCTCCTGTCAATTCTTGCACTAGGGGTTAGCTCACCCACACTCCTTTCTGGATCAATTCGAAGTTTAGTCTCTCCTATGTAATATACCGACCATAGCGAATGTCACTAAGATATGATTGAGCATGTTCAGCAGGCACTTCAAGGAGAGATTACTTTGCGCACGTTGATCGATGAGGCGGCCACGAAGATCGTTAAGCTGAACAAAGAACTCGCGAATTTGCGGAAGAGATACTCCAGCGCGACTGAAAGCAGCAACGTTGCGCTGGAGTCACTGAGAGCCCTCACCCGCAAATCCACTGAAGCGGCGGTGCTCTCCGGCAGGGCCGCAGCAAAGTCGTTGCGTGCGGCCCAGAAGGTGGCGAACGCAATGGAGAAGCCGAAAAACCTTATGCTTCTGGTTTCCGTAGAAGAGGCGGAAATCGCTGCCGAAACGGCCGCCAAGTCTGCAGCGGAAGCAACCAGATTAGCTCACGAAGTATTGCTGACCGCAAAAAAAGTAACTGAGAATGATCGGGATGTCACTGCGATTCTAGGCTCGATGAGCTCAGTATTGGTTGCGATAAGATCGGCCGAAACCGCCACCGCAGCCACCAAACTGGCGCAATCATTGTCTGCATTTGCGAGTTCTACCACCCTGACAGCTCACTGATTAGACGGACGAATCCAGGGCAAGGATTTGAGATTTCCGGTTTCCTGTGCCCCTTTCACCCGGTCTGTCATGCAGATCCCGATGCCTGCTACCGGCCAGCTTCTTCGGCCGCCATGCCGCCCAGCTTACTTGGAAGCAAATTGTTCCCGATGCTCCAATACATGCGTAGCCGCGCGTGCAGTCGGACATTTTTTAAAGTCGGGAAGAGGCTGTTCGCGGCATTGCCCGGCACTTTCCAAGCGCAGCAAGCTGCCGCCCAGCACAGACGGCCTAATTAGCGCCGCTTACGGCTTAACGACTCGTTGCATTATCTACGACTGCTTGATTAGAAGGATGCGTGCAACATCTGCTTTGACAACGGCGTAGCATTCGCACACTCGTGCTTCCAGTTGGGGGCGATCCAGAATTGTAATGCAGCCGCGGTGATAGCTTATCAAGCCGGCCGCGGCAAGATTGCGGGAAGTGGCGGTAACCCCCTCCCGACGCACACCAAGCAAATGGGATATCCGCTCATGGGGCAAACTCAATCGATTGGTGGCCCAGCGATCCATACACATCAACAGCAAACGGCAAACCTGCTGATCGATATTGTGAAATCGATTGCAGGCCGCAGTCTGTGTCATTTGCGTTATCAAGGATTGTGCGTAACGCAGCATCAAATGTCGTAGCGGTGTCACATCATCCGCAGCAGATTGCAGCATCAATGACCGTATACGAAAGCCATGGCCGGCGCTTTGCACCACGGCCCGGGTGTTGGTGATGGCCATGCCCCCCATGAGCAGGGCGACTCCCACCAAGCCGTCATTTCCAATAATCGCAACCTCCGGCGACGCCCCGTCTTTCATGGGGCTCAATACGGATACGATGCTGGAGATCGGGAAATAAGCGTAGTCCAAGGCAATCCCCGGTTCATAGATAGCTAACCCGCGCGGCAGCGCCACGGGTTCGAGGTGGGGTGCCAAGCGTTCATAGGCTTCGGCCGGCAGTGCGGCCAGTAGTCGGTTCTGCGTCGGTGTGCGCCGCATTATTATCCTTGTTAGTAGGAAGAGATATAGGCCCCCCCATCCGACGCGTCTGTTTCCTTTCGCACATAGTTTGTACCTTGACATCATCTGGTCAGGGCAACTCCGGCAAGTAAGTGTCCAGCCCTGCGCGCGACCTCGCCAATGAGTGGTGAATGTCCGCTGTGATGGGTCTGAACGTCGTCAATTAGGTGCGTCCACAGTCAGTCGTCCAGCCGCGTCCTGGAGTTCATCGCAGGCCTTGTTCGCCTGACGATCCAAGTGCCCTCCGTAGGGGAGGCATCACCGTATGTTTGGCGGCGCACGGAACTTTCGGAGCAACTGCGGTTTACTCGGCCGATTTGAATCCGCTGCAGTTCAGCGCAGGATGGCCGCATTACCATGGGCGCGCATGAAAACCGAACTTGACCTAAAAATATCCGCCAACGAATCAGTGAAAGCTTCAGTGAGTGGAGCTGACCCCGCGCCGATCAGAGTAAGGAATGGCTGGATTGTCGTGTTGACGGTACTCGTCGCCCTCTACATGCTGCACTGGGCATCCCCCATCCTGATCCCGATTGTCCTGGGAGTAATGACGAGCTATGCATTCTCTCCTGTGGTTAATGCCATGGAGAAGTGGCATATCCACCGCGCGATCGGGGCGGCGGTGCTTTTGATTGGCATCGTTGCAGGGGTGGGAGCGCTGGTCTATTCATTAGGTGACGAGACCGCTGAAATCATCGAGACGCTGCCTGATTCCGTGCAGAAAATGCGACAGGCTTTGAGTACGTCACAAGGTGACGGGGCCAAGGCGGTGGAGAAAGTCCAGAAAGCAGCAACCGAACTCGAACAAGCAGCCATCGAGAGCGGCACTGTAGCCAGCCCTGCGCCACGTGGCGTGACCTTGGTACAGATCGAAAAGCCCAGAGTCAACATTCGCAATTATCTGTGGAGTGGAACGATGGGGCTGGTGACTTTCATCGGGCAGCTTGTGACCGTGCTTTTTTTCGCCTATTTTCTGATGACAGCGGGCGATGTGTTTCGCCGCAAGCTGGTAAAAATCAGCCCGACGCTCAGCGAAAAAAAAATTACCGTCGAAGTGCTGAACGGGATTACACAACAGATCCAGCGCTATCTTCTGGTGCAGGTGTTCACGAGCGTGCTGGTGGGAGTGGTGAGTTGGCTCGCGTTCCTGGCGCTCGGGCTGGAGCATGCGGCGATCTGGGGGATAGCGGCGGGCGTGCTGAATTCGGTACCTTACTTCGGGCCGATTGTCGTTTCCACGGGGATTGCGCTGGTAGCACTGGTTCAGTTTGGCTCCCTCGGCATGGCGCTATGGGTGGCGAGCGTAGCGCTGGTCATCACCAGCATCGAGGGCCTCCTGCTTACCCCATGGCTCATTGGCCGCGCCGGCAGTATGAGCACAGTCGTGGTGTTCACCAGTGTGATTCTGGGTGGCTGGTTATGGGGTCCGTGGGGCTTGCTGTTGGCCGTTCCTGTCCTGATGATAATTAAATCCGTGTGCGATCACGTGGAAGACCTGAAACCTGTGGGGGAGTTACTCGGGGACTAGTGCTGTACCCCGACAAATACCGGAGGGTGTTGAGGTTCACAGGACAGCACCCTGGCTGTTAACGAATGCTCTATGCAGACTTTTTGAATAAAGGGGTCGATATGAGACGCACACTTGCCATCGCTGCATCGATCATGTTCGCCAGTGTCCTCGCTGCCTGCGGGTCCGAGTCCACCACGGAAACAGCAATTCCTGCATCGCCGAACAAGACTGTGCCGGCTCCTGCCGTCGCAGCCACCCAATCCGATACGCAGTCGGGCTACAACCAGGAGTTGGAGCGCCTGCTCAAGGCGACGCAAGGGCTGCGCGGTGCCATCCAGGCAATTTCCCAAAAGCAGCCGGGGGCGCAGCGCACGGTTGCGATTGCAATGGCACATCAGGCGCTGAATCTCACAAATCAAGCCATGTCGCAGCTTCCGCCCGGGATGCGTGCAGATCCGACTCCGGCATCGAGCTCGAATAGCGGTTCAGGTGCTACGGGCTTAACGGGCTCACAGCCGGATAACGCGCAGTCCATGGCAGCGCTGCAAAAATCCGCGGAGCAGTTGCTCAAGTCCGTCCAGGCGATGGTTGACGAACCCGTCGGCGAGCGGCACGATGCGGCGATCAAAGCTGCACATCGGGCGCTTTACGATACGAACCAAGCCATGATTGAGCTTCCGGGTAAGGCAGCGGAAAAAAGCTAGCATCGCTTAAGACGTCAGGGCTGCCGGAATATCAAGCCGGTAACGGGCAATCCTCCTATCCCGACCAACCACGTCAAATGGGTCTGCAGGCAGCCCTCATAAATGCCGACAGCGGGTCTGCTTACTCAATGTCGATTCAGCGGATCTTCACAAAAAACAATCCCCGCCGCTGCGGGGATTGCATATGAACGTTTAAAACCGGTTACGCGGCTGAGAGTTTCCTTCGCCTGGTAACCCAACCCATTAAACCCAGACCGGCCATCATCATGGCGTAAGTCTCGGGTTCGGGAATTGCGCTGGTTAAAAACATGGCGTCCGTGCCATTGGTTGCGTTCGAGTAATGGGTCCGGAACTGTATTGTCGTTGCGCCCGCCAAGCCTTCCAGCGAAAATCCATTGAGCATCGCATCAGACCAGCCGGTTCCATTGGCGCCAATGTTGATGTAAGTGGGGCCGAAGTACGATTGAGTGGAGATACCGCCTACCAACATCTCGAACGAATGCAATAGTTGGCGAGGTTCTGCGCCACCCGATGACTGATTGGTATCAATCCCAACGGAAAAAAGTCTACTGCCCAAGAGGGAACTGATCTGGCTGACCGTATAAAAAGGAGATAAGCCTTCCAGCAAAGTTACTGTTCCATCGTTGTCGAAACTACTGACGTCCGTGAAACCAAAACCAAGCGGATTATTGCAATTATTGCCACCGAATATGCAAGGTGTAGCGCTCTGTTGCTGGACACTCGTCGCCCCACTATTGTCAAGAGTGATGATGGCCGCTGCGTTTCCGGCAGTCCACAATCCCACAATTAGCATAGAGGCAAGTAAGGATTTCAATTTCATGATGGTCTCCCAAAAGATAAAAAACCCTGCATTTACATGCCTGAACCAGTCAGCATCAACCGAGATGCCTTGAGGCGTATTGGCGCGCATGCGATGTGAAACATACGGGTACTACCGGCACGAGAATTGCACCGCATGACATGGGAATCTGTACGATAGCGAACACACCGGAAAAGTTTAGCTGAGCGGCCAGCCCCTTTTCTTTTTGGTGTCTGGAAAACGTATGAGGCCGGTGCCATGTCGCCTCGACTGACTCATATCACTCCTGCGATCTGCGACGGGGCTATGCTCGTTCGCGGAAATAACAAACCGGCTTGTGTGTGCTTTCGCACGGATGCAGCCTGAGGATCCGCTTAATTTGTGGCAACGGCACGGATTCCAAGATATTCCGCCCTGCAGGCGGCCGTGACGGTGGAGATAGGTTGTAGCGGATGTTGCCACTCTTCACCGAAATGAATCTCCTGTACATGTGTGTCGTCAGCTTGAACAACTTTGTCGGGCTGCATCAGCAGTTTCACAGCAAGGAGAACTCCATTGAAAACCACGAAATTGGCAATACCTTTCCTCATCGCCATGGCGTACGGTCCCGCCACGGCATTGGCCGATCCATTCCTGGGTTCGGCACAGAGCTTTTCGATACTTGGCGCCTCTACAGTGACCAATACCGGACCGACAACCATTTATGGTGATCTGGGCCTGTACCCGGGCACATCGATCACCGGCCTCGGCAGCATCACTCTCACAGGGACGGTGCACCAGACCGACGCGGTTGCTCAGCAGGCCCAGGCAGACGTCACGACTGCGTACAACAATATTGCGCTCCAGCCATTTACCACCGATCTGACCGGCGTGGACCTGGGATCATTGGTGCTGACCCCCGGAATCTACAAGTTTGACAGCTCGGCGCAGTTGACTGGAACGCTGACCCTCAATGCCCAGAATGATCCCTATGCGTTCTTCGGGTTCCAGATTGGTAGTACCCTCACGACCGCCAGTGGTTCATTTGTCGACGTGATCAACGGCGGTGCGAATAACGGCGTGTTCTGGAATGTGGGCAGCTCTGCGACCCTCGGGACAGGCACCTCGTTCGCGGGAAACATCCTGGCACTCGCGAGTATCACCCTGAATACGGGAGCAAGCATCCTGTGCGGCAGGGCCTTCGCACAAACCGGCGCTGTGACGATGGATACCAATACGGTATCCGGTAACTGCGACGTTATGAACTTTGACAGCAGCCGCAACGATTTCGGTAGCGCGGGTTTCAGCGCCATGACGCCCATCCCCGAGCCCGAAACCTACGCGATGCTGGCCGCGGGGTTGGGACTGCTGGGCTTTGTAGGACGGCGCAAGATGTCGCGGGCCGCGTAATCGTAATGTTGTAGGGGGCCGCAGGCCGCAGCAGCCCCGCCGTGGCGGAGAGCGGCACGCAAAGTGGTCTGGTCCTGACCTTGAGGCCGGCATAGCCGGCCATGAAAAAGGGGTCTGCTTTCGAGCAGGCCCCTTTTTTTTTATGTCGCATCGGTTAATGCCGCGCCAATCGTTAGCCGAACCGTGGGCAGGCCAGAGAACTGACGCTGTGCGATGTGCAACTTACGCGGTTTTTATATTCTCGCGTCAGCGTCCAGAGTGCCCCGGGTTACAAGAAATGTACTTCACCGTACAGCCAGCGACGAATGCGGTTAGGCAAGATTGTCCACGGAACACTCCTCGCCGGAAATCCTGCCCCGACACTTAGAGAACTGCAACATCCTTTTAAGGAGAAATAATGGCTAATAGCAAGAGAACATCCAAATCCCCGGAAGCGCCCGCCAAAACAAAGGCAAAGAAACGCAACGTAAAGACAGCCGATGACCTGTTGCGCAGCAATGATGTGGTGGCGGAACAGGGGATGGAAGTGAATGAACTCGCCGTCGCATTTCCCTTCAATGCAACGAAGAAATTTGAATACGGCCAGGACAATGCCGCTGCGCCGCGGGAAGGTGCCACCGTGGAGCCGTCCAGACCCGGAATAACTGCAAGCACCGGGTCAGAAGAAAACGCCAACGCCAAGACAGGCGGCCCGGCAATTCCCGGAGAGAATGCGACGACGGCGTCACTCGAGCGAGTGCGGGCGGATGCCGGGGAGCAGAGGCTGACAACCAATCAGGGCGTGCCCATCAGCGACAACCAGAATTCCCTAAAAGCCGGATTGCGCGGGCCGACGTTGCTGGAAGATTTTATCCTGCGCGAAAAGATCACCCATTTTGATCACGAGCGCATACCGGAACGGATCGTGCATGCGAGAGGGTCGGCGGCACATGGTTTTTTTGAGTCCTATGAGCCACTTGGCAAATATACAAAGGCTGCGCCCTTTTCCGCAGCGGGCAAGAAAACACCTGTATTTGTCAGGTTCTCAACAGTTGCCGGAGAACGCGGTTCTAAGGACACCGCGCGCGACGTGCGCGGATTTGCCGTCAAGTTCTACACCGACCAGGGAAACTGGGATCTGGTGGGGAACAACATGCCGGTTTTCTTCATTCAGGATTCGATGAAATTTCCGGATCTGGTACACGCTGTTAAACCGGAGCCGCATCACGGCATGCCGCAGGCTGCGTCAGCCCACGACACATTCTGGGATTTCGTTTCCCTGATGCCCGAGTCAACTCATACTTTGATGTGGCTCATGTCGGATCGTGCCATACCGCGCAGCTACCGGATGATGCAGGGGTTCGGCGTACATACTTTCCGGCTGATCAACGAAAAAGGCGCTTCAGTATTCTGCAAATTTCACTGGAAGCCTCTGTTCGGCACACACTCCCTCGTGTGGGACGAAGCGGTAAAGATCTCCGGTGCTGATCCCGACTATCACCGCCGGGATTTGTGGGAAGCAATCGAGTCCGGGGACTTTCCGGAATGGGAGCTTGGCCTGCAGATATTTACCGAGGAGAAAAGCGACAAGTTCAGCTTCGATGTTCTCGACTCGACGAAGCTCATCCCGGAAGAACTGGTGCCCGTGACTCCGGTGGGTCGCATGGTTCTCAACCGAAATCCGGACAACTTTTTTGCCGAAACCGAGCAGGTGGCGTTCTGCACGGCGCATGTCGTGCCGGGAATCGACTTCAGCAATGATCCGTTGCTTGCCGGCCGCATACACTCTTATGCCGACACACAGATCAGTCGTCTGGGAGGTCCGAATTTTCACGAGATTCCGATCAACGCGCCCCTTGCTCCCGTGCAGAACAACCAGCGTGACGGCATGCACCGCCAGACGCTCAACCGCGGCCGCGTCTCGTACGAGCCGAATTCGCTCGGCGGCGGCTGTCCATTCCAGGCCGGCTCCACCGGCTTTAAGTCCTTTCCGGAACCCATCGAAGCAGACAAGGTGCGCGGCAAGCCGGAAAAATTCGCGGAACATTATGCGCAGGCAACTTTGTTTTTAGACAGCCAGACCGCCGTGGAGAAGGCCCATATTGTCGCCGCGTTCCGGTTTGAGCTCAGCAAGGTGGGCGTGCCGGCAATCCGCGAGCGCATGGTTGCTTCGCTGGTGAATGTCTCGCCCGAGCTGGCCGCCGGTGTCGCTGCAGGGCTGGGGATAAATGTGCCGGATGCCATGCCCAAGGCACTCGCCAAGGCACCAACACCTGAGGTCAAAACGTCCGCCGCGCTGTCCCTGACTGCATTGCCGGGCGAGTGCGGCATACGTACACGCCAGATCGCAATGCTGGTTGCCGACGGTGTGCATCTTGCCTCATTAGCCGAAATCCACACAGCATTGGCCGCAGAGGGTGCGGTGGTGCATTTCGTCGGGCCGCGCGTTGGCAAGTTCATCGCTGATGATGGCGCTGTGGTCGAGGCGAACAAGTCGATGGAGAACTCGCCTTCCGTGCTCTTTGATGCGCTGGTGCTGCCCGCTGGCGAGAAGGCGATCGAGACGCTGGCGATTGACGGCCACACGATGGAATACGTAAAGGACCAATTCCGGCATTGCAAAACCATCCTTGTGTTCGGCGCTGCGCAGCAGCTCCTTGAAATGGCGGGTATCCCGGCGGTGGCGGGCGAGGACCCCGGGGTGATATTGGCGGATGAGAACAAGGCGGCCGACACCGCGCCTCAATTCATCAAGGCGATTGCGGCTCACCGACACCCGTCCCGCGACAGCGACCCGCCGAAGGTTTAGGTATTGCAATTTCTGCTACTTAAAGGGTGCACTGGGTTCCAATGACGAAGGCAGCGTTTTCAGAGCATTTTCTCGAGCTCGCAAGGACTTGAGATATGTCGAAACCATCAGCGCTTACGCAGCCTCCTCGCATCAGGACCGGAGGAAGCACTGCGGGCCGAATGTCTGTCATGCACAGGACGACAGATGCCCCATTGTTGCAGCTCGGCAGATGGCTACAGCAGCAGGGTTATCATTTCGTGACACCCACGCCGGCGACGCACGCCCGTGTGAACGCGCGACCGGGGAGGGGCGTTGCAAAGTCGCTGCCCGACGTCTTCGGCTGGAGTCGGCCGTTTTCGCCGAAACTGCTCCCGCCAGATGTTCTTGAGTGGCTCAAGGATGGGGATGTCTTGGAATTCGCCGATGGGCTAATGCGCAGCAAAGTGCGTTTCTCAACGCTCATGGATTCGTTATACCTGCACTCCGCATTCCCAACCATGGACGGAGAAGCGGTTTTTTTCGGCCCCGACACCTACCGGTTCGCCGCACTGATACAGCGCACGCTGGCGTTCCGGGACAAGATCGACTGCATAGTCGATGTCGGGTGCGGCACGGGTGCGGGCGGCATCATCGCGGAGAAAACGCTGAAACACGCGGTCGCGCAGATTATCCTTACCGACATCAATGCCACGGCGCTGCGTTATGCTCGTATCAACGCAGAATTCGCGAAAACGCCGAACACCAGTTTCCGTCAGGGCGACCTTTTCGGGGTCATCGACGAACCCGTCGATCTCATCCTTGCCAATCCGCCCTACTTACTCGACCCGGGTGCCAGGGTTTACCGTCATGGCGGGGGAGCGCTGGGTTCCGACCTCTCGACCCGCATCGTCCTGGAAGGACTGCCACATCTCGCTGCGAATGGCACGCTGATTCTTTATACCGGTTCCCCCATCGTCGAGGGGCGCGACCCATTCTGGGAATCCATCGCGTCCGCAGTGCAAGCCGCGAATTTGCACTTTGAATATGCGGAGCTCGACCCCGACGTATTCGGCGAGGAACTTGATGCAGCTGCGTATTCGCAGGTCGACCGCATCGCAGCGGTGGCGCTCGTTGTTACAAAAGCCGGTCCTGGCCTAGATATTCTGGCTCCAATGCGCAATGAAATTTGTCGGGATCGGTGAGTATTACGACTCGTTTACTTGCCTCAGCTGTGGCCGAAATGTGCGCGGTAACGCCGGAAACATCGTGCCCCGCTGGCCAGGCGCATCAGCGCGCCTTCTGCGATAGGCCGGGCGGTGGACGCGTCTGTCTTTACCAGAGAGTAAATAACTTCCTTATTCCAGGCTTTCGAATGCTCAATGTCCAAACCTGCGTGCAACTGGAAATATGCCCGCGCCTCCTTGGGCACGCCGAGACGTTTCAAGCCGGCGTTGATATGAACGACTCGCCCCGGGGCGGTCATTTCGATTGCGCCCAAGGCGCCTACGGACTGATAGGCGTACCGTCGATTGGACGCCAGGGCAGCCATCAGGTTGGATAGGGCCAACGCTTCCCACACTGTTTTATCAACGGACGGCTCCAAGTCGAGTACCGTCACAGCAGCCGCCAGCATGGGCCCGTGCATGCCCCGTTCGTGCCCGCGACCCATTTCGTCCCAGTAATTGCGCGCCATTTCAAGTTTCGCGCGCACCGGACACCTCACCTGCGTGAGTGCGACCAAATCATCAAAACCGGCCTCACCCGCTGCCTCCTGCGCCAGGAACCAGCGCATCTCCTCCAACGTCGCGTCACTTCCCAGCCACGGGAACAGGGAATCGTTTTGCCCGTAACCGGATTCGCGCAGATCTTCGAACCAGCGCAAAAATGCGTCGGGTTTCTCGGGCGCGTCGCGAGCGGTGCGTTGGATCAAGTGCCGTTCGTGCTCGACAAACAATCCTTCTTCCACACTCGCTTCATATTCGGTGCGCAAGTTGGCCTGCCACTCGGGTCGCAGCAAGGCGGGGGTGAGCCGATTCGAGTTGAAGTGGTTCAGATGGGTATGGAATTGATGCGCCTTGTTGCGGGCAGGGTCGTGAAAGGCGAGGGCGGTAATCATGGCTGCAATCTTCCTGAGACATTGATCGCGCACAATGATCTTCGAAGGACGAATAATCTGTTCGTCGGCCCACATACGATACTGGGCCTGTCGAGAATCCGGATTCAAGTTGCTAGGCATGGAGGCCAACTGCACTGCGTTCGGCAACGAACGGAGCGTCTTCGTGAGCTAAAGCAATATTGTTCCAGTTACCGATCGTTTATGAACCGTGCATCATCGCAGGGACATTACGATCAAGAGACCGTGCCAATGAAACGCTCCAGGAGAAATCATGAGTCAACACATCCTGCTGTTACCGGGGCTGCTCAACAATGCAGAACTCTTTGCGGCACAAATCCCGGCCTTGTCGGCTGTTGCTTCGGTTGAAGTAGGCGACCTGACAAATGACGATACGATCGGGGAGATGGCGACCAGCGTACTCGATACGGCCCCGGCAAACCGCTTTGTCCTGCTGGGCCTGTCACTGGGCGGCTACGTTGCCTTCGAGATCATGCGCCAGGCGCCCGAGAGGGTGACCGGCCTCGTGTTGATGGATACTACGGCTCGACCGGATACCGCAGAAGCCAGCGCCGCACGTGAAACATTAATTGAGCTGGCCAAAACGGATTTGAATGCAGTGACCGAAAAATTGCTTCCACGTCTATCGCATCCCGACAAAATGAGCTTGCCGAACGTGCGTGGTGTCATTCATTCGATGGCAGAAAGTCTCGGAGAAGAAGTTTTCGAACGCCAGCAGCGAGCGATCATGGCGCGCCCCGACAGTCGGCCGATACTGAAACGCATCACCTGCCGGACGCTGGTCATCTGCGGCGAGAACGATTTGGTCACGCCCCCTGCGTTGTCAGCGGAAATATCAGATGGCATCAAGAATGCGAAACTGGAGGTAATCCACCAGTGCGGACATCTGTCGACCCTTGATCAACCCGAGGAAGTCAACCGGCTGTTAGTCGAATGGATAAAAGACGTCCCATGCTAAAGATGTGCATTTGATCTCCAGCAGCATCGCATAGGGTTTCGGTTGCGGCCGGATGGGCTCCTCTCATAACCTGCGGGCGGGACAAAAACAATAAATAAATCAAGTTCTTACGTCACGACCAGCCTCCAGCTGCGCGGTGCGTGCCAGTCGCAAAGGATTGACGCTGCGACAGGTCGTTTTTCGCCGGATCGACTTCCCGATGTAGGATGCGTGCAGGGAATCAAGGTCTTGCGCGGATATGGCCAGTGCAGGTGCCCGTATCCGCATTGACTCCAGCAACCAACGCCTGCATCCCCGGAGGAACGACATGAAGATCGTCTGTGCAGCACTTGCTCTTGCGCTCACTGCAGTTCCCGCTTTTGCCCAGAACGTAAAAATCACGCCTATCGGTTCGCATCCCGGCGAACTCTGCGCAAACGACCGAGCGATCATTTTCGAGGATCCCACCGGCGTTCGCTTTCTCTACGATCCGGCGCACAACGTGACAGGAGGGGACGATCCGCGATTGGGTACCATCCACATGGTCTTGTTATCGCACATGCACGGCGACCATGTTGGCGACCTGAAGCTGAAGGCGCCGGGCGCCGGCACCTGCGCGAATTCGGAACGCACACCTGCGCCGAATTCGACGACGGCCGAGGTCGTCGCCGCGAAGAATGCGGCGATGGTGATGACCCGCGCGATCAGCGGCTTCGTTGGCAGCAAGGTCCTCGGCATCCGCGGCGGTGGCAAGCCGATCGGCTTCTGCCCGCAGACCGGCGGCGCGACCACTGTGCCGGTGGCTGCGGTGTGCGCTTCGCAGACCGACCTCGGCGGCGTATTTGTAGCAAAAACGGCTGATGCGCCACGCGGCGTCGAGATTTCGATTGTCTATGCCTCGCACGTAAACAACGCCCCGCCTGCGCTGCTATCGGAGGCGCAGCGCGCGCAGCTGCAGGCCGATGGGGCCATCCTCGAGTACGGTCCTGCCACCGGTTTCGTGGTCAGGTTTACCAACGGCCTGACTGTTTACCTTACCGGAGACACCGGCATCCATTCCGAGATGAAGACGGTCGTGCATGATTTTCACAAGGCCAATCTCGCGGTGCTCAACCTTGGCAACAACCCCGGCATCTTCCTTTCCGGCGAATATGTCATCAACGAGCTGGTCAAGCCGGCGTCGGTGATCCTCACTCATCCCAACGAGCCGGTGACCGAAGGCGGTGCCCCCCGAGCCGCCTCGCGCACGGCAGCGCTGATGAAGAGGCTCAAGCCGGCCAGCCATCTCGCCATCAGCGAGCGTACGCTGGAGTTCGACGGCAAGGGAAAGTGCGTCGCGGGCTGCTGAGCGCTGAGGGTTAGGCGTGCCGTTACCTTGATCCGGAAACGGGCTTGAAGCCCGCATGACGGTCTGTTGACGAATCCAAGAGGGGTGGTCTTGATGACTGCCCCTCTTTCTTCTTTTGGGTCCGGAAATTGGCAGGCAATCGCGTCTTGCGTTCCCTGGCGTTCCGACCCTGTGTGTGTTGCCGCACAGTATTGTTGACCCATAGCAGTTACTGTCCGTGCACCGGGCATTTCTGCGCTGCAACCGGTGTCCGAGGCGGTGCATTCATCGGCCGGTTCGGGGTCGCGCGGAATAACCTGATAGAAGGTACCGGGCATGACCTATTGCATCGGCGTATTGCTGGACCGTGGAATCATATTCGCCTCCGATTCACGCACCAATGCCGGCATGGACAACATCGGCAAGTTCTGCAAAATGACAGTGTTCGAGCGCCCGGGTGACCGGGTCATTGTGCTGCTCAGCTCCGGAAATCTTGCAGGAACCCAAGCCGTTATCGGCGTGCTCAACCAGCGTTGTAATGCCGGCGACTTGACTCCCAATCTATGGGGGGCGCAGACCATGTTTGATGTGGCGATGCTGATTGCCGATGCCATGCGTGATATCGAGCGGCGGGATGCCCAGCACCTGGAAGATAATGAAATCCGTTTCAACCCATCGTTCATCATTGGTGGACAGATCGGCAACGAGCGCCCGCGGCTTTTCCGCATGTATGCCGAGGGCAATTTCATCGAGGCCGGGGTTGACACCCCGTTTTTTCAGACCGGAGAAACCAAATACGGGAAACCGATCATTGACCGCGTCATCACGCCGTCAACGCGGCTAGCGGATGCGACGAAGTGCGTGCTGGTGTCCTTTGACCTGACCATGCGCAGCAACCTGTCGGTGGGTATGCCGATTGACCTGATTTGTTACGAACTGGACAGCCTCAGAGTGGACCGTCGGCGGCGCCTGGACAATGGGGACGCCTATTTCACCAATCTCAGTCTCGACTGGGGTGAGGGGATGAAGCAGGCGTTTCGGCATTTGCCCGAACTGGTCTGGTAGGAAATGCGGTTATCAGAACCCCTCAGAGCCGGGCCTGGGGCCAACCCTTATTGATCTACGACGCACCGAAATTTGGCAATGTGCGTGTTTTCTCTGTGTGACAGCGAACAGTAAATATCAGAAAAAAAATCAACAATCGAATTGCGCGGCGCGAGTATCGGAACTCATGCTGCAACACCCTTCCTTCCGGCGTAAGCCGCAAAGAATCAGTGCTATGGGTAGGGATCACAAATAACAGGAAGCCAGATAACAAGGAGTGCATTCTTTGAAATTTATCCTGCCCCCGTTGCCCTATGATTATGCGGCACTGGAACCGCACATTGATGCACGCACCATGAAACTGCATCATGAGATGCATCACGCATCGTATGTGGAAAAACTGAACGCAGAGCTGGAAAAACATCCGGAACTGGATGAGCGTTCGGCGACGTGGCTGCTGCGAAATCGGGGCAAGGTGCCCGAAGCTGCCCGCAAAATCGTGCACAACAACGCGGGAGGGCACGTCAATCACAGCATGTTGTGGCGCGCCATGTCACCGGACGGCGGCGGAGAGCCCACCGGGGCCCTGGCCGACGCGATCAAGCGTGATTTTGGCGGTTTCGAGAAATTCAAATTACGATTTTCCGAAGCGGGCACCAAAGTATTCGGCTCCGGCTGGGTCTGGCTGGTGAGCGTCCGTCAGGAGGGCGGGAAGCTGCAGGTGGAAACCACGACCGGCCATGACAATCCGCTGACACAGGGGCATTTCCCGCTACTGGTCAACGATGTCTGGGAGCATGCCTACTATCTGAAGCACGAAAATCGGCGTCCTGATTATCTGGACGGCTGGTGGGCCGTCACAAACTGGGAAGAGGCAGCACGACGTTTTGATCTTGCCAGTGGTTCCGTCGCGGGTGAATTGGAAGACGAAGTCGAACTGGCCGTCGCGACAATGGAGTGATCATGCCGATGAGCGTGCCATGAAATATACCCGCATTTTGCAGTGGTCGGCTGCGCTGATCGTCGTCCCTATCCTGCTGTTTGTTTTATTCATTGCGATATTTGGCTGGAATTGGTTGCGCGGCCCGATCGAGCGCCAGACCCTGGAGAAAACGGGCCGCGAATTGGTCATCAGCGGCGATCTGGGGATTAAACCCGGCTGGCCGTCGCCCCGCATCAGCGCCGGCGGGGTGACTTTCGCCAATCCGTCGTGGGCCAGGGAAAAGCAGATGGTTTCTGCCGACGCCGTTGAAATCACCATTGATTTGCCGCAATTGCTCCGGCGAAACATTGTCCTGCATGAGGTCCGGCTGCAGAGACCCACGGTATATCTGGAGCAGGGCAGCAACGGCAGAAAGAACTGGCTGCTGGATGTAAACCAGCAGGACGAAGGGATGCGGATGCGGGTCGATCGCCTGACTCTCGATCAGGGAACCCTCGGCTACGACGATGCGGCGGATAAAACGAGCATCCGCTCCAGCCTTTCAACCCGTAATCAATCGGAGACGGTCTCAGCGCCCGGAGTGGTATTCAGCGCGCAAGGACAATACCGGGGCCTACCCCTCAAAGCCAGTGGCAGTGGCGAGTCGGTGATGGCTATGCGTGATGAAAGTGCGCCTTATGCGCTGGAGGTGGACGCTACGGTCGGGCGTACCGCGATACGGGCAGAAGGGACTGTGACAAGCCTGCTCAAATTCTCCGCCCTCGACATGCGGCTCGAGCTCCGCGGGGAAAGCCTGGATCAGCTTTATCCATTGCTCGGAATAGCGTTTCCGTCAACGCCTGCCTATGCAACCAAGGGGCGCCTGCTGCGTAACGGAAACACCTGGCATTACGAGAAGTTCTCCGGACGCATTGGCAACAGTGATATTGCGGGCACGCTGCAGGTGGATACCGGCGGCAAACGCCCGGCCATGAAAGCCAGGCTATTGTCCAATTTACTGGTTTTCGAGGATCTCGGGCCGATCATCGGTTCGCAGCCCGAACGCGTGGCGCAGGGTTCTTCTGCTCAGGGGGCGAAGAAGACCATGCTACCCGAGCTGCCGTTTAAAACCGACCGTTGGGACAGCGTCGATGCAGAAGTGACCTTGAAGGCCAAAACCATACGCCGCGCCAAGGAGTTGCCACTCGAGAACCTGGATGTTCACCTGAGTCTGCGCGATTCAGTGCTGACACTGGACCCCTTGAATTTCGGCTTGGCCGGTGGGCAGCTTAATACCGCGATCACGCTGGATGGTCGCAAGGCTCCGGTTCAGGCAAATGCCCGCGTACAGGCAAAAAAAATCATCATCGCCCGGTTGTTTCCGACAATCAAGCTGAACCAAACCAGTGTCGGCGAGATCAACGGCAATTTCGTTTTGGCAGGAAAAGGCAATTCGGTCGGACGCATGCTGGCAACCGCCGATGGCAAGGTAGGACTGGTTATCGCCAACGGTGAAATCAGCAGGCTGATGATGGAAAAGATCGGCATTCATCTCTGGGAAATGCTGGAGCTGACGATTACCGGCGACCAGTTGATCGAGCTGCATTGCGGCGTTGCCAATTTTTCCGTCAAGGGGGGGATCATGCATGCCGATGCCCTGGTCCTCGACACCGCAATCACCACCATTATCGGCACGGGAACCATTGATCTGGGTCAGGAGACACTCGACCTGACGCTCAACCAGAAAACCAAGAACACCAGCCCGTTGGCCCTGCGCAGCCCGATTCATGTCCGTGGCAGCTTTTCCCGTCCCGATATAGAGGTGGACAAGGGCCAGATGGCCGCACGCGGACTCGGCGCGCTCGCGCTGGGTCTGATCAATCCGTTGTTGGCGTTGATTCCATTGATCGATGCCGGTCCGGGTAAGGACAGTGATTGCGGACGACTGGTGCGGGATGCCAAGCGTATCGCGTCCTGAGCAGCGGTAGCCGAAAAAAAGGCCCCCGGTCTTGAGGATGAACCGAGGGCCCTGACCTGCCAGCCTGCTCGGGGCAACGAAGTATTGGCGGGTGCAGCAGGATTATTGCCATGCTGCGTGCATCTGTGTGTTCGATATCGAACATAACGCTGAAAATCGCAAATGCGGCGAACCCGGCAACCCCTGGCTCAATTCCTGGCATGACAGACAACGAGGAAATCCCTCGATGCCATGTGCGGTTTCAGACAGCCCTACAGTCAGCAGAGGATGATGCTCGTCCAAATCAGTCAACTTATCAGGAGGAATTATGGCTTCATCCAATGCTGCAACCGCTATTGGGAGTGCGCGCGGAACGCCGAATGTGAATGCCACGAGCCCTGCGCCACAGACGAGTGCAGTGTCCTGGGGGGGGGGGGGGGCTTTCCTGGCTGGTGCTGCAGCCGCCCTGTCGCTGATCCTGTTGATACTGGGAGCCGGTCTGGGGCTGTCTTCAGTATCGCCATGGGCGCACGACGGCGTCAGTGCGACATCCTTCGGCGTATCGACAATCCTGTGGCTGACATTCACCCAACTGGCGGCTTCCGGCATGGGTGGCTATCTGGCCGGGCGGCTGAGAACAAAATGGCTTGAAGCGCACGCTGACGAGATTTACTTCCGTGATACCGCTCATGGATTCCTGGCCTGGGCGGTGGCGTCGCTGGCGACCGCCGCGTTGCTGACCTCTGTGATCGGATCAGTTGTGGGTGGCAGTGTCCGGGCAGGTGCCACAGCAGCAGGGAGCGTCGCTGCCGTTGCCGGTGCAGGTGTTGCTGCAGCCGGAACGGCAATGAGTGACAACGGATCAATGGGATACTTTATCGATTCCCTGTTCCGCAAAGACACGAATGCCTCTGCAGCCGTCTCTTCCGGAAGCGGGACTCAAACGGGAGGCGCGCAGCAAATCGATTCTGCGTCCGTATCCGAAGTGGCGCGTATTTTCATGAATACTCTGAGAACCGGCGCCCTTTCGGCAGCCGACCTTCGCTACGTCGGGCAATTGGTCGCACAACGCACGGGTCTAACACAACAGGAAGCGGAAAAGCGGGTCAGCGATACCTATACCCAGGCACAGACGAAGTTGCGTGAAGCCGAGACCGCCGCGAAAGACGCTGCCGACCAAGCGCGCAAGGCATCCGCCTACGCAGCAATCTGGATTTTCATCTCCATGTTAATTGGCGCGTTTATCGCCAGTTTTGCCGCCACCTATGGTGGGCGGCAACGCGACCTTTGATCAATCTCAAGAACGGACAACCCTGGAGTCAGCCATGCGCTCGCTACTTTTATTGTTTCTCGGTATTCCCATTCCCATCATCATTCTGATTGCTTTATTCCTCTGATTAACATCCGCAACCAAACAGTACGGAGCAACAAAATGCCCACTGCAGACAGCAAAAAATCTGAATCCAAACCAAAAGCCCGGGACGCCACGGCCTTTCTGCGTGCTGATCACAAAAAAGTGAGTGACCTGTTTGCCACATACGAAAAAACCCGACCGGGCGCAAAAAAGAAGCAGATAGTCGCTGAAATTTGCACTGAACTGAGTGTTCACGCCCAAGTGGAAGAAGAGATTTTTTACCCTGCGGTCAAGCAGGCTCTGAAAGACAGCGAACTGATCCCTGAGGCAACGGTGGAACATGCAACACTGAAGGATCTCATTGCCCAGGTGCAGGGTGTGGAGCCGGACGGGGAGATGTTCGATGCCAAAATCAAGGTCATGAGCGAATACGTCAAGCATCATGTCAAGGAAGAGCAGAACGAGATGTTTCCCAAGGCCAAAAAAACAAAATTGGATATGGCGGAGCTGGGTGCCAGACTCCCCGAGCGCAAGGCGGTGCTCCTCGCCGGACGGCCATTGAGTGCCTAGCAAACCGGATTTGTCCTTCGTTCATGCCTTGACAGCAGGTCTGTCCGCTTGTGTGCGTTCTCGTACAGATCACGCAAACGTAGCTGAATAAGCTGTTCCCTGAAATCCAGTGCGTGTCTCTGATCAACTTTGGCCATATCAGATCTGCATAGCACCACTGGACTCCCGTGTTTCATCCATCTTCAAAACAGGAGAGCCGGCATGAGTCAAACGCAAGTGTTTGCAAATTCACCCGTAAAGGCATCGAGCATCATCGGTACAGACGTGGTCAATCCCAATGGCGATAACCTCGGCGACATAAAGGAAGTGGTCATCGATCCGAAGACCGGAAAAGTGGCGTACGCCGTCGTGTCCTTCGGCGGTTTTTTGACCATGGGGGAAAAGCTGTTTGCAATTCCGTTCAGCTCATTCAATTACGACCAAACGGAAAACGAATACGTGCTCGACATTTCAAAGGAGCGATTGGAGGCAGCCCCTGGATTTGACGCGGATGACTGGCCTTTGATGACCGATGAAAAGTGGAATCGTGACGTCTACAAATACTATGAGCGCCTGCCGTATTGGGAATAGGGTATTAACGTCCAGCGCGGCATCTGCAAATCCACAAGCAGGCGGTTAATTGCACAGTGGTTCCGGCGACAACAACAGCACATTCAATCAACAATAGTTAAAAGGAGTAGCACCATGAAAAAGATCACTGCAGTACTGGCTATGCTGATGCTGGGCATTCTGGCAGGTTGCAATACCATGCAGGGCGTGGGCAAGGATATCGAACGCGGTGGCGAGAAGCTGCAGGGCACTGCCAAAGATACCCAGCAAAGTATGTAGTGTTCCTCCGTGGCGTTTTGCAAATCCATCAAATCCACGCAGGACTTTTCGTGAAGCAGGAGCATTGCCTGTTAAGGTGCCGAGGGTGAGGTGATCGCGTGGCAGAGCTTAACGCGTTTCCGGTAATTAGAACCCGCTGTCACTAACGGGTTTTCGCAGCACAGGCGGCGTTGCACTCAGCGGTGCAATGCCGCTTTTTCAGACCCGCTTTAACGGGCATTCATACCCATAGTGATAGAGGGGCGCTTGAGCTCAATCCGGAAATATTACAGTCGGGCATTTGTTCCCAGCAGCCCGTGTGTCCCGCGACTGATGCCGAGATTGTTTACTTGGGGCGCGGACGCGACAGGACAGGCTGTACTGCCTGGAGGTTGCCGCTACGCAACTCGACAACGGCCTTGGCCACTGCGAGCGCCACATTGCGCGCTTCCTCCTGTATCGCCACATCCTTGTCGAGGGCCTCGTGACTGGTCGCATAGGGCTCGAAGTATCCGATGTAGCGGTCCAATCGGGCCTGTGGACCCGCGTCGATGAAACCCATCCAGTCGAGCCAGTCCGACAGGCCGCGACGCGAATCTTCGATGCCGGCCACATCGCCATGGACAAGTAAACCGTATACGCGCCCTGCCAGATGCTGAGGGTAGTCCCAGCCGGCCATCTCGAGCTCTTTCGCCTTGCCGGCTTTCTTGCCGGAGGTTGAGGTCGGATCGGGATTGCCTCCGTCGGCACAGACCAGGCGGTCGATCATCAGTTTCAACGGGCTTGGACTCTGGTACCAATAAACCGGCGAGATGATGATTACCGCATGAGCGGCGGTCCAGCGTTCGTAGATTTCCGCCATCCAGTCGTTTGTCTGATTCAACGCGGGATTGGGGTAGCAGCTGCACGGCCAGTGACACAGCGGCATCGCAGTCGATACGCAGCCCTTGCAGGGATGAATATGCAGAGCATATTCGGAAGTCAGCCGACTCAAATCCAGTACATCTGCCTCGATTGCAGCGTGCTCCAGCGCTTCCCGGGCGATCCCAATAAGCCGGAATGTCTTCGATATCTCGCCCGGACAAGTGCCGTCGTTCCTGGCCGAGCCGCAAATCAACAACACCCGTGACTGAGTCCCCGGGTCCGCCCAGCGCAGCTGCGCCTGATCTATACGTTGCCTTGTCGCGATCCATTCGGTTGAGAGGTCATAAGCCGGATCAGCATATCCAGGCCCCGCTTTCTGCGTGTAGGGCGCCTTGCGTCCTTCGGAATAGGCTTCCCAGGCAATTGCTTCCAGACGAGCAATCGACTCCTCTTCAACTTGGTATGCGGGGTCAATGAAGGCGGCCCGGAAGCGGGAAGTGAACTCAGTGCGGTCCAGACGGGCCGGCGCCTGCCCTTTGCGAATTTGAATCATGCGTTTAGCCAGAAAACGCTGCAGCAGGTTCTCATGGAGAACTCCCTGTTGTGTGGAGTCGGCTCAGATTATGAGAATGCGCAGCCCGGCCTGCCCCGAGACCGTGTGCGGCGGCGACATCATAGGATCCAAATACCTGGAGTGTGGACTTGACCTCCGGCAATACGTAAATGACGGCATCGTGGGTGGCGAAAGCCGGGCGGATATGGGTTTCGTAGAAAGCCACGGGTACATTGATGCACCCATAGGAAATCCGGTTGTCATCAACCGTCGCTGTCGCCAGCCGTTCCAACCGCCGTTCAGCTGGCTTCGTTGCGCGCACACGGTGAATCGATACAGCGGCATCGTAGTCGACCCAGATGATGTCCTCGCCCTTCGTATTGTGGCCGCGTTCGCCGACAAATCGACCGGCGTGTGTGGTCCGTTCCTCGGGCCTAATTTGTTCAATGGGCCGCGTGCCGATACCTGGAACTGCGTCATCCCCGCGGGCGGCACCGAGTAACACGGGGCTCGACCCCACCAGGCGGGCGGCGTTATCAAAGACATAGAGTCTGGCGAACTTCTTGTCGATGAGGATAAAGTCGGCACCGGCGTTGTCCCGGGAATCAGCGATCCAATCTGCGACATGACGTGCTTCAACTGAAGCGGTTTCCTTTGCGAAATCCGCGAATCGGGCGATGGCTGGCTCATCAACCGTTACTGCAGTGCGAATGGAGACCCGGTTAGTCACGCCAACCTGGTCCGAACTGACCGTGGACGGAATTGCTACAACCAATGTTGCTGCACTGACAAGCAGCGCACGACGAATGATTCCGGCACTGCCGGAACAAGTCGCAACCATTCTGGAGTTAGAAAAGATATTCATGGTCAGAAAAGTCGCATTTATAAGGGGCACACGAATACGGAATAAAAATGTGAAAACCGCTTACAGGGATAACCCTGCAAGCGGTTGAGTGCTGTCAGGAATGTTGCGTGAGATCAGTTACGGTCAGCGCGGGCCAAACGTTGGCTGGATCGGTCATCGGTCGAGCTGCGATTCATGCTGCCGGTCGAATCGCGGTTCGTGGTGCTGGGCGAATTCCGTTGCATTGCACCCGTCGTGTCACGATTCATGTTGCCCGTCGAATCGCGATTCATGGTGCCGGTGGTGCCTTGATTCGTCGAACCAGTGGCATCACGATTCATCGTTCCTGTTGAGTCGCGGTTCTGGGTGAGTGTTGCATCAGCATTCGTGCCGGTATTCGAGCGATTGTACTGAGTGCCAGTGGTTCCAGTCTGTGCGTAGGCAATGCCGATCATGCTGGCAAAGGCGAGAGTGGCAGCTGTCGGGATGAGGAATTTGGAGGCTTTCATATTGATATTCCTTGAAATTGAGTCGTGAAGTGAAAACTCTGCCGGAAAATTCCGGAGAAGAAGCAGCATGGGCAGCCGCCGGTGCAGGGTCTGTACGAGAACGTACGATTATTGATTATTTTTTGTGACGCATACGACGAGAAAATGCTGGCGTTGTGCTGAACCAGGCCTCTTGCTTAGTGCGGAAACCTGTTTGAATGCCTGGATGAAGAGTGTTGCAACGTACAGACGTTGTTCATGGGCATCTCCTATGTTCAGCCCTGATACTCATCCCGGCACCCCGCAATCTGCGGGACGCGGGATTCAACCGGAGACATTTCAATGAACAAACCTGTCGAACATATTCCTGGCGCTGCAACAGATGAAACCAACGCCAAAACAAAGTCTTCAGAATCCAAGATGGTGACGGGCCTATTCAGGGATCGCGATCATGCAGAACGCGCGTACGGGGCTGTTACCAGCCGTGGCTATGACAAGGGTGATGTCAACCTGATGATGTCGGACGATACACGGAAAAAGCATTTCGCCGCGGATTCGGATGGTGACACCGAACTCGGCAACAAGGCGAGCGAAGGTGCAGGAATTGGTGGCGCCATTGGCGGTACGGTAGGTGCGATTGCTGCTGCCGTGGCTGCGGTGGGAACGACGCTTGCCATTCCCGGACTGGGACTTGTGATCGCAGGCCCGATCGCTGCGGCTGTGGCAGGTGCGGGTGCCGGTGGTTTGGCTGGTGGCGTGGTGGGCGCGCTGATTGGCTGGGGTATCCCGGAAGAACGAGTCAAGCAGTATGAGGACGGGATCAAAGAGGGCGGCATTCTGATGGGTGTGAAGCCGCGCTCTGACGAAGACGCCGCTCATTTCGAGCAGGAATGGAAGAAAAACAGTGGTGAGCACGTCTATCGTTAGGAACTCGGCCGGTAACGGTGCGTTTCGCTCCGGACTGCGCAACGCGTGGTCCGGACATCCATCCATCGCTTGTTGGTGGATAACATCCAGGAGAATCTCATGAGCGTCGGAACCATACTGCTGATAGTTTTGATCCTGCTGTTGATTGGTGTGCTTCCAAGCTGGTCGCACAGCAAAAGTTGGGGTTATGGACCGAGCGGGGGCTTGGGTCTGGTAGTCGTTGTCATTATCGTGCTGTTGCTGATGGGACGGTTGTAACCGAAGCGCCGGGTGCAGTAATTTTCCCGTGAGCTGGCTTTATGGAAATGGTTAATAAATCCGGAAACGCAGGTACGGCCTCGACGTCAGACAGTGGACACGACTTTCCTTCCCGTTTTCGCGGCAGCAGGTTTGTATACCTGCGTTTGCTGCGGGAGGTGGCGAACGCCTGGTCAGATCATCGCGTGTCGAGCATGGGCGCGGCGCTGGCCTTCTACGCTACGTTCTCGATTGCACCAATTCTGGTGATCACGATAGCCATCGCAGGTTTTTTCTTTGGGGCGGAGGCCGCCCGTGGCGAAGTAGTCGCTCAGTTTCACGGCTTGACCGGGGAAAGCGGGGCGAAAACGATACAGACGCTGCTCGCAGCGACGTACAATTCGGGCCTCGGTTTCTGGGCAAGTGTCATAGCCGTAATCACATTGCTGGTGGCCGCGACCAGCGTCTTCGCAGAACTTAAAAACAGTCTCGACGTGATCTGGGGCGCGCAAAAGAAGGCCCATAGCGGGATCATTGCCTTGATACGCGGACGCCTGCTCAGCTTTGGCCTCATCCTGACTATTGGCTTCCTGTTGCTGGTGTCGCTGGGAGTCAGCGCGATACTTGCTGCCTTGCAGAAATACTGGAGCGACTCGCTCGCAGGGACGGGATGGCTGCTCGAGGGTCTCAATTCATTGTTTTCTTTCTTTGTCGTTTTTGGGTTATTTGCCGCGATTTACAAGTGGCTGCCGGATGCAAAAATCGCCTGGCGGGACGTGGGAATAGGTGCGGCCATTACCGCTGCGTTGTTTACTCTCGGCAAGTTTCTGATCGGGCTTTATCTCGGCAACAGCCAGCTGGCTGCCGGTTTCGGTGCGGCCGGCTCATTGGTAGTGATATTGCTGTGGGTGTATTACTCATCCCAGATATTTTTTATAGGTGCGGAAATGACTCACGCATACGCCGGATACAGAGCCGACCGAGGCCTCCCGGGCGCTAATCCGGCGAGCGGGAACCCGGCGGGCCGCAGACTTTGATTATGTGTTCCAGCGAACGGAATGACAGCAGGATTCAAGGCATTCTGCCGGGCATTCCAAAGTAGTCAACCGTCCCATGAGGGACGGGTTTTTAAACCAACAATCAAAGGAACTCCCATGAAGTTTTCTATATTGTTTTCCGCACTCCTGGCGGCGCTTGCCTTGAGCGCCTGTGACAGACCGACGGTAGTGAATACTCCGGCAGTGGTTACCGTTCCCGGTCCTGCGGGCGCGACGGGCGCGACCGGGGCAACAGGGGCTACTGGTGCGCAGGCTGAAAAAGGCGCAACCGGAGACACCGGCGCGACTGGTTCGACCGGAAATACCGGCGCCAAGGGAGAACCCGGAAAAGGCGGAAGCACGGTTGTCATTGTGCCGGCCGAGCCCGCACGCTGAGTTTCCCGACACTGAGTCTCCCGAAGGTCAGGATGGCCGCTTCAACCGGTTTCGGTTTTAGCGGCCATTTTTATTTGCGGCCGTCTCCGACAAGCAGAACCAGGCCGACCACAATGGCGCCGGCACTGACAGTCAGCGGGACGTTGACCGCTTCCTTTTCTTCGACTTTGAGTTCCAGCGGGACCGGCTTCATACCGGTGGTTTCCCTGGTGTAAGTGTAGCCACCGTAAGCCAGGCCGATACTGCCGGCCGCGATCAGAATGATGGCGAGGATTGTTTGGGGTTTCATGGGGTGTCTCCGGATGGCGTGAGGTGCGTGAAAATGGTCGGCAGTTTTTATTTTTTCATCCATACGCTGCCTGCCGCATCAGCGCAGAAAGTTGCTAGTCGTTCGAGCACGATCCCCACGGCCTGATTGGCCGCCACCACACCCCCATAAGGATCCTCGCTGGTGACCGGAACGGCTGCATCAAACTCTTGCCAGGCGATCACGCGCCGTGTTTTTTCCTCGACCAGGTAAGCGCGCAGCGTGAAGTGCGCGCGACTCGGTGCAGTGCGGAAATCCTGTTGCAGGCGGATGATCTCGGTATCCAGACGGAAGTCGCCGGTTGCGGTGCCGGGCTTCTGCACTACGGCCCGGAATGCTCCGGTGTTTTCGACCGCGGCGACCAGCAACGGCGCGAGCATGCGCGCCGGCGGGTCTATCCATGCACTGTGTGCGAAGTATTCAGGTTTGTGTGTTTCGCGGACGTAGATGAGGCGTGCGCTGTCAAATCCGGCGGCGGCATGCGGGGGGTTGACAGTCAATGTCGGCGCGGTAGCAGTAGCAGTAGCGGTAGCCGGTGCGGGGCGCTGCGGGATATCCAGCGCATAGTAGGCCGGATGCGGCGGTGCTGCTTCAGGGCGCAGTGCGCCGCAAGCACCCAGTATGAGAAGACACAGGCCTGCAGCAAGGTATCGGCCGTGGCGAACCGCGGATGGCTTGTTCATGGTTTTGATGGTCCGGTTGTTGTTTCTCCCGGTCCCGGCGGGACCGGCTGGCGGCCGAACAGAAAGCCGCGCGGATTGCGCTCAGTCTGTTCGGTGAGACGGCGCAGTGAGGTTGTCAGAATGGCGAGTTCGCCCAGCAGGCGTTCCAGTTCGGGCAGGGTTTCTGCGGTGAAACGTTTGACATCGGCGCCGGCGGAGTCGACGGCCTTTCCGGCGCTGACACTGGTGCGGGCAACCTCGATGCCCATTTCCTCGACGGCCTCTGCGCTGCGCCCGATGCGGTCAATCAGCGGCCCGGCCTGTGCCGTCAGGCGTGATGCATTTTCCAAAGTGCGCGCTGCGTGGGTAATGCCCTTATCGAGCGTTTCCCTGCGCGCGGCGACGGTTCGCGCCACGACGGCAATGTCGGCGAGTGCGCTTTTGAACGCCGCCTGATTTTCGGCGCTGAGCAGGGCGTCGATATTGTCCGAGGTGCTGTCCAGTTTTGCCAGAACGCTGGTCAGCACGTTCTCCAATCGTGCGCTGAGCGAGGGCTTCGTCAGGATCATCGGATACGGTTCTGGCGCGATGGCTTCCAATAACGGCGCGTTTAGGGCACCCCCGCTCAATTCGACGTAGGCAATGCCGGTCAGTCCCTGGGTTTTCAGCACCGCCACGGTATCCACCTTGATCGGGGTGCCGCGCTCGATCAACAACATCAGTCGCACACGCTCCGGGTTGGCAGGATCCAGCTGGATACTTCGAACCTTGCCGACATCAACCCCGTTGTATTTGACGGGCGCGTTCAGATTGAGGCCGGAAACCGACTCCACCATGATGGCCAGATACGGAGAATATTTTTTCTGCAGCGTGCCGCCCGAGGCAAGCCACAGTGCGCTGCCTATCAGCACGGCGCCGAGCACCAACACAAAAGCGCCGACGATTGCGTAGTTGACTTTGGTTTCCATTATAACTACTTGTTTTTATTCATTATTTTTTTATTTTCGATGTTTTTGTCCTGAGCCGCGCGACTGCGCGGCCCCTCGAAAAACGGACTTATCGCCGGATGGTCCATCTGGGCGAGTTCGGCCATCGAGCCGACGCCTTGCACCTTGCCCGCGGCGAGCACGGCGACGCGATCAGCCACCTGCCACAACAGGTCAAGATCGTGGGTGATCATGACGATGGTCAGACCGAACAGGTCGCGCAGTTTGCGCACGAGTTCATCGACGCCGGCCGCACTGTCCGGATCGAGGCCCGCGGTCGGCTCGTCGAGAAACAGCAGTTCAGGGTCAAGTGCCAGTGCACGGGCGAGCGAAGCGCGTTTCATCATGCCGCCGCTCAGTTCGGATGGATATTGTCCGGCGACTTCCGGCTTGAGACCCGTCATGGCGATTTTCCAGCCCGCCAGTTCATTGATCAGTGCAGCGTCGAGCCGGGTGTGTTCGCGCATCGGCAGTCCCACGTTTTCGGCAACCGTCAGCGCACCGAACAAGCCGCCATGCTGAAACAGCACGCCCCAGCGCTGGCGCAATTCGAGCGCCGCTTCTTCGCTGATGTTTTGCAGGTCGACACCCAGCACCCGGATCGAGCCTGAGTCCGGGCGTTGCAGCAGGATCATTTCGCGCAACAGGGTTGACTTGCCGGAGCCGCTGCCGCCGATCAGTGCGAATATTTCCGACCGTCGCACTTCAAGATCAAGACCGTCATGCACGACATGGTCTCCAAAACGTGTCGTGAGATCGCTGATCTCGATGACCGTATCGCGGCTCCGGTTCTTGATGGCCATGTCCGCGGTTGTCATCAAAGGCCCAGTGCGCTGAAGGCGACGGAGAACAGTGCGTCGGCAACGATTACCAGAAATATCGACTGCACGACGCTGCGCGTGGTGTGACGGCCAACGCTGTCGGCGCCGCCTTGGGTGCGGAAGCCCTGGAAGCAGCCGACCATGGCGATGATGACGGCAAATACCGGCGCCTTGCAGATGCCGATCAGAAATGACGTGACGCTGACGGCTTTGACAAAGCGATCAAGAAAATCCCCATAACCGACGTCCAGCTGCTGCTGAGCCATGATCATGCCGCCAAACACGCCTAGCACATCCGCAAACACGGTCAGCAGCGGCATGACGATCAGCAGCGCCAGTACTTTCGGCAGCACCAGCAGTTCCAGTGGAGCGATGCCCAGGGTGCGCATGGCGTCGATCTCCTCGGTCACCGCCATGGTGCCGATCTGCGCGGCATATGCCGAGCCTGAACGGCCGGCAACAATGATGGCGGTGATCAGGGGGCCGAACTCGCGCAGCATCGACAGGCCGATCAGGTCGGCGACAAATATATTGGCGCCGTATTGGCGGAGCTGCTCGGCACCCTGGTAAGCGACCACGATGCCGAGCAGGAATGCCAGCAGACCGACGATGGGCAGGGCGTCAAAGCCGGCAGTGCGGATGTTATAAAGAACGGGACGCCAGCGCAGTCGTGATGGATGTGCAATAGACCCTGCAAGCGCTGCCGCACTTTCGCCGACGAAGCTGAGCAGCGCCAGAGCCTGTTCCCCGGCCGCCGCTGCCTTCCGTTCCAGGGCTGCCAGTTGCGACGCGGGAGTGACGCCTGCAGGAGCGTCTACACCCGTCGAATCAGCCGCCTGTTGCGCCACGACCGCCATCAGCTTGGCGAAATCCGGGCGCAAGCCTTGCAGGTCCACGTTTCTGCCCTCGTCGCGCAGTCGATGCAGAAGTTTCTGGAGCACCCAGGCACCGGCGGTGTCCAGAGCCTCAATACGCGAGCCGTCGATGATCAGCGCGGATGACGATCCGCGGGAGGGCGTGTCCCATCCGGATGTGCCTGTGCCGATCCTGTGTGCCGTCCAGGATCCCGATAGCGTGAGCCCGTGTGGCGTCGGATCAGCGATTGCATCTGAGGCCACCGACATGGAGTCCATAAGTGCGTTGCAGGCTAATCAAGATGACATGGCCGGTCTGTGTGGGAGCGTACAGAGTGGCACACCAGAAGAAGCGAATTGAGGCACGGCTGCGCGGAATGTGTGGAGGCGCACAGACCCCTCTCTGGGGCCTGCCGATACTTTGCCCACGATCGCTACTCCAGCACTCCTCTGGGTGCACCGGAGCCGATTTCAAATTACCTGGAGAACTGCCATGAATATCAAGAACTGGACGGGAACGACGCTTTGCGCATTGGCGATTCTTGCGCTGGCCGGCTGCGGAACCATGGGTGACCCCTTCGGCACTAGCTCAGCGAGATCTACGAACCCCGGATCGGGCGCCTATTCGGGCTACGGTGTGGTGCAGTCCATCGAGCTTGTGCGGCAGAACACGACGGCAAGCACCGGAATAGGCGGCAGCGGTATCGGCGTTGGTGCCATTGCCGGTGCTGTTGTTGGCGGTGTGCTGGGCAACCAGGTCGGCGGCGGCACTGGTCAGACCGTGGCTACCGTGGCGGGCGCTGCCGGCGGTGCCTATGTCGGCAACGAAATCGAAAAAAGCCAGCAGCAGAAAACGGCTGATGCCTACAAGATCACGGTGCGCATGGACAGCGGACAACATCAGACGGTGACCCAGGGCAACAACGCCGGACTGCGGGTTGGCGACCGGGTACGTATCGACAACGGCACGGTGCAACGCTACTGACCGGCCGCTACAGGCGCCGGCCGGCGAGGGCGGCGCTGTTTTTTCTGAAATGCAAAATGCACGGAGAAATTGAAAATGAGCAATATGCTGAAGGTCATTGAGGTCATCTCGGAGTCTGACAAAAGCTGGGAAGACGCCGCGGCAAACGCCGTATCGCGCGCCAGCAGCACCTTGAAGGGGATCAAGTCGATCTATGTCAAGAACATGCAGGCCAAGGTCGAAAACAACAAGATCGTGATGTATCGCATCAACGCCAAAATCAGTTTCATGCTGGAGGAGTAGCGTTCATGGGCCTGCGCCGATCAGCTGCAATCATTTGCGCGGGTCTGCTGCTGACCCTCCTCGGTGCCTGCGAAACCACGACCTCCGGCGGATCGGTTGGCGCCGATCGTCGGCAACTGATGCTGGTGTCTTCCCAGGAGCTCGACCAGGTCGCCGCGCAGGGTTATGCAAAGCTGCTGTCCGAAGCGGCCGGCAAAGGCGTACTTAACCGCGATGCCGCCATGCTCAAACGCGTGCGCGCGATCGCAGCCCGGATAACACCGCAGACCCGTGCGTTCCGTGCGGACGCGCCCGACTGGAAATGGGAGGTCAATATCATTTCCGGCAACGAGCTCAACGCCTTCTGCATGCCCGGCGGCAAGATCATGTTTTATTCAGGGCTGATCAGCCAGCTGAAGCTGACCGATAACGAGATCGCCGTGGTCATGGGGCATGAGATTGCACACGCGCTGCGCGAACATTCGCGCGAACAGGTGTCGCAGGCGATTGCGGCCCAGACCGCCATCGGCCTCGGTGCTGCGTTGTTTGGTCTGGGCGAGGGAACGGCGGGCCTGGCCAATGCCGGTTACGAGGCGCTGATTGCAACGCGTTTCAGCCGCAACGACGAAAGCGAGGCTGACCGCATCGGACTCGAGTTGACGGCACGTGCCGGTTATGACCCTCGTGCCGGGGTGACGCTGTGGCAGAAGATGATCAATGCCAGCCAGGGCGGCCGCCCGCCGGAATTTCTCAGCTCGCATCCCGCAGAAGCCAGCCGCGTGCAACAGATCCAGACGCTGTTGCCGGTCGTGATGCCCCTTTATGAATCGGCGCGGCGTTGAAACGTTTTCTTTCGTCCAGGATTTCGCTATCGGTGGCACAGCGCACAGACCCGTAACCGTTGAGTGCGTAACTTCAGGTTCAACGGCAGCCCTTCCGATAACCGGCGGTGGCGGAATCTGAAATAGGAGTGCTAACCATGGGCAAGTATCTTTTGGGATGGATTTTTGGTGTCCCGGTTGTGGTGCTGGTAATCATATATCTGTTGTTCAACTAGGAATTTAGGTGAAATCAATAACTGCAATTAACCTGTTTCAACAGCCTTTCATGATGTGGAGTCAGTTGGCGTGGAAAGCTGGCGAACTGGCGCTGTCGTCATCGCAGGTCATCGGACAGCGTGCGGGTCGCTTTCTCAATCCGGCCGTTGGCAAGGAGGCACGTGACCACGGCGAACTCGTCCTGATGGGGCGCGAAAAAGTCGAAGCAATGCTGGAGTCGGCGCAGGCTGCAGGCGTACGCGCGCTGGTGATGAACGGTCAGCTCCTATCTCTTGCTTTCAGTCAGGCAATGTCTACGTCTGCGGCGTTCATGTCGCTTGCTGCAAGCCGCAGTCCTGAGCAGCTGGCCGGGCGACAGCTCGAACTGGCGCGCGATATCACGACAGGTTCGGTGGTTGCTGCCTCCAAACTCTCTGGTGCCACCGCACGAATTGCACGCAGTGCGCTGGTTCCGGTGAAGAAACGCGTCAAAAAGAATGTCCGGCGTCTTGCCAGGCGTTAAGTTTGTTTTAACTTTTAACTCAGGAGAAATACATGGAAAACACCATTCACGGCAATATCCCTTCAAATTCCGGAAAATCGGTTGCTGGTGACAGCACCCTGGGCAAGGTTTCCTCAGGCGCGCACGCTGCCGTTGATTCAATGGCCGGTGCTGCAGACAATGCGGCACGCAAGGTGCAGCCGGCATTAACCCATGCTGCCGCCATGGCGCATCAGGCTGTTGACAAGGCCGCTGATGTTGCTGCGCCGGCCGTTGGATGGCTTGCCGAACAGGGACATAACCTCGACGAGACGCAGAAAAAGCTGGTTGCTGATACCTGCAATTATGTTTCCGCCAACCCGCTGAAATCGTTGGGCATCGCAGTTGCCGCCGGTTTCATCCTCAGCCGCATGATGCGTCATTGACAGTGTTGTTCCGTTCAGACAAGTCCGGGGATTCCCGGGCTGCCCACGGCGTCATGCCAGACGGTGGTGGCCCGATCGCCTCCGCGCTGCGCGACGGCGAACCGCCGCGTGAACAGGCCGTCCCGGCCGGCATACTCGATGAGTTGTCGGGCCTGGTTGGTTCGGTTCGTGCCACGCTGTCGAGCGTCGTTGATCTGTTGACGCTGGAAGCGCATCACGCGGTGCAGACTCTGATGTGGATGGCAATATGGGCTGTTGTCGCCGCCGTTTGCATTATTTCGGCATGGCTGGGTTTGATGACAGTGCTGGTTCTATGGGCGGTATCGCTGGGGGCCTCAGCAATTGTCGCGGTGCTTGTAGTCGCGATAATGAGCGGGGCTGCCGGCGCATTGCTGATTTATCTTTGCGGTCGTATGAGCCATAACCTGCTGTTCCCTGTAATTCGGCGGCGTCTGGCTGGAAAGCCGCCAGTCACGCCGGTGGCGCCATGATGCCCGCACCAGCGAACATTCGCGAGGCGGAACAGAGGGTCATGCAATCCATGGACCAGGTCCGTTTGGGTTTCGGCCGCATGCGAGTTGCTGGTCGTGCCGCCCTGACTCCTCGACCGTCGACACTGGTGATTGTGACGGGCGTGTCCGGCTTGCTCTTTTTTTGGCTTGCACGTCGTTCCCGGGTGCAATCCACCTCCGCCATCAATAATTTGGGCGAGACGGCCGCGACTTCAAGCTTCGGTCTGGCCCTCGCCTTCATTATCCGCTATGGCATGCGAAGATTCGAGAAGAGACTCCGCTGAATCAAGCAACGCTTGTAGTCATTCCGTAGCCCAGCGGAAATCGACCGTCTGCAGGGGTGACGAGCCAATGACAACATTGCGACTGACCGTCGTCTCAGACAGGGTTGCGACAACGCGGTAGCGACCCTTCGGCAGATTGACCAACAGCCATGGACCTTCGGTAGTTACCGCCAATAGTTTTTTACCAGCGCCGTCCATGATGTTGACCTCGACACCGCTGAGATAGTTGCCGGACTTCAAAGCAAAGACGAGCTTGAGATTGTACTTTCCCGCGTGTGCATCAAGTTGCGCCATGGACTCTTCACCGACCCCGCCCGAAACATAGGGGATGCCGTTTCCGCTGCGGACGATGGGGCTGTCTGCAGCGAAGGCCGGCGTGAAAAGCGTTGCGCCGTACAGCACAGCGATCGCAAGGCAGCGTGCGGCCTGGTGCCGTGCGCAAGTGGGTGTGTTATCCATTAGTGTTGCTCCTGCAGTGTTATCCGGCAGGATTGCCGGATCAAGGATTGATTATCGGCAGGGCCCGGCATGGCTTTCTGTGCGTCGGCGCACATCCGCGCCGCCGTCTTCACGGCGAGGAAGCCCATTGCCTTTTTCCCGTGTTATGTTCCGGCGGCGCGCGCAGGGCGCGTTCAATATCGGGAGTATTGACAACATGGCAGTCTTTGAGCCGGTCGGACATGTGCGCAGCGACCGTAATCAGATGTCGGAAGGGCACTGGGCGCAGGTCGAATCGCGGATCGAGCTCGACCCCCGGTATGCCGCCGGGCTCGCCGGACTCGGCGAGTTTTCGCATGTGGTCGTGGTGTTCCACCTTGACCGTATTCCGCCCTTCGAACCAGCGAAGCAACTGGCGCGTAGTCCGCGCGGGATGGAGAAGCTCGAGCCGGTCGGGGTATTCGCCCAGCGCACCAAATTCCGTCCCAATCCGATCGGCGTCACTGCCGTTGAACTGGTCGCCGTGGATGAGCGTGGCATCAGCGTACGTGGGCTCGACGCCCTCAACGGTACGCCGGTGCTGGACATCAAGCCCTATATCCCGGCATTCGAACGCAAGGACGAGGTGCGGCTGCCGATCTGGGTCGAAAGCATGATGGACGGCTATTTCTGAAAGCGGGTCATCGCAAGTTTTGTGCAAGGCGAAGTAAGCCTGCAGTAAGTTCAGCGGCGCAGTATCCGGCGCGCCGCAGTACTCCCAAGTTACGAAACAGGGCTGGCGGCAGATGTTGTCCACTGATCAATTTCCACTGCCAATAAGGAGCCCGCAATGCGCCGCCTGTTCGCTGTATTCGTTGCTATGTTGCTGACCACCCCCGTTTTTGCCGAAGAGGCCAAGCCGGCTGCAATGCCGCCGGTCGATGCCGATCCCACCGGCCTGATCGTGTTTGCTCTGCTTTTCGTGGGCATGATCGGCGGCTTCGCCTGGTATATCTTCGTCAAGGAGCGTGCCAAGGCGAAGGCAGCGAAGTAGTCACCCGCCTGCCATAAAGGCGCCAGCAGGCGCCCGGTTATTTGTGCACTCATGCCCATTGCCGTGCGCCGAGCTGCGCCGCTAAGATGCAGGACCGATCCTTCAGGAGCGTCCCGCATCATGGCCCCGATCCGTTTATCGCCCCGCCTGTCCCGCATCCGGATGTCACCGAGTACGCTCGCCGCGCAGAGGGTGCGCGACCTGCGGGCTGCAGGCCGGGACATCGTCGGGCTCACCATTGGCGAACCGGACTTCGAAACGCCGGCACACGTCAAGGCGGCGGTTGTCGACGCGCTGGCGCGCAACGAGACGCGTTATCCGCCGATAGCCGGTATCCCCCTGCTGCGCGAAGCGGTGCGCCGAAAATTCATCCGGGATAACGGCCTCGACTACACGGTTGACCAGATCATGGTCGGCACCGGCAGCAAGCAGATTCTGTTCAATGTCTTCCAGGCCACGCTTGCCGCTGGCGACGAGGTGATCATTCCGGCACCGTACTGGATTTCCTACCTCGACATGACGCTGGTCGCCGACGGCACCCCTGTGACCGTCGATTGCAGCATGGACAATGGGTTCAAGATCACCCCGGCGCAGCTGGAGGCGGCGATCACGCCGCGCACGCGCTGGCTGATGATCAATTCACCCGGCAATCCCAGCGGCGCCATCTACAGCCGTGGCGAGTTGCTCGCGTTGGCCGAAGTGCTGCGCCGCCATCCGCAGGTCTGGATCCTGTCCGACGATATATACGAACATCTGCGTTTCGACGGCGTCGAGTTCTGCACCATGGCGCAGGTGGCGCCGGACTTGGCCGAGCGCACGCTGACCGTCAACGGCGTTTCCAAGGCCTACGCGATGACCGGTTTCCGGCTCGGATTTGCCGCCGGGCCGCGCGAACTGATCAACGGCATGATCAAGATGCAGTCGCAGAGTACGGCCGGCGTCAATACGCTGAGCCAGTGGGCGGCGGTAGCAGCGCTTGAAGGCCCGCAGGAGTTCCTTGCGGCACATGCCGCCGCTTACCAGCAGCGCCGCGATGGCATGCTCGATATCCTCGACCGGGTCCCGGGCATCAGTTGCGACCGGCCGCAGGGTGCCTTTTACCTATTTCCGCGCATCGAAGGCCTGCTGGGGCGGCGCACGCCGCAGGGGCAGGTGCTGGAGACCGAGCAGGACGTCGTGATTTACATGCTGGAATACGCCGGCGTGGCGGTGGTACAGGGTGGAGCCTACGGCCTGAGCCCGCACCTGCGGATCTCGATTGCCTACGACATGGAAAGCGTCATCGAGGGCGGGCGGCGTATTGCCGCCGCGGTTGACGAGCTGCGCTGATCCGGCTCAGCCGAGCCGGGGCAGTGCCTGCGCCAGATCGGCGATCAAGTCGGCCGGATCTTCGAGCCCGATGTGCAGGCGGATCGTCGGCCCGCCGGGATTCCACTGCGTCGCGCTGCGCACTTTCTCCGGTTGCGGCGCAGTGACCAGGCTCTCGTAGCCGCCCCAGCTAGAGCCGATGCCGAAGAGTTGCAGCGCGTTGACGAAAGTCTTCACTTTTTCGCGCGTCGCCGGCCGCAGCACCACGCCGAAAAGCGAGGCCGCGCCCTCGAAATCGCGTTTCCAGAGGGCATGGCCGGGATCGTCCTCCAGCGCCGGGTAGAGCACGCGCTGCACCTGCGGCTGACGCTGCAGCCAGCGTGCCACCTCGAGGGCATTCGACATTTGCTGCCTCATGCGCACGCCAATGGTGCGAAAGCCGCGCAACGCGAGGTAGCAGTCGTCGGGGCTGACACAAAAGCCGTAGTCGGCCGCTGCGTGACGTACCGGCAGCCAGTATTTCTCGTTGGTGACGACCACGCCCATCATCACGTCGGAATGGCCGACGATGTACTTGGTCGCAGCGTGGATCGACACGTCGACGCCGCGCTCGAAAGAACGGAAGAAGTAGGGCGTACCCCAGGTGTTGTCCGACAGCACCGGGATGCTGCGGGCATGCGCCGCGGCGGCGATCGCCGGAATGTCCTGCATCTCGAAGGTCAGCGAACCCGGCGGCTCGCAGAACACGGCTTTGGTATTCGGTCGCAGCAGTTTTGCGATGCCGGCGCCGATCAGCGGGTCGTAATACTCGACCTCGACGCCATTCGGTCGTAGCTGCCGCTCGCAGAACATCCGCGTTGGCGCATAGGCGCTGTCGGTCACCAGCAGGTGGTCGCCGTTCTTGCAGAAGGCGGCCAGCGCGACGGTGATCGCCGCCAGCCCCGAAGGCAGGGCCACCGCCTGGCAGCCACCCTCCATTTTTGCTACGGCTTCCTCGAAGGCCCAGGTCGTCGGCGTGCCGTGAATGCCATAACGCATGCTCTTGTAGTCGTCGGGATCACGGTTCTCGTAGCTTTCCATATCCGGAAACACCACGGTCGAGGTGCGGTAGACCGGCGTGTTGACGGTGCCGTGGGTTTGCGCCGGGTTGCGGCCGAGTTGGGTCAGCAGGGTGTCTTTTTTCATGCGGGGCAAGGAGTTAGGCGGGCCGAATACGATATGGACTTCACTCACGGCATTGTGCGCGAGCACCGATGGCAGCGCAACCTGCGGAGTCGATGATCATGCTCAACTTTTCGTGCATTTGCGTTATCCTAGCCGCTATTCCAAACGAGGAGCGAGAGCGCCCCTGCTGATGTCCAGCATGCGGAGCCCGGGAAAGTCATGGACACACATCATTCACATCTTTTTGAAGTCGGTGGCGCGAAGCTCGCCCGCCTAGAGGACCTGCGCCTGATCAAGGGCGAGGGTTGTTATGCCGCGGACTGGGCACTGCCGAACCAGGCGCATGCCGCTTTTCTGCGTTCCGACCGTGCCCACGCCAGGATCCTGTCGGTGAACACTGCTGCCGCGCGCAAGGCAAAGGGCGTACTTGCGGTGCTGACCGGCGAGGATGCCGTCAAGGCGGGCTACGTCAAACCGCTGAGCATGCTGACTTTCGCCGGCAAGGACGGCAAGAAGGCCAGTATTCCCGAGCGCCCGGTGCTGGCCCACGGCCGCGTGCGTTTCGTCGGCGATCTCGTCGCCATGGTGATTGCCGAAACTGCGCTGCAGGCGCAGGACGCGACTGAACTGATCGAAGTCGACTACCAGGACCTGCCGGCGGTGGTGTCGCCGCGGGCCACGCTGGAGCCCGGCGCGCCGCAATTGCATGACAACGTGCCCGGCAACCTTTGCTTCGAGCAGGAAGCCGGCGACGCCGCGGCGGTGGAAGCTGCGTTCGCGAAGGCGGCGCATGTGACGAAACTGCGGCTTGATGTCACCCGCGTCGCGCCGAACCCGATGGAGCCGCGGGCCTGCGCGGTAGCCTTCGACACCGCCAGTGGCAAGTTCACCGTGCATTCGCCGGTGCAGGGCATCAACATGATGCGCATGCAGCTGGCCGCCTACACCGGTGTGGCCGACGACAAGATCGAGGTCGTTGCCCGTGATGTTGGTGGCGGTTTCGGCCAGCGCAGCATCGGCTACCCTGAATACGTCGCACTGATGCTCGGCGCAAAAACGCTGGGCCGCCCGGTGAAATGGGTGTCCTCGCGCAGTGAGGGTTTCCTCTCCGATTCCCACGGCCGCGCCAACTACATCGACGGCGAACTCGCGCTCGACAAGGACGGCACTTTCCTCGGCATGCGCATCGACTGGATCGCCGACTTGGGCGCCTATCTGCATCCCGCCGGCCCGGTGAGCCCGATGCGCAACCCGGTGACCTGCCTCAACGGTGTTTACAAGACCCAGGCCTTGTACGGTCGCTGGCGCGTAGCGCTGACCAATACCGCGCCGGTCTCTGCTTACCGCGGCGCTGCGCGTCCCGAAATCGCCTTCGCCATTGAACGTCTGGTCGATGAGGCCGCTGCGCAGATGAAGATCGATCCGGCAGAAATCCGCCGCCGCAACTTCATCCCGACCGACGCTTTCCCCTACAAAACGCCGACCGGCTCGGTCTACGACATCGCCGATTTCCACGGTGTGCTCGACAAGGCGATGAAACTCGCCGACGTCACGGGCTTCCCGCAGCGCCGTGCGGAATCCGAAAAACGCGGCATGATCCGCGGCCTCGGTTTCTCGACCGTGATCGAGAACTCCGGCGCCGGAATGTTCCCCAAGGACGAGATCCGGCTGGAAGTGCATGCTGACGGCAACATCACCGCCTACTCGGTGTCGCATTCCCAGGGCCAGGGCCATGAAACCACCTTCGCCCAGATCATCGGCGACGGCCTTGGCATCCCGGCCGAACGTATCAAGCTGCGCCAAGGCATCGGCGAGCAGGGCCTGATCGGCAACCACACGGGCGGTTCGCGCACCATCGTGGGCGCCGGCACGGTCTGCCACATTGCTGCGAAGAAGTTGGTCGAGGTGGCGACACCGCTCGCTGCCGAGCAGTTGGGTGTTGAACCCTCACAGGTGGCCTACGCCGGCGGCGAGTTCAAGTCGACCGCTTCGAACAAGAAGATTTCTCTGGGTGAGCTGGCCGCGAAAAAACCGCTGGTGGTCACTGGAGAAGGCAAGTTCGGCTCGACTTTCCCCAACGGCTGCCATGTCGCCGAAATCGAGATTGACCCGAAGACCGGCGTCACCGAGGTCACCTCCTATGTCACCGTCGATGACTGCGGAACGGTGATCAACCACACTATCGTCGAGGGCCAGATGCACGGCGCGGTGGCCCAGGGTTGGGGACAGATTTTCGGCGAGAACATCGTTTACGACGAGACCGGCCAGATGCTGACCGGCAGTTTCATGGATTACACGATGCCCAAGGCCGGCTGGATCAAGGACATCACCATCGCCGAACACACCACCTTCGGCACCATCAGCCCGCTGGGCGTCAAGGGCATGGGCGAGTCGGGTTGCACCGCATCGCTCGCCGCGCTGACCAATGCCATGATGAATGCGCTGCGCCCGCTGGGCGTGCCGCCCCTCGACATGCCGCTGACTGCACACAAGGTCTGGCAGGCGATCACTGCCGCGAAGAAAGGCAAATAACCATGTACTCATTCCAGTATCGCAAGGCGAAATCGCTGGCCGAAGCCGGCGAAGTGCTGGCCAAGGACGACGAAGCCAAGCCGCTGTCCGGCGGCATGACACTGATCCCGACGCTGAAACAGCGCCTGGCGCAGCCGACGCAGCTGGTCGACATTGCCGGCCTGCCTGAACTCGCCGGCATCGACAACAAAAACGGCGTGCTGACCATTGGGGCGGCGACCCGCCATGCCGACGTCGCCACATCGAAGGCCGTGCAGGACGCGATTCCGGCGCTGGCCTGTCTTGCCGCAGGCATCGGCGACCCGCAGGTGCGCAACCGCGGCACGCTGGGCGGCTCGGTCGCCAACAACGATCCGGCGGCGGATTACCCCGCGGCCGTGCTGGCGCTGAACGCGAAAGTGATCACCACCAAACGCGAGATCGCCGCCGCCGACTTTTTCCAGGGCATGTTCACCACCGCGCTGGAGCCCGGCGAGCTGATCGTCAAGATTGCCTTCCCGCTGCCGAAGGCCGCGGCCTACTGCAAGTTTCCGCATCCGGCCTCGGGTTACGCGATGGCCGGCGTGTTCATCGCGCAGACCGGTGACGGCGTGCGCGTGGCGGTGACCGGCGCCGGTGCTTCCGGCGTATTCCGCTGGGCGGAGGCTGAGCAGGCGCTGGCCAAGGGCATCAGTGCCGCGGCGATCGAGAAACTGACGCTCGCCGCCGACGATATCAACGAAGACATCCACGGCACGCGCGAATACCGCGCGCAGCTGGTCAAGGTCGTGGCGACACGCGCCGCGGCCGCACTTTCGGGGAAGAAATAACATGGCCAAGATCACATTGACCGTCAACGGTGAGAAACGCAGCGCCGACGTCGAAGACCGCACCTTGCTGGTGAACTTTCTGCGCGACGAACTGAAACTCACCGGTACCCACGTCGGTTGCGACACCAGCCAGTGCGGCGCCTGCACCGTTCACGTCGACGGCCGCGCGGTGAAATCCTGCACCATGCTCGCCGCCCAGGCCGAGGGCTGCGAAGTGGTGACCATCGAAGGTCTCGCCAAAAACGGCAAGCTGCACCCGGCCCAGGCTGCCTTCACCGAATGCCATGCGCTGCAGTGCGGTTTCTGCACCCCCGGCATGATCATGACCACCGCGGCCCTGATCAAGCAGCACCCGCAGCCCACGGATGAGCAGATCGTGCATGGCCTTGAAGGCAACCTCTGCCGTTGCACGGGTTACCTCAATATCGTCAAAGCGGTGAAACACGCGGCCGAGCTGCAAAAGGCCAAGTAACTCCGTCCTGATGAGAAATTACCTCTCCCTCTCCCCTTTAAGCGGGGCGAGGGTAGGGTCAAGGGAACGCTTGTAGCGAAGCAGGGGGGCTTCCAAAAAGCGGAATCTGTCTGCCGCCTTCCCTCCCGCGGTATCCTTCAGTCTCCAATGAAGGACCCCGCACCATGACATCCCAATCCAAATCCACCCTCGGCCCTCTCGCCGGCGTGCGCGTCATCGAGCTCGGACAACTGATTGCCGGCCCTTTCTGCGGCAAGACCCTCGCCGACTTCGGCGCCGAAGTAATCAAGATCGAACCGCCGGGCAAGGGTGACCCGCTGCGCAAGTGGCGGTTGCTGAAAAACGGCAACTCGGTGTGGTGGGAAGTCCAGTCACGCAACAAGCAGTCGGTGACGCTCGATCTCACCAAGGCCGAGGGCCAGGACGTGCTGCGTGCGCTGGTCAAGGAAGCCGATGTGCTGATCGAGAACTTTCGTCCCGGCAAGATGGAGGAGTGGAGCCTCGGTTATAAGGACCTGAAGAAAATAAATCCGCGCCTGGTAATGGCGCGCATCTCCGGCTACGGCCAGGACGGCCCCTACCGCGACCGTCCCGGCTTCGGCATCATCGCCGAGTCGATGGGCGGCCTGCGTTACCTCACTGCCGAACCCGGCCGGGTGCCGGTGCGTGTGGGTGTATCGATCGGCGACACGCTGGCGGCACTGCACGGTGTGATCGGCATTCTGATGGCCCTTTACCATCGCGATGCCCGGGGTGGCGAAGGTCAGGTGATCGACATCGCGCTCTACGAGAGCGTGTTCAACTGCATGGAAAGCCTGCTGCCCGAATACAGCGCCTTCGGCATCGTGCGTGAAGCGGCCGGCAGCGCCTTGCCCGGCATCGTGCCTTCGAACGCCTATCCCTGCAAAGACGGCTGGATTCTGATCGGCGGCAACGGCGACGGCATTTTCAAACGGCTCATGTCTGCGATGGGTCGCGAAGACTATGCCGCGTCGCCCGACATGGCCGGCAACGACGGCCGCGTCAAACGCGTCGCCGACATCGACGGCGCGATCACCGCCTGGACGTCAGCGCATGACAAGGCCACGGCGCTGAAAATTCTCGAACAGCACGACGTGCCTTCCGGCGCGATTTACTCCATCGCCGACATTGCAGCAGATCAGCAGTACCGGGCGCGCGAGATGATCCTCAACATCACCACCCGCGACGGCTACGCAGTCGACGTGCCCGGTATCGTGCCCAAGCTCTCGGCCACCCCCGGCGCCATCCGCAGCAGCGCGCCGCGGCTGGGTGAAGACACCGTTGCCGTGCTGGAGAAAGCGGGCCTCAAACCCGAAACCATTGCTGATTTGCGCGCGAAGGGCGTGATCTGATTTAAAAAAGGCTCAAGCGTGAAAACACATGACAAAGTGATCAAAAAGCTGATGACCCGCCATGGCGTCCGTGCTGGCGGTACGCGCCAGAAAACTTTCAATAAAATCAATATCTTGAAAATACAGTCATTCCGGACGTGCGGAGCACGATCCGGAATCCAGCAACCAACTGCGACAAATTCCTGGGTTCCGGCATTTCTCCCAAGGGGACTTCCTTCGGGGCGCGCCGGAATGATGAACGAGTCCGAGGAACTTACAAGGTGATCGACCGCCTAGACCACTTCGTCCTCACCACCGCCCAGCCCGAAGAAATCATCCGCTTCTACACCGAAGTGCTGGGCATGACGCTCGAAACATTTCGCAACGGCCAGCGTATGGCGCTCAAGTTTGGGCGCTCGAAGATCAACATCCATGTGCAAGGCAAGAAATACGAACCCAAGGCGCATGCGCCGGGCACCGGCACGCTGGATTTCTGCTTCATTGCTTCGGTACCGCTGGATGAAGTGATCGCGAGTCTGGACAAGCACAAGGTCACGATCGTCGAAGGACCTTGCATCAAAACCGGGGCGATGGGGGAGATCCGGTCGGTCTATTTCAGGGACCCGGATCTGAATCTGGTGGAGGTGTCCGAGTATGTCTAAGGCGGCGCATTTGTAGGGCGGGTAAGGGCGCAGCCCAACCCGCCGGATGAAGCAACCGTCATTCCGGCGAACGCTGGAATCCAGTGCTTCTGTCCGGATATCACCGCTTCACTGTCATACAGCGCATTCCGCATCACCGCGTCTATTTAGGAGCAGGAAACGGCGGGAGTTCCGGCAGGCGAAGTGTTCGATTACCTGCGTCAGTGTGTGCAGGGCAAACTAGTGGTCCGGCCCAAGTCACGCAAGCTTGAATGATCGTCTTTTCAGATCGCAAGCCAGGTCGCTTTTGGTTCGCGCGGCAGCTTCGCTCCGCAACGCGCACAGAACTTGTCCCTGGCCCCCACCGGCTGGCCGCAATCCTGACAGCGCCGAAGTTCGCAGACCACATAGCTTGTCATCTTCAGTTGGCTTTTTAAAACCAGTTGCACTCTTTATTGAGTATTACGTAACTGCGCGACACTTCTCCCTCA
>JAUXYA010000003.1 GCA_030684405.1 Burkholderiales bacterium | reverse complement strand
GAGAAGGCGCGCGAATAGCCCATTATGGCCAGGGTCATTGACCCGACGAACAGGCCGGATATACGTGAGCAATCGTACCTACTGCAATCCATGCCGTGTTTGCAAACCGGGAGGAGTCCATATACGGAAGCAGGCCGCAGGCCGGAATCCGGGGACACGGTGGCTAATATCGACGACTGACCCGGATTCCACTTCGTTTCATCCGGGCTACAGCCCCCGTGGGGGCTCACCTGACGATAGAAGGGAATTTCATTTTTTGTTGGGCGCTTGGTGATGGAAGGCCACCATCACCAGATTACGGAATTACTTAGGCACCTGATTGCCAGCATCTCAAGAGCAGATCCCTGATCCAGATGTTGTCCGCATCCAGCGTTGAATGTTCCAGCGCAGCGTCCGCGCCCAGGTCTGCGCGCAGGCGATGGAGTCGGGCCGCCCGCACATTGGCGTCGCGGACCGTATAGCCGTAACGCACGAAACGGTCGAGCTCGATGGCATTGTCGGCCTCGGCTGCATCGCGCAGCCAGAAGCCGTCGCCGACGAAACCTTCCGCCAGTGATTCAAGTTCTGCATACAACTCGCGATCAAGCGGCTGCGGCGGCACCACCGCCTGTACCGCAGAAGCCTCGATATCGGGACCGCCCTGCCAGCGCCAGGCCCATTCCGCCGCGCCTTCGGTAGCCAGCAGCTCCACCGCATCGCCATCCCGCGTGATGCGGAACAGCGCGTCACGCTCGTGGTTCAGCACATACCCCACCCACTCACCGGCAGCGCGCCGCTGCAGCGCGAAGGCGAGACTGATCGTGGCGTCGGCAGCCGCCTCAAGATAACGGTTCGCCTCGCCGGCTGCCGTGTCGAGTGCCTCCTCGACATGTTCGGTGATGCCGCCATTGCTGAGGCGGGCACGTCCCCTGCGGCCGGCCCCGACATTGACCCATTCGGCAGTGATCGTGATGCCTGGAAATTCCTGCGAGGCCGCGGCAAAGGCCGGAAAAGGAATGCCGCCGCGCACCATGAAATCGTAGGCCAGCGCGTCTTCGCCATGATGCGCCTCGAACTCGCCGGCATTGGCCTCGGCGGCGAGCAGCGTTGCGATGCGCGCCTCCACCGCCGGCAACTGCGCGCGCTCGCCGCTGACGGTCAGCGTGGCATGAATCAGCAGGTCCGTCACTGAGCCGCCGGCCTGCGGTAGATGACGTAGTACACCAGCGCCACCAGCACGCTGCCGCCGACGATGTTGCCGGCGATCACCGGCACAAGGTTGCGGAACATTGCGTAAACCGTGATGGCGTCGGCGCCGGCAGGCAGCGAGACGACGCTCTCCTTCAGCAGCAGCGCCAGCGGAAAGAAATACATGTTGGCGATCGAGTGCTCGAAACCGGCGGCAACGAAGGCCGATATCGGCAGCACGATGGCGACGAACTTGTCGACGACGCTGCGCCCGGCGAGCACCATCCACACCGCCATGCATACCAGCACATTGCACAGCACGCCGCGAAAAAACAGCTCCGCCAGCGGCATCGTGCTCTTGGCCGCCGCGATTTTCAGGTAAGCCTGCGCGATCGCGCCGTTGTTGAGGCCGGCATGCCCGGACCAGTAGACCAGCAGCGCGAGGCCGGCGGCACCGATGAAATTGGCGGTGCAGACCACCGCCCAGTTGCGCAGCACCTCGCCCGTGCTGACTTTGCCGTCGGCCCAGGCCATTGCCAGCAGGTTGTTGCCGGTGAAGAGTTCTGCACCAGCCACCACGACCAGCAGCAGACCCAGAGAAAAACACACCGCTCCGAGTACCCGACCCACGGCAAACGACAGACTCGCATCGCTGATCACCAGCGTGTAGTACAGCGCGCCAAGCCCGATGAAGGCGCCGGCGAGTACGCCCAGCATCACCATCGACAGCAGCGGCAGCCGCGCCTTGACCACGCCGACGTTCTGCACGCGGTCGGCGATTTGCTGCGGTGAGAAGGCGTCGAAGCCGTAAACATCACCTGCGCGTGAGCCGATATTTTCCGCCATGTTCCGGTTTCCCTGTTTGCGTTGATTGTTGTTCCGCTAGTGTAAGCGCAGCACCGCAAATCGGGTAATCTTGCGGTCCATGTCCGTCCGCAAATCCGCGCCACCGCTGAAGCTTGCCGACTATTACATGGGCCGGGACAAGCTGCATCGACATGAACTTACGCGCGAGCTGCGCGCCAACGCGCGCGAAACCCTGCGCCGCGTCAACCGCCTGCTGCGGCGCGCCGGCTTCGTGTGCCGGATCAGCTCGGGCTGGCGTCCCGCGGCGATCAACGCGACGGTACCCGGCGCCGCGCAAGGCAGCAAACATCTCAGTTGCCTCGCTATCGACCTCGAGGACCGCAACGGCAGACTGGATGCATGGTGCATGGCCAACCTCGCCGTGCTTGAAGAACTGCAGCTGTGGCTGGAGCACCCGGAAGCGACGCCGGGCTGGTGTCACCTGCAGACATTGCCACCGCGCTCCGGCAAACGCGTGTTCTACCCTTGATTATAAATACTTGTTTTTATTGATATTTATTAATCAAGGAAAGTGGCGTAATCCGCGAGTCCGATACGCTGCGGCTGGAAGCTGTTGACCACGGCATCGCCATCGGCATAACCCATCGCCATGCCGCAAATCACCACGCGATCTTCGCCGAGGCCGAGTTCACGGCGCACGATATCCGGATAACTCGCGATCGAGGCCTCGGCGCAGGTATGCAGGCCCCTCGCACGCGCCGCCAGCATCAGCGTCTGCAGGAACATGCCGTAGTCGAGCCAACTGCCTTTTTCAAGCTTGCAATCAATAGTGAATATCAGACCGGCCGGCGCACCGAAGAAAACGTAGTTCTGCGCGCGCCAGGCCTTCGATTTTTCATGGTCGCCCTTGCCGATGCCCAGCGTGCTGTAAAGCCCCCAGCCGCAGGCGCGCCGCCGCGCGAGGTAGGGTTCGAACACCGGGTCGGTGTAATAATCGTAATCGCGCCGGTGCCCGGGCTCGTCGTTGAGGAAGGCTGTTTGAATCGCCAGTCCGACGCGCTTTAGCGTTGTCCCCGTCAGCACATGCACCTGCCAGGGCTGGAGGTTGGAGCCGCTGGGCGCATGGCGCCCGAGTTCGACGATGCTGCGCAGGGTCTCAAGCGGCACGGGGTCAGAACGATAGGCGCGAATCGAGCGGCGCGATTGAGCCGCCTCAAAGACGTCGGCGGCCGGGTTGTTGATGGCTGTCATGGTTCCGCATGTTCCTTCAGGTAGGCAGGGGTCGCCTCAGCATGTTAGCAAACACGCACTGATTGACCGGCCGCGCCTGCTTGGTCAAACTGCGCCCGCCGCCATGACTACGCTCACGCCGCGCATCGGCGTCTACTTCGCGCTGCTCCAGTTGCTGTTCACGCTGACGTGGACGGTGTACATCATTTTCCTGCCGCGACTGGCTGCGGAAGCCGGCATTCCGAAGTCGTGGATACTCTGGATACTCATCGCCGACCAGCTGGTGTTCGTCATCGCCGACTGGCTGATGGGCGCGCGGGCGGACCGCATGTCGCGTGTCGTTGGCCGCCTCGGGCCGCGGCTGGCGCTGGTGACACTGCTTTCCGCATTGGCGTTCCTGCTGCTGCCCTTCGCCGCGCCGCTGGCCAGTCCGCTGCTGCTGCTCTCACTGACCTTCCTCTGGACTGTGACCTCCTCGGCGCTGCGCGCGCCGCCGCTGATGCTGATCGGCAAGTACGCCGCATCCGGTGCGCGGCCGGTGATTTCCGGGCTCTGGCTGTTCGGTTTCGGCATCGCCGGCGCTGTCGCTCCATATCTGACCATCGCGCTGCGCGATGCCGATCCCCGGCTGCCTTTCGCGCTGGCCTCGGTGTCGGTGGCGATCGCCGCCTGCGCATTGGGCTGGGCCGAGCGCAGCCTCGCCGCCAGCGCGCAGACTGCGGAAACACCGGCACGCAAACCTCTGCCGATAGCCGGGTTCCTCGCCGTAGTTGCCCTCGCCGCACTCGGCTTCCAGGTGCATTTCTCGCTGTCCTCGGCGCCGCAGTATCTGCGCTTCGTGCCAGCGGAACAGCTCGGCTACCTGATGCCGGCATTCTGGGCGGGATTCAACCTGGCGATGCTGCCGCTGACCCTGCTGATCCGTCGTTACGGCGATTTCAGGGTGCTGGCAGCCGGCACGCTGGCCGGTACTATCGCAGTTCTTTATGCCCCGCAGGCGACCTCGCTTTCCACGCTGGTCGCCGCGCAGATCGCCGCCGGCGCTGCCTGGGCCGCAGTGATGTTCGGCGCATTCGGTGCGGCGATGCTGCTCGGGCGCAGCGGGCGCGAGGGTTTTGCCACCGGCGGCCTGTTTTCCATGTTGGCATTCGCCGCGATGCTGCGCATCCTGCTGATCGCCACCCAGCTCAATCAGGATGCCGGCCTGCAGCAGGCGCTGATCTACCTGCCGGCCGCCTGCTGGGGCGCGGCGTCAATGCTGCTGCTAATTCTGCTGCGTGCCGGCCGCAGGACCGCCTGAGGCCAGCACCAGCGCCAGCTTCTCCGCGCGGCTCAGCTGCTTGATGCGGTATTCGCGCTGGCTCGCGGCCGAACGGTTTTCCGCAGACTCGCAGTAAACCAACACCACCGGGCGCCGTGACCGGGTATAGTTCGCCGCCGCGCCCTTGCCTGCATTGTGCTCGGCGATGCGGCGCTCAACATCACGCGCGATGCCCGTATACAGCGTGCCGTCCGCGCAGCGCGCAATGTAAACCTGCCATGAACCCACTGCCCGTCCCGCTGTCTGTTATGGATATGTCAGTTATGAATACAAGCCACGTATCATGCCGCCAATGAAATCATTCCGCCATCTGCTGTGCACGCTGCTGCTGTGCCTGCCCGCGGCAGTTCAAGCCGCCGAATCCCGCAATGCGCTGTTCGGCGTCGAGCTCGGCACGCGTTTCCAGTTTCCAGCTTGCGCCCGCAACCAGGATGCACTGACCGATCGCCACTGCCATAACGCAGCGCAACGGGTAAAAACTGCCTGGGGCACCGATCAGCACCGCGTGTTCTACCCGCGGCCCAAAGTCGTGCCCTGGGCACGTGGCGAGCTACTGGTCGAAACTGCCAACGATGTCATCGTCGCCATCCACATCGATACCTGGGGCATTCAGGGCCAGGGCACGGCGCTGGAAGACCTGACCCGGAAATATGGCGAACCGACCCGCCAGCGCAGCGAAAAAATTGTCGGCCAGCGTTCGCGTTTTCCCGCGAAGTTTGCCGAATGGGAACTGAAGGACCTTTGGGTGAGCCTCGACGGCACTACGAGCACGGTTGACTGGGGGCGCGTGATGCTGACCACGCCCGAGCATCGCAAACGCATGCAGGCCTCCGCCGGCAAATAACCGGTGTCCTGCGGGTTTCGCCACGCAGTAAGCCCGGGCATAATGCGGCCTCGATTTGCAAACGACCAAGGAACGGACATGCCAGCCATTACCACCGCAAGCGGACTGATCATTGAAGACCTCGTCACCGGCAACGGCGCGGAAGCCGCGGCCGGTCAGGAAGTCACTGTGCATTACACCGGCTGGCTTACTGACGGCAAGAAATTCGATTCGAGCAAGGACCGCGACGACCCCTTCGTGTTTCCGCTCGGTGGCGGCCGCGTGATCCGCGGCTGGGACGAGGGCGTGCAGGGCATGAAAGTCGGCGGCAAGCGCAAGCTGACGATCCCGCCAGCGCTCGGCTACGGCGCACGTGGCGCCGGCGGCGTGATTCCGCCGAACGCGACGCTGGTGTTCGAAGTCGAACTGCTGGCCACGGGCTGAAGGCCATGTCTGGCCGGCGCATCAGGATCCGCTCCTCCACTGGCAGCGGTGAATTCGAATGTTATCTCGCGCTGCCTGCCGGAGACGCGAAGACGCCCGCAGTGGTTCTCGCCCCGGCGGTGCATGGCGTCAACGCCGACATCCGCGGCATCGCCGACGCGTTCGCAGCGAAGGGATACATCGCCGCGGCGCCGGACCTGTTCTGGCGCACCCTGCCCGGCCCGCTGCCGCGCGATGACGAACGTGCAGGCCAGCGTTCCCTGCCGCGCCTGCCGGTGCTGAAGGCCGGAGAAACGGACATTGCCGACACGCTGGCGATGGTGCGCAAGCTGCCGCTGCACAACGGCAAGGCGGCAACCATGGGTTTCTGTTTTGGCGGCCCCTATGCCGTCATCGGCCCGAAGCGTCTTGGCTTCGACGCCGGCATCGGCTGCCACAGCACGCAGATGAAGGATTTTCTGCATGAATTCGACGATTTGGAGAAACCGGTATGCCTGATCTGGGGCGACCAGGACTTCGCCGCGCCGCCGGATGTGCTGGCGGCCTACACCGCGCGAGCGCAGCAACAGACGAATCTCGAAGTCCATGTGTTCCCCGGCGTGCAGCACGGCTACATGATGCGCGAGAATGCCCAGGCCTGGAGTCCGCAGACTTATGAGTTCTCGATGGACAAGGCGTTGGGGATACTTCAGAGTTTGCGGGCGGGTAAACAGTGAGCGGTGAGCGGGAGCAGAACGCAACGCTCGACACAAACAGTCTCCACTCACTGCTCACCGTTCACTGCTCACCAGCTTGCTTCTTGCCGATGAGGCAGTGCAGCAGCGCCCGCTGCTCTTCGCTGAGCCCCGGCGCTGAATCAGCGGGGGCCCAGCGTCGCTTGAACGCAGCAACCGCCGCCGGCAGCCGGGTCACGTCATAACCCAGTGCCGCGAGCAACAGGGCATCATCCGCCGTCGACGCCGGCTGCGGATACGGTGGATCGCACCACAGCCCGAAACCCGCCTCGGCGAGACGTCGCCAGGGAAACAGCGCACCGGGATCGACCTTGCGCCCTGGCGCGACATCACCGTGAGCGAGCACATTGGCCGGCGGGATGTTCCAGCGCGCCGCAAGATCGCCGAGCAGCGCGATCAGCACCTCGATCTGCGCATCCGGATAAGGCTCGCGGCCGTTATTGTCGAGCTCGATGCCGATCGACGAGGAGTTGAGATCGCGGTTGCCGCCCCAGTACGAATCGCCGGCATGCCAGGCACGCTTCTGTTCATCGACGAGGTAAATGATGCGGCCATCGCGCGCCACCAGGTAATGCGCGCTGACCTGGGTCAGCCGGCTGGTCAGCGTCGTCAGTGCCCGCTCAGCCGTGTTGTTGGAGGTGTGATGCAGGATCACGTAGTTCGGTCGCCGCTCGCTGAAATTCGGCGAGGGATGCATTTCCACCGGCAGCGTGGTGTAGAGCGGCAGCGGCGCGCAGGCGGACAGGGCCGCCGGCAATAGCCAGACCACCCACCACGGCCGGGGACACCGCGCCGCCGCCATTGTTTTCCCGTGCTTCCTCATCGTCTTGACCGTATCTCGACTGTACCATGCAGGACGGCAATCGGTTACCCTCGCGCCATGAACTCCGCCACCCCGCGCGCCATCACTCGCGAAGCACTCAACGAACTGCCGGTGGTTCGCTACGAAGGCCCGATCCATTTCGTCGACACGCCGGCGCTGCTGCATGCGGCGCGCCAGGACATCCTCGGCGATGCTGTCGTCGGCTTCGACACTGAAACCCGCCCCGCATTCCGCAAGGGCGAGAGTTATCTGCCGAGCCTGGCACAGGTCGCCACCGCAAACGCCGTGCATATTCTTCCGCTGCGTTACCCGGACACCCGCGGCCTGCTCGCGGAGATGCTGGCTGCGGATATCGTCAAGGCCGGAGTATCGCTGGCCCATGACCTGCGCATGCTCAGGCAGGTTTTCCCCTTCGAAGACCGGCAGGTGATCGATCTCGGCGTCATCGCCAAGCGCCAGGGCTACGGCCAGACTGGCGTGCGCAACCTTGCCGGCCTGCTGCTCGGCTGCCGCGTACCCAAGGGCGCCAAGACCACGAACTGGGCGGCGCCGCAGCTGACGCCGGCGCAGATTGCCTACGCCGCGACAGACGCCTGGGTATGCCGCGAGCTTTGCCTGAAATTCGGGGCGCACGGTCTGGTCTCCGGATTGCAGTCCGTTCCCGGAACCGACACAATTCGCACATGACATCCCGCAGCGTGATCCATCCCGTGCCCCGTAGCAGCCGGCTTGCCGCCGTACTCACCGCCGTCGCGCTGATGGTGCTGGTCGGCAGCTGCGCGCAGATGCCATCCACCGATGTCACCCCGATCGTGTTCAAGCCCGACCCCGTGACCAAGGTGCTGGAGAGTGAAACCGTGCGCACGCAGGTGGTGGAGCGCAACCTCGGCGTCGACCAGTTCAGGCGGCGCGGCCCCTTCGAGGTCAGCGTGCGCAGCGGCCAGTTCATCAGGCTCTCCGCCAAGGAGCGTATTCCCGCCGATTTCTACATCTCGGCGCTGGGCAACAATGCGCCGCTCGTGATCCTGCTGCACGGCTACAACAACGGCAAGGCCGACCATGCCTACCAGGGCATGCATCTCGCGACCTGGGGCATCAACAGCATCGTCCTGCAACTGCCCAACCGCGGCTCCTGGGTAACCCACGGCCGCACGCTCGCGCGCGTTGCCGACTACATCCGCAAGCGGCCCGCCCAGTTTCCCGATATCGATACCCGGAATATCCTCCTGGTCGGGCACTCCTTCGGCGCCTCGGCCGTGTCCTTTGCAATGGGTCAGGGCGCGCCCGTGATCGGCGGCGTGCTGCTCGACCCGGCATCCTTCGGCAAGGGGCTCCCCACAGCCCTGGGCCGCATCGGCCGCCCGGTGATGATCATCCTCGCAGATGATGCGGTGTTTCCTGCTCGCGGCCGCGAGATTTTCCTGAACAACCTCCGTGGCAATGCCGGTGAACTGTCGATCCGCGGTGCAGGACATGAAGATGCGCAGTTCAGCCTCAGTGATGACGCCGACAACCAGGAACGGCTCGCCTTCCTGAGTGCACTCACCACAGCCGCGATCAGCATCAGTTCCACCGGCCAGCTGGACTACGCCTGGCAAAGTTATGAGCCCGCAATCGCCGCCGGCCGCCTCTTCGACGCCCGGAAAAAATAAAATACACAGCTATTACAACGGAGGACCATGTTGCAGAGCATCGCCACCACCCATCGTCTGCTCGCCGGGCTCATTGCCCTCGCGGGCATCGCACTGCCGGCACCGGCCGCATCACCTGTCTTCGATGTCGAGGCGTCCCGGCAGCAAAGCATTTACCACAGCCGCGGTGAAACCCGGCCCGAGGGTTATGTCATCGACCGCGGCCTCGCCGCCTACGTCCTTGCCCTGATGCCCGGATTCGAATCCGCCGTCGAAAACCTGGGCCCCACCGATCGCTGGCTCGACATCGGTGCCGGACGCGGACAGGCCATGATCGATTACCACTCCCCGGCGGTCGAAGTCGACGAGACCGTCAGAACCCCGCTGCGCCGCAAGGCCAGCACGGTCGCCATGTCGATCGAGGACCGCCGCACGGAAGCCTGGTATCGCGCGGCGGCAACCGTCGAGCCGGCGAGGATGCGTTACGTGTTCAACAAGCCGCTACGCGATTTCACCAGCGATGAACTTGGCGGCTCATTCCAATTGATCAGCGACGTCATCGGCGGATTCTCCTACACCGACAATCTGACGCGCTTCATGGAAAAAGTACTGGAGCTGATGGTGGTCAACGGCAGTTTCTACACGGTGCATCAGGACGTGATGTCCGAGCTTGGCAACAACAAGCCGCATTATCCCCACGAACCCTTCCTTACCCAGATTCGTGATGCCGGCAACAAGGACATCAGCATCTGTGCCTGGCTCAAGCAGATATCCTGCGTCGAAGTGGTCTGCCAGTCGAAGAGCGGGTGGGTGCCGCCGATCCAGACCTTTCGCGTGCGCAAGGTCTGCAACGAGACTGCGGTTCCCGCGCTGGAGCGCATCCAGTACATCTCGGGCACTCCACCCCAGCGCATCTTCAGATCCCCGGCGCCGGCCAAGACCAGCGCCGCACCTTAGGAATACCCGGTAGCGGATCAGTAGCGAAACTCTAAAGTCGCCGACAGGGTCACGGCGCGGCCCGGGGCCGGCTCGTAGTAGCGGCCGTTGCCGTCGGCGACGATCACCGATCCGACATAGCCACGATCGGCCACATTGTCCACACGCAGGAATTGCGAGAACCGCCAGCCGCGGCCGCGCTGCATGAAACCGGCGCGCAGGTTGCCGATGGTATAGGCCGCCGCAGACTCGCTGTTGCGGTCGTTGACATACACCTTGCCGACATGACGCAGTTCGACGCCGGCATGAAAACCGCTGGCTGCGTCACGCCACAGCAGCTCGCCATAAAACTGGCGCGCCGCGACACCCGGCAGGCGGTTGCCCGCGGCCACCACCAGCGGCGGCGTACCGGACACGAATGGCTGGCGGAAGCTGGCATCAAGCAGTGTCCAAGCCAGCGCGGATTCGAATCCGCCGGCATGGCGCTGCTGCCACGCCAGTTCCAGCCCCTTGCGCCGGGTGCCCGAGGCATTGCGAAAATCACTGCGCCCGCCGGCAGCACTGTTGACGACGATTTCGTCCCGGGTATCGATGCGGAACAGCGCCGCATTGAGCTGGCCGTGATCCCCCGTCAATGCCTTGATGCCCAACTCGCGATGCAGGCTGGTCGAAGGCTTCAGTGCGAAGTTGAGACCTGCGGCGGCGCCGGGCCGGTAGGCCAGTTCGACGAAAGTCGGAGTTTCGAAACCGCGACCGGCGTTTGCATAAACATTCAGACGCGGCGAAACGCGGAAGCTTGCGCCCAGCGCCGGGGTGGTGCGCACATAGTCCACTGCGCCGCTGTCGTCGGCGTTGCCGGCGGCGATGAAATAATCCTGCGATTCAAAGCGCACGCGGCTGTGGCGCAGGCCGGCCAGCAGCCCGAGCCGTGGCAATGCCTGCCACTCAGCCTGGGCGTAAACATCGGCGTTTTCGACGCGGTTATCCTCGTCACGCTTCAGCGCACCGCTGCTGCCCATGTTGTTGATGAAACCGCGCCGCCGCTCGGCCATGCGGTCATGATCGACACCAACACTGAACGCCGCCCGCCGTCCGGCAAGCTGTCCCTCATGACTCCAGCGCAGACCCAGCCCGCCATAACTGCGATCGAGGTCAACCACGCCGCCGGAGTGCGTCGGTACGGCCTGCACCGCGAGCGGTATCGCCAGATACTGGGTCACCCGGCGATCGCCGATATAGGTGCGCGCCTGCAGGGCATGTCCGCCCCCGAGATCGATGTCGTATGTGAAACCGGCCTGCCCCTGGGCAATGCTCTTGCGCGTATTGAACACATAGGCTGCGGCCACGGCCTGGCGCGGATTCTGCGCAAGCTGCGCCGCAGTCAGTCCCAGCGGATCCTCGGTCTCCGGTTGATCGAGGCTGTTCAGCACCACCGTCAGGCGCCCGGCGCGGCCCCTGTCGTAGCTGATTCGGGCATTGCTGGTGTCACGTCGCGCCGAACTGTGGTCACGATAACCGCCGGTTTCGAAACGCGCGGCCTCGAGCCGCAGCCCGAGCGGCCCGTGCCGCCCGCCGTATTGCAGACCGAGGCGCGCGCTGCGATAACTGCCGAGACTGGCATCCACCATGAAGGTCGGCTCCGGCGGCGCCTCGGCGGTGAATATCTGCACCACGCCGCCGGCGGCATTGCCGTGCAGGCTCGAGAACGGTCCGCGCATCACCTCGATGCGCTGCGCTGAGGAAAGGCTGAAGTTCGCCGCCTGGCCCTGGCCGTCGGGCATGGTGGCCGGAATGCCGTCCGCAATGAGGCGAATACCGCGCACACCGAAGGCGGCACGCGCGCCGAAACCGCGGGATGAAATCTGCAGGTCCTGGGCGTAGTTCTGACGGTTCTGCACCGCGATGCCCGGCACACGCCCCAGTGCTTCGGAAAGATTCACCTGCGGACCCGCTTCACGGATCGTCCGCCGGTCGATCACATCAATGGATACCGGCAGATCCAGGCTCTCGCGCTCGACGCGGGTCGCGCTGACAGAAACTTCGGGCAGGGTGACGGTCTCCTGCGCACGCGCCGGAACCACCAGTGCCAGCGCCGTGAATGCGGCACCGGCAACACGCAGCGTGCGCCGGCCATAGGCCGATACACACGAAAAATCCGGTCCTGCCCCGCAACCACATCGGTACATCGAAGCAGTCCGGACTTTTATTCCCTGGGCAGCTTCGCCGCGGTAATGACCTTGCCCCAGGCTGCAATCTCGGCCTTGATCTGGGCGAGAAACTCGTCAGGCGAATTACCCTCGGGCTCGATGCCCAGCGCGGCCAGACGCTCGGAAATTTCCGGCCGGCGCACAATCGTCGACAGCTCGCGATGCAGGCGGTTGACGATCGCCGGCGGAGTGCCCTTCGGCGCATGCACGCCGTACCAGGACAGCACTTCGTATCCGGGGAGGGTCTCGGCGATGGTCGGCAGCTCGGGCGCAGACGCCAGACGCTTCGTACCGGTGACGCCCAGCGCCCGCAACCGGCCCGCCTGAATGTGCGCAAAGGCCGAGGAATAGGCGCTGATCAGCATGTGCACCTGTCCTGCCATCAGTTCGGCGAGGGCCGGGCCAGCACCCTTGTAGGGAATATGCACGATGTCGATGTTGGCGAGGTGCTTGAACTGCTCACCGGCCAGGTGTGCAGTCGAGCCCGATCCTGCAGAAGCGTAATTGAGGCTGCCCGGCTTCGCTTTCGCCAGCGCGATCATGTCCTTCACCGATTTCGCCGGCACCGAAGGATGCACCACCAGCACCAACTGGCTCGCACCGACACGGCTGATGGGCTTGATGTCCTTGGTCGGATCGTAGGGCAGCTTCAGCCGCAGATTGGGCGCGATGACAATCTCGCCGCCCGCCGACATCAGCAGCGTGTGGCCGTCGGGGGCTGCCTGAGTCAGCAAGGTCACCGCCAGCGTACCGCCAGCACCGCCGCGGTTGTCGATGACGACCTGCTGGCCCAGCGCTTCAGTCAGGCGCGGCCCCACCAGGCGTGCAGTCAGGTCGCTGGGGCCGCCCGGTGGATAACTCACCATCATGCGCACCGGGCGCTGCGGATAAGTCGATTCTGCCGCCTGCACGTATCCCGCAACGCAGCTCATTGTCCCTGCGGCCAGAGCCGCGACATGCCATCGCTTCGTGTTCGCCATCTGTAACTTCCCCCGGTTGCCGGCCTTGACGCCGTCCCGCCATCTTAACGCAGCACCACCGCACAGGGCCATGGTCAGGGCGTGTACTCGAGCCCGCGGATCATCTGCCGCAGCTGGCCGCCGGTGATCAGCTCGATGTCGATGCGGTTTTCCGCGACGAAGCGGCGCGCTTCTTCTGTAAAAGATCCGGAGGTCACCACGAAAACGCCGGCTGCTCCTTCGGCCGCGGCCACGGCGCAAATCTCGCGCACCACTTTCACGCCAACGCGCTGCACCCGCCAGTGCTTGCACTGAACGAGATACCGGTCTTCGCCGATGCTCGCCACCAGATCCACACCACCGTCGGCCTCACCGCCAGTGCGCTGTTCGACATGGAAGCCCTTGCGCCTGAAGAACTCGCCGACAAGGTTCTCGAACTCGCGCCATGACAGCAGTTCAAGTGCCGCGTGCCCGCGTTCACCGGCGACCGCGGCATAGTTCCGGCGGCGCCGGAAGTCCAGCCAGGCCGACATCGCCGCAGCGACCAGAAAAAACACAGGCAGCAGATACTGCAGTCCCTGCACCAGTCCGCCCGTCGCCGCCCCGAACGCGGACCATGACCCGCCGGACGGAGCATCGCTGCCGGAAATAGTGAAGTACATGAGCGCCTGCAACAGCAGGCCCGAAACCATTGCCGCAAGTACGCCGGCCCACCAGGGCCAGCGCGCCATGGTGTCGATCAGCGATTCCAGTGGATGGGTTCTGCCCCGCGCCATGCCATCTCCTTGCGGAATATTTTGTCGCTCCAAGCAGCGAGACACCAGCGCAATAGCGCACAGTCATCGGTGATTCATGAAGCGGAATGATGCTGCGCCAAAAAAAAGTCTTTTAAGTTGTTGTTTTTATTTATTTTTTTATTTACCGATCGACTGCTGCCTTGGCAAAACGACGGTCACCAACAGACCTCCCCCGGCATGATTCTGCAGCTTGATGCCGCCGCCATGCAGTTCGATGACATTCCGCGCGATTGCGAGGCCAAGGCCCGTACCGCCGGTATCGCGGTTGCGCGAACCTTCGACGCGGTAGTAAGGCTCGAAGACCTTGTCGAGATGTTCCGGTGGTATGCCCGGGCCTTCATCGAGAATACTGATCTGCAGCCGGTCCTTGTCGTCATCCACCACAACATGGGCCGACTTGCCATACTTGATTGCATTTTCCAGCAGATTGGCGAGGCAGCGTTTCAGCGCCTGTGACCGGCCCGGATACGGGCTTGCCGCGCGCCCCTCGATTGTCACCGCACCGCCGGTCTCGCGCAGGTCCGCCTGCAGACTCTCCAGCATTGCGTTCACCTCCAACGGCCGCACCGGCTCGCCGTTGTCCATGCCGCGCAGAAAATCGAGCGCTGAGGCCACCATGGTCTCCATCTCGCACAGGTCGCGCTCAAACTTGTCGCGCAATTGTTCGTCCTGCAGCAACTCGGCACGCAGCCGCAAGCGCGTAATCGGTGTCTTCAGGTCGTGCGACATTGCCGCCAGCACCTGGGTACGCTCGCGCAGATAACTGGCCAGCCGCGACTGCATGGTGTTGAAGGCGCGGGCAGCGCGCAGGACTTCGGTCGGCCCCTGCTCCGCCAGTGGCGGGCGATGGATATTGCGCCCCAGCTCATCGGCGGCATCAGCCAAAGTTTTCAGCGGCCGTGTCGCCCAGCGCACCGCGATCAGCGAGACCACGATGACCGCCACCAGCAACAGCACGATGCTGGCGAGCAGCCGGTACGGCCAGTGCTCGGTAGCCTGCGGCGGACGTGTGTCGAAAGTCGCCAGCGTGCCGTCGCTCAGCGTGACCTGGGCAACGAAGACCAGTCCTCCACCCCCACCACCGCCTTGGCGCATCATCGGCGGCGCCGACTCGCCGCTTTCTTCAGCCCAGCGCGGGGAATACATACCGGCACCACCCCGCCCCTGCCCTTGCCCCTGCCGGCCAATGGCCAGCGCCACGGTCAGTGGCCGTTCATTACCGAGATAACGTCTGAGCATCGACTCAAACATCAGCGCCCGCGCTCCTGATTCGCTCTCTGCGTCGGCCAGCCGCAAGGGTGGCCGATCGAGGCTGACCGCCAACGGCGGCGCCGCCAGCACCCGGACGATCTTCTGCCGCTCCGCAGGTGTCAGCGGATCGAGCAGATTGACGATGTCGGCGATGCGCTGGGCCGACTGCATGCCGCTCGCCTGTGCCAGCAGTTCGCCACGGTCATGCATGTGGATCGCAAAGCTGAGAAACTGTGCAACCAGCAGGCCGCCCAGCAGCACCAGCGTCAGCCGGCTGAACAGTGAACGCGGCAGCAGCGTCATTGCGGCGCGCTCTCGATATGCGCGGCAAACACATAACCCTGCCCGCGCACGGTCTTGATGATCACGGGCTCCTTCGCGTCCTCGCCGAGCCGCTGCCGCAGGCGGCTCACCTGGATATCGATCGCGCGGTCGTAGGGGCCGGCCTCGCGCGCGAGCATCAGGTCGACCAACTGGTCACGGTTCAGCACACGGTTGGGATGTTCAACAAAAATCTTCAACAGCCGGAAATCAGTGCCGGAGAGCGCCACCAGCACGCCTTGCGGAGAAGTCAGATTGCGGGTCGCCGCATCCAATGTCCACCCGGCAAAGCGGAATACGCCGGTGTCGCCGCTCCTCAGATTTTCGGGCAGGGCACGCGCGCGCCGCAGCACACTCTTGATGCGCGCCAGCAGCTCGCGCGGGCTGAAAGGCTTGGCGACATAGTCATCGGCACCCAGTTCGAGCCCGACGATTCGGTCAGTCTCCTCGCCGCGGGCGGTGAGCATGATGACCGGCACCTCGGAGCGTGCACGCAACTCCCGGCACAGCGTCAGGCCGTCCTCGCCGGGCAGCATCAGGTCGAGAATCACCAGGTCGGGGTGGGCCTGTGCCATCGCCGCGTGCAGCCCCCTGCCGTCAGCGGCCGCGCTGACGCGGTAGCCCTGCTGCTGCAGGTACTCAGTGAGCAGGCTGCGGATCTCCCGGTCATCGTCAACCACGAGGATGTGGTCTGGTACGTTCATGGCTGGTATTTAAAACTCCCATTATTGAGGATTACCAAACCCCATGACACGGCATATCTATTCCGACATGTTCCCTCACCCTCGATCCCTCTGCTTCGCTTCCAGTGTCCCCTGGTCCCGGAGGGAGAGGAATCGAGGGTGAGGGAGGAGTGTCGCGCAGTTACGTAATACTCAATAGTCCTGAAATTATTGATCGCAAACCATGCAGTCATTTTCTTCGCGCCCCAAAAAGCCTCCCGCCGTCAAGCTCGCTTTTAATGCTCGCCCACACATATTCAAGCGCGCCACCACCGGCAAGGCTGAAAGCTGCCGCGGTGATTATGCTGTTGAACGTAGTCTGCCGCTCCCTCGTCGTTTCGACATCCTCCATAGACTGGGCATCTTCATGAGTCGCACCCTTGACTGATACCTCGACTACGTTGCCTCCGAGATGCTGAAAGTAGTGATCGCGGAGGTTCGCCTGAACATAATTTTCGTCAGCTCCGATGATCATCACAGGCTCCTCAACCAAGGGCAGCCAGGTCGAAATAGCAGTGCGGACAGCAGCGGGGTCAAGCAGGACCGCGCCTTTGGCGGGCGCTTTCAAAGCCAGTGCCATCGAGGCGGAAATCGCTCCGAACGAGTATCCCACAAGAATAATTTTGGCGGGATCAATGCGAGGTTCAAGGTCCCTTGGGGGCGACATCAGAAAACGCACAAGCCTGGCGACCGTCCGCCCGTTCGTACCCCATTCACTGTCATTGAACAATCGCAGGGTAATGGCGTGCATGCCCCAGGAAGCCACGTGGCGGGCCTGTTCTAAATGGTTGATCGTCGAGCCACCAAAACCGTGCATGAAAATGATCAACGGAACGCGCTCAGCATGCCGGGCAAGGATCAAGTCCGAATCAATTTGATCTTTGGCTAATGGTTGCGAGCTCGGCTGACGCGGTTGCATATCCGGGAACGACGAGAATGCGAGATCGGCATCAGTCCGCTGAGTGGATACAGGCAAGACATAGTTCTCGTGCACATCGACCTTGAACGGTCCCTCCCGCCGGAAACGACCGACATCGGGCTTGATCCGGGCCAATTCATTCTGCAGTCCACTAAAACTCAAGGGAAGCGGGTTGGCCACATCCCTCGCGAAAGCCTGCGGCATTGCTGGAGCCTGAAACAATTCAAGACAAGCGACCCCGGCGAGTCCGCCGCAAGCAATGAACTCACGTCGCTTCATCGGCTGCTCTCAACGCCCTTGCCAGCCGCGCCAGCTGCCACTCGATAAACCTGCCGCTGCAGGTGCTCGGTAAGCAGGTTGCGGATTTCCCGGTTGCCGTCCGCCACCAGGATATGGTTTGGCGTATTCATGGCTGCATTCATGGCTCGTGTTTATACCGGAGGCCTGTGGGAGCCGCCCGAAAAATTGTATCGCAGTGTATCAATGCCTCTCCGGCTGCAAGACAGCGATACCAAACGACCCTTGCCGGTAACAGTTGATTTACAGGCTAATGCGTTAATGCAGGCGTCGGGAGCGTTCACGCAAAGGCGAACGGACCCGGACAGAACTCCCCAACTTACACAAAGGAAGAGACCATGAATACGCTGAACAAGATCACTGCCGCAGTTGCCCTTTCCCTCGGCATTGCCGCCGCCGTCCACGCCAGCCCGATGGGTAACAGCATGGGCCATGGCGCGCAGCAGGGCGGACAGCACCAGGGCATGCAGGGCCACGGCGGCCAGAACCGCATGGAAGGCATGAAACAAGGCCGCATGCAAGGCATGAAACACGGTGAATCACATGCCGGACATGGCAAGGCCCAGGGCCACGGCCAGCACGGCGCGCAGACCGGCCAGTCGCTGGTCACTCCGGAAGAGCGCACTGCCCTCCGTGAGAAAATGCGCAACGCCAAAACCCCGGAAGAGCGCCAGCAGATTGCACTGGCCAACCGCACCGAGATGGAGAAGCGCGCGGCCGAGAAAGGCATCACCCTGCCGGAGCACCGCGGTCCGCAAGGCCGCAACGCACCGGCGAACACCGAGCACAAGCACTGAGCCTGGCGGCAACAGTGGGAGGGGCGCGGTCCGGCCCCTCCGTCTTTTCAAGATCATGACGAGGAGCGCTAGATGAAACAGGGAAACCAGATCGCCATCGCCGCAGCCGCAGCGGCCATATTCGCGGCAAGTGCCGTATTCGCGGCAAGTGCCGTATTCGCGCAGTCCACAGGCGGCGGGCGCGGCGCCAACCAGCATGACCACGGCAGTGCCGGCCACGAGCCGATGATGCGCCAGGGCATGGGCCCCGGCATGGGCGGGGGCGGGGGCATGGGCCGCGGCCCGGTCGGCATGCTGACCACGCAGGACGCCAATTCCGCAGCCGACATGGGCATTACGATGAACCTGGTGCATGAAAACACCAAAATCCGCCGCACGGTCACCCGCCTGCCCGACGGCATCAGGACCGTCACTGAATCCGACGATCCGAAGATCGCCCAGGACATCAAGGCCCACGTTGCCAGCATGTCCGGCCGACTCCAGGAGGGCAAGGAATTCAACATCTTCAGCACCACGCTGCCGGTGATTTTCGACAATGCGAAGAACATCAAGTCCAAGATCGAATTCACGGCGAAGGGCGCCATCGTCACCCGCACTTCGCCCGATCCGAAGGTGGCCACGGCGCTGCAGGCACACGCCGACGAGGTCACCGAACTGGTCAAGGAAGGGCCGGTCGCCTTCCACCGCGGCATCGACGCGCGCATGGCGATGGGACCGGGCGGACCGCGCGGCGCACGCGCCGGCGCTGTCGTCCCTGCGGCCCAGGGCCGGCAACAGCAACACGCGCATTAAATCCGCAATAGCACAAACAAGGACTCTTCCACATGAAACGGCTCCCCCTGCTCCTCACAGTGCTCTGCGCGTTATCGGTCCTGCCGGCTGCGGCACAAACCCCGCACCGGCATGACCACAGTTTCAGCGGCGCAGAACACTGGGCGAAAATATTCGACGATCCGCAGCGTGACGCCTGGCAGAAGCCGCACGAGGTGATCCAGGCACTGAAACTGAAACCGGACGCGGTCGTTGCCGACATCGGTGCCGGCACCGGTTATTTCGCGGTGCGTTTCGCTCACATGGTGCCGCAAGGCCGCGTCTTCGCGGTCGATGCCGAGCCCGACATGGTGAAGTACCTTGCAGAGCGTGCAAAACGTTCCGGACTCGGCAACCTGAGCGCTGTGCAGGCACAGCCCGGTGATCCCAAACTTCCGGGCAAGGTCGATCTCGCCATCCTGGTCGATGTCTACCACCACATCGACAACCGCGAACAATACTTCCGAAAGCTGAAGGACGCCTTGAAATCCGGCGGACGACTGGCGATCATTGATTTCAAGCTCGACTCGCCAGTGGGTCCACCGCGCGCGGCGCGCATTGCCGCGGAACAGGTGAAGGTCGAGTTGAAACGTGCAGGCTACATCTTGTCGGAGGAATACGGATTCCTGCCCAACCAGTATTTCCTCATGTTTCAGCCGGCACAACCCTGACCCCGGCACTTTCCGGCTAATGCGAAGAAATCACTTGCCGGCGCAGGCGAAACCGCCTATCGGGCCGAGGTAACGGCACGACAAGGTCGAGTCTTCACCCGTACGCTGCCGCGGTTCAATGACAGCACCAATGGACAGCAGCTGATCCTGCACGTTCATCTGCGGATTGACGGTGACAGTCGTGCGGCCAATCACCTGCAACTGGCCCGGCACGTAAGTCAGTGTGTAGTTGGGCGATGACAGACCAGCGGCATTGATCGCATAGTACCCGGGCTGGGAAGACTGGTCCGCCGGTGTACTGAGGAGCAGCATTCCTCCCAGCGCCGCAGGCGTATCCCCGGCACGAAGTCCGGCATAAGCCGCGCTGAAAGCGGGATTCGGATCGCCAAAATTTCGCGCAGCATCGCTCGCCGTCACTGTCAGCGGCGCCGGGCTTACGGTCAGCTGGCCGGGCACACCCGAATAGGCAAAGGTATAACCGTGAGGGCTGCTCAGCGTGCCTGCGCCGGCGGTGATGGCATAAGGTGAACCGGCAACGTCGGCATTGGCCGCGGTGCCGGCCGAGGTCAGCCCCGGCAAACCGGCCACCGCAACTATCTGCGTGTCTGCGGTAATCACGCCGCCATAGGTGTTGGTGTTTAATCCATTGACCGCATACGCAGTCAGCTGGCCGGTGACATCATCGCCGTAGACCTTGCTGGCATCTCCCGCGGATATCGTCAGTACGCGCCCTGCAGCAAACAGGTAGCGGTTGCCGCCGACAGCAACGGTCTCGGGCGGATTGCCGGAAAAGGTCTGCGACCACAGGCCTGCATTGCCGCTGATGAGACCGCCAAAGACCGCAGTGTCCGGATCGGCGCTGTACACCAGCCAGCGGCCTGACGGCGTACTGACGTCGGCCGCTCCTGCCGCATTGTTGAAATTGCCGCCGGCGGCAAGCACCGCGGCATCCCCCGCAGCGGCTGCGCTGACTGCGCCGTTCAGGGTGAGGTTGCCGCTGGCGGAAATCCGTACCGATCCGCCCGCCGCCACAGAACTGATGATGATGTTGTTGATATCGGTCAGCGTGAGGTTTCCGGCCGCGGTGGCCTGCACCGTACCGAAATCGCTGCCAGTCGTTGACAGGTCGATGGATGCGCTCGAAATCAGCGTCAACGGGCCAGCCGTCGCGGTCACCGGGGCGGAAGCGCTGATGGCGCCGCCCGCGTTCAACGTAACGGCACCCGTTGTTGTCACTGAATCGTGATAGGTCTGCGATCCCGTTGTCACGATGGCGCCGGAAAGCTGCGTGGCCCCGCCATTGCCGGTTTCGAGATTGCGGATGCCGGTGAAGTTCGCGCCGTTGAGGATGGTCAGACCGCTGTAATCAAGCCTGAGGTTGAGTCCTCCGCCATTCACAGTCGATGTAAAGGTCGGTGTCGCGCCGGTGAGCACGGTGTCAGCCGTCAGCGTCACCGCATCACCCCAGTTCTGGTTGCCGGTGGTGGTCACCGCACCGCCGCCGATGACGGTGCTGCCACCGGCGTTGGTTGTCAGGCTCGCGAGTGCGAGGCCGCCGCCCACCGCGCCGCCAAAGGTGGTGACGCCGGTCGAATTGACGGTCAGCGCGCGCGCCGCCCCCGAGGAATTCACGGTAGCGGAAAAAGTCACCGCACCGGAACCCGCACTGACCGTGCTGTTTCCCGCCAGCACGACCTGGTCACCGAAGTTGATCGGCGCGTTTGTCGTCGAGACGTTGCCCGCGAGACTGGTGACCCCGCCGTCATTCGTGGTGATCCCGGTCAGCGCCGTGGTATTGCCCACGGCAGCACCGAACACGGTGTTACCTGGGGTGTTGATGGTCAGCGCCCGCGCGCCATTGACCGTGCTGCTGAAAGACACATCCCCGCCGGCAGTGAGCGTGGCCGCCGGCAATCCGCCCAACGTCACGGCATTGCCGAACGATTGTGCGCCGGTGGTGGTGATGCTGCCGCCATTGATGGCCGTCGTGCTGCCGGCACTGACCCCGAGGCTGGACAGCGCGGTCGTAGCGCCCACCGCGCCACCGAAAGTTTTTGCGCCTGAAGAATTTACTGTCAGGGCATGGCCGCCGTCCACGGTGCCGGCAAATGCCACGGCTCCGCTGCCGGTAGTGATGACCGTATCAGTGGTCAACTCGACCGCATCGCCGAAACTGACCGCGGCATTGGCCGTGGTCACATTGCCGCCCAGCACCGTCCTGCCACCGGCATTGGTGGTCAGCGTACCCAGGGCCAGCACATTGCCCACTGCGCCGCCAAAAGTCGTGGTTCCCGTTGTGTTGACCGTCAGGGTGCGTGCGGCGCCGGACGAATTGACACTGCCCGAGAACATCACATCGCCACCGGTTCCGCCGGCACCGGGACTGGCATTGATCACCGTGTTCGCGGCCAGCAGCGAGTTGTCGTTCACGGTCACATTGCCGCCGTTGCCAGCGATGCCGGCACCTGCGGGATTGCCGCCCGCTGCAGCGATCCCCGACATCGTAATCAGCGGCGACGCACCACCGGCATCGAGCAACACCATACCGCCGTTGCCGCCTGCGGCCGTGCCGCTCCCGGCAGCGCCACCGGATACATTGATCGCGCCGACCACCAGGTTGCCAGCCGACGAACTGACGTTAACGCCGCCACCGGCACCGCCCGACCGACCTGCGCCATTGCCTGCCGTGCCGACACCGGTCAGTGCCAGCGTCGTCACGCCGCCCGCTCCGGCCAACTGGATCTGCCCGCCCGCGTTGCCGCCGTTGCCGGCCACGGCCGCACCGCCGCTGGCAGTCACTGCGCCGTTCACGTTCAGCGAACCGGCCGTTGTGGTCGCCGATATGTTGCCGCCGGCGCCATTGGCGCCGCCGGTCGTCGTCAGGGCTCCCGTCGCAGTGATTGCGCTACCGGTCAGGGTGATGCTCCCGGCGATGCCGCCAGTGCCGGTGCCCGTCGCATTACCCGTGCTTGCGGTGATTCCCGCCGTGGACAGTGTGCCGCTGCCGGTGATGCTCACTGTGCCCGCAGCACCACCATTCTGATTCACACCCAGCCCGGCGCCACCGCTCGCGGTGATCGCGCCCGTGATCGCGCGGTTCACGCCGGCGATGATCAAATTGCCGGCATTCGCACCGGCCGTTGTGCCCGCGCCGCCGCCGCCCGAAGTCGAGACCGTGCCCGTGACCTGCACGTTGCCGGCGGCCTCCAGCGTGATGCTGCCGCCGGCGCCCTTGGTGTTGCCCGCAGTGCTCAGCGCCGTCGTGTTGATGTTGCCCGCCGTGTTGTTCACGGCAATGCTGCCAGCCGCGCCACCGACACCGGAGCCCCTCGCCAAACCGTTGCGCGCCGTGAGCGTGGTGGTCGCAACATTGCCGGCGACGCTGTTGTTGACTGCAATGCTGCCGGCCGCACCGCCGTTGCCGTTCGTTGCGGTGGCATTGCCGCCCGATGCCGTAACGGCACCCGTCGTCACGCCACCGGTCGAATTGACGGTGATGGATCCGCCGGCGCCGCCGGCCTGGTTCGCCCCCGTGCCATTGGAGCCGCTGGCGGTCAGTGCCAATGTCGTCACGTTGACTCCGCCAAGGACAACAGTTGCCCCGTCGTTGCCGCCAGTACCCGAAACCGCAGCACCACCGCTGGCCGCCAGGTTGCCCGTCAGGTTCAGCAGGCCGCTGGCCGCGGTCACGCTGATCGCGCCGGCGTCGCCGTTCGAACCACCGCTGGTCGTCAACGCCCCGGCGGTCACCGTGCTGCCGGTGAGCGTGATGCTGCCGGCAGCACCGCCCGCACCGGTGCCCGTCGCATTACCCGTCCTTGCGGTGATTCCCGCCGTGGACAGCGTGCCGCTGCCGGTGATGCTCACTGTGCCCGCAGCACCTGCGTTCTGGTTCGCCCCGAGTCCGGCGCCGCCGCTCGCGGTGATGGCGCCCGTGATCGCGCGGTTCACGCCGGTGATGATCAGGTTGCCGGCATTTGCTCCGGGCGTCACACCCAAACCACCACCGCCGGAAGTGGAAATCGTGCCCGTCACCTGCACACCGCCACCGGCATCCAGTGTGACATTGCCGCCTGCACCCTTGGCATTGCCTGCGGTGCTGATTGCTGCCGTGCTGATGTTCCCAGCCGTGTTCGTCACCGTGATGCCGCCGCCGGCGCCGCCGATGCCGGAACCTGTTGCCGAACCGTTGCGCGCGGTCAAGGCTCCGGTCGTCACGTTGCCAGCGACGCTGTTGTTGATCGCGATCGCCCCCCCGGCACCACCGGCGGCATTGGTGGTGCTCGCGTTGCCACCAGATGCGCCCAGCGCGCCGGTCGTCACGCCACCAGTCGAGTTGATGGTGATTGTGCCGCCCGCACCGCCCTGCTGGCTCAGTCCGGCGCCAACACCCGCGGAACCGTTGGCGGTGATCGCCGCAGTACTCACGCCAGCCGCGTTGATGGTGACATTGCCGCCGTTACGTCCGGGATTGCCGCCGGTCGCCGTGCCGCCGCTTGCCGTGATGGCGCCCAGCAGGCTGACCGTGCCGCTGGCGTTGATCGTCACGTTGCCCGCGTCCAGGTTGCCGGCGCCAGTGGTGCTGATGGTTCCGGCAGCCGTGCCGGTCACCCCGGCACCACTGATCGTTATGCCGCCCTCGCGCGCCACCAGGCCGGCAGCCAGCGATACCGCGCCGGCGCCCGAACTGTCGGCATCCGCCGTCAGAGTGATCGAGCCGGCACCCGATACTGTCATCGTCGCGCCGGCATTGACGGTGATGTTGTTGTTGGCCTCGAGCCGGATGCTGTTGCCGGCGCCCATGGTCACCGCGTTGGCGACGGTGATGTTGCGGGTGGCCTGCAGGTACAGTTCGGAGAAACCGGTGACGTCGGCGATCTGGATGGTGTAGGTACCGGGGTCCGGCGCATCACCAAAAGCAACATCCGGCACCCCGTCGGGATTGACGGGCGGCGTCGGCTGGGTCGAGGTGTTGAGCAGGATGTCCTGCGGGTCGAGCAGCACAAGGCCACCAACGCCGCTGTCTGCGCCGACATCGACGCGTCCGTGGAAATCCAGCAGATGCTTACCGGATACTTCGACGAAGCCGCCATCACCGCTCCCCGCACCGCGCGCACTGATCGACCCGGCGTAGCGGGTGTCGCCATCCGCCCAGACAATAACCTTGCCGCCGTCGCCCTCGATAAGCGCATCCGCCCTGATCGCGACATTCCGTCCGACGTAAGCGCGCTCTGCATTCCGAATCTCCGGATTCGCGCCCTGATAGTCGCCTCCCACCAGCACCGTGCCGCCGCCGGTCGCGCCCGAAGCGTCGATACTGGCGTTGCCGATGAGTCCAACCCGTTCACCCAGCAGATGTACGCTGCCGCCGGCACCCGCGCTGCCGGTCGCATTGACCCGGCCTTCGACCAGCGTGGTGCCGTCCGACTCGATCGTGACCGCGCCACCCGCTCCGCCACTGGCGCTGATCTGGCTGTCCGTCGTGGTGCTGGCGTTCTGTGTTGCCTTGAGCAGGATGCGCCCGCCCTCCGCCACGGCGCTGCTGGCGTTGAGCGTGCCGCTGTTGTTGATCAGCCCGGCGTAGATGCCGATGCGCCCGGCCTCCGCGCTGATGGTGCCGAGGTTGCGGGCTTCGTTATCCGGGGCGTTGATTTCCACCCGCAGGTTCGGTGTCCCCGGGTTCACCAGCTCCACGCTGTTGCCCGCAGCCAGCACCACTTCGCCGTTGGGGCTGGTGATCAGCCCGTTGTTGGTCACCGCATTGCCCACCAGGTAGACACTGCCGCCGGTGATCTGGCCCTGGTTCACCACGCTGCCGGCACCGATGCCGTCGGTGAAGCGCATCCGGTTGTTGAGGAAGTCTTCGTTGCTGAGATTCAGAGTGGAGGCCACCAGCCCGGCAACGTCGATCTGCGCACCGGCGCCGAAGACGATGCCGTTGGGGTTGATCAGGAACACGCGGCCGTTCGACTGCAGCGCACCGAGGATGGCCGAGGGGTCCTGGCCGGTCACGCGGTTCAATACCGCCGACAAGGCTGAAGGCTGGATGAAACGGGTCAGTTCACCAACGCTGATCGAGAACGAGCCCCAGTTGATGATGGCGTTGGCGCTGTTGGTGATGTTGAGGATGTTGCCGGCCTGCTGAAATGTGGCCGTGCCATGCACCACCGTCGGGTTCGCCGGGTTGGCCAGCGCTGCGCCGCCAAAGCAGGCGGCAACGGCCAGCACGGACAGACGGGGCAGCAAGACATTTTTGGAAACTTTTTGCACGCGGGCAGTGTAACAACACACCACTCAAAAACAAGTGAAAAAAGTCATTATTTACAATATGTTAACGACCAATTTCGAGCCTAATTTTTGACGACATTTCGTCTGGTCGATTGAGTTTTCGACATCTGATTTCAAAACTCCATCAAAATCAGTCAATTAACTGAAACGGCCGTCGGCAAAAAATGAACAGTGAATAACGTTCTCTCGGTCCTGCCGGCTGCGGCACAAACCCCGCACCGGCATGATCACAGCTTCAGTGGCGCCGAACACTGGGCCAAAGTGTTCGATGACCCGCAGCGCAACGCCTGGAAACAGCCGCACGAAAAACTCGCCTGCCAGAGCACATTCAGTTTCTGCTTTGGCATATCCTCAATTTCAGAATGGCATGTTGAACAGAATGAATCCTGGGCCTTTGCTTGAGGACAGCGCTCATTCGGCAGGACGGTTGCCCGGTACTCCCGGGAAAACACCCACTATTGGGCCATGTGTTGTCAGGATTTGATTTAAGTCAACAAGAAAACCCGGACATGGACTAGTATTTTTTTTATGCGCAAAGCCCCCGCAAAAGGCTCATATCTGGCTCGAGTGATCGCGCTCACGGCGGGTCTGCTGCTCGCCCCTGCTGCAGCTTTCGCGGGCAGTCTTGGGCATCAAGCCATCCAAGCTGCCGCACAACCTGCAGCCGACCATCAGGCCAACACCGGAGCGCTTTCAGCGGCGGGGCATCACACTGCTCCCGCTGAAACTCCACTGCATTGCCACCAGAAATCGTCGGCCCCGCAGGCGACTGCGCCGGCCCTTGAGCCGCTGCCCCCGGACCGGACGCTGCCAGCCTGCGGAAGCGCTGCCCCGCTCTTCCGGTCAAGCACTTCCCTGCCGGATCACACCGGACCCGGAACCTCCATCGCCAGGCTCCCCCGCTACATTCTTTTCGGCAACTTCCGCAGTTAGTTCCGTCTTTGGCGATTCTCGCCGACCCGAATCCTGTAATACCCAGTCCGTTTCTGACCGGATCGCTTCCGGGCAATTCCTATCGCACATCCAAGGAGAAAACATGAAATCCGCTATTTCCGCAGCAATGCTGACAGTCCTGACCCTCTACACCCCCGTGGCATTGGCAGCTGAGACGCCTGCCACCAAACCCATGGCCGGCAAGCCGATGGCCATGATGGATGACAAGCATATGGCTCAGATGCATGAAAACATGAAACGCATGCAGCAGCAGATGGACAAGATCCACCAAACCAAGGATCCGAAGGAGCGTCAGAAGTTGATGCAGGAGCACATGCAGTCCATGCAGGCCAACATGAAAATGATGCGCGGGATGGGCGGCTCCATGATGGGTGGTCACGGCGGCATGGGAATGGGCATGAGTCACGGTGGCCGCGGTAGCGGTCCGATGTCCGGCATGGACCCGAAACAGCACCAGGAAATGATGGAAAAGCGCATGGACATGATGCAGATGATGATGGAGCAAATGATGCATCGAGAGCACGTGATGCAAGGCGCGCCCTCCAAGTGAAATAAAGGGGGCGTCCTGCCGGACAGAACGTCCCCTCCTTCACTTACAAGGAATTTTCAGGACAGTCCTGGGGGAAAGCACCTTCCCGGAAAATGCCCTGTGGTTTTACGAACTTCGGGCGAGTGAAAATCCTCTGGCATTAATGCCGAAGGGCGGATCACCCCTCGAGGGGATAGCGTTATGGCCTGGGAAACTCCAGGTAAAAACTTGTCCTCCGCTCCGAGGAACGCACACCAATCCGGCCTCCGTGTGACTCCACAATGGCCTTGGTGATCGCCAGCCCCAGACCCGCCCCCTCCGACGCCGGATGCCCGCGGGATCTGTCGGCCCGGTAAAAGCGGTCAAAAAGTCGTGGCAGATCATCCGGGGCGATTGTCTGGCCCTGGTTGATGACTTCCAGTTCCACCGCCTCTTCGCGCGAGGAAATGTCGATTCCGACAACTGAGCCGGCATCAGCATGACGCAAAGCGTTTGACAGAAGGTTGCTGATGGCGCGTCGGATCATCAGCTTGTCGCCGTCCATCTCAGCCTGCCCTTTGAGATCCAGCCGAACATTCTTCTCCCCGGCCACGGCCTCGTAGAAATCAAACAGCGCACGCACTTCGTCATCCAACCTGATGAGCTCGCGGTGCGGCAGGTCGATGCCGTTTTCCATTTTGGCCAGAAACAGCATGTCCGAGACCATCTTGGCCATGCGTTCGAACTCTTCAGCGTTGGACGCGAGGACCTCTCGATATTCGTCGGGATTGCGCCGCTGCGCCAGTGCCACCTGGGTTTGGGTCAACAGGTTGCTCAGGGGCGTTCGCAGCTCGTGTGCCAGGTCAGCGGAAAAATCCATCAACCTCTGAAAATCCCGGTTGAGCCGGTCAAACATGCTGTTTAAGCCCACTGCCAGTTCGGCCAACTCCACCGGCACCGAGTCCACAGGCATGCGCTCCTGCAGGTTGTGTACGGTGATGGACTTCGCCCTCTCGCGCATCCCCTTCAATGGCGCCAGTCCCTTACGGGCAACCCACCAGCCGAGCAAACCGCTGACGAAGGTTGCGAACAGAATGTAGAGGACCAGCGTCTTTTTCATGGCAGCCAGGAAATGCTCGTGGTGCACGGTATCTACGGCCACCAACACGCGCACATCCCGGGATCCGGTGCTCACCAAGGGACTATCGACACGCAGCTTCAGCCTCTCGACCAATCCCCGGAGTTCCGTATTCGCATATTTCCAATCGGCGAAATTTCCTTCAGGGAGAAATCCGGCCGGTGCATTTTCGGCCAGGTCCGCAGGGCCGTAAATGAGCTCACTATCCCGCCACACCTGGATGAACAAACCACTGTGACTGCCCAGCATTTCGTCGAGCACCTTCTTCAACTCGGCAGGGGTGTTCGCTTCCGCGACGAATTTCTCAACCAGATGCACTTTGTCGCTCAGGTAGGCGTGGTCGAGTTCCACGAAATGACGGTCCGTGGCCCAGGCAACCAGGACGCCCAGCCCGAGCAGAACCGAAACAGCCACCCCGGTGAACAGGATCGTCAGTCTGGCGGTCAGGGTCAGTTGCGGCCACTTCATCGGGTGTCAGGCACTTCCAGGACGTAACCCATGCCGCGCACGGTTTGGATCAGCTTGACGTCGAAACCATCATCCACCTTGGCTCTGAGGCGCCGCACCGCCACCTCGATCACATTGGTGTCACTGTCGAAATTCATGTCCCAAACCTGCGAAGCAATCAGCGAACGCGGCAGCACCTCGCCTTGGCGGCGCATCAGCAGTTCCAGCAGGCCGAACTCCTTGGCCGTGAGGGCGATGCGCTTGCCGGCGCGACTCGCTCGACGGCGCAGCAGGTCGAGTTCCAGATCGGCCACTTGCAGGGTAGTGCTCTCCACGCCGCTGCGGCCACGACGCAGGATGGTGCGTGCCCGGGCCAACAGCTCAGCAAAGGAAAAAGGCTTGACCAGATAATCATCCGCGCCCAGTTCCAGCCCCTTGACCCGGTCTTCCACCTGGTCACGTGCAGTCAGGAACAGCACCGGTGTCAGCCGCCCGTGACTGCGCAAGTTGCGCAATACCTGCCAGCCATCCATACCCGGCAGCATCACGTCCAGGATCACCAGATCGTGCTCGCCCTCCAGCGCATGGTGCAAGCCATCCTCGCCGTTGGACATGAGGTCCACGACGAATCCCGCCTCACGCAGACCCTGGCGCAGATAGTCGCCCGTCTTGGGCTCATCCTCAATAATCAATATTTTCACAGAAGAATTTCTTGTGGAAACCCTGAAAAACTACTTTTGTTCGCCATCGTAATAAGAAGGAATAAGGCGGTGGTATTCGCGTCGAACGCCATGATTAGCGTCTCATCAGCAGAGAAAACGATAGAAATTCCAACTTTTTTTGGTTTTCCAGTTTGCCCGCAAGAACAGGCCATGGCGCGAAGATGACATATTTGTAATTTTTCGGACAGCTTCCTGTCGGCACCCACTGCACAGACTCACCGCGTTGATCCATATCAAGAGGAGCGACTTCGATGAAACATCGATGGGCAAGCCTGACGCTGAGACCCGTGTTGGCACTGGGTTTGGCCGTATTACCATGGGCCGTCCAGGCTCAAGGGCAAGAAAGCGCAGCGCAGGAATGGCGTAAAGCCAACGAAGCCGTGGGTCAGTTTCCCCGGGGGCACGTCGATGTTCTGCGGTGGGAGCAAAGCCAGACACCCAAGGCCGTCACCGCGCAGAGCCCGGCCGCCGGCTTTGCGCTGGCTTCCGCTGCCGATGCGGTCCGTGCGGCATGGAGTGCACACCTGGATCTGGCGTCCCCGCTGGCCCAAATGGGCCGCCAGAACGTCGAGCGCGTCGCTAGCGGGGACTGGAGCGCGCTGGATCCCACCCTGCAAAACAGAATCCACGGTGCAGATAGAGTGCTCGAAATCGCCGCGACGACGCGCAAGGCCTGGTTCACGGCCGTGGCCGCGCGGCAAACCTTGCAGCATCATGAGAACGCGCTGACGGCGACTGAAGCGGCCGCAGAATTGGGACGTCGCATGGTGCGCGTGGGTAACTGGAGCGCCTACCAGCAGGCCCAGGTCGCGCTAGGCGAATCGTCGGCTCAGCTGGAACTCACGCGCGCCCGGCTGGCCGTCCAGCAGGCCGAATGGGCGCTGCTCAAGGCGATGGGGCTGGATTCGGTACATGACAGTGTGGCGCTGCCGGACCGCTTGCCGGATACGCCGGCAACCGCGATCAACGAATCGCAGCTGCAGCAGCGCACCGCCGCCATTCAAGGGCATCTGCCCCAGGCCGAAAGCCGCAAGGCAGCCACACAGGCCAGGCAAGCCTTTGCCGCCTATACCGCCAGCCTGCAGGCCCACCGCATTCACCGCGAGGGGATATTGAAGCAGCGTCAACTCATTGGCGAGGAAACCTTGCTGCGTTACAACGGCATGCTGAAAAGCGTGTGGGATCTGCTGGCTGACGTGAGTGCCCGATCGCAAGCCGTGGTGGCGGCCATCAGTGTCCAGCGCGATGCCCTGATCGCCGATACTGATCTGCAATGGGTGCTGCAAGGGGGCCAGCCCGGCAACTTCGTCTCCCTCGGCGGTGCCAATCAGGGTGCCAGCGCCGCGCCCGCCGGTCATTGACACGACATCGACACAAGGATTCCTTTACATGACACAGAACACTCCCACCCGCCGACAGTTCTTCGCCGGTGCCGCCGCATCGGTCGCCGGTCTGGTGATTGCCCGCTCCGCGCTGGCTGCATTGCCCGAGCCGGTCATCCAGACCTCTGCCGCCACGGGCGCCCCCCTCGCGCCCAACACTGGCCGCCCCTACAACCCGGTAGTCACCCTCAACGGCTGGACACTGCCCTGGCGGATGAACAACGGGGTCAAGGAATTCCACCTGGTAGCCGAGCCGGTGGTGCGCGAGGTCACTCCCGGCTTCGTGGTCAACATGTGGGGTTACAACGGGCAAAGTCCGGGCCCGACCATTGAGGTGGTGGAAGGCGACCGCATACGCCTCTTCGTGACCAACCGCTTGCCCGAGCCCACCACCGTGCACTGGCACGGGCAGCGTCTGCCGGCCGGCATGGACGGCGTGGCGGGGCTGAACCAACCCTCCATCCCCGCCGGCAAGACCTTCGTCTACGAGTTCGAGGCGCGCCGCCCCGGTACCTTTATGTACCATCCCCACGCCGACGAGATGACCCAAATGGCCATGGGCATGCATGGCTTCTGGGTCACCCACCCCAAGGCAAAACATCCGTTGATCAAAGAGGTGGACCGTGATTTCTGTTTCCTGCTCAACGCCTTCGACGTCGAGCCCGGCTCCCGCACGCCCAAGATCAACACCATGCTCGACTTCAACATCTGGTGCTGGAACAGCCGCGTCTTCCCGGGTATCGACACGCTCAATGTCCGTCACGGAGACCGCGTGCGCATCCGCATCGGTAACCTGACGATGACCAATCATCCCATTCACCTGCACGGCCACGAATTCGAAGTCACCGGCACCGACGGTGGCCCGACCCCTGTAACCAGCCGTTGGCCCGAGGTCTCGGCCGACATCGCCGTGGGGCAAATGCGCCAGCTCGAATTCATCGCTGACGAGGAAGGCGACTGGGCCTTCCATTGCCACAAGAGCCACCACACCATGAATGCGATGGGACACGACGTACCGACCATGATCGGCGTGGACCATCGCGGCCTGGTCAGCAAGATCCAGAAGGTAGTGCCCGACTACATGCTGATGGGCGAACGCGGCATGTACGACATGAAGGAAATGGAAATGCAACTTCCCGAGAACACCGCGCCCATGATGGCCGGGCACGGCCAGTTCGGTCCCATCGGCATGGGTGGCATGCTGAGCGTGCTCAAGGTTCGCAAGGACCAGAAACCCGGCGACTACAGCGATCCCGGCCCGTACAAATTTCCGCCCGGCACCGTGGCTTACGAGTGGACCGGCACCACACCCTCGGCGACCCAAGCCAAGCCGTCACCGGTTGTTACACCGGACAAAGAATTCCGCGCGCGCAAGCCCGCCACTGGACACCAACACTAAGAGCGCCTGACAAAATGAAATTTCCTCCCGTCATGGTATGCGCCTCGCGAGGCTGTAGCCCAATGGGATGAAACGAAGTGGAATCCGGGTCAGTCTTCTCAACGAGTCACTGTTCCCGGATTCCGGCCTGCGGCCTCCATCCGGGCCACGGATAAAAGAGTCATTTTTTTGGTTTATATAAGTACTTGTTTTTATTCATATTTTTATAGGATATCCGATGACATACCGCACCCCTCTGGCCATCTCGCTGCTGGTCGCCGCACTCACCGCCACGCCCGTCTGGGCCCACAGTGAAGCTCATGGCAAAAAAAGCGGCAAACCCGCCGCGATCAACCCGGAAGAAAAAGCCTTCGGCAAACAGGGTGATCCGAAAAAGATCACGCGCACGATCAATATCGACATGAACGACAAGATGCGCTTCATCCCTGCCTCCGTTTCAGTCAAGCAGGGCGAGACCATTCGCTTCATCGTCAAAAACTCCGGCAAGGTCATGCACGAGTTCGTGCTCGGTAATATGGCGGAGCTGAAGGAGCATGCCGAGCTGATGAAAAAATTCCCCAACATGGAACACGACGAACCGTACATGGCCCACGTCGCGCCCGGCAAAACCGAAACCGTCATCTGGCAATTCACCAAGGCCGGTGAATTTCATTTCGGCTGCCTGCTGCCCGGACATTTCGAGGCCGGCATGGTCGGCAAAGTCAACGTAACCCAGAGGTAATCGGCAATGCTTAAGCGACGTCAATTCATATTCGCGCTGGCAGTGGCTGCAATGACCGGAGTCGCCCACAGTAGCGAACCACCGCTGGTCACGGTCTATCTGAACCCAAGTTGAGGCTGCTGCGGCGCGTGGATGGATCATCTGCGCGCCAACGGCTTCCGTGTGAAGTCGGTCGCAGTCGAAGACACCGCCGATGAGCGCAAGCGCCGCGGCATTCCCGCAAACCTCGGCGGTTGCCACACGGGTGTTGTCGAAGGTTATGCCATCGAGGGCCATGTGCCGGCGCGTGAAATCAAGCGCCTGCTCGCCGAGCGCCCCGTCGCGGCCGGGCTTGCCGTGCCCGGCATGCCGCAGGGCTCGCCGGGCATGGAGTCGCCGACACCGCAGCGCTACAACGTGCTGCTGGTGAACAAAGACGGCCGCCATTCCATTTATGCCCGTTACTGATCAGCCCGATACAAATCCCCCAGGAGAATTGCCATGAGAAAAACCCTGTTGATCGCCGCGATCCTCGCGAGTGCACCCGTCTACGCCCAGCAAACTGCCGCAGACCATGCGGCCCACCATCCGGCACCTGCAGCTGCCTCCGCAAAAAGCGCGCTGTCGGACGCCGAGGTGCGCCGGGTCGATCTGGATACCAAGAAAATCACCCTGCGCCACGGCCCCATCCCCAATCTCGACATGCCGCCGATGACCATGGTGTTTCAGGTCAAGGATCCGGCCTTGCTGCAAGGCATCAAGGCCGGCGACAAGGTCCGCTTCAGTGCGGAGAAGATCGGCAGCGTGTATACCGTGACCGGCATTGAAGCTGCAAAGTAACAACGTCAACGTGGTTTCTCGCAGTATCCGCACCCGCTGAGTAACCAAGGCGAGGTGGTCGGAGTTGAGACGATCGTGTGCGACATCAGCGATCGCAAGGGCTGAGAAACGCACGGCGGACCTACGATTTCGGCACCGGATACTCCAGCTTGGGCTACCTGGTGCGTTTCCCGCTGGACGCCCTCAAGATCGATCGCTCGTTCGTCCACGACATAACGGTCAACGAAGACGATGCGGTCATTGCACGCACGGTGATTACCCTCGCACACAGCCTGGGACTCAAAGTCATCGCCGAAGGTGTGGAAACCGAGGAACAGCTCGCCTTCCTCGGCGACAACCATTGCGACGAAGCACAGGGCTTCCTATTCTCAAAACCGCTGCCCGCGGAAGAGTGCTCGGTACTGCTGTCCTCAGGCCACCCGCTGCACGGCCCGCGTCGGGAACCAGCGGCCGCTGACCAAAAACCGGCAATCCTGGTTGTCGACGACAACAGGAATGACCTGATGCTGGCGCAGATCATGCTGCAGAAAGACGGCCACCACATACTCACCGCCAGCGATACACACAAAGCCTTCGAACTGCTGACCAGCAACCACGTCGGCATCGTGATTTCCGACCAGAACATGCCGCAGATGAGCGGCGTGGACTTTCTGCGTCGAGTGAAGCTGATGTACCCGGATACCATGCGCATCATGCTCAGCGGCACCGACGATTTCAATACCGCAACCGCCGCCATCAACCATGGCGAGGTCCAGAGGTTTTTCGTTAAAGGACGAGACGAAGAAATGCTGCGCCGCGAAATCAAACGCAGAATCGGCCATACTGCACAGAATGCGAGCACATAATCACGGCAAATGGCGAGCAGCGCCAATTAGCGCGGCAATAAACCGTGCAGACCGGGAGCCTGCTTAAAAAACCGGACTCTCAAACCGGAACCACTGGCTCCCCTCAGACACGGACAGCCTACATCGCGCTCCAAACAGCCTTATTGCACCACAATTGGCAAAATCTGCCCTATCCTTGTCATCAGGTTATACGCGCAAAACTGAAACCCAAAGACAGGGTTAACGATGAACCTCCTGCCCGCGTACAACACAGGAAAATGCAGCTCTGCACAACGCGTCCTGACTGCAACCGGCAATAACTGCTCATGCTGAATCCGGTCCACACATTGCGCGTATTGCTGGTCGAGGACCAGGATGCCGACGCCGAACTGCTGATGGCCACCCTGCGCAGCAGCGGCCACGGCTATGACTGGAGGCGCGTGCAGACCGAGGCGGACTACCGGACCGGGCTCGATGCCGGCCCCGACATCGTGCTCTCTGATTACCATCTTCCGCGATTCAACGGCCTGCGCGCGCTGACTCTCCTGCGCGAACGCGGCCTCGACATCCCGTTCATCCTGGTTTCCGGCGCCATCCGCGAGGCGGAAGCGGAGGAAGTCCTGCGGCAGGGGGCAGACGATGTCCTGCTCAAAGATCAGCTGAGCCGCTTGCCTGTCGTAATCCAGGTCGCGCTGGAGCGCCGGCGGCTGCGCGACACACTGCTGCAGAACGAGGCCCGCCTGCAAGCCTTCCTCGACAACAGCCCGGCGCCGACCTTCATCAAGGACACGGCGGGCCACTACCTGCACGTCAATCCCCGCTTCCTGCAAGCCTTTGGCCTCGACGAGAGCACCGTACTGGGCCGCACCGATGCCGAGATTTTCGGAGGGGCACAGGCCGCAGCGTTCCAGGGCCATGATCGGCAGGTGCTTGAGGCAGGTATTGCAATGACTTTCGAGGAACAGGCGCTTTATGTCGACGGTCTGCACAGTTCCCTGGTCACCAAGTTCCCGCTGCGCTACCCCTCCGGCGCAATCTACGCGCTGGGCGGCGTTGCCACCGACATCACTGAACGCAATTCCGCAGAACAGCGATATCGCGCCACCCTCGAACACGCGCCTATCGGCATCGTGCATACCGCGCTCGATGGACGGGTGGTCGACGCCAATCCCGCGGCCTGTTCGATACTGGGGTACGCGCGGAGCGAGCTGCTGGCCCGTAACCTGAACGACATCACCCATCCCGCGGACCGCGAAACCTCAGTCCACAACCGCAATGAGCTGACTGTCGACGGCGCGCCCAACACGAGTTCGAGCGAGAAGCGCTTTATCCGCAAGGACGGCAGCGTGATCTGGGCCGAAGCCTCAGTCGCGCGCGTGCGCCAGGCCGGCAACGAGCCAGATTACTTCGTCGCGATGATCCAGGACGTCTCCAGCCGCCGTGCCGCCGAGCAGCAGTTCCGCACCACCTTCGAACAGGCTACTGTCGGCATCGTCCACACCACGCTCGATGACCGCTATCTGCTGGCGAACAGCCGCTTCTGCGAGATGCTGGGCTACGGCCAGGAAGAAATCCAGGGTATGAGCACCCACGACGTGGTGCATCCCGAGGACAAAGGCAAGGACCTGACTCAGCGCCAGCAGTTACTCGCCGGCGAGATCAACAGCTTTTCAGGTGAAAAGCGTTACCGGCGCAAGGACGGCCGTCTGATCTGGGTCAAACGCACCGTGTCGATGGCGCGCGACGAGGACGGCGGGCCCCTGTACCTGATCCGCGTCGTCGAGGACATCACCCGGCGCAAGGAAGAGGAAGAACTGTTCAGCGCCACCTTCGAGCAGGCCGGCGTGGGCATGACCCTGCGCCGACCCGGCGGGCGTGGCAGGTACTGGCTGCGCATCAACCAGAAATTCTGCGACATGCTCGGCTACTCGCACGAAGAAATGATGCGCCTGAGCCCGGCCGACGTCACGCTACCCGACGACCAGGGCGAGGCCTACAAATACAACGACAGATTGCACAGCGGCGAGATCACCGGTTACAGCCGGGAGCGCCGCTACCGGCGCAAGGACGGCAGCGTCATCTGGTGCTCGATCAGCGTCTCCTCGGTTTGTGGCGCGGATGGCAAGCCCTCGCATGTCATTGCCGTGATCCAGGACATCACCTCGCGCAAGGAGGCCGAGGCGCGCCTCGAGCAGACCTTCGAGCAGGCCGCAGTGGGCATTGTCAGGGTGAATTTCGACAGCGACATCCTCGAAGTCAACCAGAAGTTCTGCGAGATGACCGGTTACGACCGCGAGTCCCTGCTGCGGATGAACCTGAAGCAGGTCAGCCATCCCGACGACAGCGGCATGGATACCGCAGCACGCGCCCGCCTGCTGGCTGGTGAAGTCGAAAACTTCCGCTCTGAGAAACGCTACCTGCGCGGCGACGGCAGCCTGATCTGGGTGCGGCGCACGACATCGCTGGCCCGCGATATCGCGGACGGGAAGCCCCATTTTGTGCTGGTGGTCGAGGACATCACCGCGCGGCGCCGGGCCGAGGACAGCTACCGCGCGACCTTCGATACAGCCCCCGTCGGCATCATGCATACCGGCTTCGACCGCCGCATCCTCGATACCAACCCGAAGGCCTGCGAAATCCTCGGCTATACCCGTGACGAGCTGCTGCAGATGACCACCGCAGACATCCTGACGCCGGAATACCTGGAAGCCGACCGTCCGCACTACCTGCAGCAAATGCTGAAGGGCGAGATGAAGGTATTCAGCTCGCAGCGCCCGTACCGGCACAAGGATGGTTCGCTGGTGTGGACCAACCGCTCGGTCTCGCTGGTGCGCGATTCCGCTGGAGAGCCGCTGTACTTCCTGCGCATGATGGAGGACATCTCGGAGCGGAAAAAAGTCGAGGATGCCCTGGCCCAGGAGCGCCTGCTGCTGCGCACGGTGATCGACGCCCTGCCGGAACGAATCTACGTGCGCGACCTCGAAGGCCGCATCATCCTGCCCAATACCGCATACCTGAAAATCCGCGGTGTCGACCGCCATGAACAACTCATCGGCAAGACTGTCGATGAACTGTTCCCGCCTGAAATGGCGAAGCGCTACCGTGAGGAAGACCGGAAAATCGTCGCATCGGGCCTGCCGATGAATGAGCGCGAAACCCGGACTTATGTCGCGAAAGAGGGTTTCAACGAACGCAAGCCGCAGTGGCACCTCACCGCGAAAATTCCGCTGAAGGACCACTCGGGCCGGGTTTTCGGCATCGTCGGCGTCAACCGCGATATCACCGCACACAAGCTTGCCGAGATGCGCATCATGCGGCTGAACCGCTTTTTCAGCACGCTTAGCGCGACCAACGCGGCAATCATGCGCACGCGCGACCGCGAGAGTCTGTTCCGTGCGGTGTGCCGGATCGCCGTCAGCGACGGTGGCGTGGGTTCGGCGTGGGTGCGCCTCCATGAACCGGAGACCGAAGAACTGAAAGTCGTCGCCTATGCCGGCGTCAGCAGGCATTACTTCAACGACCTGCGGGTATCCACCAATCCGACGCTGCCTGAAGGCAAGGGACTGGCGAGCCGCGCCTTCCGCGAAAACCGGATAATGTTCAGCAACGACCTGTTGAACGACCCGTTGTTGACGCGCTGGCATGAACGTGCGCGGCATTACGGATTCCGCTCGCTGGCGTCCCTACCCTTTACCTGCAATGGGGAAACGGTCGGCGTCATGGGCCTGCAAGCGACCGAACAGGGATTTTTCGACGACGAGGCCATCAGTCTGCTGCGGCAGATGGCTGGCGACATTTCCTACGCGCTGACCAATCTCAGCCTGCAGGACGAGCACCAGGCGACGCTGCTCGCGCTGCAGGAGAGCGACGAGCAGTTCCGCCAGCTGGCGCAGCATGTGCCTCAGGTATTCTGGATTACCGATGCGGAGCAGCGCCGCACGCTGTATGCCAGCCCCAACTACGAACTGATCACCGGGCACTCGCTCGCCGAGTTGGAGCAGAATCCGAAATCCTGGCTGGCGGCGATCCACGTGGATGACCGGCAGCGCGTACAGCATGCACGCAGGGAGAAGGCGCCTCTGGGCACCTACGACATCGAGTACCGCGTCGTGCATGTCGACGGCAGTGTACGCTGGATGCACGACCGCGCGTTCCCGATTCGCAATGTGCACGGCGAGGTCTACCGTATCGCCGGCATCGCCGAGGACGTCACCGAGGCCAAGCTCTCCCGCGAGCAGCTGGCCCACCTCGCCCACTTCGACAGCCTTACCGGGTTGCCCAACCGCGTGTTGTTCAACGACCGCCTGCGCCAGGCCGTGGCGCAGGCGCGCCGCAACAACTGGATCATCGGCATCCTGTTCCTCGATCTCGACCGCTTCAAGCGGGTCAACGACACACTGGGTCATGTCACCGGCGACCTCTTGCTGAAGCAGGTGGCGGCACGACTGACTGCAACCCTTCGCCCCAGCGATACCGTCTCCCGCTTGAGCGGTGACGAGTTCGCGGTGATCCTGCCTGAACTGTGGAGCCCGCAGAATGCCGGGCATGTTGCGCAGAAGGTGCTGCGCGCGCTGGCCGCCCCCTACGATCTCGACGGCAACGAGGTGTTTATCTCCGTCAGCATCGGCATCGCGCTCTATCCGGCTGACAGCAGCGAAATCGAAACCTTGCTCAGGAATGCAGATGCCGCGATGTACGGCGCGAAGGCAGCCGGACGCAACAACTTTCAGTTTTACACCGAGGCAATGAATGCCCGCGCCGCCGAGAAGCTGCAGTTGGAGTCCCGCATGCGCCGGGCGCTGGAGCGCCACGAGTTCGTGCTCCATTATCAACCCAAGGTGGATATTGCCAGCGGCCGGATATCGGGCCTTGAGGCGCTGCTGCGCTGGCAATCGTCCGATCAGGGCCTGGTGCCGCCGGCGCAGTTCATCCCGCTGCTGGAGGAGACCGGCCTCATCGTACCGGTGGGCGAATGGGTTGCGCAGGCCACCTGCGCACAGATCCGCGCCTGGCGCGATGCCGGCATCCAGCCGGTACCGGTGGCCATCAATCTTTCCGCGCGCCAACTGCGCCAGCCCGGATTCAGCGAGATCATGCGCCGGGCACTGGCAGAATCCGGCATCGAGCCACAGCTGATCCAGATCGAGATCACCGAGAGCTCGCTGATGGAGAACCCGGAAGAAGCAATCGTCATCCTCAAGCAGCTGGAGGCGCTGGGCATCCTGCTCGCCGCCGACGATTTCGGCACCGGTTACTCGAGCCTGAACTACCTGAAACGCTTCCCGCTGGATGCGCTGAAGATCGACCGCTCCTTCGTGCGCGACATTACCGTCGATGCCGACGATGCGGTGATTGCGCGGACGGTGATTACTCTGGCACACAGCCTCGGGCTGCGGGTTGTCGCCGAGGGTGTCGAGAACGAGGAACAATTGCGCTTCCTCGGTGAAAACCACTGCGACGAGGCGCAGGGCTACCTGTTCTCCAAACCGCTGCCGGCGGAAGCCTGCGCCGCCCTGCTCAGCGCCGAACGTCCACTGCACCGTGCGCGCCTGACCGAGGCCGCCGACCGCACGCCTGCGGTGCTGATCGTAGACGACGACAACGACCACCTGCTACTGAACAAGCTGCTGCTGCAGAAGGACGGACACCCGGTGCTGACGGCCGGCAACACCCATGACGCATTCGAACTGCTGGCCACGCATTCCGTCAGCATCGTCATCTCCGACCAGAACATGCCGGAGATGAGCGGCGTCGAATTCCTGCGCCGGGTCAAGCTGATGTATCCGGAAATCGTGCGCATCATGCTCAGCGGCGTCGGTGATTTCGGCATCGCGACGGCCGCGATCAACGAAGGTGAAGTCCACAAGTTCTTCATCAAGGGGCGGGACGAAGAACAGTTGCGCCGCGAGATCCGCCTGAGGATCCGCCCGGCTCCAGACAGACCGCGCAGCGCCGCGGAATAGCCTGCCGCCCCCCAACGGCGCCGGCTATTGACAGCAGGCAGCCGGATTCCGAACAATGGCTGGGTGTCCAAAGGGGCCGTCGATGGAACGTCGGGATTTCATTCGAGTCTGCGCCGCAACGGCAATCGCCCTGCAGGGCGGTGCCGCAGCGGCCGACGCACGCCCCCGCAGCTACGGCCGCGTACAGCTGAACGATGACAGCGGGCGCGTGCTGCGCGCCTCGCGGCTGACGGTCGGCGAAAACTATGTCTTCCACTACCCCTTCGAGGGCACCCCCTGTTTCCTGCTGAACCTCGGCAAGCCGACCGGGCGCAATGTGTCGCTGAAAACGGAAGCCGGGGACGCCTACCAGTGGCCGGGCGGCATCGGCCCGCGCGGCGCCATCGTCGCCTATTCGGCGATCTGCTCCCATCAGCTGACTTATCCGACGCGGCAGATCAGCTTCATCAGCTACCGTGAACGCTCGACCGCATCACGGATCAGCAAGCCAAACATGATCCACTGCTGTTCCGAGCACAGCGAGTACGATCCGGCGGCCGGTGCGCGCGTGCTGGGCGGTCCGGCGCCGCAGCCGCTGTGCGCCATCCTGCTCGAGTACGACGCTGCCGCAGACGCGCTATTCGCCACTGGCACGCTCGGCGGCGAAATGTTCAACACCTTTTTCAGCAAATATGAAATGCGCCTGGCTTTGGAACACGGCTCGGCAACGCGGGCGCAACAGCGCGTGGCTGTCAAAACCGTGGTCACTCCGTTGAAGCAGTTCTGCAAACAGCAAGTGCGCTGTTAAAAAAATAACTTATAAATCAAATACTTGTGTGTGGGTACCGAGCTGCCAAACGGCATCTCATTCACTCTGCCAAAGGAGACTTCATGAAACGCTTCGTCATCACAACGGCACTTGCCGCCATTGCCGCAGGTTGTGCCGGACCCGCAGTCCAGCAGGAAACCACGGCGACTGCCGTACTCGAACCGCGCAGCGGCAGCCAGGTTCGCGGTAACGTGACTTTCACCCAGGCCGGCCCCGACATCGTGCGCGTCAGCGGCAATTTCAGCGGACACAGCAAAGGGCCCAAGGGTTTCCACATCCATGAAAAAGGCGACTGCAGCGATCCGAAGGGTATGAGCACCGGCGGCCACTTCAATCCCACAGGTCGCAAACACGGCGGTCCTTATGAGTCAGAGAAGCACGCAGGGGACCTTGGCAATATCAACTTTAATGACAAAGGCACGGCCAGCATCAACTTTGTGGTTGGCGGCATTTCCGTCAGCCGTGACAAACCCGACGGCATCATCGGCCGTGCGATCATCGTGCACATGGACGCGGACGATCTCAAAACCGATCCGACCGGCAACGCCGGTGGCCGCGTGGCCTGCGGCGTCATCCGCTAGTCCATTCCCGGAATCCGCTTCTGCGCTGTCGCGGAAGCGGATCGTTCCCATCCCCAGCGTATTATTGAGAATGACATAAGTACCTGGCACGATGACCACGCCCCCGTCATTCCTGCGCGCCCCGAAGGAAGTCCCCTTGTATGTTAGGTTTTCCAAGGTCATTAAGTTGATTGTATTCTGCTTGGGGGGCAAGCAGGAATCCAGGGGTTTTGTATTGAAGCGGAACTGGATTCCGGCTCGCGCTACTCGCGTCCGGAATGACGATATCTTTGTTACTGAATTATGTAACCATCAACAGGTGAACGTCGGCGTGACCTGGCGTTTTCACGAAAGCAAGATGGACGACGGCCTGCCGGATCAGCGCAGCAGTTCGGCGAGCCCCGGTGCGACGCGACACAGCAGGCTGTCGCCATCCCGCGCCGCTGGTTGCAGCACATGGAGCATGCCCCAGATGCCGACGGCGGCAATCACCGCGCTTGCGGCATACCGCAGCGCGCGCAACTGCATCCAGCCCTGTGCACGCCCTACCGCTGCGCCGATCAGCAGCAGGTTGGGCAGTGTGCCGAGACCGAAAGCGCCAAGAATCAACGCACCTTCGGCGGCGTTGCCGGAGGCCAGCGCAGTCAGCAGTACGGCGTAAACCATGCCGCAGGGCAGCCAGCCCCACAGAGCGCCGAGGCCCAACGCCTGCCAGGGTGCGGTCACCGGCAGAAAACGGCGCGAATGGGGCTGCACCCGGCGCCAGAGGAAGCCGCCCGCCGCCTCAATGCCGCGGGTCACCGGCGTGACGCCGGCCACATTCAGCGCAACGACGATCAGGGTCGCTCCCATCAGGAACATCAGCAGGTGTTGGGCCAGCGCGCCGCCGCGCAGGGCCATGCCGGCCTGACCAAGGGCGCCGGCGAGTGCGCCGGCGAGCACATAACTGGATATGCGACCGGCGTTGTACGCCAGCGCAAAGCGCCAGCGCCGCTGCTGTGGCGATGCCGCCGGTGTACAGGTCAGGCTGACAATGCCGCCACACATTGCGGCACAGTGGGCGCCGCCGAGCAGGCCCGCACCGAATGCGGTAAGCATCATCGCCTGCAGCCAGCCATCCATCACGCCTACTTTCTAAATGACACGCGAATACCGGGTGGTCTCGCGCTCGCGGCGCAGGTACTTGTCGAACACCATGCAGATGTTGCGGACCAGCATGCGGCCACGAGGCGTCACGGTAATCCATTCCGCGTCGAGTTGCACCAGCCCGTCAGCCGCCATGCTGCGCAGGTCGGCCATTTCCCCGGAAAAATAGCGATCGAAATCGATTAGATAGGCGATCTCGATGGAATTTTTCGACAGCCGAAACTGGCAGCTGAGCGCCTGGATCACCGCGCGCCGCAGCAGGTCATCGGCCGACAACTCAAGGCCGCGCACCACCGGCAGCACGCCGCGATCGAGGCTGTCGTAATAGTCGGCGAGCTCGCGGTGGTTCTGGCTGTAGGTCGGACCGATCGCGCCGATTGCCGACACCCCGAGACCGATCAGGTCGCAGTCGGCGTGGGTCGAATAACCCTGGAAATTGCGGTGCAGCAGGCCCTTGCGCTGGGCCACCGCCAGCGCATCCTCAGGCTTCGCGAAATGGTCCATGCCGATGTAGATATAGCCCGCCTCTCGCAGGCGGCGCGCGGCCAGCCCCATCAGCCCGAGCTTGACCTCCGGCAGCGGCAGGTCGGCGTCGGCAATGCGCCGCTGCGGCTTGAAGCGCGTCGGCAAATGCGCGTAGTTGTAGATCGCGATGCGGTCGGGTGAGGCTGCGATGACGCGGTCGAGCGTGCGGTCGAAACTCTCGGCATTCTGCTTGGGCAGGCCGTAGATCAGGTCAACATTGATTGATGAAAAACCGGCCGCACGCGCAGCCTGCATCACCTCCAGCGTCTGCGCCTCACTCTGCACGCGGTTGACCGCGCGCTGGACCTCGGGATCGAAATCCTGCACGCCGAGGCTGACACGGCCAAAACCCATGGCGCGCAATGCATGCATCCCGGCGGCATCGACGCTGCGCGGGTCCACCTCGATTGAGTATTCGCCGTCGGCGGCCATCCGGAAATGGCGCTTAAGTCGCTGCCACAGCAACTCCAGCTGGGGCATCGTGAAAAAAGTCGGCGTGCCGCCGCCCCAGTGCATCTGCTCGACCACCCGGTCATCGCCGAACAACGGCCCCTGCAGGTCGATTTCACGGAACAGATAGTCCAGGTAGCGTTCGCCCTTGCCGCGGTCGCGCGTAACCACCTTGTTGCAGGCGCAGTAGAAACAGATCGTGCTGCAGAACGGCAGATGCACGTAAATCGACAGCGCGCGCCGGATGCCGCCGATGTTGCGCCGGGCCACCCAGGATTTGTAGGTTTCGGCGGCAAATGCTTCGACGAAACGGTCCGCCGTCGGGTACGAGGTATAACGCGGACCGTTGCGATCCATGCGCCGGATCAGATCGAGATCGACCTCCAGGGGCAGTATTTCGGGATTCGCTTTAATGAGATTCATCGGCAGGTAGCCCAGCTTTGGATACCATTCTGCGCAGCGACCGGGGCCGCCGTTTTGACCCAGATCAAAACGGCGGTAAGATGCGGTTGCGCGAGTTCAAAAAAGTCTAATCCCACCACTCCCCGGCCATGGCCACCCCCCTGCGCATCGTCGAAGTCGACAAGCTGAAAACTGCCTGTTCAACCTGCAGTCTGCACGAGCTGTGTCTGCCGGCAGGTCTGTCCGCAAATGAACTGAAAGCGATGGACCGGATGATCGACATCCGGCGTTCGCTCAAGCGCGGCGATTACGTGTTCCGTGCGGGCGCGGCCCTGCATGCGCTGTACGCGATCCGCACCGGATTCATGAAAAGCTGTGTGCTGCACGAGGATGGACGGGAACAGGTCGCCGGATTTCACATGATGGGAGACCTGATCGGCATGGATGCGATCGGCACCGGCCAGCACCTCTGCGACGCAGTGGTCCTGGAGGACAGCGAGGTCTGCGAAATACCGCTGAAATCACTGGAACTGCTGTCGCGGGAAATCCCCTCGCTGCAGCAGCATTTCCACCGCATCATGAGCCGCGAGATCGCGCGCGACTACGGTGTGATGCTGCTGCTGGGCAGCATGCGCGCCGAGGAGCGTCTGGCGGTGTTCCTGCTCAACCTCTCACAGCGCTTCGCCGCACGCGGCTACTCGTCGACCGAGTTTCACCTGCGCATGACCCGCGAGGAAATCGGCAGCTACCTCGGCCTGAAGCTGGAAACCGTGAGCCGCACGCTGTCGCAGTTCCAGGCGCAAGGCCTGATAGCAGTGCAGAACAAGCATTTGCGCATCCTCAAGATCGACAGCCTGCGCGAACTGGTCGGACAGCACGGCTGCCGTATCTGAATCGTCAGCACGCGCTGCCGTGAATCGCCTGCTGGCGAATCAGACCTTCCCCGCGCCATCGCCGTACATGTAGTCACGGGTCATTGGCACGCGCTGCCCCCGCGTGTTGTCGGCGCGGCAGGCCAGCACCTGGTAGAGGTTGATCCAGCCCTCCGCAAAACCGTAGGCGCAGCCGGCCAGATAGATCTGCCAGATGCGGGCACGCCTGCCACCGGCAATGGCCTCCGCCCGCTCGCGGGCGGCTTCCAGGCGGTCTGCCCACTCACGGCAGGTGCGGGCGTAATGCCGGCGCAGCGATTCGACGTCGACCACCTCGAGGCCTGCACCGGACATGTCGTGCAGCACCTGCGAGACATGGGTAAGCTCCCCCTCCGGAAACACATAGCGGTCGATGAACTCCCCGGCACCCAGCGGCATCCACCGCGCCTCGGTGTCCGAGGATGTAATGCCGTGATTCAGCACTCGTCCGTCCGCAGTGAGCAGCGAGCGGATCTTCGCGAAATATTCCGGCAGATGCTGCAGCCCGACATGCTCGAACATGCCGACGCTGGTGATTCCGTCGTACTCGCCCTCGAGGTCACGGTAGTCGAGAAGCTCGACCCGGCAGCGGTCGCCTAGCCCGGCTGCGCGGATGCGCTCGCGGGCATACTCCAGCTGCCTGGAAGACAGCGTGACGCCAGTCGCTTGAACGCCATGATGTTGGGCCGCACGCATCACCAGTGCACCCCAGCCGCAGCCGATGTCGAGCAGCCGGTCGCCCGGGCGCAGCGCCAGCTTGCGCAGGATATGGTCGAGCTTGGCTTCCTGCGCTTGCTCCAGGGAGGCGGCTTCGCTGCGGTAGTACGCGCAGGAATAGACCATGCTGCGATCGAGAAACAGCGCGTAGAAATCGTTCGAGACATCGTAGTGATACTCGATCGCGCGCCGATCACGCGTGCGGGTATGCTGGCGCCCCCGCGCACGGCGTCGCCCGCCGTCACCGGTAGCCTGGCGCGCCAGACTCTCGCCGATCCGGAATACTTCGTGTATGGGACCCTCGACCTGGATATCACCCTCGACAAAGGCCTCGCCGAGTTTTTCAAGGTCGGGGTTTACCAGGTAACGCAGCGCCGAGGGCCTGGGCAATGAAATGGTCACGGTCGGACTGGGCGAGAGATCGACGCGGCGACCGTTCCACAGTTGCAGGCGCAAGGGCAGCCTCGCCTGCGTGGCGAGACGGTCTACCAGATTGTCGAAACGACGTTGCAGGAGCATGACCACCTCCCGTAATCGAGACGCTGCAGCACTCCGCTGCAGCAAAACCGGTTGCACTACCCACAGTCTACCGTCATCACGCCCGCTATGAACCCCCCGAGCGCTCAGTCTGAGACGTCATCCCCGGGAGTCGCACTCAGCAGAAAACAGGTGAAGGCGCTGGATGCGGCGGCGATCAGCCAGAACATGAAGAAGCCGACTGAATACACCGCGGTCGGCGACCAATGCACCGGTTCGCCGAGCAGGTAAAGCTCCTGCGGATCGATCAGCGTGAAAAACACCGCTTCCGCGATGCCGCCGACGATGAACGACGGCCACAGTATCCACATCAGTCGCTTGCCGGTTTGCTTACGCATTTCGCATCCGCGCCGGGCTCAGCCCGGGCGCCTCCGGTTTTCGTCTTCCGCGATCTTTCTGCGGAAAAACAGGTAAAGCCAGATACCAATGCCGATAACGATCACGATGGACAGCAGGCTCATCAGGCCATAGTCCGATCCAAACAAGAGTTTCCAGGCCATGTTTTCCTCCTATCCGGGATTGTCCGGCAACAGCGTGACGGCGCCTGACGCCGGTACCGTCAGCCCGCCGCTGATACGCCAGCTGAACTGCATGTCTTCCAGCACCAAGATCCAGCGTCCGGCGCTCAGTTCGGGCACCGCTCCCTGGTACTGGCCAGGATTTTGCTGACGCAGCAGCACCAGTGCGTCACGGCCGGCACGGGTCGGGTGTGCGACGCGCAACTGCAGCTGCGCTGGCAGAACTGCACCTTCAGCCGCCGCCAGCCGCAGCGACACACTGCGCGCATCGGGTGCAAGCTCAAGCTCGGCGCGATAACCCAGGCGGGTGGCCAGCGCGCCGCGCTCCAGTGTCTGGTTGATGGCCAAACCCTGCTTGTAATAGTCATTAACGACCAGGCCATCGCTGCTGACCACCGCAATCCACGCGGTTGCAATGCCGGCAAAAATCACCGTGACCGGTCCGGCCATCAGCAGCCAGGGCCAGGGTTCGCGGTACCAGGGCAGCAGCGGCTGCGTCGTGTTGTGCATGGCATTCTCCTCAACGGACATAGAAACGGGATTTTTCACGCGCGCCCACCTCGGGCCGATCGATATCATTGACCAGGAACATGATCGGGTGTGAACCCGGTGCCAGCCCCTCAGGATCGACGCGCACCGATACCGGGAAGGCCTGGGTCGTTGCCGGCGGCACCTCGATCGGTTGCGGGGTCATGACTCTAAGTCCAGGCAGGCCCTCGACGCCGATCGTGTAACGGCGCGCGACCTCGTCGGTGTTGATGAACTGCAGGCGGTAGACATTTTCGATCTGCCCCCCCGGCGCATCGCGCATCAGGGCGCCGCGATCGCGCAGCACGTCCACCTTCAGCGGGCTGCGCAACAGCAACCCGCCGATGAAGGCAACGACCAGTATGCACAGCAGTGCGGCGTACACCAGCACCCGCGGCCGGAACACATGGCGCCGGAAATCCGAGTCTGCATACTGGCCGGCAATCGCATTCTCGGTCGAATAACGAATCAGGCCGCGCGGATAACCCATCTTGTCCATAACCTGGTTGCAGCCGTCGATGCAGGCGGCGCAGCCGATGCACTCGTACTGCATGCCCTTGCGGATATCGATGCCGGTCGGACAGACCTGCACGCAGATATTGCAGTCGACGCAGTCACCCAGTCCCAGCGCCTTCGGGTCGGCCTTGCGACCGCGAGCACCGCGCGGGTCGCCGCGCTGCGTGTCATAGGTGATGACCAGCGTGTCCGGATCGAACCTCACGCTCTGGAAGCGCGCATAGGGACACATGTACTTGCACACCTGCTCGCGCATCCAGCCGGCATTGCCGTAGGTGGCGAAGGCGTAGAAGAATATCCAGAAGGTTTCCCAGGGGCCCAGCGTCCACGCGGCGAAAGAAGCGGCGAGCGTGGTGATCGGCGTGAAATAGCCGACGAAGGTGAAGCCGGTCCACAACGCGAGTGCGATCCAGGTGCCATGCTTCAGCGCCTTGAGCCCGAACTTGCGAAAACTCGCCGGCCCCTGGTCGAGGCGCATGCGCTGCATCCGGTCACCCTCGATACGGCGCTCGATCCACATGAAGATCTCGGTGTAGACCGTCTGCGGGCAGGCATAGCCGCACCACAGACGCCCGGCAATCGCGGTGAACAGGAACAGCGAATAGGCGGAGATGATCAGCAACAGCGTCAGGAAAATGAAATCCTGCGGCCACAGCACCATGCCGAAGATGTAGAACTTGCGCGAGACCAGGTCGAAGAGCACGGCCTGGCGGTCGTTCCACGTGAGCCAGGGCGTGCCGTAGAACACCAGCTGAGTCAGCACCACCAGCGCCACGCGCCACCAGGCGAACCAGCCGGTGACCGCGCGCGGGTAGATCTGCTGGCGGACCTCGTAGAGCGAGGCTTCGACTTCCTCGGCGCCTGCCGCGGGCGTAGCGCGCCCGTCCGGGGACATCTACTTCCTGCCCTGCCCCGAAATGCCGAGCACGTAGGCGGTCAGCAAGTGGATCTTGCCTTCGTCGAGAAAGTCCTTGTGCCCCGGCATCTGATTGACGCGGCCCTTGACGATGCTCTCGGTGATCGCCGCTTCGGTGCCGCCGTGCAGCCAGATGTCGTCGGTCAGATTGGGCGCACCGAGCTGCTGGTTGCCCTTGCCGTCGGCGCCATGGCAGGCGACGCAGGCCGTCGCGTACTTGACCTTGCCGCGCTGGGCGCGCAGACCATCATGGGTGCGCCCGGCGAGCGCCAGCACGTAATGCACGGTATCGCGCACGTCCTCGCTGCTGCCGAGAGCGGCGCCCAGCGGCGGCATCACGCCGTTGCGGCCGTCGACGATGGTCGTACGGATGGCTTCCGGCGTGCCGCCGTAGAGCCAGTCGCCATCGCGCAGATTGGGATAACCGCGCGAGCCGCCGGCATCGGAGCCGTGACACTGGGCGCAGTAATTGAGGAACAGCCGCTGGCCGATTTCGCGGGCCTCCGCATCCGCAGCCACGGCGATGGCATCCTGCTTCAGGAAGCGGTCGATGATCGGCCCGTAAGTCGCGGCTGCGCGCTTCTGCTCCTGCTGGTACTGGCCTGTGGAGGACCAGCCGAGGTATCCGCCATAGGAACCCAGTCCGGGATAGAGGATCAGGTAGATGAGGGCAAACACGATGGTGATGTAGAACAGCCACATCCACCAGCGCGGCAGCGGGTTGTTGTATTCCTCGAGGCCGTCCCAGGAATGGCCCGTGGTACCGGGTTCTTCGCCTTTGGCCAGTTTCTGGGTCGACAGCATCTTCAGAAACACAGCGCAGGCCAGCAGGCTTACCACCGTGATGATGGCGATATAAAGGCTCCAGCCGTCATGTACGAAATCGCTCATTCCCCTCTCCCCTTGCGGTCCGTGCGTTCTTCAGGCAGGTCGTCATCAAGTGGCAGCCGCGCCGCCTCCTCGAAATCCTTGCGTTTGCCCTTGCTCCATGCCCACAGCACGATGCCGATGAAAATGATGAACAGCAAGGCAGTGATCAGTGAGCGGGCCAGGTTGATGTCCATGGGCTACCTCACATTGCGCAGCAGCGTGCCGAGGCCCTGCAGATAGGCGATCAGCGCGTCCATTTCGGTCTTGCCTTTGACGCTTTCCGCTGATTTCTCGATGTCCTCGTCGGTGTACGGCACGCCGAGCCGGCGCAGGGCGCGCAATTTCGGCGCTACCGACGCCGGATCGATCGCGGCAGTGGCGAGCCAGGGGTAGGCCGGCATGTTCGATTCCGGCACCAGGTCGCGCGGATTGATCAGGTGCACACGGTGCCATTCATCGGAATAACGGCCGCCGACGCGGGCAAGGTCTGGTCCGGTGCGCTTGCTGCCCCACTGGAAGGGACGGTCATAGACGAACTCGCCGGCGACCGAGTAATGCCCGTATCGTTCGGTTTCGGCGCGGAAAGGCCGAATCATCTGCGAGTGACAGTTGTAGCAGCCCTCACGGACGTAGACATCGCGCCCCGACAGCTGGAGCGCGGTGTACGGCTTGAGTCCACTCACCGGCTGTGTCGTCGACTTCTGGAAGAACAGCGGCACAATCTGGACCAGGCCGCCAAAGCTGATGGCGACGATGATCAGCACGATCAGCAGTCCCAGGTTTTTTTCGATAATCGCATGGCCCGAAGTCTCCACGTCTTCTCCTGAATAAAAATATGTTTAAAATCAAGCGCTTATATAATCAGGCGTGCGCAGCGGCCGGCGCCGGGATCGGCGCATCCACCGCCTTCTGTCCGACCACGGTGCGATAGACGTTCCAGCCCATGATCAGCGCTCCGGCAAAATAGAGCAGTCCGCCAAGCAGTCGCACCACGTAATAGGGATAGGTTGCCTTCACCGACTCGACAAAGGCGTAGGTCAGCGTGCCGTCGGGATTTACCGCGCGCCACATCAGGCCCTGCATCACGCCGGCGATCCACATCGCGGCGATGTAGAGCACGATACCGATGGTCGCGACCCAGAAATGCAGCGTCACCAGCTTCATGCTGTACATCTCGGTGCGCCCGTAGAGCCGCGGAATCAGGTAATAGAGGCTGCCAAAGGTCACCATGCCGACCCAGCCGAGCGCGCCGGAGTGGACGTGGCCGATGGTCCAGTCGGTGTAGTGCGACAGCGCGTTGACGGTTTTGATCGACATCATCGGGCCTTCGAAGGTCGACATGCCGTAGAACGACAGCGACACCACGAGGAACTTGAGGATGGGGTCGGTGCGCAACTTGTACCAGGCGCCCGACAAGGTCATGATGCCGTTGATCATGCCGCCCCAGGACGGCGCCAGCAGCACCAGCGAGAAAATCATGCCGATCGACTGCGCCCAGTCCGGCAGCGCTGTGTAATGCAGGTGATGCGGGCCGGCCCACATGTAGGTGAAGATCAGCGCCCAGAAATGCACCACCGACAGGCGGTAGGAATAGATCGGACGTTCGGCCTGCTTCGGAATGAAGTAATACATCATGCCGAGGAAGCCCGCGGTGAGGAAGAAGCCCACCGCATTGTGGCCATACCACCACTGCACCATCGCATCCTGCACGCCGGCATAGGCCGAGTAGGATTTGGTCAGCGTCACCGGCATCGCCGCGCTGTTGACCAGGTGGAGCACGGCAACCGTAATGATGAAGGCGCCGAAGAACCAGTTGGCGACGTAGATATGCGGTATCTTGCGCTTGGCGATGGTGCCGAAAAAGACCACGGCATAGGATACCCAGACCAGGGTGATCAGCACGTCAATCGGCCACTCCAGTTCGGCGTATTCCTTGCCCGAGGTCATCCCCAGGGGCAGTGTCACCACCGCCAGCACGATCACTGCCTGCCAGCCCCAGAAAGTGAAGGATGCCAGCCAGTCGCCGAACAGCCGGACATGGCAGGTGCGCTGCACCACGTAATAAGAGGTCGCAAACAGCGCCGACCCGCCGAATGCGAAGATCACCGCATTGGTGTGCAGCGGTCGCAGCCTGCCGTAGGACAGCCAGGACGTGAGATTGAGTTCGGGCCAGATCAGTTGCGCGGCGATGATCAGCCCCACCAACATGCCCACGATGCCCCAGACCACCGTCATGATCGCGAACTGCCGCACGACGGTGTAGTTGTAGGTCGATTGCGACTGCATTAAAGGCTCCCCGGCCAAATGATCATGCGCAGCAGCATAAATTCCAGAGCGATCGCGCATCTTGATCTACATCAACCCGCAGAAAACGGACGCGGGCAAAGTTAGCGTTACAATAAGCCTTGAAACCATAGTCCACCCCATCAGCAAGGAGAAAGCCATGTTCAGCAACATCCTGGTTCCGACCGACGGATCTGCCCTGTCGCGCAAGGCCATCAAGAAAGCCGTCGCCCTGGCCAAACTCAGCGGTGCAAAAGTGACGGCATTCCACGTCGCGCCCGCCTACAAGTTCAACGTCTATGCCGACTACGTTCCGGCCGATTTCATGCTGCCCAAGGAATACGAAGCCAAGGCCAAGAGCATCGCCGCCAAGCATCTCGATGCCGTGAAAAAGGAATGCGCCGCCGCCGGGGTGTCCTGCGCGGCCTATTCGGCCTGCAGCGACTTTGCCGCCGATTCCATCATCAAGGCCGCGAATAAATACAAATGCGACCTCGTTGCCATGGCCTCCCACGGCCGCAGCGGGCTGTCGAAACTGCTGATCGGTAGCGAAACCCAGAAAGTGCTCGCCGGAATCAAGATACCGGTCCTGGTATTGCGCTGAAAACAGCCGCTTAACGCAAAAGCCGGGCGCGATGCCCGGCTTTTTTCGTTGGGAGCGCGGCGGGAACGGGCTTGATGCGAATCAAGGACATTCGCGGAGGGGCAGCAATAATGCGGCTGTCCCCACCTCCGGCCGGCCACCATGACCATCACCGAACGCATCGACAACATTACCCGCATCCCCCCTGAGTTCCGCCACGCGCAGCCGCCGGCGCCGAAGAGCGTCAAGATCGAGATCTCCCCGCGCTGCAACTACCGCTGCGGGTTCTGCGCTCTGCGCACGCGCGAAATCCAGCCCAAATGGGACATGGATTTCCAACTGTTCCGCCGCATCACCCGTGAAATGCGCGAAGCCGGCGTCGAGGAAATCGGCGTGTTCTACCTCGGTGAATCCTTCATGAATCCGCGCCTGCTGGTGGACTGCATCGCCTGGACCAAGCAGGAGCTGCGCTTTCCCTATGTGTTCCTGACCTCGAACGCCTCGATGGCCTTCCCCGAAGCGGTAGAGGCCTGTATGCAGGCCGGCCTCGACTCGCTGAAATGGTCGGTCAATGCCGCCGACGAAGCGCAGTTCGAGCAGATCATGGGCGTTTCGGGCAAGCTCTTCCATCGCGCACTGGACAATATCCGCACCGCCCACGACCTGCGTTCAGCAGGCGGCTTCAAAACCGGGCTTTATGCCTCCTCGATCCGCTACGACGGCGACCAGCAGTTGCGGATGGAGGAGTTGCTGCGCGAAAAAGTGCTACCTTGGGTCGACAGCCACTACTGGCTACCCCTGTATTCGATGGGTGCATTCGCGACGCAGCGCGAGGAACAGCTCGGTTACCGACCCACCGCCGGCAACCAGGGACGCATCGGCGCCCTGCGCGAACCCTTGCCCTGCTGGTCAGCTTTCACCGAAGGCCATGTCACGTCCGAAGGCCGGCTTTCGGCCTGCTGTTTCGACGCCACGGCCCACTGGACCATGGGCGACCTGAACGAGATGCCGTTCATGAGCGCATGGCATTCCGACAACTTCACGCAGCTGCGGGCGGCGCACCTGAAGAAGGACGTCCGCGGCACGGTCTGCGGGAACTGCATCGCCTACGGCTGAGTCCGCGAGCCGCAGTCCAAGCATTATTGACACAGGTCAAGCCGCAGGCCGTCATTCACGGTTTCAATGGCAGGCAGTCTTTCACGCCTGAAAGCTGCAATGCCGATGAAGCGGGAACCAACACGATACGGCACCTCCTGTGGAGACAGCGTCGCTGACCAGTCCACACTTGCGCGCAAGGCATCCGCGCCGGATGCTGCCGGCCTGCTGAGCCGCACCGCGCTGTTCGGCGGCCTTGACCCCGGAACGCTCGCCCGCATCGCTGCCGGAACCACGATGGTCCGGTTGGCACGCGGCAGCCTGCTGTTTCGCGCGGGAGACCCTTGCACGGGATTTCACCTGGTCATCAATGGCCGCATCAAGCTTTCTCTGCACAGCGCACAAGGCGCGGAACGTGTTGTCGAACTTCCGGGCCCCGCCCAGACATTCGGCGAAGCGGCGATGTTCCTGCGCATCCCGTACCGCGTGTCCGCCGAAGCAATTGCCGACAGCCGCCTGCTGCATGTCGCCGCAAATACCGTATTTAACGAACTGGAGCAGGACCCGCGGCTGGCTCACCGCATCATCGCCAGCCTCAGCATGCGGCTGCACCGCCTGGTGGGCGAAATCGAATCGCAGTCGCTGCTGTCCGGCACCCAGCGCGTTGTCGGGTACCTGCTGAGCCTGGTCGATCCTGCGGCCAAGGAGGAAATCCTTATCCGCCTGCCGGCGCTCAAGAATGTCATTGCCTCCAGGCTCAACCTGACTCATGAGCATTTCTCGCGCATCCTGCACGGGCTTGCCGCCGCGGGCGTGATCCGCCTGGACGGTCCCGACATCCGGATCCCCGACATCGAGGACTTGCGCAGGCATCCCGGCTGAAGAATCGGCGCCCACGGTGATGCAAATCAAGGCGCTCTGGCCTGCAAGACTGCAGTATCGGTCTTTTGTGAACCACTCCCGCCCGAAATGAATGCCTCTGCCTTACCGCAATGGAACTTGCGCCGTCGCACCCTGCTGCCCGTGGTCCAGGGCGGCATGGGTGTCGGCATTTCCGCGCACCGCCTTGCCGGCAGTGTCGCCGCGCTGGGCGCGCTCGGCACCCTCTCCAGCGTCGACCTGCGTCACCATCATCCGGACCTGCTCGCCCGGACGGACGGCTGCCGGGACGCCGAGCAGCTGAACCGCGTCAACCTGGTTGCCCTCGACCGCGAGATCGGCAAGGCGCTGGCTCTCTCCGGAAATCACGGCGCGATCGCCGTCAACGTGATGAAGGCGGTGGCGGTACATGCCGACTATGTGCGCCAGGCCTGCGCCAGCGGCGCACACGCCATTGTCATGGGGGCCGGCCTGCCACTTGACCTGCCCGACCTGACGCGCGACTTTCCCGAGGTTGCGCTGATCCCTATCCTGTCAGATGCCCGTGGTGTCGGCATCGTCGTCAAAAAGTGGATCCGCCGGCAACGCATCCCGGATGCGATCATCATCGAGCATCCGCGTTATGCCGGCGGCCATCTCGGAGCCACCCGTGCGGAGGACATCGGCGACCCGCGCTTCGACTTCGAGCGCGTTCTGGCGGAAATCCCGGTCCTGCTCCGCGGGCTCGGGCTCGAACCCGAAAAAATTCCGCTGATTGCCGCCGGCGGCATACATCGCCACGACCAGGTGCGCGCGCTGCTCGGCATGGGTGCGGCCGCAGTTCAGGTGGGCACGGCCTTCGCAGTTACCACGGAAGGCGACGCGCACCCCGGTTTCAAGCGCGTGCTGGCAGAGGCGCGTCCAGAGGACATTGTCTCCTTCATGAGCGTCGCCGGCCTGCCGGCGCGTGCCGTGCTGACGCCCTGGCTGAAGAACTACCTGCGCCGTGAAAAGGCGCTGCAGTCGCATGCAAAAGCCGATCCGCGCCGTTGCGTGCAGGGCCTGAACTGCCTTACGGTCTGCGGCCTGCGTGACGGCATCATCAGCGCAGGGCAGTTCTGCATCGATACCCGTCTCGCCCATGCGCTGCACGGCGACGTCAAGAAAGGGCTGTTCTTCCGCGGCTCGGAACCGCTGCCCTTCGGCAAGGCCATCCGGCCAGTGGCCGAACTGCTGGACTACCTGCTGAGCGGTATCGTTCCCGCGGGCACGGGCTGAGCTCCGCAGCCCCTCAGGGCGCGGTCCACGGCAAAGGATTGCGCGTCAGCGCCACCGCGACGATGTAGAAAAAAACCGCCTGCGCGACGAACCATGCAGCAATCCGCTGTTTTCGGGTCCGGCCGCGCTTCAGCGCGATCGAGCCAAGGACGATGTACAGCAGCAGCGCCAGCAGCTTGGCGGTCAGCCAGCCGGCAACAAAGGGATACTGGCGGATCATCAGCGCCATTGCGACGGCACTGCCGAGCAGCACCGTATCGACGACATGCGGCAGGGTGCGCACCCAGCGCAGCTGCAGCCGCTCCGGGCACCGCAGCATCCAGATGCCACGCAGCACGAACAGCGCGTAACTCGTGGCCACACAGGTCACATGAATCAATTTGAGAATTGAGTAGTCGATCCGCCGGTCCCGTAGATTAAATTACTGTCAGTTACGGCCACAGGTTAACCCCGGCCAGTGGAACGTTGGCACGTGCGGCATGCAGCGCCGCATCGAAGGACTCGAATCGTCCGCTCTCGACATTGAGCACCAGCACCTTGCCTTCTTCAATCACATAATGCCAGCCACGCAGGCACAGCCACCCTTCCTCCACACGCCGACGCACCATCGGGTAATCCATCAACCACTTATTGAGAATTACATATGTAAGTGACACGAGGACTGTGCCCCCGTCATTCCTGCGCAAGCAGGAATCCAGGGGTTTTGTATTGAAGCGAAACTGGATTCCGGCTCGCGCTACGCGCGTCCGGAATGACGGTATCTTTGTCA
>JAUXYA010000034.1 GCA_030684405.1 Burkholderiales bacterium | reverse complement strand
GAGTTGCCGGTGGGTCAGACGATGGCACTTACGGGGGTGACTTCCTACACGCTGGATGGTGTGACGTTGAACAACGAGGGCACGGTCAACCTGCGTGGTGAGCTGAGTTTGTGGGGCGGCACGGAGTTCAACAACAAGGGTCTGCTGCGGGCGATGGCTGGCGGGTCGAACTACGTAGGCATGGATGGCAGCACGCTCAACAACAGCGGGGTTCTGGAGGCGATAGGCGATCTCTCCATCATCAATACGAGTTCATCGCTCTTCACCAATGTCGGCGGCACCCTGGCCAGTGCGCCGGGCTACCTCGACATCTGGGCACAGAGCAGCCACTCGGGGGCGATCAACATTACCGGGAGTCAGGTGCGGTTCCTGGGAGAAACGCACGCCTTCGCCGCCGGCAGCACGGTGAATGGGCAACTTAATCTGATGGGCGGCACGTTGTCCCCGGGCAGTTCACCTGGCACCTTGGTTATCAACGGCGATTACACTCAGGGGCCGGACGCCACGCTCGCCATTGAACTCGGCGGCACCAACCAGGGCGTGAACTACGACCTGCTGCAGGTCACCGGCACGGCAAACCTTGGCGGTACGCTGAATGTCAGCTTTCTCGGTGGATTCACCGGTACAGTGGGCGACCTCTTTGATGTCATCACCTACGCCAGTCGCACAGGTGATTTCGCCACATTCAACTTCCCGGCCGGCGCCAGTTTAACGGCGACGCCGAATGCGGGTTTTTACCAATTGTTGCTGAACGTGCCGCCACCACCCCCGCCGTTATCACTGGTGGTTACAACCACGCTCTTGGATGAGATGCCCTTGAAGCTCCCCGCCAAAGACGTGCGCGTCCTGCAGGACAAGTTCTTCGCCGTAGTCGATGCCGGCAAGCAGTCGGAAGACGAAGAGAAGAAGGGCGCGGTGCTCGAATGCAAATGAACGGCACACAAGGTCTGGTGGTATTCGGTGGCGATACCAGGGTCATTTATAAGTTATTGATTTTATTATTATTTTTTTGTTTCCTCGCTCTGCAGGGTGTGTCCCCGGCGCAAGCCCAGGTTGCCCGCGTGATCGATGTCAAAGGCACCAGTATGGTCGAACGTGCGGGTGCCGCGCCGCGCATCCTCGGCAGCGGCGAACAACTCGACCAGCGCGACACCATCAGTGTTGCCCGCGATTCCTGGGCGATCCTCGAATTCAGCGACCAGACCCGCATCACCTTGCGGCCGAATACGGTGTTTCGCATCGATGCCTGGCGCGCGGGCACACCGGAAAGTGCGTTGATGGGTCTGGTGCGAGGAGGGCTGCGCGTGGTCACCGGGTTCATCAGCAAGCGCGACACGCGGGCGATGCAGGTGGTGACATCGGTGGCAACGATCGGCATCCGCGGCACCGAATTCGATGCGCGGCTTTGCGAACAGGATTGCGCGCAGGAAGAACGCCTGCATCCGGCGCCGCTGCGCGCGCTGGCGGCGGCGCGCGTGGTCGAGATGAAAGGGGTGGCAGCTGTAACGCGCAGCGGCGAGGCCGGGCGATTGCTGGTGCCGGGTGCCGCGCTGTTTGAGGGTGATGGCATCGCGACCCGGTCAGACAGCTATGCGGTACTGGTGTTCCGAGACGGTAGTCGAGTCACGCTCGGTGCTGGTTCCTGGCTTGCGATCGCTGCTTACCGGTTTGACGAAAACAAACGCACAGGCCATGCGTTGCTGTTTCACGCTGAGGGCCGGGCACTTGTGCAGACCGGCGCCATTGCCAAGCAAGGGCCTGAGTTCTATCGATTCATCTCGCCGATGGGAGAGATACGCCCGCGCGGCACGGGCTTCTGGTCACAGGCTACGAGCGCGGCTCAGAGCACGGCTCAATCCACCGGGGATGCGGGACAGGCTGCCAAGGACGAAGCTGATCGCAGGGCGGCTGAGGAAGCGGCCAAAGTTGCAGCGGAAGCGGCGAGAATCGCCGCTGCAGCGAAAGCGGGGGCTGACAGGGCAGCTGCTGCCGCGGCTGCGGAGGCAGCCAGGCTGGCGGCGGAAGCCGAACGGCTGGCGGCAGAGGCCGCGGCGGCAGCACAACAAGTCGCCAAGGATCCCAATATCGTATTCGGCGGTGTCAAGCCCGGTGCCGGATTGCTTCCGCAAACGCCCGCCAGCGCAATCGATCTGGCGGCATTGGCAGCATCAGAAGCTTCAAGGGCTGCAGCCGAGGCTGAAACCGCGGCGCGGGCAGCGGCTGCGGCCGCTGCCGCGGAAGCGGAAAGGCTGGCGGCAGAGGCTGCGGTGGCTGCAGAACGGGTGGCTAAGATTGCTGCGGCGGAAGCATACCGAAAAAAGGAGGCGGCGCTGATGGAAAAGCGCAGAGCGCAACAGGAGGAACGTGCTGCAAAGCTGCGGGCAGCACAGGAAGCTGCACGTGTTGCCGAGGAGGCTCGAATCGCTGCTGAAGAAGCAGACAGGCTTGCGGCGGAGGCCAAGCTGAAGGCGGAGCAGGATGCGGCCGCAGCGAAATTGAAGATTGCGCAGAATGTGGCTCGTGCTGAGAATTTTGATTTTATTGATAACCTATACTTATATCTGCCGTTGCCGCCTCCGCCTGCAGGCCCGGGAACGATTCCCGTGCCCTATCCGAATTTGCCGCCGCATCCTTTCAGGACTTCAAGTCCCGAAAAGGAGCCGGACGCATCCAACTCATCGGAGTCGAGCGTCGCAGTGTGGGATGGCGAAGTCGACATTATCAAGCGTGGCACGGTTAAATCCGGGGAAATACTTGCCCATAACGGCAAGCTCGGATTGATCGACTTCGGCCGCCTGCATGCGGGGGAGGACCCGCGTCCCGATCTGGTCAAGATCGATCCCGGCATATTCGGCGGCGAACCCAAGCCCATCGATGCCGGCCTCTATGTCTGGGTGCGCGACGGCGAAGTTTCGCTGACCAAAGATGACAAGTCCGTCGATGTGCCCAAAGGCAATGCGGCGGTTGCCACGCGCGACGACGTGAAGCTGCTCGACGCCGTGCCCAACTTCATGCGCTTCGATCCGACACCGCTGCCGGTGCTGTCGCTGACTGCGAAGTTGGATGCCTTCAAGTTGCCAGACGGCGCGCTACAGAACATGTGTGTGATTCGATAAAATATTAAATAAAAACAGATACTTATGAGAATCCGCAACTCTGTCCCGGTAAGCGCGCCAGACTCCCGTCGATCTGATAGGATCATGATGATCATACTGGTCATGGGAGATTGCAATGATCCGCGAAGCACCGGCAGTGAAAGTGCGGCAGAACCTCGGAGAACTATTGAACGAGGTGCAGTACAAGCGCGACTCGGTGGTCATCTTGAAGGATGGCAAACCCGTCGCCGCGCTGGTCGACATCGGCCTCTTCGAGCGCATCCAGGCGATGGAAGCGCGGTTCAATCAGATCGTCGACAAGTTCCAGGCCGCATTCGCGGAGCTGAGCGATGAAGAGATTGAGGCCTTGGTGGATGAAGCCGTGGATTACGCGCGCCGCGAGGGCAGCGCAGACGGGACTGCAAAATGAGGGTCGTGCTCGATACCAATATTCTGGTATCAGGCTTGGCTGGGCCGGGCAGTACGCCGGGCCGCATTGTTTCGGCGTGGCGCCATGCAGAGCGCTTCGAGTTGGTGATCTCCGAGCCCCTGATTCTGGAGCTGAGGCGGGTAGTTACCTATTCGAAGGTGCAAGCCCTGTTTGCCAAGTCGGGATTCACCGAAAAAGATGTGCAGGAGTTCATCGATCTGATTTGCCTGAAGGCGATCACGGTGGATGTTTCGGGTGTGGCTCTGGAAACGGTTCCCAAAGATCCGAAGGACGTGCCGGTGATGGCGACCCTGATCGCATCCGGAGCCGAGTGGCTGGTCACCGGCGACAAGCGGGATCTGCTGTCGCTGGGAATGCGCAATATCTTGACCGCGACACAATTCATGCAGCGCTTCGATGCGCTGCGCCCGCCGCCATTGGCGGAAGAGCCGCAGGCGATCTATCGGGTGTTGCAGGCTTGGCGCAGGCGGCAGGCCGCCGTGCCGGCCTGAGCCGGTTCGCGTCCGGCCTGATCGGCACGCTGCTGCTGGCGGCATCAGGCTTGTTTACAGGGGATGTTCAGGCGCAAGGCGCCGACGGGCCGCGTTTCGCCGTCAGCGGCTACACAGTCGAAGGCGACAACCCGCTGTCCGCTTCCGCCACGCAGGGGCTGCTCACGCCGTACACCGGCGATGCTGTCAGCATCGATCGCCTGCAGGCTGCCGCCGCTGCGCTGGAATCCGCGATCCGGGCGCAGGGCTACAGTTTCATGCGCGTGGTGATTCCGCCGCAGGATGCGAAAGGCGTGATCACGCTGCGTGTGCTGGCGTTCAGACTCGGTACGGTCAACATCGCCGGCAACCAGCGTTTTGACCGAGCCAACCTGCTGCACAGCCTGCCGACGTTACGGCCGGGAGAGTCGCCCAATCTGCGCGAAATCGCGCGTAATCAAGCGCAGGTCAACGACCATCCCGCGAAGCAGGTGGCGGTGACCATTCAGCAGGGTCAGGCGCCTGACACCGTGGATGCCGCAGTGAAAGTCGAGGACGGCGATCCGCTGCAGTTTTTTGCAACGCTGTCCAACTCGGGCACCTCGTCTTCCGGCATGACGCGACTGGGCGTGGGCGTGTCGCACACCAATCTGTTCAACCGCGACCACCAGGTCACTGCGACCTATACCACCTCGCCGGAGCAGGCCTCGAACATTCAGCAATACGGCTTTCATTATCGCGCGCCGTTCTATGCGCTGGGCGGCACGCTGGCGGCTTACTACACCTTCTCCGATTCGAATTCGGGTACGGTCGCGCAGTTCTTCCAGGTCAGCGGCCGTGGCGAGTTCTACGGTCTGCGCTGGACGCAGCGCTTTGCACCGATCGGCGCCTACAGCCACCTCGCAGAGGCCGGAATCGAGGAGCGTTTCTTCGACAACAACGTGACCTTCAACGGTGTGCCGATTTCGACTGACGTGCGCAGCCGGCCGCTGCTGCTGCGCTACGAAGGACGTTTTGATGGTGCGGGCTACGTTGCACGCGGTGCGCTGGAACTCGCGCACAACCTCTCCGGCAGCGGCGCCAATAACACCGCGAGCTATGTCGCCAACCGCGCCGGCGCGACGGCGGACTGGCAGGCCTGGCGTTACTCAGTGGACGGCTCGCGTGCGCTGGGCGCCTGGGTGGCGAGCGCACGGCTGCGCGGCCAGGCCGCGGACGATGCGCTGATTCCCGGAGAGCAGTTCGGCATCGGCGGCGCTTCGCTGGTGCGCGGCCTTGAAGAACGCGAAGGCACCGGCGACCGTGGCTACGTGGCGAGCGCCGAGTTGCTGACACCACCCCTCACCGAGGGCCTGCGTGGCCTGGTATTCGTGGACACCGGCGAAGCGCGTCTGCGGGCCGCAGGCGGCGCTGCCGGCGCGGTTCAGCACGCGACCAGCGCGGGCGTCGGCGTGCGCTGGCAGTGGCGCAAGCGGCTGTCGCTGTCAGCGGACTGGGCCTATGTGCTCGACGGCACCGGCAGCACCAACAAGCACGACAACCGGGTGCATGCGGCGCTGTCATTGCGGTTCTGACAGCAGTTTGCTGTTCAAACAAAAACGGCCGGGAAATCCCGGCCGCGTTGTTTTGATGGACTAAAATTGCTCAGCCGCAGGCGCCCGTGTAACCGCAGGCCGAGCACCAGTCGCAGCCGTCCTTGCGGATCAGCGTGGCATTGCCGCACTCGGGGCAGCGGCTGCCTTTCATGACTTTCGGCTCGGTGCCGCGTTCGGGTGTCGCGAGGATACCCATCTGCGTGCGCGGCGCGCCGTTCTCGTCGAGAATGCCCAGCATCGCGTAGCGGTGCAGGATCAGCCGCGCGACATAGGCCACCGTCGAGGGGTAGGTCGCCTGCTTGCGCTCGCCGGGCACGAAGGCCATGAAGTCGCCCAGCGGTTCCGGGAACTCCAGCAGTTTTTTCAGTTTCATTCCGACCCACGCCGGGTCCATCACGCGCATGTCGAGCGAGAGGATCTTGCACAGGCCATCGAGCGCGCGCGGATATTCGCCGGAGAGCCACATCGAGTACGGGCGGGTGACGCCGTCAGGGAGGGTAATTTCCTTGATGCCGAGCACGAAGTCGTCACCGGTGCGCGGATTGAGCACGTCCACGGTCCACGACATTGTGCCGTCGGTGCCGGTCTTCGGTTCCTTCGGTGCGAACATTGCGTCGAGCACGGGCGTCAGTGACTGACCGAACAGCGGCGCGCCGGATGCGGTGAGTCCGCCCAGTTGGTCGACGCGCCAGCGCAATACCTGCGCAAAGGCAGCCACCACCGAGGGCATGCGTTTTACTTCGCCGTGCGGCGGGAAGTGCATGTCGAAGGGCTCGTCGCCGCCGGCCTTGGCCAGGGTGTCAAGCTTGAGCTTCAACCAGCCCGGATCGTCGGCGCGCATGTCCATCGACAGCGTCTTGGCGACGGCGCCCAGACCGCGCGGCTGTTCGCTGCCGTTGACCCAGACTTCGAAGGCGTGGTTTTGTTCATTTTCGACGTGGCCGACGAATACGGCGAAGGCGCCGTGGGGATTCTCGATCATGTAGGTCCAGGCCGGATTGCCGGCCGTCATCGACGGGCGGCCCGGCCAGCGCAGGCTGGCGAGTACCGGCGCCGGCAGCGACTGGATCTGGATGCGGCGGTTGACATCGTCGGCGCGGAAATCCTGCGGCGCCTTTTCCTTGGCCGAGGGTTCGACCGACAGCACCGAACCCAGCACGCTGTTCGGACGGTAGGTGGCGAGACCCTTCAGCCCGGATTTCCAGGCCTTGAAGTAGAGGTCCTGGAATTCGCCGTAGGGATAGTCCTCGGGCACGTTGACGGTTTTCGAAATGCTGGTGTCGACATAGGGCGCGACCGCAGCGACCATTTCCTCGTGCGCGCTGGCGGAGATTTCCAGTGCGGTGACGAACCACGGCGGCAACTGCGAGGTGTTGCCGCCCATCGCCTTCCAGCGCCGCCAGGCGTGATCCTCAACCGCGAACTCGCGCATGGTGTTGTCGGGCATGCGTTTCTTGCGGGTATAGGTCCAGGAGAACGGCGGTTCGATGCCGTTCGAGGCGTTGTCTGCAAAAGACAGGCTGATCGTGCCGGTGGGCGCGATCGACAGCAGGTGACTGTTGCGGATGCCCTGTTTGCGGATGACCTGCTTGATGTCTTCCGGCAGACGCGCGGCGAAGCTGCTGCCCGAGAGGTAGAGATCGGCGTTGAACAGCGGGAAGGCGCCTTTTTCGCGGGCCAACTCTGCGGAGGCGCGGTAGGCGTGGTCGCGCATCGCTTCCGAAATCTTCGCTGCCATTTGCCGCGCTTCCAGAGTGTCGTAACGCAGGCGCAGCATGATCAGCGCATCACCAAGCCCGGTGAAGCCCAAGCCGACACGGCGCTTGTTCATGGCTTCCTCATGCTGCTGCTTTAGCGGCCAGGCGGTGACGTCGAGCACGTTGTCGAGCATGCGGGTCGCCACTGTGACGACCTTGCCGAAGTGTTCGAAGTCGAAGACATTGTTTTCGGCGAAGGGGTTCTTCACGAACTTGGTGAGGTCGATCGAGCCGAGGCAACAGCAGCCGTAAGGGGGCAAGGGCTGTTCGGCGCAGTTATGTACATACAGGCCGTTGGCATCAAAGGCATGCACTTCAGATACGGTCACGTCGTAAACCGCTTCAATGCCGTCCTCTTCCAAGCTCTCGACGGTCGCAACGAATCGGTCCCGGTTGAGGGTGCGCTGGTAGGCGTTGAGGGATTGCTTCAGGCGCTCTCCCTTGTCAGCATCGGAAAATCCGATGCGTGTCGCAAATGTCGCAAGGTTTGCACCGCTGATGATCAATTCGTGCAGCGGCTGCGTCAGATACTCCTTGCTGCCGCCTTTGCCATCCGGCAGTGCCCGCGGGCCTCCGGCCCTGCGATTGCGGTAAATGGTTGAATTGATGCCCAGTCGACCCAGCATGCGCTGTGTTCCTTCGAGCACCGCGAGACTGACCTGGGTGAGTCGTACGGAAACGCCTTTGGCCTGTGCGCCCTGTACAGAGCCGTCCGCATCGAACAGGCCGCGCAGGAATCCGCGATAAAACGCCGATGAGCAACGCTCGATTTCAGGCGTCAGTGTTTTATTGCCGGGCGCCATGCCCAACTCATGGGCGAGGGTTTTCAGTGCGCCGAGTGCGAGACGGTAATGTCCCGGCTGCCCTGCAACGGTCAGCCATCCGCTGAAGTCTGCGCGGTGCGGCAAGGTCAGCGCAGCAGCGTGGGCGGCATCCATCATCGTGCGCACGCCATGCGACTGCAGCGTTTCGCCGTTTGCCACTTTGGCGACCATCGGATCCCATGCGCCAAGGATCGCCTTGTCAGTCTTCAGTGTGCCATCACCCAGCAGCAGGCCGATCAAATAGCCTTCAGACTGCGAATGCGGACCCGCCCACTCAGTGAGATCGGCATTATTGTGGAGCACGATTTCATCGCCGGGTCGCAGGTCTTGCGCCTTGCGCCATTCGGTCTCCCGGCGATAACGCGTCCGTTCGGAAACGGATAACACAAGATGGTCGGGCGTGAGCCGCAGCGCATGGCCTTCGCGGGTGCGCAGTTTCAATACCGGTTTGGTGCCGGTGGCGAAAAATCCGCTGGATTCCGTTGGGTAAGCCTTGCCGTCAACGATCGCGTTAAATCGGGTGCCAATCAGTTGATGAACCTGTCGTGCGCCGTCAGCGGTCATGACCCAGGTGTCAGCCGTTACACAGGGATTCGTAGCCTCGATGGTTTCGCAATAATTGAGGTTGTTGTCCTTGTTCATGCGGTCGATGAACAGCACGCCGGGCTCGGCGTGGTCATAGGTCGAGCGCATGATCTGGTCCCACAGGTCGCGTGCCGGCACCTTGCGATAAACCCAGAGGCCGTCTTCGCGCTGGTATGAACCCTTGGCCATCTGCTTGGTGTTGGGTTTCGAGCGGTGGACCAGTTCGACCTCGCGGTCCTTTTCGACCGCCTCCATGAAGGGATCGGTGACGCCCACCGAGATGTTGAAGTTGGTGAGATCGCCCTTGTCCTTGGCGTGGATGAAATCCTCGACATCAGGATGGTCACAGCGCAGCACGGCCATCTGCGCGCCGCGGCGCGAGCCGGCGGATTCCACGGTCTCACAGGAGCGGTCAAACACGCGCATGTACGACACCGGGCCGCTGGCATTCGATTGCGTGCCCTTGACCTCGGCGCCTTTGGGCCGGATCGACGAGAAGTCGTAACCGACGCCGCCACCGCGGCGCATGGTTTCGGCGGCTTCCTGCAGCGCGATGTAGATGCCGGGGCGGCCGTCAACGGTTTCGGAGATCGAGTCGCCGACCGGCTGCACGAAACAGTTGATCAGCGTGGCCGCAAGTTGCACGCCGGCGGCGGAGTTGATGCGTCCTGCGGGGATGAATCCGTCTTCCTGCGCTTGCAGGAAGCGCTTTTCCCAGACTGCGCGCTGCTGCTCGGCTTCAACCTGGGCGAGTGCGCGCGCCACACGACGGCGCACTTCGGTGATGCTGGTTTCCTTGCCCTTGGCGTATTTCTCGATGAGGGTGTCGCGGCTGATTTCCTGTTCGGGGAGCGCGAGTTGCGCAGTGCCGGCGGCGGTTTCGTTCATTACGGGTCTTCCTCTTTCGGTGTTGCGCGATTGAGCCGAAGTATGCGCCCGGCCGCAAATCGGGGAAAGACTTGTCAGGCGTCCCGATTTGATGTCGATCAAGCCGCGAGGCGTCCTGATCGTGGACGCCAGTTGCATGTGCACCGCCGCGCCGGTATGGTGCGACGATTCCAGTCTAGCGGGAGAAACGCAGATGTACAAGGACTATCAGGCCATCCAGTGGGAAGTCATCGGACACACCGGTGTGCTGCGGCTCAACCGCCCGGAGCGGCTGAACGCGATCGACAACGTGATGCGCAACGACATGGAGCATCTGCTGCGCACCGCGGAAGCCGATCCGGAAGTGTGGACAATCGTGGCCACCGGCAACGGTCGTGGTTTCTGTTCCGGTGCTGACCTCAAGGCGCGGGCGGAGGCCGAGAAAGCGGGGGCCGGTGGCACCTCGCCGCAGCCCTTGTTCGACATGAAGTATTACTACGCCATCGGCTTCAGCCAGATCACCAAGCCGGTCATTGCCGCGGTCAACGGCGTGACCCGCGGCGCCGGTTGCAACATGGCCTTTGCGGCGGACTTCCGCATCCTCAGTGAGCAGGCTAATTTCGGCGTCAATTTTGTCGAGCGCGGGCTGATGGGTGAGACGGCCACCTGGTACCTGCCGCGGCTGGTCGGACACGCGCGGGCGGCGGAAATCTGCCTGCTGGGCGAGCCCTTCGATGCGCAGCAGGCGCTGGCATGGGGGTTGGCGACCAAGGTGGTGCCCCATGAGCGGCTGATGGACGAGGCGATGGCTCTGGCACAGCGGCTCAACAGCAAGGCGCCGGTCGCGGTGCAGATGACCAAGGTTGCGCTCAGGCGCGCCTGGCAGCAGGACGTTGAGCAGCAGCTCGAACTGCAGAACACCATGAACAACAAGCTCAAGGGCACCGAGGATACGAAGGAAGCCCTGCGCGCCTTCATCGAGAAACGCCCGCCGGTGTTCCGCGGGACCTGAGGGCGGGGCGCCTTGCCTCGGGATAACCCTTCGGCTATCGTGCAAGCCTGATTTTTTCAAGGCGAATTACCATGGCGCGGAGCGGTAAGGGCGGTAAAGGTTCGGTCGGCAAAGCAAAACGGGTGACCGGCAAGAGCGGCATGCGCAAGGGCCTCACCGCCTACGGCGACGAGGGATTTTCGCTGTTCCTGCGCAAGGCCTTCATCAAGGCGATGGGCTACACCGACGAGGCGCTCGATCGCCCGATCGTCGGCATCACCAACACCTTCAGCGGCTTCAACGCCTGCCATCGCAACGTGCCGGAGCTGATCGAGGCGGTGAAGCGCGGCGTGATGCTCGCCGGCGGCCTGCCGGTGGAATTCCCGGTGATCACGCTGCACGAGTCCTTCGCGCATCCGACCAGCATGTACCTGCGCAACCTGATGGCGATCGACACCGAGGAGATGCTGCGCGGGCAGCCCGTCGACTCCGTGGTGCTGATCGGCGGCTGCGACAAGACCGTGCCGGCGCTGCTGATGGGCGCGGCGAGCGCCAACGTGCCCTCGATCATGCTGGTTACCGGCCCGATGATCACCGGTGACCACAAGGGTGAACGCCTGGGCGCCTGCACCGACTGCCGCCGTTTCTGGGGCAAATTCCGCGCCGCAGAGATTTCCGAGGAGGAGATCGGCGAGATCAACAAAAAGCTCGCGCCTTCCGCCGGCACCTGCATGGTGATGGGGACCGCGAGCACGATGGCGCTGTGCAGCGAGGCGATGGGCATGATGCTGCCGGGCGGTGCCTGTGTGCCGGCGGTGATGGCCGACCGACTGCGCCAGGCTGAAGCGAGCGGCGCGCGCGCGGTAGCCATGGCGAAGGAGAAGCTGACGCCGGACAGGATCATGACCGTCGAAGCCTTCGAGAATGCGCTGCGCGTGCTGTTTGCGGTGGGCGGCTCGACCAATGCCATCGTGCATCTGACGGCGATGGCCGGGCGCCTCGGCATCAAACTCGACCTCGATGCCTTCGACAAAATGGGCCGCGAGACGCCGGTGCTGGTCGACCTCAAACCGACCGGGCAGGGCTATATGGAAGACCTCTACAAGGCCGGCGGCCTGACGACCATCCTGCGCGAGATCAAACACCAGCTGAATCTGAAGGCGCTGACGGTGACCGGCAGGACGCTGGGGCAGAACATGGCCGACACGCCACCGGGCTGGAATCAGCAGGTGGTGCGCAAGTTCAGTGATCCCGTGTTCGCCGGTGGCAGCATCGCTGTGTTGCGCGGCAATCTTGCGCCGGGTGGTGCGATCATCAAGCAGGCTGCGATGGATCCGAAGCTGGCGCAACACGTGGGTCGGGCAGTGGTGTTCGAGTCGCTGCCTGACCTCGCGGAACGGGTCGATGATCCGGATCTGGATGTCAAAGCCGACGACATTCTGGTATTGAAGAATGCCGGGCCGATCGGCGCTCCGGGCATGCCGGAAGCCGGTTACCTGCCGATCCCGAAAAAGCTGGGATCCAAAGGCGTCAAGGACATGATCCGCATTTCCGATGCGCGCATGAGCGGCACTGCCTTCGGCGCGATCGTGCTTCACGTGACACCGGAGTCTGCGGTGGGCGGCACGCTGGCGCTGGTGCAGAATGGCGACCGTATCAGACTCGATGTACCGGCACGCAAGCTCGAACTGCTGGTGGATGACGCCGAACTCGAGGCGCGGCGCCGGCGCCTCAAGGTGTCGAAGCCACGCAAGGAAGATACACGCGGCTATCGCAAGTTGTTCATGGAGCAGATCACCCAGGCCGACGAAGGCTGCGATTTTTCTTTTCTCAAACCCGAAATCACCACCAGGACACCCCGCAAGCGATGACCCAAAAGAAGACTGGCAGCACCCGCAAGAAATCTAAAAAATCGTTTAAAAACAAAGAGTTACAATTAAGCTCGCGCAATAAGCCAGGCAAGAAAGCGGCTGCGAAGTCGGTTAAGGCAGGCAAGCCTGCGAAGCCGCGTGTCGCAGTGCGTCGCTCGCCTATTCATGGCCGCGGGGTGTTCGCGGTGACGGATATTCCGAAGGGCGCGCGCATCATCGAGTACACCGGTGACCGCATTTCGCATGCTGCGGCCGATCGCCTCTATGGTGAGCTGCATGATGGCAATTCGCACACCATGCTGTTTGCGGCGACGGACAAGATCGTCATCGACGCGACCAAGCGCGGCGGTCCTGCGCGCTGGATCAATCACTCCTGCGCGCCCAACTGCGAGGCGAACGAGGAAGATGGCCGTGTGTTCATCGATGCGATCCGCCGCATCCCGCTCGGCGCGGAACTGTCGTACGACTACAACCTGGTGCTCGAGGAAAGGCACACCCCGAAGCTGAAGCGCGAGCATCCCTGCCACTGCGGCGCACGCAACTGTCGTGGCACGCTGCTCGGCAAGAAACGCTGACTGGCGGACGGGGCCGCGGTTGTTCAGCGCTTCGCAAGGTGAGGCAGGGGGTCGCTGTCGCGCAGATGCTGCAGCAGCGCACGCTCGGCTTCGCTCATCCGCCCTTCATCGGTATGCAGCACGTATTCGCGAAACACGTAGCGCTGGGAGTCCAGGCGGATCATCGACAGGTCGAAGCAGCCTTTCAACGACAGTGCGAGACTTTCCGGCACCACGGCGAGACCGATCCCTGCCGATACCATGCGGCAGGCGTGGTAGAGGCCGCCGACCTGGGCAAGGATGCGGATGACTTTGCCGGCCTGCCGTGCTTCCTCTTGCAACGGCCCATAAATGATGCTCTCCAGTTGCAGTCCGATGTACTCGTAGTCGAAGGTTTCGGCGAAACGCACGCGCTGGCGGCGCCCCAGCGGATGGGACTTGTGCGCGACCAGCACCAACGGCTCGGTCACGTACTCGAAGTGGTGCAGGCCGATGCCGTGCGGCTGGACGATGGCTGCGATGCCGATCCGCGCCTGTTCCTGCCGCAGCGCCCTGGCGGTATCCCAGGACCGTGATTCCTCGACTTCCACCAATACGTCCGGGTGCTTTTCGCGGAAACTGCGGATGACGTTGGGCAGGTATTCGGTGATGGCCACACCGTTGCCAAGCAGGTGAACATGCTGGGTCAGGCCCTGGCGCAGGTTCTGCGAAATGCTGCTCAGCCCGTTTACCTCATCGAGGATGTTGCGCACGGACTCTGCAACCTTGAGGCCCATCACGGTCGGGCGTACACCCCGGGCATAACGTTCCAGCAGCGGCGTGCCGATGAGGGTTTCGAAATTGCTGATCCGGCGACTGGCGGCGCCGACGGCGAGATGGCTGGCGCGCGCGGCCTGAGTCAGATTGCCGGTTTTGACCACGGCCTCGAACAGCCGCAGCGTGCGGACATCCAAACCTTGCAGTGCAGGAAATGCAGGTTTTCCCATTTTGGCAACGATCGCTTGTTGGTTATTGTTTTCCGGGCGTTCCGGCGATTGTTCCAACTCAATATAGTTTGTCCCTTGGCAAAAGGGAAACGCTGATTTGCCGTAATCGTTCCAATTTCGGCAACCCCACGTTTGCATCTCGGGAATTGTTGTCGGCTGCGGCATTGGGCAGTATCGGGGATGCAGTCCCGGCCCTAAGGGCTGGGGCGAAGCAAAATCAAAACGAAAACGCCATGTCTGCCCGATGTCCGACGATAGCCTGCTGATCCGTCCGCTGAGTGACCTGTTCCCGGCAACCAGCCGCTGGATCTATGTTGATGCTGCATCTTCCGGCTTGCTGCCGGAGACGGCGCGCGAACGGGTGAGTGGCGTGCTGGAGGCGCAGCTGCTCGCCAGTTTCGGTGAAAACCACGCGCTGTCGATGCTGCAGTCCTGTCGCGAGTTTTTTGCAAGGCTCATCCGTGCCACGGCGACGGATATCCAGCTGTTTTCTTCGTCTGCAGGGGCACTGGACGCAGTCGCGGCCCGGCTCGACCTGCGGCATTGCAGCAACCTTGTGCTCTGTACGGCACTGAGCCGTCCGTCCTTCGCCGCGTACTGGCGTGAGCAGGCACGGCGTCACAGCCTCGAACTGCGCGAGGTCGCGATTGATGCGGATGGTTTTGCCGTGGCGCACCTGAAGGTGCTGGTCGATGGCGGCACCGCGTTGGTGGCGTTGCCGGCGGTGTCGCACGCGCGCGGCTGGCGCCTGCCGCTTGCTGACATCGGCAGCCTGTGTCGCGCGCGGAATGTCTTCTTCCTCGTCGACGGTTCAGCCAGCGTGGGCATACTCGGCATCGATGTACTGCGTGAGGGCATCAATGGCCTGATCGTCGCCGCGGACGGCAATGCGCTGGGTGTGCACGGCTCCGCCTTTTTGTTTGTCGACGAAACATGGGGCGGCGCGGCCGATCCCTTCCTGCGGCGGCGCAGGCCACGCGACCGTCGTCCGGAAATGCCGCACCTGCTGAGCCTCGCCGTGGCCCAGGAGGCGCTGCGGGTGATCGACGGCTGTAGCGTGGCGGAAGTGGAGCGCCATGCGCTGGGACTTGCGGAGCGGCTGCGTACGGCGCTGGAGGAACTCGGCATGCCGGTCGAGCGGCCCGGCATCGGCGGGCAGTTAAGCCATGTGGCGGCCGTCGGCGAGGCGGCAGGGGAGATCGACAGTGCGCTGCTTGATCACGGCCTGCTGAAGTTTGGCGAACAGCTTGCCTCGGGGCGAGTCCGCTTTACGGTGCGCGGCGGACAGTTGCAATTCGGCTTCCATCTCTACAACCGCCTGCGTGACGTGATGGATGTGCGTCGTATTGCGGCGCAGTCGCTGGCAGCCTAGTCGGAGCGTTGTGCCGGTTCACGCAAGGCGCGAACCTGGCGTGAGGCAAAGATGGTGCCGTGCTTGAAGTGGGCTTCGTGGTTGGCCTCGATATTGTCGAGGTCGTAGAGGTAGTTCACCATGAAGCCGGCGGCGTTGCGCAGGCCTTTTTCGGAAACGTCGCCGAGCCAGCGCACATGCTCGATACAGGCGCCGTTGCCGAGGTGGAAGCGCGCAACCGGGTCGGCCGGGCGATCGAGGTCAGTTTTGGCATCGAACAGGTAAGAGGTCAGCAGGGCTTGCAGGCGCGGACGCAGGTGTTCCGCGAGGGCAGCGTCGGTATGCCAGCCGGGCTGGGCGATGGCCTGCAGTTCCGGTGCTTCCGGATGTGCGCGTTTAAGCCAGGACACGAAGCCAGGCACCGGTGACAGCGTAACGAAGTTGCGCAGCTGTGGAAAATCGCGCTTCAGTTCATCGGCAACCTGCTTGATCAGGAAATTGCCGAAGGAGACGCCGCGCAGACCCTTCTGGCAGTTCGAGATCGAATAAAAAACGGCGGTGCGCGCTGCGCGCACGTCGATCGGCGGGCGGCCGTCGGCAAGCAGCGGGGCGATGGCGTCCGGGATGTCCTCGGTCAGCGCGACTTCAACGAAAATCAGCGGATCGTCAGCGAGCGTCGGGTGGAAGAACGCGAAGCACTTGCGGTCCGGCGGATCAAGGCGGCGGCGCAGGTCGCTCCAGCCCGAGATCTCGTGCACCGCCTCATAGCGGATGATTTTCTCCAGCACGACTGCTGGCGTGTGCCAGTCGATACGCTTCAACTGCAGGAAGCCGCGGTTGAACCAGGACCGAAACAGATGCTCGAAATCGGCATCGACTTCGCCGAGTTCGGGGTGCTGCGGCAGCATTTCCAGCACGTCCTCGCGCATGTGCAGCAGGGCTGCCGTACCGCTGGGCGCAAAATTGAGCCGGCGCAGGACTTCCTGGCGCCGCGATTCGGCTGCTTCGTGCAGCAGCTGTGCCGCAGCCGGGCCGGGATGCGCCGCGTAATGGCGGATCGCAGCGTCGAGTTCCGGGGTGTCGGTGGAAAAGCGCACGGCCAGCATTTGCAGGAAATCGAGCCGGCCTTCCGGTGGCAGCGCCGCATAACGTTCGGTGATGCGGCGGGCCAGCGATACCCCTGAGGATTCACCCAACTCGGACCTCAGGGTTTCAACAGCCTGCGCCAGCCACTGCTGCCCCCGCTTTTCATTGAGGGTGCGGCCGTGGCGGGCGAGGCCGCGCCAGAGGCGGGTCAGCAACCCCGCCCCTGACACTGCGGTGGTGTCAGTTCTCGACTTTGGCACCTGACGCTTTCACGACCTTGCCCCAGGTGTCGATTTCCTGTTGCACGAATTTGCCGAACTCGGCCGGCGGCTGGCCGCCGGCGGTAGCGCCCAGGGATGCCCACACCTTCTTGATTTCCGGCAGCTGCATCGCCTTGGTTATCGACTGGTGCATGCGATCAACGATCGGCTGCGGCGTGCCCTTGATGCCCCACAGCGCGTACCAAGTGGTGACGTTGATGTTGACGCCGGATTCCTGCAGTGTCGGCACTTCGGGTAGCAGTTCCGAGCGTGTCGCGGTGGTGACCGCCAGCGCGCGCAGCCTGCCCGACTTGACGTTGGGCCCCGCGGTGCCCATGCCGTCGAAGGCCATCGCCACCTCGCCCGACATCAGCGCCGGCGTCAGCGGACCAGCGCCCTTGTAGGGGACGTGGGTCAGCTTGGTGCCGGTGATCAGGTTGAACAATTCGCCGTTCATGTGGTGGGTCGTGCCGTAGCCGGCCGAGCCGTAGTTGATGGCACCGGGCGAGCGTTTGTCGAGCGCGATCAGTTCCTTGATGGTCTTGGCCGGTACCGAGGGATGGACAACCACTGCGCTGGGCACCGAGGCGACCAGTGTCACCGGCACGAAATCCCTGGTCAGGCTGTAGCTCAGCTTGCGGTACAGCGTTTCGGCGATGGTGTGATGCACCGCGCCCATGAACCAGGTGTAGCCGTCGGGATTGGCGCGGGAAGCCGTTCCGGCACCGAGCGTGCCGCCGGCGCCGCCGAGGTTCTCGATCAGGATTTGCTGTCCAAGATCCTTGGGCATCACCGCCGCAAGCGGACGCGCAAAGGCGTCGGTGCCGCCGCCGGCGGGGAAGGGGTTGATGATGCGAACGGCACGGGTCGGCCAGTTTTGTGCCGAGACGGTGCCCGCAATGAGTACGCCAGCAGCTGCGATTGCACCCAGAGCCAGCAGTTTCCGGTTCTTTTCCACCATGATCTCCTCCGATTGGTTTTTGTGGTGGCCCATTCTAAGTAACTTGCAGGGCCTTGTATATCGGATGAGAGGGCAAGGTTCCAACGCCAGTTTCTCAGTCGAAGCGCCAGGTGAACAGGATGTCGCCGGCATTTTCAGCGCCCGCTGTGCCACGCAGCCTCCAGCGTTCCGACAGCAGGAAATCCACGCGCAGCAAGCTGCCGGCAGTGCCGCCCAGCGTTTGTTCGAGCCGTATGCTCAGGCGGTCGGTCAGGCGCTTGCCGAGGGTGACCACGCCCAGCGCCTCGCCTTCGCCGCCGGCGAACCCGAGTTCGTCGAGGCCGGTGCCCTCGGCGATCTGGCCGGTCAGCGGTTTTCCACTGCCTCCGACGAGACTGAGTGCTGCGGCCTGGAGCAAGGCCAGCTGGGCACCGTCGGAATTCTGGGGGTCGCGGCCCAGCACGAGCCAGCCGAGACGGTCGGAATCCGACATGTCCGGCGTCGAGACCAGCCTGACCTGCGGGCGCTGCAGGGAACCGCCGATTTCGACACCGACTTCGGCCGTGGCGAATTTGCGCATTGCGCGCAAATCCAGCGCAGGGTTGGTCAACAGTCCCCCGAAGGTGACTGTGCCGCGTTCGATCGCCAGGTTCTGGTTGTAGGCCTGATAGGTTCCGCGCACGGTACGCACGGCGCCGGTGGCGGTGAGTCCCGCGGCCTGGCTGCGCACACGTACGGTGCCGCCGAGCAGTGCGTCAAGGCCGTTGCCGCGCAGCACCATACGGTCGTTGAGATCGACACTGACGTCGAGGTGCATCGGCAACGCGGAGGTGGATCCGGTGGATGTGCCGGCCGGCGCGCGCACCACTACGTCGTCTCCAAGTGTCGGACGCATCCGGTTACCGAGGTCGTAACGGCCCTCGTCGAGGGTCAGCTGTCCTTCGATGGCAATGCGTTGGTCGCGCAGGCCGAGTTTGCCGCCGCCACTGACCGTCGCGCTCCACTGTGGCGTGAAGAGTATGCGCGCGCGCTCGGCGCGTACTTGCAGCTCCATCTGCTGCAGGCCGCTGTCGAGTTCGGCGTTTCCGGAGGCAGTGATGCGGCCCTGGCCGGCGCGAATTTCAAATTCCTGGAGCAGCAGGCGCCTGCCGTCGAGGCTCGCGCGCAAGCGGCCGTCACGCAGGTCGATGCCGGCCCCAATGGCGCGCAGCGCGATGCGTTCGCCAGCGAGGTTTCCCGTGAGGCGCGGCGCGGCAATGCTGCCGGATGCTTCAATTTCCGCCGTCAGTGCGCCGTCGATGCGGTCGAATCCGGGCACCAGTGCACGGGTCCAGGTCAGAGAACGCAGGGCGATCGAGAGTTTGCCGGTTAGCGGGGAGTCACCCGGGATCACCCACTGGCCGGCGCGGAGCAGGAGTCGGCTTTGCGCCTGGAGTCTTGCTGTGCCCATGATTGCGCTGTCGACTTCGGCGACGGCGTCGATCTCGCTGCCCCTTGCGCGGACGTCCACGGAGGCTCCGCGCAGGGCAAGGACGATGGGGCTGGTGCCGGAGATCGCGAGGTCTCCGGCTTCGCGGCGCAGGGTCAGGCGGCCATCCAATGTTTCCGTGGCGTCGATTGACCATGTGCCACCGATGCGCAGCGACTGAGACTCGATGACCGTATCGCGTGGCAGCAGTGGCGCGATCGCGATGCCCTGGAAAGTACCTTCGCTGCGCAATGCCTCCGGCGTCCATCGCAGCGACAGCGGCCCGACGCTGCCGCCGAGAAAGGCTGCGCGCAACCCGTCGACGGAAAACTGTGCAGGACCCGCGGTAATCGCGGCTGGCGCGGTCAGGCGCAGCGTCCATGGTGCGCCGTTGTCGAGCCGGATCAGCGTGCCGCGCCAGATCGAGGATGGGTCCAGTCCCCCATTCGCGGCGAGTGCAAGCGACAGGTCCTTGCCGTTCGCATGGCCTTCTATGTTGTGGCGCGCACGCGTTCCGTTTGCGGAAAGTTGCAGGCGTTCCAGGGTTCGCCCGGACCATTGCAGCTTTCGCGCATCGAGATTCATGCGCAGCAGCCCGTCGGCTCCGGGGGCGAGACTGCCGCGAAGTCCCGCCTCGGCGACACGCAGCGCGGGTATGGACAGGCCTACGGCGTCGAGTTCGACATCGATCAGCGGACCGTCTGCGGTGACGCTCAGCGTGCCCTTGCCGCGCAGTCGTCCGCCCCAGCCGGGATCGAGGCCGCTCAGATCGTCCGCGACAACTGAGGCGTTGAGGGTATCCGGGGCCCGCCCGTAGCGCCCGTCGAGCTCGAGACGGTTACGGCCGGCGACGACGCGCGCGCGGCCGTCGAACCAGCGCGTCGCGCTGGCGGTGAAATCCGCGGAAGCAGCAAAGGGCCGGCCGCGGAAGCTGCTGTCGGAAAGGTCGGCGACGATGCTTGCCTGCCATGAGGGTGCGAGCGAGCCTTCGGCCGTGACGAGGCCGCTGAATCTTGCCGGGGGAACTGCAGCGAAGGCGGCAGGATCGAAGCGGCGCAGCTGCGCGCGCAAGGCATAGGCCTGCGCTCCGTCGAACTCGAGGTGGCCGGAAAGCCGGGCTTCGCCCTGACCGGCACGCAGCAGGCCCTGCTCCAGCACAAGGCGGCCGTCGGCATGCCGAACGCTGGCATCGAGCCGCGCGCCTGCGGCCTCAAGGCGTGCCGTCATCCCTTGCTCCTGAAGATTGCCGCGGACGGACACCTGTCCGTTTACCCGCAGGGGCTTGAGCCTGCCGTCGATCCGCCGGGCGTCAATTCCTGCCAGGCGCAATTCGGCGAGCCCCGTTTCCGTGCCCGGCTGCCAGTGGCCTTTGCCATCGACGCGTCCGCCGCCGCTCAGCGCGAGCGTGAGGCTCTCGGCGAGATAGCGTCCGCCGGACAGCGACCAGCGCAATTTTGCGCCGGTGACCGGTATGCGTCCCTTGTCTATGCTGCCCGCGGCAGTGTTGTCGATATCCAGTGTGCCTGCCGTGTGCTCACCTTGCGGCGCGGCTGTCGCGCGCAGGCTGAGGCGTGCATGCGGCAAGTCCTTGCGCCAGAGACGCGGGTCGATGTCCTGCGCCGACAGGTCGAGTTCGCGCAGGGGCTGCGGGGAAAACGGCGACAGCCGCATGAGGCCCTGCGCCTTGGCCCCGAGCCCGTCGGCCTCGAGTGCCAGCTGCAGTGCTTCGAGCGATCCCGAGATGCGGGTTCGGGCATCGAGCAATTTGCCGCCGTCGCAACTCGCCACAACGCTGCCTTCGACGGCGAAGGGCGCGTGCGCGGCGATGGAGGTCTTGCCGTCGAGACTGCAATCGCCCATGCGGATGCCGGGCATATCGACATGGTGGGCTGCGCCGTCTCCGGCATACGCCAGCCGCAAGTCGCGGATCTCGGGCAGGTCCTGCAACTGCAGGCGCCCGATTTCCAGTGTGGTGATCTCGAGTGCGAACGGCAGGGTCAGCGATTCTGGCAGAACCGCCGGTGCCGTACTGCGGCTGGAATAACTCAGGGACTGCGCGCGCAACTGCCGCAGGCTCACTCTGCCGAGGAGCAACTGCGCGGGTCTCCAGTCGAGTGTGATGCTTTCGCCTTCGAGGGTGAAATCGTTGCCGTCAATATGCAGGCGGCCGATGCGCAGTTCGCCCAGCAGCGAGCCGCCCACTTGTTCCAGTACGATGCGCCCGGGATTCGCTGCGACGATACGCGCTGCAACCCAGTCGCGGGCCTGCGGCGTGGACAGCCAGCCGAGCACCGAGACCACCAAGAGTGCGCACAGCAGCACGACGGCAGCCGCGGCGCGGAGGACGAATGTGAGTTTCTTTCCGGCCATGGTCAGAAGCGGGCGCCCAGCGTGAAATGAATCCGAAACTGCCCGGTTTCATGGCCGCGCGCGAGGTCCAGGTTCAGTGAGCCGGCCGGCGTGATCCAGCGTACACCGAAGCCGTAGCCGTAAACGGGCCGCAGCCCGGAGCGCTTGTCGGCGGCATTGCCTGCATCGATAAACACGGCTGCGCCCCATTCGCGGGTCAGGTCGCGCTGATATTCCAGGGTTGCCGCAGCGAGCAGGCGGCCGCCAACAATGGCACTGCCTTCGCGCACGCCGAGTGACCGGTAATCGTATCCGCGGACCGATTGGTCGCCACCGGCGCGGAACAGGAATTCGCTGGGGATGCCTTTGCGCTCATCCGAAAACACGGCTCCTGCCTCGCCGCGCAGATGCAGCCGGTCGCGGCGGCTCAGCGGCAGGATGTAAAGGCCGCGGCCGTAAGCGCGGGTAAAGGAACGGGTGGATAGCAGTGACTCCGACGCGCCGCCCAGTTGCAGGTTGATCATGTGGCCGCGCCGCGGTCGCAGCAGGTCATCGACGCGGCGTCGTGTCCAGGAATAGTTGAGCGTCAGTGCGTCGATGTTGTCGACGGGGCCGGCTGTCGGCGCCTGTTCCTCGGTCTGGAGCTTCAAAGACCAGTCGAGCTCGCGCTCAGGTGAGCGCCATGAGCGCTGGGCGATCAGGCCGAAACGGCGGATCAACAGGTCCTCGATGTCGCTGCGCGAGGCTTCGACGCCGAACCGGTTGCGCCAGCCGCCTGGCTCGGGCAGCAGGGCAAGTTCGCTGTTGAGGGACTGTTCCTTGAAGTCGGCGCGCAGCCGCGTGATGCTTTGCCATCCGGGCCGGAACGTGTTGTAGCGGGTAAAGGAGGCTTCGCCGCGCGGGCCGTTGTCGGTGCTGATGCCGGCGCCGAGGTCAATCTTCATCGCAGGATATTCCGTGACCAGCACGCGCACGGTTGCGGCATCGGCATTGGCGGGATCGCTGTCGATGTCTACCGAGGCACTACTGAAGAAGCCGCTGCTCTGCAGCGCGGACTGGTAGCGCAGGAGGTCTTCATGGCGGTAGCTCTGTCCGGGGTGGAAGCGGCGCAGGTTGTCGACCAGAGCGCGCGGGTAACGCTCCAGTCCTTCGATCTGCAATTCGCCATAGCGGAACAGCGGGCCGCTGTCCACGGTGACCGCTATCTCCACGCCTGCGGTCGCGGGATCGACTTCGGCGCGGCTCGCGCTGATGCGCGCAGCGGGATACCCATCGAGTTGCAGGTCGCGCAGCAGCGCTTCCTTGGCGCCATCCCAGTCTGCCTGTGTGAATGTTGTGCCCGGACGCAGGCGCCAGCGTCGGCTCAGGCGCTCGGGCCGTCCGGCGTCGGAGCTTTCTTTGACGATTGCGCCAATTACGCGCACGTCGGTCGATGCAACCGTCGCCCGGGGGCCGGGCCGCACCACGATGAGCAGCAGGGTAAAGGCGCCTTCGCGCCGGCTGTCGACACGGATATCGGGGGAGAAATGACCGGCAGTTGCGAGCAGGGCGCGCGCGTCCTCCCCCGCGCGCGCCGCAAGTCTTGCGACGATGTCTTCGTCGAGGTCTTCGCGGTTCTGGAAGCGGAACAGTTCGAGGTGCTGCTCTAGTAGTGGGCGGATGTCTTCCGGCGCGTCGAGTTCTACCTGCCAGCCAGGTTCTGCGGAGGAGGCTGGCATGGGGTACCAGGAGAGAGCCGCCAGCAGCAGCGCAACCGGTACGGAGTAGCGAATCCCGCTCATTATCCGTCCCGGTTGCGCATCCAGTCCGCAGTGCCGAAGAAGGCCTTGAGCAGCGCTGTCCGCAGCGGTTCCGCGACTCCGCTGTCTTCCATCGCCTGCAACATGCAGGCGAGCCAGGCATCGCGTTCGGCAATGCCGATCGAAAAAGGCAGGTGTCGCGCCCGCAACATCGGGTGGCCATGCTTCTCGACATAAAGCGGCGGGCCGCCGAGCCACCCTGAGAGGAAGAGATAGAGCTTTTCGGCGGACACCGACAGGTCTGCAGGATGCAGTTTGCGGATGCCGTGATACTCGGGTACTTCGTCCATCAGGGCGTAGAAACGGTCAACCAGGCGGCGCACGCCGGCAGCGCCACCGAGCATCTGGTAAGGGGTTTCATTAGTCTGTTGGATATCGTTCATGGTCATCGGTTCCGTTCAGTCGGGATTTAGAACGCCTATGTCGTGGAACGTACGTACGGTTCATAACATTAGGCGCTTTTAAGCGTGCCGCGATTGACCAGCGCCACTCCGGCAACGGCCACCGCCATGCCGGCAATCGTGGTGGCCCCGAGTGCTTCGCCGAACATCAGCCAGGCCATCGCCGCCGTCACGGCTGGCGTCAGATAAAACAGGCTGGTGACGCGGGTTGCTGCGCCGCGCTCGATCAGTCGGAACAGGATGGTGCTGGCGCCCGCCGACAGCACCAATGACAGCCAGCTGAGCGCGAACAGGAATTCGCCGGTCCACTCGACGCGCAGGCTCTCCAGCGCGAGCGCAAGGGGTAGCGTAACCAGCAGCGCCGCGCCGAATTGCAGCACCACTCCGGCGCGCAAGTCGAAGGAAGGGCAGTATTTTTTCTGATAGAGCATACCCAGCGTGATGCCGGCCAGCGCGAACAGCGCCAGGGCGAGGCTGTTTGCGCTCATGCCCTGCAGCGACATCCTGTGCCAGACCACCAGAGCTACGCCGGCAAGTCCCAGTGCGAATCCGCCCCACTGCAGTGGCGAGACGCGTTCACCGAGCAGGCGCCCCGCTGCGGCCGCAGTCAGCAAGGGCTGCATGCCGACGATCAGCGCGACCACGCCAGCCGACATGCCGGCGTCTATCGCGCAGAATACACCCCCGAGATAGCCGCCCTGGATCAGCAACCCGGCGACGGCGATATGTCGCGCGTCGCGCCAGCTCGCCGGCCAGCGCACGCGCAGCAGCAGTGCGAGCGGCAGCATCACGGCCAGCACGAGGCCGTAACGCAGGGAGAGGAAGGTCAGCGGCTCGGCATGGGGCATGCCCAGCCGCGCACCGATGAAGCCGGTACTCCACAGCAGCACAAACAGGGCCGGAACGGCGAGGCCTGCTGCGCCGCGCATCGTACCGCGTGTTCAGGCCGCGGTGGCCTGGTCGGTGCGGCTCGCCTTTTTGCGCTCGTGTTCTTTCAGGTGGCGCTTGCGGATGCGGATTGACTTGGGGGTGATCTCGACCAGTTCGTCATCTGCAATGAATTCAATTGCCGATTCCAGTGTGACCTGGATTGGCGGCACCAGGCGCACGGCTTCGTCAGTGCCCGAAGCACGCACGTTGGTGAGTTGCTTGCCCTTGATCGGGTTAACGACGAGGTCGTTGTCGCGGCTGTGGATGCCGATGACAATGCCTTCGTAGAGCGGGTCGCCGGGGCTGACGAACATGCGGCCGCGCTCCTGCAGCTTCCACAGCGCGTAGGCGACGGCGGTGCCGTCTTCAGCGGAAATCAGCACGCCGTTGCGACGCTCTTCCATGTCGGGCTTCATCGGGCCGTAGTCGTCGAAGACGTGGCTCATGATGCCGGTGCCGCGGGTCATGGTCATGAAGTCCGACTGGAAACCGATCAGGCCGCGTGCCGGAATGCGGTAATCGAGGCGGACCCGGCCCTTGCCGTCGGATTGCATGTCCTGCAGGTCGCCGCGGCGCGCACCCAGCGCTTCCATCACCGCGCCCTGATTGGTTTCATCGACGTCGACGGTGAGCATTTCGTAAGGCTCCTTCTTCTCGCCGTTGACTTCGCGAATCACCACGCGCGGCCGTGATACCGCGAGCTCGTAGCCCTCGCGGCGCATGTTCTCGAGCAGAATGGTCAGGTGCAGTTCGCCGCGGCCCGAGACTTCGAACACATCGGCATCGGCGGTTTCGATGACCTTGAGCGCGACGTTGCTCATGACTTCGCGCTGCAGGCGTTCGCGCAGCTGGCGGCTGGTGACGAATTTGCCTTCGCGGCCGGCCAGCGGCGAGGTGTTGACCTGGAAATTCATGGTCAGCGTCGGCTCGTCGACTTTCAGCATCGGCAGCGCTTCCGGGCGCTCGGGATCGGTCAGCGTGATGCCGATGCCGACCTCATCAATGCCGTTGATCAGCACGATGTCGCCGGCCTGGGCTTCGGGGATCAATAAGCGCTCAAGGCCGCGGAAACCCAGCACCTGGTTGACCTTGGCCATCACCGGAGTCGAGTCGGGCCCTTTGAGCACGGCGACCTGCTGACCGGGACGGATGCGGCCGCGATTGACCCGGCCGATGCCGATCTTGCCGACGTAGCTGGAATAATCGAGTGAACAGATCTGCAGTTGCAGCGGGCCGTTGGGGTCGTCTTCGCGCATCGGCACGTTGGCGAGGATGGCTTCAAACAGCGGATCCAGCGTGCCCTCGCGCACCGCGGGATCGTTGCTGGCGTAACCGTTGAGGGCCGAGGCGTAGACCACCGGGAAGTCCAGTTGCGCTTCGGTGGCGCCGAGTTTGTCGAACAAATCGAAAGTCTGGTTGACCACCCAGTCGGCGCGTGCGCCGGGACGGTCAACCTTGTTGACCACCACGATGGGTTTCAAGCCGAGGGCCAGCGCCTTGCGGGTGACGAAGCGCGTCTGCGGCATCGGGCCTTCAACGGCATCGACCAGCAGCAGCACACCGTCGACCATCGACAGCACGCGCTCGACCTCGCCGCCGAAGTCGGCGTGTCCCGGGGTGTCGACGATATTGATCAGCGTACCGTTCCAGACCACCGCGCAGTTCTTGGCAAGAATGGTGATGCCGCGCTCGCGTTCGAGGTCGTTGGAGTCCATCACGCGTTCAGCGACCTGCTCGTGCGCGGCGAAGGTGCCGGACTGCCGTAGCAGTTTGTCGACGAGCGTGGTTTTGCCATGATCGACGTGGGCGATGATGGCAATGTTGCGTAGCGGGCGTTGCTCGGTGGCGGACACGGTATGGAGCCTTGCAAAAAAGGGGCGGATTGTAGCATGGGGGGTGATTCTATTGCCTTGAATATTCTGCAATTTTCTGGACGAATGGGCAGGTGCGTTCGCCACCTGCATGCGCTGCCCTGCTGCACCGCAGGAAAAAACCTCGCAATTTCCGATACTTGCGGGTATAGTGCGCCCACCTTGCAGCGGCCCGATGCTGTTTTCCGCTGCAGGATGCATCTGTCCCTGACCCCTTCGTTTTCAGCTCCCTTCTTCTGAATAGCTGCTTCCGCCACGGTTAGCGACGATACCCGTGCGCCGGTGGCCGCAGCCGCGATTCCTCGCGGTTCCGCCTTAGAGCTAGTGGCATTTCCAGCGCTTTTTTACTGAACCCGCCTGTTGCGCGGTAGCGGAACTGTTCCGTCTGCCTAGCGTGTTGCGCGGCGTTCAGCCGTTGTGCTTTTTGAAAGTAATGACATGTCTTTTGCTGAACTGAATCTGAATCCCGCCCTTGTGCAGGCACTGGCCGCTGCGGGTTACACCGAACCCACGCCGGTGCAGGCGCAATCCATACCGGTTGCGCTGACCGGCTTCGACCTGATGGTCTCGGCACCTACCGGCACCGGCAAAACGGCGGCCTTCGTGCTGCCGGCGCTGCAGCGCCTCGCGCTGGCGCCGGTGAAGAACGGCCGCGGCCCGCGCGTGCTGGTGCTGACGCCGACCCGTGAACTGGCGACCCAAGTCACCGCCGCCGTCGACAAATACTGCAAGTTCATGCGCCACATGCGTACCGGCACGGTGCTCGGCGGCATGCCCTATCCGAAACAGCGTAAGCTCCTCGAGCAGTCGCTCGACGTGCTGGTGGCAACGCCGGGCCGGCTGATCGACTTTATCGACCAGGGCAAGGTGGATTTTTCGCGCCTCGAACTGCTGATCCTCGACGAGGCTGACCGCATGCTCGACATGGGCTTCATCGAGCCGGTCAAGCGCATTGCCGCAAAAACACCGGCAACGCGGCAGACGATGATGTTTTCGGCGACCCTCGACGGCAACATCGCGAAGCTCGGCCGCGAACTGCTGCGCGATCCGAAGCTGATCGAAGTCGCGGGCAAACAGGAACAGCACGAAAACATCGAGCAGCTCCTGCATGTCGTTGACGACGGCAGCCACAAGCATCGCCTGCTCGACCACCTGCTGCGCGAGGCAAGCCAGTCCCAGGCGATTGTGTTCACGGCAACCAAACACGGCGCCGACCGCCTGGCTGACAAGCTGTTCCACGGCGGCCACGAGGCGGCCGCTCTTCACGGCAACATGAATCAGTCGCAGCGCAACCGCACGCTGGCTCGTCTGCGCAGCGGCGCGGTGCGTGTGCTGGTGGCAACCGATGTGGCCGCACGCGGCATCGATGTGGCCACCATCACCCACGTCATCAATTACGACCTGCCGAAAGTGGCCGAGGATTATGTGCACCGTATTGGCCGCACTGGCCGCGCCGGCGCCTCGGGTAAAGCGATCTCCTTTGCCTCGTCTGAAGACGTGCGCCAGCTGAAGCAGATCGAGCGCTACATCGGTCAGGCGATCGAACGCATGAGTGTGCCGGGCTTCGAGGCGAAGAGCCCGCTGCGCGCCGACAACGGCGGGGCCAAGCGTCCCGGTGCGCGCCGTGGCGCGCCGCCCTCGCGCAATGCTCAGGGGCGCGGCGGTTTCCGTTCCGACAGCCGGCGCAGCGCCGCTGCAGGCCGTACGCGCTGAGCGGCTGAACGCCCGCGCGGCGTTTCCGCATCACCGCAAATCCCCCGTTGCCGCAAGGTGCCGGGGGATTTTTCATGGACTGCCGCTCATTGATTTTCGCGGGTGCTGCCGTTACATTAGAACGCTTTAACGAAGCGGTCCTGGCATGAAATTCAGCGGGGAGATTGCCGTCGGCGCGCCGCGCGATGCGGTGTTTGCGAAACTGCAGGACATCCACTTTTTTGCATCCTGCATCGACGGCGTACGCGACCTCGTGCCGCTCGACGAAAAACGCTATGACGCGGTTCTGGAAACCAAGGTGGCCTACATGACTTTCAAGTTCAAGGTCACCGTCGAACTGACCGAGGTCGTGGCGCCGGAATTGATCGCCGCGAAAATCGAAGGTGCCCCGATGGGGCTGGTCGGGCGGTTAACCGCGACATCATCGACATGGCTGAGCGAGTCCGGTAATGGCACCACGATCCATTATGAAATCGACACCGCGCTGACCGGCAAGCTGGGCAGCATCGGTCAGCCGGTACTCAAGGCCAAGGCGAAGGACATGGAAAAACAGTTTGCGAAAAACCTCGGTGCGGCCTTCGCTGCGACGCAGGGGGCGGCATGAACCCGTTTGAACTGGCCGAGCCGCGGACGCTGAAGTCGGCGGTGAAGCTGCTCGACGCCGGTGACGAGTCGGTGCGCGTATTCGGCGGCTGCACCGCGCTGATGTTGATGATGAAGACGGGTGTGTTCCAGCCGACGCGGCTGATCAGCCTGCGCGGCATCGAGTCACGTTATTCGAAAGTGACTTCCGCCGGCGATGGCAGCCTGCGCATCGGTGCCCTGACGACGCTGGGTGCGCTGGGGCGTTTCACGGCCGTCAAAAAACGCGCGCCGGTGATCGTTGACACGTTGCGCACGCTGTCCAATGTGCGTGTGCGCAACGTGGCAACGCTCGGTGGCCACCTCGCGCATGCCGATCCGCACATGGACTTGCCGCCGGTGCTGATCGCGCTGGATGCGCAGGTGGTGACTGCCGCGACCGCGGGTTCACGCACGCTGGCAGTGGCCGATCTTTTCACCGGTTATTACGAAACCGCACTGGCGCGCAACGAACTGATCAGTGAGGTGGTGGTGCCGGCGCGGGCGGGCCGCCGGGCTGCCTACGTCAAGCTGACCACGCGCGGTGCAGACGATTGGCCGACGCTGGGTATTGCGGTGTCGTTTGTGACCGACGGAAAAGTGCTGACTGATGCGCGTTTCGTGGTCAGCGCGGCCACCGAGAAGCCGCTGCGCCTGGCCTCCGTCGAGGCAGTGCTCAATGGCGCAACCGTCGATGACGCGCTGCTGGCGAGAGCGGGCGAGGCCGCAGCGGCAGAAGCCGAACTGGTCGGCGATGCCCGTGGCTCAGCCGCCTATAAAACCGAACTGCTGCGCGTGCATGCCGGCCGCGCGCTGCGCAAGGCGCTGGCCGCCTGATCCGATTCCGGGAGCAAAGAATTTGGCAACGACATTGGGCAAGAACAACAGCGGCGCTTCCTCATTCGAGTCGGTAGGGCGCTCGATTCCGCGCGTCGAGGCACGCGCCAAGGTTACCGGCAAGGCCGAGTATGTGCACAACCTGCGCCTGCCGGGCATGCTCTATGGCAAGGTGTATCGCAGCACGGTTGCGCATGCGCGGATCAAGGGTGTTGACGTGTCCGCGGCGCGCATGCTGCCCGGCGTGCATGCGGTCTACACCGCTGCCGACATCATGAAACTGGTGCCGGATCCGCATTACGGCCCGGCTTTCCACGACCAGCCGGTGTTGGCGATCGACAAGGTGCGTCACGTCGGCGAACCGGTGGCGCTGGTGCTGGCCGCCGACCCGCATGTCGCCGAAGCGGCGGTGCAGATGATTTCCGCCGATTACGAGGAACTGCCGGCGGTGTTTGACGAAATCGAGGCTATGACCTCGAAGGCGGTGGTGCACGAGGTACTTAAACCCGCCGGTACTTTCCCGGACCTGAAACACCTGAAGGGCAAGCGCGACACCAACATCGCGCTCGATTTCCACCTGCGACGCGGCGACGCACAGAAAGCCTTTGCTGCAGCCGACCATGTGTTCGAGCACACTTTCCGCACCCAGCAGGTGCTGCATGTGCCGCTGGAGCCTTTTGTCACCGTTGCCGACCCGACGCCGAACCAGCTGGTGATCCACACCGCATCGCAGAGCCCGTCCTTTGTGCGCATCGAGATCGCGCGCCTGCTCGGCTGGCCCGAAAACCGGGTGCGGGTGAAAGTGCCGTACCTCGGCGGCGGCTTCGGCGCCAAGCTCTACATCAAGCTCGAGGCACTGGTTGCCATCGCGGCACTGCTCGCCGGCCGGCCGGTCAAAATTTCACTGACCATGGAAGAGCAGTTCTACCAGATCACCAAACACGCGGCGACCTTGCGCATAAAAAGCGGCGTGTCGAGGGACGGCAAAATCCTCGCCCGCGAGTGCGAGGTGTGGTGGAACGGCGGCGCCTACGCCGACATCGGCCCGCGGGTGACGCAGAAATCCGGCTTCACCGCGCCGGGGCCGTACGACATCGATCATGTGTCCATCGACTCTTATGCGCTCTATACGAACCTGCCGGCTGCGGGTGCGCTGCGCGGCTTCGGCATTCCGCAGCTGGTGTGGGCCTATGAGAGTCACACCGACATGATCGCGAAGGCGCTGAACATCGATCCGCTGGCGATCCGCCGGAAAAACATCCTGCGCGAGGGCCGGCCGCAGGCCACCGGCACCCTGATGCGTGATGCCGGCATCGAACAGGTGCTCGAACGTCTCGCCCGGCGCATGCAGTGGGAGAAAGCCTTTGACCACGAGGGTTCAGATAACGACAAGGGCACCATCCGCCGCGGCCGTGGTATCGCCATCGGTTTCAAGGCGAGCATCTCGCCGACGACTTCGGTGGCGATCGTCAACGTCAGCGCCGACGGCAGCGTGATGGTCAACTGCAGCACGGTGGACATGGGGCAGGGCTCGGATACCGCGATGGCTCAGATTGTCGCCGAGGCGCTGGGCATACCCGTCGAGGCCGTGACGCTGGTGCATCCCGATACCGACGTCACGCCCTACGACATGGCGACGCTGGGCTCGCGCTCGACTTACCACATGGGCCACGCGGCGAAGCTCGCCGCCGAAGATGCCCGCGACAAGCTGGTCGCGCTGGCGCAGGAAGTTGGCCTGTCTGCGGAGACGACGCCGATTCCCGACATCTTCCGCAAGAAGTACGGCATGCAGGCTGGCAACATCGTTGGCGTCGGCAGCTTCATCCCGCCGTACACGCCGCCGGAGCCGGGCACCGGCCAGACGCCTGATGCGACACCGTTCTGGATGATTGGCGCCACCGGTGCCGAGGTCGAGGTCGACACCGAAACCGGCGAGTTCAAGGTCACGCGCCTGGTCAATATTGTCGACGTCGGCCGTCCGGTGAATCCGGCGATCGTAGAGACGCAGATTTCCGGGGCGACCCTGATGCAGCTTGGCTTCACGTTGTCCGAGCGCATGGAGTTCGACGCTGGACAGGTCACCAATGCATCGCTCGCCGACTACAAGATCCCGGGAATCCGCGACGTGCCGGCGGTGATGGAAAACGAGGCCGTCGACATGGTTCAAAAATCCGGTCCCTTTGGCGCCAAGGGCGTCGGCGAGAGCGGCACCTTCGGCGTGTCGCCGGCGATTGCCAGTGCGATCGACGACGCGGTGGGCGTGCGCCTGACCAGCCTGCCGCTGACCGCCGAAGCGGTGTATCGCGGCTTGCGTGCAAATGCGGGCAGGCCGCTGGAAGATTGACCGTTCATTTAATTTAAAAAGCCAGCCACAGAGGACGCAGAGGACACAAGAAAACCAGAAGCGATTTAACAGGATAGACAGGATTTTCAGGATAAAACCCATTTCGACGCGCTGGACGGTTCTGTCCTTTTTTTGATCCTGTTCATTTTGCGCATCCTGTTAATTGATTTTGTAATTTTCTGTGCCCTCTGTGGTTAAAAAAGGTTTACCTTTATGACTACACATCGCACGATTGCATTCACGCTCAACGGCAGCCCGGTCACCGCGCATGTCGGCAATCACCAGAACCTGGTCGAGCTGCTGCAGGGGCAGGGACTTTTCGGCGCTCGCGAGAGCTGCGCTCAGGGGCTTTGCGGCTGTTGCACGGTCGTTGTTGACGGTCAGGCGGTCTCCGGCTGCCTGACCATGGCAACGCTGGTGGACGGCGCCGACGTGCGCACCATCGAAGAGCCGCAGGACGGTGAGGGCGGTCTCGATGCCGTGCAGCAGGCCTTCATCGAGACGGGGGCATTCCAGTGTGGCTTCTGCACGCCGGGCTTCATCCTGATGACGCGCCAGTTGCTCGACGCTAATCCTCATCCTTCAGATGACGAGATCCGCCATTACCTCGCGGGCAATCTCTGCCGCTGCGCGGCTTATCCTGAAATCATCAAGGCCGTGCGGCTGGCGGCGAAAAAACGCAAGGGCTGATCATGGTGAAACGTCCGGCTGGCAATCCCCTCGACCTGCGCGCCTGGCTGGACACCGCGCGCCAGCTTGGCCAACTGAAGGACGTGCCCGGCGCCGACGCGAAGCTGGAGCTCGGTGCGATCAGCGAAATGAACGTCAAGGTCGACGGCGCGCCGGCGCTGCTCTTCGATGAAATTCCGGGTTACCCGAAAGGTTTTCGCGTCGTCACCTGCACCACGGCGAGTCCGGCGCGGCTGTCCTCGCTGCTGCGGATGCCGGTGGAGCACAGCCACCGCGGCCTAGTACAGGCACTGCGTGGCAAGCCCCGCGGCTGGCAGGCGGAGGCCCCGAAATACGAGCCGGTGGTAGCAGAAACCGGCCCGGTGCTGGAGAACACCCAGTCCGGCAAGGACGTCGACATCAACATCTTTCCGTCGCCGTTATGGCACGAGAAGGACGGCGGTCCTTACATCGGCACCGGCTGCTGCGTGGTGACCAAGGATTTCGATAGTGACTGGGTCAACGTCGGCACCTACCGCGTGATGGTGCACGACAGGAACCATGTCGGCCTCGACATGATTCCCGGCAAACACGGCGCGATCCAGTACGAAAAGCATATGAAGGCGGGCAAACCCTTTCCGGTGGCGATCGTCATCGGCTGCGACCCGTTGGGTTACCTGATTTCCGGCATCGAGGTGCCCTTCGGCATGTGCGAGTACAACTACATCGGCGCCATCCTAGGCGAGCCGGTGCAGGTGGTGCATGGCGGGTTGACCGGGCTGCCAATTCCCGCTGCCGCTGAAATCGTGCTCGAGGGTTACTGTTACCCCGGTGACGTGAAGCTCGAGGGGCCGTTCGGCGAATTCCACGGTTATTACCCGGGCAAGGTAGGCACTGCGCCGGTGATGACCGTAGAGCGCGTTTATTACCGCAATGATCCGGTCATTGTCGGCAGCCCGCCGGCGAAGCCGCCCAACGATTATTCGTATTCCAAAGCGGTGATGCGCTCGGCGCTGTTGTTCGATGCGCTGCTCGCCGCCGGTGTGCCTGATGTGGCCAGCGTCTGGGCGCATGAGATCGGCGGTGCGCGCATGTTCAACGTGGTGGCAATCCGGCAGCGTTACGCCGGGCACGCGCGCCAGGCTGCGCTGATTCTCAACCAGTGCGGCGTTGGCGCCTACATGTCGCGCTACACGGTGGTGGTCGACGAGGACATCGATCCCTCGAATTTGCAGGAGGTGATGTGGGCGGTGGCTACGCGCAGCGATCCCGAGGTTGATATCGACATCATCCGCCGCGGCATGGGTTCGAAGAACGATCCGATGTTCGTCGCCTACCGCTCCGAGGCGCCGTACAATTCGAAGGCGATCATCGATGCCTGCCGGCCGTATGACCATCTGCATGATTTCCCGGCCGTGGCAGAAGCGAGCAAGGAACTGCAGGAACAGGTGCGCGAGAAATGGCGCCACCTGCTGAAACTATAACTAAGTATTTGATTATAAAGGAAAAATTATGAGGAGCCTGTTTCTCACCGTATTCGCTGCGGCCTTTGCGCTGTCTGCGCAGGCCGCGGACTACCCGAACAAACCAATCCGAGTACTGGTGCCCTTTGCGCCGGGCGGGGTGGTCGATACCTCGGCCCGCATCCTGACGATGAAGATTTCCGAGGACAAGGGCTGGCAGTTCGTCGTCGACAACCGCCCCGGTGCCAACGGCTTCATCGCCACCGGTACCACGGCGCGCGCGACGCCCGATGGCTACACGCTGCTTGCCGCGCACACCGGTGAAATGTCGGTGAATCCGGTACTGTTCAAGGAAATGCCCTATAACGTCGAGCGCGACTTCACGCCGATCATCATGGTCAGCGATGCGCCGATGCTGGTCGTGGTCAACGCGGCTTCGCCCTTCAACACCCTGAAGGACCTGATCGCTGGCGCCAAGGCCAAGCCGGGTCAGCTGACCTTCGGCTCCCCGGGTACGGGTTCGGTCAACCACATGGCTACCGAGTGGCTGGTGGCCGCGGCCGGAGCCAAGGCGCTGCATGTGCCGTACAAGGGGGGTGCACCGGCGGTGTCCGCTGTCGCATCCAACGAAGTCGTGTTCACCGTCGCCGGCCTGCCCGGCGTGCTGCCGCACCTGCAGGCGAAACGCGTCAAGGTGCTGGGTGTGACCACGGCGAAACGTTCGCCGCAGGTACCCGACTATATGTCGGCGCAGGAAGCCGGCATCCCTGGTGTCGACGCCTCGATCTGGGTCGGCCTGTTTGCACCGAAGGGCACGCCCAAGGACGTCGTGGCGAAACTCTACGAAGCCTCGGCTGCCGCCTTGAGGAATGCGGACGTGAAGAAGCGTTATGCCACGGTGGGTGGCGCCGAGACCACGACCATGGGCACGGAAGCCTTCACCAAGCGCATTCGCAGCGAACTGGAGCGTTACCGCAAGGTCGCGGCAGAGGTGGGCTTGCAGCCACAGTAAGCGGCCGCAACTGGAAGAGCAAAGGCCGGGCATGCCCGGCCTTTGTCGTTGCCAGGGCGGGCAAGGGAATCGCGTGTGTCTGGTGGTCCTGGGCCATAATGCACTCATCCCGCTTCCATACGCATCCACAGAGTAGCAACGGTACACGTGCATGACCATCATTTGGCCGGAGGAGAAAACCATGAAACATCCGCTATTCAGTGCAGCCCTTGCAGTAATGTTCGGTTGTGCCGGCGTTGCGCTGGCGCAGGACAAGTATCCCGTCAAGCCGATCCGCATGATCGTCGGTTATGCGCCCGGCGGCGGCAGCGACATCATGGGCCGACTGATCGCGCCGCAGATCGCCGAGGTGCTGGGCCAGCAGGTCATCGTGGAAAACCGCGCCGGTCAGGCACAGAACATCGCCGCCGAATACATCGTCCGCCAGCCGGCTGATGGCTACACGCTGTTCCTCAGTTCTGCGGCGCTCGGGGTTAATGCCACGCTCTACCCCAAGCTCAATTACGATCCGGTCAAGGATTTCATTCCGGTTGCGGTGTTCGCCTCCAGCGCCAATCTGCTGCTGACGCATCCCTCGCTCCCGGCGAAGACCGTCAAGGAATTCGTTGCCGTTGTCAGGAAAAACCCGGGCAAGTTGAATTATTCGTCCTCGGGCAGCGGCAGCACCCAGCACCTGTCGGGCGAGATGCTGAAGCTGTTCATCAAGGGCGACTTCACGCATATCCCCTACAAGGGCACCGGCCCCTCGCTGGCAGCGCTCGCCAGCGGCGAAGTTGAATTCTCATTCAGCAATATTCCGGCAGCGCAGCCGCTGATCAGCCGCATGCGCGTATTGGGCATCACCAGCGAGAAGCGCTCAACTTTGATGCCGGAAGTGCCGACGATGATTGAGGGTGGCCTGCCGGGCTTCGTGACCCAGACCTGGTACGGCGTACTGGTGACGCGCGGCACGCCGCAGCCGATCGTCAACACGCTGAATTCGATCATCGTGAAGGCGGTGCAGCGCGAGGACTTCCGCAACCGCATCCTGCAGATGGGTTCCGATCCGATCGCCGAGTCGCCCGAGTATTTCAGGAAAATGCTGGCGGAGGAGATCGAGCGCTGGGGCAAGGTGATCAGGGCTTCGGGAATCAAACCCTGACCGGCAGGTCCGGCGTCGTCGCCCGCAGTGCGGCCCTTCATGAAATTCCTGCGCGCTGCGGCTGCACAGCTCACTGCTTGAGCTTTCTGCGGAGGGCAGTCCCTTATTGCAGCCGCGGGTTCAGCACGTCCCGCAGGCGGTCGCCGACGAGGTTTATTGCGACGATGGTCAGCAACAGCGCAAGGCCCGGAAACATGCTGATCCAGTACTGTCCCGCGAGCAGGTAGGTGTAGCCATTGGCGATCAGCAGGCCAAGCGAGGGCTCGGTGATCGGCAGGCCCAGACCAAGGAAGGACAGCGTCGCTTCGAGGGCGATGGCGTGTGCGACCTGCACCGTGGCGACGACGATCAGCGGTGGCAGCACGTTGGGCAGCACGTGGCGGAAGAGGATGCGCGCCTCGCCGTAGCCGGCGCAGACCGCGGCATCGACATATTCCCGCTTCAGCTCCACCAGCGCGGCGCCGCGCACGGTGCGCGCGTAGTAGGCCCACTGCACGACGATCAGGGCAACGATGATCCTGTCCACGCCCTGGCCGGCCACGGCCAGCAGTATCAGCGCGACGAGAATCGAAGGGAAGGACAACTGCAGGTCTACCACGCGCATGACCAGCGCATCGATCCAGCCCCCGGCACGCGCCGAGGCCAGCCCGATCGCGAGGCCCAGTGCCAGAGCGACTAAGGTCGAAAGAATGCCGACCCCGAGGCTGATGCGTAGTCCGTACAGGATTGCCGAAAGCAGGTCGCGGCCCTGACCGTCGCTGCCCAGCCAGTAGGTGCCGCCGGCGGAGGATGCCGATCCTGGCGCAAGCCGCGCATCGAGGATGTCGAGCTGTGCGAGGTCGTAGGGGTTCTGTGGACTGAGCAACGAAGCGCCGAGCGCTGCCGTTAGCAACAGGCAGAGCAGCACCATTGCGGCCAGCGCGATGCGGTCGCGCACGAAGCTGGCCGAAGCTTCCCGCAGCGGCGAGGGCGCGGCGATCATGGCGCTCATGATTGGCTGCCCAGCCGCATCCGCGGGTCGAGCGCCGCGTAGAGCAGGTCGACCACGAGGTTGATGAGTATGAACAGGCAGACCGTGACCAGCAGGTAGGCGACGATCACCGGACGGTCGAGCAGGCCGATGGAGTCGATCAGCAGCTTGCCCATGCCAGGCCATGCGAACACGGTTTCGGTGACCACTGCGAAGGCGAGCAGGGAGCCGAACTCGAGGCCGGCGACGGTGACCACCGGAATAAGGATGTTGGGCAGCACGTGCACGCGCAGGATGTCGTGCTCTGCTACACCCTTGGCGCGGGCGTGGCGCACGTAGTCCTGCAGCATCGCTTCGCGGGTGCCCGCGCGCACCAGCCGGATCAGCAGCGCAAGCTTGAACAGTGCCAGGTTGGTGGCCGGAAGGATCAGGTGGCGCAGGCCTTCCCAGCTGAGGAAGCTCACCGGGATGCCGAGTAACTCGACGGTGGGGCCGCGGCCGGTTGTCGGCAGCCAGCCGAGTTGCACTGAAAACAGCAGGATCAGCATCAAGCCGACCCAGAAGGTCGGTAACGAGAAGCCAAGGATGGAACCGGCCATGATCGTGCGGGCGGGCCAGGACTCCGGTTTAAGGCCCGCGAGCAGGCCCAGCGGCACGCCAAGCGCGACGGCGATCAGCATTGCCAGCAGCGCGAGCTCCAGTGTCGCCGGCAGGCGTTCGAGAATCAGCGTGATCGCCGGCACGCCGGCGACGAAAGAGATGCCAAGGTCGCCGCCAAGGGCGCCTTTGAGGAAATGCCAGTATTGCTGCCACAGCGGCCGATCGAGGCCCAACTGCGCGATGCTGCGCGTGATTTCCGCCTGGTCGGCCTGCGGGTTGACGAGGATGTCCACCGGGTTGCCGATCGCGTAGACGCCGGCGAACACCAGCAGCGACATCGCGAGCAGCGCAAGCATGCTCCAGCACAGCCGCCGCAGGATGTAGTTCAGCATTGTCGCCGGACGCGCGGTGGCGAAGGGCTCAGGCGCCAGCCACGATGAATCGTCCGAGGCGTACTGCAGTCTGTCCGCGGTAGAGCCGTTTCGAGGGCATCACCAGCACGCAGTGGTCGTAGGGGGTGCGTACTTCGCGATCGCCATCCCAGCCGATGAGGGTTCCCGAGTGCTCGATGACCTGAAGGCCGGTGAAAGTCTGCGCAAAGCGGAAGGTTTCCGCTTCGATGGTGACGGGATGGGTAACTTCCACGATCTGCTGGGCGAACGGCGTGGTGGAGAGGCGGAACGGACCGGCGCGGGGATCGATGATGCCGAAATGGGCGAGAAAGCGCAGCGTGGTCTCGCGGGCAACGTCCACAGCACCTTGCGTCCAGTGCTGGCCGCATTCGACCAGCATGGCGTTTTTCGGGCTGCTGGTTTCGCCGAACGCAGCATAGTCGCGCATGCGCCTGCCGGCGGCATGCCCGGCATCGCTCACTGCGAGGGCCGGGTAGGCGATCGCAGCGGCGAGCTCGCGTCCCTTGGCGAGCGGTCCGGTGAGCAGCAGTGGATCGGAGGGATGCTGCATGGAGTGGATATCGAGCAGGAAATCAACGCTGTCGATAAGCGGGCGCAGCGTGCGGGCACGGCGCAGTTCGGTGCTGTTGCGCTCTCCATCCAGAACCGCAGTGGTCCACAGGCGGTTGAAGTCTTCATCGACCCAGCGCGAGACTTCGGGATTGGCAGGATCGAAGCGCTCGAATGCCGCCACGTTGCAGAAAGCCAGGGTCAGGCGACCGTGCAAGGGGCGAATGCCGCCGCGGAACAGTTCATCAACGACGATGGCGCCGCAGATCTCATTGCCATGCACGAGCGTGGTCACCATTACGTGGGGGCCAGGCTTGCCGCTGTCAAGCGTGGTTACGTACTCGATGCCGGTATTCCCGCCACGGTAGGGTGAAATATCCGGCGGCGAGATTTCAACGGTGTAGGCGTTGGGGTCTGTCATGCATTGTCCGTGGGGGGGCGTCGCTCTCAGCGCACGCCCGGCAAGAAATGATGGGCAAACGTGAACTCGTCCGTGCGCGGCGCATAGGCAAGGTCCGCGCGCATGGCCCAGCTGACCACCTGGTGGTGCAGCGGGATGAAGGCCAGATCCTGCATCGCCAGCGTGTTGGCTTCGCGCGCCAGAGCTTCGCGTTTACCACGGTCGACGCTGGCCAGGGCCTGTTCCATCAGGGTATCGACTTTCGGGTTGGCGTAACGCCCCCAGTTCCACGCGCCATAGCCCTTCTCGGGATTCGGCGTGGCGACGAGTGAGCGCAATGCGAGATCAGCAGCGAAGGAACCCCAGCCGAGCAGCGATACGGCGGTTTCCTCCTTGCGCACCCGCCCGAGAAAGGCCGACATCGGCATCGCTTCGACGCGGGTCTGGATGCCGACACGCGTGAGCAGTTGTGCGACAGTCTGCAGGATCTGCTGGTCATTGATGTAGCGGTTGTTGGGGCCGACCAGTGTGATACGGAATCCCTTCGGGTAACCGGCTTCCTCGAGCAGGCGTTTCGCGCCTTCGGGGTCATAGGGCAGGGGCTTCAGCGCGGTGTTGTGGCCGAAGACGTCGGGCGAGACGATGTTGGCGGCCGGTACTGCCAAGCCCTCCATCACGCGTTCGGCAATCGCGTTGCGGTTGATCGCCATCGACATTGCGCGGCGCACGCGCAGCGCGCGGAAGGGATGGTCTGCCAAGGGTTTGCCGTCGGGTCCGCGGACACCCGGTGGCTGTGCGCGGTACTGGTCGAGGTGGAGCAGGATGGTGCGCCAGGAGGTGTTTTGGGATACCCGTAACTTATTGTTTTTAATGATATTTTTTAAATCCGCTGAGGGCACGTGTTCAATCACGTCGAGCTCACCGGAGAGTAATGCAGCGGTGCGCGAGGGATCGGCGGGGATGACGCGCAAGGTAACCCGGGTCCAGGGCGGGGTCTTGCCCCACCAGTTGTCGTGGCGCGCGAGTTCCAGCCGGTCGCCGCGCTGGTAGCGGACAAAGCGGTACGGACCGGTGCCGACCATTGCCCGGCCCGAGTCGAAATCCTCGGGGCCGGCATTCTGTGCATGTTTACGCGAAACGATCAGGATGGAATTGAGTTCCTCGGGCAGCGCGCCGTACGGGTACTTCGTCCTTACACGCAGCGTGTGGCGGTCAACTGCGGTCGCCGATTCGACGGCGCGTACGGAGGAGGCGAAGCCGCCGGGGCTGCCCTTGATCGACAGCGGCCGCGCGATGGAAAACACCGCGTCTTCAGCGGTGAATTCGGATCCGTCATGGAATTTCACGCCGCGGCGCAGCTTGAATTCCCAGGTCAGCGCATCCAGCGCACGCCAGCTTTCGGCGAGTCCGGGAATCAGTTTGGTCTGAGGATCGACGTCGGTCAGGGATTCGAAGACATGGCGCGCTACGGTCAGGTTCGGCTGCGAAGCGAGCAGGTGCGGATCCAGCGAAGTCACTTCGCCGGAGAGCCCGATGCGCAGATCGGCAGCGGACGCCGGGCCTGTTAGGAGCAGCATCAGCGCAAATGCCGAGGACGCAAATGAAATCATGGCTTTTTTGTTCATGGTGTCCGCTTAGGATACCGCAAGATGCCGCGTTGACACGTACCGGAGGTCTGCCTATCCTGCCCCTTTAACGACGGACGTCATCATGAATGCTGCTGCGCCCGGCGCCGACTCCCTCCGGCTGATCCGCGAACTGATCGCGTTTCCCACGGTCAGCCGCGATTCGAACCTGCAACTGATCGATTACGTGCGCGAACTGCTGCGCCCGCTCGATGCCGATCTGCGGCTGACTTTCGATAATGATCGGCGCAAGGCCAACCTGTTCGCGACTCTTGGTCCACGTGGCGAGCCCGGCATCGTGCTGTCGGGGCATACCGACGTGGTGCCGGTGGATGGCCAGCAATGGAGCAGCGATCCGTTTGTGCTCGCCGAGCGCGAAGGCCGGCTCTACGGCCGCGGCACCTCCGACATGAAGAGCTTCATTGCCTGCGTGCTCGCGCTGGTCCCGGACTACGTGAACCGCGGCCTGAAAACGCCCCTGCACCTGGCGTTCAGCTACGATGAGGAGGTGGGTTGCCTCGGCGTGCGGGAATTGCTCGGGGATATGGTCAATGCAGGCATTCGGCCGCGGTCCTGCATCGTCGGCGAACCGACCGAGATGCGGCCGGTGATCGCGCACAAGGGCAAGCAGAGTTACCGCTGCACCGTGCGCGGTCTGGCCGCGCATTCTGCCTATGCGCCGTATGGCGTCAATGCGGTGGAGGCGGCGGCGGAGGCAGTGACTTTTCTCAAGCAGCTGGCACGGCGCCATCGCGACCGTGGACCCTATGACCGCGGTTTCGACATTGCCTACACCACTGTGCACACCGGCGTGATCCGCGGCGGCACCGCGCTCAACATCGTGCCTCAGGACTGCGTCTTTGATTTTGAATTTCGCAATCTGCCCGGTGATGATCCGGAGCGTCTGCGTGCCGAATTCGAATCACATCTGCGCACGGTGATTGAACCGGAGATGCATGCGGTCGATCCGCGCACCGGCTTCACGATCAAAAAGCTCTCGGAGATCCCGGCGCTGGATACCGGTGCGGAAGCCGAAATCACGGCGCTGGTGCAGGAGTTTTCGCGTTGCGAGGAGACCGTCAAAGTGTCCTTTGGCACCGAGGCCTCACAGTTCCAGGTTGCTGGCGTGCCCACCGTGGTTTGCGGCCCCGGCTCGATCCGCGAGGCGCACAAGCCGGATGAATTTGTCACCCTGGAGCAGGTTGCCCGCTGCGAGCGTTTCCTGCGCGGGCTGATGGCGCGCTGCTGCGTCTGAGGTGCAGAGATCTGTCGGGCAGGTTTGCGCCCGATGAACTCCGGCTACAGATGAAGAAAGCCCCGCATCGCGGGGCTTTTCAACGGCATCCTGCAGCTCGGTTCTAGTTGTCGGTCGTCGCGACGAACTTCGGATCGTCTTGGTGTTCGCGCTCGAACACCAGGAACTCGTAATAGCCGCAGCGTTTGCCGTCCGGATATTCACGGCACACGCCGGGACGGGCCTCGTAAACCGTGCAATGACGCTTGCGGGTGTCGAACAGCTTGCAGATTTTTCCGAAATGCCGGTCATCCTGCTGTTTCAGCGAACGCACCTTCTCCGAGCGGTCAAAGCGCGTGTACTGCGATTCAGCCTGCGCGTAGGTGATTTCGAAATGTTTCGCCAACCGTGCGATGTCGCGCTTGCCGACCTCGATCAGGGGGTAGCTGCAGCAGTAGCCGGGGCATTTGCTGCAGTCGTACTGGTTGCCGGATTTCTTTTTTGCAGTGCTCGAAGCCATCTGGGGACATGCGCCATGAGGGGCGCCCTCGCTGAAAAGCGCGCATTGTAACTGCGCGGAAGGGGTCAGTGGTGGAGAATTTTCGACAGGAACTGCTGCGCGCGCTCTGAGCGCGGCGTGCCGAAGAACTCTTCCTTCGGGGCGTCTTCGACGATCTCGCCCTCGTCCATGAATATCACGCGATGGGCAACCTTGCGCGCGAATCCCATCTCATGGGTCACGCACATCATGGTCATGCCTTCCTGCGCGAGTTCGACCATCACGTCGAGAACCTCGTTGATCATTTCGGGGTCGAGCGCGGAGGTGGGTTCGTCAAACAGCATCGCGATCGGGTCCATCGCGAGGCCGCGGGCGATGGCGACGCGCTGCTGTTGGCCACCGGAAAGCTGCCCCGGAAATTTCTTCGCGTGCTCGATCATGCCCACACGCTGCAGCAGGGCATGCGATTTTGCTGTGGCTTCCTCGGCGCTGCGCCCGAGAACCTTGACCTGCGCGAGGTTGAGATTCGCTGTCACGTCCATGTGCGGGAAGAGCTCGAAGTGCTGGAATACCATGCCGATTTTTGCGCGCAACTGCGGCAGTCTGGTGCTCTTTGCCCCGACTGACTCGCCGTTGACGATGACCTCACCCTGCTGGAAGGGCTCGAGGCCGTTGACGCACTTGATCAGCGTTGACTTGCCCGAGCCTGAAGGGCCGCAGACGACGACAACTTCGCCCTTTTCGACTTTTGTGCTGCAGTCCTTCAGCACCTGAAAGCTGCCGTACCACTTGCTGACGTTCCTGAATTCGATCATGGCCATGTCGGGATTCCTAGCGCGGTGGCGTGATGCGTTGCTGCAGTCGCCGTACGAAATACGAGGCAGTGAAGCAAAGGATGAAATAAATCAGTGCTGCGAACAGGTAGAGTTCGACCAGGCGCCCGTCGCGGCGCGCGACCTTGCTCGCGGCACCCATGAAGTCGGTGAGACCGACGACGTAGACCAGCGAGGTATCCTGGAACAGGATGATGCTCGTGGTCAGCAGAACCGGGAGCATGTTGCGGAAGGCCTGCGGCAGGATCACCAGCGTGGTCGCCTGACGGTAATTGAGCCCCAGGGCATAGGCCGCATGCACCTGCCCGCGCGGCACGCTCTGGATTCCGGCGCGGATAATCTCGCAGTAGTAAGCGGCTTCGAACATCGTGAAGGCAATCAGCGCCGAGTAGAAGGGGCCGATGCCGGAGGCGTAGGGGTTGCCGCTCAGGTGCTTGATCGCGATCGGAATCAGGAAATAGAACCAGAAAATGACAAGGATCAGGGGGATAGAACGTACCAGGTTGACGTAGGCGCCGGCCGGCCAACTCAGGATGCGCAATGAGGAAAGACGCATCAGCGCGAGAACCGTGCCCAGTACGATGCCGCCTGCCATCGCCAGCAGCGTGAGGCCGAGCGAGAACTGCATCCCTTGCCACAGGTAGGGCAGTGAATCGCGGATGACCTCGAAGTCGAACTGGCTGAACACGGCCTATTTCCCGGTGGTGCCGATGTAGCCGGGCACCCGTGCCCGGCCTTCGACCCAGCGCATCGCGAAAGTCACCGTCAGCGTGATCAGGGCATAGACCACGGTGGCGATGGTGAATATCTCGAAGGTCTGGAAGGTGTATTCGGAGATCTGGCGCGCCTGGGCGGTGAGTTCGAGGACGCCGATGGTCAGCGCCACGGATGAATTCTTGAAGATCGTCAGGAACTCGGTAGTCAATGGCGGAATGATGATCCGGTAGGACATCGGCAACAGCAAGTGGCGATAGGTCTGCGGCAGCGTGAGCCCGATAGCGAGGCTGGCATCCACCTGCCCGCGCGGAATCGACTGGATGCCGGCGCGCACCTGCTCGGCAACGCGCGAGGCGGTGTAGGTGCCGAGACATAACGCGGCATTCCAGAACTCCGGCATTGGCATCTGCGTCTTCAACCAGTCGCCGGCGGCCTTGGGCACGATCTCCGGCACCACGAAGTACCAGATGAACATCTGTACCAGCAGCGGGATGTTGCGGAACACTTCGACATATATCGTCGCCGGTACGCGCAGGATTGCGAGTGGCACGGTCCGCAGGACGCCGAGTATGGAGCCGAGGACGAAGGCGATGATCCAGCCGATCACCGAAAGGTAAAGCGTCCACTGGATGCCGGAGATGACCCAGTCGAGGTAGGTGCCGCCGCCCGAGAATGCGGGCTCGAACAGGAAGCCGAAGTCCATGCGGTTCAGTGTAGCGCGAAAGAGGGGCGAAAAAAAACCGGGGAATCAGGATCCCCGGTTTTGTCTTTCCTGTCTGGGACGGAAAATCCCGTGCTCAGCACTTCATCTTGCCGCAGGGGCCGACGCCGGTATTGTTGGGATTCTTGATGGCTTCCTTCAGGCCTTCCGACATCGGGAAGTTGAGGTTGATGCCCTTGGGCGGAATCTTCGACTGGAACCACTTCGTGTAGATCTTGTTGATTTCGCCACTTTTGTAGAGAGCGGTCACGGCGCTGTCGACGACTTTCTTGAATGCAGGGTCATCCCTGCGCATCATGATCGCATAGGGGTCGTCGGAGAGGAATTCGCCGATCACTTCGTAATCGTCGGGGTTTCGCGCACTCGCTTTGAGGCCGTAGAGCAGGATGTCGTCCATCGGGAAGGCGACCGCGCGGCCGGTTTCAACAGAGAGGAAGGACTCGGCATGGTCCTTCGAGGGGATGAAATTGATACCGAGCTTCTTCTCGTCGTTGTAGGCCTTGATCGCGCGCTCGTTGGTGGTGCCCTGGGTGAAGACCACGTTCTTGCCCTTCAGATCGTCATAGCCCTTGATGCCCGAGCCCTTCTTGACAATGATCTTGGTGCCGGTGACGAAGTAGGTCGGCGCGAAATCGACCTGCTTCTGGCGCTCCACCGAGTTGGTGGTCGAGCCGCACTCCATGTCGATGTTGCCGCCGGTGAGAACGGGAATCCGCGTCTGCGAGGTTACCGGAACGAATTCGACCCGCAGCTTGGGCATCTTCAGCTCGGCCTTGATGCGGTCCACGATTTTCATGCAGATGTCCACCCCATAGCCGATCGGACGCTGCTTGTCGTCGAGGTAGGAAAACGGGATGGAGGCGTCGCGGTGGCCGATCTTGACGACTCCGGTGTCCTTGATTTTCTTCAGGGTGCCGGTGAGCTCCTGCGCGTGCAGCGGCGCGGCGAGCAGGCTGGCCGCGGCGATGGCGGCAAAAAGGGATCCGATACGAAGCATGTCAAGCCTCCTTGATGGTCAGAACGGAATACGGTGCCGCACGAACGGCGGCAGGATTGTCTTGCTTCGAACAATCTAGGCGATGCGCGCAGCTTTGTCCAGTCAAACGCCGCGCATTTCATTCTGTCGGGGGCTCTCAGGATGCGCGCTGATCTGAGGCCGCTGCAGCGCGCCGGTGCCAGATGACGCATGCGCGAGCGAGCGCGCGGGTGGCGTCGATGCACAGCGGCGTCGCAGCGCTGGGGGCGTGGTCAATCGCCAGCGGGGTTTCGGTGCAGGCCAGCACCACGGTGTGTGCACCAGCATCGTGCAGGCGCAGCACCGCGTGCACCGCAAGGGTGTGCGCCAGTGCCAGGTCATTGCTCTTGACCGCGGCGATCGCCGGCAGGACCAGTCGCTGCTGGTCCTCGGGGCTGCTGACGATGCAGCCCAAACCACGGGCCGCAAATCGCTGCTGGAAAAAACCCGCTCGCAGTGTGCCCTCGGTAGCGATCAGCCCGACGCTGCCGGCAGTGATGCCGCGTTCGGTCAGCAGGTCGCAGACCGCGTCGGCGATGTGCAGTATCGGCAAACCTCCCTCGCGCTGCAGCTCCTCGTGCCAGTAGTGCGCGGTATTGCAGGCGATGGCGATCGCCTGTGCGCCAGCCTGCTTCAGCGCGGCGATGCCGCGCAGCATCTGCGGCAGCGGCGATTCGCCCCTGCCGAGTATGGCGGCAGGCCGCTCCGGGATCTGCGGCACACCCCAGGCGACATAGGGTATGTGCTCCTGGTCGCGGGTAGCCGGTGTTTCCTCGGCGAGCTTGGCGAGGAAATCGGCCGCGGCAAGCGGCCCCATGCCGCCGAGGACGCCGAGCAGCGGCAGCTTGCGGATTTCGGTCATGGCGCGAGGAAATCCTCGATCAGGCGGGCTGTGGCCGCCGGCTGGTCGTGGTGCATCATGTGTCCCGCGTCGTCGATCCAGGCCTCTTGGTAGTCGCGGAATGCCCCCTTGCGTTCGGCGAGCTGCTCCGGCGTGTCCTTCAGGTAACCGGTGCCCTCCGAGTTGCGGCCGAACACCCACAGCACCGGCGCCGTGACTGCTTTCCAGCAGGCGAGTGATTCCTCGATGCGGAACAGCACTGGATTGGCGCGCTTGTGCCGCGGGTCACTCAGCATCTCGACCTGCTCGGGCGCGGTTTCGCGCGCCCAAGCGCGGGCGATGAACTGCGCCTTGTCCGCGGTAAGGCGCGGGTTGTCGCGCTGCAGTCGCGCCGCCAGCGCATCGAAGGAACCGTAGATGCGGAAGCGCGGCTCGGAAGCAAGTTCGTCGAGCCAGCGCCGGTAACGTGCCGGAGCCTCTGCGGAACTGGTGCGGGCGAGGCCGAAGCCCTCGAGTGAGACCAGTCGCGCGATGCGCTCCGGCCGCAGGCCGGCATAGGTGCAGGCGATCACGCCGCCCATGCTGTGGCCGGCAACCAGTGCCGGCCGGTCCGGCGAGTAGATTGCCAATAGTGCCTCTAGGTCGGCGTAGTAGTCGGGAAACCAGTAGCCGCCGGCCGACCAGCCGGACTGGCCGAAGCCGCGCCAGTCGGGCGCGATGATTCGCCAGTCGCGCTTCAATGCATCGACAACCCACTGGAAGGACAGCGAGACATCCATCCAGCCGTGGAGCAGGAACAGGGGCGGTGCAGCGGCATCACCCCAGAGGCGCACGTGGCAACGCGTGCCGTTGATCGGGTGAAACTCGGAGCGACTGGGATGGGTTGCCATGAAAGCCGGCTGACCAGGTGTTGCGCTAGGCGCTTGATTGATTGTCATCTCGGGGAGAGCGGCTCTGTCTTCGGGTTTGCAGCCCGCAAGTATAATCGGCTGCAATGAACGGCAAAAAAGCTGCAATACGCGCCGACGTGGCGGTGCTCGGTGCCGGCATGATCGGCATCTGCGTGGCCCTGCATCTGCAGAAAAAAGGGCGCGCGGCAGTACTCATCGACCGCCGCGGCGCCGCCGAGGAAACTTCCTTTGGCAATGCCGGACTGATACAGCGTGAAGGCGTTTATCCCTACGGTTTCCCTCACGACTTCGGTGCACTGCTGCGTTACGGGCTCAACCGCACGATTGACGCCCACTACCATCCCTCGGCACTGCCTGCGCTTGCGCCCTTCCTGTGGCAGTACTGGAAACATTCCAGGCCGGCGCGGCATGCCGAGGTCGCACGACGCTATGCGAAGCTGATTGAGCATTGCCTTGCCGAACATGCGGCGCTCGCTGCGGAATCCGCCGCCGCAGACCTGCTGCGGAGCCGGGGCTGGATCAAGGTTTTTCGCACTGCGCGCGAGCGCGACCGGCGTTATGCAGAGGCCGAGCGCTGGCATCTTGAGTTCGGGGTCAACTACAGGATGCTCGACGCCCGCGCGCTGCATGAGGCCGAGCCGCATATCGCGCCGGTGCTCGCCGGCGCGCTGCACTGGACGGATCCGGCAAGCGTGGATGATCCGCAGGCGCTGGCGCTTGCCTACCTGCGGCGTTTCGAGGCGCTCGGCGGTCGTTTCGTCCAGGGCAATGCGGCGAGTCTCGAGGCCGAAGGCGCGGGCTGGCGCCTGCAGACCGTCGAAGGCGTGCTTGCAGTCGACCAGGCGGTGATTGCGCTGGGGCCCTGGTCCGATGTGATGACGCGCGCGCTGGGCTACGATCTGCCGCTCGCAGTGAAGCGCGGTTACCACATGCACTATCGGGCTGCGGGCGTCGCGCGGCTGAACCATCCGCTGCTCGACACCGAGCGCGGTTATTTTCTTGCGCCGATGAGCCGCGGCATCCGCCTCACGACCGGCGCCGAGTTCGCGCTGCGGGACGCGATCAAGACGCCGGTGCAACTGTGGCGCGCCGAGCCCGTCGCACGCGACCTGTTTCCGCTGGGCGAACGGCTGGATGCCGAGCCGTGGATGGGCGCGCGGCCCTGCACCCCGGACATGCTGCCGATCATCGGCCGCGCGCCGCGGCATGCGAAGCTGTGGTTTGCCTTCGGCCATGCCCATCACGGCTTCACGCTGGGGCCGGTCACCGGTCGGCTGCTGGCGGAAATGATCACGGGCGAAACCCCGTTCGTCGATCCTGCGCCCTACGCGCCAGAGCGTTTCCGGGGCTGAAGGCCGCGCTCAGTTGCGGCGGCGCAGTGCTGACCACGACAGCACGGCGAGACTGGCGACGATCAGCAGCATGCCGGCGGACTCCACCGGGCCGGGCTGTTCGCCGAGCTGGATGCGCGAGGACAACACGCCAATCGCCGGCACTGCCATCACCGCGAGACCGGCGACTCCGGCGGGCAGCAGCTTGAGCACGTAAAACCATAGTGCCCAGCCGAGCACGGTGCCGAAAATCGTGGCGTAGGCCAGCAGGAATCCGAAATACGGCGTCCACTGCACCGGCCGCGCCGACAGGAAAAAGCCGAGCACCGCGAGCACCAGCCCGCCGAGCAGCATTTGCCAGGCGGTCAGGGCAAAGGTGCCGACGGCGAGGTGGCTGCGCCAGCGTCGCGTCAGCACCGCGGCGACCGCCCAGCTCACGCCGGTGAGCACCGCCAGCACATTCGCGGTAAAGCTGCCCTGCAGTGACCACGGTTCGAGCACCAGCAGCAGGCCCGCGGCCGACAGGCCAACAGCCAGCCACTGCAGGCCGCGGATGCGCTCGCCGAGCACAGGCCAGGCGAAGAGCAGGGTCCAGAACGGCATGGTGTAGACCAGAACTGCGGTCTTGCCCGCAGCGCCTGAAACCAGCGCCCAGGACACCAGGCCGTTGAAGGCGGTGGTTTGCCACAGTCCCAGAATGAACACATGCCGGGGTGAGCGCAGCGCGAGGTTTTCGCCGCGCCAGGCGGCGATTGCGAACAGCAACAGTGCGCCGGGCACAGTGCGCAGCGTTGCATAATCCCAAGGGTCGGCATACCGCAGGCCTTCCTTCAGGATGACCCAGGTATAGCCCCAGACTGCGCAGAGGGCGACCAGCGCGAGGATGCCGGAGCGGGGCAGCGATGCTGTGGACGGCATGCGGGCAGTTTTGATTTACGATGGTGTGGCGCGGAGGCGGCCGCATTATGCGTCAAAGCACGGGATGCGGCCATGCGGATTCCAATGGCTGCGTACCGCGCAGGCAGCAAGGCTTCATATGTCGTGGATTATTCGGGGATATCTGCGCTGTGCGTGCGGAGTGGAATTTGCATGCGCGCCATGTTTTAGAATACGCGCATGAATCCGGCGTTCATCCATCTGCGATTGCACAGCGAATATTCAATCGTCGATGGCATCGTGCGCGTCGATGAGGCGGTGGCCGCGGCCAAGGCCGACGGCATGCCGGCGTTGGCGCTGACCGATCTGTCGAATGTGTTTGGCCTGGTCAAGTTCTATACGGAGGCGCGCAGTCAGGGCATCAAGCCGGTCATCGGCTGTGACCTGTGGCTGACCCAGGAGGCAGACCGCGACAATCCGTACCGCGTGTTGCTGCTGGCGCAGAGCTACGACGGCTATCTGCGGCTGTGTGAACTGCTGTCCCGCGCCTACCGCAGCAATCAGTACCGTGGCCGCGCCGAGGTGATGAAATCCTGGTTGACTGAAACCGGCACCGACGGGCTGATCGCGCTGTCGGGTGCTCATCACGGCGATGTAGGCCAGGCGTTGGTCGCAGAGCGTCACGACGAGGCGAAGCGACTCGCGCAGGAATGGGCAACACTGTTTCCGGACCGTTATTACCTCGAGGTGCAGCGGCTGGGGCCGCAGGCGATGACCGGCGGCGCGGCTACGGTGCCGGTGGAAGTCCATGTCACCCGCGCCCTGCAACTGGCCGCGGAACTGGGCCTGCCTGCGGTGGCCACGCATCCGGTGCAATTCCTCAAATCCGAGGATTACCGCGCGCACGAGGCGCGGGTGTGCATCTCCGAGGGTTACATCCTGTCCGACCAGCGCCGGCCACGGCGTTTCAGCACCGAGCAGTATTTCAAGACCCAGGCCGAGATGGCGCAGTTGTTCGCGGACGTGCCCGAGGTGCTGGAGAACAGCGTCGAAATCGCGAAACGCTGTACGCTGGGGCTGACGCTGGGCAAAAGCCGGCTGCCGCATTTTCCGACTCCGGATGGCTCCAGCCTCGAGGATTACCTGCGCCAGCGCGCGGGAGAGGGGCTGACGGCGCGGATGGCCGTGCTGTATGCGGACGAGGTGGAGCGCAAGTTGCAGGAGCCCACCTACCGGGACCGCCTCGAATTCGAGATAAAAACCATTGTGCAGATGGGTTTTCCCGGCTACTTCCTGATTGTTGCCGACTTCATCAACTGGGCAAAAAACAACGGCGTTCCGGTCGGCCCCGGGCGTGGCTCAGGCGCCGGCTCGCTGGTGGCCTACAGCCTTGGTATCACCGACCTCGATCCGTTGCGCTACAACCTGCTGTTCGAGCGCTTCCTGAATCCGGAGCGGGTATCGATGCCTGACTTCGATATCGACTTCTGCCAGGACGGCCGCGACCGCGTCATCGATTACGTGAAGATGCGTTACGGCGCCGATTCGGTGTCACAAATCGCGACCTTTGGCACGATGGCGGCGAAGGCGGTGGTGCGCGACGTCGGTCGTGTGCTCGACCTCGGCTACAACTTCTGCGACCAGTTGGCGAAGCTGATTCCTTTCCAGCCCGGCAAACACATCACGCTGGAAGAGGCGCGCAAGATGGAGCCACAGCTCGCCGAGCGCGAAAAAAAGGAAGAGGAGGTTGCCGAACTGCTGGAGTTGGCCGGCACCCTGGAAGGCCTGACGCGGAATGTCGGCATGCATGCCGGCGGCGTGCTGATCGCACCGGGAAAGCTTACTGATTTCTGCCCGCTCTATGTCGCCGACGGCGCCAGTTCGGCGGTCAGCCAGTTCGACAAGGACGATGTCGAGTCGATCGGCCTGGTCAAGTTCGACTTCCTCGGGCTGACTACGCTGACCATCCTTGACTGGACGCTGAAGTACATCAAGCGCCTCGATCCATCCTCAGACATCCAGCTCGAAAAACTGCCGCTCGACGACAGCGCGGCCTACGACATTTTCGCAAAGGCCAATACCTCCGCCGTGTTCCAGTTTGAATCGCGCGGCATGCGCGACATGCTGAAAAACGCGAAGCCGGACCGTTTCGGGGACATCATTGCGCTGGTGGCGCTGTATCGGCCGGGTCCGATGGAGCTGATTCCGGAATTCTGCGCGCGCAAACACGGCAAGCGCTTCAGTTACCCCGACCCGCGGGTGGAGTCCATCCTCTCCGAGACCTACGCCATCATGGTCTACCAGGAGCAGGTGATGCAGATGGCGCAGATCATCGGTGGCTACAGCCTCGGCGGCGCCGACTTGCTGCGCCGTGCGATGGGCAAGAAAAAACCGGAGGAGATGGCCGAGCACCGCGGCCTGTTCCGCGAGGGCGCGGCGAAGAACGGACTCGACCAGCGCAAGGCCGACGAGCTGTTTGACCTGATGGAGAAATTTGCCGGTTACGGTTTCAACAAGTCGCATGCCGCGGCCTACGCGCTGGTGGCCTACCAGACGGCCTACATGAAGGCGCACCATCCGGCGCCGTTCATGGCGGCCAACATGTCGGCGGTGATGAACGACACCGACAAGGTGCAGCAGCTGGTCGACGATGCCCGGGAAAACCGGCTCGAGGTGCTGGCGCCAGACGTCAATTCCGGCGTCTACCGTTTCGAGCCGGTCGACGAAAAACGCATCCGTTACGGGCTCGGCGGCGTCAAGGGCACCGGCGAGGGGGCGATCAACCACATCGTCGAGGTGCGCACCGCCGGGGGCCCCTATACCGACCTCTTCGACTTCTGCCATCGTGTCGACAAGCGTCTGGTGAACCGCAGGGTGGTGGAGTCGCTGGTGCGCGCGGGCGCCTTTGACAGCGTCAACGACAATCGCGCCGAGCTGATGGCCTGCGTCGGACTGGCGCTGGAGTCCGCCGAGCAGGCGAACCGCGCGGCTTCCCAGGTCAGTCTCTTCGGCGACGCGGTGGACGCGCCGCGGATGGTGGCGCCGGCCAACGTGCCGCGCTGGAGCAAAAAGGAGCTGCTGCAGAACGAGAAGCTCGCGCTCGGCTATTACCGCAGCGACCATCTGTTCAACGTCTACCGCGACGAAGTGCGGCGCATGGTCGCCAAGAAACTGGGTGACCTGCAGACCGCCGGCGACCTCGCCGGGCGCAACGTCACCATCGCCGGAGTGGTGTTGTCGGTGCGGGTGCAGAACACCGCCAGCGGGCGCATGGGGATCGTCACGCTCGCTGACGACAGCGGCAAGCACGAGGTCGTGGTCTACCGCGAAGCCTTCGACCGCTTCCGCCACAAGCTGCGCGAGGACGAGCTGCTGTTGATCGAGGTGCGCGGGCGCCAGCGTTACCGCAGCGCCGACGCCGACGGCGATAACGGTAATGGCGGTGAAGACAACACGCTGCGGCTGGAGGCGCTGAACATCCTCGACCTTAATGAGGCGCGCAACCGCTACGCCCGTGGCATTCGCCTGACCTGCAACGGCCAGTCTTCGGGCAGCAAGCTGAAGGAACTGCTTGGGCCACACCGCAAGGGCAGCTGCCCGGTGGCCATCGATTACATGAGCGACGGTGCGCGCTGCGAGGTGAAGCTGGGGCCTGCCTGGCAGGTCAACATCAGCGACGATCTGCTGCATGTGCTGGGCGAATGGTTGAAACCCGAGAACGTCAACATCGATTATGGCAATTCGGCATAGCGGCTCCGTGGCGCTTGCAGCGGTCCTGGTACTGGCGCTTCTCGCCGCTCCTGCCCGGGCCGGTGAGGTCGAGTGGAAAATGCTCGTCGATCAGGCCAACCTGCATCTGCAGCGGGGCAGTCTGGAGCAAGCCGAACTCTTCGCGCGTGAAGCGATCGCGGAGGCCGGGCGCAGTTTCGGACCGACCCACCGTTCGGTGGACCAGAGCATCGCGACGCTGGGGCTGATACTGCGTTTCGCCGAGCGTTATCCGGAAGCAGAGCGGGAGTTCCGCCGCGCGCTGGCCATGCGCGAAAAGGTGCTGGGGCCGCGTGATCCGCAGACTGCGATCCTGCTCAACAACCTCGCCGACGTGGCGCAGGCGCAGAAAAAGTTTGCCGAGGCGGAGAAGTTGCACCGCCGCGTGCTTGCGGTGTTCGAGAAGGCCTATGGTGAGGACCCGAAAACGGCGGCCAGCCTGAACAATCTCGGGGCGGCCATCCAGGCGCAGGGACGCCATGCCGAGGCCGAACCGCTGCTGCGCCGCTCGCTGGCGATGAAGGAAAAGACGCTGGGGCCGAACAGTCCCAGCGTCGCGCATACCCTCAACAATCTGGCGCGGGTGCTGCAGGCACTGGGTCGCCGCGCAGAGGCGGAGAAAATGCTTGCGCGGGCTGCGGCAATCCAGCGCAGCACGCGCGCGGCGGGTGGCGGCTGAACTTCTGCAAGACCTTGTTTATTAATGATTATTCACTTTTGCGCTGGGAAAAGCTGCTGAACTCGCCAACGCCTTCGTCGACTTCGACGGCATCGACCCGGGCGGCCCGTGGTCCGCGCTTGGCACTGGCGATGATTTCCGCGATGGCTTCGGCCGTGCCCTGCACCACGGCTTCGACGCTGCCGTCGCTGCGGTTGCGGACCCAACCCCGGATACCGAGCACGCCGGCCTTGTAAGCCATGTAGTTGCGGTAACCGACGCCCTGCAAGTGGCCGCGAATTCTTAGTTGGCGGGTCAGGATGTCAGTCATGACCGGTTGGCCTGCTTGCGCCGCTGTTGCGATGCTGCAGGCCACGGAGTAGTCTGATGCCGCTGTTTCGTAACCGATAAAACCATAATTTTTGTTGATTTCGTGATTGGAGGAGTTTATGAAAATATCACTAGCGGCAGTCATGCTCGCAGCGACCGTGTTGGCTGCTGGCTGTGCTTCAAGCGGTGGCAAATCCAATGTTGCCCAGGACAAGGTGGTTTATCACGTCAATGATTCAAACGTCCAGGCGGCCAATGCCCTGCGCAACATCGGCAACCATCTCGAGGTCAACCCACAGGCAAAAATCGTTGTCGTGACCCACGCTGGAGGCGTTGATTTCCTGTTTGACGGCGCGAAGGATGCCAACGGCAATCCCTACAACATTTCGGTGGAGCAACTGAAAGGCAAGGGGGTGCAGTTCGATGTTTGCGACATCACGCTGCGTAATCGCAAGCTGACGCGCTCGCGCTTCATCCCGGAAGCGAGCTTTGTGCCTTCGGGCGTCGCCGAAATCACGCGCCTGCAGCAGCGCGAGGGTTACGCCTACCTGCGTCCCTGAGCCACGGCGGCGACCGGCACGCTAATCCGGTCGTCGCGCACCGCCCGCAAGACCGCGGGCATGTGCGATGCCGGCCGAGCGGTGCGGAAACAGGTTGTCCGCGCCCAGCCTGTCCGCGAATCCGGAGCGTGTGAACAGCGACAGCGGCTGGGTGCCGGCGCCGGTGATGACCAGCGCCTTTCCATTCTTCTTCATCTTGCGGCGCAGTGATTCGAGGATGTCCAGCCCGGTGGTGTCGATATTGATGGTTCTCTGAATGTCGAGGACCAGGATGCGGCAGGGGTCGCCGGGATCTGCGTGTGCGAGCAGCGGTTCGAGCTTGTTGGCCGAGCCAAAAAACAGCGAGCCGAACATCTCGTAGGCACGCACGCGGTTGCCGGAGATGGTGTCCGGACCATCGTCGACGATGCCGGTCAGCGACGAGATGCGGGTGATGAACAGCACCGCTGCCATCACCAGACCGACTTCCACGGCCACGACCAGATCGAAGACCACGGTCAGTACGAAGGTGGCGAGCAGGACCGCGCGGTAGTTCATGGTGTAGCGGCGCATCTCGCGGAAGTCACTCCATTCGCCCATTTTCCAGGCGACGACGACAAGGATTGCCGACAGGGCGGCGAGCGGCACGTGTTTCGCGAGCGGCGCTGCGACAAGAATCACTACCAGCAGCGTAGCCGCGTGGACAATGCCAGACACCGGGCCGAAAGCGCCCATGCGCACGTTGGTGCTGGTGCGGGCGATGGCGCCGGTGGCGCAGAAGCCGCCGAACAGCGGTGCGGCGATGTTGGCAAGGCCCTGGGCCATCAGTTCCTGATTGGGATCATGGCGATCGTCGATCATGTTGTCGGCGACAGTCGCCGAAAGCAGCGATTCGATGGCGCCGAGCAGCGCGATGGCGATCGCCGGCGCGATCAGGTGGCGCACCTTGTCCAGCGACAGCTCGGGCAGCGCGAAGGACGGCAGGGTTTGCGGAATGCCGCCAAACTTGGAGCCTATGGTTTCCACCGGCAGGTTGAACAGCGTTGCAGCCAGAGTGCCGAAAACCAGCGCGACGATGGGGCTCGGCAGCAGGCTCCAGCGCTTCGGCCAGAACACGATCAGCAGCAGGCAGGCCATGCTGAGCCCGACGGCGACCCAGTTGATCGTGTGCAGTGCATTCCACAGTACCGTGATCTGCGCAAAAAATTCCGCCGGCAATTGGCTGGTCTGCAGGCCGAGGAAGTCCTTGAACTGCGACAGCAGGATCAGCACTGCGATGCCTTTGGTGAAGCCGCTGATCACCGACACGGGGATGAAGCGGATCCAGCTGCCCATGCGCAGCAGCCCCATTGCCAGCAGCATCACGCCCGCCATCAGCGTGCAGATCAGCAGGTTGGCGACGCCGTACTGGACGACGATGCCATAGACGATGACGATGAAGGCGCCGGTGGGGCCGCCGATCTGCACTCGCGAGCCGCCGAAGGCGGAGATGATGAAGCCAGCAATGATCGCGGTGTAGATGCCGGACTCCGGCGTCATGCCGGAGGCGATGGCGAAGGCGATGGCCAGCGGCAGCGCAAGTATGCCGACGGTGATGCCGGCCAGCACGTCGGCGCGCAGACGCGCGACGTTGTACTCACCGTATATTTCGAACAGGCGCGGACGGAAACGGGGCAGTGCGGGCATTGTCAGTGGTGCGGCGCCCGGATCAGTTGGTACGGTATTTCTGGATCATTTTTTCGTCGAGTTCGATGCCGAAACCATGCCCGCTGGCGACCTGCATCATGCCATCGCGAATCGGCGGCCGGTTGACCCACATCAACTGCCACACGGGATCGCGCGCCGGATCGGCAAAACACTCGGCATAGGTGCCGTGCGAAACGGCGGCCAGCAGGTGGCTGGCAATCTGCGCTTCTTCGTGGTGCGCCATGGCAATGCCGGCGGCATGGCACAGCCCGGCGGCACGCAGCCAGTCGGTGACGCCGCCGCCTTCGGAGGCGTCGTAATTGACAAGGTCCACCGCGCGCGCGTCGACGAGGCGGCGGATGGCATGGCTGCTGATTTCGCTTTGCCCCGCGGTGACGGGAATGGTGATGGCCTGCCGCACCCGCGCCATCTGCGCGGCATCATCGTACCAGTGGCAAGGTTCCTCGAACCAGCGGATGCCGTAAGGCTCGACCAGCCGCGCAAAACGGATAGCGTCCTCCGCGGTCCAGCCGCGGTTGGCGTCGACGCAGAGGATGAAATCCTCGCCTGCAGCCTTGCGCGCGACGGCGACGCGCTGTGCATCTTCTTCCGGCGACAGGCCACCGACCTTGAATTTGCAGCCGGCCATGCCGGCGTCGCGGTACGATTCGATTTCACGCCCGATGTCGGCGTGGGTCTTGCCCGGCATGTAATAACCGCCGATGGAAATCAGCGGCAGCTCCGTGCGGTAGGCACCGAGCAGCTCGCGCACACTTTTGCCCAGCGCACGACCAGTAAGGTCCCAGATCGCGCAGTCGACACAGGCGATGGCTTCGAGCAACAGCTTGCGGTCGCTGATGGTATGCGTCAGTGCAAACATGCGGTCCCAGGCCAGTTCGCGCTCGAAAATACTTAAGTTATTGATTTTATTGAATAATTCATTTTTTATCAGCTGTGCAATTTGAAGGCTGTGGGCACGGTTGTCGCCGTTGTAGACATTGCTCACCAGACCGTCGTCAGTGCGCAACCGGGTAATCACCGTCGAGCGCTTGAGCACGTTGTAGGTCGATCCGCCGAAATTCTTCGACAGAGGAATATCCACTGCAATGGCTTCCACAGAGGTGATGCGCATGGTGCTCCTTCAGGTCAGTACGATGACGGCGCCAAGCACCAGCGCGCAGCCGGTGGCACCCAGAAAAATGCGGCGGTCGCGCTGCGACCAGGGCGGCGCGTGCATGACCGTGGTCGCTCCCCAGTTGCGTTCCGGTTCGTCTTCGGCGCTGAGGATTGCAGCGTCAATGGCATGGCGGCTGATACCCAGATCTGCGGCAAAACTGGCGGGATCGGTGATGGCGCCGGTCTTCGCGGCAAGCCGCATGGTTGCTGCCATCGAATTGAAGTCCCGCGAGAGGCCGCGGGCCGGCAGGGTGTCAGCGGACGGCGCGTGGCCGGCATCGCCGGCACGTGACGAGGGCAGCGTGTCCATGAACAGGTCGGCGGTGGATTCCGGCGTCATTTGCGGCGCTGCGGGCTGGGGCGCCGGGATCGTGGCGGACAGTCCCTGCGCGCGGCAGGTGCGCAGGTCGGCGGCGAGCTCGGCGATGTTCGCGTAGCGGTCGTCAGCGGATTTGGCCAGCGCCTTGGCGATGATCAGATCGAGCATCGGCGGCAGAGACGGGTTGACCGAGCTCGGCGGGGGCGGCATGAAATTGACGATCTGGAACATCAGCGAGTTGACGTCGACGCCGTTGAAGGGCGTCTGTCCGGCGACCATCTCGTAAATGATCACGCCCAGAGAAAAAATATCGGCGCGACCGTCAGAGCGCTTGCCCAGAACCTGCTCCGGCGAGAGATAGCGCGGCGAACCGAGCACGACCCCGGTCTGAGTCCGCACGTCAGCGGTGCGCATGCGGGCAATGCCGAAATCGGTGATCTTCACCCGGCCGTCGCGCAGAATCATGATGTTGGCCGGCTTGATGTCGCGGTGGACAACGCCGTGCTCATGGGCGTAGGCGAGGCCGTCGGCGACCAGCGCGGCAATGTCCAGCGCGCGGTCCGGGGCGAGTTCGCGGCCGATGATCAGGTCGCGCAGCTCGCGGCCTTCAAGGAATTCCATCGCCATGTAGGCGAGGTCACCGCTGCGGCCGATGTCATGGATGATGACGATGTTGGGGTGGTTCAGGCCGCCGGCGGCGCGCGCCTCAATGGTGAAGCGTTTTTCGTAGTGCTCCATCTCGCCCGGGTCGAGCGCCATATTGATGGTCTTGATCGCCACCGTGCGTTCGAGCATCGGATCAACCGCGCGATACACCACACCCATCGCGCCCCGGCCGATTTCCGCGGTGACGTCGTAGCGGCCGATTCTGGCGGGCTGGTCCATGGTGTTTCCGGGTTCAGCGACCGCGGGCGACACTGCGGAAAATCGGGCCCCATGTCGGGTGGCCGGCTTCTGCGGCGGTCAGCGCGAACTTGGGATCGGCGCTGAAGGCATTGTTGAATTCCTGACGACACTGTGCGGTGCGGTCAGTGACGCAGTAAATGAAGGCGAGGTACTTGTAGGCCTGTGCCTGGTCGGTGCGCGAGGTGAGTCCGCTAGCCAGCGCGGATTGCAGTGAACGCTGGGCCTGCGCGTAACTGCCGTCCTCATACTGGGTGATGCCTGTCTTGAGGCGGGATTCCGCGCTCGGCAGCTGGGTTTCCTGCGCTTTCGCGCGCTCCTTGTCGAAGTCGAGGGCGTCGGTGACGCTCTTGACGCCTTTCTGCACCGTTTCGCAGCCGGCGAGCAGCGGCGCGAGCAGCAGCAATATATGGATCAGACGCATGGCCTCCCCCTAACGGAACCGATGCCGGATTCTAATCTCTTCACCGGACTGGACATCCACCACCTGCAGGTAAGAAGCAAAGCCCGGATTGCGGACCTCGACCTTGTAGATGCCGGGTTTCAGCGCGATGTCGCGCAGTGGCGGCGAGACGCCGTACTTGTTGCCGTTGATGAAGATCTCGCCCCAGGGCAGCACCGCGAGGCGCAGGCTCCCGGTGGCGGCTTCTTCCTGGACCACGACAGGCTTGCGTGCTGCACTGGTTGCAGGCGCGCGAGGGGCCTCGACGACCGGTGCAGGTGGCTTCTCGGCGGCCTGTGGCCGCACCGGTAGTGGGCGCGGCATGATGACCGTCGCTTCGGCGAGTTCTGCCTGTCTTTTTTCGTAGGCCTCGATATCCTTGAGTACGAGCCGCAGGCCGAGGGCGACGAGCAGGATCAGCGCCACTGCCAGAGCGGTCGCCAGCGGCGGGCGGCGCATGACCTGGGCGCGTGCGAAGTGGGCGGCATGGGTGACCCGGTCGAGCGCAGCCGCCGCATGCGCTGCCGCTGCGCCGGGCGCGCGCCGTGGTGTCCGTGGCGGCGCCAGCGCGCCGCCCAGTGCGTAGACCTCGTGCTCGCGCACATGCTTGTCGGTGCGCGAGCCCTCAAAGGCGAACAGCAGCGCGTAGTCGGGCGACAGAGCAGAGACCACCTCGTAGTAGGAGCGCGACACGAACACCTGGTTGACCCCGGCAAAGCTCATGATGCGCTGGGCGACGTTGATGCCGTCGCCGATGATATTGGGTTGGCCGTTGATGTCACGCACCAGGCGCACCGGGCCGAGGTTGATGCCGGTGCGCAACTGCAGCGTGCTGTCCTCGCGCAGCGCGTCGCGCAGCGCAAGGCCGAGGAACAGGCCGTCCTCCGGGTCGCCGAGGAAGCTGATCGCCGCGCCGTCGCCGGTGTCGAGGATGATGCGGTCCTTGGCCGGCACGTCAGCCAGCGCACGGGCGAGCAGGGCGTTGAAATGTTCCTTGATCCGCAGCTGTTCGGCCACCGACTTCTTCGAATACTCGACGATGTCGATGAAGATGACGCTGCAGATGAAGGTGCGGTTGCCGTTGCTCATGGCGGGCGCCGGGTTGTGCCGTCTCTCGCGGTCCTACTTGATGCGCATGCCGGGCTGTGCGCCGGAATCGGGCGACAGCAGGTAGAGGCCCGGCGCTTCGCCGCTGGCGGCGAGCACCATGCCCTCGGACATGCCGAATTTCATCTTGCGCGGCGCGAGGTTGGCGACCATCACTGTCAGCCGGCCGGTCAGCGCTGCCGGATCGTAAGCCGCCTTGATGCCGGCGAAGACCTGTTTCGTGCCAAGGCTGCCGACGTCGAGCGTCAAACGCAAAAGCTTGTCGGCGCCTTCGACGTGTTCGGCATTGGCGATTCTGGCGACGCGGAGGTCAATCTTGGTGAAATCGTCGATCGAAATCAGCGCATCAGCGCCAGATGTCTCCCCTCTCCCCCCGGGAGAGGGGCCGGGGGTGAGGGGGGATGGCAACGATGCTGCAATAGATTTTTCCATGATCGTGTTCCAGAGTTTCTCCAGTACTGCGTCTGTTTGCTGAAGTATTTCATTATTCCAAAAACGGATTGTGGAAATGCCGGCTTTCTGCAATGCCTCAGTCCGGATGTCGTCTTTTACTTTTTCTTCCTGATGTTGCGAGCCGTCCAGTTCGACGGCCAGTTTCAGTTCGTCGCAGTAGAAATCAAGGATGTAGTTGGCATTGCCGAGCGAGACCGGGTGCTGCCTGCGGAATTTGCGGTCTGCCAGCCGGCGATTGCGCAGCAAAGCCCAGATCAGCTGTTCTGCATCGGTTTGTTCGTGGCGGAGCTGGCGGGCGAAGTTCAGCAGATCATCGGGCAGTGGCGTTTTTTTTGTGACGGCTTGTCGGGACGGATTGCGCTGTTCCCTCACCCCCGACCCCTCTCCCGGGGGGAGAGGGGAGGCGGGTTTGAAGCTTTCTTTGTTGGCGGCGACCAAAGCTTCGATTTGTTTGGGGTCGACGCGGGCCATCAGGTGCTGGTAGGGCTGAATTTTGGTGCAAGGAGTATCGATGTCAGACCACTTTAAAGGAAGAGGCAGATTAAGAAGTTTGGCGATGCGTTCGGTCGTTATCGGCAGAATGGGTGACAGGGCATAAGTCAGGATTTTGAACGCAGCGATGCAATCACTGCATTTGCTGTGGAGTTCAGCCTTGGCTTTGTCGTCGCCGGGAATTTTCTTTGCCAGCTCCCACGGCTTTGCGGCGTCAAAAAGCTCGTTTATCCGATCGGCGTGGCGCATGATGGCCCGGACAGCTTTGCCATATTCGCGTTCTTCGAAAGCCACTTTCGCCTCTTCGGCGGCGGCAATTGCTCTGAAGGTTGCGGCCCACTGTACTTCTTGTCCGTTTACGTCTGGCTGGGGCTCAAGCAAGCGGCCGTCGAAGTGCTTTGTGATGAAGCCACTGGCACGGCTGAGAATATTGATAAATTTTCCAACCAGATCACTGTTCACCCGTGCGACGAAGTCATCGAGGCTGAGGTCGATGTCCTCCATCGTCGAGTTCAGCTTGGCGGCGTAGTAATAACGCAGCCATTCCGGGTTCAGCCCCTGCTGGATATAGCTCTCGGCGGTGATGAAGGTGCCGCGCGACTTGGACATCTTCTCGCCGTTCACGGTCAGGAAGCCATGGGCGAATATCTTCGTTGGCGTGCGGAAGCCGGCGTGCTGCAGCAACCCCGCCCAGAACAGGGCGTGGAAGTAGAGGATGTCCTTGCCGATGAAGTGCACCAGCTCGGTGTCGCTGCCGGGGCGCAGAAAATCCTGCAGCAGCTTATCGTCCAGATTCTTGCTGCGAACGTGGTGGGTGAAACTGCCGAAATAACCGACCGGCGCGTCGAGCCAGACGTAGAAGAACTTCTTGCCGTCAGTGCCGGGGATCGCGAAGCCGAAGTAGGGCGCGTCGCGCGAAATGTCCCAGTCCGAGAGCTTCGCTTCACCGGGTTTGCCCAGCCATTCCTTCATCTTGTTGGCGGCCTCGGGCTGCAGGCGGTCGGCGTTCTGGGTGAAGTCACGCAGGAAAGTCTCGCAGCGCGTATCGGAGAGTCTGAAGAAGTAATGCTCTGAAGCCTTGCGCACCGGTGCAGCGCCGGAGACCGTGGAATAGGGATTTTTCAGGTCGACCGGCGCGTAGGTGGCGCCGCAGGCTTCGCAGGAATCACCGTACTGGTCCTTGGCGCCACATTTAGGGCATTCGCCCTTGATGTAGCGATCCGGCAGGAACATCGCCTTGACCGGATCGTAGAACTGCTCGACCGAGCGCACGGCAATCAGATCTCGCGCCTTCAGCGCGCCGTAGATTTCTTCGCACAGCGCCCGGTTCTCGGGCGAATTGGTGCTGTAGTAATTGTCGAAGTCAACGCCGAAACTGTCGAAGTCGCGCTTGTGTTCTTTCCACACGCGTTCGATCAGCTTTTCCGGCGTGATGCCCTCGGCATCCGCGCGCAGCATCACCGGCGTGCCGTGGGTGTCGTCGGCGCAGACATAGTGCACTTCGTGGCCCTGCATGCGCTGGAAACGCACCCAGATATCGGTCTGGATGTACTCGACCAGGTGGCCGAGGTGGATGGCGCCGTTCGCATACGGCAGCGCGGAGGTGACGAGGATGCGACGTGACATGGATGGCGTTTCGGCGGATGAAGCTAAAGGATTGAATTATAACAATAAACTTTGAGAGCCCCGACGCTTGGCAGTGGCCTGCACCGTCCTTGTCGGAGTCGTGGCAAAAAAAACCTTTTCCGACATGGAGTTGTGGTTGGTCCGGGGTGGCGATGTCGCTACAATCGCGGCCTTACCACGCAATCCGAATGGAACCCGAAACATGGCCATTACCGACCAGGACGTCCAAGGCGCGCTGAAGCAGCTCGTCGACCTGAATACCAAGACCGACTTCATCAGCAGCAAGTCGGCGAAGAACATCAAGGTCGAAGGCAACAACGTTTCGGTGGACATCCTGCTGGGCTATCCGGCGAAAAGCCAGCTCGAGCCGATCCGCAAACAGGTCAGCGACGGCCTGAAGAAAATCCCCGGCGTTGGTAGCGTCACGGTCAACGTGTCAATGAAAATCGTCTCCCATGCGGTGCAGCGCGGCGTCAAGCTGGTGCCGGGCGTGATGAACTTCATTGCCGTGGCCTCGGGGAAGGGCGGCGTCGGCAAGTGCACGACTGCGGTAAACCTCGCCCTGGCGCTGGCTGCCGAGGGGGCTTCCGTTGGTGTGCTCGACGCAGACATTTATGGCCCGTCGCAGCCGATGATGCTCGGTATCACCGGCCGGCCGGAGTCGAAGGACGGCAAGATGCTGGAGCCGATGGAGGGGCACGGCTTGCAGGCGATGTCGATCGGTTTCCTGATAGACACCGAGACGCCGATGGTGTGGCGCGGCCCGATGGTGACCCAGGCACTGGAGCAGCTGCTCAACGAAACAAAGTGGCGCGACATCGACTATCTGGTGGTCGACCTGCCGCCCGGCACCGGCGACATCCAGCTGACGCTGGCGCAGCGGGTGCCGGTGACCGGCGCGGTGATCGTCACCACGCCCCAGGACATTGCGCTGATCGACGCGCGCAAGGGCCTCAAGATGTTCGAAAAGGTCGGTATTCCCATCCTCGGCATTGTCGAGAACATGTCGATCCATATCTGCTCGAAGTGCGGCCATGAGGAGCACATTTTCGGCGAGGGTGGCGGTGCGAAAATGGGTTCGGATTACGACGTCGAAATGCTCGGTTCTCTGCCGCTGGACATTGCCATCCGCAGGCAGGCCGATTCCGGCAAGCCGACGGTGGTGGCAGATCCGGACGGCCGCATTGCCGAGATCTACCGCCAGATCGCGCGCCGGGTCGCGGTAAAGATCGCGGAGAAGCAGCAGGACCACTCCGCAGCTTTCCCGAAAATTGTCGTCAAGAACACCTGAGCCTCCGGATCGCCGGAAAACCCTTCCGCTGCCGCGGAACTCCGACTTAAGATAGGCACACCATGCGCTTCCGTTTTCCGGTCATCATCATCGACGAGGATTACCGCTCGGAGAACACCAGCGGCCTTGGCATTCGCGCGCTGGCAAAGGCGCTGGAGGACGAGGGGATCGAGGTGCTCGGCGTCACCAGCTACGGCGACCTGTCGTCCTTCGCGCAGCAGCAGTCGCGCGCATCGGCCTTCATCCTCTCGGTCGATGACGATGACTTTTCGGTGCAGGAACTGGAATCGACGATCGGCGAACTGCGCACCTTCGTCAAGGCCATCCGCTTCCGCAACACCGAGATCCCGATCTTCCTCTATGGCGAGACCCAGACCTCGCGCCACATTCCGAACGACGTGCTGCGCGAGCTGCACGGTTTCATTCACATGTTCGAGGACACGCCGGAGTTCGTCGCGCGTTACATCGTGCGCGAATCCAAGTCCTACCTCGACAGCCTGGCGCCGCCATTTTTCCGGGCGCTGACCCATTACGCACAGGACGGATCCTATTCCTGGCACTGTCCCGGCCATTCCGGCGGCGTCGCTTTCCTGAAAAGTCCGGTGGGCCAGATGTTCCACCAGTTTTTCGGCGAGAACATGCTGCGTGCCGACGTCTGTAACGCCGTCGACGAACTGGGCCAGTTGCTCGATCATTCAGGCCCGGTAGCGGCCTCCGAGCGCAATGCGGCACGCATCTTCAATTGCGACCACCTGTTCTTCGTCACCAACGGTACTTCGACTTCGAACAAGATGGTGTGGCATTCGACGGTGGCTCCGGGTGACGTGGTGATCGTTGATCGCAACTGCCATGTGTCGATCCTGCATGCAATCACGATGACCGGCGCGGTGCCGGTGTTCCTGATGCCGACGCGCAACCATTTCGGCATCATCGGCCCGATCCCGCTGGAGGAATTCAGCTGGGAAAATATCGAGAAAAAAATCCGCGCCAATCCCTTCGCGGCGAAATCGCCGTCGAAGTCGAAGCCGCGCATCCTGACCATTACCCAGAGCACCTACGACGGCATTCTCTACAACGTCGATGCGATCAAGGAAAAGCTCGACGGCAAGATCGATACCCTGCATTTCGACGAAGCCTGGCTGCCGCATGCCACTTTCCACAAGTTCTATCACGGCATGCATGCCATTGGCCGCGACCGGCCGCGCACGAAAGAATCGGTGGTGTTTTCGACGCAATCCACCCACAAACTGCTGGCGGGGCTGTCTCAGGCGTCGCAGATTCTGGTGCAGGACAGCGAGACACGCAAACTCGATTACGACACCTTCAACGAAGCCTACCTGATGCACACCTCGACTTCACCGCAGTACGCGATCATCGCGTCCTGCGACGTGGCGGCGGCGATGATGGAGCCGCCGGGAGGCCCCGCGCTGGTCGAAGAATCGATCATGGAGGCGCTGGATTTCCGCCGCGCGATGCGCAAGGTGGATGCCGAATTCGGCAAGGATTGGTGGTTCAAGGTGTGGGGACCGGAGCGCCTCGCTGCCGAAGGTGTCGGCAACCGCGACGACTGGATGCTGCGTCCTTCGGAGCGCTGGCATGGTTTCGGGAACCTGGCGCCGGGTTTCAACATGCTCGACCCTATCAAGGCGACGGTGATCACGCCCGGCCTCGACGTCAGCGGCAAGTTCGCCAAGAGCGGAATCCCTGCGGCAGTGGTCACCAAGTACCTCGCCGAACACGGCATCATTGTCGAAAAGACCGGCCTCTATTCCTTCTTCATCATGTTCACCATCGGCATCACCAAGGGCCGCTGGAACACGATGGTTACCGAACTGCAGCAGTTCAAGGATGATTACGACAACAACCGCCCGCTGTGGCGCGTGTTGCCGGAGTTCCTCGCTGCACATCCGCGTTACGAAAAAATCGGTCTCAAGGATTTGTGTGAACAGATTCACGGGGTGTACAGGGCCAATGACATCGCAAGGCTCACCACCGAGATGTACTTGTCGGACATGCAGCCGGCGATGCCGCCTGCAGAGGCCTGGGCGCGCATGGCGCACCGGCAGATCGAGCGCGTTGAAATCGACAAACTGGAAGGACGGGTGGCCAGCGTGTTGCTGACGCCCTATCCGCCGGGCATACCGCTGCTGATTCCGGGTGAGCGTTTCAACGCCACCATCGTGCGGTACCTCAAATTCGCGCGCATGTTCAATCAGCAGTTTCCGGGATTTGATACCGACATTCACGGTCTGGTGGCGGAAGGCAAGGGCGATCAGCTTCGCTACTATGTCGATTGCGTCGCTGGGGAAAATCAGTAAGTATTTGTTTTTATTGAATAATTAATAAGCCGTCGCCTTTCGCGCAAGTCATTCGGCGGTCAGGAGAACAGTCGCGATGCATCCGCTGGCGCATGTCGCCGTTCCGGCCAGCGCGCTTGAAGGCGTGTTGTGGCCGGGGCTACCCGCGCCGGCGGGTGAGCGCATGCTGGCGATGCAGTTCCAGTTCGCGCAGAGCGAACGCTGGTCTCCCGCTCGCCTGCGCGCTGCGCAGTTTGAACAGCTTGCGCTGCTTCTGCGCCATGCCCGCGACACCGTACCCTTTTACCGCGAACGTCTTGCCGGCCTCGATCTGTCGCAGCCGCTGACGCCTGAGGTTTTTGCAGGCTTGCCGCTGCTGCGGCGCGAGGACGTGCAGCAACACGGGGAAGCGCTCTACAGCAACGCCGTGCCGGCGCAGCATGGTACCGTCGATGAAGGAGAGACCTCGGGTTCGACCGGGCGGCCGATCCGCTTCCGACTGAGCGCGCTCAATTTTGCGTTCTGGCATGCCTTTACGCTGCGCGAGCATCTGTGGCAGCGCCGGGATTTTTCCGGGAAGCTGGCGGCGATCCGCGGGCGTGTGCCGCCCGGCGGTACCCTCGGCTGGGGGGTGTCCACGGATTCCGCTTTCCGCACCGGTCCTTCGGCGACCTTCAATACCGAACAGCCGGTAGCTGCGCAGGCGCAATGGCTGATGGCAGAGAATCCCGATTACCTGATCAGCGTCGCTTCCAACGTGCAGGAACTGGCACGCCACTGCGGCAGGCGGGGCCTGCGCCCTCCACGCTTGCGCGAAGTGCGCACCTACGGCGAGGCGCTGCATCCTGACGCGCGCGCGGAAATCCGCGCCGCCTGGGGTGTACCGGTCACCGACATGTACACCTGCCGGGAAGTCGGATACATGGCTCTGCAATGCCCGCGCCACGAGCATTATCACGTGATGGCCGAAGGCGTGTACCTCGAGGTGCTTGATGAGGCCGGCCGGCACTGTGCGCCGGGCCAGCTCGGGCGCGTGGTGCTGACGCCGCTGCATCATTTTGCAATGCCGCTGATCCGTTACGACATCGGCGACTACGCTGAGGCCGGTGAGCCTTGCGATTGCGGGCGCAGCCTGCCGGTAATCCGCCGCATCGTCGGCCGTGTGCGCAACATGCTGCGCCTGCCTGGTGGCGGCCTGCGCCATCCGCGTTTCGGCGAGACGCAGTTCGTCGGGGTCGCGCCAGTGCGCCAGTACCAGGTGGTGCAGAGGACGCTGCGCGAGATTGAAGTCGCGCTGGTGGTGGCGCGGCCGCTGACTGACGATGAGGAGGCGCGGCTTAAAGCGCTGATCCTGAAGAATCTGGATGGGGACTTTGTGCTGTCCTTCGTCTACCGCGATGCAATTCCGCGTTCGGCCGGGGGCAAGTATGAGGATTTCCGTTCCGAGGTGTTGCCTTGAACGGTTTTCCGCTGCTGCCGCGTTCGGCCTGTTACGGCGTCGTCTGGCCGGCGTTTGTCGACGATGCGTCGGCGCGGATGCTGGCGTTGCAGTACCAGTTCGAACAGAGCCAGTGGTGGCCGGAGGAGCGGCTGCGCGCATTGCAGATGGATCAGTTCGGGCAGGTGTTCCGCCATGCCGTGGCGACCGTGCCGTACTACCGCGAACGTTTTGCGCCCTGGGCGCGTGGCGGCATGGACTGGGACCGTTTCCGGGAACTGCCGGTCAGTTCGCGTCGCGACATCCAACTGGCTGGCGAGGCGATGCACAGCAGCGCGGTGCCGCAGGCACACGGTACGGTCATCACCACGCAGTCCTCAGGGTCGACGGGGAGCCCGCTGGTCACGCGGGGCACCGCATGGACCCAGCTGATGTGGCAGGCGCTGCTGCTGCGCGACCACCTGTGGCATGGCCGTGACCTCGGCGGGAAACTTGCGGCGATCCGCAGCAAGACCGAGGACCTGTCTTTTGCCGACTGGGGACCTGCCACCGCTGCCTTTGTTACCGGGCCTTCAGTGGTACGCAGCCTGGTAGTTGATCTTGACGAGCAACTGCGCTGGCTGAAGGCCGAAAATCCGGATTACCTGCTGACTCTTGCCTCCAACCTGCGCGCGCTTGCGAGGCGGGCGATTGAACTCGGCATACGCCTGCCGCGGCTGAAGCAGGCGCGGACCTACGGCGAGACGCTGCAGCCCGATGTCCGGGATGTCGTGCGCCAGGCTTGGGGAGTTGAAATCGCAGACAGCTATAGTTCCGAAGAATTGGGCTACATCGCGATGCAATGCCCCGAACATGAGCATTACCACCTGCAGTCCGAGAGCCTCATAGTCGAGGTACTCGGTGCTGACGGCAGACCGTGCAGGTCCGGTGAGGTGGGGCAGGTGACGGTGTCGACGCTGCACAACTTCGCGATGCCGCTGCTGCGTTATGCCAGTGGCGACTATGCCGAGGTCGGCGCGTCCTGCGCCTGCGGTCGCGGACTGCCGGTGCTGAAACGCATCGCCGGACGCGAGCGCAACATGCTGCGGCGTCCGGACGGTGTATGTTACTGGCCGAGTTTTCCGATGGAATCGTGGGTGCAGGCAGCCCCGGTACTGCAACTGCAGCTGCTGCAGGATGCGCTGGACCACATCGAGGCCCGGCTGGTGATGAGCCGTGATTTTGCCGGAGACGAGAGCGAGCGACTTACCGCCGCGCTGCAGGGCTGCCTCGACTACCCCTTCCGTATCACCTTGACCCGCGTTGACGCGATAGCGCGCGGTGCCGGCCAGAAGTATGAGGATTTCGTGTCGTTGCTCGACTGAGCGGCATTCAGCGCAATTGCCGGAGCAGGTACTGCAGTGCGAGGTTGTCGAAGAGCGCAGAGCCTGTGGATACGAACAGCCGCGGACGTCCGTTGCCCTGCGCAGCGCCGCGGCGGAGCAGCGTGCCGAGGTCGGTCAGGTCGCCGTCTCCGATCAGGCCGCGCGCGATCCAGTCCCTGAGGTCGCCGAAACGGGCCGAGTCCGGTGTATCGATGAAAATGTCGGCGGCTCCGGCCCAGCGCGCATCGAGTTCGCTCTGGTGGTCGATGTCCGCGCCGAGGCTGATCACGAGATCGGCCTGCCAGGCCGGCGGCGCACACAGCGGGCTGCTGCTGTTGGTGGCGAGCACGACGATGTCGGTGTCCTGGAGTTCGTCGAGCGCAACCGCACGGCTGGAGCAACCAGGCGTCCTTGCGGACAGCGCGGCGGCTGCAGCCCCGGCGCGCGCCGGATCGAGGTCGGCAAAGAGGACCTCGCGGATGCCGCAGGCCGCCGCAGCATACAGGGCTGCGTAGTAACCAACGCGGCCGCTGCCGATTACGGCAAGCCGGCCACGGCGCCTTGCGAGCAACTGTATTGCAATGGCCGCGCAGAGTCCGGTACGCGCCGAAGACAGCAGGCAGGCGTCGACGATGTGAGTGACGAAATTTTCCTCGTGATCGATCACCAGCGCCTTGCCGACGGTGATCTGATCCGGCACCTTGCGCTGTGCGATGTTGGTCCCGACGAGCTTCACTGTCTTGGTGACACTGCCATTGCCGCGGACCACGCAGGGCATAATCCGGAAGTCGGAATCAGCGCCGGGGTCGCCGAAGACCTGTTTCGGCGGCACATCAATCGCAAGCCGCCCTCCGGCGACGTCGCGCAGGGCCTGCAACATGTGGATGAAACAACCAGCCGGATCTCGGGTCAGCACCGCGTGCACCTCGGCATCGCTGAGGTGGATGCAGGGTTCGTGCGACGTGCGCAGCACGCGCTGTTCGGGTGTTTCGGCGACGGGGGCGTTCATGGCGTGGTTCTTTGCAGGCTTTTCATCCATTCGGCGGCATGGACGCCGCAGGCGGCGATGGTGATCAGCAGTGCGAGAATCAGGAAGCGCAACGGGATTCCCTCATCCCCGGCCCTTCTCCCGCGGGGAGAAGGGAGGTATTTGCGGGCAGCGGCTGATGCCGCTGCCCGTTGCAATCAATCCACACGGTCGTGGATTTCGAAACGGTAGTCGTGGGCGTGGCGTTCGTCCCGGTGGAACTGTTTCGTGTCGCTGATCTGCCACTGCAAGGGATCGAAAGCGGGCATCTGCGTGTCGCCAGCGGGCTCGGCATCGACCACCGTCAGATAAATGCGGTCGGCATGCGGCATCGCTGCGCGGTAGAGTTCGCCGCCGCCGATAACGAAGATTTCGCTGTCGCCGGAGCAGCGGGCCAGGGCTTCTTCCAGGGAATGTACGACGACGGCGCCGGGTACTGCGAACTCCATTTGTCGCGTCACGATCACCGTCGTGCGTCCCGGCAGCAGACGGCCGATTGATTCAAAAGTCTTGCGGCCCATCACGATGTGGTGGCCCATCGTGACCTGCTTGAACAGTTGCAGCTCATTGGGCAGGTACCAGGGAATCTTGCCCTCGGCGCCGATGACGCGATTTTTCGCCATCGCGACAATCAGCGAGAGGCGGGGTTTGCTTTCACTCCGCACTATGCACTCCGCATTCTGCACGGCTGTTCAAATGGCGACCGGAGCCTTGATCGCCGGATGCGGGTCATAGCCTTCCAGCGTGAAGTCCTCGTATTTGAAGGCAAAGAGATCCGTCACCGCGGGATTGAGCTTCATCACCGGCAGCGGCCGCGACTCACGCGACAACTGTTCCTTCACCTGGTCGAGATGGTTCAGATAGATATGAGTGTCACCGAAGGTGTGCACGAAGTCGCCGGGCTTCAGACCGCAGACCTGGGCCATCATCAGCGTCAGCAGCGCATAGGAGGCGATGTTGAACGGCACGCCGAGGAACATGTCGGCGCTGCGCTGGTAGAGCTGGCACGACAGTTTTCCATCGGCGACATAGAACTGGAAAAAGGCATGGCAGGGCATCAGCGCCATTTTGTCGAGGTCGGCGACGTTCCAGGCCGAGACGATCATGCGCCGCGAGTCGGGATTTTTCTTCAGCTGGTCCAGCACCTGCGAGATCTGGTCGATGTGGCGACCGTCGGCAGCGGGCCAGCAGCGCCACTGGTAGCCGTAGACCGGACCGAGCTCGCCGTCGGCGCGCGCCCATTCGTTCCAGATGCTGACACCGTTGTCCCGCAGGTATTTGACGTTGGTGTCACCCTTCAAGAACCACAGCAGTTCATGGATGATGGACTTCAGGTGTACTTTCTTGGTCGTTACCAGCGGAAAGCCGGCGCTGAGGTCGAAGCGCAGTTGCGCGCCGAACACGGAAATCGTGCCGGTACCGGTGCGGTCGGCTTTTTTAGTGCCGTGTTCGAGCACGTGGTGCAGCAGGTCGAGATAGGGGCGCATCAAATTACCTGTGATTCGTCCCGTCGCCATCAGGAGACGGGACGCGGATATCTCCCCTCTCCCCGCGGGAGAGGGGTCGGAGGTGAGGGGAATGTTTGCCGGAGTATCGGTGCATGGCTTGAAGCATTGATTACGGTTCTTGATGTAAGCGATTTTAGCAGGCCGCCCCGTCGTTATAATCGACACGAACCCAACAACGGAATCCATGATGCTGGCCAAACTGCAATCCCGCGCCGCGCTTCCCTCCGCGCGCGAACTGGGCAAGATCCGCCACCTGCTGGTGGTCGCCCCTTCCGGAACCGCGCTGGGGGAGTTGCCGCTGCAGGGCGTTCTCGAGAAAGCGCTGGCGCGCAGGCGCAAAAAGCTTGCTGATCTCGTGAAGTCACCGGTCAGCGCCGAGACTGCTGAAGGAATGCTGGTGCTGTGGGTGACACCGGATCCGAAGCAATCGGCCTTCGAGCAACACACGCTGCTGCGCAAGGCGCTGGCCCTGCTGCTGGCTGAACAACCGGACACACTGCATGTTGCCGTCGCCGGGACAGCCGCGGGACGGCGCGGGCTGGCGGAAGGCGCAGCTTATGTGACCTGGGTTAATGGCATTGCCCTGCCGCGGCGCAGAAAAAAAGACGATGCGAGGCCGCTGAAAGCCATCGAGCTGTGGGGGCACCGGTCGAAGGACGGTTTTGCGCAGGTGCGCGCGGTGGCCGCCGGCAACGTGCTGTGCCGCACGCTGACCGTACTGCCGCCGAACGAACTGACGCCTGGCGAGTATCGTCGGCGCATCGCCGTGCTGGCGCGCAGCCAGGGTTGGGCGCGGGAGGAATACGACTACCGGCGCCTGAAAAAAATGGGTGCTGGCGCCTTCTGCGCGGTGGCGCAGGGCAGCGATGAAAAAGACGCGGCCATCGTGCGCCTGCGTTACCGGCCGCGCGGCGCGAAAAAAACCGTCGCGCTGGTCGGCAAGGGCATCTGTTTCGACACCGGTGGCCACAACCTGAAGCCGGCGCGCTACATGATGGGCATGCACGAGGACATGAACGGTTCCGCCGTTGCGCTGGGTATCCTGCTGGCGGCGACGCAGGCGAAACTCAAGGTCAACATCGACTGCTGGCTGGCACTGGCGCAGAACCACCTCAGTCCGCGCGCCTACAAGCAGAATGACATCGTCACGGCACTCGACGGCACGACGATCGAGGTCGTGCACACCGATGCCGAGGGGCGCATGGTGCTGGCTGACACGCTGACGCTGGCGGCGCGCGCGAAGCCTTCACTGATCGTCGATTTCGCGACACTGACCGGTTCGATGCATGTCGCCGTCGGCTCCCGCTACAGCGGCATCTTTGCCACCGGCGACGGCATCGCGGACAAGGCGCTGCGCGCCGGCACGGTGGCCGGCGAGCGGCTGTGCCAGTTCCCGATGGACGAGGACTACGACAGCGCGCTCGACAGCGCGGTGGCCGACGTTAAGCAGTGCACCCTCGACGGCGAAGCCGACCACATCCTCGCCGCGCGGCTGCTGCAGCGTTTCACCGCAAAAACACCGTGGATCCACATGGACCTGTCGGCGCATGGTTGCAAGGGCGGGCTCGGCGCAGTGGCGACCGACTGTACTGGTTTCGGTGTGGCCTGGGGCGCGGAGTTCCTGCGCGGGCTGGCTGACTAACCTCGCTTCTTGTCCCAGACGTAACGCGCGAGGCGTTGCCAGCGGTTCTGCGGCTGCTTCAGTGCGTTCGGCGCGCGACCGGCCTGATCGCGCGCATGGCTCTGTTTAACCAGTTCGTGCAGCTGGCGCATATTGAGGCCGCCGGGGCCCTTGAGGTTTTCGGGGTCGGGTTTATCGGTCATCGGCACGCTCAGGGCAGGAGGTCGGCTGTGTTAAACTTCGTGCTTGATTTTAATGGAGTTTTTACCTCATGTCGGGCAGCACGCTGGGTACCCTGTTCTGCGTCACTTCCTTCGGCGAATCACACGGGCCGGCGATCGGTTGCGTGGTGGACGGCTGCCCGCCGGGACTGGCCCTGAGCGAAGCCGACATCCAGCTCGAACTCGACCGCCGCAAGCCCGGCACCTCGCGTCATGTCACGCAGCGCCGCGAGGAGGACAAGGTGGAAATTCTTTCCGGTGTGTTTGAGGGCAGGACCACCGGTACGCCGATCGGGCTGCTGATTCGCAATACCGATCAGCGCAGCAAGGATTACGGCAAGATCAAGGAACTGTTCCGTCCCGGGCATGCTGATTACACCTATTGGCAGAAGTACGGCATCCGTGACTACCGTGGCGGCGGCCGCCAGTCGGCGCGCGAGACCGCAGTGCGCGTGGCCGCGGGCGCGATCGCCAAAAAATGGCTATATGAAAAATACGGCACGGTGATCCGCGGCTACATGTCGCAGCTCGGGCCGGTGGCGATTCCCTTCGTGACCTGGGATGAGGTCGGCAACAATCCCTTCTTTGCGCCCAATGCAAAAATTGTTGATGAGCTTGAGACCTTCATGGACAAGCTGCGCAAGTCCGGTGATTCAGTCGGCGCAAAAATCACCACCATTGCTTCGAGTGTCCCGGTGGGCCTCGGCGAGCCGGTATATGACAAGCTCGACGCCGACATTGCCTACAACATGATGAGCATCAACGCGGTGAAGGGCGTCGAAATCGGCGCCGGCTTCGCAGCCATCAGCCAGCGCGGCACCGAACATTCCGACGAAATGACGCCGCAGGGCTTTGCCAGCAACAACGCCGGCGGCGTGCTCGGCGGCATATCGACCGGACAGGACATCATCGTCAATGTCGCGGTGAAGCCGACCTCGAGCATCCGTCTCGCGCGCCACACCATCGATACCGCGGGCAAGGCTGCAATGATCGAAACCCACGGCCGCCACGATCCCTGCGTAGGCATCCGTGCAACGCCGATCTGCGAAGCCATGCTGGCGCTGACGCTGATAGATCACGCGCTGCGCCATCGCGCGCAGAATGCGGATGTCAAAACGGGAACGCCCGTGATTGCCGCGCAGGCGCCGCAATCGGTGATCGACCAACTGCGGACGGCGGTGGCGGCGGAAAACCCGGACCCCGACGAAGCCTGATTGGTTTAAAAATAGTTGTTTAAAAACATATAGTTATATATTCCGTGCGCGGCGCGCGCGGCGCCGCCCGTGCCCAAGCCGATCCATCTCAATCTCTCCGCGTTCTACTTTTTCTATTTCGCCTACCTCGGTGCGTTCGCGCCGTTTTTCGCGCTGTACCTGAATTCGGTCGGTATGAGTGCCGTCGAGATCGGCATACTGATGGCGTTGCCGCAACTGACGCGCATTCTCGCGCCGCATCTCTGGGGCTGGCTGGCGGATCGCAGTGGACAACGAATGCGGGTCGTGCGCTGGTCGGGCGCGCTCGGGACGCTGGCTTTCCTTGGCGTTTTCGGCGGCGAAAGTTTCGCGCTGCTGTGCACGGTGCTGTTCGCGATGACTTTTTTCTGGAGCGCGGCGCTGCCGCTGGTCGAGGCGACCACGTTGTCGCAGCTCGGCGACGAAACCGCGCGTTACGGGCGCATCCGCGTCTGGGGTTCGGTGGGTTTCATCGTTGCGGTGGTGGCGGTGGGTTATCTGCTCGACCTGACCAGCCCACGCGCGCTGCTGTGGGTGATCGCGGCGCTGATGGTCTGCATGCTGCTGCTGTCATGCGTGGTGGCGGACGCGCCTGCGGTGCCGCATCCCGGCGACGACCAGCCGGTGTGGCAGGTGGTGCGGCGCCCGGAAGTCATCGCGATCATCGTCGCCTCGGCCCTGGTGGCGATGGCCCACGGCCCGTACTACACCTTCTACACCATTCATCTTGTCGATCACGGCTACAGCAAGTCCTTCGCCGGCGGGTTGTGGGCGCTGGGCGTGATTTGCGAAATCGCCATCTTTGTCTGGATGTCGCGGCTCTACAGGGCGTATACGATGCGCCAGATCCTGATTGCCAGCACCCTCTTGGCGGCGCTGCGTTTCGTGGTGATCGGCTGGGGCGCGGACAGCATTGTCGTGCTACTGGCGGCACAGACCCTGCATGCAGCGAGTTTCGGCGCCTTTCATGCTGCGGCGATCGGAGTCGTGCACAGACTCTTCCGCGGCCGCCACCAGGCTCGCGGGCAGGCCATTTACGGCAGCCTGGCCTATGGTTTCGGCGGCGCCATTGGCGGCCTTGCCAGCGGTTATGCCTGGAGCGGGCTGGGTGCCGGGCTGACTTTTACGCTGGGCGGCGCCTGCGCACTGGCGGCAGCGGCTGTATTGTGGCGCTGGCTGCGGCCCGTATGAGCCGCGCGTGACGCACGCCATAGGGGTAGTTGCTCCGCTGTGACATAATTCAGGGTTTCTATAGCCCCTGAAACTCACTGGCAAAACACATGGCAGGCAAAACCCTTTACGACAAACTCTGGGACAGTCATCTCGTCCGCAGTGAAGCCGACGGCACGGCGCTGATCTACATCGACCGCCACCTGGTGCACGAAGTCACCAGCCCGCAGGCTTACGAAGGTCTGAAACTCGCCGGCCGCAAGGTCTGGCGCACGGATTCCGTGGTGGCGACCGCAGATCACAATACGCCGACGCGTAATTGGGATAAAGGTATGGCCGGCATTACCGACAAGGTTTCGCGCTTGCAGATCGAGACGCTGGACCAGAACATGAAAGAGTTCAAGGCCAAAGTCTATTTTCCCTTTCTCGACAAACGCCAGGGTATCGTGCACGTGATCGGGCCCGAGAACGGCGCGACACTGCCGGGCATGACCGTGGTCTGCGGTGATTCGCACACCAGCACTCACGGTGCCTTCGGTGCGCTGGCCTTCGGCATCGGCACCAGCGAGGTCGAGCATGTGCTTGCGACGCAGTGCATGGTGATGAAGAAATACCGGAACATGAAGGTTGCCGTCGAGGGCACGCTCGGCATTGGTGTCACGGCAAAGGATATTGCGTTAGCGATAATCGGCAAGGTCGGTACTGCCGGCGGAACGGGTTATGCCATCGAGTTTACCGGCAGCGCGATCTGCGGCCTTTCGATGGAGGGGCGCATGACCCTGTGCAACATGGCGATCGAGGCCGGTGCGCGCACGGGCATGGTTGCTGTCGACGACAAGACCATCGAATACTGCAAGGGACGCATGTTTTCGCCGACCGGTGCGTTGTGGGACCAGGCGGCGGCTTACTGGCGCACATTGGTCAGCGATGCGGACGCGAAGTTCGATGCTGTAGTGACGCTGCGTGCCGAAGACATTGTGCCGCAGGTGACGTGGGGGACTTCGCCGGAAATGGTGACCACGATCGACGGTCGGGTGCCGGATCCGGCGCAGGAAACCAATCCGGTCAAGCGCGAAGGTTACGCGCGCGCGCTGCAGTACATGGACCTCAAACCGAACACGCCGATCAACGAAATCCGTATCGACAAGGTGTTCATCGGTGCTTGTACCAATTCGCGCATTGAAGATATCCGCGCTGCAGCGCAGGTGGTCAAGGGGCGCAAGGTCGCGGAAAACGTCAAGCTGGCAATGGTGGTTCCGGGCTCCGGGCTGGTGAAGGCGCAGGCTGAGCAGGAAGGGCTGGACAAAATATTCCTCGCCGCCGGCTTTGAATGGCGCGAGCCGGGTTGCTCGATGTGCCTCGGCATGAACGAGGACCAGCTGAACCCGGGTGAACGCTGCGCTTCAACATCAAATCGCAACTTTGAGGGCAGGCAAGGGCCCGGCGGCAGAACACATTTGGTGAGTCCGGCGATGGCCGCGGCAGCGGCGGTGACCGGGCATTTTGTTGATGTGCGTGAGTTCAAACAGGGCTGAACTTTTAAACACGAAAGGAGACGACCATGAAACGCGTGATCATGATGATGGTGGCGATGCTGGTGCTGGCGGGCTGCAATACCATGGCCGGCGTGGGCAAGGACGTTGAAAAAGCCGGCGAGGCAATTCAGCGCAAAGCACAGTAAACATGGATAAATTTGTCCGCAAAGAGGGATTGGTCGCGCCACTGGATCGCGCCAACGTCGACACCGATGCCATTATCCCCAAGCAGTTCCTGAAATCGATCAAACGCACGGGTTTCGGCCCGAACCTGTTCGACGAGTGGCGTTATCTCGATCGCGGTGAGCCCGATGCCGACAGCTCGGGCCGGCCGCTGAACCGGGATTTTGTGCTGAACCGACAGCGTTTCATCGGCGCGACGGTGCTGCTGGCGCGCGAGAATTTCGGCTGCGGCTCTTCGCGCGAACATGCACCCTGGGCACTGCTGCAGTTCGGCATCCAGACCATCATTGCGCCGAGCTTCGCCGACATTTTCTACAACAACAGCCTGAAAAACGGACTGCTTTTGATCAACCTGGATCCGCAAATCGTCGACCAGCTGTTCCGCGAGACCGAGGCGAACGAGGGTTATCGCCTGGCGATCGACCTTGAGCAGCAGACCGTGACCACGCCCTCCGGCGAAACCTTTGGCTTCGACATCGATCCGCATCGCAAGCACTGCATGCTTAACGGGCTGGACGACATCGGGCTCACGCTGGGGCATGCCGACGAGATTCGCGGCTTTGAGGCGAAGCACAAGGCGGCGCAGCCCTGGCTGTTTTGATCAATCAGTGAGTGGGCGAGCGGAAGCCGTTTGCCGTTTACCCTCTCAACTCTCACCTTTCACGGTTCACAAATGAAAATCGCAGTCCTCGCCGGTGATGGCATCGGCCCCGAAATCGTTGGCCAGGCGGTCAAGGTCCTGAAACGGCTGGCTGCCGACGGCCTCAAGCTGGAAATGGAAGAGGCGCCTTTCGGCGGCGCCGGTTTTGATACGCATGGCGATCCTCTGCCTGAGTCCACGCTTAAGCTCGCAAAGGCAGCCGATGCCGTGATTTGCGGCGCGGTCGGCGGCCCGAAGTACGACGCGCTGCCGCGTCCTCAGCGGCCGGAGCAGGGCATCCTGCGCATCCGCAAGGAGCTTGGCTTGTTCGCGAATCTGCGGCCGGCAGTGCTCTACCCGGAACTGGTCAGCGCCTCGACGCTGAAGCCTGAAGTGGTGTCCGGCCTCGACCTGATGATCATCCGCGAACTGACCGGCGACATCTATTTCGGCGAGCCGCGCGGCCGTCGCGACAACGCGCGCGGCGAGCGCGAGGGCTATGACACGATGCTCTATTCGGAACCGGAGATTCGCCGCATCGCTGAAGTCGGTTTCCAGACCGCGATGAAGCGCGGCAGGAAACTCTGTTCGGTCGACAAGGAGAACGTGCTCGAGACCAGCCGCTTCTGGCGCGAGATCGTCACCGATGTCGCAAAAAAGTACCCGGAAGTGGTGTTGTCGCATATGTATGTCGACAACGCGGCGATGCAGCTGGTGCGCAATCCTAAGCAGTTTGACGTCATTGTCACCGGCAACATTTTCGGCGACATTCTGTCCGACGAAGCCTCGATGCTGACCGGTTCGATCGGCATGTTGCCTTCGGCCTCCCTCAATTCCGGTGGCGCCGGGCTCTATGAGCCCATTCATGGTTCAGCGCCGGATATCGCCGGCAAGAACATCGCCAACCCGCTGGCAACGATCCTGTCGACGGCGATGATGCTGCGTTATACCTTCAACAAGGATGAGTGGGCGTACCGGATCGAGGCTGCGGTGAAAAGCGTGCTCGCGGCGGGTTACCGCACCGCGGACATCGACGAGCCGGGCGCAAAAAAGGTCGGCACCGTCGAAATGGGCGACGCTGTGGTCGCCGCATTGTGACGCCAGCTTTGATGTAGCATATTGTTTTTAAAGGTCTAGTTATGAAAAAAGTCGGAATCATCGGATGGCGCGGCATGGTTGGCTCGGTGCTCGTGGAGCGAATGCGGGCGGAGCGCGATTTCGAACTGATCGCGCCGACCTTCTTTTCGACCTCGCAGGCGGGCGGCAAAGGCCCTGATATCGGCCGTGATGTCGGCCTGGTGGCGGATGCCAACAGCGTCGATGCGCTGGCGAAGATGGATGTCCTGATTTCCTGCCAGGGCGGCGATTACACCAACGCGATTTTCCCCAAGCTGCGCGCCGCTGGCTGGAACGGCTACTGGATCGACGCGGCCTCTGCACTGCGCATGCAGCCCGATGCGGTAATCATTCTCGACCCCGTCAACCGCGATGTCATCGATGCGGCGCTGGCCAAGGGCGTTAAGAACTACATCGGCGGCAACTGCACGGTCAGCCTGATGCTGATGGCCTTGGGCGGGCTCTTCAAGGCGGGCCTCGTGGATTGGGTTACCGCAATGACCTACCAGGCTGCGTCGGGCGCCGGTGCGGCCAATATGCGAGAACTCGTCGCCCAGATGGGTGCCGTGCATGCGGTGGCCAAGCCCCTGCTCGACAACCCGGCTTCCGCCATCCTTGAACTCGACCGCGTGGTCGCGGATGCCTTGCGCAAGGGTGCGGTGCCGACCGAGAATTTCGGACATCCACTCGCCGGCAGCCTGCTGCCCTGGATCGATAAGGACTTGGGCAACGGCCAGAGCAAGGAAGAATGGAAGGGCATGGCGGAGACCAACAAGATTCTCGGGCGCGAAGCCCATCCGCTGCCGGTGGACGGCGTCTGCGTACGCATCGGATCGATGCGCTGCCACAGCCAGGCACTGACCCTGAAGCTGACCCGTGATGTGCCGCTGCCGGAGATCGAGCGCTTGCTCGCCGGTGCCAACGACTGGGTGCGGGTGATTCCCAACGAACGCGAGGCCTCGTTGCGAGACCTGACACCAACCTCTGTGACCGGCACGCTGACCGTGCCGGTGGGGCGTTTGCGAAAACTGCCGATGGGCGGGGAGTACTTGACTGCCTTCACGGTCGGCGACCAACTGCTGTGGGGGGCGGCGGAACCGCTGCGCCGCATGCTGCGCATCCTTCTGGAGTCTGGTGCTGCAGCGCGTCACCAACCCGCATCCGGGGTTCCGGTAAGTGCATGATCTGGCACGCAACCGGGGCCGGTGACGGTCCAAGCCGGAGATGATCCGAAGCCGGAAATTCCTTTAAAAAATATGTGGTTGGGCTGCGACATTAGAGGTTTTGTTAGCTTGCATGCCTAACTGATTGATGCTAACTTTGTTGTCCCATAAAAAAACGATACGGGAGCGGTTCGTGCGCACTTTCTCTCTTGGCAAAGCACTGGCGGTGGCACTGCTGCTGCTCGCGCCCTGGATGGCGCATGCGGCCGGTCTGGGACGGCTCACCGTTCAATCGAGTCTGGGTCAGCCGCTGACCGCGGAAATTGACCTCGTGGCGGTCAGGGGCGATGAAGCGTCGACCCTCGCCGTCCGGCTGGCTTCCCCGGATGCCTATCAACAGGCCAATCTGCAGTACAACGCCGGCGTGACCGGACTCAAGCTCAGCATCGAGCGGCGTCCGAACGGCCAGTCTTTCATCAAAGTTACGGGCTCGCGCCCCATTAACGAGCCGTTCATCGACCTGCTGATCGAATTGTCGTGGTCCGGCGGTCGCATCGTGCGCGAATACACTGCCCTGCTTGATCCGCCCGGCTACGGCCAGCAGGCACAGGTACTTGCGGCTCCGGCAGCGGCGCCAGCAGCTCCGGTTTCGAAGCCCATCGCGGCAGCTCCCGTTGCACGGGCTCCCGCGCCGTCCACGGTCGCCACTGCGCCGAAGGCCCAGGCCCAGGAATACGGGCCGATCGCCAAAGGCGAGACACTCGGCAAGATTGCCGCAAGCCTTAAGCCTGAGGGTGTATCGCTCGAACAGATGCTGGTGGGCCTGTATCGCAATAATCCCGACGCATTCATCCGTAACAACATGAATCTCGTAAGGTCGGGACGCATCCTGCGGGTACCCGATGCGCAGGAACTCGCTACGATCCCGCAGGGCGAAGCTGTCAAGGAGTATCGCGCTCAAGTTGCGGACTGGCGCACTTACAGCAGCCGCATCGCTGATGCCGCAGGCCAGGCTCCGGAGGGTGGCAGCACCGCGCGCGGCCGCATCGCCGCGAAGGTGGATGATTCTGCGGCGGCCGAGAGCAGGGATGTCGTCAAGCTGTCGAAGGGCGAACCCGTCAAGGGAGGTGCTCCGCTTACCGGTGAAGCCCAGGCACGGGCGTTGCAGGAAGAGTTGATCGCCAGGACCAAGGAACTGGCCGAGGCCAACGAACGCATCGCCCGGCTCGAGAAGACGATCAAAGACTCGCAAAAACTTGCCGAATTGAAGAGCCCGGGCATGGCAGCCGTACAGCAGAAGGCCGAGGCGGCCAAGGCTGACGCGGTGAAGCCCGTGGAGAAGCCGGCGGAACCGGTGAAGGATGTTGCAGCGAAACCCGAGGCGCCCGCGGTCAAGCCGGAGCCCAAGGCTGATGCTCCCCTGATAGAGGCGAAACCCGATACAGCCGCGCCGCTTGCCGACCAACCGGCTGAGGAAGCGAAACCCGCGCCGAAACCCAAACCCAAGCCCGTCGCCCCGCCGCCTCCTCCGCCCGAGCCGGAATTGATGGATGTGGTGATGGAAAATCTGCCGCTGATCGGTGGCGGCTTGGGTGTTCTCGTCCTTGGCGGCCTGGGCATTGCAGCGATGCGACGTCGCCGTGCACAGGCGGCCAACGCAGACGATATCGAAGCGGTTGCACCTACTTTTGGAGCAGCAGCTGCCGGCAGCGTTGCGGCCGCCGCTGCTGCCGAAGAATTTGGAACGGCAACGGCAGCCGCTCCGGCAGCCGCCGCCACCGACGAGGTGGATCCGGTGCAGGAAGCCGAGGTTTACATCGCCTATGGCCGAGATGGCCAGGCGGAGGAAATTCTGAAAGATGCGATGGCTCGCGACCCTGCGCGCGAGGACGTGCAGTTGAAACTCGCGGAGGTTTATTCCGCGCGGCAGGATACTTCTTCGTTCGCGACAGTTGCGGGCTCCATGAACGGGCTCACTGGCGGTACGGGCGACAACTGGATCAAAATCGCAGCGATGGGGTATGCGCTGGATCCCGCCAATCCGCTGTATGCGGCCGGCAAGGACGTTGCGCCGATGGTTGATGTTTCGGACAGCGCCACGAGCACCGATCTCGACTTCGATCTGGGCGGTGACAGCAGCAGCGTGCCGGACATTGCTCTTGATGCCGATCCCACGATGGCAGAGCGGCCTGCCGATTTCGGGGGCACGGTTCAGATGGCGGCCCCTGTTGATATCGCTGTAGAGCCGGCGGCGACGGAATTCAGCCTTGATCTTCCCGCACCCGGTGCACAGACCGACATTGCGCTGGAGGCCCCGGAGTCCACGGATTCGGGATCGATTGATTTCAACATTGAATTGCCGGCCATCGATGTCCCCGCTGCGGAACTGCCGGCTCCCGCAACAGATACCGGACTTGATTTCAAGATCGATGTCGGTGACCTCAACATCGACCTTGATGACCCTTCGACCACGGCCACGCCGGGGGCCGAGAAGGACAGTCACTGGTACGACGTGCAGCAGAAGTTCGATCTGGCCAAGGCCTATCAGGAAATGGGTGACAATGACGGTGCAAAGGAAATCCTCCACGAAGTGCTGAAAGAGGGTGACGCCGAGCAGAAAGACCAGGCGCAGAAACTGCTGGGCTCACTCGGCTGAGGACTCCGTCAGGCGTTATCATGAACCGCGGCAGTCGTTCTGCCGCGGTTTTTTTTCGGGGCAGGTAAAACCTTATCGGAGGCATGGTCCGTGAGGATGGCGCTGGGTATCGAATACGACGGCGGCGGATTTTGCGGCTGGCAGAGCCAGTCCGAAGGCTGTGCCGTGCAGGATCGCCTGGAGCAGGCCTGCGCTGGAATTGCCAACGTTCCGGTCAAGACCGTGTGCGCGGGACGTACTGATGCCGGGGTACATGCACTGGGGCAAGTCGTGCATTTTGACTGCGCGGTAGACCGTCCCGTCAGCGCATGGGTGCGCGGCGTCAATGCGCTGCTGCCGGCGGGTCTGGCGGTGACCTGGGGGCAACCGGTCGCCGCGGATTTTCATGCGCGTTTCTCTGCTCTCTCGCGCACCTATCGTTATATCCTGCTCAACTCGCCGGTACGTCCCGCCACAGATCACGGCCGTGTCGGCTGGTTCCATGCGCCGCTTGATGTAGAGCGCATGCGCGAGGCCGCATCCCGCCTCATCGGCGAGCACGATTTCAGCGCTTTCCGTGCTGCAGAGTGCCAGGCGCAGTCGCCGGTGCGAACGCTGCACGAGTCCGCGATTCATCAATCCGGGCCGTATCTCATTTTCGTGTTCAGGGCGAATGCCTTCCTGCATCACATGGTGCGCAACCTCGTGGGCAGCCTGGTCTATGTCGGCAAGGGCAAACATCCGCCGCAGTGGATGGCCGCAGTGCTGGATGGCCGCGATCGTTCGCAGGCCGCGCCGACCTTCGATGCCTCGGGCTTGTACCTGGCACAGGTCGAATATGCGCCGCACTGGGGATTGCCGGCACCGCGCCTGCGTTCCCCGCAGCTGGCCCATGCGGAGTTGCAGTGAGATGAAAACCCGGATCAAGATTTGCGGCATTACCCGTGTCGAGGATGCACGCGCTGCCGCACGTCTCGGTGCGGATGCGGTCGGCCTGGTCTTCTATGCCGGCAGCCCACGCGCGGTGACGCCGGCGCAGGCTGCTGAAATCATCCGTGTGTTGCCGCCATTTGTTGTCCCGGTCGGATTGTTCGTCAATGCGGACGCCACAACTGTCCGCGACACACTGGCCGCCGCACCAGTGCAGTTGCTGCAGTTCCACGGCGACGAAACGCCGGATTACTGTGCCGGTTTCGGGCGGCCTTTCCTGCGCGCATTACGGGTCAGGGTGGAGACCGATTTGCTACAATATGCGCGTGATTTTCATGCCGCCAAAGGCCTGCTGCTGGATGCCTGGGTCGAGGGTGTGCACGGCGGCACCGGCGCCACTTTTGACTGGTCGCTGATTCCGCCGGACCTGCCGATGCCCGTGATCCTGTCGGGCGGTCTCAATCCGGACAACGTGGAGCAGGCGGTGCGGCGCGTGCGGCCCTGGGCGGTCGACGTGTCCAGCGGCGTGGAGTCGGCAAAGGGCATCAAGGATGCCGCGAAAATCGAAACCTTCATCAACGGGGTGCGCAATGCGGGTATATGACTTGCCGGACGCGAAAGGCCACTTCGGTCCGTACGGCGGTGTGTTTGTTTCGGAGACGCTGATCTCCGCGCTGGAGGATCTGAAAGCCGCCTACGCGCAATTCAAGAATGATCCGGGCTTTCTGGCGGAGTTCGCCTACGAACTGAAGCATTACGTCGGGCGGCCAAGCCCGGTCTACCACGCACGGCGCTGGTCCGAGCATTTCGGCGGTGCACAGGTCTACCTCAAGCGCGAGGACCTCAATCACACCGGCGCGCACAAGATCAACAACGTCATCGGCCAGGCGCTGCTGGCGCGGCACCTGGGCAAGCCGCGGGTGATCGCGGAAACCGGCGCCGGCCAGCATGGCGTGGCGACGGCGACCATTGCCGCACGTTACGGCATGGAGTGCGTGGTCTACATGGGCTCGGAGGACGTCAAGCGCCAGGCGCAGAACGTCTACCGCATGAAACTGCTGGGGGCGACGGTCGTGCCGGTGGAGTCGGGCTCGAAGACGCTGAAGGATGCGCTGAACGAGGCGATGCGCGACTGGGTGACCAACGTCGAGAACACCTTCTACATCATCGGTACTGTCGCCGGACCGCATCCCTATCCGATGATGGTGCGCGATTTCCAGTCGGTGATCGGCAAGGAGGCGCGTGAGCAAATGCCCGAGATGACCGGACGCCAGCCGGATGCCGTGCTGGCCTGTGTTGGCGGGGGCTCGAACGCGATCGGCATTTTCCATCCCTATATTATTGACGAGTCGGTGCGGTTGATCGGCGTTGAGGCCGCTGGGCATGGCCTGGAGACCGGGCAGCACTCGGCGACCTTGTGTGCCGGCCGCTCCGGCGTGCTGCATGGCAACCGCACCTACCTGCTGCAGGACGACAACGGGCAGATCATCGAGACGCATTCGATTTCGGCAGGCCTCGATTATCCCGGCGTCGGCCCCGAACATGCGTGGCTGAAGGACAGCGGCCGCGCCGAATACGTCGCGGTGACCGATGATGAGGCGCTGGAAGCTTTCCACAAGCTGTGCCGCCTGGAAGGCATTATCCCGGCGCTGGAGTCGAGCCATGCGCTGGCCTATGCCGCAAAAATCGCGCCGCGCATGCGCAAGGACCAGATCCTGCTGGTCAATCTTTCCGGTCGTGGCGACAAGGACATGCATACGGTCGCCGAGAAGTCCGGCCTCAAGTTCTGAACTGCAATACGAAGAATCCGCAATGTCCCGCATCACCGCTACGTTTTCCCGATTGAAGCTGCAGGGGCGCAAAGCCCTGATTCCGTTTTTCACCGCGGGTGACCCTGACCCGGCGAGTTGCGTGCCGCTCATGCATGCCCTGGTTGCCGGCGGCGCCGACATCATCGAACTCGGTGTGCCGTTCTCCGATCCGATGGCCGACGGCCCGGTGATCCAGCGTTCCAGCGAACGCGCGCTGAAACACGGTGTAACGCTGCGCGACGTGATCGGCTGGGTCGCCGAGTTCCGCAGCACCAACAGTGATACGCCGGTGGTGCTGATGGGATATGCGAATCCGGTCGAGTCCATGGGTGTAGATGTGTTCGCTGGCGCGGCGAAAGCCGCCGGTGCTGATGGCGTGGTGGTGGTCGATTACCCGCTGGAAGAGGCTGAGCGCCTGGTGTCTACCCTGGATGCTGCCGGACTCGATACGGTGTTCCTGCTGTCACCGACGACCACCGATGCGCGCCTGAAGCAGGTCGCGGCACTGGGTCGCGGATACCTGTACTACGTTTCGCTGAAAGGTGTCACCGGCGCGGCGACCATTGATGTTGTCGATGTCGCCAGGCGCCTTGCGCATATCCGCAGCTTCACCACCCTGCCGGTCGGCGTCGGTTTTGGCATCCGTGACGGCGAGACTGCGCGCGCTGTGGCGCAGGTTGCCGATGCGGTGGTCATCGGCAGTCGGCTGGTGCAGGAGATCGAGGCGGCGCCGGCCGAAGCCGTTCCCCGCGCCCGCGCCTTCATGTCGGGTATCCGCGCGGCGATGGATACCGGGGCCGCGGCGGCATGAGCTGGCTGCAGAAGCTGCTGCCGCCGCGCATCAAGCGTGATTCCGGATCGCCGAAAAAAGCGGTTCCGGAAGGACTCTGGAGTAAATGCGATTCCTGCGAGGCGGTGCTCTACCGCACCGATCTCGAGAAGAACCTGTTTGTCTGCCCGAAGTGCAATCACCATAACCGCGTTTCGGCACGTGAGCGCCTCGACTGGCTGCTTGACCAGGAGGGACGCTACGAGATCGGCGTCGAGGTACTGCCGGTCGACAGTCTGAAGTTCCGTGACAGCAAGCGTTATGTCGACCGCCTTGCCGATGCGCGCATCGAGACCAGCGAGGAGGATGCGCTGGTGGTGATGCAGGGCGCGATCAGGGATATCCAGGTCGTCACTGCAGCCTTTGAGTTCGGTTTCCTCGGCGGCTCGATGGGTTCGGTTGTCGGTGAACGTTTCGTGCGCGGCGTGCAGGTCTGCGTTGAGCAGCGCCTGCCGTTCATCTGTTTCACAGCCACTGGCGGCGCACGCATGCAGGAAGGGCTGTTTTCACTGATGCAGATGGCAAAAACCTGTGCAGCCCTGACGCGGCTGGGAGAGGCACGGCTGCCCTTCATCTCGGTGCTGACCGATCCGACCATGGGCGGTGTGTCGGCCAGCTTTGCGATGATCGGTGATGTGGTCATTGCCGAACCCAATGCGCTGATCGGCTTCGCCGGGCCAAGGGTCATCGAGCAGACCGTGCGCGAGACGCTGCCCGCAGGTTTTCAGCGCGCAGAGTTCCTGCTGCAGAAGGGCGCACTCGACATGATTGTCGACCGCCGCGAGATGCGCGACACGCTGGCGCGGCTGCTGGCCTTGCTGCTGAAACAGCCACTCCCGGCCTGACGCCCGCATGAGTCCCGCGGTGCTTCCGGACCGGCCCAGGCCTGATGCGGCCGCCGAATGCCTGCCATGAGCCTGCCGTCCTCGCTGACCGGCTGGCTCGGCTACATCGAGCGCCAGCACCCCCAATCCATCGCCATGGGCCTCGACCGCGTCAATGCGGTGCGGGATGCGCTGCTGCTGAAGACCGGCTTTCCGCTGATCACCGTTGCCGGCACCAACGGCAAGGGCTCAGCCTGCATGATGCTTGAGGCGGTGCTCGGTTGCGCCGGGTATCGCGTGGGCACTTATACCTCACCGCACTTGCTGCGCTACAACGAACGCGTGCGTATAGGCGGCGCGGAGGTGGCGGACGATGCGCTGGTCGAAGCCTTTGCCGCTGTGGAGCAGGCGCGGGCTACGACTGGAGTGCCGTTGACCTATTTCGAATTCGGCACGCTGGCTGCGGTGTGGCTGTTTTGCCGTGAGCACGTCGACGCGGCGTTACTCGAAGTGGGCCTCGGCGGTCGCCTCGATGCCGTCAATGCCTTCGATGCCGATGTGTCGATGCTGATGAGCGTCGGCCTCGATCATATGGATTATCTTGGCGACACCCGCGAGGCTATCGGTGCGGAGAAGGCCCATGTATTCCGCGCCGGAAAGACTGCAGTCTGCGCGGACCGCGATCCGCCGTGGACTGTGGCCGCGCATGCCGCCCTCATCGGCGCGAAGCTGCTGCAACTGGGACGCGATTTCGATTTGCAGTTGCAACCCCTGCAATGGAGCTACCGGGGTCCCGGCGGGGACCGCCATGGTTTGCCGCTGCCGGCACTGCGCGGTGATTTCCAGGCCGCTAACGCCAGTGCCTGCATCGCCGCGCTTGATGCCTTGCGCGAACGGCTCCCGGTTACAACCGGAGACATCCGCAACGGCCTCGTGCGTGTCGAGAATCCGGGCCGTTTTCAATTGTTGCCGGGACGTCCTGCGTTGATGCTCGATGTTGCCCACAATCCGCAGGCAGCGGCGGCACTGGCCGGCAATCTGGCGAAAATGACGGGGTACCGTGACACGCTGGCGGTGTTCTCGATGCTGAACGACAAGGATATAGGCGGCGTTGTCCGTGCTTTGCGCGGTCATGTCGATCACTGGCTGATCGCGCCAGTCGAGGGCGCCCGCGCGACGCCGCTCGCCGAATTGCAGCGGCAGTTGCGCGATGCCGGTGTGGTTGTCGACATCACACCCTGCGCGAACATTATGGAAGCTATGGATCACGCATATCGGAGGGCGGGAGTTGGTGATAGAATTTTGGCCTTCGGATCGTTTCTCGTCGTCGCCGCCGCAATGACTGCGGCCCGCCAGCGCCAGTTTAAATAATCGTTTAAAATCAAATACTTACGCAATACCGGTGACGAAATATGGCGAAAGCCGTTAGCGACGAAGAACTCCAGCTGAAAAAACGCGCACGCCGTCGCCTGGTTGGCGCCATCGTGCTGGTCACTGCAGTGGCAGTGGTGCTGCCGATGGTGCTGGATTCGGAGCCGAAGCCGGCTGGCCAGAGCATCAACATCCAGATCCCCTCGCCGGATGCCGGTGTGCTTACGGCGAAACCCGAGCCACTGAAGCCTGCGGATGTGCCGGCACCTGCCGTTGCCGAAGCGCCAAAGGCCGACATCAAATCCGAAACGAAGGTCGAGGTGAAGCCGGAAGTCGCGGCTGCACCCAAGCCCGAGTCCAAGGCGACGCCCATCACGAAGGCGGAGGCGCCTGTGCCGGCAGCCAAACCGGAAGCGCCAGCCAAAGCCAAGGACGCACCGAAGGTGACGGAGACTGCGAAGGTTACCGGCGGTTTCGCGATCCAGGTTGTTGCGTTGTCGGACACTGTCAAAGCGAAGGAACTGCAGGCGAAAATCAACAGTGCCGGTCTTAAGGCCTACACCGAAGTCGTGCAGACGGCGAAAGGCCCGGTGACGCGGGTGCGTGTCGGACCCTATGCCAGCCGCGAGGCCGCGGAAAAGGCGCGTGCGCAATTGCAGAAACTGCAGCTCGACGGCAAGGTCGTGCCGCGATAGCCGATGACACTGCTCGATTATGCGGTGTTTGCCATTGTCGGTTTTTCGGTCCTGCTCAGCGTCATACGCGGGTTGGTGCGCGAAGTCCTCGCGCTCGCCGCGTGGGCCATTGCTTTTGTGGTGGCGTGGCTGCTCGGCAGTGAACTGGCGACGCTGATGCCGGAAGAGATACCGAGCATGGAACTGCGCCTGCTGGCCGGTTTTGCCACAGTATTTTTTCTTGCTCTGCTGGCGATGAGCCTGGTGGCGATCGCCGCCTCGCAGCTCGTGAAAAGCGCAGGACTCGGTGTCGAGGATCGGATGCTGGGTGCCATGTTCGGCTTGGCGCGAGGCCTGCTGGTGGTGATGGTGCTGGTGCTGGCTGCCGGAGCAACTTCACTACCCGCCGAACCGGTCTGGCGCGAAGCAGCGCTGCGCCCCCTGCTGGAACGGGCTGCGCTGGGTATCAGGGACTGGTTGCCGCCGGCGATCGGGCAACACATCAAGTACGGCTGAGGAAGTGCCATGTGCGGAATAGTCGGAGTCGTCGCCCATAACCCGGTCAACCAACTGCTCTATGACGGGCTGCTGGTGCTGCAGCATCGCGGCCAGGACGCTGCAGGCATTGTCACCGCCGACGGATCGAGCTTTCACATGCACAAGGGTGGCGGCATGGTCCGCGACGTGTTCCGCACGCGCAACATGCGCGGCCTTGCCGGCCACGCCGGCATTGGTCACACGCGTTATCCGACTGCGGGCTCGGCATGGTCTGCAGCCGAATCCCAGCCCTTCTATGTCAACTCGCCCTTCGGCATCGTGCTTGGACACAATGGCAATCTGACCAATACCGAGCAACTGAAAAACGACCTGTTCCGCCTCGATCTGCGCCATGTCAACACCGAGTCGGATTCGGAAGTGCTGCTCAATGTGCTGGCGCACGAACTGGCGGCGAACGCCACCAACTACAAGCTCGACCCCGCCACGATATTCGCTGCAGTATCGGGCGTGCACCGCCGCTGCCGCGGCGCTTACGCCGTGGTGGCGATGATCGCCGGCTACGGCCTGTTGGCCTTCCGTGACCCCTTTGGCATTCGCCCGCTGGTCTTCGGCAAGTCGGAAACGCCGCAGGGCCGGGAGTATCTGGTTGCCTCGGAGAGCGTGGCACTCGACGGGCTCGGATTCAAGCTGGTGCGCGACGTTGCCCCGGGGGAAGCGATTTTCATCGACCTCGACGGTAACTTCCACAGTCAGCAGTGCGCGGCGAATCCCTCACTCAATCCCTGTCTCTTCGAATTCGTCTACCTTGCGCGACCGGATTCGGTGATCGACGGAATTTCGGTCTACGAAACGCGGCTGCGCATGGGCGAGAGCCTTGGCCGCAAGATCGCCAAGGATTTTTCCAATCTCGACATCGATGTGGTGATCCCGATCCCCGATTCGAGCAGGCCGGCGGCGATGGAGCTTTCGAAGCAGTTGAATCTCGCCTATCGCGAGGGCTTCATCAAGAACCGTTACATCGGCCGCACCTTCATCATGCCTGGTCAGGCAACCCGCAAGAAATCGGTGCGCCAGAAACTCAATGCCATCGGCGTGGAGTTCCGCGGCAAGAACGTGCTGCTGGTCGACGACTCCATCGTCCGCGGCACGACCAGCCGGGAAATCGTGCAGATGGCTCGAGAATCCGGTGCGCGCAAGGTCTATTTCGCGTCGGCGGCGCCGCCCGTGCGTTACGCCAACGTCTACGGCATCGACATGCCTTCGCGCGACGAGTTGATCGCCAGCGGCCGCAGCGACGAGGAAATTACCCGCGAAATCGGCTGTGATGCGCTGATTTATCAGGACCTCGAAGCGTTGATCGATGATGTGCGCAGCGTCAATCCGGCAGTGACAAGTTTCGAGACTTCCTGTTTCAGCGGCCACTACATCACCGGGGACGTTACCCAGGCTTACCTCGACGGCGTCGAGGCCCAGCGCCGTGACGACGCGAAGGCTGAAGCCACTGCCGCAGCAACCCAGCTCGACCTCGGGCTGGAAACCATCGACTGACCCGCCGTCCGCGGCATGTACGAAGTCGCGGCGTTCCGGGAAACCCGCATCGAGGTGATGCATGCGCTGATCCGCGCACATCCGCTGGCGCTGCTTTCCAGCGTGCACGGAGGCGTCATCGAGGCCAACCATCTGCCACTGCTGATTGAAGCCGACCCCGCGCCCGACGGCACGCTGCGCGGCCACGTCGCCCGCAGCAATCCGCTGTGGCGGCAAGTTCCGGACGGCGAAGTGCTGGCGGTGTTCCAGGGACCGCAGGCTTATGTCACGCCGTCCTGGTATCCGTCCAAACGCGAGCATGGCAAGGTGGTGCCAACCTGGAACTATGTCGTGGTCCATGTCCGCGGGCCACTGGTGATTCGCGACGATCGCGACTGGCTGCGTGGCCTGGTGTCGCGCCTGACGGGTAGCCAGGAGACGGGCCGGCCGCAACCCTGGGGTGTCGGCGATGCACCGACGGAGTACATCGACCGCATGCTCGAGGCCATTGTCGGCATCGAGATCCCGGTGACGTCCATCGAAGGCAAGTGGAAGGTCAGCCAGAACCGTGCGCAAGCCGACCGCGACGGTGTTGCTGCCGGTTTCCGCGCGCGCGGTGATGCGGAGGCTTCGCTGATGGCGCGGCTGGTCGACGGCGAGCGCCCGGTTTGACGGTTTCCGCCGGTCCGGGTTAGTCTTCTCCCTGCGCCGATTTGACGATCAGCTTGCGGGCGCCGGGGCCGACCCAGAACCGGGGAGGCAGTCCGAAAAAATGCGGCTAAAGCGTGGGCAACCCGGTTTAGCAGAATGCTGAATCGGGTTTTTTTGTGTCTGCGGGAAGGTGGAGCATGGACAAGACATTCAATCCGGAAGGCCTGGGCATGGACACGCTGGCGGTGCGTGCCGGCATCGAACGCAGCCAGTTCGGCGAACACGCCGAAGCGCTGTACCTGACTTCGAGCTTTGTGTTCAAGTCGGCGGCGGAGGCGGCGGCGCGGTTTTCCAACCAGCAGCCGGGCAATATCTATTCGCGTTTCACCAATCCGACCGTGACCATGTTCGAACAGCGACTTGCGGCGCTGGAGGGCGCGGAGTGCTGCATCGCGACCTCCTCGGGCATGGCGGCGATCCTGTCGACGGCGATGGGGCTGCTCAAGTCCGGCGACCACGTCGTCTGCTCGGCCGGCGTTTTCGGCGCGACAGTGCAACTTTTCGGCACGATCCTGAAACGTTTCGGCATCGACACCACCTTCGTTTCCGGCACTGATGTCTCGTCCTGGCAGGCTGCGATGAAGCCGGCAACACGGCTGCTTTATGTCGAGACGCCGTCGAACCCGTTGACAGAGGTGTACGACATCGCGGCGCTCGCCGATGTCGCCCATCGTGCCGGCGCCTTGCTTGCCGTCGACAACTGCTTTTGCTCGCCGGCGCTGCAGCGGCCGCTGGAATTCGGTGCCGACGTGGTGATTCACTCGGCGACCAAGTACCTTGATGGCCAGGGGCGCGTGCTCGGCGGCGCGGTGCTCGGCAAGAAGGAGGTGGTTTACGAGGGGGTGCTCGGTTTTCTGCGCACCGCCGGACCGACGCTGAGCGCCTTCAACGCCTGGGTGATCCTCAAGGGCATGGAAACGCTGAACATCCGCCTGCAGGCGCAGTGTGCATCGGCGCTGAAACTCGCGCAGTGGCTGGAGCAGCAGCCGCAGGTGGCGCGGGTGTATTACCCGGGGTTGCCTTCGCATCCGCAGCATGCGCTGGCGCTGAAACAGCAGAAGTCGGGTGGCGGCATCGTGTCCTTCGACCTCAAGGGCGGCAAGGATGCGGCGTGGCGGGTCATCGACCACACGCGCCTGCTGTCGATCACCGCCAACCTCGGCGACACCAAGACCACGATCACCCACCCGGCATCGACCACCCACGGCCGCATCACGCCGGAAGCACGCGCCGCGGCCGGCATTGGTGACGGTTTGCTGCGCATCGCCGTCGGGCTGGAGAACCTCGAGGATATTGAGGCCGACCTGCAGCGCGGCCTCTCAGGCTGAGGCGGCTGCCGGCTACAGCCGGTGCATCGTGCAACCGGCGGCGTCGCAGCGCAGGTAGCCGCCGCGTTCATACCAGTCGTTGAGTACCCAGCGCTCGCAACTGCGGCCATCGACGACATGCAGGTGGCGGGCCGGGCGGTGGGTGTGGCCGTGGATCAACCGCGGATAACCGTGACGGCGCAGCAGGTCTTCGACCGCCGCCGGCGTCACGTCCATGATGGTTTCGCTTTTCTGCTGCTTGCTGGCTTCGCTCTGCGCGCGCATGCCGAGCATCTGTTCGCGGCGAGCGGCGAGCGGCTGGGCAAGGAATTTCGTCTGGTTGCCGGGGTCGCGCGCATAAGCACGGAAGCGCTGGTAATCGGCGTCACCGGTGCACAATGCGTCGCCATGGCTGAGCAGCGTTGGCGCGCCGTGGAGGTTGATGAGCAAGGGATCGTCAAGCAGCGTCGCACCGCAGCGCTGCGCCAGTAGCCCGCCCATCAGCACGTCGCGGTTGCCGTGCATCAGAAAGACGCGGGTACCGTTGGCGGCCAGTCCGGCGAGGGCCGCAGCAGCCTGCAGGCCCAACGCGTCGTCGTCATCGTCGCCGGCCCAGTATTCGAAGAGATCACCGAGGACATAAAGGGCCTGCGCCTGTGGCGCGATCCCGCGGATGAACTCGAGGAACTGTGACGTGATCTGCGGCCGCTCGGGCGCGAGGTGCAGGTCGGAGATGAGCAGCGTATGCATGGGCGGCGGGGCGTTGCCGCCCCGCAGGCTCAGACGACTTCGGCTTTTTCGATGATCACGTCTTCGATCGGCACGTCCTGGTGCATGCCTTTGCTGCCGGTCTTGACCTTGCGGATCTTGTCGACCACATCGCTGCCGTCAACGACCTTGCCGAAAACGCAGTAACCCCATCCCTGCGGCGTAGGCGCAGTATGGTTCAGGAAATCGTTGGCGCCGACATTGATGAAAAACTGCGCACTGGCCGAATGGGGTGCCGAGGTGCGCGCCATCGCGACGGTGTACAGGTCGTTCTTGAGGCCGTTGTTGGCTTCGTTCTGCACCGGTTCACGCGTCGGCTTTTGTTTCATGCCCGGCTCGAAACCGCCGCCCTGGATCATGAAGCCGTCGATGACGCGGTGAAAAACGGTGTTGTTGTAGTGGCCGTCCTCAACGTACTTGATGAAGTTGGCGACGGTATCCGGTGCCTTGGCGGCGTCGAGTTCCAGACTGATGACGCCGTGGTTGGTGTGCAGCTTGATCATGATGGTTCCTTGAGGGTTTATTTTGCCGCGGGTTTGGGCTTTGCCGGCGCCGCCTCGATCAAACGCGAGCTTTCAATGAGGACAGGCGTGCGCGGCACGTTCTGGTGCGCACCCACGGTGGCGGTCGGCACCTGCAGAATTTTTTGTATGACATCCATGCCGGCCGAGACGCGGCCGAATACCGTGTAGCCGTAGCCGTCATCGTCCGGCGACTTGAAGTCGAGGAAGTCATTATCGGCGACGTTGACGAAGAACTGGGCGGTGGCCGAGTGCGGATCCTTGGTGCGGGCCATCGCAACAGTGCCGGCGGCATTGCGCAGGCCGTTGCCGGCTTCGTTGCGGATGGCCGGGCGCGTCGGCTTCTGCTGCAGGTTGCGGGTGAAGCCGCCCCCCTGGACCATGAAGCCGGGAATCACGCGATGAAACACGGTGCCATTGTAGAAGCCGTCCTTCACGTATTGCAGGAAATTCTCGACGGTTTGCGGCGCGTTTTCCGGATAGAGGTCGATGACGAACGTGCCCAGCGAGGTTCTGAATTCAACTTTGGGATTGCTGGCGAGTGCCGCGGGGGTGATGGTCAGGGCAATCAGGAGTGCAAGGAAACGGATCATATTTTTACCAATAAAAACAATGGGTTATAAAACACTGGCAGGTTGGGGTGGCAGAGTTCAGGCCGCACCCTCGTGGATGATGCGCCAGTGGCCGTTTTCGAGTTGCCAATACTGGCGCTTGCGCATCTTGTTGCTGATGTTGCTGCTGGCGTAGTCCTGGCTGAACGTCACTACGGCCAGGTTGTTATTGCCGGGGTAGAGAAACATGCTGACCCCGTCGATACCGACCTTGATCCAGGCTTTTCCGGCGTTGACGCTGCGTTTCTGCTGGGACCATGCGGCGATGTCCTGTTTCCCGGAAGAGAACTCGCGCGAGTAGTGACGCAGATAACGTTCGATGTCACGGCTTTCCCAGTCCCGGCGCCACTCGTCGAGCGAGCGCTGCAGCGACTCGCGGGTGCTTTTTGCCGCGTCGGCATCTACCCAGTCGACCCCCTGGGCAATAATTACCGGAGTCACGCCGACCTGCACGCGCTTGGAGAGCGCCTGCAGGTCGTCGTTGGTCAGCGCCACGCAGCCGTCGCTGGACTGTGGTGGCCGGCTATAGGTGTCAAAGGGCACACCGTGCAGCCAGATGCCGTGGCCGGTGCGTCCGCGCCGGCGGTCCCATTCGTTGGGGTAGTTGATCGGGAACGCGCCGTCGCCGTAGAGCTCGCTCAGCGAGCCGTAGGTTTTGGTCAGCTGTTCACGCGGCAGGTTGCCGGTGACGTGGTAGACGCCCAGCGGGGTTTTTTTATCGCCCTCGCGCAGCTTCTCGCTGCCGTTGCGGCCGATGGTGGCGTAGTAGTCGGCGACGTAACGCGGGGTGCCGTTATCGTTTTCGAACACGTACAGCGTGAATTTCGAGGCATCGACGACAAATACGTATTTCTGGTCCGGTGTCAGCTGCAGCAGGTTGCTGGGAACCCGGTTGAACGGGCGTTCCTGCTGGTGGCGGACGAGGCGCGCGCGCGCCTCCTCGCGCAGGTCGGCAATGCGGTCAGCCGGCGCGCCGGGGGCGGCGCCGATGCCGCTGATCGGCCTTGCACGGGCCATCAGCAGGTCGCCCTTGACCAGATGCGCCAGGCGGAAGTTGGGATGCTGCTTCAGCACCTTGTCGATTTCTGCGAGCGCAATGTCGAATTGCGCGCCTGCGATCGCAATCAGCGTCTGCGCGAGCAGGGCTTCCGGCGCGTTCAGCACTGACGATCCGCCCGGGGAGCCGAGCAGGCCAACGGTTGCAGATGAAAGCGGGCGGTTGCCCAGCGCCAGCGTGGTGGAGGACGGCGTCAGCGCGGCGGCGGCAATCGCCGCCACGAGTGTGCAGGCGATCAGCGGGCGCGTCATCCGCCGACGTTTTCTTCCTGGATCAGCCATTGTTTGCCGGAACGGACCATCACCAGCGTCTTGCTGGCCGAAGCGTTGAACGTATTCGAACGGTAGTGCTGGCGGAAGGTCACCGTGGCGCGGTTGGCGTCGCTGAATGTGACCTTGGCGCCTTCCACCCGGACTTCAATCTTGCGCGGTTTGGCAATGCGCGCCTTGCGTTCGCTTTCCCAGGCTGCGCGCGGTTCGCCGTCCGGTGTTTTGAAATCCGGGGCGTAGTGCGCGAGGTAGCCGCTGACGTCGTTGGCGGACCAGGCGGCGGCCCAGGTGTTCACGATTTTCAGCACGGCATCACTGTCGGCACTGCCGGCCGCTGCCGCGGCCTTTGCGGGTTCTTTTGCGGGCTCCTTCGCCGGTTGCTTGACAGGCTCCTTAACCGCTTCCTTTGCAGCGACGGCAGGTTTGGGTGCGGCCGCGGGCGCCGCGGCCGGTGCCGGGATGGCGGGGGGCGCGGGTTTTGCCGCCGGTGCCGGCGGTTTCTGGATTTCGGCTTGCGCAACCGCCACTTTCGGCGGGCGTGGTGCGCCGATGAACAGGTCCTTGATCAGGTTCAGCTTGGTCTGTGCAGCCTGGTTGTTCTTGTCGAGCTGCAGCGCCTTGTCGTAGGCCTGGCTCGCCATCTTGGCGTAGATGTCACCGAGGTTCTCATGCGCGGTGGCATAGCTGGGGTGGGTGCGGATCGCCATTTCCAGCGCTGCACGCGCCTTGTCGTACTGACCCTGCGAGGCATGGAGCACGGCAAGGTTGTTGTACGGTTCCGGCAGCTCCGGGTATTCCTGGGTCAGTTCGGTGAACACGCGGATGGCTTCCGCGGGTTTGTTCTGTTCGGTGAGCAGAATGCCGCGGAGGAAACGGCCGCGTGCATCCTTCGGGCGGCTTTTCAGATACTGCTCGACGCGTTCCATTGCGCGATCGGTCTGGCCTTGTCGCAGCAACTGCTGTGCTTCCTGTAATGCATCGCCCTGCGCGAAGAGGGGGGCGGCAAGGCCGAGGCAGACTGCGATTGTGGCGAGCCGGGCTGCGGCCGATTTGAAAGTCATCGTGCTATGATTCCAGCGTCGTTGTTGAAGACGGCAATCGTTGTCGGGCCGGTGATGACTTCAAGAGCAACTGCACGAGAACCCCTGATCATTTCACAGCCATTCGACGACACATTAGTCCTTGAATTTTAGGGATTTTACCAAGAACAACCGCCAATTCAAATTCTCTTTCGCGGGGCAGCTCCGGCCCGCGACTCAATCCGCAGGACCGGGATGTGCCGTCAGGCCCAAAGGCATCCCCACCGCTCAAAATGCTCAAAATTTATAACACCCTGGCGCGGGACAAGCAGGAATTCAGACCCATCGAAGCGGGCAAGGTTCGCATGTACGTCTGCGGCATGACCGTCTACGATTTCTGCCACCTCGGGCATGCCCGGGTCATGGTCATTTTTGATGTCGTGCAGCGCTGGTTGCGAGCCTCCGGTTATGACGTGACCTATGTGCGCAACATTACCGACATCGATGACAAGATCATCCGCCGCGCACAGGAGAACAACGAACCGGTGGCGGCGCTGACCGAACGCTTCATCCGCGCGATGGACGAGGATGCCGCCGCGCTGGGTGTGCAGAAGCCTTCGGCCGAACCGCGTGCCACCGAGTACGTCTCCGGGATGCTCGACATGATCAGCGTTCTGAAAAGCCGCGGTTATGCCTACAAGGCTGCCGACGGTGACGTGAACTATGCGGTGCGTCGCTTCGAGGGCTACGGCAAGCTGTCGGGCAAATCGCTGGAGGATCTGCGCGCCGGCGAGCGGGTCGCGGTGGATGCGGCGAAGCAGGATCCGCTGGATTTTGTGTTATGGAAACGCGCCAAGACCGGTGAACCGGCATGGGAATCGCCCTGGGGTCCTGGCCGGCCCGGCTGGCACATCGAGTGTTCGGTGATGTCGGGCGCACTGCTCGGCAAACATTTCGACATCCATGGCGGCGGGCAGGACCTGCAGTTTCCGCATCATGAGAACGAAATCGCCCAGTCCGAGGGTGCCAACGGCTGCACCTTTGTTAATTACTGGATGCACAACGGCTTTGTCCGCGTCGACAACGAGAAGATGTCGAAGTCGCTGGGCAATTTCTTCACTGTTCGCGAAATCCTCGCTCGTTATGACCCCGAAGTGGTGCGCTTTTTCATCATTCGCGCCCAGTACCGCAGCCCGCTGAATTATTCGGATGCACACCTGGATGACGCGAAGCAGGGGCTTACCCGGCTCTACACCGCGCTCAGGGGCCTTGCTGCGGAAGCCGGGACGGTCGACTGGGGTAATGCGTACGCCGCGCGTTTCAAGACGGCGATGGACGACGATTTCAACACCCCGGAAGCCGTGGCGGTGCTGTTCGACCTCGCCAACGAGGTTAACCGCACGAAATCGCCCGAGACCGGGGTGTTGCTGAAGTCGCTGGCAGTGCAACTGGGACTGCTGCAGCGTAAGCCTACGGAGTTTTTGCAGTCATTCAGAGCCGTTCTTGAGCTTCCAGCAGTTGAGATGTCCGGTACGCTCTCGTCAACACTTACGCCAGAAGTGATTGATCGAATGATCAATGATCGTATTGCTGCTCGGAAAGCAAAAAACTTCGCCGAATCAGATCGTATTCGTGATGAGTTGAAGGCGGCCGGTATCGTGCTTGAGGATGGGCCGCAGGGAACTACTTGGCGGCGTGCTTGATTGAAGGTCGCCGGGGGCAGCCCGGCGGCTGGTGACTTTCTTTTGCTTGCCCAAAAGAAAGTCACCAAAGAAAAGGGCGCCCTGGCTCGCCGGTCCTGCGGACTTCCCTGTGCTGCTCGCCAGGCCGGGCGGCTGCGGAACTCGCCCTTGCCTTCGGCAAGGACTCAGACAGTCCTCGCTGAAGGCACCCGGCCTGGGTGTGTTGCTCGGCGGCTCACAAGGGGGTTAGTGGCGGTGATTGTTGGTTTCTGATTGAGATTTTTAATTAATTTAGTGAAGGAATTTTCTTGTGACCCGTATTGCTTCCGTCAAAGCCCATGCCATTTCCGCCAAACTCAAGCACACGCTGTGGACCGCGCATGAGGAGTTGCACAGTTCCAGCGTGATCCTGGTGGAGATCAAGACCGACGACGGGCTGACCGGTATCGGCCAGATCCACGGTTCGCCGATGAAGGACATCTGCCAATACGTGGAGAAATTCGGCGAAGTGATCAAGGGCATGAATGCCACCGAGCAGGTTGCGGTGTGGGAAAAAATGCTGTCGCTGACTTCGCCACGGCCGACCGGCATGGGCGGTCGCGACGGCCTGCCGCAGCCGATGCCGCGCGGCGACCGGCCGCAGATCATGGCGGCCATTGGCGGTATCGACCTCGCGCTGTGGGACATCAAGGGCAAGGCCTTCAAGGTGCCGGTGTGGAAGCTGCTGGGCGGCGAGGGCAAGCCGCTGTTTACCTATGCCACCGGCGGCTACTATGAACTGGACGCGCCGCTGCATGTCTGCGCCGATGAACTGGCAGGTTTCGTCAAGCGCGGTTACCAGGCGGTAAAGCTGAAAACCGCCGGTCTGTCGATCGAGAAGGAAGTCGAGCGCATCCGGCTGACGCGCGAAGCGATTGGCAAGGATGTGAAGCTGATGCTCGACATGAATGCCGCCTACGACCTCGAGGACTGTATCCGTTTCGCGCATGCGGTCGAGCCCTACGATATCTACTGGCTGGAAGAGCCGCTGCACTGGTATCTGCAGCCTGCCGACTTCACGGTGCTGGCGAAAAACACGGTGATCCCGCTGGCCCATGGTGAGCGCGAAATGACACGTTTTACCGCGCGCGATTTCATCACCAGTGGCGCGCTCGGTTTCATGCAGTTCGATTCGACGCGTTTCGCCGGATTTACCGAATCGCTGCGCGTCAGCCACCTGGCCGAGCAGCACGGCGTGCGTATCGCGCCGCATCTGGTGCCGGAGGTGCATGCCCACCTGGTGTCGGCCTTCCCGCGGCTGGGCTTCGGTGTGGAATCGCATGGCAATGCCGACCGCGATCCGCTGTGGTTCGAAATGTTCAGCGAGCGCGCTCAGGTCAAGGATGGCCGCGTGCACATGAACGAACTGCCGGGATTCGGCTTCGAAATTGACTGGAAGGCGATCGAGAAATATCGCGTTTGAGCTTGACGGGCTGAAGAGTATTTATCGATTCACATCGTCGGGCGCGGAGGCTGTTTGACCGGGAGTTTCCGCGCTGGCATCAGGATTCACTGAGGCAGCATTTCTTGTATTTTTTTCCGCTGCCGCAGGGACAAAGATCGTTGCGACCGATCTTCGGGGTATCTCGAACATAGGGCTCCAGTAAGTCATAGTCCCCGACGTCCTCTTCCGGGGGTTCTCCGCGTGCCGCGCGTTCTCGCGCCTCGCGGTCTTCGCGGTCCCAGCGGCTCTGCCTCTCGGCGATCGCAGCCGGTTGGTAGAAGTCCCAGGGGTCTCGCCTAATTCGATCCTGCGCTACGAGGTAGCCGGGCGTGCCGTAGGCCTTTTCGATTTCTTCCAGACCAAAGATCGCTCCCGGGTGTTTCTGTCGCTTTGCCAAATTTTCCAGCAGCTTCCGGTGTTGTGGCCGCGGAAAGTCGAGCAGCGTGATGGCGGTCAACAGGCGGAAGTCCCAGTCCTCGGTCTCATCCGCCGCTGCAGCTGCCAGTCGCACCAGCAATTCGTCCACCGCGGCAGCGCCAAGCTGTTGTGCCAGGCCCATCTGAGCCGCGTTGGCGGTGACGCGACCGTACCAGTAACGATTGCGATCATCGCTGATGCCGCGCAGGGCGGCCATCAGGCTGGCCGGCTTGTTGCCGAAGAACACGGGCCAGTGTTCTGCCAGCCAGTCCTCCAGGTTTTCGTCGTCTTCGTCAGAGATGCGGCGCATGCAGCGCACCAGCAGTTCTCCCGCCGCTTCGCCGGACATCAGGCCAAGGATCATTGCAGTGTGCAGTGCGCGCCACCATTGGCCGTCACTGTGCTCCGGCACCCAGGCGTCGCCGCGGTCGAGCAGTTCGCCCAGCGCACTCACCATGGCGGCTCCGCGCCGCGAGCATGCGTCAATAACGTTGCGCGGGACACGGTCTTCGTCCCGCGCCAGCAGGTCCAGCAGTTCAGAAACTGTCAGCGCAGAAAGTTCGCCATCTGAGTAAGCCGGCAGAGTGGTTTCAATATTCACGCAGCATCCGGTGGTCAGGGGGAAGCGGAGGTATGTGCTGAAGGGCGCCAATCAGTTGTGCGCCGGTTCAAGTCCGTGGAGTGCCATCCCTGGGGGAATGCTCGGCAGCACGCATTTCCGAAAAACGCTCAGCGAGGTCGGCCATGTCCTCCTGGGCGCGAATCATTTCCTCCAGCGAAAGCAGGGCCCAGCGTCGGAGTTGCTCCCGGCGGGAGCCTTCCCAGGTTGTCAGGCTCCAGTCGAAATCCTCAATGTCCGGCAGGTCAGCGGCCATGGTCCGGGTGCAGCAGACGCAGTTCTTCGATGTCCAGCTTGTCCTGCGGGCGGCCCGCGGTTTCCTTCATCCGGATCAGTGTGGGAATCGAAACGAAGCGGACATGAATGTCGCCCAAGGGCTTGTCCAGCGATACGCCGTATTCCTGTTCGAAGTCAAAAGGCTCGATGACGAACATGTCTACCGGCGTTTCGCGGTGGGCGTCGCTCCAGAATTGCAGCACTTTCATGCCCTTGTCGCATATCCGGCGCTCGCGTTGCGAAGCATCCGCGAACTGTTCCGCAGTGACGGGAACCACCGGGCTGTATCCGATGCGGTTTAAGGCCGAGAAGGCGCGTCCGATATTGTCCGGCAGCATCTGGATGACCACATCGACGTCTCTGGTGAACCGCAGATAGCCGTAAGCATTGACTGCAAGTCCGCCGGCAATCAGATAGCGGACGCCCCCGGTGTCCAGCGCCTTAATCAGGGCGTCGAAACTGGTAAATTTCATCGCGCATGCAGTTCCGGGTAGTCATGCGCCCTAGCTTATCACCGCTGCCGTTCGGTGGCTGAACAGGCCTGATTACTCCGCGAAGAACTCCTTGACCCGGTCCATCCACGACTTCGCGCGCGGATTGTGGCGCGCCGAGTCTTTGACGCTGATTGCCTCGAATTCCTCCAGCAATTCGCGCTGGCGTGGTGTCAGCTTGATCGGGGTTTCGACTACGACGTGGCAAAGCAGGTCGCCATGGGTGCTTGAACGCACGCCCTTGATGCCCTTGCCGCGCAGCCGGAAAACCTTGCCGCTCTGGGTTTCTGCGGGAATTTTTATTTTTGCGTAACCGTCGAGCGTCGGAATTTCGATTTCCCCGCCCAGCGCCGCAGTGGTGAAGGACACCGGCATCTCGCAGTGCAGGTCGTTGTGGTCGCGGGTGAATACCCCGTGCTGCTTGATCTGGATTACCACATAGAGGTCGCCGGATGGCCCGCCGTTGACGCCGGCCTCACCTTCGCCCGAGAGGCGGATGCGGTCGCCTTCATCGACACCCGCCGGTATTTTTACCGCCAGGGTTTTCTGTTTCTTGATGCGGCCGCTGCCGGAGCAGGGGCTGCAGGGGTTGGCCACCATTTTTCCGGTGCCATGACAACGCGGGCAGGTCTGCTGGATCGAGAAGAAGCCCTGCTGCATGCGTACCTGGCCGTGGCCGCCACAGGTCGTGCAGGTGGTCGGCTGGGTGCCCGGCTTCGCGCCCGTGCCATGGCAGGTTTCACACTCTTCCATTGCCGGGATGCGGATGCGCGTCTCCGTGCCACGGGCCGCGTCTTCCAGGGAAACCTCTAGGTTGTAGCGCAGGTCCGCGCCACGGAACACGGTCGAGCGCTGCCGTCCGCCGCCACCGCCGCCGAAGATGTCGCCAAAAATGTCACCGAAGGCGTCACCAAAACCGCCGAATCCGGCACCCGCGCCGGCGCCCGCAGAGGGATCCACGCCGGCATGGCCGAACTGATCATAGGCCGTGCGCTTTTGCGGATCGGTCAGTACCTCGTAGGCTTCCGTGGCTTCCTTGAAATGTTCCTCGGCCTTGGGGTTGTCCGGGTTGCGGTCCGGATGCCATTTCATCGCAAGCTTGCGATAGGCCTTCTTCAGGTCGTCCTCGGAGGCGTCGCGGTTGACACCCAGCACTTCGTAATAGTCTTTTTTGGCCATTTGCTTTTCGTGAAGCGTTAGGCGAGAGGCGTAAGACGCAGAAAAGCAAAGGGGGTGAAGGGATTTTTCCCCTCACCCCTCACGCCTTACTCCTCACGCGGTTACTTCTTGTCCTTCACCTCTTCGAATTCGGCATCGACCACGTTGCCGTCGTCCTTCTTGCCGGCTTCCTTCCCGTTGCCGCCCTCGGGCTGCTGTGCGCCGGCCTGCGGCTGCTGGTCCTTGTAGATTTGCTCGGCCAGCTTGTGCGCGGCCTGGGTCAGCGCCTGGGTCTTCGCCTCGATCGCGTCCTTGTCGTCGCCCTTGATCGCTTCCTCCAGATCCTTCAGCGCGGCTTCGATCTTGCCTTTTTCGTCGGCATCGACCTTGTCGCCGTGTTCCGCCAGCGATTTTTTAACGCTGTGGATCATCGCGTCAGCCTGGTTGCGGGTATCGACCAGTTCGCGCAGTTTCTTGTCGTCCTCGGCATTGGCCTCGGCATCCTTGACCATGCGCTGGATTTCCTCTTCGGAGAGCCCGCTCGAGGCCTGGATCTTGATCTTGTTTTCCTTGCCGGTGGCCTTGTCCTTGGCTGACACGTGCAGGATGCCGTTGGCATCGATGTCAAAAGTGACCTCGATCTGCGGCATGCCGCGCGGCGAGGGCGGAATGTCGGTCAGGTTGAACTGGCCCAGTGACTTGTTGGCTTTCGCCATTTCGCGCTCGCCCTGCAGCACGTGGATGGTCACCGCGTTCTGATTGTCTTCGGCAGTTGAGAACACCTGCGAAGCCTTGGTCGGAATCGTGGTGTTTTTCTGGATCAGCTTGGTCAGCACGCCGCCCAGTGTCTCGATGCCCAGCGACAGCGGGGTCACGTCGAGCAGCAGCACGTCCTTGACGTCACCCTTCAGCACGCCGGCCTGGATGGCGGCGCCCACGGCAACCGCTTCATCCGGGTTGACGTCCTTGCGCGGCTCCTTGCCGAAGAAGGCCTTTACCGCTTCCTGCACTTTCGGCATGCGTGTCTGGCCGCCGACGAGGATCACGTCATCGATATCGGAGAGTTTGACGCCGGCATCCTTGACCGCGGTTTCGCAGGGCGTGATGGTGCGTGCAATCAGGTCTTCGACCAGTGCCTCGAACTTGGCGCGGGTGATCTTGATCGCCAGGTGTTTCGGGCCGGACTGGTCGGCGGTGATGTAGGGCAGGTTGATCTCGGTCTGCGCGCTCGACGACAGCTCGATCTTGGCTTTTTCCGCAGCATCCTTCAGCCTCTGCAGCGCGAGCATGTCCTTCTTAAGGTCAACGCCGGATTCCTTCTTGAATTCGTCGCAGAGGTAATCCATCAGCCGCTGGTCGAAGTCTTCGCCGCCGAGGAAGGTGTCGCCGTTGGTGGACAGCACCTCGAACTGGTGCTCGCCCTCGACTTCGGCGATCTCGATGATCGACACGTCGAAGGTGCCGCCGCCGAGGTCATAGACCGCGATCTTGCGGTCACCCTTCTTCTTGTCCATGCCGAAAGCGAGTGCGGCCGCAGTCGGCTCGTTGATGATGCGCTTGACGTCGAGGCCCGCGATGCGGCCCGCGTCCTTGGTTGCCTGGCGCTGCGAGTCATTGAAGTAGGCGGGCACCGTGATCACCGCTTCGGTGACCGGCTCGCCGAGGTAGTCCTCGGCGGTTTTCTTCATTTTGATCAGCACCTGTGCCGAGACTTCCTGCGCGGCGATCTTCTTGCCACGCACTTCCACCCAGGCATCGCCGTTGTCGGCCTTGACGATCTTGTAGGGCATCAGGTCGATGTCCTTCTGCACTTCTTTTTCTTCAAAGCGCCGGCCGATCAACCGCTTCACGGCATACAGCGTGTTTTTCGGGTTGGTCACCGCCTGGCGTTTGCCCGGCGCGCCGGTCAGCACTTCGCCGTCGTCCATGTAGGCGACGATCGACGGCGTGGTGCGCGCGCCTTCGGAGTTTTCGATGACCTTCGGCTGGCCGTTTTCCATTACCGCCACGCAGGAGTTGGTGGTGCCCAGGTCGATGCCTATGATCTTGCCCATGTCGTAACCTCGTTATTCAGAAATTGTTGCGCCGGATATTTATAAGATATTGATTTTATTAAATATTTTATAAATCGTTATGCCGGCTGACTTGATTGGATAGCTGGGGCCGGTCGCGGGTTTTTCAAGCGTCCCGCGCCTTGGCCACGGTGACCAGCGCCGGCCGCACCACGCGGTCGTGCAGCAGGTAACCCTTCTGCAGCACCTGCACCACGGTATTCGGCTCGGCGTCGGCCTCGACCAAGCTGATGGCCTGGTGGCGATGGGGGTCGAATTTTTCGCCCACCGGATTGACTTCGGCGAGCTTGAACTTTTCGAAGGCGGCATTGAGTTGTTTCAGCGTCAGTTCGGTGCCGTTGCGCAGGTTTTCGACCGTGTGCCTCTCGACGGCCAGCGCCGCTTCGAGACTGTCACGCACGGCCAGCAGCTCAGTGGCGAAGGCCTCAACCGCGTACTTGTGCGCGTTGGCCACGTCGAGCACGGCGCGCTTGCGGATGTTCTCGGTTTCGGCCTTGGCGCGCAGCCAGGCGTCATGGTGTTCCTGCGCATCGAGTTCGGCCTTGCGCAGCAGGTCCTCGATCGAGGGCATGATTTCCGGCGCCGGCTTGCTTTCGGCAGCGGGCGCTTCAGCGGTATTCTCGGGTTTGTGGTCCAGCGATTCCTGCGACATGTCGATTCTTGTCCGATGAGGATGATTGAGCCTTTGACAGCTTGGGGCAGCCCGGATGATTTCAAGGGTTTTAGGGTTAATTTGTAAACTGCTGTTTTAATTATATTTAATGACTATTCCGGAACATGTTCATGATCTGCGCGGCGAACGCCCGGCCCATCTGACCGGGGCGGCGCTTGAGCGCGTCAAGGTCGTGCGCCCGGGCGTTGCAGTGACACTGCTGCTGGCCGCTGAACCTGCGCTGCTGATGGCGAGCCTCAACCTGCAACTGCGCGAAAACCTGCACTGGGATGTCGTCGAGGCCGACGGCGCCTGGCGCGTCACCGTGCGTCACCGCGCGGATGTTGCTCCGGCGGACGTGCTGGCGCTGCTGGCGGCCGACCACAAACGCATAGACGGACTGCTGGCACGGGCGTTGTCGCTGCTCAATCACGGTGATGCCGCGGCTGCGGCGCCGCTGCTGCGGGAATTTGCGGCCATGCTGAAGCGGCATGTTGGTTTCGAGGACGGTGTGCTCGCCATCAGCCTCGGTGCGGACCGTGCCGCAGCCGACGAGCCGCCGGGTGTGATGCTGCGCGAGCATCGCGAGATCGCGCAACAACTCGCGCTGGTGGAAGATGTGCTGGCGGCCGCGCCTGTCGACGTGTCGGAACTGGCGGTCTATTGCGCCATCCTGTCCGGCACGCTGGCGAAGCATGAGTACCGGGAAGAACACAATCTGTTTCCGCTGTGGCGTATGGCACTGATGCGGCGTTCCGGCAGCGAGCGTACAGACCTGTTGACGCGGGCACAGGTAATGCTTGCCGGCTGAGGCGCAGCCGTTACCGCTCATGCTTGACGCTGGATTCGGATGTTAGCCATTCGACGAAGGCTTTGACTTCGGGACGCAAGGCACTGCCAGAGGGATGCAGCGCGTAGTAAGCGGAATCGGTGGACACGCTGTGCTTGAACAGACGCACCAGTCGGCCGACCGAGACGTCTTCTTCAACCAGTACGTCGCGCGCGAGAGCCACGCCTTGGCCGCCGATCGCGGCACTTAACAGCAGTCCCGCGTCACTGAACTCAGTGCCGGCCGCGACAGGGGGGGTCTTCACGCCGGCACTGCGGAACCACGGCTCCCAGGGGTCGCGCGGGGAGCGTAGCAACGTGGCTCTGGCGAGATCGCGAGGTGTTTTCAGCCGGTGCCGCGATTTGTAGCCTGGATTGCATACCGGGAATACCCTCACTGACAACAGTCGGATTTTCTTGAAGCTTCGCCAGTCGCCGGCGCGGCAGTAGCGGATCGCGAGGTCGACTTCACCAGAGCGCAGATCGGAGAGTTCATTGAGCGCAGTGTGGTGCACCGCGCGGATTTCCAGGCGGGCGTCGTCATGTTCCCGATAGTAACCGTCAAGCCGGTGGGCGAGCCATTTGTTGGCGAGCGCCGTAGATACATTGATGCGGATGGTCTTTTGATTGTCCTGCTTCAGACAAATAGAGGCCGAACGCAATATCAGTAGTGCATCGAGCACGGCCTTGAGGAACACCGAGCCTTCGCGCGTTAGCGACAGGCTCTGCTTGTCGCGGATGAAGAAACGCGTGTTGTAGTGCTGCTCGAGCAGCTTGATGCGATGGCTGATCGCGCTCGCGGTAACGTGCAGTTCGCGCGCGGCCTTGACGAAGCTGTGCAGCCGCGCCGCAGCCTCGAACGCAACCAGCGTGTTCAGCGGGGGCAGGCCGGGAGTCATCTGCGGTGCAGCATGAAAATAAGTTGCGACGACGTAAACATTTTTCGCTTTACCTGGGGGTGGGGGCGCCTATTATAGTCGCCGCCTTAGCCGGCTTCGGGGGGGCGCAAAAGCGCCCGCCGGTCGCGAGCAATTGTGGAGAAAACATGGATCTAAATCTAAGTGGACGTACCGCCTTCATCACTGGCGCCAGTCGTGGTATCGGCCGTTCAATCGCCATGGCGCTGGCGACAGAGGGTGTCAATCTCGGACTGTTCGGCCGCGACATGGCGCGCATCAACGCTGTGGCCGCCGAACTGCGCGACAAGCATCCGCAGCTGCGCATCGCGGAAATCGAGTTGGACGTCGCCGATGCGAAAGCGATCAAGCCGGCTGTGGAGAAGGCGGTCGCGCAACTGGGCGGCGTCGACATCCTGGTCAACTGTGCTGGCGGTGCCTACCGCGGCCGGCTCGCCGAGATCCCGGATCATCTGTGGGAAGAGTATTTCGCGGTCAAGCCGCTGGGTCTGATCCGCATGACGCGTGAGACGATGCCGTACCTGAAGAAGTCTGATCAGGCTCGCGTGATTCACATGTCGGGGACGCGCGGACGTGAGCCGCATGGCGTGCAGGTCATGTCGGGGCCGATCAACCTCGGCACTCTGAGTATTACCAAGGCTATGGCCAACGAGTTCGGGCCATCCGGTGTCACAGTCAATGCGATCTGCCCCGGTTCGACCGATACCGGGCGCTGGACCGAACTCGTAGGTATCCGTGCGAAGGAGAAAGGTATTTCCCTTGTCGAGGCGGAGCAAGAACTGACCGCAGACGTGCCGATGGGGCGCGTCGTAAAGCCCGAGGACGTCGCCGACTTGACGGTGTTCCTTGCTTCGGTGCGCGCCGGAATGATCAACGGCTGTGCCATCAACGTCGATGGAGGACGCTCCCGTGCAATCTAACCACTCCGCGGTTTTCACGATCGTGGTCACGACGATCGCCTTGCTTGCTGCCGCTGTAGCGCCGCAGGTCGCTGCGCAGGGTTTCCCCGAGCGTCAGATCAGGCTGATTGTTCCGCTCGCGCCCGGTGGCGGCAACGATGGCGCCGCGCGTGTGATCGCAGCCGAGTTGAGCAAGCGCTTCGGACAACAGGTCATCGTCGACAACAGGCCGGGCGGCGGGTCCATCATCGCCTCGCAGGTTGTGCTGTCTCAGCCGGCCGACGGCTACACGCTTTACCTTTTCAGCACCAACGTCAGCATGGCACCGCTGCTCCACGCCAAGATGCCTTTCGATACGTTGCGCGATTTTTCGCCCATGAGCCGCATAGGCATTTCGCCTGGAGGGCTTATTGTTCATCCCTCGTTGCCGGTACATAAGGTCACCGACCTGGTCGCGCTGGCAAAGGCAAAGCCGGAGCAGATCGCGTTCGGATCATCGGGCCCGGGCGGTGGTTCGCACCTCGGTGGTGAGCTGTTTAATCTGCTGGCGAAGGTCAAGCTGCTGCATGTGCCTTATAAGGGTAGCGCGATGGCGACCACGTCAGTTCTGAGCGGCGAGACGCAGGTGGCCTTCAACAATCCTACCTCGTCGATGCCGCACATCAAGGCGGGGCGGCTGCGTTTGGTTGCGGTAACTACAGCCAAGCGCTGGCCGCTGATCCCCGATGTGCCGACCATCGCCGAATCGGGTGTGAAAGGCTACGAACACCTGATCTGGAATGGTCTCGCGGTGCGTTCTGGCACGCCTAAGCCGGTGTTCGACCGCCTGTATTCCGAGTTGATCGAGGCGCTCAAGCTGCCGCAGCTTTCGCAACTGCTTGCGCGTGACAGCTCACTGCCTTCGCCGGAGTCGCCGCAAGCGTTCATGGATTTCCTCGTGAGCGAGCAGAGGAAATGGGCGCCGGTGGTGAAGCAGGCGGGCATTTCCGCGCTTTGAGTTCAATTCCAACGCGCAGGCAGCCTCGTAGCCGGCGACAAAGCTAGAGACGAAACTTCCGGGGTATGTGCTTGTTGTTGGTGGCTGTGAACGGTTGCGAGTCAGTCGATGCGTTGAAGCAATTGCCAATGCTGCAGCCGCTGGTCGCTGCACTGCAGGTAAGAATATATTATTAAGTACTTGATTTTATTGATATTTACAGGGCGGCTAGATTTTGGCGCCCAGTGCGAGGGCGCGGTCGCGTGACGCCTTCAGGGTGTCCGGCGTCGCGCTGCTGCTCCAGCCGAGCAGGTTTTTCAGCGTGATGTCGCTCAGCGCATGCAGCCAGTCGTCGCGCTCGTTGAGGCAGGGAATGTAGTGCAGCTCCCTGCCGCCCGACTTGAGGAATTCGACTTTGGCTTCGATAGCGATTTCTTCCAGGGTTTCCAGACAGTCGCTGACAAAGCCGGGGCAGGCGACGTCGACACGCCCGACTTTCTTCACGGCGAGGTCCTTGATCACTTCCGCGGTATAGGGCTTGAGCCATTCGGCACGGCCGAAGCGGGACTGGAAAGCGATGGTGTAGAAGTCGGGCTTCAGTCCGATTTGTTCGGCGATCAGGCGTCCGGTCTTCAGGCATTCGCAGTGATAGGGGTCGCCCTGGTCCAGCGTGCGTCGCGGTACGCCATGGAAACTCAGCACCAGATGGTCGCCACGGCCGTTCCTGACCCAGTCGTCATTGATGCTTTGCGCCACCGCCTTGATGTATCCCTCGTGATCGTGGAAGTGCTTGATCGTACGCAGCGCCGGTGGGTTGCGCATCGCGCCGAGCACGCGAAAGGCGGCGTTGAACACGGTGCCGGTGGTGCTCGCTGAATACTGCGGATACAGCGGCAGCAGCAGGATGCGGTCGCAGCCCAGCGCCTTCAGCGATTCCAGTTTTTCGCGAATCGAGGGTTTGCCGTAGCGCATCGCGTATTCGACCACATGCGGCTGCTTCAGGCGTTCGCCGAGGTAGCCGCGAAGCATCACAGTCTGGCGCTCGGTGTGCACTTTCAGCGGCGAACCCTCCGGAGTCCATACCTGGGCGTAGCGTTCCGCGGAGGCCTTGGGGCGGGTGGTCAGCACGATCAGGTTGAGGATCAGCCACCACACCGGGCGTGGGATTTCGACCACGTAAGGATCGGAGAGGAATTCGCGCAGGTAGCTGCGCACCGCGCTGGGCGTCGCTGCTTCGGGCGACCCGAGGTTGACCAGCAGGATGCCGATTTTGGCCAGGCTGCCGTGGGTGTAGGGTGGTTCTTGCGGGAAAGAGGGCATGGGTTAGCGGTAAGTAGTGAGCGGTAAGCGGTGAGCAGTAAACGGTAAGCAGTAAGCAGTTAGGGGGTGTTATCCCCCCAGTGGCCCTGCTTAGCGCTGGGCCAGCGCGCTGGAAAGCAGCTTGGCGGTGACGTCGACGATCGGGATCACCCGCTCGTAGGCCATGCGCGTCGGGCCGATTACGCCGACCGTTCCCACCACCTTGCCATCGACCTCGTAGGGCGCGGTGACAACGCTGCATTCGTCCAGCGGTTGCAGGCCGGCCTCGCCGCCGATGAAAATTTGCACGCCCTGGGCGCGACTGGAATGGTCGAGCAGCTGCAACAGCGTGGTGCGATGTTCGAACAGGTTGAACAGTTCTCGCAGCTTGTCCATGTTCGAGGACAGGTCGTTGACGCCCAGCAGATTGACCTCGCCCGAGATCACCACGTCCTCTGCGGATTCGCTGACGGCCTGGTCGCCGGCGGCGAGTGCGGCCGTCATCAGCTGGGTCATGTTTTCGCGCAGCTGCTTCAGTTCGGCCTGGACGCGGCGACGGATATCCTCAAAGCTGCAGCCGGCATAATTCTGGTTAAGAATATTTGAGGCTTCGATGAGTTCCGAGGGCGAGTACGATTTCTCGGTCAGAATGATGCGGTTCTGTACATCGCCGTCGGCGGTCACCAGGATCAGCAGCAGGCGCTTCTCGGAGAGCTTCAGAAATTCGATATGGCGGAAGCCGGCGCTGCGCCGCGGCGTGACAACCACGCCCGCGAAACGGGTGAGCTCGGACAGCACATGGGACACCGAAGTCACCAGTTTCTGGGTGCTTTCGATCTGCAGCTGGCCTTCGAGCTGATTGATCTCCAGGCGGTCCAGCGGCTTGACGGTCAGCAGCGTGTCGACGAAGAAGCGGTAGCCGCGCGCGGTGGGAATCCGGCCTGCAGACGTATGCGGGCTGGCGATGAAACCCATGTCCTCGAGGTCGGCCATCACGTTGCGGATGCTGGCGGGCGAGAGGTCAAGGCCCGAAAGCTTGGACAGCGCGCGTGAGCCCACCGGCTGGCCGTCGGCAATGTATCGCTCGACCAGGGCCTTCAGCAGCAGTTGCGCACGTTCATTCAGTGTCTGAGTCTCGTGGGCCATGCGGACGATTCTACACAAAAAGGCCGGCGTGCCAGCACTCTTCCGGGAGGAGCGCCAATGCATTGTTTTTAATGGCTTTGCGGGACGCCGGCTGGAAACGAATTATGGTTTAATGAGCGTCGAACAAAAGAGTGAGGGATGAGCATGTATCACCTGCATGCTCACTAAATCAGCAGCCGACATGCCAGCCGCCTTCTCCACCGTAGCACTGATCGGCAAATTCAAGGCTACCGACATCGCCGAACCGGTGATGGCACTCGCGCGCTTTCTCGAAAAACGCGGCCTGCGCGTGCTGATTGACCGCCTGACTGCGGCGCACATCAGCAACTGTCCCTACGAAGTGCTGGTGCTGGAGGAACTCGGCCGCGAGGCCGACCTCGCGGTGGTGATCGGCGGCGACGGCACCATGCTCAATATCGCACGCACCTTCGCTCCCTGCGATGTTGCGCTGATTGGCGTCAACCAGGGGCGACTCGGATTCCTGACCGACATCTCACTCGACACCATGTTCGAGACCATCACTTCGATACTCGAAGGTCAATACATGACCGAGGAGCGTATGTTGCTGGAAGCCGAGGTGTGGAGCGGCAGCAATGGCAGCCAGGAGCGGGTGTTCGACGTGCTGGCCTTCAACGATGTGGTGGTCGCCAAGGGATTTCTCGGGGGCATGGTCGAAATCGAAGTGCTGATCGACGGCCATTACACCTACAACCAGCGTTCCGACGGCCTGATCGTGGCAACGCCCACGGGATCGACGGCCTATGCGCTGTCCTCGGGCGGTCCGATCGTGCATCCGGCGCTGTCGGTGATGGCGCTGGTGCCGGTGTCGCCACACACGCTGTCGAACCGCCCGATCGTCATCAGCGGCGACAGCACGGTCGAGATCGTCGTGCGCAGCGCTGATGACCCGCGTGCCCATTTCGACAGCCATTCCCATTTCGATCTGCGCGAAGGCGACCGCGTGGTCGTGCGCCGTTATTCGCATACCATCCGGCTGCTGCACCCGGTCGGGCACAGTTATTACGCGATGTTGCGCGAGAAACTGCATTGGAACAGGGATTGATGGGTGAACAGCAAGTAGTGAGCAGTAAACAATGAACTGAAAATTAATGGCACGGATCTAATACACCGCTCACCGCTCACCGCTCACCGCTCACCGCTCACCGCTCACCGCTCACCGCTCACCGCTCACCGCTCACCGCTCACCGCTCACCGCTCACCGCTCACAAGCCTCCACCCCATGCTGCAACGGCTGACCATCACCGATTTCGTCATCGTCGAGCGCCTCGAGCTTGAGTTCGGCCGCGGTTTCACGGTGCTCACCGGCGAAACCGGCGCCGGCAAGTCGATCCTGATTGATGCGCTGGCATTGACGCTGGGTGAGCGCGCTGATGCCATCGCAGTGCGTGAGGGTGCCGCGCGGGCCGACATTACCGCGGAATTCGACATCGGCGGCAACCGGCCGCTGCAGGACTGGCTCGCCGACTGCGACCTCGGCGGCGACGAGGGGCTGTGCCTGCTGCGCCGGGTGGTTGAGTCCTCGGGTCGCTCGCGCGGGTTCATCAACGGTCATCCGGCGACCGCCGCCCAGTTGCGCGAGGCCGCGGATTTCCTGGTCGACATCCACGGCCAGCACCAGCACCAGTCGCTGAGCCGGCCGGCGACCCAGCGCGCGCTGCTCGACGCCCACGGCGGGCTGGAGGCGCATGCTGCGCTGGTTGCCGATCTGTGGCGCACCTGGTCGCGGCGGCGCGAGGAGCGCCTGGCTTTCGAGGGCAATGCAGCGGCGATCCAGGCCGAGCGCGAGCGCCTCGAGTGGCAGGCACAGGACCTTGAGGCGCTGAAACTGCAGCCCGGCGAATGGGCGGCGGTGGGCGTCGAACATGCGCGGCTGGCCCATGCGGCGAGCCTGATCGAGGCGGCCCAGGCCGGCGTGGAAACGCTTTCCGAGGGCGAGGGTGCGGCGCTGGAACAGGTCAATGCCGTGATCGCGAAGCTGTTACCGCTGCTGCAGCATGATCCGCGGCTGCGGGACATTCTCGACGCACTGGAGCCGGCGCAGATCCAGTTGCAGGAGGCGGCCAGCGCACTGCGCCGTTATGCCGAACGCACCGATCTTGATCCGCAGCGCCTCCGCGAAGTCGAACAGCGCCTGGAGGCATTGCACGGCGCGGCGCGCAAGTATCGCGTTGATCCTGATGCGCTGCCGACGTTGGCTGAACATACCCGCGAACGGCTGGCCGAACTCGGTGCCGGCGGCGATCCCGAGACTTTGCGCAAGCGCGAAGCCGAGGCCGAGGCGGCCTGCCGCGAGGCGGCCAGGAAGCTGACCGCCGGCCGCAGGAAGGCAGCGAAAAAACTCGCTGATGCCGTCACCGCCGGCATGCAGGAGTTGGCGATGCAGGGCGGCGTGTTCGAAGTGGCGCTGGAGCCGCTGGATGCGCCGGCGGCCCACGGATCCGAGCAGGTCGAGTTCCGCGTCGCGCCGCATCCCGGCGTCACGCCGCAGCCGGTTGCAAAAACCGCATCCGGCGGCGAACTGTCGCGGCTGTCGCTGGTGATACAGACGGCGCTCAGCCGCGTCGCCAGGGTGCCGACGCTGATTTTTGACGAGGTCGATGTCGGCATCGGCGGCCGTGTCGCCGAAATCGTCGGGCGCATGCTGCGTGAACTGGGCGAGCGCCACCAGGTGATGTGCATCACCCACCTGCCGCAGGTGGCGGCGACGGCAGAGCGGCAATGGCAGGTCAGCAAGCTGACGCGCGGCGGCAAGGTGTCCTCGGCGGTGGTCGCCCTTGATGCCGCTGCGCGTATCGAGGAAATCGCGCGCATGCTGGGTGGCGTCAAAATCACCGAGACCACGCGTCGGCACGCCGCGGAAATACTCGGCGTGGAGAATCGACTAAAAAAAACAAATAAAAACAAATAGTTGCAGTTTTTACGCCGTAGCTGCAGCGGACGCCCTTAGCAGTTTGCCCGATTCCCACAAAGCTTCGAGCGTTGCAGCGGGAATGGGTTTGCAGAACAAATAGCCCTGGCCCTGGTCGCAGCCCAGTTCGCGCAGCAGATCGACATCCTGCGCAGTCTCGACGCCTTCGGCGACGACATAGAGGCCGAGGCTTTGCGCCATGGAAATCACCGAAGCAACGACCAGATAGGCACCCCGGGTCTTGCCCATTTCGTTGATGAACGAGCGATCGATTTTCAGCGATTTCACCGGCAGATTTACCAGGTAGCTCAGGCTGGAATATCCGGTGCCGAAATCGTCGATATAAATCGGGTGGCCGTCGTCCTGCAGTTGCGACAGCATGCGTTGCGCGCCCTCGGGATCGTCTACCAGGGAAGATTCGGTAATTTCGATTGAGATCAGTTCGGCGGGTACTCCGTGGCGCGCGAGGATATCGGCCAAGCGCGGTGCAAATTGCGGATCGACGAGCGAGCGTGCCGTGAGATTGACTGCAATGGGTGTCTGCAGCCCGCGTGCCATCCAGGCCGCCTGTTGTTGTGCCGCGATCTCCAGTATGGCGTAGGTCATCGGCCGGATCAGGCCGGTCTTCTCGGCGAGCGGGATAAATTCTGCCGGGGAGATCATGCCCTTTTCAGGATGCATCCAGCGCACGAGCGCTTCCACGGAATACATGGCGCCGGAACGGATGTCCACCTTGGGCTGGTAGTGCAGCGTGAGGTCATTGCGGTCGATGGCCTTGCGCAGTTCGGCGACCAGGGCCAGCTGCAGCGGGTTTTCGCGCTCGGTTTCACCGGCATAGATCAAAGACGCCAGATCCCGGCGCGCAGCCTCGCGTGCGGTGAGTCCGGCGCGGCGCACCAGCAGGTCGGGTTCTTTGCCGTGGTCAGGCAGCACAGTGATGCCGATGGATGCCTGTACTTCAATCCAGCTGCCTTCGAGTTCTATGGGTTGCTCGAAAAGTCGCTGGAGCAGCAGCGCGATCGGTGCCGCTTCTTCGAGGCTATTGCGCGCCAGGACAATGCCGAATTCGTCGTATGACATGCGCGCTACGAAACCGCCGAAGCTGTTGAAGGCTCGCAAACGGGCAGCCAGCATCGACAGTATCCGGTCGCTGGTCTTATGGCCGAGCCCGTCGAACAAATCCTTCATGCGCGGCATGTAAATCATCAGCACGGTCGCAGGTTCCCCCGTGGTCTGGGTGATCTGCGCGAAGTACTCCAGTTGTCTGATCAGCGTTGCGCGGTTGGGCAGGCCGGTCACGGGATCGTGGCGCGCGGCATGATCTGCAGCGGCGTGCGCGGCATCGCGCGCTGCCCGCGAACGGATGGTCTCGATGCCGAATGCGAGATCCGCAGCCATCTCGTCGAGCAGTTCGACCTCGTCGTCATCGAATGCTTCGGATTCAGCGGCGGCGAGCGTAAAGCTGCCGATCACCGCACCTTCCACTTTCAGCGGGAAGGAAATGATCGACCTGAATCCCCGGTTTTTTGCCATTTCGCGCCAGGGTTCAAACCGCGGCTCGATCATGACATCATGGATGACGTCCATCTGTCCGGTGCGTACGGCAGTTCCCGCCGGGCCGCGACCGCGTTCGGTATCGGACCAGGTCAGCCGGAGTGCGGATACGTGATCGTTGTGGCCGCCTGCGTGCGCCTGCGGCACGAGGTTTTTGTCATCGTCGGCCAGCGCGTAATGCACCATCGCCAGCGGGTAGCCGCCTTTTTCGACTGCCACCCGGCACATGGTTTCGAGCAGTTCCTGTTCGGTTTGGCGGCGGATGATGGTGCGGTTGCCCGCGCTCAGTGCGCGCAATGCGCGTACGCTGCGCTGCAGTCGCGCCGCCATGTCATCAAAGGCGCCGGCAAGCCTCCCGATTTCGCTCCGTTCATCCGCGAGTCCCGTGCGCAATTGCAGGTCGCCGATACCCATGCGCTGCGTCGCGTCGATCAGCATGCGCACCGGATTGACGACAAGGTTGTGCGCGGCAAACCAGGCAAAGGAGCCGGCCATCAACATTACGATGGCAAAGGTGATCAATCCGGAAATCAGTATGCTGCGGGCCTGGGCTTCAATGCTCTCTCGCGCCACCCCGGTACGCAGGTACAGTGGATTATGCGTGTCGCCGTCGATTCTGGCGAAAGCCACGATGCGGTCAACCGCATCGTGGCCGACGGTTCGGATGATTCCATCCGTTTGTTTTGACACTGTCGGAAGAAAAGTTGCAACGTCCGGTACCAGTTTCCCTGTTGCCTCCAGCCATTGCGGGTACCGCATCACAATCAAGCCGTCGCTGTCCACCAGCGAGGCCACCATGTCCTCGGGCAGTTGGATGCGCTCGAACAGGCGCTGCAGCCATTCCAGGTCGATGGTTGCGGCGAGCATGCCGCGGACCCGGCCTTCCGGGTCAACGATGGGATAACCGGCCGCGATCGCGCGCTTGCCGGTGGTCCGGCTGTACACCAGTCCGCTGGTGGCGAAGGATTGGCTGGCCATGGCGCGCTGGAAGTACTCGCGATCAGCGAGGGTGGAGCCTTCCGGCACCGGGTTAACCCCGCAGACAATTTTGCCATCGGTTTGCGCGACGACAGCCTGATGATAAACAACATCCTGCTCGATCATCTTTCGCAGCAGCGGTTCGCACAGGGTGTGCAAGGGAGCGCTGGGATCAACGGTCGCTGAAAAAAGCGTCAGCAACTGGCGGGTGTGGATCATGGTCTGGGAAACATCCGCCGCCGCCAGCCGCGCCAATACCAGGGCGTTTTCAACGCGCTCCGTGTATTCCCGGTTGCGTTCGTTCCAGGCGGTCCACAGCGTGTGTCCCAGGAAGGGCAGCGTGATCAGCATCGCGATCACGGCTAGCCGTTGTTGCAGCGTGAATCTGCGCCGGGGCGGGGCGGTGACCGCCGTCATGAGTGGCCCCCGAAATCCGGCCGCTTGCCGTCAGGCCCCGGCGCCTGCGGTTGGGACGGGACAAAAACAGCGCCGCGGCAGTCAGCCTCGGTGTCTTGGACGATAGTCCTTATGGTCAGCATATTGCAAAGGCAATCCATCCCCCCTCGTATTGCTATCTGCCGGTTGAAGCTTGGCTAAGGGATGCTGATTACCAAAAAATTTATACCCATAAATATTGATGTCGTCGATCAAAGGTCCATATATTGATAGCCGCGCGGAACCAATGACACAGGATTTATTTTGTCTTTGACAAATCGCAGAAGTTCCAGCGGTGCAATCCTGCTGACCTGTTGTCCCCTGACAGGTTGATCTTGACGAAGACGGGGGCAGAATGGTCGTGCCCAATCAGCGCGCCAGCAACCACCCCAGCCATGCCGCAATGACCGTCAGCAGCAGCCCCGGCACCACCTGCATCGCATAGCGTCTGCCACCGCTGACAAAGGCAACCACGATCTTGCTGACTGTGTTGGTGGTGAGTCCCAGCAGTATCGGCAATGTCGCCTGATTCGTGGTGATCGTCGCCGAGGCCACCAGAGAGGCTGCCGATGCCGCGGTCGCGTGGGCGTCGGCAAATCCTGTCATTGCCGCCGCCGCGATCAGCCCGCCTGAACCCATCCAATCGACCAGTGCCGCGGAGAGCAGGGTCACCCCGGAGATTACCAGCGCGAAGAGCAGTGCGGTGCCGGGGCTGAAGGCGCGGCCGATGTGCGCCTGCTCCGGGACATTGTGGTCGGCGGCGCGCAATGTGAAAAGCACGCCATAGGTGATGGCAGTGGTGCCGGCGCAGAGCAACGGTACGGTCATTGCACGCAGAGTATCCATGCTTGCGGCAGCGAGTATGGCCACGATCAGCAGGATGGTCGCCACGGTTGACAGTACCGCGCCGGCAACTGCCGGTGCGAGCAGTGCCGGCTCGCGGCTCGCGCGTTCGCCCATGCTGCCGATGGTCGCCGTACTCGATACAAAACCCGAGGCCAGACCCGCAGCCGCGAGCCCGTAGCGTGGGCCCAGCGTGCGCAGCGCGACATGTCCGGCGGCACCGATGGCGAGCATCAGTACAACAATGGTCCAGGCGGTATGCGGGTTGATGGCGTTGTAGGGGCCGATGTGGCGGTCAGGTATCAGCGGCAGTACGACCAGGGTCGCTGCGGCCAGCACCAGGGCGTCATTGAGTTCCTGGGCGGTGAGCACACGGCGGACAAAATGGTGCATGTAGTCGCGCGCGGCAAGCAGGATCGCGACGCCAGCGCCGAGTCCGGCGGCAAGCAGCGGTTCGCGCATCGCCAATGCGCCGAGCAACAGCGTAAGCAGCAGCGCGATCTCGGTGGTCAGTCCCGGATCCTGCTTGAGGGTGCGCGCGTAACCGATGGCAATGAGAACGGCGAGTCCGGCGGCAGCGACGGCGAGCAGCATGGCCTCGCCGATCATCACGCTCACCGCTCCGAGCAGCGAAACCACGGCGAAAGTCCGCACGCCGGCGATCGCGCGGGCCGGCCCCTCGCCCTTGCGTCTTTCGCGCTCGATGCCGATCAGCAGGCCGATGCCGAGGGCTACGCCCACTCGCATCCAGCTTTGTTCGTCAGCGGGCATCGGCAACAGGGGAGGGGCCAGGCGAGGGCGGGGCAATGTTCAGTCCGGCGTTCAGCCCGACTGTCAGCCCTTGTCCCTGCGCGGACAATCGTTGGCGGCGCAGTCCGCGTAAATGTGCAAAGAGTGGTCGTGGATGCGGAAGCCGCGGTCCCGGGCGATTTTTTCCTGGCGCTTCTCGATCTCGGCGTCGTAGAACTCCTCGACATGGCCGCATTGCAGGCAGACCAGATGGTCGTGGTGGCTGCCCTGATTCAGTTCGTAGACGGCCTTGCCCGATTCGAAGTGGTGGCGCATCAGCAGGCCGGCCTGTTCGAACTGGGTGAGCACCCGGTAGACCGTTGCCAGTCCGGTGTCCGTGCCTTCCTCGACCAGCCGCTTGTAGACATCCTCCGCGGACAAGTGGCGCACTTCGCTTTTTTCAAACAGCTCGAGGATGCGCAGGCGCGGCAGTGTGGCCTTGAGGCCGATCGTCTTCAGATCGTCGGGAGAACTCATTGCATGTCCTGTCTGGAGGTCGGGCTGCAGCCGCGCCCGCAGCGCTGATGAGGGATCTCATTGGGGATGATTCTCAGCTATGATATCAGCAAAGTTTCCGCGCCCCATGCCGCGGGCCGGCGTGGCCCGATACGCATTTTTCCCCATGAAAATAATACTGATCATCACGTTGCTGCTCGCCGGATGCAGCAAGATGCCGTCGATGCCGACGCTGCAGCCGCACAAGATAGACATCCAGCAGGGTAATTACATCTCCCAGGACATGGTTGCCAAACTGAAGCCGGGCATGACGCGCAGTCAGGTGCGATTCGCGCTGGGCACGCCGCTAATCGTCGACCCTTTCCGCAGCGATCGCTGGGATTACGTCTACATGATGCGCAAGCAGGGCAATCTGCTTGAACAGCGCAATATCACGGTCGTGTTCAAGGGCGATCTGCTCGACCGTATCGAGGGCGATGTTGTGCCCGGAGGGGCGGCCAAAGCGAAGCCGCCAGTCGCGCAGGAGAACAAATGAGCACGCAGAAGGCGATGCGCATCGCGATTGCCGGCAGTGGCGGACGCATGGGCCGCATGCTGCTGGAGGCGGTCGCAGCAGATCCCCAGTCGCGGCTGGCCGCGGCGCTCGAGCAGTCCGGCGCGCCGCAGGTGGGTTCCGATGCCGCCGAACTGGCGGCGGTTCCGCGCGGGGTGGCGGTCAGCGACGATCCGCAACGCGTTCTTGCCGGCTGCGATGTGCTGATCGATTTCACCCGGCCCGAGGGCACGCTGCGGCATCTGGCAATCTGCCGCAGCCTCAAGGTGCGCATGGTCATTGGCACCACCGGTTTCGACGAGGCAGGCCGGCAGGCGATTGCTGATGCCGCGCGCGACATCGGCATTGTGTTCGCGCCCAACATGAGTGTCGGCGTCAATGTCACGCTGAAGCTGCTGGAAATGGCGGCGCAGGCGATGGGGCAGGACCACGACATCGAGATCATCGAGGCGCATCACAAGCACAAGGTCGATGCGCCCTCGGGCACCGCGCTGAAGATGGGTGAGGTGGTGGCGGGCGCGATGGGCAAGCGGCTCGCCGACTGCGCGGTGTATGCCCGCGAGGGACATACCGGCGAACGCAAGCCGGGAAGCATAGGCTTTTCGACCATCCGCGGCGGTGACATTGTCGGTGACCACACCGTGATGTTCGCCGGCACCGGCGAGCGCGTTGAAATTACCCATCGTTCGAACAGCCGCGCGACTTATGCCCAGGGCGCGCTGCGCGCCGCGCACTATCTGATGAGCCGCCCGGCAGGACAGTACGATATGTGGGACGTGCTCGGCCTCAGATAAAATATGTTTATAATCAATAAGTTATGAGATATTTTGCGGCGCATTTCGGGTACGGCCTGCTCATCGCCGCAATGCTTGCGCCGCTGCCTGCGACGGGCGCCAGCGTGCGCGACCTGACTTACCGCAATGGCAATATCGAGATTGGCGCGAAGCTCTATCTGCCGCAGGGCCGCGGCCCGCATCCCGCCGTGCTTTATGTGCATGCCCGCCGCGGCTGGGACGCGGAGGCTGACGCCCAGGTACGGCGTTTCGTTGGCCACGGCCTTGCGGTGATCGCGCCGGATTACCATAGTCCGCGCTTCATCCCGGCCTGGCCGATCGAGCATGATCCGGCAACCGAGAGGGATGTCGAACTGGCGATCGACGCGCTTAAAAAAATTCCCGAAGTGCGCTCCGACCGCATCTGCGTCGCCGGCTTTTCGCGCGGTGGTTATCACGCCGTGCTGCTGGCTGCACGCCGCAGCGAGATCGCCTGCGTGGTGACCTACTATGGCCACATGGTCAACCCCAATGCGCCGGAGCCGGTGCAGGTTTACCGCTATGCGCCGGAGATCGAGAAAATCAACGTCCCGGTACTGTTCATCGTCGGCGAAGAGGAGCAGGAACTGCGCCGCACCGGTATCCGCCGCGCCTATTACGCGCTGATGAAACGCGGCGTACCGGTGGAACTGCTGATGTATCCGCATGCGCGTCGCGCTTTCGATTTCCGTCAGGATCAGCGCGACGAAGAAAAGCTCGCAACGATCGACGCAGCACGTCGCGCAGCCGATTTCATCAAGGCCGCCTTGCGCCGCTGAATGGGTGTCGACTTAAGCCCTTGATGTTGCAGTAGCGCGCGGCTCGCGGTTTGTTCTAGAGCGCCCCCTCGCGTATAATTCCGACTTCAGAAACAGCGGAACGGCGACCCCGTTCCGCTTGTCGTATCAAACCCAATAAAATCAGGAGCTTGAAGTGTATTCGCGTACGCCCGCCATTCTTGTACTGAAGGATGGCACGGTATTCCGCGGCTCCGCGATTGGTGCCGAGGGATTCGTTGCCGGGGAGGTCGTGTTCAACACGTCCATGACCGGCTATCAGGAAATCCTCACCGATCCGTCGTACTGCCGGCAGATCGTCACCCTGACCTATCCCCATATCGGCAACACCGGCACCAACGACGAAGACGTCGAATCGGAAAAGGTACAGGCCGCCGGCCTGGTGATTCGCGACCTGCCGTTGCGGTCATCCAATTTCCGCGAAACCGTTACGCTGGGCGATTACCTGAAGCGCGAGAACATTGTCGCCATCGCCGGCATCGATACCCGCAAGCTGACGCGCATCCTGCGCGACAAGGGTGCGCAGGACGGCTGCATCATGGCGGGCAAGATCGACGAGGCGGCGGCACTCAAGGCGGCGCGCGAGTTCCCTGGACTGATCGGCATGGATCTGGCGAAGGTTGTGTCCTGCAGGATTCCCTATGCCACGGACGAGACGGTGTGGGCGCTGGGCACCGGTTACGGCAAGCGTGAAGCCGAACGCTTCCATGTCGTTGCCTACGATTTTGGCGTCAAGCGCAATATCCTGCGCATGCTCGCTGCGCGCGGCTGCCGCCTGACCGTGGTGCCGGCGCAGACCCCTGCAGCCGACGTGATGAAGCTGAATCCGGATGGTGTGTTCCTGTCCAACGGCCCCGGTGATCCGGAGCCCTGCGACTACGCCATCCGCGCCATCCGCGAACTGCTGGCGGCCCGTGTTCCGCTGTTCGGCATCTGCCTCGGCCACCAGCTGCTGGCACTGGCCTGCGGCGCGAAGACGCTGAAAATGAAATTCGGCCACCACGGCGCCAACCACCCGGTGCAGGACCTCGAGTCGAAGCGGGTGATGATCACCAGCCAGAACCACGGCTTCGCGGTGGACGCGGCAACGCTTCCAGCCAGCGCGAAAGTGACTCATGTTTCGCTGTTTGACGGCAGCCTTCAGGGCTTCGCGCTGACCGACAGGCCGGCGTTCTGCTTCCAGGGCCACCCTGAAGCGAGCCCGGGTCCGCACGACGTCGATTACCTGTTCGACCGCTTCGTGAAGATGATGGACAACAAAAAAGCGGGAAACGCCGATGAACGCAGATAAACGCAGATTAAAACCTGCCCGATTCGATATCGGCGTCCATCGGCGTCCATCGGCGGTTAAATAAATATGCCCAAAAGAACCGACATCAAAAGCATCCTGATCATCGGCGCCGGCCCGATCATCATCGGCCAGGCCTGCGAGTTCGACTATTCCGGCGCACAGGCCTGCAAGGCGCTGCGTGAAGAGGGTTACCGTGTCATCCTGGTCAACTCCAACCCGGCGACGATCATGACCGACCCCGGCATGGCGGATGCGACCTATATCGAGCCGGTGACCTGGCAGGTGGTCGAGAAAATCATCGCCGCCGAGCGTCCCGATGCGCTGCTGCCGACCATGGGCGGGCAGACGGCGCTGAAGTGCGCGCTCGACCTCGCCAAACACGGCGTGCTGGAAAAATACGGCGTCGAAATGATCGGTGCTTCGAAAGAGGCGATCGACAAGGCCGAGGACCGCGAGAAATTCAAGAAGGCAATGGCGAAGATCGGGCTCGACAGCCCGCGTTCGGCGCTGGCGCATAGCATGGAAGAGGCGCTGCAGGTGCAGACGGCGGTCGGCTACCCGACCATCATCCGGCCCTCGTTCACGCTCGGCGGCACCGGCGGCGGCATTGCCTACAACCGCGAGGAGTTCGTCGCCATCGTCGAGCGCGGACTCGATGCCAGTCCGACCAAGGAAGTGCTGATCGAGGAATCGGTGATCGGCTGGAAGGAATACGAAATGGAAGTCGTGCGCGACCGCGCCGACAACTGCATCATCATCTGCTCGATCGAGAACTTCGATCCGATGGGCGTGCACACCGGCGACTCAATCACCGTGGCGCCGGCGCAGACGCTGACCGACAAGGAATACCAGATCCTGCGCAACGCTTCGATCGCCTGCCTGCGCGAGATCGGCGTCGAGACCGGCGGCTCCAACGTGCAGTTCGGCATCAACCCGGAGGACGGGCGCATGGTCATCATCGAGATGAACCCGCGCGTGTCGCGTTCCTCGGCACTGGCTTCCAAGGCGACGGGTTTCCCGATCGCCAAGGTCGCGGCCAAACTCGCCATCGGTTACACGCTGGACGAACTGCGCAACGAGATCACCGGCGGCATGACCCCGGTGTCCTTCGAGCCGAGCATCGACTACGTGGTGACCAAGATTCCGCGGTTTGCGTTCGAGAAGTTTCCGCAGGCCGACGACCGCCTGACCACGCAGATGAAGTCGGTGGGTGAGGTGATGGCGATCGGCCGCACCATCCAGGAATCGATGCAGAAGGCGCTGCGCGGACTGGAAACCGGCGTCGACGGCTTCGACGAGAAAACCACCGATCCGGACGTCATTGAAAACGAGCTCGGCGATCCGGGTCCGGAGCGCATTTTCTACGTCGCTGATGCCTTTCGCGTCGGCATGACCATTGAGCAGGTGCACGGTTTCTCGCACATCGATCCCTGGTTCCTCGCGCAGATCGAGGACATCGTGCGCCAGGAACAGGCGCTGGTCGGACGCCGACTGGAAGACCTCGATGCCGACACCCTGCGCACCTTGAAGCGCGCCGGATTTTCCGACCGCCGCCTGGCAAAGCTGCTGATCACCGACCAGCACGCGGTGCGCACTTTGCGCCATGAACTGGGCGTGCGCCCGACCTACAAGCGCGTCGACACCTGTGCTGCGGAATTCTCGACCAGCACCGCCTACATGTACTCGACCTATGAAGAGGAATGCGAGGCACAGCCCTCGGACCGGCGCAAGATCATGGTGCTGGGTGGCGGGCCCAACCGCATCGGCCAGGGCATCGAGTTTGACTACTGCTGCGTCCATGCCGCGCTGGCGCTGCGCGAGGACGGCTTCGAGACCATCATGGTCAACTGCAATCCGGAAACCGTGTCCACCGATTACGACACTTCCGACCGGCTGTATTTCGAGCCGCTGACGCTGGAGGATGTGCTGGAGATCGTTGCCATCGAGAAGCCCGAAGGCGTGATCGTGCAGTTCGGCGGCCAGACGCCGCTGAAGCTTGCGCGCGACCTCGAGGCCAACGGCGTGCCGATCATCGGCACCACGCCGGACTCCATCGACATCGCCGAAGACCGCGAGCGTTTCCAGAAGCTGCTGACCAGGCTCAAGCTCAAGCAGCCGCCCAATCGTACTGCGCGCAGCCCGCAGAAGGCGCTGCTTGCCGCCGCCGAGATCGGTTATCCGCTGGTGGTGCGCCCTTCGTACGTGCTCGGCGGCCGCGCGATGGAAATCGTGCACGAGCAGAGCGAACTCGAGCGTTACATGCGCGAGGCGATCAAAGTCTCCAACGATTCGCCGGTGCTGCTCGACCGCTTTCTCAACGACGCGACCGAGGTCGACGTCGACGCGATCAGCGACGGCCGCGAAGTGTTCATCGGCGGCGTGATGGAGCACATTGAGCAGGCGGGAGTGCATTCCGGCGACTCGGCCTGTTCGTTGCCGCCGTTCTCGTTGTCGCCCGAGCTGCAGCAAGAGCTGCGGCGCCAGACCGTGGCAATGGCAAAGGCGCTCAAGGTCAACGGTCTGATGAACGTGCAGTTCGCGATCCAGCACGGCGCCGAGGGTAATGTGGTCTACGTGCTCGAAGTGAATCCCCGTGCCTCGCGTACGGTGCCCTTCGTGTCCAAGGCCACCGGACTGCCGCTGGCGAAGATTGCCGCGCGCTGCATGGCCGGGCGCTCGCTATCCGACCAGGGCGTCACCCGCGAGATCGTGCCGCCGTATTACTCGGTGAAGGAGGCGGTGTTCCCCTTCATCAAGTTCCCGGGTGCCGACACCATCCTCGGTCCGGAAATGAAATCGACGGGCGAGGTGATGGGTGTCGGCGAGACCTTCGCCGAGGCCTTCGTCAAGTCCCAGCTTGGATCCGGAGAACGCCTGCCGCAGTCAGGCAAGGTTTTCATCAGCCTGCGTGACGATGACAAGCTGCGCGTGCTCGACATCGCGCGGGTGCTGACCGGCATGGGATTCACGCTGGTGGCCACCCACGGCACAGCCAAGGCACTGGAAGTGGCAGGGCTGGCGGTGACCCGCATCAACAAGGTTGCCGAGGGCCGTCCGCACATCGTCGACATGATCAAGAACGGCGAGATCGTGTTCATCATCAACACGGTCGAAGAGAAGCGTTCAGCGATCCGCGATTCTTATTCAATCCGCCGCGCGGCGCTGCAGCAGCGCGTCACCTTGTACACCACGCTGGCCGGCGCGCGGGCCGCCGCCAACGGCATGGCGCAGGCGCGCGAACTCCAGGTCTATGCGGTGCAGAACCTGCACAAACGCCTGGCCGCCTGAGACCGGCCTGACAAGTTACGGGAGCATCCATGATTGCCAAAACCCCATTGACAGTAAAAGGCGCGGAACTGCTGCGCGCAGAACTCCATGAACTGAAAACCGTGCAGCGGCCGGCGATCATCACCGCCATTGCCGAAGCGCGCTCGCACGGCGACCTGTCGGAGAATGCCGAATACTCGGCGGCTAAGGAGCGGCAGAGCTTCATTGAGGGCCGTATCGCCGAACTGGAGTCGAAGGTATCCAATGCCCAGATCATCGACCCATCGACCATCGATGCCGACGGGCGCTGCGTGTTCGGCGCCACTGTCGAGCTCGACGACGTTGCCGGCGGCACCAAGGTGACCTACCAGATCGTCGGCGACGACGAAGCCGATATCAAGAAGTGCAAGATTTCGATCAGCTCTCCGATCGCGCGCGCGTTGATCGGCAAGTACGCCGGCGATGTCGCCGAGGTCCAGGCACCGGGCGGCGTGCGCGAATACGAGATTATCGACGTTCGTTACGTCTAGGGTGATGGGTGAGTAGTAAATAGTGAGCGGTGAGCAGTAAAACCAGGTTTTTCTTCTGTTCACTGCTTTACCGCTTACGCCTCACTCCTCACCGCTCACCGGCCACCCCATGCGCAATCTCGCCGACGCATTGCAGGCCGTTGCCGCGACGCTGTGGGTTGGCGGCCTTTGGGTAACCGGTTTCATGGTCGCGCCTGTGCTCTTTTCGACACTGCCCGATCGCGCCACGGCGGGCCTGCTTGCCGGAAAACTCTTTGGCCTGATGGCATGGATCGGCATCGGCTGCGCCTTGTATCTGCTTTTGTTCCGCTTTGTCCGCTACGGCGCTGCGGCTTTTCGCCAGGCCGTGTTGTGGATGCTGCTGCTGATGCTGGCACTGGTCTGCGCCGGCGAGTTCGGCGTGCAGCCGGTGATGGCAGCACTGAGGGAAGAGGCGCTGCCGAAGCAGGTGATGGAATCCGTGTTCCGCGACCGCTTTGCAACCTGGCATGGCGTTGCCAGCGGCCTCTACGTGATCCAGAGCCTGCTCGGTGTGGCGTTGGTCATCCTCTTAACGCGCAGAAAATAGTGTTTAAAAACAAGTACTTAATATACATCAACCCTGAAAGCTGCGTTTGGTCCGGTGCGGCGCCTTGGGGCCACGGGTCTTGCCCGGCTTTTTCGCGCCTTTAGTGCTGGGGCCCGCCGATGCTGTGTCCGGTGAATCCTCGGGACGCGGCCGGAAGAGCACCAGGATTTTTCCGATATGCTGCACGGGCGCTGCGGCGAGCGGCTCGCAGATCGCCTCGACCATGCCGGCGCGGGCTTCGCGGTCGTCGCCGAGGACGCGGATCTTGATCAGTTCGTGGCTGCTCAGATTGATGTCGATTTCACGCAATACCTTCGGTGTCAGGCCGGCATCGCCGATCATGACCACCGGCTGCAGGTGATGTGCCCGGGCTTTCAACGCGCGGCGTTCGGCGGGAGTCAGGAGTTTCATTGTGGTGATGGATAAGTAGTGATTGGTGAGCGGTGTGTAGTAAGCGGTGAGCGGTAAGCAGTAAGCAGTAAGCAGTAAGCGGTAATTGGTGAATGGTAACCCGGAAGGCGGGCTGCGCCGCCTTTGTCGTCGACTTACCCTTCACCAATCACCACTTACCAATCACCATTTACCGGGTTATCACGGTGGCACGCAACAAGAGCAGCAAGGCGTGGATGCATGAGCACGTCAACGATCCCTATGTGCGCCGCGCGCAGGCGGAGGGCCTGCGCTCGCGCGCCGCGTACAAGCTGCAGCAGCTCGCCGAACGCGACAAGCTGCTGAAGCCCGGGATGATCGTGGTTGACCTCGGTGCGACCCCGGGTGGCTGGTCACAGGTGGCTGCGGCGGCAGTAGGTCCTTCGGGCCGGGTGGTCGCGGTGGACCTGCTGGAAATGGTCGGGGTGGCCGGCGTGACCTTCATCCACGGGGATTTCGGTGACGATGCGGTGTTGGCCGAGGTCGAACAGGTGCTGGGCGGGCAGGGCGCTGACCTTGTGTTATCCGATATGGCCCCCAATATCAGTGGTGTTGCCGGTACTGACCAAGCACGCAGCATCGGGCTGGCCGAGCTGGCTCTGGACTTTGCAGTCAAGCACCTGAAACCTAGGGGGAATTTCATGGTCAAAGTTTTTCAGGGATCAGGTTTCGAGGCGCTGGTGGCGGACATCCGGCGTCATTTTGTCCAGGTCGTGATCCGCAAGCCTGAAGCCTCGCGCAGCCGGTCGAGCGAGGTGTATGTGGTGGCGAAGGGGCTGAAGGCGACGTAAATGCGGGGCCCCGCCCGTACTGCGGCAGACCGTAAAAAAGTCTAGAATTGAGACACTTAGCATAAGCGGCGCCCCGGGGTGCCGCGCAACGAGGAGTGACTTTGAACAATCTGATGAAAAACATGGCGATCTGGCTGGTCATTGCATTGGTGCTGATGACGGTTTTCAACCAGTTCAACGTGCGCCAGACTCCGCAGAAAGCCATGGAGTATTCCCAGTTCATCGACGAGGTGAAGCAGGGCAGGATCGCCAAGGTCACCATCGAGGGCCGCGTCGTCAAGGGCGTCAAGTCCACCGGCGAGAAGTTCACGACCTACTCCCCTTCCGACATCTGGATGGTCACCGATCTGCTGAAGAACGGCGTCATCGTCGAGGCCAAACCCGAGGAAGAACCCTCACTGCTGATGAACATCTTCGTCTCCTGGTTCCCGATGCTGCTGTTGATCGGCGTGTGGATTTTCTTCATGCGCCAGATGCAGGGCGGCGGTCGCGGCGGCGCGTTCTCCTTCGGCAAAAGCAAGGCGCGGTTGCTGGACGAGAACAACAACACGGTTACCTTTGCCGACGTGGCCGGCTGTGAGGAAGCCAAGGAAGAGGTCTCCGAACTGGTCGAGTTTCTGCGCGACCCCTCGAAATTCCAGAAACTCGGCGGACGCATTCCCCGCGGCGTGCTGATGGTCGGCAACCCCGGCACCGGCAAGACGCTGCTGGCGCGCGCGATTGCCGGTGAGGCCAAGGTGCCGTTTTTCTCGATCTCCGGTTCTGACTTCGTCGAGATGTTCGTCGGTGTCGGCGCCGCGCGCGTGCGCGACATGTTTGAAAACGCGAAAAAGCACTCACCCTGCATCGTGTTCATCGACGAGATCGACGCGGTCGGCCGCCAGCGTGGCGCCGGCCTGGGCGGCGGTAACGACGAGCGTGAGCAGACGCTGAATCAGTTGCTGGTCGAGATGGACGGCTTCGAACCGAACTCGGGCGTCATCATCATCGCTGCCACCAACCGTCCTGACGTGCTGGATCCGGCGCTGCTGCGCCCGGGCCGTTTCGACCGTCAGGTGGTGGTTCCGCTGCCGGACATCCGCGGTCGCGAACAGATCCTGCTGGTGCACATGCGCAAGGTGCCGATCTCGCCCGACGTCAAGGCCGACATCATCGCCCGCGGTACGCCCGGATTCTCCGGTGCCGACCTTGCCAACCTGGTCAACGAAGCGGCGCTGTTCGCCGCACGCGGCAGCAAGCGCCTGGTCGACATGGAAGATTTCGAACGCGCCAAGGACAAGATCATGATGGGCGCCGAGCGTCGCTCGATGGTGATGCCCGAGCACGAGCGCCGCAACACCGCCTACCACGAGGCCGGGCACGCGCTGGTCGCCCGTCGCCTGCCGCTGACCGATCCGGTGCACAAGGTGACGATCATTCCGCGCGGCCGCGCATTGGGCGTGACCATGCAGTTACCGATCGAAGACCGCTACAGCATGAACCGCGACCAGATTCTGCAGAACATCTCCGTGCTGTTCGGCGGCCGCATCGCCGAGGAAGTGTTCATGGGTCAGATGACCACCGGTGCATCCAATGACTTCGAGCGTGCCACCGAAATGGCGCGCAACATGGTCACGCGCTGGGGTATGAGCGACAGCCTCGGCACCATGGTCTACGGCGAGAACGAGGGCGAGGTTTTCCTCGGACGCTCGATCACCACCCACAAGAACATGTCCGAAGAAACCCTGCGCAATGTCGACGCGGAAATTCGCCGCATCATCGACCAGCAGTATGGGCTGGCGCGCAAGCTGATCGAGGAAGATCGCGACAAGGTCGAAGCGATGGCCAAGGCGCTGCTCGAATGGGAGACCATCGACGCCGAGCAGATCGAGGACATCATGCAGGGCAGGCCTCCACGCGCGCCGAAGCCGGTGGCCGCAACCCCGCCCAAACCACCGAAGGACAACACGCCCAGCGCCACCGCAACCAATACGCCGGCGCCGGAAGTCTGAAAACGGTGGGCGATGAGCAGTAAATGGTGAGCAGTGACGGGTTAAACAAGGCGGCAGGGGCTTTTTTCCCTGCCGTTTTTGTTTCTGTTGCTGAACGGTTCCGATGATTCTCCACTGCGGCCAATACCGGCTCGTTCTCGACCGCCCCCTGATCATGGGCGTGGTCAACGTGACGCCCGATTCCTTTTCCGATGGCGGCCATTTCCTGCAGGCGCAGGCCGCTGTGGACCACGCGCGGCGACTGATCGAGGAAGGGGCGGACCTGCTTGATGTCGGCGGCGAGTCGACACGACCGGGCGCAGCGCCGGTGACGCTTGACGAGGAACGCCGCCGCGTGCTGCCGGTGATTGAGACCTTGTCCGGTGCCGGCGTGCCGCTGTCAGTGGATACCCAAAAACCCGAACTGATGCGTGAGGCCGTGGCTGCGGGCGCGACATTGATCAACGACGTCAACGGCTTCGAGGCGCCCGGTGCGCTGGCAGCGGTGGCCGGCAGCGATTGCGCTATTTGCATCATGCACCGGCAGGGCGATGCGCGGACCATGCAGCAGGCGCCGCAATACTCGGATGTGGTGGCCGAGGTCGATGCCTGGCTGCGGCAGCGCGCTGCAGCGGCGGAGCAGTCCGGAATCGTGCGCGACCGCATCGTCGTCGATCCCGGTTTCGGTTTCGGCAAGACCCTGGAGCACAACCTGGCGCTGCTGAGGGGGCTGGAGGTGATTGCCGCCGCGGGTTATCCGGTGCTCACGGGACTGTCGCGCAAATCCATGATCGGTGCGCTGACCGGCAAGCCGGTCGGAGAACGCGTGGCGGGCAGCGTTGCCGCAGCGCTGCTCGCGGCACAGCGGGGAGCTGCGATCCTGCGGGTGCATGACGTGGCGGCCACGCGTGATGCATTAGCCGTCTGGAGCGCGGTAAAATCGAACAAGATCAAAAACTAAGCCACAGAGTCCACAGAGAAAAAACCTGATAGAGCGACCTGCGGAATTTCCGTCTGACCGATCGTCATGAGCTTTCCCGATGGTGTTTCTTGGTTTTTTTGCCCTTCTCCGTGTCCTCTGCAGCTAACGCTTTTTTGGGGTAGAACCTTTTGACCAGAAAATATTTCGGCACCGACGGCATACGCGGCACGGTGGGCAAGGCACCGATTACCCCGGATTTCGTGATGCGCCTGGGTTATGCCGCGGGCAAGGTGCTGGCGCGCAAGGCCGCTGGCGGCGAACGACCGGCGGTGTTGATCGGCAAGGACACCCGCATCTCCGGCTATATGCTCGAGTCAGCGCTGGAGGCAGGGCTCTCGGCGGCGGGCGTCGACGTGCTGCTGGTCGGACCAATGCCGACGCCGGGCGTGGCCTACCTGACCCGGACGCTGCGTCTGTCGGCTGGAATCGTCATCAGCGCTTCGCACAATCCCTACCCGGACAACGGCATCAAGTTTTTCTCGGCCGACGGCAGCAAGCTGCCGGATGCCACGGAGTCGGCGATCGAGGCCGCACTGGAGCAGCCGCTGAAGTGCGCCACGCCGTCGCGCCTCGGCAAGGCGCGGCGCATTGACGATGCCGCGGGACGTTATATCGAATTCTGCAAAAGCACCTTCCCCTCGCGGCTCGACTTGCACGGCCTGCGCATTGCGGTGGACTGCGCGCACGGTGCCGGTTACCACATCGCGCCGCACGTGTTCCATGAACTCGGCGCCGAGGTGCTGCCGGTGGGCGTTGCACCCGACGGCTTCAATATCAACCGTAACGTCGGCGCCACCCATGCCGAATCGCTGCAGAAGGCGGTGCGCAAGGCGAAAGCCGACATCGGTATCGCGCTCGACGGCGACGGCGACCGCTTGATCATGGCCGATGCAGCGGGACGCATCTACGACGGCGACGAGCTGCTATACATCGTCGCGGCCCGCCGCAAGCGCAAGCGCAGCCTGCGCGGTGGCGTAGTCGGCACCCAGATGACCAACCTCGCGATGGCACAGGCGCTGGCAAAACTGAAGATTCCCTTCGCGCGCGCAAAGGTCGGCGACCGCTACGTGCTCGAAATGCTGCAGGCGAAGGGCTGGCAGCTCGGCGGTGAAAACTCCGGCCACATCGTATGCCTGGATCGCCATACCACCGGCGACGGGATCGTTTCGGCGCTGCAGGTGCTGGAGGCACTGAGCGCCGAGAAAAAAACACTCGCCGAAGCCGTCGAATTCAGGCTCTATCCCCAGGTGCTGCTCAACGTGAAGGTGAATGGCCGGGCAGCAAGCGCAGTCGTTGCCGCTGCTTCGGTGCAGAAAGCCGTGGCTGCAGCCGAGCGCGCGCTGAAGGACTCTGGCCGGGTGCTGCTGCGGCCCTCCGGCACCGAGCCGGTGATCCGGGTGATGGTCGAAGGGGAGTCAAAACACCAGGTTGTCGCGCTGGCCCGCCAAGTAGCCACGGCGGTGAGCGCGGCGGGCTGACGCCGCGTGCGCCGGGCTCTCAACCGAAACGGCCCGTAATGTAATCCGATGTCTGCTGCAGCTTCGGATTCACAAAGATGACTCCGGTCTCGCCATATTCAATCAGTTTTCCCAAATACATGAATCCCACATTGTCCGACACGCGAGCCGCCTGCTGCATGTTGTGCGTTACGATGACAATGGTGTATTGCTCACGCAATTGATGAATCAGGTCCTCGATCTTCGCCGTTGCAATGGGGTCGAGAGCGGAGCAGGGTTCGTCCATGAGCAGAACCTCGGGATCGGAAGCGATGCCGCGTGCAATGCACAGACGCTGCTGCTGACCGCCGGACATGCCCAGGGCGCTCTCATCCAGGCGGTCTTTTACTTCGTCCCAAAGGGCCGCCGCGCGGAGGGACCGCTCTGCAGTCTCGTCCAGGATGCTCTTTTTCGAGATGCCGTCTACCCGCAGCGGGTAAATCACATTTTCATAAATCGACATGGCAAACGGATTGGGTTTCTGAAAGACCATGCCCATGCGCTTGCGCAAGGCAATGACGTCCACCCCGGGGCCGTAAATGCCGTAGTCGCCGACCTTGATCTGGCCGTCAATGCGAAGGTCGTCAATCAGGTCATTCATGCGATTAATGGACCGCAGCAGCGTTGACTTGCCGCAACCGGACGGCCCAATCAGCGCCGTGACCATGCCCTTCTGAATGGACATGTTTATATCGAACAGGGCCTGCGCGTTTCCGTACCACAGGTTGAAGTCCTTGATGTCTAGAGACGTGCCCTGATTACTTTCTTTAATGTGGTAACAGGTGTTTTCAGCGGTAACTGGGCGGTCAATGGTTTCAGTCGACATGACAGTGCGGCCTTCTAGAAATTGTCCGAAGCGTATTTGCGCTTTAGACGGTTACGAATATGAATGGCACCTGACTGCATGGCCACGATCAGGCCCAGCAGCAACAAGGTGGTCACAAATACCATGGGCTTGCCGGCTTCGGAATTGCGAGACTGAAAACCCACATCAAAAATATGAAAGCCCAGATGCATGAAACTGCGCTCCAGGTGAATGAAGGGGAAAAAGCCGTCGAAGGGCAGGGCAGGGGCCAGCTTGACGACACCCACCAGCATTAACGGTGCGACCTCGCCTGCTCCGCGGGCCATGGCCAGAATCAGGCCGGTCATGATTCCCGGGAAGGCCTTGGGCAGAATGACATAATAAATGGTCTGCCACTTGGAGGCCCCGCAGGCCAGGGAACCTTCCCGCATGGAGCGCGGTACGGCGGACAGTGCTTCTTCAGTGGCGACGATAACCACCGGCACCGTCAACAAGGCCAGAGTTAACGAGGCCCACAGAATGCCCCCGGTTCCAAAGGTGGGGTTGGGCAGTCTTTCGGGGAAGAACAAACCGTCTATACCCCCGCCCACGATGTAGGCAAAGAAACCCAGTCCAAAGACCCCATAGACAATGCTGGGCACTCCGGCCAGATTGTTCACCGAGATGCGCACAATGGAGGTCAGACGGCCCTGCTTGGCATATTCCCGCAGGTATAAGGCAGTAATCACGCCGAAGGGCGCCACAAAAATGACCATCATCAAGGTCATGCCGACCGTGCCAAAAATAGCCGGCAGCACCCCGCCCTGGGTATTGGCTTCTCGCGGCTCCGTGGTCAGAAACTCGACCCAGCGGGATAAATAGATGCCCAGTTTGTTAAAAAAAGAAATGTCGTTGGCGGGATAGAAGCGGACAATCTGACTGAGCTCGGTGTCCAGAGTGCGACTGCCAATTTCCTCGAGCAGCACGCGGTATTGGCGGTCCTGAGTCCGAATATCGTTGATGCGCTTCTGCAGTTCCGTAAATTGCGCCTGGAGCTGCGCAATTTTGGCTTCAGCAGCCTTTGCAATCCGTTGCGCCTCCTGGCTGCCTTCCCCATGTTTCAGAATGGCTTTGCGAATCTTTAGCCGCTCTTGATCCAGATAATAGTTCACCGCACCAATGTCTTTTCGCTCAAGCTTGCGAATTTCGGCAAATCGCTTGCGTGCTTCAGACTGTTCTTTCTGCAGCAGCTGATAATCAAAAGGCAGCTGCTCACCGCGAATGGTCATGCCCTTGATGCGGCCGACAAATGCGCCCCATTGCTGGCGTTCCAGCAGGAAGAGGTCTTTGGGGTATTCCACCTTGGCGGCCTCGAACTCCGAAACCCAGCGAAAGTCGTCGCCGTACAAGTCAAAGTTGGCCGTCTTGTAAAGCACCCGGTTCGCAAATCCCAGGTTCTGCTCAATGCCGGCCTTCTGTGAAGGCGACAGCAGTGCGAGAATGTCCTGGCCTACACGGTATTCCCCCGCCCGTGTGGGTTCTCCGGCAATGGTGGTGCCGCTTAACAGTTCAACTTTGGCGATGGGCTTGGGCCAGAAGGTGGCGAATCCATTCCAGGCTATCAAAAACAGAAATCCGGAAATCAGAATAACCCCGATAGCCAGCGCACCTCCCAAAGCCCAGAGGGCGGGCTCACCGGTAGCCGATAAATCCGCGGTAAACCGGCGAACCACCCGCCCGCGTGGTTTTTGCCCGGGAAGAGTTCCATTGTCCGTAGAAGCCATAGTGATAGACGCCTGTTAGAGTTGAAAGGCGCGCTTGCGGAAGCGCTGCCGAATGAGTTCGGCAATGGTGTTGATGAAGAAGGTCATGATGAAGAGCGTCAACGCAGCCAGGAACAGGACGCGGTAGTTTGTGCCGTCCTTAACGGCTTCGCCCAGTTCGATGGCAATGTTGGCCGACAAGGTTCTGAGACCCGAAAACACATTCCACTCCATGACAGGCGTGTTGCCTGCGGCCATGACCACAATCATGGTCTCACCTACCGCGCGGCCCATGCCCATCATGAGTGCAGAAAAAACGCCCGAGGCTGCAGTCGGCAGAATGATCCACATGGCGGTTTGCCAGGGTGTGGCACCGCAGGCCAGGCTGCCGGCACGCAGGTGGCCCGGCACGGAGCTCAGGGCGTCTTCGGCCAGGGTGTAGATGTTGGGAATAACGGCAAAGGCCATGACAAAGCCCACCACCAGCGCGTTGCGCTGTTGGTAGCTGTCAATGAAGCCGCCACGCGGGTCGTAGCCCAGCAGGGTCAACAGGCTGGCTAGCAGAAGGCTCAGCATCGCGGCAGCCAGCAACAGGCCCAGCCAGCGCAGCATGTCCAGCCGGCCGGCAACAGTTCGTTCGCGGTCGCCCACATACGCCTTGTACAAATGCCCCGCATAACGGCTGAATAATATTGACACCGCTACATAAGACAGTGGCAGCAGGATCAAAAACATGAACGGCGTGCCAGTGCCCACGATGCCGGTGGTCCAGGCCTTGAAGTCCCCATAAAACAGCACTATTTCAAAGAGCGGGCCCAGTTGAATGGAAACATAGACAGACAGGACGATGCTGGCAGAAATAAGCAGAAACTTCGGCATGCCGTCATAACGGACCACCGTTTGATGGGGCAGGGTCTGCCAAATAAAAGCTCCCAGCATCAGGCCCATCGGCACGGCAATGAAGCCCAGCAACACCGCACCAATCCATTCCTCGACCAGCGGGGCCAACACCAGCGCGGCAATGAATCCCAGAATGACAGTGGGCAGGCTTTCCATGGTTTCCATGAGGGGCTTGACCGTGGCACGCACTGACCGGTGAATGAATTCAGAAGTGTAAATGGCTGCCAGCAGGGCAATTGGTGCGCCGAACAACATGGCATAAAAGGCTGCTTTGATGGTTCCAAAAATAAGTGGTACCAAAGAATACTTGGGCTCGGCAAGATCAGTTGCCGCAGTAGACTGCCAGATCCATTCCGGCTGCTTGTACCCCTCGTACCAGATCTTGCCGAACAAGACCTTCAGGGTAATTTCAGGATGCGGATCCTCGTACTGCCAGCCGTTGACCTGGCCTGTGTCACTGACCAGCAACACGCCGTCGCTTCTGGGGAAGATCAATGCGGTTACCGGCTTAGCAGGGTCACCCGAGCGTTTAAAGCCAAACAAGACCTGGTCCGATGTCGAGTGGGTCACCCGTACATTACCTTTGTCGTCAATGGCCACAAAGGACTTGTCACGCTGCGCCTCGGACAGGCCCAGCACAGCGCCCACCGCAGATTGATCATGCAGGCGGGACTGCACCAATTCAAAACCATCGCCGGTTTGAGAGCCCTCGATTTGAAGCCAGAAAAAGACCGCCACAGTGCTATCGGACCCACCCACCACCAGGGTTGCTTCACCCCCCAAAAAGGTCATCGCGGTAATCGCCACGCCCTCCGGCAGGATTCGTTTGGATTCAGCCAAAATGGGCTTCGACGGATCTCTCAGGTCGTAGCGATACACAACCCCGTCGTCGGTGGCCACAATGGCGCGGTCGGCCGAGCCCGACAACAAAACCGAGGTCACCTTTACACCGGGCTTCAGATTCATGCTTGGCAGCTCGGTGGTCTCGGTGCGCACAATTTCCGCGCCGGTCATCATGTTGCGCTGAGCGCGCGACTGGCTGACCCGCACCTGCGCATTGGCGTCAACCGTGGCAAACGCAATGGTGGGACGCTCCACAGTGCCGCCCACCCGATAGTCCACGGCCACAATGGGTAAATCAGAAATCTTTTCGGTTGCTCCCACTTCGTTAAGCGGGCGCAGGGTTCGGTAGTCCCCGGTCAATACCCGGGTATAGACGGAATCTTCAAACTGAAAATCGCGGCCGTCGATTTTGCTTGCCGCTTGCGGAAAGTCTGCCCCAGGGGTGGTACGTGTTTCGACCCTGAGCCGCATGAACTGGACGGAGCCATCGTCGAAGCCCAGAAGTACCCGGTCACGCTCCAGGGTTCCAGCCGATGCCGTAAGCCGGCGCCCTTCAAACGGCACGTTGGACCGGGAAATAACCTGGCCACTGGGAATATGAAAATTCAGTACCTCGCCTTGGTCGCCGACTCGAATGCCGATGGTCTGAAATTCATCGGCATAAAGCCAGGCGGTTTTTTCGCTACTGGGCAGTGCGTAAGACACAGATCCAACCTGTTTGCCCCCACCGATCAGGGGTACCGCCACCCAAAACAAAAACACCATAATGGTCAGCACTGCCACAATAACCAGCAGTCCGCCCAGGGTAATTGTCCATCTGGAAATTATTTCAGACCAGACCACGCTCTTGCGGGTATCCATACTTCGCTTATGGCGTCGGTCGGACAAGCCTTGTGCTGCGCTAGCATCAACACTGTGGGGAGGAATCGGCGTGCTACTCATGGAAGATGGCTTTCTGGCAGGGGCAGAAACGACGTCTTAAAGGAAGCGGGTGGCAAGGCTGAAGTCAACCTTGCCACCCCATTACAGAACAACTATAAAACAAGCCACATTGTAAAAATTTTTGAACAAAGTGGCTTGAGTTATCAAAACATCAACGCAGGCCGAAAGTTTTCAGGTCTTCATCTGCAATCGATTTGACCAGGGGAAAGAAGCCGGCACGGATGACGTCTTGCTGACCCTGCTTGCTGTAGACATACTTGATGAACTCGCCGCGCAGGGGTTCCAGTTTCTGGTTGGGATTGCGATTGACATAGATGTAAAGAAACCGCGCAATCGCATAGTTACCCGAGGCTGCAGCTACACCCGTCGGCCCGTAACACTTGCCGTCGGCGCCGCGAATCTGCACGGGCCTGACGTCAGCGGTGCCGTAGCCCACACCCGAATAGCCGATGCCGTTGATGTCGGAAGCAACGCCCTGAATCACGGTTGACGAACCGGGTTGCTCACGAACAGACGGAGAATAGTCACCGCCGGACAAAGCCACTTCTTTAAAGTAGCCATAGGTGCCGGAGGCCGAGTTGCGGCCATACAGAGAGATCGGCCGTTTGGCCCATTCCCCTGTCAAACCGGCCTGGCCCCAGGAGGTAATTGCCGCATTTGCGCCGCCCCGGCGGGTTGATGAAAAGATGGCATCAATCTGCTGAAGGCTTAAGCACTCAATGGGGTTGTCTTTATGCACAAAGACGCCCAGGGCATCGATAGCGCCGCGAATGGCGGTGGGCTTGTAGCCATAGCGCTTTTCGAAGTCACCGATTTCGGTGCCACGCATCGGGCGGGACATCGGGCCGAACTGGGCCGTTCCCTGAACCAGGGCCGGTGGCGCGGTTCCCGAGCCGGCACCCTGAATCTGAATGTTCACGTTGGGGTAGAACTTGCGGAAGCCCTCGGCCCAATAAGTCATGAGGTTATTCAGCGTGTCCGACCCAATCGAGGTCAGGTTACCGGAAACGCCGCTGCCGGCTTTGTAGTCGGGAAGAGCGGGGTCTACCTTTTGCTGGGCCGTCGCTGCGGTTGCAAAAACGAAACAGGCCGCCAGCGCGGTTAATCGAAAATGTTTGATCATGTGTGGTCCCCAAAGATGGAAGATAAATGTAATTTCACAAGCAAACTCTTAAACTCTTGCCAGAAATCACCTTCGCATTGAATCAGTGCGATGTGACAGGCATATGACAATCCATGTGCGGCGCAACATAAATCCGGCTGTGCGAACTTTTCTCTGCCTTTGGTGCGCAGATTCCCCGTCTCGATGTTGTTGCTCTGGAGTCAGGCCAGCGCATCGCGATTGGGGCGGAAGCCGGGTATGACTGCCGCGCTGTACTTGACGAAGTGATGTTTATGGCCGTGTTTCCACTGTAATTGAATGATTGCTGCCGGCGCAGGGCTCGCCCCCGCAACAGTTGGCTGTCAGGAATTGCAGCAGCTCCTGCATGGCGCCCAGGTTTGCGCGATAGCGCAGGAAACGGCCTTCGCGCTGTAGCGAAACCAGTCCACTGCCGTGTAGTGCCCGCAGGTGGAAAGACAGGGCATTTGCCGGAATGCGCAGCGCGTCGCCGATCTGGCCCGGGTGCAGGCCGACGGGGCCGGCGCCGACCAGAGCACGAAATATGCGCAGGCGCGAGGGCTGGGCGAGGGCGGAGAGTACGCCCAGGGCCTGTGCCTCGCCGGCCGGCTGAAAGCGGTCGTTCATACGCGCATCCCCGCAGCTTCTGGCGTGCCGTTCGGCAGCCGCAAGGTGATCAGCCAGCAGGCGAAGAGCATCAGCGCCGAGCCGAGCAGGGTGCAGCCGAGCCCGCCCCACTGGTAGAGCAGTCCGGACAGCAGGGTGCCGCCGAAACGTCCTGCCGCGTTGGCCGCATAGTAGAAGCCCACATCCTCGGCGGCCTTTTCCGAACCCGCATAGGCCAGCACCAGATAGCTGTGCACCGAAGAGTTCACGGCAAAAACGAATCCGAATACAGCAAGCCCGCCGACCACGATCCATTGCAACTGGGGCAGTTCGAGAAAAACCGTCGCCGCGAGCGCTGCGGGGATCAGTGCCAGCGCGGCAGACCAGGTCCTTGCGGCCGGTACTTCGTGGCTCAGGCCGTCGCTGCTGCGGCGTACCAGGCGCGGTGCGATGGACTGCACCAGTCCGTAGCCGATGGTCCAGGCAGCGAGAAAGCCGCCCACCATCGGGAAAGTCCAACCCGCCGAATACAGATACACCGGTACGCCGACCACGAACCAGACGTCGCGCGCGCCGAACAGAAAGATGCGGGCTGCCGCCAGGGCGTTGATACCCGGATTTTTGGCGAACAGTTCCTTCGCCGATTTCGAGGCGCGGCTTTTGCCCATCATCGGCGGCAGGGACAGCACCACGCCCAGCAGCACCAGCCCGAGCAGCGCTGCCATGATCCACAGGGAGCCGCGGAAACCCAGCAGTTCCAGCATCAGGCCGCCAAGGAAAAAACCGACACCCTTCATCGCGTTCTTGCTGCCGGTGAACCAGGCCACCCACTTGAACAACTGGCCCGCCTCGCGGTTGTCGACTTGCTCTGCTGTGACCTTGATCGCCGACTTGCTGGCAGTCTTGGTCAGATCCTTGGCCACGCCGCAGATGCCCTGTGCCACCAGTACCCAGGCTACGGACAGCGCAGCAGTCCATTCCGGGTTGAGCAGCGAGAGCAGCATGAAGCCGATGATCTGCGTGACCAGGCCCACCATCAGCATCCGCGCAATGCCGAAGCGCGTGGCCAGCCAGCCGCCGATGAGGTTGGCGACCACGCCGGCGGCTTCGTAGAGCAGGAACAGGAAGGCGAGGGTGAAGGGGGTGTAGCCGAGGCGGTAGAAGTGCAGCAGCACCAGCATGCGCAGGGCGCCGTCGGTCAGCGTGAAGCCCCAGTAGGCAGCGGTGACGATGGCGTAGTTGCGCACCGCGTGTTGCATGTCAGATGCCCGTGGCCTTCATGTGGCAGGCGAGGTCGACCATGCGGCAGGCGTAGCCCATTTCGTTATCGTACCAGGCGTAGACCTTGAGCAGCGTGCCGTCGGTGACCATCGTCGATGGCGCATCGACGATGCTGCTGCGGGTGTCGCGCGCGTAATCGGCGCTGACCAGTGGCCGGGTTTCGTAGCCGAGTATGCCGGCGAGAGGACCTTTTGCCGCCGCCGCGAACAGCGCATTGACCTCTTCCGCAGTTGTGGCGCGCTGCAATTCGAAAACGCAATCGGTGAGTGAGGCATTCAGCACCGGCGCGCGCACCGCGTGCCCGTTCAGCTTGCCCTTGAGTTCGGGATAGATCAGCGCGATCGCGGTGGCACTGCCGGTCGTCGT
>JAUXYA010000030.1 GCA_030684405.1 Burkholderiales bacterium | reverse complement strand
AGCGCGCCGGAGATGAAGGCCACACCGACCGCACGGCCGCGCAGTCTGATCACCGGCAAGCAGATGGACAAGATTGTCTGGGGCCCGAACTGGGAAGAAATCCTCGGCGGCGAGTTCAGCAAGCGCTCTCAAGACCGCAATTTCGATGACATCCAGAAGGACATCTACGGCCAGTTCGAGAACACCTTCATGATGTACCTGCCCCGGCTGTGTGAGCACTGCCTCAATCCGGCCTGCGTGGCGAGTTGCCCCTCGGGTTCGATCTACAAGCGGGAAGAAGACGGCATCGTGCTGATCGACCAGGACAAATGCCGCGGCTGGCGCATGTGTGTCAGCGGTTGCCCGTACAAAAAGATCTATTACAACTGGAAAAGCGGCAAGGCCGAGAAGTGCATCTTCTGTTATCCGCGGATCGAAGCAGGGCAGCCTACCGTGTGCTCCGAAACATGCGTCGGCCGCATCCGTTACCTGGGTGTGCTGCTCTATGACGCGGATCGCATCCAGGAGGCCGCCAGCGTCGAGCATGACCGCGACCTGTACCAGGCGCAGCTTGGCATCTTCCTTGATCCGCACGATCCTCAGGTCATTGCCCAGGCCGCGATCGATGGCATCCCTGACAAGTGGATGGAAGCGGCGCGCAACAGCCCGGTTTACAAAATGGCGGTGGAATGGAAGGTGGCGCTGCCCCTGCATCCTGAATACCGCACGCTGCCGATGGTCTGGTACGTGCCGCCTCTGTCGCCGATCAGCGCTGCAGCCAATGCCGGCCATGTCGGCAGCAACGGCGAAATACCGGATGTCAGCCAGTTGCGTATTCCCGTCAAATACCTGGCCAACATGCTCACCGCCGGCGACACGGTGCCCGTGGTGCGCGCATTGGAACGCATGCTGGCGATGCGCGCCTATCAGCGCGAGAAGCACATCGATCAGCGCATCAACACCACGGTGCTGCAACAGGTCGGCCTCAGTCAGGCTATGGTCGAGGAGATGTACCACATCATGGCAATTGCCAACTATGAGGATCGTTTCGTGATCCCCAGCACCCATCGCGAGTATGCCGAGAACACCTTCAACTTGCGCGGGGGCTGCGGCTTCTCGTTCGGTAACGGCTGCTCGGAAGGGACAAGCGAGGTCAGCCTGTTCGGTGGCGAGAAGAAACGCACCATACCCGTCAAATTGGAGGTCTGATCATGCTCGGACGCCGAAAACCCTCGTCATCTTCCGGCACTCTGCGTGTGCTGGCCGCCCTGCTGACCTATCCCGATGCTGAAATGCGTGCCGACCTGCCGGAGATGCGGGAAATTCTGCGCAACGAAGCGGCGCTGACGGCGACACGGCAAACCGAGCTCGAAGCGCTGCTTGCCGCGCTCGCGGGCGCCGATGCCCTTGATGCTGAGGCCAACTATGTGGAACTGTTCGACCGCAGCCGTGCCACTTCGCTGCATCTGTTCGAGCATGTGCATGGGGATTCGCGTGATCGCGGCCCGGCCATGATCGATCTCGCGCAGACCTACGAGAAAGCAGGGTTGTATCTGGCGCCGGGTGAGTTGCCCGACTATCTGCCGGTCGTGCTCGAGTTCGTGTCCACGCAGCCGCCAAGCGAGGCGAGCGCCTTCCTCGGCGAGATGGCGCACATCTTTAATGCCCTGTTCAATGCGCTGCAGGAGCGGGCGACTCCGTACGCCAGTGTGCTCGGGGCGCTGCTCGAACTCGCTGGCGAGCAGGCGCGGCCGGTAAAGCTCGCAGCGGAGCCGCCTCTGGACGAGAGCTGGGCCGAACCCCCGGTGTTTGACGGCTGCTCGGCCAAAGGACAGAACCGGCCCGGTCAGCCGCAACCCATACGCATCATTCGCGGCATCAACGCCAGACAAGGAGTGTCTTCATGAGCGGACTGCATGGCTTTCTTTTCCAGGTCTATCCCTACATTTGCCTTGCAGTTTTTGTAGTGGGCAGCCTGATCCGTTTCGACCAGAACCAGTACAGCTGGAAGAGCGATTCGTCGCAGTTGCTGCGCACCGGAACATTGCGCTGGGGCAGCAACCTGTTTCACTTCGGCATCCTGTTCCTGTTCTTCGGTCATCTCGTCGGCCTGTTCACTCCGCACAGCGTGTACGGCATCTTCATGAGTGCCGCAACCAAGCAGCTGCTCGCCGTGGTGGCGGGCGGGATTGCGGGCCTGGTGTGCTTCATCGGGCTGTCGCTGCTGCTCTACCGGCGCATCTTCGATCCGCGTATCCGCCTGACCAGCCACCGTACCGATCTCGCCATCCTGATCATCCTGTGGGTGCAATTGACGCTGGGCCTGATTACCCTTCCGTACTCGCTGTCCCACGCTGACGGCAGCGTGATGGTGCTGCTGGCCGACTGGGCGCAACGCATCATGACCCTGCGCCCGGTGGACGCCAGCGCGCTGGCAGTTCTGCCGTGGCCCTATCAGGTGCACGTGGTGTTTGGCATGACCATCTTCCTGTTGTTCCCATTCAGCAGGCTGGTGCATGTGTGGAGCGGTTTTGCGACGGTGGCTTATCTGTTCCGTCCGCAGCAGGTTGTGCGCAGCCGCCGGCTCAATGTGCCGGCCGGCCACGACCAGCCGCAGCAGCCCGGCAGCGGCACCTGACCCGCGTGGAGACAGCGATCATGAATACGCGCGACCAAACTGTTGCCAGTATCAATGGTGTGGCCCTGAACCGCTGCGATGAAATCCTGTCCGCGGCAGAACTGCGCCAACGCGCCTGCACTGAACTGCTGCGGCAGGCGGCACAGGCCGCTGGCCTGCTTGCGGCAGAGGACCGCGTTGCGGATGGGGTGATCAGCGAGGCCGCTTCGGGCGCGATCGAAACGCTGCTTGAACGCAAGCTTCCCGTTGCCGAACCCTCACTCGAGGATTGTCGCCGCCACTATGCAGCACATCAGGGCAGCTACCGTACGGGTGAGCGCGTGCATGTCCGGCATATCCTGTTTGCGGTGACGCCGGGGACGGATGTGACGGCCCTGCGCAAGCGCGCGGAGATCGCCTTGCTCGATGTGCGCTGCCATGACGGGAATGCGACCGGGGTTTTTGCCAGCGCCGCCCGGGAGTTGTCCAACTGCCCCAGTGCGGCTGAAGGTGGTGATCTTGGCTGGCTCAGCGACAAGGACTGTGCGCCTGAGTTTGCCCGTGAACTGTTTGGCCATGTCGAGGTAGGCGTGTTGCCGCGCCTGGTGCATAGCCGTTTTGGTCTGCATGTGGTCGAGGTGCTGGAGCGCGAGCCGGGTTTGTCACAGTCATTCGAGTCGGTACAGGGCGCAGTGGCTAACGCGCTGCGCCAGCAGACCTATGTGGCGGCAGTGCGCCAGTATTTGCAGCTGCTGGCGGGTCAGGCGGTAATCACAGGTATTGAACTCGAGGCTGCCGATACACCGCTGGTGCAGTAATTGCGTCCTGCATGGCTCAACTGATTTTGCGGAAAACACAACCATGAATATTTCAAGTTTTGACGATCTGCTGTGTGCCGCCCGCACGCAGCCCGAGCCGCAGCGGCTGCTATTCGTGTTTGCCGATGCCGCACTGCCGGAAGAGGCCACTGCCGAACAGCGCGCCCGTTTTGAGCAGGGTGAAGGCGGAGCGCTGATCCCGTTGATGTCGGTGGACAAGCGGCCTGAGGAACTGGACACCTTTGCCGCACTGGTCGAAGAGTCGCGCCAATTCGGGCGCGACTGGGCGGTCGTGTTTGTCGCCGGGCTGTCCGGTCGTGGCGGTTGCGCACCCAGCAGTGACGAAGCGGACCAGTCGCTGCAGCGCATGATAGAGGCCATCAAGACCGGCGCGTTCGGTGCGTTCATGCCTTTCGACCGGCAGGGCAATCCACTGCTGATCGACTGAGGTCGGGCAGTGGCCGGATTCGCATTGTGGCAACTGGGCTTTCGCCCGTTTTACCTGCTGGCGAGTATTTTCAGCGCCAGCAGTGTGCTGCTGTGGACGGCGCAGTATTCAGGCTGGTTGCCTGCTGCCTATCTGCAGGGGCCAATCTGGCATGGCCACGAAATGCTGTTCGGCTACACGCTGGCGGTGGTTGCCGGGTTTCTTCTGACTGCGGTGCGCGCGTGGACCGGCCAGCCGACGGCAGTGGGCATGCCGTTGCTGGCGCTGGCAACGCTGTGGCTGGCTGGCCGGGTGCTGGTGCTGACGTCGTGGGGGGCGTTGGCCGCTGTGGTAAACGCCGCTTTTCCAGTGGCGCTGGCTGTGGCCATCGGCATACCCCTATGGCGATCTCGTAATGTCCGCAACTATTTTTTTGTCGGCTTGCTGCTGCTGATGGGTGCATTGGTCGCCGTGCTGCACCTCGCCCTGCTGGGTATATTTGAACTGCCACCGCGGTTGAGCCTGGTGCTGGGCCTGGACGTGATGCTGTTCATCATGGTGGTCATGGGCGGGCGGGTCATCCCGATGTTTACCAACAACGGCGTGCCCGGCGCCGGAGCGACACGTCAAGCGCTGCTGGAAAAACTGGCGCTGGGCTCAGTGTTGCTGTTGTTCGTCGCGGATCTTCTGCAGTTGTCGTCCTCGATCGTGGCGGTGATCGCACTGGCCGCTGCTCTCGCGCATGGCGTACGACTGTATCTGTGGCGCTCCTGGCGCACCCTGTCTACGCCGCTGGTGTGGATACTGCACGCGGCCTACGCCTGGATTGTTGTCTATCTCGCCTTGCGTGCAATGTCCGGACTGGGCTTGCTCGCTGAGTCCTCTGCCATACACGCGCTGACCGTAGGCGCGATCGGCGGGCTGACCCTGGGCATGATGACCCGCACTGCCCGTGGTCATACCGCGCGACCACTGGTCGCGGACGGGTTTGAGTTGACATGTTTTCTGCTGATACAGCTGGCAGCGCTGGTGCGCGTATTGGGTCCGATGGTTTCCTCGGCGTGGTATCTGCCCAGCGTCCAGGTGTCGGGTGTGTTGTGGGCCGCCGCTTTTGGCCTCTACGCCCTGGGTTACTGGCCGGTGTTGACACGACCGCGGCTGGATGGCAAGCCGGGCTGAGATTGACGACATCCCCTATCTGATCCTGGACAGTGGAGCCGGCGAGCTGTTTATCGTGCGCAATTTCGGCAATTTCGTGCCACCCTACGATGCGTCCTACGGCTATCACGGAACTGCCGAAGCCGTGGAGTTTGCCGTGCTCAACCTGAACGTCAGCGAGATCATTGTCTGCGGCCACAGCCATTGCGGGGCAGTGTGCGCTTTACACCGATCCTCCGGCAGAGGCACAGCACATGCGGAAGTGGCTGGACCTCGGTCTTGACGCGGTATTACCGGTGACGCTGTCGGAGGAAGCGTTGCGGCGTACTGAGCAGTCGGGGGCACTGCAACTTATTGAAGATTACATAATTCAGTGACAAAGATACCGTCATTCCGGACGCGCGTAGCGCGAGCCGGAATCCAGTTTCGCTTCAATACAAAACCCCTGGATTCCTGCTTGCGCAGGAATGACGGGGGCACAGTCCTCGTGT